>JBPXJS010000054.1:0-1262 GCA_051715425.1 Bacteroidota bacterium | reverse complement strand
TTTATAATACTCCCCAAATTCGATACCAAAGTATCAGGATGTTAAGTTAATGATTGGTTGTTAAAACTGTAGTAAATTTTTGTGATTTAATGGATTGTTCAAATCTGTCATTGGGTGTTTGTTTAGTAGTGTGATGTATTTTTTGTTGGTAATAGCCGATATGGTCTTGAACTCCTTCAAAAAGTTCAAGGCCATCTTCGGCGGGGTTAAGGAAGATGTAATTGTACTTCAAGGATTTCCAGAATCTTTCGATCCAAACGTTATCAAGCGCTCTTCCTTTACCGTCCATTGATATTTGAATGGAATTTTCTTCTAAGAAGTGGATCCAGTCGGTACTAGTGTATTGACTTCCCTGGTCGGTATTTACAATTTCTGGTTTGCCATGTTCAAGTATGGCTGTTTCCAAAATACGTTTGCACCATTGGCTACTCATGGAGTTGCTGATGCCCCAGCCCATTATTTTTCTGCTGTAGACATCAATAATGGCACTCATGTACATGAAACCCTGTTTCATGGGTATGTAAGTAATATCGGTACACCATACTTGATTGGCTCTGTTAATGTTTAAGCCCCTCAAAAGGTAGGGTCGGATAAATTCCCTTAAACCACTCTTGGTAAGGTTCTTGCGCCTGTAAATGGTTTCCCTTCCCATGATGCGCAGTAGCCTTCGGATTCTTTTGGGGCCAATGGGAAACGACTTTGAACGCAGCAAATGCACGATGGAATTTACGCCTTCGGTTGGGTGGTTCAATAAGTGTTTGTCCATCATTTCCATCATCTTGAGGTTTTCTGGCTTTTCGGGTGCTGGTTTATAATAAAGACGGCTTCTATTAACTGATAACAGTTCACATTGGCGTCTAACAGAGATCTTTTTCAACCGGGGTTGTATCAGATTGGCTCGAAGGGTTATATTCCCAGTTTCTTGCAACTTTTTTTTAAAAATTCATTTTCCACCTTCAGCTTACCAATCTCAGCATAAAGCGCTTGTGAGTTGTCCTCTTCAATAGTAGCATTATGGCCCTTATCAAAAACAGATGCCATGTTTTCCAGGAATTCAGCTTTCCATTTCGATATCATTACTGGATTGACTTCAAACTTACTGGCTAGTTCAGCTAAAGTTTGCTGATTCTTAATGGCTTCAAGTGCTACTTTGGCCTTGAAGGAAGGTGCGAATTTGCGGCGTGTTTGCTTTTTCATTTGTGATAGTTAAATTAGGAATTTTTTTAACTAACACTCTGGTCTTATTTTCGGGGAGTATTATA
>JBPXJS010000053.1:0-2332 GCA_051715425.1 Bacteroidota bacterium | reverse complement strand
GCTAAAGTCTCCCGGTTCCCGTGATATCTGGTAACTCCGGAACGAAAAATTTTGGGTCGGCTTATTCGTAGGTGTGACATAAGTGACCTGCCACTTGCCGCATTTTAAATCTGTTTTACTTATTGTTACGTCCGGATTGGCACGCACGCGGATGGAGATGGCTCGTGTAAGTGTTCCAGGAAGAGGGCATCTGCTATCCTTAGCTGTAACGGTAAAATAGTATGGTGTTGTACTGGCACGACTATCGTCAGGAGTCCAGCAAAATTTATACGTATCCTCACGCGGGCCAAGAATTCTGCGTGTTGCCGGATTATAGTTAGGTACAAAAGTGGCTCCGAACCTGGCCAATGCCGCATTCCAGTTTAGTTTGGTTGTATCCGAAATAACTGGTGGATTAAAATCGGTATCCTTGGCTATTACATCAAAGCACAATTGGGTTCCGGCACACACGTCCCACGACATCTTTGGTTGGTTACCCGGGCCTGAAGGATTGGTAGCAATTCGAGGGGGGTTGTTGGGAGGACATTGCAAAATTACCATTTGAATATCCCTTCGTGTAATACCAAGAATAGTTGGTACACCATTTACAGTTTTCCATGCTGTTACGGCTATAGCCATTACCCCAATTGTTTGGGTTGTTCCACCAGGGGTAAACATAATATCTCCGGTAATAGGATCACAGGCAATACCGGCAGGGAATACGCCTGATTTAGGGCCTGTCCATGGCATTGGTGCATCATAAGAAAAGGGCGGGTTGAAAGGAGTAGGGGTATTCGCACCTGCCAAAGGTGGGGTAAATGCATAAGTCAATGAATCAAATTCTGGGTCAATGGCACCATTATTAAAAGTAAAAGGCTGGCCATTACAAGCAAATGCGTAAGGATCATTGGTTAATTGGGGAGAACCATTACATGGGTTGCTGGATAAACAGCGGTTTACAATAGCCTCCATATAAAAATTCTGACCTGAGGCCCCTGTGGTAATGGCTCCATTGCGGCAACACTCACTCCATGTTAAGCGGATATTACAGCAACTGGCAGGTATACCCAATGAATTTAAATTTACCTGTCCGGTAAACTCATATCGCTCTACTGCTGGTGAAAATGTACCAGGTTGCACACAACCCATATTGGTACAGGTACTTTTAGCAGTAGGGCAATCCGGATTTGGATTAACGTCACGCACATTAACCAGATTTACGGTAACATTACCAAAACTTTGCCCGTTGCATGAAGGATCGGCACCCTGAATACCAACACTGCGGGAACACGCAGCACCGCAACCTCCACTACACATAGGAATACCTGCACAATCCCGGTATAAAACCAAACGGATTAAAAATGTACCCGGAGGTGCACCCGGAACACACTCGTAAGAAATATCACTTCCCACTACATGTGATGCTTTTGCATCTTCTGTTGTGAAGAATAAGAAACCTGCCAAAAGAATGATTCCCCAAAGCAACTTCACTTTGAGTTGAGCGAGCAGATTGCGTGTAAACATATTCATATTATTATATTTTGAGTAGATATAGCTAGAATTCGAGTTCAAACTTAACCATAGTGGTTCTTAATATTTTCTTAAGAATACCCGGTTAAACATTTTTAAGAACACTTTAACAAATTGTTCCCGCTATCCGGAGACCAAAGTATGAAACGGTTTGATAATGTGCAAATTTAGCGAATTAAAAAAAGCATAAATCTGATTTCCATAGCCTCAATATTAAACAAAAACAGGGTGACCGGATAAATCCGACCACCCTGTTTGGTTAGTTTACTCTTAAATCTATCTCGATGCCCTGTGCAACTTACCTGAGCAAGGTTACAGATCCGGAGTATTTATATTTTTTGCCATTGTAGCTGGTTGCATTTACCTGATAGATATATACATCCTGCTGGCAATCCTGCCCTCCATCTTTTCCGTTGTTCATTTTTCCATCCCAGCCCTCATTTGCATCTGTGCTGTAATAAACCTGCTGGCCCCAACGGTTAAATATAAAGATCTCTATGCTCAGGTGTCCATCGGCTGCAACTTTAAAACGCCTGTTACAATCAACATCTCCATCACGGCAATTTACATTACTTCCGGGGTAAAATGCATTTGGTATAAATACAGTAATATCAGGGTTTACAATAACCTCATCAGAGGTAGAATCAATACAACCATATTTAGTTTTGGTTACCAGCCATATTGTTTGCCTGCCGGTATCTGCTGCATACTCCACATTCATCGGGCTATGTTCGGTTGATGTACGCATCTTGGTACTGTCGTACAAATCCTTACCTAAACGCCATAGATAGGTCATTGAACTGTTATCCTCTACCGAAGATTT
>JBPXJS010000052.1:0-141129 GCA_051715425.1 Bacteroidota bacterium | reverse complement strand
TGTTCCTACATTGGCGCATGTATATGAAGTTTGCGATGCGCTTAAGCTTGCTACTCCGCATGCATCACTTGTTCCATTATTTAATTGTAAAGCACTTACGGTTGCGGTTCCGGCTGCACTTAAGTAAACGGTGCGGTTTTGTGTAACTACCACTGGTCTAACTGTATCTGATACTGTAATGCTGGCTGTACCTGTATTGCTGTTACCTGCACTATCCGTTACGGTTAAGGTTACCGTTACAGGCGTACCCACATTGGCACAGGTGAAATTGGTTGTATTTATTGATAAACTGGCAATACCTGATGCATCACTGCTTCCATTGTTTACCTGAGCGGCTGTTAAAGTGCCTGTACCTGCTGCATTTAAGTAAACAGTGCGGTTTTGGGTTACTACCGTTGGATTTGTTTTATCAATGGTATATGTTTCTCCGGCAAAAGGAAGCGAAGTGCTGATACCATTTGAAAGTCCGGTTGCATTGTTTAAGTTAAGGGTAATGGATCCGGATCCGGTACCTGTGTTTACAATTACACTGTAACTGGCACCTGAACCAGAAAGTGAAGTAATGCTTGCTCCGGATACACCTGTTGTTGTTAAAGAGAAATTAGAAGTGGTTAGTCCGGTAATACTTGCACCAAAAGTGACATTATAGGTTACTGATGTGGCATTGGTTTTGGCAGAAGAAGGTGTTCCTTTAACAATAGAATTAATTGTTGTTGAAGGTAATGACACAGTAACGGTAAAGTTATTATTACCACTTACACATCCTGTGGTGCTGTTTCTTACCGTTGCCACAAAGTTGTAGGTATTTGCAGAGCTGGCAGGGATTGTAACACTTACAGGGCTACTGCTTAAGGTAGCATTATTCACGGCAGAAAATCCAGGCATGGCTGTAGGTGCTCCTGCTGCAATGCTATACTGATTAGGGCTTCCGGTGGTAGCTGAATAAGGAAGACTAAAGCTGGTGGCAGAGGTACTTACACTTGTTACAGATCCTAATGTAATAGTTGGCAGGGCATTCACTGTTCCGCTTGCCGAAACATTTTGCGTGGTGGCACCGGTGGAAGCACAGGTGATATTACCCGAAGGAGTTCCGCTGGCCGAAGAGGAAAGGCGTGCATAAATGGTTGTGCTGCTCACGGTGCCGCTGCTTGGAGTAAGTGTTACGCTGCTGCCGTATCCGCTTCCTGAGGTGGTAGATACTTCAAATCCGGTAGGTGCAGTTATTACAATATTGGCTGTAAGGTTTGATCCGCCTACAGTGAAACTTTGCGAAGAAGAAGCGGTACCAGCGCATGAAGAAAATGCACTTAAGGTACCGGTAGCTGTTACAGTTGCAGGAGAACCAAAAAACGTACACAAAGATGGAAGTACATATGGATTGACATCATCTGTGGTCCAGTTTGAGGGTGTATTACAGCCCGTGGTTACTGCAGACGTAGTTCCGCTTACCACTGTACAATTGTATCTGGCATTATCAACCTCTGTGGTAAACCAGGTGGCATTTGTCCCGGTTGTTAATGCCGGTGGCTTGGCACACCTGTTGGTTCCGATTACGGATCCATCCCAATTGTTGGCATCTGAGTCTATGCCATCTCCGGCAACGGTACATACATTCATATGTATACCGGCAACAAATGTAGGACTTAAGCTGCTTCCCTGAAAAGCAAGAACCTGATCTCCGGTTGTGGCAAGCGAAAGGCCACTTGCAGCATTTGAAGTATTGGCTACAGTGCCGCTGGATACCCCGTTAACCAAGGCTGTTAGCCCGGCAATTTTCACCTGAGTTCCTTGGGCAAGGGCAGTAGAAGTGGTCCATGTAATAACACCTTCATTGGTAGCTAAAGAGCTTGTACCCGACAACCACCCGTTATCAGTAAAACTGATCGTGGTAGCTGAAGAGATTCCTCCGGCCCGGATTATGACAAAGGAGAAGGTATCTAAGGCAGGAGAAGTATTATCTGAATTGTAACCGGTAAAGGCAATATCCCCGGCCGCAAGGGTGGTTTGGGATTTTGCAGTAAAGAAGGAAACGCTGCATAATAACAGCATCATGACCCTCCTTAAAAAGGATAGGTGTAATAATGGTTTCATAGACTTAGGAGTTGTTGGTGGGGTAAAAGTATACATATCATGTTAAATTTTAATAAACATTTTTATAATAGGCTGTTCTGAAATTTTTGAATTCAACCGGATGATATAGGTACCAGGCTTCAATGTATTGATATTTACAACTTTGCTGTCAGTTGTTTCTACAATCATATCTAATAGGGGTTTCCCTGTCATGTCTGTTATTTCAACTGATGTTTCGGTTGGTAAGCCCCCTAGAATAATATTATCGGTGGCCGGGTTTGGATAAACCATAAGGTTTGATATACCGGCATATTTGTTCTCCACAGTGATAATTGGGGAGTACTCAAAAGAACCATCAAGGTCGGTTGTTTTTAGTCTGTAATAAACAGTGCCGGGTAATGCCTCCCCATCAATAAAGGTATATAACTGAGTCCCTGATGAAAGTGAAGATTTACTGTAAACCTTTGATAAGTCAGTATATTCTGCTTTGTTGTATGATTTTTCTACCACAAAATAGTCGGTGTTTATTTCTGAGCTTGTTATCCATTGGAGTTCAACGCGGGTTTCCTTTTGAGAGGCTGTAAAAGAAAGGAAACTAACCGGAAGGATAGAACCGTTAAAACATCCCGATGGTAAAACATATGGATTTACATCATCTTTAAGCCAGTTTCCACTATTGTTTATGGCAATAATAACATTTGCAAGAGATCCGGTTGAACCGGTGCAGCTATATTTTGCATTATCCACTTCAGTTGGTAACCATACGGCTGTTCTTCCGGTCATGAGTCCGGCAGGTCTGGCACTTCTGTTGGTTCCAATTACTGAACCATCCCAGTTTAAGCTGTCACTGTCAATACCATCACCGGCAAGGGTAGATACGTTCATCTGAATAGCCGAAATAAAAGTTGGAGATAATGACGCTCCCTGGAATGCCAGAACCTGATCCCCTGTAGTGGAAAGAGAAAGACCACTTGCTGCATTACTGGTGTTTGCAACAGTTCCACTTGTTGCTCCGTTTATAAGAGCCACCAGACCTGCAATTTTTACCTCTGTACCCTGACTGATACTGTTGCTGCTGGTCCAGGTAATAACACCTTCATTGGTCGCTAAGGCACTTGTGCCCGACAACCATCCGTTATCCGTAAAAGATATGGTGGTGGCACTGGAAATTCCACCCACCCGGGTAATCACAAATGAAAAGGTATCAAGCCCGGTTGAATTATCGGAGTTGTAACCGGTAAAGGCAATATCTCCCGCAACAAGTGTGGTTTGCGCGTTGATATGATTTATTGGAAACAGAAGAAGGAACAAGCTGGAGTAAAAAATCTGAGAGTACATTTTTTTCATACACATTATTTAATTATTTGGTTGTTGTTGTTGGATTTTTTCGAAACGCATTCCGGGTTTAATACCCAAGGCACTGAATTGTTTTCCGGTATAAAAACCTTCATCAAGTGCTATAATGGAAAGGCTTAATATTTTATGATCCTGTGTGGCAACATAAATGCCCTGCGCAGTATCAGCACGAAGCACCTCTCCGGCAACAGGGGTTCCGGCATAGGTAAATGAATGAATAAGTTCGGCATCGGCAATTCTTAGCGGCATATGGTTGATGCTGGTAAAAACGCCCTTATTCCACGGATTTGCAGCCCGCATCAGCGCAATAATATCTTCGGCTCCCTGAGTAGCCCATTCAATTTCAAGGTCATTAAAAACAGGCTTAGGGTAATACCTCGCCTTGGTTTTATCCTGCTCTGTTAGCGTATATGAATTGTTTTTTATCTGCTCTGTTATTTTGGCAATTATAGGAACGGCCATATGCGATAGTTTGGCCACATGCATCCCATAGGTATCTTCTTTAAGGATGTTTATTTTTTCTATATGAATTAAAGGGCCGGTATCAAAGGTTTCATCCATTTTGTGGATGCTCAATCCTCCAAATGGTTCCCGGTTTTTTATTTGCCAAAAAATGGCATCCGCCCCCCTGTATTCTGGTAAAACCCCAAAGTGAAAATTATAAAAGCCTTTTGGTGGTATGCCAAGCAACGATGCCGGAATTTTATATGGAAACGTAAGCACAAAAACCACATCAGGTTTTGAAACCTGTAACCAGTTTTCCATTGTTTGCCGGAGGTTGTTTTTGGAGAGAACCTGGCAGGGAATATGAAACTGAGTGGCAATAGTTTTTATCTGATCCGTTGCTTCGTGTATAGTATCCGGAATTCCAACAGCATTTACCATCTTGTTTTGTAATAGAAAATACAAAGCAGGTATGGCAAGTTTACTATTGGCAAGTACGGTTACGTTCATATGCAGATATATGGGTTTTTCCAGCCGGAGTAAAGAGATGTTTTTAACTCATCATGCAGGGTTTCTTCTTTTTCTACCTGGTTTAATTCTTTAATAACCTCATGAGCAAACTGTCCTTCATTTTCTATTACACGTGTAAGAAAATGTGTGGAGGTAATAAACCCGGTTTGTTTGTTAATAGATAATTTCCCCCTTGGGCTTATTATTTCAGAGGCCGGAATTTTTACTGAAAGTGTTTTTGATGTCAGCTTTTCGTTGGTTGAATGCTTCATTGCTTCATGAATAAACAGTCCGGCTTCATAACCAAGCAGGGAAAATGGAGAAGGATAATTGTCTGTTTCTTCCTGATATGCTTCTACAAATTGTTTGTTTTGAGGCAGGTCAACAGCCATTGACCAGGCACTGCCGCTATAGGTATGTTGTACCCGTCCGGCATGTTCAGGCAGCAGATATTCTGCTACACTTAAAGGTGATCCGTATAGCGGGATGGTGTTGATCTCCTGCAATGATGTATAATGCTGAAGCAGGTTTACGGCATTGCTTCCACTGCTGATCATCATGATTACATCTGCACCGGATGCGATAAAATTTTTAAGAAAAAGGTGTTTATCTGTTTCCATATTGGTTTGCGGAGAAACAAGATGGGTATAAACAACTTTACCTCCGGTATGCTCTAAGCCCTTGCTAAAGGCAAAGTTGAGCAGGTATCCGGAATCGTATAAAGAAGTAAGAACAGCGACTTTTTTGGCGGACTGTTCACCTATATGCGAGCCAATAGCCCACATCGATCTCCAGAGTTCAAAGGAGATATAATATACATAAGGACTTGAAAAGGGGAGAGCGCTGAGGTTTTCTCCCATGGTTAGCAAAAAAAGTATTTTTTTGCTTTGATCAAATAGCCTGGCAATTGATTCTGAAATATCCATGCCTGCCATACAAACAACAATATCTGTGTTGTGTTGCAGCATGAGTTTTCTGGCTTTTTCAATTACCAGATCCTGAGAAATACCTAAACCAATATCTTCAATAAATAACTCAACATGTTCCTGGTTGTTTAAACCCAAACGCAATCCATTCGTTATATCATTCCCAATCAGCGGATACATATTGGACTGAGGAAGCAACAAACCGATATTTAATTTTTTCTGATTCATGAACGTGTTTAAACCATTTAAGGGAGCAGCATTACTGCCGCTCCCTGTGTAATCATTCCATTTATTTTTTAATTCCTGCTTGGGAATATGCCTTCTACACAAATAATCCAGTAGCAGGCAGTAACCGGCATAATATTATCATGCGGTTGCGATCCACCTGTTGGACTCAATGTAGCTGATCCTGTTCCGGAAAAAGTAGTTGGCGCAACAGAGCCATCATGAGTTGAGGCAAAGCGGTTTGCGCTGGGTACCTGTGCCAGATAATTACCAACAGGTGAGTCTGTTGATCCGGCATCATTAAAAGCTTTGGGTGCAAAACTACCTGCTGCTGTAACCGAAGATGAGTGAATGTGTGCGGGTAATTGCGGGGTTGTTAGTGTCACGTATTCATTCCCTCCTGCTTCACCCAGATCAACTTCGGGAAATGGTGCTCCGCTTCCGGTACCAACCGGAACCCTGCTGCTCAAATTCGGCAGGTTAAAGGTAACTTGTCCGTCACCACCATATGTAGTTCCTAATAATGCAAACAAGGCATCGTATTGTGCAATAGCCAGGCTTTGGCCTGCGCAGAACATCCATCCTGCAGGGGCAAAAGTTCCTGCGAATGCTCTTATTTCTGACATTGTTCCTTCCATAATATTTTTGTACTTTAAATAGGTAATAATTTAACTGTTTTAATTTTAATCGGGAGATTAATTCCTGTAAGGAAAAATGCCATTCAAACAAATAACAAAGTTCAAAGTGGTGAACGGCTGCATATTGTTGTGTGGCAACGAATTTCCGGTCATTCCTATGGTAGCATTGGCAGTAATGGTAACAGGAGATGCACCCATGGTATCATCTTGTGTGGGCGAGTATTGATTGGCTCCCGTGCTGGCCAGATAGGTACTTTCGGGAGAATCTGTGCTGCCGCCATCATTTAGCGAATAAGGCGCTACAGATCCTGTTATAGTTACAGCACCTGTATGAATATGGGCCGGCATCTCTGTGGGAATAAGGGTTACTGTTTCTGTTCCTACCATTTCACCATTGGTGTAGGTAGTTAAGCCGTCACCGGTCCCGGTACCAACCATTGCACGAGACATCAGGTTCGGTAAAGCAAAAGTATTAGTACCATCACCTCCGTATTGTGTTCCTAGAATTGAAAATAAAGCAGTATTGCTTCTGATTTGCAGGATTTGTCCCTGGCAAAATGCCCAGGTTCTTGGAGCAAAATTTCCTGCAAACATTCTGATTTCTCCTATAGTTCCTTCCATGATATTGTTGATTTAAAAAATTTAATGATTGTTAAAAAAGATTAATTCCTTGAAGGATACATGCCCAGAAGACATATAACATAATTCATACCCAGATATGGCTGCATATTCTGATGAGGCTGAGAAGCACCGGCCACACCTACCTGCATATTGGCTGTTACAGAGGCAGGCGTGATGCCCATCACCGTATCGCTGTTTGGCGAGAATTGGTTTTGCCCTATACTGGCAATATAGTTGCCATCAGGAGACTCTGTAGTTGCAGAGTCATTTAAGCAAGCCATGGATGCATTGGCATTTGCGGTAATTGATGATGCATGGTTGTGTTGTGGCATCTCCGTTTGCAAAAGGGTATGAGTGGCTTCCCCATTCATTTCTCCTAAAGTGCGAAAGCTAAGCCCAGGTCCTTGTCCCTGACCGATGGCAGTTCTTCCTCTTAGATCCGGTAAAGCAAATGTGGTTACCCCATCGCCCCCATAAGTGGTGCCCAGAATTGAAAACAGTGCCTGATTTTGATTGATTGGCAATTTCTGTCCCTGACAAAATGCCCAAGTCTTTGGGGCGAAGTTGGCAGCAAATAGTCGGATTTCTCCAATGGTTCCTTCCATAATGTTGTTGTTTAAGTTTGTTGGTTAGAAAATTTTGAGTTGTAATATCGTTTATTCAGGTAATCCGAAACAAGAGTGAAAACACTCTTTTTTGAGAGTGAAAACACTCTTTTTTTTTACAATGATTTTTTGTTAACTGATTGATTTGTTGGTTTGTATGTGAAATTTGGTTTTTTGCGAATAATTTATTCGATTCTTAAGATTCCTTTTTTATGCTTTTTCAGGCACAACTCTTTTTTGAAACAAAGCACGTATCCAGTCATTCACTTTACAATCAATTACCAGGTGAATTCTGTCTGTTGTTCCTTTATTATTTACACTATGAAACAAGTTAAAATTAAGGTACCAGCATTCTCCTTCGTTTAAAACAACCCGCTCATCATTCAGGTAAAACTCCAAATCCGGATTGGTGAAAACAGGAACGTGCAGCCGTATTTCCCCGTCTTCAATTTCCAGGTCATAATCGCGGTGCCTTTTTATTACAGATCCTGCTTTTAACCTCATTAAGCGCACATCTATTTTATCGCATAACAGGGTGTTTAAAATACTTGTTATATAAGTACACCTGTGCAGGTTGGGGGTATCCATATAAACACCATTACCTGTTGGGTCCGGAAATATGCGCGCAGGATCTCCGTTTACTGAGCGCAGTGGAATAGCGCTCCAGTTGCCGGAATAGTATCCGGTGTTAAAATGATCAATCCATTCTGTTTCGGTAAACTGTAATACTTCTTTCTGCATTTGCGATGCATCGAAAGTAAACGGAAGCTGATAAGTGATGATGTTGCTCAAATTATTTATTTGTTAAGTTTTACTCTGCCCACATGCGTAACAAATTGCTATGTGTTTGCTGAAGAAGATTGGCCTCTTCTGTTTGTTCCTTTTTTCGCAGGCTGCTTATTACTTCCTGAATTTCTCTTAATACGATCCTGTGTTCACTGCTTCTGAGCATACTTTGTATCCAACTTACCGCAACCCTGCGCTCTCCTTTTAAAACAGGCTTTACCCGATGAAGTTGTGTGCATGGGTAACACACGGCATCTCCTGCCGGTAGTTTATACAATAAGGTTCCAGCGTTCGATTGTAATTCCAGTTCACCTCCATCATATTCTTCCGGATGGTTAAGGAATATGGTTATGGCAATATCAGTACGGAGCAGTTCGCCCATCAGTGGGCTGTCCACATGCCATCCGTATTCCATTCCCTGTTTGTATTTGCTGAACAAAAAAGGATAAATATGTCTTGGGAAAGTAATGTTTCTGAATACCGGAGAACGGTTTAGTGCTTGTAAAATAATTTGCTGCAACTGCATATTTACCGCACTCTCCTGCTGCAGTTGCATATTGTTTTTTACAGATCGGGCAGCATCGGTAGCCGTAACTTTGCCATCAGTAAAACTTGCAGTTACACTCAACTCTCTCACTTTATGCAGCTCTTCTGTAGTTAATAGTGCTGCTATATGTTGGTATGCGTTTGGGTTTTCCATGTATACTTATTTTATCTTTTCCATTTAATCATATGCGGATAAGGTTTGCTGTTTTTTTCTTTGGCATTTTTATGATCGTAGCACAACCCAATCCATTGTAGTGCAGGCAACCCAATGGCACTGCCCGAAGCGTATTGTTCCACATACCAGTCTGAAGCACCTTTGTAACCTCCTTCATGAAAAACCACCTCGTGTGATAATCCCATTTCCACACAGGCGGCATAACTCCAGGCTATGGCCATAATTTCTTCTCCCATTGCTTTAGATTGCTCTTCAGCATCGGCTTCTCCAATATTCCCGGTTTTTGCTTTCCTGTCTTCTTCGGTCATCACGGCAAGATGTCCTGCCTCATGCAATAAATCTCCCGGATATTTCAGTTTTTCTTCATCCACAATCAGCATTCCTTCTTTAATCAAAATCCCCGGAAGAAAGGAGTCTTCGTTAATGGCGCCTGCCTGTACCTCAATTTCCTTGCTCACTAAAAAATCAGCAATACGCTGGGTAACCGGATTGCTAAACAGTTGATGTGATGAGGTGGCTTTGGTTATGAGGTAATCACCTATTACCAAAACATCAAGCGGACAGGAAAGAAAAAAGCGTATAGCATCTTCCGGTGTTTCCACAATAGGCATTCCCCTTTTGTTAAAAGAAGTATTGAGCAATACACTTTTTCCACTAAGTTTTTTATACGCTGTAAGCAATTGATGAAATTTCCCATTGGCCGCAGTTACCGTTTGCACCCGTGATGTTCCGTTCAGGTGCACCATATTGCTCAATAGTTCTTTCCATTCTTCTTTTACGGGATTTACCAGCAACATGTATGGGCTTTCTTCGTCATTTTCAAAATAAGTACCAACATCTTCAAGCAAAACTGCCGGTGCAAAGGGCCTGAAATCTTCCCGGTTCTTAATTTCCCGGTTTATAAAATCTTTGGCATCGTTTCTCGTCACGGCTGATAAGATGCTTCTGTTTCCCAGCGCCCTGGGCCCAAACTCTGCACCATCCTGAAACCATGCAATAACTTTGCCTTCATCAAGCATTGTTGCTGCCTCTGTAGCGATATCGGTGGCATGTGTCACTTCTATTTTGTCGATAAAAGAAGTGAGTGCAGAACATATAGCTGAGATTGAATATGTTTTACCATAGCAGGAGGTAACACCGGGTTTTACTTTTTCATTTTTCAGCACTTCCATCCATCCGTAATAAGCGCATCCAAGCGCAAGCCCGTTATCTCCCGCAGCCGGAACAATATGAAACTGCTTTAACGGAAACTGGTTTTTTATTTTTGAATTGGCCAGTACATTTAGTGCGCACCCTCCGGCATAAGCCAGGTTGGAAACTTCTGCATATGTTAAACGGTGTTGAAGTACATACAATAAGGCCTTTTCTGTTTCCTGCTGCACCCATGATGCAATATTGGCATAATACTGAAAATTATCTTTAAAATAAGGGTAGCCGGTGCAGGGATTATTAAATTCCTTCATCCAGCTTTCATCCACAAATACGCGACCGTTTTCTTTTCTGAAAATGCTTCCTGTATAATACCCGTTTTCTCCGTATGGCGCCAGGCCCATCAGCTTGCCGGCATCGTCCATATTGCCAAAACAGTAATGGCTTGCCGCGCTATATATGCCGCCAATAGAGTGTAGGGTGGTGAAAGGGCTCATAGGGTATGGCCTCGAATCAGGGAATAAAGGAGAGAAGTCTTTTACTAACGGAAGCAGGGTATTGTTTTTATACCCGTAAAAACTGTCTTTCTCACAATAAAACAGAAGAGGTTTTTCAAGCAGATCTTCTGCGCATAAATTGATACTGCCGTGCAAATCATCACACTGTTTAAGCGGGCTTCCACAACCATCGGCAATAAATATATGACCCTCATTAAATGGAGCGCTACCTGCCGCACTCCATGCATGGGCAAGGTGGTGCGATATGGTTACAACCGGCACTTGTATATCAGCAGGGAATAACCGCTTTCCCTTATAATGGGTAATGGCAATTTCTTCTTTTTCAAAATTTGCACATTGCACAATCAGGCTCAGGTCATGAAGGGTAATGCCGGCACCATCGAGACAATATTTTACAGCATCAGTATCGTTTCCTCCATCATGTTTTATTCTGGTGATCCGTTCTTTTTCAATCGCAATAAGTACTTGTCCGTCTTTGAGCAGGCATGCAGAGCCATTATGTGAAAGTCCTGTGCCTAATATATAAACCGGTTTATTCATGAGCGGGTTTTTAATCGGCTATCCAACGCATCATGTAGGGGTAACGTTTGGCTCCATAATGTTGCTCATCTTCAGTGTCATGGCAGAATCCCGCTTTTCTTAATAAGTTAAGGCCATTAAAACTACCACTCAGGAATTGTTTCAGGAGTTCCTCAGCGCAACCATTGTACCTCTCGGTTCCAAAAACCTCCAGGGGGTTAATGCCCATTTCCACGCAGGCGGCATAACTCCAGGCAATGGCCATACTTTGAATTTGCTCTTTGGTATAATGGGTATCAAGGTAATAGGTATTGGCAGAATGACGCACAGTTGCCGGCATAATGGCCAGGCAACCAGCTGCCAGTAAAACATCACCGGTGTAGAGCAAGGTGTTTTTGTCTACCAGAATAGTACCGTTAAAAATACTTATTCCGGGTAAAAATGTTTGGTTTTCAGGTAATTGGGCAAACTCAATGCGGAACCCGGTCAACTTCAGGAAATGAAAAATGTATTTCAGTTTATGCTTCTTTTGTATGGTATGAATGGTACTGGTCATGTTGCGATCTGCAGGTTGCTTCAAAAATCAGATATTACCCTAACACTAAACAAGAGTGAAAACACTCTTTTTTGAGAGTGAAAACACTCTTTTTTTTTACACAAAAAATGACCTTTTTTTAGTTATTTATCAGTAAAACAGTTTGTTATGTGTTTTTGGCTCCAAAATGCCCCTTGGCGTATTTTTAACCGGATGAGGAGTTCAGAGCAGGAATAATGAAATTAGCACCGTTATGTATTCCATTAAAAATTCAGTACTGAACTGGGAGGTGTTAAAAACCTTTCTTCATAAAGAAAATGGTTCCGAAACGGGTAATAACTGGAACCGGCAAATAAAGGCATTAAATGAGGCCGGCATAGCTATGGAGGAAACGCTTCATTTTTTGTTTGAGCAACGCCCTGATGAGGAAACATTTAAACAATGGTTAATACAAAAGCAAAGGGCGATACTGGGTGAACGTACTCAATTGGCTAAACCTGTATTAACAGAAGAAGAAATTTCTTTTTTTAACACCAATGGTTATCTCGTTCTCAAAGGGGTGGTATCAAAAGAGGCCTGCGAAGATGCGGTACATGCTATTTATGAATTTCTGGGTGCCTCACCTGATGATGAGGAAAGCTGGTATTCTTTTCATCCGGCAAAAAAAGGAATGATGGTGGCTTTCAGCGATCATCCGGCATTACAACATATCCGGCATAACGGGCGGATAAGGATGGCTTACGAACAATTATACCACAACACCGAAATTTTTGCTACAATAGACAAGGTAAGTTTTAATCCGCCTGAAAGAAGGGATTATCATTTTATGGGAAGTACGATACATTGGGATGTGAGCCTTCATCAACCTGTTCCGTTAAAATTTCAGGGGTTGCTTTACCTCAATGATACAACAGAAGAAGGTGGGGCTTTCCATTGTGTTCCCGGGTTTCAGCATCAGATAGAAGAATGGATATTATCCGTGCCTGATGGAATTCATCCGCGGGATTATGCAAGCCGGTTGATGGATAAAGCAATACCTGTTGCAGGAAATACAGGCGATTTTGTGATATGGAATCAGGCCCTACCTCACTGTGCCACTCCAAATAAAAGCAGGTCGCCCAGATTGGTGCAGTACCTTACTTATATTCCGGTTAACTATCAGGATCCGGCTATCTGGATATAATATCTATTTTTTATTCTTCTGAGAAAGTGCAGTTAGGTATTCTCCTATTTTAATATCGAGTGATACGGCAAACATCCGGTAAGAATTTTCCGGGCTAAGCACATCACCCAAAGATTCATTCACACCAATCGGATAGTTTATGGTAAAGTTCAGATCGAGCCCGTTATAAAAACTTACACCCAATCCGTAACCCAGCAGATAACTGGTAAACTGTGCACTGGTTTTGGTGCTTACAATATTATATAACAAACCGGAGCCATAACCAATTACATGAAAATCGGAAACAATTGGGGTTCGGGATTTTACTTTGGTAACATGTTTTTTAAAACCAAAAATAACGGGAGCGTTTTCACCTATTTCATACGACCGCATTTGTTTAAAGTCGAGCACCTTAAATTTAAATCCTATTTTTTCAGCAACATATCCGAGGCTGTTCAGGGTATCGCTGGCAATATATTTAAAGTCCGGTTCTATGTTCAGACTCTGATTAAGTCCTACAGAGAAATAAAAATTGAAACGATAATTTTCCCTATTGGCAAATTTATTATAAATGGCCAGAATGATGCTTTCCACATCTACATAAATGCGGTTTTCTTTGGTATCAATGATGGTGTATTTTTCTATACTGTTTGCAAGCGTATTAAATGTTTTTACGTTTACCATATTACAATACATGGCGCCAGCATTTTCAATTACCTTCAGCACCGATTCGTAGGATGCCGCGCGGTCAAGGTCGTTCAGGTTATTCAGCAGTTCAACAAAATCAGTAAACGATTCCATCTTGCGGTAAAGCAGTGCAGGATTAAATTTGCTGATCTCGTTTTTCAGGTAAACAATATTTTGGTACAATACAAAACGGTAAACCGTATCGAGGCTGGAAAAATAGCTGGAGTTGGCACCTATAATAAACGAAAGTTTGGTTAATGCCGGATAAGCTTCTCGGGTAATAAACAACAAATCCTGATTGGAAAATAAATCTTCCTCCTCATCAATCAGTTTTTTTTCTACGCTGCTGCTTTTAAGTTGATAAAGTTTTAAACGTTGAAACAACTGATCTACTTCGTGGGCAACAGAATCAAGATTATAATTGCCTTTAAAGCCCGGTGAATACTTCATCAGCGAATCCTGCAGGCTCAGCAGGTTGGTACATGCACGCATCATGGCACCCCGGTTATTATATACCTTATAAATGGTGTCCATATCGGCAATAGATAATTCCTTTTGTGAAATATCTTTTAAGAGGGTATATGTTTTAAAAAGAAGGGTAATTTCTCCTTCTACCCGTTTGTACAATTTCTTTAGCGCAGATGTAACCGGTATCGAAGGGTTGTTACGGATAAAACTCAGGTACTTGTTATTTGCTTCATAATAGGTGCGGTCCATGGTATTTTCAGAGGTAAAAAAACCGAGATTTCCCATTTGTTCGGATTTTAGCAGAATATCATAAACCATATCGGTAAGGATAAAGTTTAAAGAAGTTAGAGGCTCATCCTGTTTTTTTGTTATGCTTGCCGGTGAAGGTTTTAACTGATCCAGCATATAGTTATTTACATTAAAACCGTGCTGAATATGGTTGTATTGTTTATATATAAAACTCATCCAGTCCTGGTGTTTAATAAGCATCTCATTGTAAATGTTATTGTTGTTTACGCAGGAAATAATTTTAGATATCGTAAGAGAGTCTGATGTAAAGAGGTATTGTTTTTTGTTCCTTGCATATTCAGAAAAAGTGGATTCCAGAAAACCAATATCCGGAGTAAAATTTGCCGCAGCCGGATAATATCCAATATGATTACCGTTTCCGTTGTTTTCATCAACACTTAAATACAGCAGCCATTTTTTTCTCTCTAAACTATCCAGCATATCAGGTGTGGCATGGATAAACACATCTGCAAGGTCTTCGTTTCTCAATAAACGTTTCGATGCCAGCAAATAAAATTCCGTAAACCCATAAGCAAGTGCCAGGTTGGCGGAAGCTTCAATCAGTTTGCGTGAAGCGGCTGTGCGGTTGGTGGTATTAAACAGGGTATTAAAAGAATTATCAGCAAAAGCATAAAATGCAAAACTTCCGTTTTGAACACTCGAAAGCAAGGTGCGTCTTGCAAATTCCTTTTTTAACTCTTCCTGTTTATCAGTTATTATTTCTGTAAGCACCTCAATATTTACATCCCCCTTTTTTCCTACTACACCACTTAAACCGGCATAAAGGGTGGCAACCTGTGAGGAGGCTGATTTAAAAAACAAGAGACAACAACACAGCAGTATTTTAGTTTTCATTGTTTAAAAAGTTAAAAAGAACAGGAAAATAAAAGTATCCATACAAATGAACAATTCCTAATCAAAGGAAAGTGCTGTTACCATTGCATGGATACCTGAGCCGTATTTATTCTTCGTGTAAACTCTCCATCGACTTTAGGCCGGTAAGTTTACTCATGGCTTTACCTATGGCTTCAAAGTGAACCTTTTTCTTATCGGAAGGCGCATTTTTGTCTTTCACCTTTTCGTAATTGGTATTAAACTCTTCAATTTTTAACTGAATGATATACGCATCCAGATGCTGGTAGCCAAGTTGGGCAAGAAAACGGGCTACATTTACCAGAAAGGGTACATATTCTTTTATTTCCTGGGGAATAAGTATAGGCAGGTATTTAAATTTTTTAATCACCGCATCATCCGTTGCCTTATCAAAGCTTCCCTTCATCGGAATCCATGGCGATATTTGGGTATAATTAATGGGCTCAGGAATTTTCCCAAAAATCATTTTGTAGGTATTTGCCACTGCCCCAACGCACATCATACCAATAGCAGTATTAAAAGGAGTTGAGCCTTGCGGTGGTGCAATATGGTTTCCGTAAATGGTTGGAACCTGCGCAAGGGTATCTCTCTGCCACCCCTTCGGCACTACATCTATATTATTATAGTAGCTGGCATATACCAGGTTTTTTTCAGCATGTTTTGCAAAAGCTTCATTGCCCGCAGTTGGCCCTGCTGTTGGATAAGAAGAAACAGTAGTAACCACATTTTTTGAATTCCAGTTTTTCATGGTATCTTTCAGGTACATGGCCATTACCGGTGCAAGCGCACCACCAAGGCTATGTCCGGAAACAGCTACTTCACCAGAAGCACCTGCTTTGGGCAAATAATCCTGAAGAGCCTGTATCATGGTTTTGTTATTACTGTCGGTCATTTTAAGCAATTGCATTAAACCAATTGATGTTCCTTCTGCTATAGCTCCCCAATCATGCAACGGATTATGATTGCCCACCACCTCTTTCCACGAAACTGTTTTGTTTACTTTCAGGTCTTCTTCAAACCAACCATACATGGAGTAAATATTGGTACCTGCAATAGCCACCACAAACAGGTTTTGCGAAGGGCTATAAAGCAGCATCATGGTATTATCTGCCACCACCTGGGCAGCATGAGGATTGTTGCAAAAAACTACAGGCCCCCATACCAACTGCCAGTCACTGCCTAAGCATTGTTGCACTTTTTTATCGGCCAGGGTTTGTTGTATAACTGTGGTAACAAAAAGTTGCAGTTTGTTAAAATCAGGAAATTTGTAACCGAAAGCGGCATTGGAGAGAACAGATAAACTATGTATCTGCTGAATTTTTGAATAAGAAGCGGTCATAAAATAGATAGGATTTTCTTGAAAAATACTGCATGGCTTATTCCATGCAGTATTTAAGGGGTGTGGTTAAAAGGGGAGATTATTTATTTGCATTTAGATTTTGCTGAATGGACCATGCAAAGTCGAGCTGCACCTGATTGATAAAAATCGGATCTTTCATATCTACATACTGATCTGCCGAGTAAGGGGTATTTCCACTTTCTGTGGCATAAGCGTGGCAGGTCATACAATTGGTTTGTACGCCATACTGGTAATTGCTGTCGAGCAGGTTTTTATTTCCAAACGGTGCCTGTAACCCTGCTTCCAGGTAAGGATTATATCCGATAAGTGGTGTAACGTTGGTATTGGTACCTCCCGTAATAGGTTGATTAGGCCATACCATATTGTAAGTAGTAACAACAGCATAATGGTTGGCCGCACCATACAGGTAAGGTGGCCTCAGGTTGGCAGCAAAAACAGAGCTTGGGAATAATGGTTTGGCAGGATTTGGGGTCCAGAAAAAAGTTTGCCAGGTCCAGTTGCTGATTTCTTTTGTTGCCACATGCATAGCCACAAGTAATACAATATCGCCTGCTTCAAACTGGGCATTGCCTTTATCCTGGTGCAGGTTTAAGTATGCAGCAGCCGCAGCATCGAGGGTATAATAAATAAAATCGCTTGCATTGCAGGTAGCAGCTTTTATCTGTTCAGGAGTAGCATTTGGTCCAACTGGTTGCGGAATATAACCGGGTTGTTGTTTGTTATTAATATCAACATACACAAACAGGTTCCACGATGTTGGCGGATAAACCTGGGCTTGTGCAGGAGGGCCGGTCCAGGTGGGCACACGAATTAAACCGCTTGCATCAGGCTTACCTGCATAATAAGTCGGTTTGGTGGTAATGGCATCCGCTGGGAAAGGTTTAATGGCGCCAATGCCATCTTTAACAGCGTATTTATCTAAAACTGATTTGTTAAAAATCAAATTCTCCGTAGCAAAACAAGCTGCTGAGGGATTATAAACTACGGTTTCATAAATATGAAATCCGGTATCAATTTTGGTATTTCCGGCCAAAATCTGCGCATGCACAAACTGACGTGGAATGCTTAATGGTGCCCTGGAAGTTTTTGGCTGGTTGCATCCGCCACCTGTTGTTCCCGCAGCACACAGGGCAGCTATTTCTTTCACGCCAAGCCAGGTTTCGAATACACGCAAGGTATCGGTTTTGTAAATTTGAGGAGTAATGGCAGTAAGGCCAGCCCATATATCCCATGCATGTTTGGTAATGCTGGCTGTATCATAATTGTTCAGCCATCCGTAAATGGTGTTTGAATCAACAGGAAATTGTAAACCTGTTTGGGTAGGAAACTTCGCAGGTGTAATGGTTTCGGGTTTGTTTTTTTTGTTACAGCTTTCCAAAGCCGTAATTCCCAGGTAAGCAAGCAGTAAAACGAATGCTCCTGTTTTAATAAAGGTTGCTTTTTTCATAGTTTGGTTTATTTGTGCTGTTTGTGCAAAAGGTAAATCAAACTTACGTGGTTAGCTAAACCCAAAACAAGAGTGAAAACACTCTTTTTTCTTAGGGAAAACACTCTTTTTTTAAGGAATAAATTATTCGAAATTTGAAACAAAGGGTGTCTTTATTCCAGATATTCAGCATGTTGGTTTGTGGTAAAGAAAAAAGAGGGCAAGAACCGGGAAATATCAGTACCCCAATCCTGTTGTAACAACAGTTAACCAGTTGCCGTTTTGCAATGTTTGATTGGTGCGGATGATATATGCCTTGCCACTAAAAGCTTCCCCGGTTTCATTTATCTCTGCTAGTTTACCTGGTATAGCTAATGATGAACCCTGAATATGGAGGATGGCACGACAGGTAAGTATTCCCGATTCCTGTGCCTTGTCTGCCGCTCTTTGGTTGGCTGCAAGGTGTATCAGCCCTTCTGCCTGCAATGTTATAATATTTACTCCCATGGTTAGAGATGCAACAGGTTTCTGGGTATAATCAGCCGGTGCAAGTGTGAGCAGCTTGTCTTTCACCAGCACGTTCAATCCATTCAGTTTTGCTGTGCTTAAAATCAGATCAAACAAATTACCTGATGATTCCGGGTGAGCAACTACACTTTTTATCCGTGATATTATATTTAATTTAAATCCGTTTTTTCGGAGCAGGGGCGAAATGGATGAAACAAAAGACTGGTTATTGATGTTTGCAGGAACGGGTATGGATTCAAGGATGCAGGAATATTCTTCACAAATAATTTCAATAGTATGGTTTTCCAGTGAAACAGAAATGTACTGTTGCGTTATTATTCCAGAAAAAACGGGAGATGTTTGTGAGCCATAGCCCATACTAATGGTTACAGGGAGTCCTGATTTAAAAAATCTGGTGATGGCATTGGTATTGTCTACCAGTTCCCCAAGATCTATTTGGTAAGTAATAACTGCTTTACCCGGCCCGTTTATTTGGGTTTGTGTGTTAACAGAGTATAAGGCGAAGGTTTCAGGTACCTCTTTCGCGCTTACCTGAATTTGAACGCTTACAGTTTCTTCCATCTGGTAAATATAACTGATTTAAGAACATACCATCATTGAAAAACCAGTACCTATTTCCACCTGGTAAAAAGAGGTCTGTCCATCCACCGCAGTTTTGTTATGGCAATGGACCATGGCAGGCTGCTTAAGAGGATATCATAACCACGCTGTTGCACCACCAGATGTGCTTCATCGTCTTCTATAATTAATTTTCCCTCCCTTTGCAAAAAACTATCGCGGAAACCTTCTATGGTGGTTTGATTAATTTTACTCCAGCTTTGAATCACGGTTCTTAACAAGAGTATACTAAGTTCACTTTCTTTTTTGGTTACATCAGGAAAAGGAGGATGCAACGTTGTGGTGGGCATATTACATAACAATTGCGGCAAAAAGAGATCCGTTGCTCCGGCAGGTTGTTTTCCATAAACCATATGGTGAAGAAGAAGAATAGCCCGGAGCTTATCATTGCTGTTGTTTTTCCGTTGATCCAATACATAACCGGCACGCTCAAATAAAGCAGGTATAAACGGAGCCAGTATAATTAAACCGGCTCCGGTTATCTCATATTTTTTTACATCAATTTCACTCATCTGCCTACCGGTAAAAGGTTATTTATCTCAGGTAAAGTTAACCTTTTGCATTAAAAAGATTTATCCATTCGTATTTCATTTGTTCTTTAAATGCCAGAAAGTCCATATCACTGTTTGGTGTAAATTGTTCTATCTGCCCGTTTTCATTCAGGTAATCAAAGTAGCCGTAATGTTTGGTATTGGTATCTCCATACATATAACACTGAATGGTAATACAGGTTGGTCCGTATACATTGGTATTATGCAACTGGTGAGTCTGGTTTAAATCTGGCGAAATCCAGGTTACATCATCTTTTCCAAACTTGGCCACCATAAAAGGCATCAGGTGATAATCGCTTAACATCGGGTAAAGATTTACCGTAATTTCTCCATGCAGCACCCTGATAATGGCATTGGCTTCCGCATGGTTATGCACAGGAGAATAATGTCCCGGAGGCCAGATTTCCATCACGTAAGGAATGCCGGGAGAATCGCCCTGATTAAATCCCATGGTTATACGCAGGTAAGTTTCATCAGGGTTGGGTTGCCCTCCGAATTCAGTAGATTTTTCTTTCAGCTTTTTATTGCACCACCCTTGCGGACTAGCTATACTTGCTTCAATGGCCTTGGTAAAATCAGGAAAATCAGTCGTGTTCAGTTGAAAATTGGTACCGGCAACATTTTCATATAATTGCCTGCATGTTGGTGTGAGGTTGGCCGCAACGGTTGCCCTGTTGGCTGCAATATCATCCATGGTTAACTTATCGGTTGATACCACCACCATTGCGGGATCCTGTATCACCGGATCGCGATATATTTTTTCCGGATACACCACTTGCGGGGTATAGGCAATTGCATCTACCTCTGCCACCCATGCATATGGGTCTTTTTCTTTCGGATCTTCCGGAGCAGGCGGATAGCTGAGTTCTGCCAACTGGGTGTTTCTTCTTACCTCACCTTTTCCATAACGCAAAAAACGGTTATGCGAGTCGATGCTAAACCAGTAATGGCAGAGATCATCAGGATCTATACCACTTCCGTTTTTTACAAAAGTGTTGGTGGTTTGTTCCACCCAGTTTCCATTTACCAACTCATAAAAAATAACCGTGCTGGCATTTACCTCCAGTTTAAAGGCATGTTGCCTGTCGTCACTTTCTGCAAGAAAATAAAAAGGTTGTTTTTTGTTTAATGCACAACTCAATACCCCCTGGCCTTCTACCAGAAGTGGTGCCTCGTTATCGGCATAAGTGAGTTTTGTTTTGAACTTTCCGCCTGTTTTTTGTTTACGCGGATTAATCTG
This sequence comes from Bacteroidota bacterium, assembly GCA_051715425.1. GTDB lineage: Bacteria > Bacteroidota > Bacteroidia > UKL13-3 > UKL13-3 > JAJTFA01. The sequence goes on along the minus strand of JBPXJS010000052.1, from coordinate 120,305 downwards.
AAGGGAAGAAGGCGGGTTTAAAAATGTTTGGTTGTGGTGTGACATAGTTAAGGAGTTTTTTAATAAATATGGGTAAAAATTAATGTGAGTGTATCAATGCCGCTGAGGTTAACCCCTCAAGTATAGCGTTGGCGTAAGCCTGCATATTCATAGGGCAACCACAGGGAGCAGTGTTTTTCTGGTTGTTTAAAATATCAGAGGAGTTCCATATAAATCCGCCTGACAGACCGGGTACGGTTGTTTTCTGGTTTTCAAAAATTCTTCTGATATCATCAGGACAGTTGTTGCTGTATGGCAAAGAGAAGCACCAATACCCCGGCACAACAAAAGCTGCGGCATCTGTAATTCCGGTAACTGCGGCCGACTTGGAAAGGGTATTGATCCAGTAAGCAGGAATATTGGTTTCGCCTCCGGCATAACATTGCAGGTTCATCCACTTAACTATTTGCCGGTTGTTGTTGCGGGCATAAATTAACCCCAGGCAGTCTGTCCAGAAATCTTCTCTGTTGTAAGGACAAAAAGTAATAAATGAGCCAAAATGTTTGTTAAGCAGCAATGCAAGATCCACAATGGTATTGGTAAAACTGCTGTACGGAAACTCTTCCAGATCAAAATCAAAACCATCGGCAGGAGCATTGTTTAGAAGTGCAGTAAAGTTGTTTACCAATGTTTGTGTACCTTCAGGTGTTTCCAGCAAAGTGCGGATATTGGCAAAATCAGTTACATCGGCACTGCCAATACACCAGAGTATTTGTGTGACTTTGCTGTTACCCGATTTGAGGTTTTTAATATATGTTCCCAACTCCGGATTGGTTTCATTTTGGTATACTCCGTTTTGCACCAATGGTGTATCGTTATAATGAATATCACCATTTGGTTGTACGTGCAGGGTCCATAAAATAACCGAGTTAAAATTGGAGGAGGTAATGGTTTTTAACTGGTCGTCATAAGATACGGGTGTACTATCGAAAAGTCCTGATCCGTATAGTACAATATTGTTTGTTGACATAAAATTGTTGGTACGCTATTATTTCAGATCAAACTTACAGAAGGGGTATATTACATTTCAAGAGTGAAAACACTCTTTTTTCATAGGGAAAACATTCTTTTTTTTGAGCATAAAATATTCGAAAATGGTGTAGCCTGTTACCAAATAATCGTGTAAATGGTTTGTAAAGCAGAGAGATAAAGCCTGAATATTGGTGAAAAGAGATAGGCTTTATCTATTGATGAGTAGAAGGGGTTATTTGCTAAACACTATAAAGTTGGTTGCGAATCCGGCATTAAATACAAAACCGGTAAGATGTGTGTTGTTTATAACAGAGTCCTCATCTTGTTATCGTTCGGTTTTGACTTAATAGATGCTATTACCACTTTATTGTTTTATTTAATCAGGCGATAACATTTCAGGTTTTCGAACCAAACAAAGGCCTCTCCTTTAACTGCCTTTTTTCCGGAAAAAGCCCTTTCAAAAAAACCTTTTACATAGAGGTTCTTTTCTGCACCTGAGGGACCAAATAATTGATGTTCTCCTCCGCTTAAACCTGATGTTTTGCTAAAGTCGATATATATGGCATTGTTTGATCTTACAGATGGATGTTCATGTATCGAATCTCCTAATCTGTCATCTTCCGGTCCATCATTCAAAATTTGTGAAGCCATTAATACCACATCGCCTTTGTTACTGGTGATATAAACCTGTCTGGCTGGCTTTACATGCTGTATCCATTCTTTATGTGTGGAGATAGGAACATCTGCCTGATTATGAATAATGTGATCAAACATGCTGAGGTCTATCTCCGGATTAGAGCGTATAATCTGTTCAAACAAGTAGTTACCCATACTATGAATAAGCAGATTTACCGAAGGTTTGTTGTTTTGAGGTAATCGTTGCAGAGCTTCTTTTAATTCTTCTAATACTTCTTTGAGCGCATTTGCCGAAGTACGGGCTACTTCCTGCACGTTTTCGTACTTGGTTCTGAAATTAAGCATACCATCCTTTTCTCTTGAAGGCCATGAAAAAGTAATTACCGCTGTATTTGAGTACCTGTTACGAATCTCGATTGCTTGTTCAATGCTCTGTTCAAATATTTTACCATATCCATGTACATAAAATACACAGTCATATTCGTCAGCAACGCAAAGGTTCAGGAAATTCATTAAAGTAGAAATTCTGTTCTCTTTAAACAGAACATCGGTTCGGGTATCAGAAATTTCTTCAACGAAATAGTCCCCGCCCTGACGGTCTAATCTCGCCATAATTGAAGTATGTGCTCCTTCATGGCGCAATTCTTCTCCATAATACCTTTCCTTTTTTTTGGTATTGGTGTTTCTTTTTCTGTTAGTGATAAGCAATAGTTCCATAATGATTTGATTAAGTGTACAACTAAAAGTTACATAAAACGATTGCGCAAGTTCTGCGCAGATAGTTAATGTATCAAGAGTGAAAACACTCTTTTTTTATAGGGAAAACACCCTATAGTTTTTGAATAAAGTATTCGAATCTTTTGTTAAAAATGGTTAAAAGTGTGCATGGATCAGGCTTTAGAGATTGTGGAAATAAGTAAGCCTAATTAGGGGGTAAATTTAATGTATTGCTAAAATGAGTAAGTGCCTTAAGTACGGAGGCTGTGTTTTTACCGATTTTTTTTGGTTTTTCTGTTTTGAAAAGGTGCAGAAGTGATATTCTCCAGACTTTTAAAAATTAGTTTCTTATCGTGGGCAGTTCCAATTCAGGTTATCCCCTTTATCAGCATTGTTTTTCCAATATAGGGGTTGTAAGTTAGATAAATTGTCTTCACCACCTTTAGAGACAGGGAGAATGTGATCAATTTCCCAACCTTCATTCGATTCCCGATTGCCATGTTCCGACCATTTCATTTTTTTATCACATTTATCCCAACGATAAGAGTCCGGGTCGAAACCTGTCCTGGTGTTTCCTTTTTGCCAAACGGCTTTTTTCTCTGCTTCCGTCCAGGATCCACCTGAGCGGTTTGTATTGTGTTTACGTGACATATTAATTTGTTTTGGTAGGTGTTTAATTGGTTTTGCATGCTGAACAACAATAATGGCAGCCATTCACTTCTGCATAATTTTTTTGTGCTTCGGATAACGCTTCATGGCATGAAGAAAATAAACCCAGGTGGAACATGTTTTTTATCTCATGCAGATAGATACATCCGTCTTTATGAACTTCCCGTTCCCCGTTACTCAGGGAATTAAGGTTAAGATAATACTGTTTCATTGTGTTCTGATTTTCTGTCACGGGTTTTTGTTTTTAATAGTCAGTATCTTTAAGTGAAATATTCTTTGGAATAAGGGTTATAGCCCAACCGCCTGGTCTTTTTCTTATTGTTATCGGGGGGCTTAGGTGACGTCCGGGGTTTTATCTTTTCAGCAGGAGTTTCTTTCTCCACCTGTGTAGGAGGGTGGCACCTGGAACAAGGACTTAATCCTCTGGAAAGTGCTTCGCTTAATGTACATACAAAGTCGCTTTTACGGAGATATTGGCATCCCGTAGAATGATATTTTTTACCGGTTCGGGTATAATGTACCTGTTGACATATGCCTGAAGTGGTAACAATTAATAGAAATAGAAACAGAAAGTACCGTGTTAATTTCATGTTAGTCGCCATTGGATTTAAGGTGCGCTTCTACGGCAGAAAATAAAATTTCAGATAAGTTAAAAATATCATCAAGGTTGCCGATTTCGTGTCGTATTTCTTTTTTGTTCGTGTCCAGCGTTACCACATATTTTTTATTTTCATTAAAGTAAAGTCTGCAAATAGTTCTTCTGTTATTGTCATCGAGTAAAATGGCAAAGTAACTTTGGGCATCCCGATAGGTTATTCTGTTAGCGGAAATTTTGCTCCTTAGAATAGACTTAATTATGATATAAGCCTCAAGTTCTTCATCGGTGGTGATTATTTTCGATGGCTCTGCCGTTTCAATGGCAGCCTGCTGTTCTTTTGCCACTTCATCTTCCTTGTTTAATGCTTGCTTCAACCTTTCTGTAATAAGGTCGCTTATATATTGTTGAAAGGATTTCTTGGTAAGGTTAGTAAATTGTTCAAGTACTTTGGCTGTAATCATTCCCTGATATACTTGCCGGGTTAGCATTTTTACCATATCAGCACTCGGATTTGTTAGCTCAGCATGTATTAGTGTTTTCAACTCATTCGTGTATTTTAATTCACTGGCTGTATTTACAATATTGTTAAAGTCATAATATGTCTTATGGAATTTTTTGAGTTCTTCTATCTGGTTGTCTTTAAGGTCGGTGATATTAATAGTGAAAAAAGGCTTTTCGTCCATTTTGTTAGGTTCAACCAGGTCTGTGTAAAACCGGTATTCAATGCCATTTGTTAGAATGGCAAACTTGGCATTGGTGGTATGAAAGTATCTGAAGAGTTGGGAGGTGTTGTGTTCTGTGAGTGGATTACCATGCCACTTGCATTCAATGAGAATAATGGGTTCTCCGTTTTTAAGAATGGCATAATCTATTTTCTCTCCTTGCTTAATGCCAATATCTGCTGTGAGTTCAGGTGTTACTTCGTATGGGTTGAAAACATCATATCCCAGCTCTTTGATAAATGGCATAATAAAAGCATTCTTGGTAGCTTCTTCTGTTTGAACCTGTTCTTTGAGTTTTTTCACTCTTTCGCCTAACAGTTTAATTTGGTCTTTAAAGTCCATTTTTTTTTGATTAATCTAAATCAGTCATTGAGAAGGTGCTTACCTTGTTTACTTTCAAACAATTGCCTTCGTATGTTTCAAAATAAGAATTGATCCTTTTATCCAGAACCATAGTATCACATGGAATTTTTTCCCATTTCATTTCCTCATACGACATTTTATCTTCTCGTACAAACAACTCTCTTCCTGCAATAGGGTCTCCGGCTGATGATATACCGGCAAAGGTTCCCTGAAGTAGCAGCGGGTTTTCGCTGGTGCCAATTTTTAGAACGATGTAAAGTTTTTTATCTTTTCCGGCATCCAATTCACAGAAAATATTTCCAACACGATGTGTAGCTGTTCCATTAAAAGTCCTTAAGCCACCTTTTAACTCTATCATAATATTGTGATCAGGTGACTTTGTTATTCTCACAGGTGCCTTCAACAGATAATTTCCCATGTTTGCTCGCACAATGCTCCACCAAGTACCAATGCAACCTAATAGTTGAGGCTCTAATGGTGCTGACTTACTATCTGCATAAGCGTTAAAGTTTTTATAACCAAGAACCTTGGCAAGAAGGTCAATTTTTACCAGGTAGAATTTGGTTTTTGTGGTGCCGGATTGCTGTGCATTAATGGCATTGATATACGTTTCTTTTAAATAACGATTAGTTATGGGTGTACCTGTAAATTCTTCCACATAATCACTTATTCTTTGAAAGCCATGCCCATCAAGAGACTGGTTTGTTTTATCTGCTAAATCATTGATTAGTGAGATAATATGTTCAGGATTTTGTGACATCTTTTAGTTTTATAAGCAAATGTAAACTGGTGATGGATCAGTCACCAATTCATTTTCTGAACCCTCTGAAAAACTTTCTCAACCCGCAGAAACCATGTTTATGATGTAAAAAGTCTCGCTGATTACGTAGTGACTTTGTAAGGACTTTTTTTAAAGGGCGGTGCACCTTTGTACCTGTTAATTAACAGCAATTGCAATTGCCCCCTATAGGGAACGAGGACAACAAACAGGAAACGGAACAATACAGAAAAGCACAGGTATTTGCCTGCATCATTTGATGAAAAGCACTGTTCGTTTACTATTCCTGCGTAAATGTCCTCACAAACCAGAAAGACCATTGCCTCCGCCTGCTATAAGAGGTGGCAGGATAAGGTAATGGTTCATCACCTCTAAAAAAATCGAAGGCAGACCCTTGCGGTAAGCTCCGGGAGCTTATTAACGGGAAAACCATGCCTTCCCCATTTTCAATTCTTTAACCATTAAATAAAAACAAAATGAAACATTTATTAATGATAGTTTCTGGTCTGTTTGTGATCAGCACTTTTACTACAAGTTGTTCAAAAGACAATGACTTCATGACCCAAACTAAGGAATCGGTAGCACAAAAGCCCCAAAAACCTCTTGTGGCTGTTGACGTGGAGGATCGTCCAAGAACAATAAAAGGGAAAATAAAATCGGTTAACGCAAATCCGATTAGTGGTGCAACTGTTGTGCTTTGCTCCCCTATTGATAGCTCGGATATTACCAATACATCTACTGATTCAAATGGTGATTATGAAATTGATGATATCTTACCAGGTAACTATTATCTCCGCGTTGAAGCCAGCGGATTTATTACAACCTATAAATCTTTCGGTTTTGTAAATGATCCGGATCAAGGTGAGTACATTGTGGAAGATGTAACAATGATAGAAGAATAACCAGACTTGTGTTTAAATTAAAGCCCGCATATCCGTGCGGGCTTTTTTTATGTATAAGGAACGGTGAGCTGAACCTCGGTTCCATTATTGTTTGAGATTATGATAGTGGCATGTAGTTGCTTTACCAGCATGTGAATAAGACGATATCCGAATGAATCTTTTATGTTGTTGGGGTCTTCCAAGCCGGATCCATTATCCTTTATATAAATATGAAGTTGTCTGTTTTTTAAAAATATTCTAATAAATAGTTCCGGGGACGGTTGATGTGAAAAGGCATGTTTAAAGGTGTTGGAAACAAGCTCATTAATAATAAGCCCAAGAGGAAGTGCTTTGTCTACATTTAACAGTACACTTTCAAGTTGCAGTTCCATTTTCAGGGTGTTTTTATTATACCCATAACTCAACATGAGTTCAGTTGTTAGTTCAGTAATGAATTCATTAAACTGAATGGATGTAAACTCCTTTCCCTTATATAATTTGCGATGGATAAAAGACATGGCTAATACCCTGTTTTCCGTTTCTTTTATTACTTTCAATGCAGTTTCATCATTGAGTTGATCATGCTGTAAACTGAGTATTCCTGATAAAACCTGAAGGTTATTTTTGACCCGATGATTTAGTTCGCGCATCAATATTTCAACCTTGTTTTTTCCCTCTCTGATTTTAACATATCCTGCCATTACCAGGATAACCGTTAGTCCCAGGAAGATGGCGATAAGGAGATATATCTGACGTTCATTTTCTTTCTTCCTGATAGCGAGATCATAATTGACTTCAAGGTTTTCGAAGTTAAATTTCATTTTTAACTCCTCAATATCACGGTTCATTTTTTCATCCCGTAACACATCTTTCAGATTGGTATAAAGATCAGCATAATGTAAAGCTAGACTAAATTGTTTCTTGTGCTCATAAAGGTTTTTGCTGATTTTATAATTTTCAAGCAGTATTTCACGTAGCGTGTCTTTTGATGCAATCTCTCTTGACTCATTAAGGTATTGTTCCGCAAGGATATATTTTTTTAATTTGATATAAAGGGAGGCTATGGCATTTGCCGCCTCAGCGGTCTGAGATTTGTTTTTAACCTGCTTGCTTATTGAGTATGATTGAAGGTAAAAAGAGTCGCTTACTGCGTAATTGCGGTATTCATCATAAACTTTTCCAAGGGCAAGTTGGGTGTTGGCAAGGTGACCTTGGTTTTCAGCATTCGCTTTTAAAAACAAAGCACTTCGCAAGTAGATGAGGGCGGTATCATATGAAGCTTTTTTTCTATAGGTCTCACCCATATTATTAAACAGAATTCCCTTGTCAAGATTCTGCTCTCTTAATCCCAGTAAGGTTAACGGAATTTTACCAAGGGCCGTCAAGGCTTTATTGTAGTTGTATATGGCGGAGTCGTATTGTTCCCTTTGAAATTGGAGATTCCCTAAAGTATTAAAAGTAGTAAATACGCCATAAAGATCATTGGTATTTTCAAAGCATGGCAAAGCCTTCAGCAGGTAGTTCATGGCAGAAATATAATTTCCGTTATCAATACAAAAGCTGGCGAGACTTCTGAAAGAAGCTCCCAATACTGTATAATCGTTGTTCTTCTCTGCTATAACAATGGCCTTTTCAAAATATGAGCGTGCTGTATCCCGTTCTTCTTTGTATTGAAATGCAACGCCCAGCTCGTGAAGAAAGGCTGCCTCATAATAGACTTCATCCTTTTTTATGGAAAGTTCGAGCCCTTTTTTACACCAGATAATTCCCTCATTCCATTTTCCATTATTTAGCAAACTATCTGCGATGATGTGAATTTCGTCAAGTGTTTTTTGTGCCTGTATGGTAATAGGGAAAAGGGTTACACAAATGAAAAACCAATGTTTACACATAATAATGACGGTTTTGGAAAATCAGGGAGGAAATATAAATATATCTTGCTAATTTCATGGTATAATAGAAATAACCATGTCTGATATTAAGATTCTGATTGTAGAAAATGAGGTATTGATTGCTGCTGATATATCTGCCAAATTAAAAAGGGCAGGATATCAGATTACTGATGAGGTTGATTCAGCAGATGAAGCGGTGAAATCCTTTAAGGAGGATAAAGCAGATATTATCATAATGGACATTAATCTCAATGGAAAGGCAGATGGAATTGATGCAGCTCTGCGGATAAAGAAGCTGCATCCGGTGATGTTGATATTTCTTACAGATATTGATAATCCGGATGTGGTTAAAAGGGCTTCGCAAGTCAATCCGTCCGCGTACCTCATCAAACCATTTAATGAACGTCAGGTTATTGCAAGTATAAATCAGGCATTGTTCAATGAACAACATAAGGGCAAAGCAAAATTAGCGGAGGTTGATGATCAAAATGAGGAAGATCATTATTTGGTTAATGATTCATTATTTATCAGGGTTGAAAACAAACATTTCAAAAAAATAGGATTAAAGGACTTGCTTTATATGGAGGCTGATGGTTCGTATACTTATTTTTATACAACATCCGGTGAAAGGCATACCTACAGCAAAAGCATGAATCATATTTACGATAAAGTGGGTTTGCCTTCTTTTGTCAGAATAAGCCGCTCACATGTAGTAAATATAGAGCGGGTAGAGGAAATTAAGGGCAATATACTTGTGCTTAATAAAAAGGAGTTACAGATAGGAGATAAATTCTACGATGATGTACTGAAGTGTTTCAGGTTAATACGTTAAAAAGAGCGATTCAGAAACAATATCGGGTAGTTCGGAAAATAAATTAGCTGAGTTCTATCAGCTGTCAATCTTTGTTTCATAATTAAAATGGGCCGGTTTGCAAATTGGTCTGCTTCTATGAAACACCCTGGTTATTTCAAATATGATGTATTTATCTCACATGCAAATGAAGATAAACATGCCATTGCAGAACCAATTTCAGTTCTGCTGAAAGAAGCAGGATATAAAGTTTGGTATTCTGGTAGTGATCTTGCTGTTGGTGATCCATTAGAAGATATAATTAAAAAGATTATTCCTACATGTAGATTTGCGGTTGTAATTATAAGTGAGAACTTTATAAAAAGTATATGGGGAATCCGCGAATTACAGGCATTGTTAGCTCTGGAATATACTGATCGAAAGATAATCTTCCCTGTTTGGCACAACATTACAGCTGCCGAAATAAAATCTGATTTCCCAGAATTAGCATTGAGGGCAGGTGTTTATTCTAAGAAAGGCTTATCCCACGTTTTGGTAAAGTTAGTAGAGGGTATCAAAAAACAAGAAGATGTTGAAAGTGTGGTTCAAAAGGATGAAGGAAAAACTAAAGGAGGAATTACTATTAGCGGTAAGAATGTTGTTGTTAACGCAGACAATATTTCAGGTGGGAATCAATATATAAATAAAAGAAAAACAGGGAGTCGCAATGGAAAATGATAACAAATCAGCAATAGAATCACAAGTAACTGTAAATGGAGAAGCTGTTGAAATGAATGTCCAGAATTTAGCTGGAAGAGATGTTTACATTGAGGAGAACAATTATTACAATAATTCTCTCTTTACTGAGGTTAATCATGAACAATACACTAATGAATTTTATCTCGCACCAAAATTTACAAATAGTTTACTAACTAGAATAAAACAGAACAGGCTGGTACTAATAACAGGTTTGTTCGGATTTGATAAGGAAATATTTGCGAGGCATCTCTCTTCATGTCTAGCTTCCTTATTGAAACTGAAAGTAAAGGAACTCAGAGGTTCTTATGAAAGTGGACAGGATATAGGAAAGGAAATTAGAGAGGAAAGTGACCCATGTCTTTTTATTCTTAATCAAATTGGTCCGAAGGAGGTTAATTTCGACCTTGAGAATATTGGACGAATAGCAGAGCAAAGGCAGCACTTCATAATTATTACGTCAAACTTAGCAATTGATTTGTGGGGGCAACCAGATTATATTCTCAAAAAATATTGGTTTGAAATACCAAGTAGCGATTTATATGAGGATGCTGTTCTACTCGGTGTTTTTCTAGAAGAGTTAAATAAAACCAAGGCAATGCAACCGTTGAAGAAGGCTAATGAAGACTTTACTTCCGAAAACCTTATTACAGATAAGCTCACTGTTAAAGAAGTTGCTGGTCTCTTTAAAACCCCGGAACAGATTGTTGTATTTTGTGAAATGCTCGCCATGAATGAAGAGCAATTGTCACCTACGGCAGTCGATGAAATTTTATGTACTTTTAAGGATCAAACAGAGTCTATTATAACAAAGTGGTACAAAAGATTGAGTGAAAGGGAAAAGATTCTTGCTCTAGGTGCGGCTTTATTCGAGGGGTTATATGAGGGTCAGTTTTTTGATGTTATTCAAAAAGTGATAGAGGAGTTCTGGCACTATAGGAATCCTGATCTGAAAGCACTCGATTATGGTGACCTTGACTTTATGATGACATTTTTCAAGTTCGAAGCGCACAACGATTCTGCTAATATTTTTAAGGGTAAATTTCCTAATCAAAGAGTTGATATTATAAAAGCTGCATGGCATACTCACAGACGTCATATTTTGGCAGCACTTCCTATTCTTGTGGATATCGGAAGTAAATCGCGTATTCGTAAACTTATGAGTAAAGATATTTATAGCACCCGCGAGAAAAGAGCATTATTAAGGGTAGTTATAGCAGAATTACTAAGTGATTTAGGGATGATCTCATTACCTTTTGTAGAGGAGCGGTTGATTTATTTTGCCGCATCTAGTGATGAAAGTTTACAAAGGGTTACAGCTAAAGCATTAGCAAGATGGCGTCTTTATGGGAAAGAGCATCTGCTTTTTGATCTTTTGCAAAGGTGGCTTGAGGATAAATCAGCGATTAACAAAGTTGTTGACATACTTGACGATGCTGAAAATGCCCCCGATATTGGTGCAAGGAAGAACAAGGCTGGCACATATCTTAAATCTACAATACTACTGACATTACATTATGCCGCAGAATATGACTCTCCAAATAAATTAAACCCTGACTTGATCAAATTATTGTGCAGAATAGCCTCAGAGAACGATACAACCCTTCACACAAGATTAACTAAAACGCTTTACCCTTTGATTGTAAAACATCATTCACTGCTCAGAGATGAGTTGCAGAATACGTTTATGGTGAATAAAGCCATGGAGGATACAATTGCTTCTGCTGTTTCTGAGGCTTACCAGTCAAATCAGAATGAAGTAAAGGTGCATATTGAGTATTGGTTAAGTAACTGCATAAATCTAAGTCTGGAGGGTAAAAATAAGGAAATACTTGCTGACAGAGATCAGATTTTGGTGACTGTTCTAAAAATTTATCAGCGGATATCTTATAAGGAAGGTCTGATAACCGTGAATGATGTTTGGGAGGTATTACTGGAATTGTTTACAAAGGAATTGCGGTTACAGGTAAGACATGCAATAATAGATACTATCGTTGTTCATATAACAAATGATATGGAGTCGGGGATCAGGAATCTTGAAAAGGTTTTTAAATATGCCACTCTCGGTGAAAGGGAAAGTGTTTTAAATGGTCTGGTTGAAGTGTACAAGAACCAACGGCAGTTTTTAAGTGGTGCGGATTACAGCGTAAATGTTGGTGGTATCTGGTACCCAAGCTTTATAAATAAAATAAGGCCATTAACTGCAATGGAACGGAGCGTGTATGACTGGCTGAATGGTGAAGTAAATTTTGCTAACGAGTTGGCTTTACTGCTGCTTATTCAATTCTCTAAGGGTTTTGATTTAAATGAACAAAAGGCCACACCTGAAAGAATTGGTTACTCTCAGATTAATAAATCCCATGAGGTTGAAGCAGAAGCTAAAGCTATGCACCTGACGAGAAACACCATTTCACCTGTAACACTTGATGTCCCTTCTCTTACACTTATGAACAGGATAAGGGTTTGGTGGTGGTTACTGTTTGTAAACTCAACCAGACGAGAGGTTTATTGGAATTATTTAAGGGTTCTAATGGAACACCGATACCTATTTTCGGAGTACCATGTACGATTTGTAATTTCTAAATTGGACAATAGGGAGGAACTTAATGCAAATGAACTAAGTGGTTGGATGAGAAAATGGTTTAAATATATTATTTAATATATGAATTGCTTTAAACCGTATGACATTTTCATTTCTCACGTAGCAGAGGATAAGGAAGAGATCGTCTCACATTTGGTAAAAGTCTTGAGAAAGAAGGGTTTTATTGTTTGGTACTCTTCAGATACATTAGCAGTTGGTGCCAGCATTATTAGTTCAGTGGAAAAGGGATTATCTCAATCAAGGTACGGTATTGTAGTCTTAAGCAGGAAGTATATTGAGAGTAACTGGGGTGTTTTTGAACTCTTTTATCTGATTTCCAATAGAAATAAAAGGAACATTGAAATTATACCTGTTTGGCATAATATCACCTCAGATGAAGTAAAAACGCTATCCTACGGTGTTATGATAGATATTTATGGTATTTCTACAATAGATGGAATTGATAATGTTGTTAGCAAACTCCTTTTACAACTCGAACGAAGGCCTTTTTTATGTTCTCTAGCCTCAGTAGTTACTCAGTATATTGTTAAAAGAAAAAAGATAGTTTTTTTTTATTTGGCTTTTTTATTCGCTCTGATTATTGCAATGCTTACATTTTGGCATTATATGTCGCTGTTTCCCGCTGACACTTTTTTGGACGAGGTAATTAAAGCGAGAATCTTACACCTGGATCAGGTTTATCTGGACAAAATCGGTGTATGTACTGATACCTCCTTCAGTAAAATAATGCAAGTGCGACAGGAGTTTGACATAAAAGAATCGGACAAATCGCATGTATCATATCGATACATAACAGGGTACAAAGAACTAAAGTCTAAAGCAGCCCTTAAAGGAATTGGCTTAACACCAGAATCAATTTCGGCATATAACTACTATTCTCTGGAGAAAAGCACAGCTTGCCTCTTAGAAAATAAAAAGACGAAGGAGGGGTTGGTGTTCAGTTACAAATTCACCAATTTGAATCGGGTAAAATATATCATTTTGAGTAAACAGCTTTATGGGGAAAAGGAGTTTAGAGTTAAAGTTAGATACATTAATTGGATAAGAGGTGTTTGGGTGGAATGTATACATAACAAGGAAGCTTCTCTGAAACAAGAGACAATAAGGATAATTGGGGCAAATCCAGATGAAGAGTTTGTGTTTGAGAATAAACAAGGAAGATGGGAGTTTATGAGCCTTGCTGAAGATCGTGCTTTAAGTAGATTTTAAAGAAAAACTATTCGAATGAGTAGGTAATTTTCTAAAGAGTGACAGACTTCAAAACTTCAGGGATAAAAACGCAATTGAAAATATGAGAAATTATAGGATTACTTATTATGTTTTCATCATACTCGCATCCTGCTGTATGCATAAAAACACGCCACAGCCAACCGTATATATTACCAGTACCGGTGATAAATACCACCAGGGTTATTGCCGGTATCTTGGAAAAAGTTCAATTGCCGTTTCTGTTTCAGATGCTATAGCAAAAGGTTTCAAGCCGTGTTCAGATTGTAGTCCGGAATATATTCAGCCGTTGCCCGGGCGACCTGCAATAGCTGGCGATACTACAAAAACTTCCGGGATAACCCAACTACCTGGGAAGGTTAGATGTATTGGTATTACAAAAAAAGGGAAGAGATGCAGGCGGTCAACAACGGATCCAAGTAAAAAATGTTTCCAACATAAAAATTAGCATATGAAAAAAATGTACGTGATGTTATTGCTCTTCGGAGTAATTTGTTCCTGTCAGAAAGATGATGATGAAACTCCTGACCCTACGGAAGTTTCAATCAGCTCCATTAAAATTATCACAATGCCACTAACAGATAATGGTTCCGGATGGGATTTAAATTCTGAAGCGGATGTTTTCTTTACAGTAGAAAATGCAAACACCGTGTTGTACAGTTACAATGTAACGAACAGGAAGGAGAATTTAAACCAATTTATGTTGCCGGCAGTATTTCCAATGGCTGTGCCTTACAGACTACCTTCAATAAATCAGGTTTATCACATCACACTTTACGATTATGATGATTTATCAACAAATGATCTTATCTCAAAATTAAGTTTTAACCCTGAAGAGTTTAAGTCAAACCGGCCATTAACAAAAACGATTAGTGGTTTGGATGCCATCATTGAAATAAGCTTTATCTGGAATTAATATAGCTTCAATTAATAGGGGTGCATAGAGAATATCTCCATCAGGTTATTTCATCATTTGTTTTCCCCTCCCCCTGTCCGCCAACAAACCACGAAGCCACATATCCGGTAAAGGTTCCGAAAAGGCCAACACCGGCTACCATCAGCACGCCTGCAATAAGCCTGCCTTCGGTGGTTACCGGATAACGGTCTCCATAGCCGGTAGTGGTTAAGGTTACAAATGCCCACCAGATGGCATCTTCTGCAGTTTTGATATTGGCTTCCGGATCCGTTTCTACCAGCAATATGGCTACAGAAGAAAAAAGTAAAAGCAGAACAGCTATGATAGAAACAGATGCAAATGCTCCACGCGGTTTGTCTCTGAAGATATAATCAACCAGCAATTTCGTAGAGCGGAAGGCCCGGATAACCCTGATCAGACGAACTACACGTAATAAACGCCCGGCCCTTAAAAAATCTATATTTGGAATACTGGCCAGTAAATCAATCCAGCCCCATTTTAAAAACTGAATTTTATTTGGTGCCTGTCTGAAGTTTCTGATAAAATCGATAATAAATATCAGGCAAACCAAATTGTCAATCAGGTTGAGCATGCGCGATACTTCGGGATCAAGGGTTACAAATGTGTCAATCACCAGTGCAATCAGCACATAAAAGGAAAGGATCAGAATAATCAGATCGAAAATGGCGAGTTGTGGCTTCTGTTCTTTTTTTGTTTTCATTTCCAATACCCTTCCTCCCAAAAATGATAATCATCCACTTCTCCATGCCTGATGGGTATCTTCAATTCTTTGTGTTTTCGCGGGGCATAAGGAAATGTCTTTAAATGAATTCGGCTACGCACCAGCGGATCGAATATGGAGTAAGACATCACAAAATTATCATACTTGCCAAGGGTACGGTCGGTAAAACTGTGCGGATCTTCAAACATCTTATCAATCCATACCAGCAAACTACCGGAAGGTACAATGAGTTCCAGAATGGGAATGCCCACTTTTTCCTGCTTTTCCCGGTAAGGATTCAGTGTTAAATTGTAAAAATGAGTTTTAGGGCTGCTGCGCAAATAGGATTCAATGCTGTTTTCCCAGTCAACAATTTTGCAGGCTGCTGCCATATACACAATATGGTCAATATATATATTCGGTGGCAGGCTTCGTCCGTATAAACGAAATAGTTCATTCATCACCATGGTTCCCATACTATGGCCAAAAACAGAAATTTTAAATACCTTGGTGGGGTAAGTTTGTGCCAGTTTTATCAGTTCTTCGGCCAATAAAGCAGCAGGACCGGAATGGTCTATATTTCTATACTCCTCTAATGAGTTGGCTATTTTTCTGCGGGCTTTGGTTTCCTGGGTAGTTAAGCTTTTAACTTCACGGTAACTAAATTGTTCGGTATTACGAAACATCACTTTGGTTCTGCGGGTCATGTTTTGCCAGGCTGGTTTACCCAGTGATGCCACTAAATTGGAAAGAGGCAGCCCGGTAAAAGCACCGGTAATATCATAACCTTTATTAAAGCCTCTGATAAATTTACCGTTGGCGGGGTCGTAGGTGCTGGTATGTATACAACAACCTTTGCTGATGCAACAAGGCTTGATCGTGTCGGCAAGAATGCTGTTGGCGTTTTTAATGGAGTTGTTGGCCCATACACTTTCTGACTTTGAAAACAAAAACATATTCAGGGATTTGGGTACATATAAAAGAGAACTTGCCAGATCAACACCTGTATAGATTGGTGCATTTAGCGCTGTAAAAAAAGTTGGTTTGGCAAAATACCCGTTACGTGCCACGGTGGCATATTGAAAATAACTGGAAAACAATCCCGAACTCCAGTTAATAAATATTGGAAAGGTGTGAGGATTGTTTTGCCTGATTTTTACATATTTTTCGAAAGCTTCTTCTATACTGCTGTTTTTACTTGCAAGGCCACCATGAGAGTAAAGCATCAGGTTAATGGTATCTGCATACAGGGAACCGGAGGTTTCCAGTACCGGATTCTCCTTCTTTATTTCAGCCACCAGCCTGCTCAGGTGGGTGCTTTTAAAGTAATCCCTATTCTCCAGGTAGTTAATTTGGCGGATAAGAAAACCACTCCGCTTAAATGGCACTTTGGTATAAGGACTTATAGGATATCCCCTGCGGTTTACCTGCACAATATGATAGAAAAAGGCAGAGTCTTCCCCTTGCCGTTTAAAAGCCTGCCTGATACCCCTTTTTTCCTGTCGCACAGCTTGTTTGTATGTATTTGTTTTACAACTGAAACAAAAGCTTACTAAAATAATGGAGATAACAAGTGCAGGTTTCATATGGTTAGGTATTAAGGTGTGCTAATTTTCCCAGTAGGATCCTACAAGTAATCCGTTATGGATCATTCCCTGTCCGCTGAAAGCAAGTTGGGCTTCAACGCTCCAACTGAGTTTATAAGTGTGATCTCCGGGATTCATTTCAATATTCAGTGTTCCGTCAACCGCTTTTCCGGCACTTTCTATCCAAACGGTTTTGTATAAACCGCAATACAATTCTGTACCATCAGGCTCTATTAATTTTGCACACTCAGGGTAAGCCTCATTATCATCTTTATGACTCCATTTTCCAGATAAACAACCATAACCCTCATCATTAAAAACAAAAGATCCAATAATATTTTTCATTAGCGTAGAATAATTTTTCAAACCTAAAGAGGTATACCTATATAAATCAAGAGTGAAAACACTCTTTTTTGAGAGTGAAAACACTCTTTTTTTTGTAGCCATCCGGGTTGGTTTATGACCTTAAGTTGTTGTTTAACAGAGAGAAATAGGAAAATGAGTGTTTTTGGTTCGAAGTTGAAAGCATTTTAGTTTTAAATTTTAAGTGTTAAGTCGGGATGCTCGTCATTGCTTGTCCCGCAAGGTGGGAGTCATTGGGGAGTAGTGCGCAGTGCTCTGTTAGTCAGTTGGCACTTCAACACATCTGCACATCAATTAAATCTCATGCCTTTAGCGTAGCGGACGTGAAGCCTTCCTTATGATTTAATCTGTGCTAATCTGTGGCATAAACAATATGGCCTGCGTTTCTTATCATGATCTTTAACGTGTGCAAAAAGTGTTTCTTTGTTAATGCACTGGTTTTGTTACATTTGGGTATACTAAACCTTAAACCCTATGACAACAACGATGCATTTCTGGTGGCAAATTCTTGTCGCTGCTATTGTTTATTTTGCTCTTGGAGCATTATGGTATAATCAGAAAGTGTTGGGAACCCTTTGGGCCAACAGTCACGGATTAAAAATGGATCCGGAAGAGATGAAAAAAGTGAATATGGGCAAACTGATGTCCATGTCGTTTTTATGTACGGTGGTTATTTGTGCTATCGTATGCTGGGTATGTAATGCCTCCTGTGGTGAAATGAGCTGTCATGCTGATGGCGGAGGAGGAATGATGCATTGTGTAAAATCCGGACTGGTAGTAGGGATAGCCGCGGCCTCAGCAATATCAATGGGTTTTATTTATCAGATGAAACCAATGGCCAGTTATTTAATTGATGGCGGATACCATATCACAGGTTGTGTATTGGCATCCGTTGTGTTTTATTTTCTTGGTTGCTGCTAAGTCGGATGTTAAAAATAGGAGAGAGCCTGTAAAATCTTGCAGGCTCTTTTTTGTGCCTGATTAAAACCATCAGTGGTATTGATTGACTGATGTATTATTCAACCAAATGAAATTTATCATTAACCTCCTGAGCACATCGGTCTTTCATCCGTTGTAACTGGTATTGAGAAATAACCCAACTCATGGGATAGGCTTCTTCCTCTTCATCGTCCTTATACAGGCTAAACTCGTAGAGGCTGCTATCTGCATTCTTATTCAGGTTTACGAAATAATTTTTAAGCATACCATTGCCAATTTTGGTGCTGGAGCCCTGCATACCTCCAAGTGTAAGCAATGGGGTAAACAAATCATTTACCAACGGAGAAATGCGCTCCGGTTCTGTTTGTGATTTTGGAGAATTGGTGAGGTGTAATACATAAAAAGCAAGTTTTTTTCCATAACGCTGCAGGTAAGCATCTGTGGTATCACTTAACAATGTTTCCAGTTCCTGCGCATATTCCAGAATAATGCCGGCACCGGAATTATCAAAATACCCGCCATCAACAAAATAGTTATTAAGAATAGAACCTGCCGGAGAAACATAAGGGAAACGGGCGCTTAATACGGAAGCGGTGCTGAGGGTCATATCACCCAAACGACTTTTGGTAAGCGACATACTGTCAAGCAGTTTTAATACATCAATCCGCTGGCTGTGTTTGGGTAATTGAATGGTGCTTATTACACCAGGCATTCCATCATCAACACGGGTGGTGTTAATGATAAGAACAGGAAGGTGTCCGCTGTAATCAAATACCTCACTGATATTACAATTCATCTGGTAATTGATTACCGGATCTGCAGAGCCGTTGGCCAAAACATTTGCCAGTGAGGCTGCCCTGTCATCAATAAAACGCAATGGTACAAAATGCCGGAAAAAGTCGGGACCCAACATTCTTCCGAGGGTAAACGTAAGAAAATCTCCGGCAAAATATTGTTGGGCGTGTCTGCTGAATGACGAAAGGGGTTGGGTAAGATCCTCTTTGAGCAGGGCGTAAAAGGCGCAGTTACCAACGGTGCCTCCGGAGGCTCCTGCCATAAATAATACATGGTCTGAAAAAGCAAATTTTCCGGGAATATTAAGAGAAGAATCCTGCAATTTTGATAAAACACTGCATACCCAGTTTCCTGCCCTTGATGCTCCTCCGTTGCTTAAAACAATAAATACCTTGTACCCCTTATCAGGGCTGTTGTCCAGTTGCTCCTCACGCAGTTGTATCCAGTTGTGCAGGTACGTTTTTAAATCCGGCCTTTGAGCAAACTGATTTTCCTGCGATGATGGGGTAAGGCGCACTTCATAGGGATCAACCACTTTTCCAACAACAATGGCCAGCAGTAAAATAGCCAGGCCAATGCTAAACCGTGTGCGGATGGAGGCATATTTTACAATAGAAAAAAATCCGGTGAGTACCCCGATTGCAATTACCGCAAATGACAGAGGTCCCATTGCGATAGCCATATCCATGCTAAATATGGCGGCAAGGTATATAATGGTTGTGGCGGCAGACAACAGGTGAAAGACATTGAAATATTTACTTTCTGCGGGTTTAAACTTATCGTTTAGCTTAAGCCTTTTCATGGAAAAGGTTACATGCTTTTCCTCCCCGTCTTCTATTTGTTCATCTATCAGTTTTCTTCTTTTAATAAATAACCAGACTGCAAGCACCTGTATAGCAAATAAGCTCATGGCAATTACAAACAGCCAAAACTGATAACGTTGAAAATTCCCTGGTGTGGCATATACCCGGTTCATCCATAATCCGGCCAGCAAACCTGCTATATATAGCAGTGCTATGGTTATTGCTCCGCCAATAATTATTTTGTTCCCCTTACCTTTAAACCATGACGAAAGTAAAAAGAATAAAAGGGTTTGAACCAGAATAAAACCGAAGATAGCAAGCATATTTGCTTTAAAGAGCATAATATTTAAGATGGCGGTTTGAACACTAACTATACAGTGGTATGAAATAAGCCTTGGAAATGTTTGGTGAAAAGTGGTGGGTAATATGCGTGTTTCTTCATTTCCAAAAGCAGATTGATGGGCATAACTGAGCACCCTTAAGGCATACCATGTTAAAAACGCCCAGATAACCACACCTGTGCAACCTAACACACCATGCCAGAAAAATTCCCCTGTCTGTACCACCACGTCAATTCCCTGATTTATTCCTATAAAAAGAAAATAGATAAAGCTTACGAAAAAAATTCCGGGCATATACAACCGGACGGCAATAAACAGGTTTCGGATATTGGTCATTGATTGAGTATTTAAAAAGGTGTCAGATGGTCCATGTATTGGCTGCGGTAATCATAAAATGATTGTTGTCGTTCATATTAATGTAGATGGTATCATTGGTATTAAACTCCTTATCTGTGATACCGCCTTCCTGCATGGTTATTTGCTCTGTAAGAACAATTGTTCCGTTTTCTATGGCGGATACCTCAAGGCCGTCAGCATACGGGTTATGAAGGTCTCCATAGTTCACATTTTGTTGTGTACGCGGATTAATGGTAAATGAAACAGTATAAAGCGCTGTTCCTGTATTGGAGCCTTGTCTTACGGCCAGTGTTCCCTGAATGAGGTATTCCGTATTGTTTACAAATAATTTTCGTGCCATCTGTTTTTTTGTTGCGGTGATGAAGCTAAACCATAACCTGACCCGGGTGAATAAGTGATTCACCATATCGCTTACCATATTTCCCGTGCCAGACATGGTTATGTAACATTAACTGAACAGCAAAGATGGTAAATGAAACATATAGGAATCAAGAGTGAAAACACTCTTTTTTGAGAGTGAAAACACTCTTTTTTTTACGGTATAAATTATGCCGAAATTGTTGGAAAACCTTGCAGGACAAGAGGTTTAAGGCAAAAAGCTCAATTATGCGAGAATTTGCGCAATTTTTCGGCTGTATCGTAAAAACAGGCTGCTGCTTCATCAATTTTATTCAGATCGGTTAGATCAACCGTACCTGCCTGTACCCTGTCGAACAGATGGTCGATAGATTTTTTCTGTAGCAGTTTATTTGAGAGGTTTAATGCCAGTTGCTCATTGGAATATAACAGGAGATGATGATGCAGGTTGCGTGCGTGTTCCTCCAGCATAATACAATGAGACAGCGGGTTTTCATATCTTAAAAGTTTTCTGTAGGTCTGCTCAAGCTCACGCCCTATCTCCTTTAATAACAATACAAACTGATAAAGCTCTGGATGTCCCCCAGACCGGTTTTGTTTAATAAGCTCACCCACATTTGTAATTACTTTGCCGGTTTCGGATAGATCATTAATAATGTTCATTGGGTTGTTGTTGCTGATGAATGCGATTCTAATATTTAACATAGGTTTTTACTTTTTGTTTAACTGGTTGCTAAAAAGCTTCTCCAAATGCCACATAAAATCCGGATGTTTCTTTACCAATGGCATAATCAAGTCGCAGGTTAATCTGATCAGATTTATCTACCCTTAAACGAAACCCGATTCCGGTTGTGTATTTTATGGTATCTATGGAAACATCGGCAGCCTTTCTCCACACTTCGCCTACTCCGCTGAATATGGTAAAACCTATCCAGGGTTTAATACTTACACGCGCCTCAGCCTGCACCGTAGCGTAGTTATTATCTCTGTACCGGCCCTGGTAATAACCGCGCATATGGCTATCGCTGCCCATAAGTCCGGTTAGTCTGTATGGTGGATTTCCAAACGTGTAAAGGCCGTAATATTGCCAGGCAAGAATGGTATTGCTGAATAATTTGTGGTAAAGCCTGATATCTGTTTTTATATTGCTGAATGCAGAAGTTCCCTGTGTGTTTTTTTCTTTAAGAAAATTGATATTTTCTGCGTCTATCAGGTAGCTGCCTGCAGATGGATTTAGTATTCTGTCGCGTTTATCTATAAGCAAGTGAGGGCCTATGCCGTAAACCCAACCTGCATTATTGGTTTCCAGTTCCCTGTTAATTTCTGTTTTTGTACCGGTAATATTTACCGAGGTAATGCCCTGAATTCTGGTTGATACACCTGCGTATATGGGTGGTTTTATTTTCCATAATACTGCGTTATAGAGCTCGGTTCTTTTGGCGGTATAATAAATTTCGCCCGAAGCGGTAGTATTGTTTCCAATGCCATAAAAGTTTTCAGGAAAATAGAGAAAGGAGTTATCGCCAATGATGATATTTTTATTCTCATGTGTGTAAACAAACCAGGAGGCATTTAGAATAATCTGCTTGTTTAAAGTATAGTTTACCTCCGCCTTTGCTGTGGAATATTGAGGTGTACGAAAATAGTTTTTGAATTTAAACAAACATACCGCCCCAAAATACCAACCTGTTTCCAGGCTTTTGCCAATAGCAGGAACGGGCAACAGCAGCACTTTTTTAGTTGTGCTGCTGTCGCTTTCCTGCGCTTTCAGATATAAAACAGGTGTAATCAATGTATATATAACAAAGAGAAACCGTTTGATCATTTAGTGGTTTTTTTTACCGGGTAAATAATGCTTCTGGTAATATAAACGCGGTAAAGTTTTTTATTGGCCATAGTAGGGTTGATGGTACTGCTTTGTGCAGAGGTTGCACGGATTCCCCCAAACATATATCCTACAAAGGTTGGTTTACCGTTAATAGGCACCTTGGACAAATCGATAATCTCATTGCTGCCACTGTAAAGCAAATTTTGTAAAGGAAAAAATTTAGATTCGGCTCCAACATAATCAGGCAATCCTGCATTATAGGCAGTATAGGTTTCCAGACTACCAAAAGCGTTTCTGAAAATCGTGGAGATGGTTTTACTAAATGGAACAGCCGCATCTGGCAATAAAACACCATTGCTGTTATATGCATAATAACTGATACCTCCAAGAAGGTTGGTAACCATGGTATTGGTATTGGGTTCATAACACAATACCTGTGCACATCCATATTGATTAAACTTCTGAGTAAAGTTTGCATCAATATTTACATTGGTGCTGTTGTTTGCACCTTGGGTAATATAAACAGGGTTCACCCAAACACCATTTACTTTTTGGGTAAATACACCACCATATACTGCTATACCCGGTTTTTTATCTGTATTGATAATGGGAACCACATTTAAATCTCTTCGGTGAAAGCGGGAAGTACTATCGGGGCTGTTGCCATCGGTGAATGAGTCAACCAGCAAAACACTCAGGGCACTTCCTGTATTGGTAACAGTAAACTTACGTATGGAGTTGGTATAAATTTGAACACTGTTTTGTTGGGGTGGTGGAGCATACAATCCGGTAAAATTTTGTCCCATTACCACATAAAAGTAATTGCCCATTTTAAGCAACTCACCTCCTGTAACAGCCATGTAATTATTTTGGGTACTCACCATGTATTGAGACAGGTTAGCGGTAGTACCGTTGAGTATGGCATTAATCATTTGCGATACACTGATGGCAAAAAAACCATTATAGGTAACATAATTGCCTGAACTGTTTTTTCCATACCCACCGCAACCATATAAGGTGTCGCCACTTTGGTAACTTAACATATTGGTAGAGCTCAATTGATCAAGGTATGCAGCCGGAACAGGGGCTGTTTGCATGACACCTGTTGTTGGGTTATATACAATAAAATTGGCATTGGAATAATAGGCCGGAAAGTTAATGGCTGAGTCTGTTCCATCAGTTCCGTGAAATCCGTTTGATCTTCCGCCAACAATAAGGATATTGTTGCCATTGCTCCCACTTATAAATGATTGATAAGGCAGCCCGGGTGTATCGCTGGAAACAGGTGTTACATTGATATTATAGAAACCAAATTGAAAAGGAAGAGAAATAGGGGTATTCCCCTTTGGTTTTGCAGGTTGTTTTTTTGCAGGTTTTTGTGCCCACACCGATGCACCAATCATGGTACAAAGGGTTATGATAAGAATTTTTTTCATGGTGTTCATTTAATTAAGTTTAAGTACTGTTTGGTTAAGCGGGCATATATTGTTTGCACCATGCCTGAATGAGTTGCCTGCGGGTTTGTGAGAGATCGCGGGTACGAGGCATGGAAATAACCGAAGGCCAGTTGGAGATATCTACACGTTGATAGATGGTTGCGGCCAGATCCTGCCAAACAGCTTCTTCAAAAGGAACATGCAAACCCATTGCCGGGAATATGAGGTTGTAGTATTGCAGTACATTACTGTATAAGTAAGTCCATGGGATTGTTTGTATGGCATTTCCGTTTTTATCAATATATGCAGAGTAATCATCCTGTGGCAATACGCGCAGGTTAATATAAAAATCAGTAGCCAGATTTAGATATGCGTAACTGTATATTTGATTGCAGGGCATTGGTGATGCTGTTGCCAATGAGCTATCTGCAATAGCAACACGGTATAATAAATTACCTCTGTTTGCTACGCCTAAAGTAAGTGGAACATTATTGTTTGTTAATGGTGTAACAAGTATGGTCTGAGTGTTGCCTGTAAGCTGGTCTCCGGTTGGCCCCGGAACATTTGGAGTGGTTTGAGCTTCCTGAACAATTAGACTAACATTATTGGTGATAGGGCTGCCTTTATAATAAACATTTACGCAGCAATTTACAGGAACGGGGGCATCATTGCGATAAAAAATGCTTGTCTGATTTTGTTCAGCATATACAGCCACCTGATCGCTTGCAATCATATAATCGCATTCGGTAAGTAAAGGAGCACCAATAGTTCCGTTATTGGTAAAGGCAATAACAAGCGATCCGTTTTGAATGTCTGTTAAGGTGGTTGAGGAGATGCCGGTAATATCCATCAAACCCCCACCATTAATATAAAGAGAAGTATCGGCATAATTAAGATCGGCTATTTTGGTAATAGCTGTTTCTCCATTTGGAATATAACCAAGTATAATACCTGTACTGTCGTTATACCCTGTAAAAACAAATTTATTATTTGTTGCAGGATTAGTTCCGGATGCCGGAACATAGTTTTCAGGAAATGCATTACACACATCAAGTGTGATACGCCCGGTACCTGATGCTGAGGCAGGAGGATACATTTTCGCCACTACTGATCCGAGTTGAAAATTACCCTGACCATTATTAGTGGTGTACGTTCCTGTGCTAAACATAGTCATAGGAATATTTGGTGGAACCGGTGGTGGTGTTGGGTTTCCGGTTGGTGCAGGTGGGATCAGGTAACGCCCCATGGTAATGGATTGCATTTCTCCGCTATAGTACAAACCAATGGTTCCGCTCACGGTGCCAATACCAGGGTTTTGGTTATTAGGGTATGGCTCCTTATAGAGGTTCATTAATGCTGTATTGTAATCGTTATAATTACTATAATTCATGGGAGAAATAGGCGGTATGGTTTGATAAATGGAATACCTTACCACAAAACCAGCCGGGTTAACGGGTTGATTGGTGGCCGTGTATCCAAGTGCGGTTAGTATTTGCTGTACGCCAGGATCCTGAAAATTGCTGATAGGAATAACATGCTGAAACACGCCCGAAGCACCGGCTGATCCCTGTAAATTGGCATTACGGAAAAAGTTAATCCACCGGGTTACGGCTTTTGATGGTGCCCCCTGAAATAAGCTATTGCCCTGTGAATCGCGCAGTGCCATTACATCAGCAAAAATTTGTGAGGTGGGAACATCCTCGGGATTTACATCACAGATAAGGGCAGTGCTGCGTCCGGCATCGTTATTAAAAGAGAGGTTGGTTCCTATTAAAGTATTGCCTGAAGTTTGTAAAGTGCCATCTACCAGATTCACCCCAACTACATTTACACCGTTAAAGGTCACACCCATATCACCATAATAATTCCATTCTCCGGGCAATACAGGGCTGGGTCCCGCAGGCGGAGGTGGAGGCGGATAGGTAACATCAAGTGGAGTATTACACCAGGTGATAAATTCTGAATCGCTCATTCCATAAGTAAGTGCCTGCACATTCACAGAGTCGGATAACCTGAGGTATTGGCCTGTTCCGGGTCCTGATGCTATGGTAGTGCCTCCGGCTCCGTAATCATCATTGTTTACGGTTCCGACATTAATGGTTACCGAACCGGTAAAATTCATTCTGGGAAAATCAAAGTAGCTCATAGTGTTTTTTATTAAATAGGGTTTTTAGTAATCGGGAAATGATAAATGCCAGAGATGCTATTGCAACCACCAGCAAAAAACTCAGGTATTGGTTTTGTTCTGTATTGGAAAAAGCGCCATAATATGCATAGATAAATGCGCCCGGAAGTGAACCGGCCAGGGAAGAAAAAAATAAGGTTGAAAATGACATGCGCTGCATACCCGCAACGATGCTGATGCTTTCAGATAACAATGGAATGGGTCTGCTTACAATGAGAATAATTAATCCCCAGTTCTGAAACAATCGCTCGGATTCGGCCTGCTGTTTGGGGTTAATAAAATAAGACAGGCGGGTGGTTATTTTTTTGCCGATAAAATACCCTGCAAATGTGGAGAGCATAAGACCCGCGCAGGAAATAACCGTTCCGGAAACAATGCCAAACAATTTGCCGTTTAGCAACATCACCACACTGGAAGGAACCGGAAGTAGGATATCTGCACCAAGAATAAATATGCTGGTGCAGGCTGAAAGGAAGGTATTGTCTTGAAGAAAAAGAAGAATGGATGCAGTAAAATCTAAATTAAAAGTGAGTGCAAACAGAATCAGAAAAAAAATGGAAAAGGCGAGTACCTGGAGCAGCAGTATTTTCATATTAGGTAATGATTTATAACGTGACCCCGCCACTCCACAACCACCTGCCGTTGTTATCCTTAAACCAAACATTGTTATTATTTACCGATTCCCCTGAGGTGGTGCGTTCAGTAATGGTTACCGGAGTTCCGGCTGTGAGTACCTGAACCACGCCTGCCCGCGTATTGGGGGCTTCCCTCAGATTGAGTTTTACCAGCACTTTTCCGGTGGTTTGAAACGGCTGAGACTGTATGGTGCCGCTGGGGTTCCCGTTAAATAAGGCAAAATCAGCAACCACATCCCGTATCAGTTGCTCATAGGTTCTGCGGCTGGCTGCTAAACCTGTAAGCGGATCTGTTTTTCTTGCCGGGTCCAGAAAAAAATGCCCAACAATATCTTTGCTTGGATCCAGCCCAAACTGAAAACACAATTTGGCAAGCAACCATACATATTTATCATAGGCTTTGTCGGCATCTATTTTACCGCCATAACAGTACTCCACGCCAATGGCTGCATCATTCGCATTTACCCCATAAAGCTGATTGTCGGTTGGCACATTGTATAATACATGCCACGCTTTTTCCGGATCTGATGTAAGGGCGGGAACACATTCAATAATTTCTTTATCGTCTACAAATAAATGAGCAGACGAACTTTGTACCTGAGCAGAGTTGGTATAATAACTCACGTTCTGGGCGGCTGTACTTCCGGGGTTTCCGGTATCGTGTGCTACAAGAAAACGCACCTTGTTTATTTTTAAACCACTCCTGCGCTTAGATGGTTTGGGCAGGTACCTGGGGGTAATGCTGTATTTTGTTTCAATTGCTGTCGACATGTTTCTAGGATTATAGTGTTAATCAGCCTATGGGTTGTTCTTCTGTGTTGGCAGCAGGAGTTGCGGCCGGTGTATTGGTATTGTTTTGTTTGTTTTCAGTTGCTTTAATAGCCGTGTACATGCCTGAACTTACTCCAAGCAGTATCAGGTTATTATCTGTTACCAGAGGAATAATATCATTTATAGCTATAGCGGTATTGTTGATATTCATCAAAAAGTTTTTGATAAACCAAACCCCGAAAACAAGGTTGAAAATGACTGTCTGAAACCGATGAACACTCACCCCGCTTTTATCCGACATGATATCGAGAAAGAAATTTTCACTTTGGGTATTTTGATTCAGTGTGGTGATATTGGTATTGTTTTGATCACTCAGGTCAATGAGGGTAGCACCAATCGTGGTGGCACTGCTTATACCGAGCAGATAAAGGGTGGAGGTGCTCAGGTCAGGAATTTGCCATTGCCTTCCAAGTATCACCGTGATAATGCAGGAAAGAATGATCACGCTCCACCAGGCCAACTGCACACGGGAAAAACTGTAAGGCCTGGGACTGGCAGTGCTGTTATCGCGCAGCATACCAAATTTTTTATCGAGAACAAGAATAATAAAGGCAAGCAAAATAAGGGTTGCCCAAAAGATAAAATAGTTCATAATGGTGGTTATTAGGTTTAGGAAATTCAAAACTACCTGATCATACCTACCCAATACAAGAGTGAAAACACTCTTTTTAAGTAGTGAAAACACTCTTTTTTTTGCGAATAATTTATTCAAAAAATGATATTGCGGGTGTCGAAATCGAGCCTTAACTTTTGATGCTTAGGTAAATAGGCTCAATTACCCTGTTAAAAAGAGATTTTTTGTTAAACGTTGGCTTAACACAGGCTATTTTATCTTTTTCAATTGGCAGAAGGGTATTTTAGAGGCTAAAAAGGAGGGTATTTTTATAAAGAGTGAAAACACTCTTTTCATAGAGTGAAAACACTCTTTTTTTTAGAAATAAATCAACCCGAAATCAACCTATTGCTTTAGTCCTCAAATTGTTGTGATTTTTTAGGTTTTTGTTCGTCAGATCGGGCAGTTTTTTTCTGTAATACAATAGATAAATTCGTGATGTAACATTAACCAAATACCAACTATGCCATTCAACGGATCAGAAGGAGCTCCAATTGAGCTCAGCAAGGCAGCATCCTGGACTGCCAATTACAGAAACGCCAATTCAGAAGGAATCAGGGCCCACTTTTTTGGGAAAGATATTTTAAATGAAATTCTGGCACAGGAGGGGTGCGAAGGCATCCGGATTTATTATGCATTAGACGATGACGGAACACAGCAACTTATCCTTGTTGGGGCAGATGCCAATGAGAACGATATGGTTGATGGGGTAGTCGCGGATTATTCGAAACCTTGTCCATCCCAATGCGGTATGGCAAACTCACTAAATAATTAGTTATTGCTTTGGACAGCAATTCTTTTTATAATGTAATTTCAGATATCTCTGTATTATCGATACTGCCTCCACTGGTCATGGCAGTATCGTGCTACAGGGTTTCAAGTATTCCAGTAAAAATATTTTCATACCTCATCTTTTTCTCTACAATATCAGAGTTTGTATCTCTGATATTGGCAAAGAATAATATCAATAATCTTCCGGAGCTTCATTTATTTACTATTATTGAGGCATCACTTCTACTGGTATTTTTTTATGTTCTTTTTACAAATACTATTGTTAAAAGAACCATACTTGTCGTCCTTGTTTTATTTGTTATTTCAGATGTTGTTTATATGCTCACTGCAGGTAACATTTGGATGTTTAATACCTTATTTAGAACAATAGAATCCTTTATTCTGACGATTGCCGGGCTAGGTTATTTTTATCACAAGTTGAATAGCCATAGCAACATACCACTTGAGAAGCGTCCTACATTTTGGCTAAACTCTGGTTTGTTGCTTTATTTTATGGGTAATTGTTTCTTGTTTATGTTATATAATGTAATTTTAAGCAAGTCACACGAATGGAATCAAAATATGTGGGTTATCCACTCCGGCTTGAATATCGCAAGTAATATATTATATACAGTTGGTTTTATATGCAGCAAACGAACAGCGAAATAAACCTTATCCTTATTGCAGGAACCATGATTATGCTCGTGGTGTTTGTATTTATATTTTTGTTTGTGATTCTTTACGAACGCAGAAGACTTAACCATAAGGTGCAATTGCATGAGATGGAAATGGCCAACCAGAAAAAAATGCTCGAGGCCATTATTGCCACACAGGAAAACGAAAAGGAACAGTTTGCTGCCGAGCTCCATGATAGCCTGAGCCAGATGCTTACCACCTTATTGATGAACCTCAATACCATGGAATCGAGGCTTAAAGAAAATGAAATAGATAAGCCTTCCATACTGAAACAAATAAACTCCATGCAGGAGTTAAACAAACAATCTATTAACGAAACCAGAAATATTTCAAGAAAATTAATGCCTGTGGTGCTCAACGATTTTGGGTTGTTTGATGCCATTACAGATATGTGTTATAAAATAAATGAGTCGGGCAAACTGCAAATTAACTATTATTACGAAGGCGAACCCGAACGTTTGCCTGGAGATATAGAGAAGGCTGTTTTCAGAATAACCCAGGAGTTGCTTAACAATACCATAAAGTACGCAGGTGCCAGAAAAGCGTCTATTGATATTAAAAACAAAACGAATAAATTGGTTTATACTTATACCGATGACGGGGTGGGAATGAATGTGGAAGAGAAAAAAGGAAAAGGCCTGGGATTGTTGAGCATGGAAAGCCGGGTAAGTGCATTAAACGGTACCATTGTTTTTACGTCCGAAAAAAATAAGGGTATTCGGGTTGATGTTACCATACCTGTTGTTTAATTTTATAAAATGATAAATCCGGTAATTCATATAGCTATTGCAGACGACCATCAGATTTTCAGAAGAGGATTGATGGCCTCCTTACAGCCATTTGAGGACCTGGAAATAATGACTGATGTTTCCTGCGGGGAAGACCTGCTGGTTTGGCTTAAGGCAATAAAACAAAAACCTGAAGTGATATTGGTTGACATGAAAATGACAGGAATGGACGGGGTGGAAACAACCAATATGATTAAACAAAAATATCCTGCCATTAAAGTAATTGGTCTCTCCGTTTACGAAAACCATTTTCATGTGGTAAACATGTTTAAAGCCGGTGCCAGCGCCTATTTGCTAAAAGATTCTTCACCCGATGAAATTGTGGATGCTATACGCACGGTGATGGATCAGGATTATTATTTTAACCATAATATTTCCCTGAGGCTGCTTAAAAGTATTGTAGATAAAGATACTTTCAGAGAAAACAGAAGTGTTACCGGTGAAGAGTTAAACGAGCAGGAGGCCGAGTTGCTAAAACTGATTTGCTCTGAATACACCAATGCCGAAATTGCCACCATGCTAAACCTTGGCCCAAAAACCATTGAAAATTATCGCAACAGACTGCTCGCAAAAACAGGAGCAAAAAACACTGCCGGATTAGTCATGTATGCCATCCGTAAAGGGTATTTTATTGTATAGGCATAAAAAAAACGGCATTGCCGTTTTTTTTAGTAATTAAGCCTGAGCTTCCATATCTTCTTCTTCCTCTTCCTCGTCTTCTCTTGTAGTACCTTCCATTACATGGCGTACATCAATTAATTCATCTTTATTGTATTTGTTCAGGTAATCACCCAATAACTCAAGGAAATACTTCAGGTTGGCTTTACCATCCTCATCTTCAAGGTACAAAAAGGTATAATCTCCGTTTTCTTCAATATTCTCGTATGCCAGGCGTATCATTCTTACGTATCCGGGTTCGCTCAGGTTGGCCTTAAACCACTCACGTAAGTCCTGTAACTGCTTTACTACGTTCTCATTGATGCCTTCTGTATCAATCGTTTTTTTTATGGCTTCAATTTGTTGCTTCATGTTTATATGTTTTTGTTGGTCTCCGCTGCGAAAGTACTCATTTTTGAATATTCAAAAAATAAACCTCACGGAAACAACTCCGGGCAAAGGCCTGTTTTACATGCCATCATTGCTTTTGGGGGCTAATATGTGAATTAAATTAATAAAAAATTAATCCAATGAAAGCGGCATATACCATTATTTTACTGGTGATTTCTAACCTGTTTATGACATTTGCCTGGTACGGACACCTGCAGTTTCAGAAAATCGACTGGCTCAAGAGCACAGGTCTTATTGGGGTGATATTAATCAGTTGGCTCATAGCCTTATTTGAATATATGTTTCAGGTTCCGGCCAACCGCATTGGCCATAGCGGACATGGAGGGCCTTTTGATTTGTTTGAACTCAAAACCATTCAGGAGGCAGTATCTATTATTGTTTTTGTGCTGGTAAATGTGCTGGTTTTCAAGGAGGGGCAACTTCAATGGAACCATATTTTGGGTTTTGCCCTGATTGTGCTGGCCGTATTTGTAATATTCAGGAAATGGTAGAAAAGGGTAAATTGTGAGCAAATAAATGGATAAGCCCGATAAACCATACTTTGATAAGCGTATTTTCTGGGATGTGGATGCCTCTGCAATGGATATGAATGCCCATGCCTGTTTTATTATCGAAAGGGTTTTTAACCGCGGAGATGTAGAGGATATACGTTATTGCAGGCGATTTTATGGGGATGAAAAAGTAAAAGCAGCACTGCTAAACGCGAAGTACTTAGAGCACAGAATCATTTATTTGGCCAGCACAGTGATTGATGAACCTATTGAAGCTTTCAGATGTTACAAACTCAGACAGTTGAATCCGGAACGCTATCCTTATTAAAAGAATGAATGGAAATTCCTTCCCTGCAACAGGGTGGAGATTAGTTTTTCCCTGATGCCTGATGCCACCTCATTGTGGTGCGTAACGTATAGTCAAGAAACGTATTCATCCCGATATCATATAACTGATTGCCAAGAGAGTTTCCTCCTGCATCCAGCACTTCTTTGGTAAAGTGAGATTCGAATATCTTGGGACAAACCACTGATTCGAGATTGAGGTAGCTGATAATTTTATGGAGAATAGAAGTAAGGTGTAAGGCGGGTGTTTTTCCTCCTTTGCCTGTAGAAACACCAACCAGTGAAAATACTTTATTGTCAAACAGGTCCTTAAACTCCCGGTCGCCAAAACGGTGGAGGAAGTTCAGAATTTCAGGTGTGGTGCTCCAGTTATACTCAGGTGAAATAAGAATAACGAGCTGTGCTTCCCGCATTCCGTTTGCCAGCTGCTGCTGGAATAAGGATAAGTTTTCCGGAGTAACTTGAGCCTGGTTAATAAACGGAATATCGTATTGCTGAAAATCAATTAATGTAACCTGATGCTCCATTGACAGCATACGCTCAAGGGCATAAGCTACTCTAATGGTATTGTTGTTTTCGCGTGCGGATCCTGATATGATGCAAATTTTCATGATAACTTCTTGTGTTTAAAGGCGGGTTGTTGTACCCTGCTTTTAACTAGTCAACAAACTTAGAAACATATTGGTAGAGGTTAAAGTTTTTATCAATCATTAATTGTTGCAGTTCTTTTTCTATTTGCGTGAAGGAAATATCCCTGGTACGTTTGTTTTTAATTAATGCAATGGCTTTTTCGGTCATCAAATGGGCTTTTTTATATAAACTGCCACCATGTTGCCCATGTTTTTCAATGGCTTCCAGCAGCAATCCCACGCCTTCATTTTTAATGGCTACGGTCTTTACAACAGGAGCTTCCCAGCCTTCGCGGGTATTGGTATGAGCCAGTACAAAAAGATTTTTAAAAAACACATCGGCTCCATCGCGGTCTGCTTTATTCAATACATATACATCTGCAATTTCCATTACCCCGCTTTTAATGGTTTGAATCTCATCACCTGCTTCAGGAACCAAAACCAGCACCGTGGTATCTGCCAGAGAGGCTATTTCCACTTCACTTTGCCCAACACCAACTGTTTCTATAATGATATAATCAAAACCCGCAGCCCTCATCACATCTGCCACTTCAACTATTTTGGGTGCCAGCCCGCCAAGGCTTCCCCTTGTAGCCATACTCCTGATAAATACATCGGGATGCATAAAGTGTTCACTCATCCTTAGCCTGTCGCCCATAATGGCACCCTGGTTAAAAGGCGAACTTGGATCTACAGCAATAATGGCAAGGCTTTTACCACGGGAAGTAATTTCTTTGGCAAGAGCGGCAATAAGAGAACTTTTCCCTGCTCCGGGAGGTCCGGTTATTCCTATAATGGGGGTTTGTAATGAAAAAGTTAATGATGCTAAAAATGGCTCATAACCTTCCTGCTCATTTTCAACCATGCTAATCACCCGCGCAAGCGCACGCCTGTTTCCATCTTTGAGTTGCTGAAGCAGAGGGTTTGTTGATGTCATGAGTAAAGAGAATCAGTGTTGAGCAATTAGCATGAAATTTTATTTACCCGGTTTTCATGCCTACCTCCTTCAAATGGAGTAGAAAGAAAAGTATTGGTAATTTGCTTTGCCAGATCGGGAGAAATAAAACGTGCCGGAAGGCATAATACATTGGCGTTGTTGTGCTGCCTGGCAAGTGCTCCCAGCTCATCCAGCCAGCAAAGGGCCGCCCGAACTCCCTGATGTTTATTGGCTGTAATGGCTACCCCGTTTCCGCTTCCGCAAATTAATATCCCCAATTCATTTTCTCCTTTTTCAACAGAAATGGCCAGGGGATGGGCAAAATCAGGATAATCAACCGATACCTCGCTGTAAGGGCCAAAATCAGTTACCTCGTGGCCATTTTCAGCCAGCATTTTTTTAATCTCTTCTTTATAGGTAAATCCGGCATGATCGCCACCGATTGCTATTTTCATAAGATGAATTTTTTTGCTAATTAATCAGTAAAAAACCGAAAGTTGATCACTTTCATTCCACACTATTTAATCCTGTTTCTTTCCACTCCTTTTGCCACAAGAATACTTAATTCATACAAGCCATACAGCGGTATAAACATTAAAATCATACTGGCAATATCTGGTGATGGGGTAAGCAAACCGGCCAACACAAGGATAATAACTATGGCATATCTCCTGTTTTTACCCATCCATGCACTGCTCAGTATACCTATTTTTGACAGGAAATAAACCAGAATGGGCATTTCAAAAATGAGCCCGGTGGCAAATGTAAGGGTAGCTATAAACGACACATAAGAATCGAGGTTAATCTCATTGCTTACCAGTTCGCTTACCTTGTATGATCCTAAAAAGTTGATGGATAATGGGGAAAGGAAAAAATAGCCAAACAGAATACCAATAAAAAACAAAGCAGAACTGAAAAAAACCAACCCTCTTGCATACCCGACTTCTTTTGAACTGAGTGCCGGTTTAATAAAACGCCACAGTTCCCACAGAATAAAAGGGAAAGCCAGAATTAAACCACTTACAAAAGAAACAAACAGGTGCTCCGTAAACTGCCCCGACATGGTAATATTGGAAAGCTCGAAGCCCATTTCCTTAATACAATACTGATCAGTTCCGGTAAAATAATGAGAGAGATCGCACAGTACACGGTAAGTCCAGAAATCAAGGTGAATGGGCCCAAATATAATCACATCAAAAAGCAGGTACTTATTAAAAAACGCCAATATGCTTAATACAAGCACGGCAATTACCGAGCGCACAATATGACTTCTGAACTCATCGATATGATCGAAAAAGCTCATTTCTTTTGGGTTGTCGTAATCTTCAGGAAACTGGTCTAAGGCCATTGAGGTGGCAAAAGTAGCAAAAAGTAAATATGTTGATGTGTAAGATATAAAATAATACCGCGTAATTCTATGGAGGATGGAAGTGATGCTAATACCCATTTTCTAACAATTAAATAATGCTTAAAACTTGTATTTGACGCGCTTTTCTGTGATCTTGCAGGTAATTTATGAATCATTCATATTCATATAAACCAGTTACTAAAAGAGAATTTTTTTTTATGGAAATGGTATCCATGGAATTCAACAATTGGTAATGTTTAGCAGAGGTCAGCCTCATATATTCCTGAAACAGCACCCTACGCGCTTTGGCGCCATGAACAGACAAATGCTAAAACGGCTGAATACAGTAATGAATTACCCAAAGCCAAACTTAAGGTTGTTTATCCTTTTGTTTGCGGGCTTGTTTATGCTAAATGCCGGGGCACAAAATGTGTCGGGATATGCTTTTAATGCAGGCACAGCGGTTTATACACCACTTACAGGTGCCACTTCCACCTCTCTTACCAACAGTGCTGATGATGAAATATCCGCAGTTTTTAATATCGGATTTACTTTTGATTTTGGAGGTATTAACTATACGCAGGTAATGGCAACTTCAAACGGAGTATTGCTGTTTGGAACGGGTCGCACCGGGTCGGCTACCAACAACCTGGCTACAGCAACATCAACCCAGCGCCCCGGAATTGCAGCCCTGTGGGACGATCTGCAGTGCAGGAACGGAGTTAAATATATTTTATCAGGTATTGCACCCAACAGAATACTTACAGTTGAGTGGGCAAATATGGAATGGAATTATCAGGCTCCCGGGCCGGTTATTTCTTTTCAAATAAAACTTCACGAAGGCTCCAATGTGATTGAACTGAATTACAGGCAGGAATCTGCTGCTTATAATCCAGGTTCTACCGGTGGAGCTTCCATAGGAATAATGGGAGGCACGCCTACAAACTTTGTTTCCCTTCTAAACGCTGGGGTGTCTCCGGGTATTTCAACAACCACTCCAACAAATAATATAGGCACCAGACCTGCAACAAATCAACGTTATACTTTTATACCTCCACCTCCGCTTAACCCTCATGTGGTTACCGGCACTGTTTCCGGGGTAACCAATAGTTCAGCCATTGCAGGTGGTGGCATTCTTTCTACCGGGCATCAGGTTATTCTCTCAAGTGGTATTTTAATAAGCACCAGCCCAATGCCAACCCACGCCACCCCCGGTGTAATCGATTCGCCCACCGTTCCTCTCAAATCATTGGGAAGTTATTCTTTTAACCTTTCGGGTTTGGCGCCAGCAACTACCTATTATGTGAGGGCTTACGCAACCGGGGTAGCAGGAACAGGATTTGGTGGCGACAGTTTATTTACCACTGCTGCTACCATAAATCCACCAACAGTTTCCGGAGCTTCCGCTTCAGGTATCGGGATAAACTCTGCCACTGTTGGAGGTAATATTACCTTAAACGGAGGTTCCCCGGTTACCAATAGTGGAGTGGTTTTGGGCACTACTCCAAATCCGGCAAGAGGGGATCCGGGTGTAATTGATTCCGCTACCAATCCCCTTGTTACGTCAGGATCGTATTATGTAAACATCGCATCCCTTACCCCAAATACCAGGTACTATTTTCGGGCTTATGCCTCCAATATGGCAGGAACAGCTTACAGTACCAATGATAGTTTTACCACGCTGCCACTCAATATACCATCTGTGAGTTTATCAGTCGCAGTGGTTCCTTCTGCCTATTTCGCTTCTCTTTCCGGAAATATTACAAGCAATGGAAACGGAACCATTTCAGCAAGTGGTGTGGTATATGGAATAAATACCAATCCGGCAATTGGTGGTCCTGGTGTTGTTGATTCTGCAAACAATCCATTAATATCGAGCGGAGTGTATACAAAATTAATTGGAGGGCTGGCAGCAAATACCAAATATTATTACCGTGCTTATGCTATCAATCAGGCGGGAACTGCCTACAGTGCACTTGATTCATTTACCACTCTCATTCCCGTAAGCGCATTTCCGTATACAGAAAACTTTGATGCCGTTTCTGCCAATGGCTGGTTGGCTGCCGCCACAGGAGGAGGAAACAATTGGGAAAGGGGTACGCCTGCCAAAACTAACTTTAATGCAGCATATAGTGGAACCAAAGCCTGGGTAACCAAACTAACAGGCAACTATGACAACGGACATCTTGCTGCCGTTTATTCCCCGCCATTTGATTTTACCTCTTTAACAACTGATCCTGTTTTACTTTTCAGGCATAAATTTATTACAGAAAACAATTGGGATGCCGCTGTTGTGGAAGTATCTGTAAGTGGTGGCACATGGACTAAAATAGATGCGGTTTCAGGTAGTGGTGCTAATTTTAATACCACAACAAGTCTGTCATGGTACAACAATACATCAACCAACGGACCTGTTACACCACCAAAATTTTCCAATAACAGTACAGCTTACTCCACGCAATCTTCCGGCTGGATCCAGAGTCAAACCATTATTACAGGTGCAGCCGGCAGGTCTGATGTACGGATTCGCTTTCGTTTTGGTTCCGATGGTTCAGGCACGGATGAAGGCTGGATATTTGATGATGTGCAGATTTACCAAATTTCTGTACCGGTATTAACTACCGCTTCTGTAAGTAATATAACCACCATAACAGCCACCACAGGCGGAAATATTGGTTATAACGGAGGGTCGGCCATCACCGCAAGTGGTATCGTAATCGGAACATCACCATCACCTGTATTAGGTTCCGCACTCATTGATTCGGCCACAAATCCGGTTGTTACAGCCGGTTCTTTTACCAAAAATATTGCAGGGCTTACGGCTGCTACCACTTATTATGTGAGGTCTTACGCTACCAATGCAACGGGAACAGGATACGGTGCTGACAGTTCATTTACCACAGCTGCAGTGGCTTCAATTCCAAATGTGACTGTGACATCTGCAAGCAGCATTACCGCTTCTTCTGTTGTTATGGGAGGCACTATTACCGGCAACGGAGGATCTCCGGTTATTACAAGCGGGGTTGTATACAGCCAGAGTCCTTTTCCTGTTTTGGGTGCTCCGGGGGTAATTGATTCCACCACCAATCCGCTTGTTACATCTGGTAGTTTCAGTATTCAGGCCGCAGGTCTTTCCCAAGGCACCACATATTATTACAGGGCATACGCAATAAATTTAGTGGGTATTGCCTACAGTGCACAGGATAGTTTTACAACAGATATTATTGTGAGTGCTTTGCCTTATTTCCAAAACTTTGACAGCAGTGCAGCATCCGGATGGAGTGCTGCTGCCATTAACGGAGGAGCCAATAACTGGGTACGCGGTACACCTGTTAAAGCCGCCTTTAATGCAGCTTACAGTGCGCCATATGCCTGGGTAACAAAATTATCAGGAACCTATGATCATGCGCATCATGCTGCGCTGGTGTCTCCTCAATTTGATATGACCGGTATTTCTGTTGATCCGGTTGTTCGGTTCAGGCATAAATTTATTACAGAGGCTGGTTGGGATGCAGGCATTGTGGAAATATCCATTGGTGGCGGAGCCTGGACCAAACTGGATGGGGTAGTGGGTACCGGGTCAAATTTTAATACCACCACAAGCACCGCATGGTATAACAATACCGTAGGCAGCGGACCTATTGGCGCACCAAAATTCTCCGGTAACAGCAATACATACAGTTCGCAAACTTCGGGTTGGCTGTTAAGTCAGACGGTACTAACTGGCGCAGCCGGACAATCCAATATCCGTTTCAGGTTTCGTTTTGGATCTGATGCCTCAGGTGCAGATGAAGGCTGGATGATTGATGATATTGAAGTGATACAGGTAACTGCTCCTTTTGTACAAACAGGTTCTGTTACCAATATAGCCATAAACACCGTAACGGTTTCCGGTTCAATAAGCTCCAATGGTGGTGCCGCCATTACAGCCAGCGGAATAATTGTTTCAACCACTCCAGCAGCCACCAGAGGTACAGCTTTAATGGATTCTTCAAACAACCCTGTTATAAGTTCCGGAACATTTCAGTTGAATATAGGCGGCCTTACCGGAGCAACAACTTATTATATCAGGGCATATGCGGTTAATGCTGTGGGCACAAGCTATGGTCCCGACAGTTCTTTTACTACCAATGTTTTTGCGGTAGTTCCAACGCTTGGTATTTCGGCAGTTGATGTAAATCACATTACTGATTCATCTGCAACTGTATCGGGAAGTATCATATCAAACGGAGGAGGCACCATTACTGCAAGCGGAATTGTTTATGGTATCAATCCTAATCCTGCCTTGGGTGTTGGAGCAGTAGATTCAACCACCACTCCGCTTGTACTTTCCGGAGCTTTCGGTTTTAATTTAAAAGGACTTTCATCAGGCACCACTTATTATTTACGTTCGTATGCTACCAACGCGGCAGGTACAGGATACAGTTCACAGGATAGTTTTATTACCGATCCTATTGTTTCCGTATTTCCTTATGTTCAAACGTTTGATGTGAATACCAATACCGGCTGGAAAAGTGCCTCAACAGGCGGAGTAAACGGTTGGGTGGTTGGAACCCCAGCCAAAGTTCATTTTAATTCAGCATACAGTGGAACCAAAGCTTGGGTTACCAAACTCTCAGGCAACTACGATGATTTACATGATGGTGGCGTTATTTCTCCCCGATTTAACTTTAGTGCTCTTACCGATGATCCTATATTGCGCTTCAGGCATAAATTCCTTACTGAAAATAACTGGGATGCAGGATCAGTGGAGATATCCATAAATGGTGGAGCCTGGGCAAAATTGGATGCCAGCACAGGCACAGGCAGTAATTTTAATACCGCTGCCAGCTATACATGGTATAATAATAACTCGGCCAACGGACCAATTTTTCCGCCAAAATATTCAAACAGCAGTGATAATTATAGCAGTGTTTCCGCTGGCTGGCTCACTACACAAACCAGGTTAACAGGAGCTGCCGGTCAGGCCAATGTGCGTATCAGATTCAGGTTTGGTTCTGATGCATCAGGAAGCAATGAGGGCTGGATATTTGATAATATTGAAGTATTTACGGTAAGCACACCAACCATTCAGGCCTCCGGAATCTTTACATCAAATATCGGAAACGATACCCTTACCCTGAACTGGACCAGTGGAAATGGTTCCTCCAGATTGGTTGTGGCACGTACTTCTTCTACCGTATCTTCAGCACCTTCCAATTGGAAAATGTATACAGCGGCCTCCTCTTTTGCTTCAGGGGATACCACCATGTCGGGGGGCAATTTTGTTGTATACAAGGGCAATGGCAATCAGGTAAAAATTTCCGGATTATCTGTTGGAGTGAGTTATGCTTTTGATGTGTATGAGATGAATGGAGAGTTGATGCACGTAAAATATATTATCCCCGGAGCAACAGGCACCGCCACCACTACTCCTGTTCGCCTGATGTATTTCCATGCCAGCGAGTTTAACGGAGATGTGTTGTTAAACTGGTCAACCGCATCGGAAACAAATAATGCCGGCTTTGTAATAGAAAGGTCGGCTGATGGAATCCGTTTCGAAAAGATTGCTTTTGTGGAGGGAAATGGAAATTCAAACAACAGAGAGAATTACCTGTTCACAGATAAGGATGCGTTTAAACAAAGCCGCACCTTGTATTACCGGTTAAAGCAGTTGGATGCTGATGGAGCATTCACTTACTCTCCCGTAATAAAAGTAATGTTAAATAATTTATTGAACACAGCAATATCTGTAAAACCCAATCCGTTTAATCAGCAGCTTACAGTTGCTCTTTCTATTCCGGCTGATGGTTTGGTGCAGTTTTCTATTACAGATATGACCGGTAAAATAGTATGGAGCAATCGTTTTTTAGCTAAGGCAGGAAATAGTTTTATTTCTCTGGAGCATATAGAGATGCTGAAAAGCGGACCTTACCTGATGAGTGTTACTACAAGCGAAACGACCAAGGTGATTAAAATAATAAAAGAATAAACGTAAACAGTTGTTTTCGTTGGCTTGGATAGGCCCGCCCGAAGTTTCAGGTGGGCTTTCCCATTTCAGTGGGTTCTATAACCTGTAAGTAGTTCGTTTAAGGAGGAAGCCGTTGTTTCTAATTTTCTCCATTTACAAAACAAAGCAATCAGATCAGATACAGATAAGCCCGAAAGCCTTAGCCGGCTCACGGCATCGCTTCCGGCTGATTTGGATAATTTATTTCCGCTGGAGCCGGTAAGCAACCCGTGGTGATAAAAAGAACATGCTTTGAAAGCCGCAAGCTCAAGCTGGGAAGCCAGCCAGATTTGTGCGGCTGTACTTGGAATAAGGTCCTCGCCTCTTACTATAAGGTTTATTCCAAAGGTGATATCATCTGCCAGCGAAGCTATCTGGTATGAGGTTATACCATCTTTTCTTCTCACCACAAAATCACCCATTTGCTCATACAGGTTAAATGAAATAGGGCCTTTTAACTGATCTGTAAAGGAAACCAATTCATGAGGATTTGTTTTAACACGCCAAGCCACATCCGGTGTGTCCAATGGAATATGTTTATTTCTGCATGTTCCGGGATATATATCTGCTCCGGAAACTTCTATTTCTTTTCTGGAGCAGGTGCAGGCATATATCAGTTCCTTTTCTGCAAGTTTGTTTAAAAGAGTATCGTATGAGTTTTTTCTGAACTGTTGAGAATACAGGGTGTTTTGTTCTTCTATATTTATTGGTCCTTTATCGCAAGTTAAACCAAGCCAAAACAGGGTATCAAAAATATCCGAAATAAATTTTTGGTCAGCCCGCAGATTGTCAAGGTCGTCAATCCGGAGGTGCAGCAGCCCGTTTTGGCTTTTTACCAATAGCCACGTATAAATAAAATTAAAGATATTACCTGTGTGCAGGTAACCACTTGGTGTAGGTGCTATCCGGCTAACTGGAGCCAAATTTTATTTTATATCAGCTCCTAAATTCCATAACACAAAACTCCACATATCGGCCGCGTCTTCTATTAGTTTGGCTGTGGGTTTTCCTGCACCATGTCCGGCCTTGGTATCTATCCTGATCAATACCGGATTGCCATCTTTTTGCTGTTTGCTTTGTAATTCGGCAGCAAATTTAAATGAGTGTGCAGGTACCACCCTGTCATCGTGATCTGCTGTCATAATCATAGTTGCGGGATAATTTGTGCCTTCTTTCACATTGTGCAGGGGCGAGTATTTAATCAGATAATCAAACTGCTCTTTTTTATCACTGCTTCCATATTCAACAGCCCAGCCCCATCCGATGGTAAACTTGTGGTAACGCAACATATCAAGTACGCCTACTGCCGGAATAGCTACTTTAAACAGGTCAGGTCTTTGGGTCATGCAGGCACCTACCAGAA
Organism: Bacteroidota bacterium; assembly: GCA_051715425.1. Lineage (GTDB taxonomy): Bacteria > Bacteroidota > Bacteroidia > UKL13-3 > UKL13-3 > JAJTFA01. Next base: position 77,532 of record JBPXJS010000052.1, on the reverse strand, counting down.
GGCCGCCATTACTGCCTCCGTTTATGGCCAGTTTAGATGGTGAAGTGTATTTTTCTTTTACCAGGTATTCTGCAGCGGCAATAAAATCATCAAATACATTTTGTTTTTTCTCCAGCATTCCTGCCTTATGCCAGTCTTCTCCGTACTCGCCCCCACCGCGTAAGCTTGCAATGGCATAGATACCACCATTCTCGAGGAACATGATGCGTGAAACACTGAAAGAAGGAGTGATGCTGATATTAAATCCACCATAACCATACAACAGGGTGGGATTATTGCCATCTGGTTTTAATCCTTTTTTGTGCATAATAAACATGGGTACTTTGGTACCATCTTTTGAAGTATAAAACACCTGTTTGGTTTCAAAATCTTCGGCATTAAATTTTACCTCTGTTTTACGGAACAATGTTGTTGCTCCGGTGGCCACATCGTAATGAAAAATTTCGCCAGGATTAGTAAAAGAGGTATAGGTGTAAAATGCTTCTGTATCCTCTTTTTTTCCGCTTATTCCGCTGGCAGAACCAATTCCGGGCAGCGCAATTTCTTTTTTATTGGCTCCGCTAATATCATACTGATACAGGCGGCTGCTGGCATCTTTCAGGTATGTGGCAAACAGTTTTCCTCCGCATGTTGATGCACTTTCCAGCAGATCCGTACTCTGAGGAATAATATCTTTCCAGTTTTCAGGAGCCGGATTTGTTGGGTCAACCTCCACCAGGCGATAACGTGGTGCATTTTTATCGGTCATAGCCAAAATCTTGTCGCCAACATTATCTATTACATTGTAGTTGTTTTCAAATCCTTTAAACAGGGTGGTAAAGGCTTTTGCATTTTTACTCAGGTCTTTTATCAGTATTTCTGATCCGGATGTGCCTTCACTGATATTAATAACCATAAAACGTTCATCTTCGGTAATGCCCGCATTAAAGTATCTCAGCGGATGTGCCTTATCTTCATATATCAGCTTATCATCCTGCTGCGGTTTGCCAAGTTCATGGTAGTAAATTTTCATAAACTCATTCTGATTGCTAAACTCCTTGCCCTTTCCAGGCTCATCGTAACGGCTGTAAAAAAAGCCGTTTTTATACCAGGTGGCACCGCTGAATTTTACCCATTTTATCAGGTCAGCCGTTTTTTGTTTGCTTTCTACTTCCATTACAAATACCTCATTCCAGTCACTTCCGCTGCTGGCAATTCCAACAGCGCAATATTGATGGTCTTTGCTGAAAGTAAAACTGGCCAGCGAAACGGTACCATCAGCGCTCAGTTTATTCGGATCGATAAATACTTCTGGTTCTCCCTTTAATCCTTTTTGTCTGTAGAGCACACTTTGGTTCTGCAGTCCGTCATTTTTAAAAAAGTAATAATAATTGCCCTCTTTAAATGGTGCAGAGTATTTGGGGAAATTCCAGATATCCGTTAAACGGTTTTTTATTTTTTCGCGGTAAGGAATTTGTGCCAGGTAATCTGTGGTAACTTTATTTTGTGCACCCACCCAGGCTTCCACGTCAGCAGCGGTGTCATTTTCCAGCCAACGGTAAGGGTCGGCAACCTTGGTTCCAAAATAGTCGTCAGAAACTGTTTCTTTCCGGCTTTCAGGATAAGCACCGGCTACAATCTTTTTTTGCTCCATTTTTTTGCTACAGGCTGCTACACTTAACAGCGTTGCGATATAAATATATTTTTTCATTCAAGCGGGATTAAATTTTATACTCATTAATAAGGCTTTACTTCTGTAAGGTGCATAATATCATTGCTCTTTACAAGCCTGCCATATTCACCATCGTAATGAACCTCATACAAACACAGGTTGGTATGTTGAAACTGTTCCATTTTTGTAAGCGGCTCATTTAGTAACAGGCATAAAAAACTTTTCATGGCTCTGCCGTGCATACAAATTAATAGTTCCTTTTCGGCTGTTTCATTTAAAATTTGATGAGCGGCAACCTTTTGCCTGTTTTGCATTTCCAGAGGACTCTCGCCATTCGGAATTTTAGCATGCAGATCTCCGCTGTTCCATCGGTTGATCATTTCATGATAAATGGCTTTTTGTTCAGGGGTTTGATGTTTCCCTTCAAAATCGCCCCAGCTAATCTCATTTAGCTCAGGCAGTATGGTATGGGGTATACCAGCGTTTATAAATTGTTTAACACTTTGCTGACTCCTTTTAAGGGCAGAAGTAAAAACCCGCTCAAAAGGGTGTGTGTTGTAATACCTGAAGAATGCTTCAGCCTGGCTTATTCCTAAAGGGTTAAGGTCCGTATCTACCCCGCTTCCCTGTACAATATTCTGCCTGTTGTATTCGGTTTCCCCGTGTCTGATGATGTATAATTTTTTCATTAAAAGTTGCGGCTGTGGCCAAAAATAGCGTAATTACCAATCAATACCAGCTGTGATCCTTTTTCATGTTTACTACGTTTAGAAATATTTGGCAACAATTACCCGAAAACCTTCGTCAAAAACCGGAGATCAGGCAGGCAGAAGAGCAAATTATTCAATTGCTTAGCGGATCGGAATACACCATAGAAAGAAATACCCTTGCAACCTTCTTACTGGAATCATCTATTGCCGATCTGATTATTGAGTTTGATACCCATCTGAAATTTCTTGATGCCTATACCTTCAGGAAAGAATTGCTTTTTGCAGATATAGATATTGGCCGCCATAAAACCCCAACAGAAATGTTTGGTGAGGACGGTCGTTTTTTTGAGGGAAAAATGAGGGAGGTTATTGAAACCGGCAGTGCCGTAACCTTTGAATACCCATCCCTTGATAGCCTGAAATGGTTTACCGCTACGCTTTCGCCTTTAAAGTCGGCTGACGGAGGCGAACTGCTTTGGGGTATTGTACGGGAAATTACCGACCATAAATTAATGGAGGATAACCTTGCAAAAAGTGAGGAAAGATACCAGATGGCCGTGCAGGGCTCAAGTGCAGGTATTTGGGATTGGGCAGATATAAATCAGGATACCCAATGGTGGTCGGAGAGTTATTATCATTTATTGGGTTTTTTGCCTGGTGAAATAGAACCATCTTTCTCCAGCTTTTCCAAACTCATTCATCCGGATGATGCAGATGCCGTTACCAAAGCAATTAATATTCATACCCGGGATAAATCTTCGTACAGTATTGAATACCGTTTAAGGTGCAAAAATGGAGAGTATAAATGGGTAATGGGAAGCGGACAGGCGTTAGATCACCATAATAAAACCGCCATGCGTATGGTGGGAACTATTATTGATATTACTGAACGCAAAGAGGCCGAGCAACAACTGATTGAAAGTGAGTTGCGCTATGAACTGGCTATTAAAGGTACTTCTGCGGGTATCTGGGATTGGCTGGATATTAAGGAAGAAAGGCTATGGTGGTCTGATAAGTTTTATGAACTCATTGGCTATATGCCGGGAGAAGTTAAACCATCCCTCCAGCTTTTTACCAACCTCATTTATCCTGACGATTTGGACCAGGTAAAGGATATGGCCAAACTGCATTTTGAGCAGGACAAACCCTTTATGGTGGAGTATAGGATAAAACATAAAACGGAGGGATATAAGTGGGTAGTATCTACGGGTAAAGCATACAGAGACAGCAAAGGAAATCCGGTTAGAATGGTGGGGTCCATTGTTGATATTCACTCAAGAAAAACCACAGAACAAAAGCTTAAAGAAAACGAAGAAAGATTCAGGGTACTTATCGAGTCGGCTTCAGATATTTTTTACACCACAGATCAGCGTGGTCATTTTACCTATGTAAACGATTTTGGCTGCAGTCTGGTTGGATACACTTCAGAACAGTTGCTGGGTATGCATTATCTCGATGTAATTAATCCGGAGTACAGGGATATGGCAAAGTATTTTTATCAGCGCCAGGTTACCTCCAATAAACCGGTAACATACTACGAAATCGAAATTGTTTCTTCCTCAGGTAAAAAATTATGGGTGGGACAAAACGTGCAGTTGCTCTACAGGTCCGGAAAGTATGCAGGAATGCAGGCTATAGCGAGGGATATCACTCCTATAAAAGAATTGCAGCATAGCCTGGTGGCAAGCGAGGATAAGTTTAAAAAACTGTTGAAGTATTCCTATGATGTAACTACTGTTTTGTCTGCTGATGGGTTGGTAAAGTACCAGAGTGAATCATTTGCACGTGTTTTTGGTGCAGAGGAAAATATAGTAGGCAAAAGTATTTTCGAATATATACACCCCGATGATGTGGCCATGGTGGCCGAAGAGATAAAAAAGGGAGTGGAAAGGGGAGGAGTATCAGATTTTATTGAGCACCGTTTTTTAAAAGCGGATGGTTCATGGCTTAATGTGGAATCCATTGGAAATAACTTGCTAAATGAACCTGCCATTGAAGGCATTGTGGTAAATACGCGTGATATTACAGAAAGAAAACAGGCCCAGCTCGATTTGTTGAAGGCAAAAGATGAAGCCGAGGCTGCAGCACGGGCTAAAACGGAATTCCTCTCCAATATGAGCCATGAAATAAGAACCCCGATGAATGCCATTATTGGCATTACCGATCTGATGCTGGATAAAGAAATGGATAAGGAAGCAAAACAGTTTCTTAAATCAGTAAAACATTCAGCAGATAACCTCCTGGTTATTATTAATGATATTCTCGACTTTGCAAAAATTGATTCAGGTAAACTGAGTTTTGAAAGAATTCCTTTTAACCTGCATGTTTTGTTGGGCGAGGTAAAAAATACGTTTAATCACAAAGCAGTTGAAAAAGGAATCAGCCTCACACTTACCTTTAACAACACGCTGCCAGAAACCCTGCGGGGCGACCCTTACCGGTTAAATCAGATTTTACTGAACCTGATCAGCAACGCCATTAAATTTACCGATCAGGGTTCTGTTGATATCAAAGTGGAGGTAATAAGAAGCGATTCGCACCTGTGCCGTCTGCTTATTACTATTTCAGATACAGGAATAGGAATTCCGGTGCACAAGCAACAAGCCATATTCGAAAGTTTTACCCAGGCTTATACCGATGTAACCAGAAAATTTGGAGGCACCGGCCTTGGATTGGCAATTACCAAAAACCTGGTTCAGTTGCAGGGAGGCAGCATTATGCTTAAAAGCGAATTGAATAAGGGCTCCAGCTTTTTTGTGGAATTGCCTTATGAGCATGTTGATATAGCAGAATTAAACACCGAAAAAGTTTTGGAACAGAAAGAAAAAGACCTCACCGGATTTCATATCCTTGTGGCAGAAGATAACCAGATGAATCAGTTTGTAATTAAACAGATATTATCCAAATGGAATGCTTCTTTTATTATTGTGGAGAATGGGATAGAAGCCATCAGGGAACTGGAGGAACAATATTACGACCTGGTGATGATGGATTTGCAGATGCCGGAAATGAGTGGTTATGGTGCAACCTCGGCCATCAGGGCAAAAAACAGCGGTGTGCTTAATCCCTCAGTACCCATTATTGCAATAACGGCCGATGCATTTATTGATACCAAACTAAAGGTATTTGAATCCGGCATGAACGATTTTATTACAAAACCCATCGATAAAGATGAGTTGTATGCTAAAATAATAAAACACGCCCGCCCTTAGTTTTTTGCTTCCATTTTATAATTTGCACAAAATTTCAATTATGTCAATTTTCAGGAAAGAAGGCGTTACACTCGATGCCATAAATAAGCGTAATGAAAAAACAATGGCCGAGTGGATAGGAATTGAGTTTACAGATATGGGAGCCGATTATCTCCGGGCCCGCATGCCTGTAGACCACAGAACGGTACAACCCCTGCATGTGGTAAATGGCGGTGCTTATTGTGCCCTGGCCGAAACAGTTGGCAGCATGGCCGGTAACCTGTGCCTCGACAGAGATAGATATGTGGCATTGGGATTGGATATTAATGCCAACCATGTCAGATCGGCTTCAAAGGGATACGTGCACGGAACAGCCAGAGCTATTCACCTTGGGCGCACTACACAGGTTTGGGAAATAAGAATAACAGACGATGAGGATAAACTTTGTTGCATAAGCAGGCTTACCATGTCGGTAATTGAAATACAAAATGACAACAGAGGATTTAATCCGCCAAAGGTTTAAAGAAGCAGAAGGATTAAATTTTGCTGCCTGCCGTTTTCCGGATACCAATGAAACCTGGTTTTTTTATTCAGGTAAATCACCGGTGCTTAAAAGACTTTCTTACGTAGCCGAACGTACACCCGATTTTGTTTTTTCTCCTTATTCAGGAGGTAATCAGGCTTATTTTTTAAATGCAGAAGCAGTGTTTAAAAACGAAACACTGGTGGAAGGAATAATGCCTGCTCCCATAAGAAAAGATGTAATAACAACGGACCCTGTAAATTTTGTTGCCGATAAAGCGTTTTATCTCAACTATGTGCAACAAATAAGAAAGAATATTATTGATGATAAACTGGATAAAGTAGTTGCCGCAAGAAGCGAGCCGGTGGCACTACCTGCTGATTTTAATGCATCAGATTATTATATCAAACTGCAACAGCATTTCCCTTCTGCCATGGTTTATTATATCAGTGCCGAAGGGCTTGGATGCTGGACAGGTGCTTCACCGGAAGTATTGCTGGAAACATCCTCAACACAACTGAGAACAGTGGCTCTTGCCGGTACCAAACCAACAAGTGATATGGAACCGTGGGGTGAAAAAGAAACGGATGAGCAGCATATGGTTTCTGATTTTATAGAACAGGTTTTTGATAAACAGCAACTTGTTTTTCAGAAATCAGCCCCATTTACACTCCATGCCGGACTCATTAGCCACTTATGCAATACCATTACCGCTAAGGTAAATGAAGAATGGCTGGATAAAAAATTTCACAAACTTCTCATGGAATTAAATCCCACACCTGCAGTATGCGGAATTCCACAGTTTGATGCTTCTTTTTTTATTGCCAACCATGAAAAAACAGAGAGGCGTTTTTACTCCGGTTTTGCCGGTATGGTTAAGAGTAAACATATACACCTGCATGTAAACTTAAGATGTTTGGAACTTGGCAAAACAAAAGCCTGGTTATATGCAGGCGCTGGCATTACAGAAAACTCCGAAGCAGAAAAAGAATGGGAGGAAACCGATAAAAAAATGAGTTCCCTTCGTGATTTAATTGGTTAGCGTGTTATTACCAGCCTGTTTATCGATACCTGATTACTTGTTCTGGTTTTTATAATATACAGCCCGTTGGCTAAACCATGTATGTCAATCTCTTTCTCATTCCCTGAACATGTTGTTTCCAATACGGTTTTTCCATTCAGGTCGGTTATACTAACTGATGCCTGAAGCAAACTTACCGGGAAGGTAATTTTTACCAGATCAGCTGCCGGATTAGGGTAAACATTAGCCTTTAACTGTTCTGTTGCTGAAACCACAGAGGCATTGATATTTCCGTTTAATACCCCATGAAAAAAGGTGGAAACAAAACGTACAGTGGAATCCATATAGGTGCTGTTAAAAGAAAACGGCACATGATCCTGCCCTTTAAAGGTATGCAGCTCGCTGTACATATTATTTAATTTTGCTGCAGAGTCTATACTGAAACTTCCCTGAAGAAAACTTACCTTAAATCCCTGGTAATAATAATCTGCGCTTTTATAAGGTACGGTTTGGTCGCTGTCGCCATGCACATGGCATATCGGAATGAGTTTATTATTATACATCCAGGTTACATTTTTTAAAGCACCTGCCAGATTGGCTATTGCCTTAACCCTTGAAGAGTAACCGGCATTTCCGGAGTTTCCTTCAAAACCTCCGAGGGAAACGGTATCTATACTTAATCCGGCAATCTCTGAAGGTAAATCCATAAAAATCATTTGCAAGCCAAGCACACCTCCTGCTGAAACGCCAGCAAAAAAGATTTGATCAGGATTGATGCGGTAAGTATTGGAAGTGGCAGCATGTTTTCTTAAAAACCTCACTGCTGCTCTTCCATCCTGCTGTCCGCGCCAAACGGCTCTGGTAAATTCCGTTTCAAATCCTAAACCCGAAAATGGATTAATGCCTAAACGATATTGCATAGATACAGCCACATACCCGCGCTTGGCAAATTGGTTACACAGTTCCACCACATCACCCAGTTTACGGTCTCCGTTTATAAACGATCCGCCATGTGCCACAAGCACCACCGGTCTGTTGCTCACGGTATCTCCGGCCGGGTAATAAAAATCAAGCATCAGATCCTGAGATGCCCCAAGCACAGTTATATTGTTGCCATACAAAATATTGCTGTCTACCTGAACCGTGGTAAATAAACTATCGCGGTAACGCACCTGGGCCGAAACAACCACAGCGCATAAAACAACAAAGAGGGGAGTGAGTAGGAATTTTTTCATAGGATAAGTATTAGCAGTGGCGAATTTATAAAATGTGAGGAGATTAAAAACCATTCCTTCAAATAAGACAATACATAGCATAACGGTGGTATTCCCTTGAAGGTAAAAAAACCTTAACCTCTTTTATATGCCCTATTTTATTATTTTCGCTGCATGAGCCAATATGCATTGGAATTAAGTATTGTGATGCCTTGTTTAAACGAGGCAGAGACATTGGGCATCTGTATAGAAAAAGCATTGCGGTATCTGAAAGAAAACAATATCAGCGGTGAAGTGGTTATTTCTGATAACGGCAGCACCGATGGTTCTCAGCAAATTGCAGCAAAATTGGGAGCCCGCGTCATTCATGCCACTGAAAAAGGATATGGCAGCGCATTAATGACCGGTATTGAATCTGCAAAAGGCAGGTATGTGATTATGGGCGATTCAGATGATAGTTATGATTTTTCTAACCTCAATCCATATGTTATAAAACTCAGGGAGGGTTATGATCTGGTTGTAGGAAATCGCTTTAAAGGTGGTATCCAAAAAGGAGCAATGCCTTTTTTACATAAATACCTGGGCAATCCGGTGCTGTCTTTTATAGGAAAATTGTTTTTCCGTTCTCCGGTAAATGATTTTCATTGTGGTTTGCGTGGTTTCCGTCAGGATATTGTAAGCCTCTTAAACCTGAGAACAACGGGGATGGAGTTTGCCAGCGAGATGATTGTGAAAGCAAGCCTGTTTAACCTGCGCATTTGCGAAGTACCCACCACGCTGAGTGTGGCCGGCAGAACCAGGGCACCTCATTTACGCACCTGGTCTGACGGGTGGCGCCACCTGAGGTTTTTATTAATTTACAGCCCACGGTGGTTGTTTTTATATCCCGGTATTATTATGCTGCTGGTGGGCTTGCTTTCCGGAGCTTTTATTATGCGCGGCCCTGTTCAGATTTTTAATATTTATTTCGATACCAATACCCTGCTTTATGCCGGAGCTGCTGCCATTGTTGGTTTTCAGCTTATTGTTTTTGGGATATTTACCAGAAGGTACGCCATTCAATCGGGGCTTATGCCGGAAAGACGAACCTTTGTTACCATTGAAAAATGGCTTACCCTGGAAAGGGGAATTATTACCGGAGTGTTTTTTACCCTTTCAGGTTTTGCCGGCTCTGCTTACTCCCTTTACCTTTGGGATCAGGTTGATTTTGGAAGCCTGGAGTATTCTTCCATCCTCCGGGTGGTTATCCCTTCGGTTATTTGTATCATTCTCGGATTACAAATTATTTTTTCCAGCTTTTTCTTAAGCGTGCTCACCTTAAACCGCAAACGATGAAGGCAATAGACTACCTCCTGCAAAAAATGAGGATAAACCAGGCCGCCCGGTTTATTAAAAAGCAGGATGCTGTTCTCGATATTGGAAGTTACGATGGAGCACTTTTTAAACAATTAACCCACCTTCAATTAACAGGTGCAGGGGTTGATCCTCTGGCTAATGAAATGGCTAATGGACAATACCAATTAATAAAAGGGTATTTTCCACAGGCATTTACTGGCAATGAGCGTTTTAACTGCATCACCATGCTTGCCGTACTGGAGCATATTCCATCTGGCCAGCAGGAAGCTTTGGCAAAGAGTTGCCACCAATTTCTACACCCGGGTGGTTTGGCAATTATTACAGTTCCCTCTCCATCAGTTGATTATATTTTGGCGGTGCTGAGGTTCTTCAGGTTAATAGATGGAATGTCGCTGGAAGAGCATTATGGCTTTAAAACCAGCGATACAAAACATATCTTTTCAGCGCCTTTATTCAGGTTGGTAAAACATAAAAAATTCCAATTCGGGCTAAATCATCTTTTTGTATTTGAAAAAGTATCGTAAAGGCCTTTTATTTACAACTTTATATTAAGAAGCAAATCAAGCAAATGAGCAAAGAAATAAAAGTAGCAGTTATTGGTGCGGGTCCTGCTGGTATAACGGCTGCATATCAACTTTCAAAAAAGATAAAAGGGGTTGATTTATATGAGGCAAGTGGCAGTGTAGGCGGACTGGCGAAGTCTATAGAATTATGGGGGCAAACAGTAGATATTGGTCCGCACAGGTTTTTTAGCAGCGATACGCGTGTAAATACCTTATGGCTTGAAGTAGTGAAAGAGGATTACGAGATGGTAAACCGGCTTACCCGCATTCTGTATAAAAATGATTTGTATTATTACCCGATAAAAGCATTTGATGCGTTGAGCAAATTGGGTTTGTTTGAAGCAGCTCGGTGCATGTTTAGTTTTGGCATGGAGCGGATAATGCCCACCAAAGACCAAAGTACTTTTGAAGGTTGGGTAAGAAGCCGTTTTGGAAAAAGGCTCTATGAAATTTTCTTTAAAACATATAGTGAAAAACTATGGGGTATCCCTTGTAATGCGCTGGACGCAGATTTTGCGGCACAACGGATAAAAAAACTATCACTATGGGAAGCAGCTAAGGCTGCCATTTTTGGTGATAAAGGCAAAAAACACAAAACGCTGGTTGATGAGTTTGCTTACCCTGTGGAAGGAACAGGTATGGTGTATAACCGCATGGAGCAGCATATTAAAGAAAATGGTGGACAGGTGTTTTTAAAAACTCCGGTAGCCAGGGTAATTGTAGAAAATGGAGTTGCAAAAGGCCTCGAACTGGAAAATGGAGAGGTTAAATATTATGATCATATTATTTCTTCTATGCCCATCACCTTACTGGTAAACAGAATAGAAGAAACCCCGCAGCGTATACATGATTTAAATGCACAGCTAAAATTCAGAAATACCGTTATTGTTTTTCTGGAAGTAAATGCCACCGATCTGTTTTCCGATAACTGGTTGTATGTGCACTCTACCGATGTACAAACCGGAAGAATTACCAATTTCCGCAACTGGGTTCCTGAGTTGTATAAAGATAAAAAAACAAGTATCCTGGCACTGGAATACTGGTGTTATGATGAGGATGAATTCTGGAGTTACAGCGATGAAAAACTAAACGCGCTGGCTTCTGATGAAATAAGAAAAACAGGATTAATCGGTAATGCCGAAATATTAAATACCACTACTTACCGCATACCGCGTTGTTATCCGGTTTACTCTAAAGGCTACAAAGAAATTCTGAATCCGGTAGAAGAGTACCTTACCGGAATTAAAAACCTTCACGTAATTGGTCGTTACGGGGCATTTAAATACAATAACCAGGATCACTCTATTTTAATGGGAATGCTTGCTGCCGAAAATATTCTGGATCATACTTCTCATAACCTTTGGGATATCAATACCGATTACGAAAACTATCAGGAAAGTTCAGTAATTACTAAAACCGGATTGGTAAAAAAATGAGCAAGAAAGGACCATCCAAAACACCTGCGGCCGAATCTGCTAAAGTTACCATTAGCGACAATGAATTAACTTTTCTTTTACCGGCAAAAGGAATCGCTGCGGAGAAGATCAATCAAAAGGTTGCAGGAGCAATTCTTAAAACCCGCACCGAGGCTAAATTGATTATTTTGGGTGGTGCCGAAGAGGTAAAACAATTGCCGGAGGTTTTAACCCTTTCGGAAAGAGGCCGGTGTTGGCTGGCAGATGATATAACAGATCCTGCTGTAAACAGCGGAGCCTTTGTTTATATGATTGATGATGTTGAGGCATTTAATCCGCAATTGGTTGTTTCTGCATTTACCTTACTCAAAAAATCAGCACAGGCAGAAGGAGCGGTTTATGCAGGAATATTTACTCCGCAATCAGGGAAACTGCCATTGGGTTTCTTTCAAAAAACAGGTATTTCCCTCTACAATATGGTGGCCGGTATGTTTGTTCCGGCTGGTATTACAGACTATACGCACGACTTTGTTTTTTTTACCCGTGATTTTATTGAAGGCCATTTCTCTCAGTTAAATAATAGTGCAATTAAATTATTATGCAGGGCTGCTTATTTAAATATTCCGGTAACCACATTTGTACTTAGCATTAAAGAACATGCCCAACGTAAGATAAGCTGGAAAAAAATTGCAGGAAACATCATTGCACCACGCATAAACTGGTTTGTAAAAGATCCGCTCAAGCACTTTACTGCCGAAGATGAAGCCGGACGACAACCGCTTTATCGCCTTCTGTTTTTTGCGCTGTTTATATTTACCCTGTTTGCCATGCCCTACTTTAGTCAGGATTTTGGTATTACCTGGGATGCCAAAAGGCACAACCAATATGGCTACCAGATGTTGAATTATTTCACTACCATGGGCAGTGATACCACAGCATTGGCAGCCAACTCACCCATACAGGAGTTTCGTTACTACGGAGAACATTTTAATGTAATAGCCGCATTTTTTAATACCTATATCAAAGTTTTGGGCGAGTTTGAAATGAGGCACCTGTTGAATGCTTTGTATGGTTTACTGGCTATGCTTTTTGCCGCCCTCTGCGCAAAAGAAATAGGCTCATGGCGGGCAGGTTTTTTTGCATTGTTGCTTGTTTTTTGCAGCCCCGTATTTTTCGGGCAGTCCATGAACAACCCAACAGATATTCCTTTTGCAGCGGGTTCGGCCATGGCTTTGTATTACCTCCTCAAAGTGCTTAAAAAATTACCATCGCCTTCTCTCTCTCATTTGTTTTTGTGTGGTGCCGGAATAGGTATGGCTATCGGTTCGCGTGTTGGCGGCATTATCTGGTTTGCATACACAGGTCTTTTTCTTGGAATAAGCTGGCTTATCATCATGAAAAAACAGGGCCTTGCTCCAGCAATTAAACTCATCTGGCCTTATGCAAAAATATTACTTACCATTGTTGCTGCAGGTTACCTCATTGGTATTTCTTTATGGCCATTTGCCTTGCAAAAACCATTTACCAACTGGTACGTAGCCTTAAAACAATCAACCGAGGGAGCTTACTTTACCTATAATCACGAATTGTTTGAGGGAGTAAGAATGTATATGGCCAATGTTCCCTGGTATTATCTTCCAAAATTTATTTACCTCAATACACCCGAAGCAGTTTGGGTGGGAATAGCCTTATTGTTTCTTACTTTTTTTGCCTGGAAAAAATTATTTAGCCGCTGGTACCTCTTACTGGTAGTCATTTTTGTTGCTGTATTTCCAATTGCTTATGCCGAGGTACAAAGTATGTATTACTACAATGGCTGGCGGCATTATTTGTTTGTTTATCCGCCTATTATTGTGCTTACAGCAGTAGGTTGGGATGCCTTAAGCAGCCTTCTTAAAAACCGCATGGCACAATACCTTCCGTTGCTTGCGGTGATGGGTCTGTGTGCATTACCTCTTTCATGGATGATAAAAAATCACCCGAATGAGTGTGTTTATTTTAACCATATATCCGGTGGCACAAAAGCTGCTTATGGGAAATATGAAATGGATTATTATTCCAACTCATGCCGGGCTGCTGCCGAATGGCTTGTAAATAAAGAGCCTTCTGCAAAAGTGGTGGTGGGAATTAATAATGAGCCATTAACGGCCTCTTATTATACAGGTAAAACAAATCCCAATATGGAGTTTCGGTGGCTCAGGGAGTACGAAGAGCAACGCACACCCTGGGATTATGCCATTATTACTTCGCGCACGTATTCATCTAAAGAGCTGGATAATGGCTCGTTTCCTCCAAAGGGAACTATTCATACCATCGAGGCAGATGGGGTACCTCTTGCCGCTGTTGTAAAAAGAGAGAACAGTTTTATGCCTTCCGGATATCAGGCTTTTGATCAGCGCAAGTTTGATACGGCAGCCTTGTTTTTTAATCAGGCAGCCGCATATAATCCCAAAGATGAAGAAACTTTCAGGATGCTCGGACAATCATACCTTTCTTTAGGAAATGCATCAGAAGCTGTCAAAAATTTTAACAAAGCCATCGAACTTTTTCCTGAAAATTATATGGCATGGTCGGGTTTAGGTCTGGTTGAGTTAAATATTAACAGAAACTATGATAAGGCGCTTGAGTTTTTTAAAAAGGCCAACAGCTTTAAGTTTAATTATGCCGATGCCTATTATTACTCGGGGATGGCTCTTTATCAGAAAGGGGATTTTGCCGGTGGATTAAAGTACCTGGAGTTTGCTGTAAAACGTGGTGGGGGATCTATTCCGGATTTGTATTACAGTATTGCATTGGGCTATTATAATTCAGGGAATAACAAAAAGGCGGAGGATAACCTCTTACTTGCCCTTTCTCTTAATCAGAATTATGGAGCCGCTTATCTGCTGCTGGCCGAAGTATTTAATAAACAAGGCAAAACAAACGAAGCACAGGCTTGTATGCAACGTTATCAGCAACTGGGCGGCCGATAACAAGTACCCCGATTCCGGTATTTTAATCATATTCACGCTTATCAACAAAGACAAATACCTAATCTTTGCAAATATTTGTTAGTTTTGTCAACCCAACTCATTAACTATGAAAACCCAAACCGTTAAATTTTTATCCGCTGCATTTGCGGTTATGATGCTTCTTTCCTCATGTGATAAGAATGCCCTGGAAAACATCACCAAAATACCTGTAAATGTTGGATACAACAGCCCTTCGTTTGCGATGAAAATTGATACCACCAGTGTATCAGGACAAACCGTAAAAATTCACCTGAAGAATGTATATGTAAATGTGGATTCTATTATAGGAACCCAAAAGAACCTGAGTAAAGATCAGATTCAATCATTCAGGGTTAAAACCATCACGTTTAGGGTGGATAGTGGTATGCCAAACTTTAATTTCCTTAAAGATGTAGCATCTTTTTATGCGGTTGCCGGGACAGGAAGCAATGTGCTCATTGGTCAGATAAACAATATGAAAGATGGATTAACCACTTTTACTGTGAATACTACCAGCACCGATGCCAATGGTTACGATATCTGGCCATATATCAACGAGAAATATTTTAACTTCTCTTTTGATTTTACCAACGATGCACCAATAACAAAAACTACTTATCTTACTGCTACCATAGGTTTCAATATAGAGGCAACAGTAACAGAAGACTAAAATATTTCTCTCGCATTTAAAGAGGCTGTTTCAGGTGATGAAACAGCCTCTTTTTTTATCTGAACTGCCAGGCAATTCCTGCATGAAGGTTAATGATGTGATAATATTGGGTATAGTCGGGAAGGCGGTAAGAATAGCCGTTTATTAAATCTGTAACAATAAGGTAGTTAAATTCCTGCTCTGTATACAAAAATTCGGCCTTCCCGCAAATCAAAAAGTCGCGCCATAACCTGCGTCTAATACCCAGTTGAAAAGAATAACCGGCATCAGCAGCGGTGGCTTCATAAAAATAATCTTTCCCCTTGGCACCGGTGGAGCGCACCGTATACTCAAGTGTGCTGGTGGGTAAGGTGGCATTTAAAAAACCGGCATAAATACCAAGTGTAACTGTTGTGTTATAACTTCTCACGGGAAAACACACCCCAAACAGCACCCCATGCAGTATCCATGGGTCGGATGTATAGGCGGTATAAATCAGGTTTCCGTTTGTTTGTGCCGATGCTGCCTGTGCTGTCTTACTCAGGTAAGTTGAAGCATCAAAAGGATTGTTGTTATACATATACTGTAAACCAAATCCCATATAAGGCAGTGCTTCGTAACTCAGGCCGGTTTTAAAGCAAAAACCCGTTGTGGCAAACCCGGCAGCCCTGGTAAGCTCGGCAGCACCATAATCCGATACCGCAAAGGAAATACCTCCTTCGGCAAAAATATTACCGCTTTTAAGAAATAAGGAATCAGGCAAAAAACGTTGCTGGCACCAGCTTTTACCCGATATCAGCAACAGGGTAATCCATATTATTTGTGCACGGGTCACTATATCACCGTTAGTGCATACATGGCTTCAATCTGCTCTGCGTATTTTTGTTCAATTACTTTGCGCTTGGCTTTTTGTGTTGGAGTCATTTCACCTGCTTCCAAACTAAACGGACGCCTTTTTATGATAAAGTGTTTTACCCGTTCAAATTTTCCAAGGTCTTTCTCGTACTCCCTCATATCAGCCTCAATCCATTTTACTATTTCCTCATCGGTAATAAAATCATCAGGCTGCTCAAAATAGGCATCGTTAAACTTAAAGGTATCCTTCATCTCTTCTTTAGATGGGATAACAATGGCAGTAAGGTATTCCTGTTTATCGCCAATCAGAAAAATCTGTTCAATTTTTGGCGATTTAAGGTAGGTATTTTCAATGGGTGTTGGATACACGTTTTTCCCAAAAGAGTTTACCAGAATATTTTTAATACGATCAGTAATTTTGAGGTAACCCTTATAAAATTTCCCAACATCACCTGTATGCAACCATGCATCCTTATCAATAGCTTCGGCTGTTGCTTCAGGCATGCGCCAGTATCCTTTCATCACATTGTTTCCCCTTACCAGAATTTCTCCTTCCGCACTTTCAAAAGTTGGGTTAAAGGATGTATTGGTTTGTATGGTTATAATTTCTTTGGTGTCCGGATTCTGTATAGCTACCTCACAACCTTTTCCGATACGGCCAACGGCTCCGAAAACCTGACGGTCAGACTCGTTTACGCATACCAGGGGCGATGTTTCTGTAAGGCCATAACCTTCGCAAACGGTAACTCCCATATTGCCAAAAAATTCGCCCACATGTTTTGGCATGGCACCACCACCGGAAATCATTATTCTCATGTTTCCTCCAAGGCGTGCCTTTATTTTCGAGAATACCAGTTTTTCTGCAATGGCAAGCTTTACATTTAGCAACAAACCATTGCTTCGCCCTTCTTCTTTGTTAATACGTCTTTCTTCACCCGCTTTAAATGCCCAGTTAAAAATTTGTAAACTAAAGCCTCCTTTTTGGGTTACATTTTTTCTAACCCGCTCTTCAATTCTTTCCAGCAGGCGTGGTACCGTAAGTATGGCCGTTGGTTTGGTTTCTATAATATTTCCGGAAAGCGCTTCCAGGCTTTGTGCAAAAGCAATCTGAGATCCTACAATAGTGCTCAGGTAATAAGTTGCCGTGCGTTCATACACATGGCACATCGGTAAAAAGGAAAGAAACCTGAAATCTTTATTTACAATAGGCATCAGGTCTATGGCCATTTCCACGTTGGTGATAAAATTATTATGGGTAAGCATGGCTCCTTTGGGTTTTCCTGTGGTTCCTGAGGTGTAAAGCAGGCAGGAAAGATCATCGCGTGTAATGGAGGCCAATCGGGTTTCAATAGCTTCTTTATGGCCCGCATACAGGGCTTCTCCCTGGTTCACCATATCTTTATAGGTAATGCCTCCTTCTGCTTTTTTATCAGAGTCGAATGCGGTAATCAGCAATTCCAGTGTAGGGCAATTGGCTTTTATCTTATTTATTTTCCTCCATAAAAAAGGGGTACCAATTAAAATCGCTTTTGCTTCCGCATTATTGATAATATACTCCACTTCGGCTTCAGAGAGGGTGGGATAGATGGATACATTTACCAGTCCCAGTTGCATCAATGCCTGATCAAAACAAATATATTCAGGGCAGTTTTCTATAATCAGTGCAATATTGTCCTGCTTCTTAAATCCCTTCTCCATTAAAAAAGCCGAGATGGCATTTACCTGCCTCAACACCTCTCTGTAACTAAGCTCTTCCCAATGGTCCTTCTTTTTTTCAAGAAGATAAATACTGTCTAAGCCTTTAATGTGGTGAGCTGCATTTCTGAAATAGTAATGAAGCGAATTAAATGTTTGTGACATGGCGTTGAATTTTGTGGCAAGTAAGCAAAATGCGAAATTTACTTAAAACAGCAAAATGCGATTTTTAAATAACTGTTTTGCAAAATATACTACTGCTGTGCAGGTTGTTTGCAACCCAAGGTAAAAAAACACCCTTAACGTGTAGCCGGAAACCTCATTTTGTAATCCACCTTTACGGCTCCTTTTGAAATATTAATGAGTTTGTTTTTGAGTAAGCGTTTTTTTAACTCCGATAAATGGTCAACAAACAGTTTGCCCTGGCAATGGTCGTACTCATGTTGTATTACCCTGGCTGCAATGCCATCATAGGTTTCTTCAACAGTATTAAAGTGCTCATCCTGATACCTTACCCGCAGGTTGGGATGCCTTTTTACATTTTCTCTGATATGTGGTATACTCAGGCAACCTTCCTCATATTCCCATTTCTCTCCTGTTTCGTCCAGTATTTCGGTATTGATAAAAACTTTTTTTAAGGCCGGGTATTTCTCGTCTTCAAAAGGAGAAGTATCCATAATAAACAGGTTAATGGATTTGCCAATCTGCGGGGCTGCCAACCCTACACCGTGTGAAGCATACATGGTTTCAAACATACTGTCAATAAGCAAATCAAGCCCGTCATAACCGGGGGTAATGTTTATTCCTTTTTTTCTTAAAACCGGGTCGCCAAAGGCTACAATGGGTAAAATCATGTATCCGTATTATTATTTAAAGTCCGTTTTTCATTTCCATATAGGTTTGCAGGATAATGGTGGCACTTACCTGATCTATATGTTCTTTTTTTTGCCTGTCTTTTTTCTTTAACCCCATTTCCAGCAAAGCCCGCTGGGCAATGGCCGAAGTAAAACGCTCATCCACCTGCTCAATAGTTATTGTGGGATAAAGCTGGCGCAGCGAAAGTACAAATTTTTCTATATGTTGAGAGGAGTGTGTTTCGCTCCCATCCAGTTGCAGTGGCTTACCCACTACGATGGTATCAACAGGTTCCCTGGCCATATACTCTTTTAAAAAGGGCTGAAGTTTTTTTGTTTCTACCGTGCAGAGGGTGTTGGCAATAAGCTGTAAAGGGTCTGTAACGGCTATCCCGCATCGTTTGGTTCCATAGTCTACAGCCAGTATTCGACCCATAAAATTAAGGCCGACCATGAGGGTCAGCCTTTTTTTGTTTGTGGTGTGGGAGGGAATCGAACCCCCGACACAAAGATTTTCAGTCTTTTGCTCTACCAACTGAGCTACCGCACCATATTGTTGGGGCTGCAAATCTATTGCTTTTATTATTTTGTCCAAAAAAAATGTAAAAAAAAGCCTGTTTTATAAAGCACACGGGGTGTCGGTTCTTTTTTTTATAATTGTAGCACAGCATTTACCATTATGATTGCACAGCTAATATTTGTTCTTGTTTCGGGGGTGGCCATCTATCTGTTTGCCAAAAACCTGGGTAAAATCCGCAGAAACATCCTCTTAGGCAAGGATATAGACCTTAGTGACAACAAACCCGAGCGCTGGAAAACCATGCTTAAAGTGGCTTTCGGACAAACCAAAATGGCTGCAAGGCCGGTGCCTTTTATCCTGCATTTAATCGTTTATATTGGTTTTGTACTGATTAATATCGAGGTGCTGGAAATTCTTATTGACGGTATTTTTGGCACACACCGGGTACTTTCCTTCTTAGGTCCTGTGTACAATATAGCCATTGGTTTTTTTGAGCTGCTTGCATTTGGGGTGCTGCTGGCTTGTATTATTTTCCTTTTAAGAAGGCATATGGTAAAACTGGCCCGCTTTCAAAGCCCCGAACTCAAAGGGTTTCCAAATAAAGATGCCACCACCATATTGTTTATAGAAATTGTTTTAATGGGTGCTTTGCTTAAAATGAATGCAGCCGATCAGATTTTGCAATCACGAGGTGTTGCGCATTATACGCAGGCAGGTGCTTTTCCGGTGAGCGGATGGTTATTGGCTCCCCTGTTTAGCGGCTTTTCCGATGCTACCCTTATTTTAATAGAAAGAGCGGCATGGTGGTTCCATATTCTGGGCATTTTTGCTTTTATGAATTACCTGCCGTTTAGCAAGCACTTTCATATTATTATGGCTTTTCCTAATACGTTTTACTCCAACCTCAAAGCCAAAGGAAACCTTAATAATATGGCCAGCGTTACTCAGGAAGTAAAACTGATGCTCGATCCTGCAGCTGCTACTCCGGAGGGTTATCAGCCGCCCACCAGTTTTGGAGTTAAAGATGTGCAGGACCTTAACTGGAAAAACCTGATGGATGCGTACACCTGCACAGAGTGCGGACGATGCACCAGCAGTTGCCCTCAAAATATTACAGGCAAATTATTATCACCAAGAAAAGTGATGATGGATACACGCGACCGTTTGGAAGAAGTTGGAAAAAATATTGATGCCAACAATGGAACTTTTGTTGATGATGGAAAAAACCTGCACAGTTATATAAGCGAAGAAGAATTGTGGGCGTGTAATACCTGCAACGCATGTGTGGAAGCTTGTCCGGTAAATATTAATCCGATGGAAATTATTGTAGAGATGCGCAGGTATAAAGTAATGGAACAATCATCAGCTCCGGGTTCTCTTAATAATATGTTTAGCAACCTCGAAAACAACCAGGCACCATGGCAGTTTAGCCCCATGGACCGCGCCAACTGGACCCAGGAAGACTAATTTCATTTATTTATTTCGTTTGTTTTTTAATAATCGGGCCATGTAAAAATGGGCTGGTTGTGATAATACGCAAGTTAGCGTATTGAATCAGGTAGGTAATCTGTTGTTGTTTTGTAGCATCAAATCAAAGAGCGCAAGCCGGTGGTTTGATAAACCTAACAACAACCAACTATGAAAACTTTATTTCTTACAGCAGGCATATGTTTAAGCCTGTTTGTTTATGCCCAAAATGAATTGCCTGAAGATTATCCTTCAGTAGAAAAAGTAGCAAAAAAAACAGTTTTTAATTTCCCAACAGAAGGCCGCAAGGCGAAAAATGGTGGCGGTTACAGTGCCAGTTTAAAACTGATGAAGGCTACACCCAAGAGAGTAGCCCTGGTTTCCTTTTTTACTTTCGATCCGGGACTTACCAAAAAGTACAGCTACTCCAGCGAAGGAATGACTTATGTTTCCACTACCACGGTAACTAAAACGAGGGGATTGTCTAAAGGGTCGGCATCTGCCATTGTTGACGGATTTTTTTACTCCAGCATTGATAAGCTGATTGAAAAATTTAAGGCAAATGGTATGGACCTGTTATTGCCCGAACAGTTTCTGGATACCGAAGAAAAGAAACAATACCTCGAAAGTTTTTCTGTGAAACACGATAAGTTTAACAACTTTATTAAAAACCTGGGCAGTGCCGACCACACCACTGTTTACGCATGGCCTGAAGGAACCAAACCGTTGGATATTATATATGAACCTTTTGATAATTATTCCAAATCGGGCATGTTATCTACCATGGATTACAACAAAAAAATTACCGACAAACAAACCATGCTCATGCTGGATGATGAGAACATGCAAAACTCTATAGGATATGATCTGGCCTCGAAACTGGGTGTTGATGCGGTACTGATTGTTTATTTCACCATTTATCAGCCAAAAGATACACGTATTGTATTGCAAAATGCCAATATGATTTTAATGGGGCCCAACCCTTTGCAGGTGGAAGAAGGAGGTAAAAAGCCCCTGTTCTACAGAAGAGGTCAGTTTTATTGTGCCACCCGTTTTCAACCGGATATTATTATTTACAACAGCCGCAAAAAAGATCCGGAAACACAAAAATTAAATGCCAATGGATTTGACAATGTGGTGCTGGGTCTTGCCGATCCGCTTTGCACCTATCTTACAGAAGGCATAAAAAAGTACCAAAAATAGAACCTAACAAATAAACAAAACCATGAAAAAACAATTACTGCTTCTCGGAGCTTTATGCATCGCTTATGCTCCACTAAGTGCTCAGGTAACCATGAGCAAAACATTGCCACCAGTGGGCACCGAATACCAAATGTTAAGGGTAACATCTTTATCCGGCTTAAGCAAGGCGCAGACCGGTGCTGATAAGGTGTGGGATTTTAGCAGCATTACCACCACTCCATTGGCAGGTTATAAAATCCTTGCGCTTTCAGGGGTAAAACAATCCCTG
This sequence comes from Bacteroidota bacterium, assembly GCA_051715425.1. GTDB lineage: Bacteria > Bacteroidota > Bacteroidia > UKL13-3 > UKL13-3 > JAJTFA01. The sequence goes on along the minus strand of JBPXJS010000052.1, from coordinate 55,387 downwards.
CGTGACAGTTTTCCTTCTACATCTTATGTGGAAATGCTGAATATAGGCGCTCCGGATATTAACCTCAACCCAATGGATTTTTATGAAGACAAAGGAGATCACCTGCATTTAATTGGTCAGAAAGGTTCCGGTTCCAACGCTGAAAGAAAAGGCGATACCCTCATTGTGTTTAACCAGTCGTATGGTTCCACTCTTAATTACAGAGGCATGTTTGTAAACTATGCCGGATATGGTACCCTAAAAGTAAAAACCAAAACGTATGATAGCGTGGCCATGCTGGTGTATACCAAAAGCACAAATACCGATACCGTTGTTTGGTTCTATCAGTTTAAACCACATTATCAGAAATTGTTTGGATACAATGTGTTGAGTGATACCATAGCTGCGGCCTACTATTATGAGCCTATTGCAAGCACACCAACAGGGCTGGAGGATAACACGCTTAGCAATGTGTCAGTATATCCAAACCCGGCATCAGAATCAATTTATGTGGAAATTCCTGAACAGATTGATTTGATCAGTGTAAGGGTTGTTGATGTGAGCGGGAAAACAGTGATTACAACAAAAGAAGTAAACAAAAACAACAGCATTGATATTGGCCACTTAAGCCAGGGGATGTACTGGATTCAGATACAGGCCGGTGATGCAGTGGTAACCAAAAAATTTATAAAACACTAAGCATAACTGATTGAGACATGAAAAAAACTAAATATATATCATCTGTAGTGGCTGTTCTTTTGGCTTGTTTGGATTTACAGGCACAAACGCCAACATGGCATCAATATGTGGCAAGCGATGCCCATATGCAGGTTATAGGTTTCGGCAATGACGGATCGAGGGTGGTGATAAAAGACTCTTTGTTTACCACACCGGTAATGACCATCGCAAAAGTGGTTCGTAAAATAAGCGCTGCAGGAGCAATAGATTGGTCCATTCTTTTTAAAGGAAAAGACATTATCTCAGGCATTAAAGTAAATCAGGTAATAACTGATGGAGCAGGAAACAATTATCTGCTGGGCTCTGTAAAAGGCACTGTTTATTACCTAACGGATAGCCTTAAATCTACATTTAATGCATCAGCAAATATTTATGTGGCTAAAATTTCTTCTACCGGAACAATAGACTGGCAATGGAATTCCACCCATGATGATGCAAGTTTTGCAGGAGATGATGAAGCAATCCGTGGTGTGCTTAAAGGTGATAAATTATTTATTACCGGAAATGCCAAAGGGCGTTCCCTATCTATTGGAACATTCTCTTTCCCCAGAACGCAAAACAATACCATGTATAAGATGTTTGTGGCATCGCTTAATACCAGCGGTGTGGTACAGTGGGCAGCTTTAACAAAAAACGGTTCCATTTATGCAAAATCAATAGATATAGATGGATCAGACAATGTATATGTTGGGGCAACCTCTGCAGGAAACGGAACAGTAGAATTTGGAAACAGTGTTACATTGGCCGTATATGATAATTTCCATTTTGCCGTAAAATTTAATGCAAGCGGTGCTGCTCAAATGGTAAAAACCGCAGTGGTTGGCCGCTCAGGTTCTGATCTTAAATCGGTAAGTGTAGATGCGGGCGGAAATATGTATTTCACGGGTTTTAATGATGGCTGGGAATCTGTTATAAACGGTATTACTGTTAGACCTAACGTGGGTTACGTGGTTAAATTGGACAATACAGGAGCATTGGCCTGGTTGCGTACCCATACAGCTACATTAAAAACAAACGGGGTGCAATACGGAAAGGTTGTAAATGGTAAATTGTATGTTATTATCAATCCGGTAGCATCTATGTATGTGCAAACCAATGCCACAGATAGTGTTTCCAAATCGGATAAAGGAGTAATAGCCGGGGTTTATACAAGTGACGGAACCTTAGAGTGGAATGGTCAGGGTGCAGATGCCATTATTACCAGCAATGCCGGTATTATTGAAACCACACCCGATAACAACAACCTTTGTATTGGCGGAACATTTATTCAGGGCGAAAAATTCGGAACCATTGTATTACCTACTCCGGGCACAAACGGAGCTTATCATACAGGTTACGTGATATTGAAGCTGGGTTCTGGCGGATCAACCGGTGTTGAAAAAGTGGGGCAGGCGGGTGCCCAAATTTACCCCAATCCTGCAACCAATCATTTTTCTGTAAACCTGAAAGAAGAAACAGAGAAGGCAGCGGTAAAAGTATTCAATATTCAAGGTACTGAAGTAATTGCTGAGCAGGTAGTATCTGCAACCGAATCCATAAACATTGATCACCTGACGCCCGGATTGTATGTGGTGCAGGTAAATATAAACAGGGTGGTAAGCACACAAAAAATAATAAAACAGTAGTAGGTTTCTTTTCATGTAGGCAAAAGGGTCATCTGTTTTCAGGTGGCCTCTTTTGTTTTCAATGGTTTTTGCTAAATTGCCTCACACAATTATTTTCACATGAGCGAATTTAAAGTGCGTACAATGGCAGATATGGCGGCTTCGGGAGAAACGCCAGAAATATTGTTTTGGGTAGGATGTGCAGGAAGTTTTGATGAGCGTGCCCAAAAAATAACCAAGGCGGTGGCAAAAATTCTGCATGCATCAGGTATTAAATTTGCCATACTGGGCACAGAAGAGGCATGCACCGGAGATCCGGCCAAACGTGCCGGAAACGAGTTCTTGTTTCAGATGATGGCTATGCAAAATATCACTACCCTCAATATGTATGGGGTACAGAAAATTGTTACCGGTTGCCCGCATTGTTTTAATACCCTTAAAAACGAATACCCTGAACTTGGCGGCAATTATGAAGTATTGCACCATACCACTTTAATTAATCAATTGCTCAGGGATGGCAAAATTGCCATTAACGGAGGAGCTTTTAAAGGCCAGCGCATTACTTACCATGATAGCTGCTACCTGGGTCGTGCCAATAATATTTATGAAGCCCCGCGTGAGGTAATAGAAAAACTGGATGCCGCATTGGTGGAGATGAAACGCAGCAAAACAAACGGTTTATGCTGTGGTGCTGGTGGTGCGCAAATGTTTAAGGATGCTGAAAACGGGAAAAAAGAAGTGAATATTGAAAGAGCTGATGATATGCTGGAAACGCAGCCAAATATTGTAGCCGCTGCATGCCCGTTTTGTATGACCATGTTGCGCGATGGAGTGAAACACCACAACAAGGAACAGGAAATAGAAGTAAAAGATATTGCAGAACTGGTGGCAGGAGCAATGGAGCTTTAACCATGTATCGCCAGATTATATTATCACGTATTTTTCTCCTGATATTTTTGGGTTATTCCGGTAAGGCCTTTTCCCAGTTAAACAATACCATGATAAGCGACCAGATAGTGCTGGAGAAATCAGACAGCAATACTGTTGGCCTTTCCTTAGGTGCATTCAGTTATATGCGCAATACCGAGTATTTTAATGATATTGAACTCGGCCGTACCTTATTCGGATATCAGCTTACACCGGCAGTGTATGTTCAACCCAACCAACACGTAAAAATACAGGCAGGCGTTTTTTTAAAGCACGATTTTGGCGGAAAAAATCCCTATACAACTGTATTGCCAACTTTTACCGTAAAAATGAAAACGGAAAAGGGAAACGAATTTATTTTCGGAACCCTCGAAGGAGCGCTATCACACCAATTGATTGAACCTATGTTTGATATCAACTCAGCCATTGAAAACAGAATAGAAAACGGGTTTCAGTTTAAAAAAGAAAATGCAACAGGCTATTACGATATCTGGATTAACTGGGAGCAATATATTGAAAGGGGCTCTCCTTACAAGGAACAGTTTGTGGCAGGATATAACCTCTCGCCCTACCTCTTTAAAACGGAAGCCGGGAGTTCTCTTGCATTAAGCACACAGTTTACAGCCTTCCACCGCGGTGGGCAAATAGATACCGATTCTTCCAATATGGCCATGTTGTTAAACGGTGCCATAGGTTTAGTGGCCACCAAAACGTTTAAGGGCACCATCAAAGAAATTAAAGCGGATTTCTACGGGCTTCATTCAGTTGAAAACACAAGCTCAGGCTTGTACCCTTTTAAAAACGGATATGGTGTTTATACCAACCTGAGTGTTTCCACAGCTAACTTTACCGGCATGCTCAGTTATTGGAGCGGTAATAAATATGTGGCACGGAAAGGTACTGCTATTTATCAGTCGGTTTCTTTGGATAAACCAGGTTTAACACAACCAAACAGGCAATTGTTGTTTTTGCGTTTCATGTATCAGAAAGAAATTTATCCTAAGTTATTTTTAGTAGCCCGCGCAGAACCAGTTTATGAAATAAAAAACAGCATACTGGATTATTCGTATTCCCTTTACATTACCTACAGGCAACAAATAGGTTTGGGAAAATTGTTAAAGGTTAAGCCCTAATTTTTCTGAGGCTTTTTCGGAAGCCATCTGTTCGGCTTTTTTCTTGGAAAGGTGTTCTGCCATACCCATTAATTCCAGATCAACAACAACACAGGTTTTATATATTTTTTGTTTCCCGTTCATCTCTTCTGTGCTGTCAAACTCCAGGCTCCGGTTATTTTTCTGAGCCCACTCAATGAGCTTGCCTTTAAAATTTTTCTCTGTTATTTCAATCTTATCAATGTCCAGGTGGGCAAGTAGTTTAGCCGTAATAAATTTTCTGGCAGCATAAAATCCGGCATCCAGAAATATGGCTCCGATAAATGCCTCGAGCGCATTGCCAAAAATGGTATTTTTATTATTTGGCCCTATGGCTCTCCGGTCGTAAGCCACCAGGTGGTTTAGTCCCAGTTTAAGGGCAAGGTCATTCAGGCTTTCGCGGCTCACAATTTTAGAGCGCATTTCGGTTAAAAAACCTTCGTTTTTAAATGGGTATTTTTTAAAGAGGTATTCCGCTATTACGCTGTTCAAAACGGCATCACCAAGGTATTCCAGCCTTTCATTGCTGTCTTTGGAACCATTTTCATGTATGGTGCTGGAAACAGAATGATGCCTTAATGCCTGCTTATAGCATTTGATGTTTACCGGCAGGAAACCAGAGATATGCGCAATGTTATAATATAGCTTTTTATGCTTGGAAAAGGGAATGATAAACGTGCCGCTAAGTAGTCGTTTTATCAAATTGGTTGGATTAAACTTTTTTGAAAATAACCGAGGCATTATGTCCGCCAAAACCAAATGTATTGCTTAAAGCTACTTTCACTTCGCGTTGTTGAGCCGTGTTAAAAGTAAGGTTCAGCTTAGGATCAATTTCCGGATCGTCAGTAAAATGGTTGATGGTTGGAGGGATAATTCCTTTGTTTATTGCCAGTAAGCAGGCAATGGATTCAATAGCACCTGCACCACCAAGCAAGTGGCCGGTCATTGATTTGGTTGAGCTGATGCTCAGGTTATAGGCATGGTCGCCAAAGATATTTTGTATAGCCTTAATTTCCTGCGGATCGCCCAATGGGGTTGATGTTCCGTGAACATTGATATAATCCACTTCTTCCGGTTTTAAACCTGCATCATCCAATGCAGCATGCATTACATTTTTTGCACCTATTCCGTCAGGATGTGGAGCAGTCATGTGGTAAGCGTCTCCTGAGGCACCGCAACCTACAATCTCTGCATAAATTTTCGCACCGCGGGCTACCGCATGCTCATATTCTTCAAGTATAAGCGCACCGGCACCTTCACCCAACACAAACCCATCCCGATCTTTATCGTAAGGCCTTGATGCGGTAGCGGGGCTGTCGTTTCTTTCCGAGAGCGCTTTCATGGAATTAAATCCACCAATAGCCGGCTCATTTACGCAGGCCTCTGAGCCTCCTGTAATGGCAAAATCCGCCTTACCCATACGGATATAGTGGAATGCTTCTGAAATGGCGTTGGTGGAGCTGGCACAGGCCGACACAACAGCAAAGTTGGGTCCTCTGAAACCGTATTTAATAGAAATTAATCCTGCCGCGATATCGGCAATCATCATGGGAATAAAAAACGGACTAAAACGTGGCGTTCCATCACCACGTCCGTAAGCAATCACTTCATGAAAAAAACTGGTTAACCCGCCAATACCTGAAGCCCAGATTACAGCAGCCCTGTCCTTGTTGATTTGTTCAAGGTTGAGTCCTGAATCCAGAATAGCTTCCTCAGAAGTAACCATAGCATAATGGGTATAAGGATCCATTCTGCGTGCTTCTTTTCTGTCAATAAAATTGGTGACATCAAAGTTTTTTACTTCACAGGCAAACCGTGTTTTAAATTTGGAAGCATCAAAACGGGTGATCGGGGCGGCCCCGCTCACTCCGTTCGACAATGCGTTCCAATACTCCTGTGCATTGTTACCTATTGGCGTTAAAGCACCAATACCGGTAACAACTACTCTGCGGGATGACATTGAACTGTCTTTTTAATGGTTAGTGTTTGGTAAAAATTAGCTTTTTACGTTTTGCTCGATGTAAGAAATAGCCTGACCTACAGTACCGATTTTCTCAGCCTGGTCATCAGGAATGGCAATGTTGAACTCTTTTTCAAATTCCATGATAAGTTCAACAGTGTCGAGCGAATCTGCGCCAAGATCATTGGTAAAATTTGATTCCGGAGTGATTTCGCTTTCTTCTACGCCAAGCTTATCCATGATGATAGCTTTTACTCTTGTTGCGATGTCTGACATTGTTGTATGGTTTAAAAGGTTTTGAGGGTGCAAATAAAGTATTTTTTTAATGAAAAAGGCAAAAGCGGTTTTTTTTTGAAAATTCTCGCCCTTTTCCAGTGTCATACTTTTTATACAGTATGCTTTCCAAAGGCTTGTAACTATTTAAAGAGAACATGATTTATTAACAGGAACACTGCAAATTTGCTAAGTGAAAAAAATATTTCTGGAAGTAGCCTACGATGAGGATTTTCTGCTTTACGGAATAGTATCTCAGGAGAAACCGCACCGGTTGGCATGGCTCATCAACAAAACCATGGGTTATCACCTGGTGATGGATGAAGAACTGACACTCTATGCCGGCAATGATATCCAGCAATCGCATATGAAATTTTCTTTTCATGATGAGATAAACCACCTTGACGTATTTTTGTTAAATAACCGGGACGAGTCGCTGGTACTGATGAATGAATTGAGAACCATTGATTTTTTTATCATTATTAAAGGTGCACTGGAGTTTTTTAAAAAGCGTAACTTCACAGCCGGAATTAAAACCATACCAGAGGTGCAATTGATCTCTGAAATTAAACACAACAAACTCAAACAACGTCAAAACCTGATTTTTTAAGAATGAATCCATCCATTTTCAACAGAACCAAAATAGTAGCTACCATAGGCCCTGCCACCTCTTCTTATGAAGGATTAACAGGTATCATTAACGAGGGGGTGGATGTGTGCCGCCTTAATTTTTCACACGGGTCGTATGAGGATCACCTAAAGGTAATTGAAAATATCAGGCTGGTAAACAGCCATAAGGGTACTTTTGTGGCCATGCTGCTCGATTTGCAGGGGCCCAAATTAAGGGTGGGCGAGATGAAGGATGGAAAAGTAAACCTGGTAACCGGTTCGGTTATTACGGTAACCACCAAACCCGAAATTGGAACAGACGAGCGTTTTTCTGTAAAATTTACTTCCCTGCCTGCTGATGTAAAACCTGGTGAACTCATTTTGCTGGATGATGGTAAACTTCAGATCGAAGTGCTCGAATCAAACGGGGTGGATGAAATAAAATGTAAAGTAAATTATGGTGGCGTGTTATCATCCAAAAAAGGGTTTAACCTGCCTCATACCAAGCTGTCTATTCCTGCCTTAACAGAAAAGGACAGGGCCGATCTGGAATTTGGGATTGAACAAAAGGTGGACTGGATAGGGCTTTCTTTTGTGCGCAAGGCCGAAGATATTATAGAACTGAAACAAATTATTGATAAGCATGAGTGGAAGCCCAGGGTAATTGCCAAAATAGAAAAACCTGAGGCGGTAGAGAATATTGATGAAATACTGGAAGTAACAGATGGAATAATGGTTGCACGGGGCGATCTGGGTGTAGAAATGCCTATGGCTCAGGTGCCAATTATTCAAAAAATGATTGTAAAGAAGTGCATAGAAAAAGGCAAACCGGTAATTATTGCCACCCAAATGATGGAAAGTATGATTCAGAGCCCATCACCTACCAGGGCCGAGCTGAATGATATTGCCAATGCGGTAATGGACGGTTCTGATGCAGTAATGCTGAGTGCTGAAACATCCGTAGGGGCATACCCGAATCTGGCCGTGAAATATATGCGGGAAACCATAACCGAAGCTGAAAAAACCAATGCCCCATTTTTTAAAGGCAAACGCCCGCCTGAATCGTCTCCCACTTTTTTAAGTGATGAAATATGTTTTACAGCGGTGCGTATTTCAGACCACCTCAAGGCTGCGGCCATAGTAAGTATGACTTTCTCAGGATATACGGCTTACAAAATATCTTCTTTCAGGCCACGGGCCACCATTTTTATATTTACCAGCAATGTGAGGCTTATTTCCACCCTTAACCTGGTTTGGGGAGTGAGGGCATTTTATTATAAAGGATTTGACAGTACAGATCATTCCATCCAAACCGTAAACGATATGCTGGTGGAAATGGGTTATCTTAAAAAAGGCGATCTGGTAATTAATACGGCCAGTATGCCTATTCAGGACAGGGCCAGAACCAATGCCATTAAAATCACCGAAATAAAATAAGAGGTGAAAAGGCTTATTTTATTTGGGCTGATATGTTTGCTGTGTATGTTATCGGAAGCAAAAGCACAATGGGGAGTAGGATGTGTTGATTCCCTGAGTATAAGCCCGGGTTTTCCCTGCCCCACGGATTTTGTTCCGGTTTGCGGTTGCGATAACAAAACGTACCGCAATGTATGTGAGGCTCAGTTAAGAAACGGGGTGAGAACCTATACCGATGGTTCCTGCTCAGGGTATGAAATAGATGTAATACCTACTTACGCCCAAAACACCGTCACCTTTACCATTACCCAGTCTACCCCACGCTTTTCGCGTATGTTTATTTTTGATACATGGGGCCGTTTATGGCATGAACAGGATATAACAGCCGCGGCCAGAGATGTTTTTTCACTGAATATCTCATTTCTGGTTTACGGGTCGTACATTATATATGTATACGACTCCAAAGGAACCTTCCGCACAAAAAGGTTCGTAAGAATACCATAAAAGTGTATATTCGCCCCCCTGTTTAACGGGTTGAAAATCAGGTAAAGGTTGGCTTTTGAGGTCATAATTACTTTTTTTCACATTTAGTTGTGAATTACAAAACCTTGCCATATTTTTGCCACCCCTTAATAAAACTGTAAAAATAATTATCTGATCGTGGATACTTTAAGTTATAAAACAATTTCAGCCAATAAGGCCACTGTGAAAAAAGAGTGGTTCATTATTGACGCAGAAGGCCAGACACTTGGACGTTTCGCCAGCAAAGTGGCCAACATTTTAAGAGGCAAACACAAGCCTGACTTCACTCCTCACGTTGATTGTGGTGACAATGTGATCATCATCAATGCCGATAAAATCCGTTTTACCGGTAATAAGCGTGAAGACAAAGAGTATGTATTTTACTCTGGTTTTCCGGGTGGTCAGCGTTTCGAAACAGCTAAAAACCTGTTGGAAAGAAGACCAACCTACGTGGTTGAGCATGCTATCGATGGGATGTTGCCAAATAACAAGTTAGGTCGCGAAATTTTCAGAAACCTTTATGTATATCAAGGTTCTGAGCACCCACATGCTGCACAACAGCCTAAACCTTTAAAATTCTAATCGATGGAAGCTATAAACGCATTAGGTAGAAGAAAAACCTCTGTGGCCCGCGTATATCTTAGCGCAGGTACAGGTAAAATGACTGTAAATGGAAAAGATGCAAAAGTGTTCTTTCCTACAGTTTTATTACAAAACAGCGTAAACAAACCTTTTGAAGTAACCGGTACTGCCGGTCAGTTTGATGTAAACTGCAATGTTGATGGTGGCGGGGTAACCGGCCAATCAGATGCAGTAAAACTGGCTATTGCACGTGCACTGGTGAAACATAACGCAGAACTGAAGCCGGCATTAAAGGCTGTTGGTTTACTTACCCGCGACCCACGTATGGTTGAGCGTAAGAAGCCAGGTCAGAAAAAAGCCCGTAAACGCTTCCAGTTCGTTAAACGTTAATCTTTATATTTTAACGAAATCATATACTAATCTAAATGGTAAAACAGGAAGAATTATTGGAAGCGGGTGTTCATTTTGGACATTTAACCCGCAAATGGAATCCGAAGATGGCTCCCTACATCTTTATGGAGAAGAACGGAATCCACCTCATCGATTTGAACAAAACAGCCGTAAAGCTGGATGAGGCCGCATCAGCCATCAAAAACATTGTAAAATCAGGACGTAAGGTACTTTTCGTAGCTACTAAAAAACAAGCTAAGGAAATTATCGAAAACGAAGCAAAACGCGTAAACATGCCGTTTGTAACCGAGCGTTGGCTTGGTGGTATGCTTACCAATTTTACTACCGTTCGTAAGTCAATCAAGAAATTACAAACTCTTGAGAAAATGGCTACAGACGGAACCTACACCAATATCAACAAAAAAGAACGTTTGATGGTGGAGCGTGATAAAATAAAATTGAGAAGATTGCTTGGTGGTATCGCTGATTTGAACCGCTTACCTGCTGCATTGTTTATTGTTGACATCAAACGTGAACATATCTCTGTTGCAGAAGCACACAAATTAAATATCCCAACTTTCGGTATAGTAGATACAAACTCAGATCCAACAGTAGTGGATTACCCAATCCCTGCAAACGATGACGCTGCAAAATCTATCGCCCTGATTGCAAAGGCTATGACCGATGCCATTATGGAAGGTTTGGCAGAGCGCAAACGTGAAAAGGAAACGGATGCCGAAAACAAAGAAGCAGTAGCTGAAAAAGAAGAAGCATAAAAAGAAAATCGGCTACGGCCGATTTTTTTTAAACTGTTCTTAAAAATTAAACATTTAATAATCAATAATTAACACAAATAACTATGACTACTATCAGTGCAGCTGATGTAAATAGACTCCGCCAGATGACCGGAGCTGGAATGATGGATTGTAAAAAAGCCCTTACCGAATCAAACGGTGACTTTGAAGCGGCAATTGATAACCTGCGTAAAAAAGGTGCTAAAGTATCTGCAGCTCGTGCAGACCGTGAAGCAAAAGAAGGAGCTGTAATTGCTAAAACTTCATCCGACAGAAAATCAGGTGTTATCATACAGTTAAGTTGCGAAACAGATTTCGTGGCCAAGAATGAAGATTTTGTAAAATTTGCCAACGCTATTGCTGATCTGGCTTTAGCCAATAAACCAGCCAACGCTGATGCTTTAAGGGCATTGCCTTTTGAAGGATTAACCCTTGGTGATAAAATTACCGAGCAGGTTGGTAAAATAGGAGAAAAAATAGATGTGGTTCGTTACGAGCTGATGGAGGGTGAAAATATTGTTGCCTATATTCACGGAGCTAATCGCTTAGGTGTATTGGTATCGTTAAGCACCACCCCAACTGATTCTAACTTTGTTGCCGGAAAAGACGTAGCCATGCAGGTTGCCGCTCTTAACCCGGTTGCAGTTGACAAGGATGATGTGGATCCAACAGTAGTGGAGCGCGAAATTGAAATTGGAAAAGAACAAGCCAGAGCAGAAGGAAAACCTGAAGCCATGCTGGAAAAAATTGCTCAGGGTAAACTGGGTAAGTTCTATAAAGAATCAACCCTGATGAACCAGGAGTTTGTGAAAGATAACTCAAAAAGCATAGCACAGATGCTGGATGGCGTTGAGAAAGGCCTCGTTGTAAAAGCCTTCAAACGTGTAGCATTAGGCTAATCTGATAAAAAAATTAAATCCTCCGTTTATCGGGGGATTTTTTTTGCCGTATAATTGCACAATTTAAATCCAAACACCATCCCGATGAAATATAACCGTGTACTTCTTAAACTAAGCGGAGAATCGCTAATGGGCGATCAACAGTATGGCATAGATCCTAAAATTCTGGAGCAATATGCCAATGATATTAAACTGGTATTAGATAAAGGAGTGCAGGTTGCTGTGGTAATTGGTGGTGGAAATATTTTCCGTGGCGTACAAGGTGTGGCCGGAGGAATTGCCGACCGTGCGCAGGCAGATTATATGGGTATGCTGGCTACGGTTATTAATGCCATGGCCCTGCAGGGTGCTATGGAAAAAGCCGGAATTAAAACCCGCCTTCTCAGCGCCATTAAGATGGAGCAGATTTGCGAGCCGTTTATTCGCAGAAGAGCCATGCGCCACCTGGAAAAAGGCCGTGCCGTTATCTTTGGTGCCGGCACCGGAAATCCATATTTCACTACAGATACAGCCGCTTCCCTCAGGGCCGTGGAAATTGAAGCCAACCTGGTATTAAAAGGAACCCGTGTAGATGGTATTTATACTGCCGATCCGGAGAAGGATAAAACCGCCAAACGATTTGATAAAATCAGTTACAGCGAAGTATATGAAAGAGGCCTGAATGTAATGGATCTTACCGCTATTACCCTTTGTCAGGAGAATAACCTGCCTATTATGGTTTTTGATATGAATAAAAAAGGCAATTTCCTCAGGGTGTGCGAAGGGGAAGATGTTGGAACCCTGGTAAGTTAATTGCCCACCTGTTTTACATTTCACCTTTTTCCTTATTTTCGAATCCCGTTTAAAACTACAAATTATGAGCGATCCACGTTTGAAAGAAGTATTTGATGAATTAAAATCGGCCATGGACAAGGCAATAGACCATGCAGGTGCAGAGTTTGCCAAAATAAGAGCCGGTAAAGCACATCCCAGTATGGTTGATGCTGTAAAGGTTGATTACTATGGAAGCCTTGTTCCGCTGAACCAGGTAGCTAATGTAAGCACACCTGATGCAAAGTCGATTGTGATACAACCATGGGAGAAAGCCATGATTCAACCTATTGAAAAAGGAATTGTAATTGCCAACCTGGGACTACAGCCAAGCAATGACGGAAATATTGTGCGTATAACCCTGCCACCGCTTACAGAGGAAAGAAGGAAAGAAACCGTAAAGAAGGTAAAGGGCGAAGCAGAAAATGCAAAAATTGCCATCAGGAATATTCGTAAGGATTGCAACGAGGCCATTAAAAGATTACAAAAAGAAGGACTTGCTGAGGATGAAACCAAAGCAGCCGAATTGCAGGTACAGAAAACAACAGATGCCTATATTAAAAAGATTGATGACTTAACTTCTGCCAAAGAAGCTGAGTTGATGCATGTTTAAGGCGTTTACCAACTGGTATAAACCGTGAACATCAGCAGCCGTCATATCATAAAAGGACTAAAAACACTGGCTAAAATTGCCGGTGTTTTTTTGCTTTTGGCGGTTGTTGGTTTTTTTGCGTTTCGCAATATGTTGTTGAGCAAAATCCTTGATAAGGTATCACATAAATTTAAAACAGAATACCGCACCGATTTTACTTACAGCCATGCCGGGTTTAACGGGCTTGCATCTGTAAAGATTGATAACCTGTGTATCGTTCCTGAGCAAAAAGACACCCTCCTTCATGTAGGAGAACTTCAAAGCAGTATCAGGTTAGGGTATGCCCTGTTGCTCGATTTCAGGATTGAGGAAGTGATATTGCAAAATGGCACCATACAACTGATAAAAAACGATACCGGTTCCAACCTTGATTACTTTTTGCATAAATCCGGTAAGGCCAGCGAAAATAAGCCGGCTGAGGAAGTCACCCGGGAAAAAACCAAGCCTTCAAATTATGCCAAAACAGTTTATAAGCTGATCTCCAAAATGCTGGCGCAGGTACCCAATAAGGTATTGCTGCAACACTGCAAACTGGTAATGGCCGAGAATGATAAACGGGTAAGTTTTGATATCACACAATTGAACCTGGCTGATGAAACCTTAACCTCAGAGATAGAAGTAATTTCTGAAAACTTTAAGCAATATTGGGTTTTGGCCGGAAATGCCAGCCCGCGCGAGCGTAAGGCTGATGTGCAATTGTTTAATAAAGATACAGGAGGTATCCGTTTTCCCTATATCAATGAAAAGTTTAACCTCAATACCGGCTTCGATTCCATCCGGTTTAACCTCGCATCTGTTGAGTTGGATGATGATGTATTGGAAATAAAAGGATTTGCATCTATCAGCAACTTTCTCATCAACCATCCCAAAATATCAAAACGTGATGTGGTTATTCACCATGCTGATATTGATTATACCGTTCTTGCAGGGGATCATTTTGTAGCTCTGGATAGCAGCACCCGGGTAAGGTTTAATGAGGTAACGTTTAATCCTTTTATTGGGTTCGAAAGCAGCCCTGATACGCTGGTGCGCCTGGGTATTAAGATTCCGCGAATGAGTGCCCAGCAGTTTATTTCATCCTTGCCTGAAGGCTTGTTTAAACATGTTAAAGGAATGGAAGCTGATGGTTCTTTTGAGTACCGCATGGATTTTGTGTACAATGAAAACCGACCCAAAGACCTCATTTTTGAGAGCCACCTGCAGAAGTATGGTTTTGCCATCAGAAGATATGGAGAGGCCAACCTCAGCAAACTCAACGGAGATTTTATACATGTGCCCATTGAAAATGGCCGGCCCCAGCGCCCCATTCTGGTAAGCCTTTCCAACCCGGAGTATACACCCCTCGATTGGATTTCGCCTTACCTGAAAAAAGCAGTACTTACTACCGAGGATCCTTCTTTTTTCTACCACCGCGGTTTTATTGATGAAGCATTTCGTCAATCCATTATTAAAAATATACGTAAACGAAAATTTGCACGTGGTGCAAGTACCATTAGTATGCAGTTGGTTAAGAATGTATTTCTTACCAGAGAAAAAACATTATCACGCAAGTTGGAAGAAATATTGCTGGTGTATATTTTGGAAAACAACAGGCTGAGTTCTAAAGAAAGAATGTTTGAAGTGTACCTGAATATTATTGAGTGGGGACCCGGAGTTTACGGTATTGGCGAAGCATCACAATTTTATTTTAATAAAAGGCCAATGGACCTTACCCTCGGGGAGAGTCTTTTTTTGGCAACCATTATTCCCCGGCCCAAAGGTTTTATGTGGCGCTTTGATAAGAAGGGAAACCTCAAGGAGTTTGTAGGTCGGCAGTTTCATTTTTTATCCGACCTGATGGTGAGAAGAACCGTATTGATGCCTGAAGATACCATTAACCTTACCCATTTAATTCCGGTAACCGGCAGGGCAAAAGAGTTTATAAAACTGGCTCCGGATACAACCATCATTGATACCTTAATTGGTCCTGACGGAATCCTGCCTGAAGGGGAATAATACCGATTATACAAATAATATAGTCCAATGTTCACTTTGTTCAATTGAACCCTTTATTTGTTGTATCGGCATTACCATTGTAAAATTAAAACTGTCCTTTGGACTTATTTAAAATGACCACTGGTCATTTTACTCGCAATATTTTTTGAGGTAAAAAAGAGCTTCTGTATATCCCAGTTTGGCCGCTTCTTTAAAATCATCGCATGAGGAGAATTTATTTTTTTTGTCGGCCTCCATTTTTGCAAGCGCACGGTTAAACCAGGCAATTTCCATTTGCGGATCTTTGGTAATAGCAGTATCAAAATCAGCAATGGCTCCCTTATAGTCGCGCACTTCATACCTCACGCGGCCGCGGTTATAGTAGGCGGCCGGGTTATCGGCCTTTAACCTGATGCAGCGGTCGAACATGTTGAGTGCTTCTTTATACCTCTTAAGCGGAACAAGTGCCATTCCCCTGTATAAGATCAGCTCAGGTGAATTCTGGTTATATTTAAGGGCAGAGTCAAAATCCTGAATAGCGGCATTAAACTCCTGTTTGCTCAGGTACAGGTGTCCGCGGTTTTTATAAGCTTCTATATAAAACGGATTAAAACGAATGGCATTGGAATAACTTTTAATGGCTTCACTCAGTTTATCCATATGGTGTTCAATATCGCCCAGGTTATAAAAATAAAGGGCATTGGAGGTATCGAGGGTGGTGGCTTCTATTAAATCATATCTGGCCAGGCGATATTCCTTTAAACGGAAATAACTATACGCCCTCAGCGCATAAGCTTCAGCCTGATTTCTGTCGAAACGAAGGGCCTCTGTAAAATCATGGATGGCATAGGTAAAAATGCCAAGCTGTACATTGCTTTTACCCCTGATCAACCAGGCTTCGGCACGGTAACTCCTTTCAGCAATCAACGTATCGCACATGGCTATAGCTTCATGGTAATGCGAAGTGTTGTAGAGTTTTTCAGCAACCTGCACAGAAGGCTGGGCAAAAGAAATGATAGGTAAAATAAACAGGCTACAAATAAGGGCAAAAATTTTCCGCATGATGCGAAACTATAAAAAAAGCAAAAAGTTTATAGGGATTATGTTATGCGGGCAACTCAATATAAAAAGTAGTGCCTTTTCCTTTCTCGCTTTCTACTCGGATTTTCCCATTGTTGCGCTCAATAAAATCCTTGCACAGCATGAGTCCAAGGCCGGTTCCTTTTTCATTTCCGGTTCCTTTGGTAGTAGGGTGCAGGTGCTGGTCGAAGAGCTTTTCCAGGTTTTCTTTGCTAATGCCTACACCATTGTCTTTAATGCCCACCACATAAAAAGCACCCTCTTTTTTGCAGGTGGCTTCAATGGCTCCTCCTTCGTTTGTAAATTTAATGGCATTGGAAATCAGGTTGCGCAATACGAGGTTAATCATATCAATATCGCCCATGGCTACCGTATCTTCTGGAGAAAGATTGCTGAGGGTTATATTTTTCTGATGTGCTATACCGCTCAACAGGTTTATATTTTCCTGAATCAGGGAGTGAAGGTTTAATTTCTGAATATGGATGGGTACTCCTTTAATCTGTGCAGAGGCCCATACCAGAAGGTTCTCAAGCAGGTCTATGGTGTTTTCCACCGATCCGGAAATTTGCCGGGTAATTTCCGAATGATCTGTTTGTTTGTATTCCGGATTACTCACCAGATCAAAATACAGTTTCATGGTGGTGAGGTTATTCCTGAGGTCGTGAGAGATGATGGAGAAAAAACGGTCCTTCACATTGTTCAACTGATTAAGTTGCTCCTTTTGTTTCATTACCTCCTCGTTCTTGCGCTCCAGTTCATTTTTTTGTTTGCGAAGGTTGTTGGCAATTTTTTTGTTCTGAATGGAAAAATAAATAAGGATAATAAAAACAATACCAAGCACTACGGAAGCATAAGCAAAAAAGTTTTTCATATCCCTCTCTCGTTTTATGGCCAGCTCATGCAACTCCTGTTCTTTTGAGAGCAGTTCAATTTGTTTTTGTTTTTTCTCCGACTCGTAAAGCAATTGTAAATCGGCAAGTTTTTTAATATTGCTGTCGTTGTAGAGGGAGTCTTTCAGTTCACGACTGAGTTCTCCAAAGGTGGTGGCTTTTTCCTGTTGTTTAATGGCCTTGTAGGCTTCAGAAATACCCCTGTATGCTTCTTCCAGCTCTATTTTCATATCCAGGGATTTGGATATTTTAATAGAGCTCTGGTAAAACAAAATGGCCTGCTTATAAAGTTTAAGTTTTGAGTAACTGTTCGCAATGGCCAGTTCAGAGGTAGCCTGCAACGGCTGTGATTTTAGTTCTTTGGCAATTTGAATAGATTGCTGGTAGTAGGAAATAGCCTGTTCCGGATCATTCTGCTTATCTGCAATATTTCCCAGTTGCTGGTAGGTAGATGCTTCTCCGGCACGGTTATTCAGCTCCTTGTATATATAAAGCGATTTTTTAAAAAACTCATCTGCTTTGCTCAGGTTTCCCTGACGCAGGTAAATATTGCCTATATTATCATACCCTACCAATGTTCTGAACTTGTCAGACGATGCCTCATAAATGCGTATGGCCCTGAGGTTGTACTCTAGGGCTTTGGAAAAATTATTTTGGCGGGAATAAATATTTCCGAGCGAACTTAAAATGCTCAGAATGGCAGCCCGGTCATTTTTATCCTCGTAATACCTTAATGCCTTCAGATAAGTTTCAGCGGCCAGTGGTAAATTTCCCTGAGCGTAATAAATACCGGCCAGGTAGCTGTTCATCTCATTCTGGGCATCGGTATTTTTTTGGGCAATGTATTTATCCAGGGCCAGCATATACCATTCTTTTGCCCTGGGAAAATTACCAAGTCTGAAATACAATACGCCTCCGGTTTGATAAGATTTGGCAAGAGCCACCTCATCTCCCAGGGCCTTGTGGATATCAATTAAACGATAAAGATATTGAAGTGCCGTTTCCGGATCGTTATTGCGGTAGTAGTTTACAAGCGCCAGATAAGCCTGCTGTTTTTCGCGTTCGTTTCCCGATTGTGTAACCTGTAGTAAACTATCCTTATTGAACTGTTGAGCCTGCAAAAGTGCAGTGCACAACAAAAGCCATGTAAGGATCAGTTTTTTTTTCACGCTTAGCTCACCACATTTTCTACCAGTTTAAAACCGGCACCATGAATATTAATAATTTCCAATTGCGGATCTTCTTTCAGGATTTTTCTGAGTTTGTTAATATAAACATCCAGGTTTCTGGCAGTATAATAATCATCCCTGCCCCATACATTAATCAGTATGGTATTTCTGGTAAGCAGGTTGTTTTTATTATTGATAAACAGTTTGAGCAATTCCGCCTCAGTAGTGCTGATGCGTTTTTCGCTATCATTCAGCTTAATGATATGGTTAATAAAATCAACCTCCATATTACCGGCCCTGTATACATCCTCTTTGGGGTTTATTACCGGAGGCGCGTATTGGGCACGTTTTAAAATGGCTTTAATACGGGCAATCAGCTCATGGGTGCTGAAAGGTTTAATCATATATTCATCAGCTCCCAGTTCAAAGCCCTTTAACCGGTCTTCTTCTGCTGAGTTGGCTGTTAGAAAAATAATAGGTACGTATGGATTAATGGAGCGAATATCTTTGGCCAGTTCATATCCGTTTTTCTTTGGCATGTTTACATCAAGAATACAGAGGTCAAACTTTTCCGTACGGAATGTTTCCCAGCCCTCTTCTCCGTCTTTACAAAACTTAACATTAAAACCGGCCAGCTTTAAGTTTTCCCTTAATAAAAAGCCCAGGCTCGATTCATCTTCTACTAATAGCAGGTGGGGTATAATTTCTTTTTGCATAACAGGGTAATTTAACTCTTTCAAATTTACCAAAATACATCCAGTGTTAAGAACATGTCATTTTTTTACCTCCCTAAAAGACCTGCCTTTTGCCATGAAATCCTTTAAAATCAAGCGTCAACAGGGCTCTTTAAATTTTCTTAATGTTATAATATTAAGCAAAGATTAAGAATAAACCATACTTTCACAACATGATAAACAGTAATCATATCAGGTTGCTCAGGCTTCCTTTCTCTTTTTTACTGATGCCTGTTTTCCTTTTTGCCTTAAGCGAAACCACCAAAGCCAGTTTTGCAGAGGCAGCTATATTGTTTGTCGTGCTTCATTTGTTTATTTATCCGGCCAGTAATGCCTATAACAGCTATATTGATCAGGATGACGGACCCATAGGCGGACTCGAAAACCCTCCCAGAGCTGATAAAACCGTGTATTACCTCTCCATTCTTTTTGATGCGATAGGTTGTTTGCTTGCGGGCTTTATCAGCCTGGAGTGTGCCGCTTATGTACTTATCTATATCATTGCCTCAAGGGCTTATAGCAGCCGCCTTATCCGCCTGAAAAAATACCCAATAGTGGGTTACCTTACAGTGGTGCTTTTCCAGGGAGCATTTACCTATTATGCCACTTTTAAGGTATTGGAGGGGCTTACTCCGGAAATAAACCCTGTTTTTATTGCCGCGCTGTTAATAGGAGGGGTATATCCGCTTACACAAATTTACCAGCATGAGGCCGATAAAAGGGATGGGGTAAAAACAATAAGTATATTATTGGGTTATAAAGGAACATTTATGCTTACTGCTCTTGTTTTTTCTATAGCCATGGTGCTGTTCTATATCCATTTTCAGCAAAGGCCCGAACAATTTTGGATATTACAGGGTTTTATGCTTCCGGTTTTGGCCTACTTTTTTTACTGGTTTGCCAAAGTATGGAAAAACAGCAGCGAGGCAAATTTTAAACATACCATGCGTATGAATATCATTGCCTCTGCCATGCTGAATATATACTTTACATATCATGTTGTTTTAAAGTATATGTCATGAGTAAGATTGTTGCAATTGATACTGCTTTACCTGCATACTGTATTCCCCAGCAAACCATTTGCGATTTTATGTGCAGTGTATATAAGGATGGGGAAGCAGATACAGATCGATTAAGGGTATTGTATGCCCGAAGCGGCATCAGCAAACGCCATACGGTTGTTCCGGATTATGATCCGGCCCTTCAAAAGCGGGAGTTATTTTCTGCTGACCGTTATCTGGATCCGGTTCCCACTTTGGAGAGCAGATTGAAGCTATACGATACGCACGCAGCCGCATTGGGAGAAAACGCAGCATTAAAAATACTTCATCGGTTATCAGAAGCAGGCACACCTGGAATTACCCACCTCATCACCGTTTCGTGCACGGGTATGTCGGCTCCGGGTTTGGATCTGGAGCTGCTTTTCCGACTTAAACTCTCTCCAGATATTCACAGAACCTCCGTTAATTTTATGGGATGTTATGCCGCCATTCACGCTTTAAAAATGGCGGATGCTTTTTGCAAAGTGGATGCTGCTTCGCGGGTGCTGATTGTTTGTGTGGAACTTTGCACCCTGCATTTTCAGCGTGATGCAGATTATGATAACCTTACCGCAAATGCCATTTTTGCTGATGGTGCTGCCGCTTGTTTGGTAACCGGAAATGATTTTAATACAGCAGATATACCTGCTCTGACCATCCTTGATTTTAGCAGCCATGTAGAAAATAAAGGCAAATCAGATATGGCCTGGAAACTTTCGTCAACCGGCTTTTTAATGACCCTGAGTGCTTATGTACCTCAACTGATAGAAGCCAATATTGATATGCTGGTAAGGCAGGCTTTGCAAAGAAAAAACATCACCAAAGAAGAAATTGCTTATTGGGCTATTCATCCGGGCGGACGCAAAATTCTTGAAGTCATAGCGCAACAACTTCAACTGACAAGAGAAGATTTGAGCTATTCCTATGATGTATTAAACAATTATGGAAACATGAGCAGTGCTACATTGCTTTTTGTATTGAAAGAAATAATGAACAGTGCAGGCAATGGAAACATTTTCGGGACAGCATTTGGACCAGGCCTAACTATGGAAACCATGTTGTTAAATAAATCAGGTATTTAAATATGTTCTCCGGAAGGTCTTTTACCAAAGAATTACTGGATGCAGATCATATTCCGCAAGCGGATTTATTTCGTAATTTAAAGGAGCTGGAATGGATTAACCGTTTGCTGGGTGGCCATGCTGTAACACTTAAAGGATTGCAGGGATTGAACCTGAGTAAGGAAAAAACATATAAGGTTTTAGATATTGGAAGTGGAGGAGGAGATACATTGAAGGCCATTGCAGGTTGGGCCAGAAAACAGGGTTATCAATTTGAATTAACCGGTGTTGATTTAAAATCCGATTGTATTAATTATGCCACTGCTTATTGTAAAGAATATCCTGAAATAAACTTTGTACAGGCCGATTATCGCCATTTGCCGGATATGAACCTGCAATATGATATTATCATTACGTCTCTGTTTTGCCATCACCTTACCGATGAAGAGCTGATAGAATTGCTGAACTGGGCAGGAAAACAAGCATCAACGGCCTTTGTAATGAATGATCTTCACAGGCATTTTCTGGCCTATTACAGCATCAGTTTACTTACCTATTTGTTTTCTAAATCTTATCTGGTAAAAAATGATGCCCGCCTTTCTGTGTTGCGTGGTTTTAAAAAACAGGAATTGGCCAACCTGATTAGCAAAGCACAACTAAACCACCAGCATATTAAACTAAAATGGTGCTGGGCGTTCCGCTGGTTATTGGTATTGAAAAGAACAGAATGATGACCACCGGACAAACATACGATATTGGTATAGTAGGTGGCGGATTGGCGGGTCTTACGCTGGCTATCCAACTGCAACGCAAAGGCATCTCCTGTGTATTGTTTGAAAAAGAAACGTATCCTTTTCATAAGGTATGTGGAGAGTATATCAGCATGGAGAGTTATGGGTTTCTGGAGAGGCTGGGTTTGCCCCTTTCTGAAATGAATGTACCAATCATTCAACAGCTTTTGGTGACATCTCCAAACGGAAATCAACTGCTTCATCAATTGGGTTTAGGTGGGTTTGGCATCAGCCGCTTTACCCTCGATCAACTTTTGTACCGTATGGCGCTTGATGCAGGTGTTACCGTGTTTCAGGCATCTAAGGTAGCAGATATTAAACCTTTTGGAGAAGGACAGGAAATCATCAGCACCACCGGAAACGCAAGGGTAAAGCTGGTATGTGGCAGTTGGGGTAAGAGAGCCAATATGGATATAAAGCTGAACAGGAGTTTTATTACGCCTGTAAACAGAAAACTCTCCAATTATATCGGAGTTAAATACCATATAGAGGCCGATGAACCTGAGAACCGGATTGCTCTACATCACTTTAAAGATGGATACTGTGGCATATCAAAAACAGATGATGGGCGCTTTAACCTATGTTACCTCACAACAGCAGATAACCTGAAACAGTATGGAGGAGATATTAAACAAATGGAAGAGGCCGTATTGTATAAAAACCCTCACCTGAAAAGGTTGTTTACCCAATCCCGATTTGTATTTGATAAACCTTTAGCCATTTCACAGATAAGTTTCGAGCGCAAAACAACATATGAACAAGGAATACTGATGCTTGGCGATGCAGCAGGATTAATTACACCTCTGTGTGGAAATGGTATGAGCATGGCCATGCACACCTCTCTTGTGCTTGCCGGCTATGTTGAACAATTTACCAGGAGAGAAATAACGTCAGAGCAACTAAGGCATCTATACAACCAACAATGGCAACAGCTTTTTGGCAGAAGACTTAAAGCAGGCAGACTGATACAGGGAATGTTTGGCAATGAAAAAACAGGCAATTTGGTGGTGAGCTTGCTAAAGCCTTTTCCGGCACTTGTTGATGTGCTGGTAAAAAACACCCATGGCAAACCGTTTTAATGCTGGAGGGTTGTTTGCGGAAACCCCTGTGTTGTCAATTATTAACAGCCTTTTTTAAGCCCTGTCTATTTTTTTAAAATCTTGTTTACACAGTGTTTTCAGGTGTTTTAAGAAATTGTTACCTCCTCTTATTGGTCAAAATACCAATATCCACAATGCTTTCACTATGGGTTACCGTTCACATCTATGGATTAGCGTGTAGTTTTGGATAAGTGATATTAATAAATAAGTTCGAGCCGGCAATTGCTATTGATGCAAAACACTACCACTGTTTTCATCAGCATGACGAACTTATCAAGATACATGACTTTATAGATTTGCCGGAAAGCATCAGGCAAATTGAACAACAAAACAGCCGTATCCTTCGCACGTATTACGCCAATGCCCTCGATCACAATATTATTGATATTAAAACGGTAAAGTATATTGTTCAGGGCAAAATTAAACCCAAAGGAATAGCCGAAAGAGGAATTGAACAATACATGAAAGCCGAAACCTGGCTGGAGTCTCAGCTTAATCAGCCATTGCAGGTTTCCATGTTGTATCAGTTGCAAAAACTTCTCATACTGGATTTGTATAACAACCGCGAGGATATTAACCTGTTCTCGGTAAACAGTGTAAGGGCAGCAGAAAAACTGAGCCCTACTGCAGAAATAGAATTGGAGGGGTTATTCGAATTTTTGAACCATGATGATGAGCAGCATCCAATCGTTCAGTCGTGGATATTGCATTTTAAATTATTGGGTACCCGTTTGTTTTCTGAAGGCAAAGGCAAAATTGCTTCCCTGCTTCAAAACTTCTGGTTAAAGAAAAAGGGGATGGATTTGCTCGGTTTGCTTAGCATAGAGCATGAGTTGTACCTCAACAAAAATGATTACCAGAACTTCTTTATTGAAAACCGCACAGAACCTGTTGCAGAGGATGTAAATGCCCAGCAGGCCGAACTTGATTTTGGTGTGGATTTGTATGCAGCGCAGGTGGAAAGGTTGAAGTTGTTGCTGCGTTCTTATTTCAGAAAACAGGTTGATTTTGAAAAGCTCAACCCGCGCCAGAAAAATATTATGAACTACGTATTTGAACGTGGTTACCGCCTTAGAGAAATTGACGACAGTATTCTGAACAAACGCCAGAAACTGATTATGTATATTATCCAGCATAAGGGATTTATTTCTACCAAAGATCTGGTAAGTGAGTTTGATTGCAACCGCAAAACCATTCAACGTGATTTTAATGCCCTTGTTGATCAGAACCTGGTGAAGGTAATTGGTAAAGGCGCAGGGCTTAGGTATGCGGTAAATCTGGAGGAGCATAAAAACACAGATTTAATCAGGTACCAGTCGGAAATATTTGCCGAGGAGGCGATGGTTGGAGAAGAGTATTAGCTATTTGTTTAAAGAGGTTTGACACCCTATAACAAAAAACCCCGCACATCAGGTCGGGGTTTTTTATTACAACTCATCTTCGTTGTAAAAATAATCTTCGTTGGTTGGGTAATCCGGCCAAACCTCTTCAATACTTTCAAAAGGTTCTCCATCATCTTCCAGCTCCTGCAGGTTTTCTATTACCTCCAGTGGCGCTCCTGAGCGAATGGCATAGTCAATTAATTCATCTTTTGTTGCAGGCCATGGTGCATCGTCAAGGTATGAGGCTAATTCTAGTGTCCAGTACATAGTGCTTTCATTTTTATCTTAACGCGAATATAAAATTTATGAGATATGAACGTGTAAATTTTTTGTAATGTGCAAAAGATGTGTAAATGCCTTTAATTCAGTAATAAACGTAAAGAGTGGGCCTTATTTATTTTTCCGCTGGGGGTACGCTCCAGGTTTTTAAGGGCAAAAAACTGTTTCGGAACCGCATAAGGCGAGATCAGATCACCCAGGTGTTTTTTAATTTTATGCAATATTTGTTCGTCAGGAACACTTGTTTCAAACACTGCAATAATTTGTTCTCCCAATACCGGATCGGGAATACCCGCTACAAAAAAAACGGATGCAGGGCAAACACTTTGGATGGCCTCTTCTATTTGCGTGGTAGAAAACTTAAAACCTCCGCTGTTTATTACATCATCAGCCCGGCCAATTACTTCAAACCTGTTTTTATCTTTTAATACCACCAGATCATTGGTTACAACCCATTGGTTATTGGTAACTGCACCCAGAATCATCAGACAACCTCTTTGATCAGTTTGTATGGATATACCGGGCAATGCGGTAAAGTAAGGCTCATTTAATTTTTTTAATGCAATATGGCTCACCGTTTCTGTCATGCCATAGGTATGCCATACCTGAGCTCCGCTTGCTTTCAGTTTTTCATTCAGGGTTTTATTTACCGGAGCTCCGCCTAAAAGGATATGAGTAAAACGTTTTAGTTTGGCTGTTGTCTCAGCATCCTCCTGCAAAAGAGAACCCAGTTGAAGCGGCACAAAAGAAACAAAAGTATAAGGATGCTCCCTGGGAACTAAAGCCAGCGGATTTGATGATGGTTCAGTGATGGTGATATGGGAGGCCAATATTAAACCACGCACCAGCATCATTGCTCCTCCAATTACTGCGGTATTCAGGCAAATATAAATATGTTCATTCTGGGTTAGCTGCAGGGCATTGATGGTGGCCTGTGCGCTTGCTTCCATTTGTTGGCGGGCAATGGCAATGGCTTTAGGTGTTCCGGTGGAGCCTGATGTGTGAAATACAAAGTTTGTTTCCCCGTTAAGCCAGCGTTTACAAAAATGCAAAGCCGTTTTTACCTGAGCCGAATCAAACAAATCTATTTCCTCATCGGGCAGAGATTTGAGCTGGTCAAATGAAAATGTTTTATCTTGCAGGTACAACATGAACGCTGCAAATTAATGACAATTGACCTGATATTAATTGCCCTTGCCTTTTTACTTATTTTAATAGGTTGTGTGGGAAGTTTTCTTCCGGTATTGCCGGGTCCTCCGCTGGCTTATGCGGGCATGATAGCTGCTTATTACAGCCAGTATAAACCTTTTGGTATGGGTATGATGATTACCTATGCCATTGTTGTGGTGCTTATTACCCTGATAGATTATATGCTGCCTGCATGGGCAACCAAACTCACCGGAGGAACCGCATCCGGTGCCAGAGGAGCATTAATAGGTACGATTGCGGGTATGTTTATTCCCATTCCATTTGGGATATTTTTGGGTGCGTTTTTAGGCGCATTTATAGGAGAGTTGTATGCCGGAAAAAATCAGCAACAGGCTGCTATGGCTGCGTTGGCAAGTTTTGCCGGATTTGTGGCCGGGGCCTTTATGAAATTGATTTTGTGTTTAATGATGGGATTACATTTACTCATCAACCTCATCTGGTAATCCCTTTTCGGCAGCAATTCGTTTTCTTTCTTCTTCCTGTTTTTCTTCAAATTGTAACCCAAGTTTTTCATCAAAATGGTTTAATTGAAATTGGGTATATTTTATTTTTTTTCCTTGTGCAAGAAACTTCCCTTCGTAGTAAGTGGTTATTTGTTTGAGGTACATATTTGCCTCCGGATTTCCGTGCACATCATGGTCAATAACGAGGGGATGTACACCAACCTCCGGCAACATTTGTATGGTAAAATCAAACAATTCTGAGGCATCTGTTTTAAAATTAATAAGCCCGTTTTCTTTAAGCACTTTTTTGTACAGGCTCAGGTAACGGGGATGGGTGAGGCGGTGTTTGGCATGTCTCAGTTTGGGGAAAGGATCGGGAAACGTAATCCAGATTTCATCCACTTCATCAGTATCAAAAATTTCAGTGATTTTATACATCAGCAAACGCACAAAAGCCACATTAGGTAATTGCTTTTCCTGAGCTATACCGGCACCTTTCCACATGCGGTTGCTCTTAATATCAATACCTATAAAGTTTTTATCCGGAAACGCACCCGCCAGAGAAACACTGTATTCTCCTTTGCCACAGCCCAGCTCCAGCACCAGCGGATGATTGTTTTTAAATATTTCCTGTTTCCATTTTCCCTTCAGGTGATAAGGGAAATCAAAACAATGTTCGTAGTTTTTAAATTCGGCAAAACGCCTGATTTTATCTTTCGGCATATGGCGGCAAAGAAAACAAAAAACAATTTATATGAATAATAGCGCTTAGCTTAAATATAACAGGAAGCCATAAGTTGGAGGGTTAGAAGTTTTAAGTGTTAAATTTTAAATGTTAAGTTTTCACCATGCACCAAGCACTAACCACCAATGCCCAGTGCCTAATGACTAATGCCTATTGCCCAATGACCAATACCCAATGACAAATGTCCATTGCCCAATGACCATTAATGCCCACTTTCCACTTCTTTTATGGGAAGAATATCGCTAAGCTTTACGTTTACCTTCATTTCACCGGTGAGCAGATATTGTAGCATAGGTCCGGCCATTACAGAAGTAACTACGGCCATTACAACCAATGCCACAAACAACGGTTGGGTAATAACACCTGCCTGTAATGCAAGTAAACCCAACACAATTTCCATGGCTCCGCGTGCATTCATTCCGAAGCCAACCGCTGCAGCTTCTTTAAATTTTAATCCTCCCCACAAAGCGCCTAGGCCTGCTCCAAGCAGCTTACATACAATAGCCAGAATGAGTACAACAGAAACAATTTGAAGATCGAAATTTTTAACGAAATCGATTTTAAATCCTACTGAAACAAAAAACAGGGGAGCAAAAATATTGGTTACAAATTGATGAATAATATCCCGGGTTTTCTCGTTGAGGTGAACGGAATCACCAATGGCAATGCCCGCAATAAAGGCTCCGAAAATGGCATGAATACCAATTTTCTCTGTTAATGCAGCACCTAAAAAAGCAAGCCCGAAAGAAAAGGCCAGTGCCCCACCTGGCCAGCTCAGGTTTCGTTGTGCCCAGGGAAGAATTTTATTAATCATAAACCGGCCGGCTGTTAGCATCAGGATGGCATATAAGAACGTGTAACCGAGGGTATATAAAAACTCAAACTGATCATGTCCGGTATTAATCATTCCCAGTACCACACTAAATAGAATCCAGCCTATCAGGTCATCAAACATGGCCGCTGCGATAATAATCATCCCGATTTTGGTCTTAAACAAGTCGAGATCCATGAGGGTTCTGGCAATAACCGGCAAGGCAGAAATGGCCATTGCCGTTCCCATAAACAGACCAAATACCACTTCGTTGTGTTCTCCTTTTCCACCAAGCCAGTCGTGAAAGTAAAATCCTGCTCCATACCCCAGCCCGAGTGGAATGAGCAAACCAACAAGGCTTGACTTAAAAGCAGTGGCGCCCTGTTGACGGATAACAGAAAGTTCAACCTCCATGCCGGCAACAAACAACAACATAACCACTGAAATAGAAGTGATACCATTTAAAGCCATACCAACATTTCCTTTGGTGGTAAATACAATTTCATTCAGTTCAGGATAAAATTTACCAAGCACACTTGGTCCTAATAAAATACCGGCTACAAGCTCACCAACTACAAGAGGAATTCGGATTTTTCTGAAAAACTCACCAAACACCCTCCCAAGCAGGAGCATTACACCCAAACATAAAAACAAATTAATCAGCTCTGCATGTTTCATGTTGTTGGGATTAGTCGTCTATTCTTGAATGTACAATCATTAAATCACAAGGTAAATCAGCGAGGGCATATTCGATATCGTGAGGGAATACACGGTCAATTAAATTTAGTTTGGTATCTGGCGAGTTAAGCACCAGCAGGTCGGCATGGTTTTCCCGCGCATAGTTGCTGATTACAAATCCCGGTTTTCCTTCCAGCCTTTCCACATTTACCTTTAGGTTGCCACAATCGGCACAACGCAAAATTTCATCCAGGCGCTCATTTTCGTCCTTCATAATTTTCTCGCGGTTATTATCCGCCTCATTATCGGTAAACGCATCCGAGCGGATTAATGCCAGTTTCCCGGGATCAAGTTCCTGTATCACATCAACAGTAAAGGCATGCGTTGCTTTGGCTACATATACGGCAGCCTCAACCGTATTTACTGTTTTTGGATGGTCGCTTCCTTCTACCACAATCCGTTTAATGGGTTTGGTTTTAATATCCGGTTCACGCAACATCAATATAGAGCATTTGGCCTTGCGGCATAATTTACGTGCCACTGATCCCAGAAAATATTTTAATAGACTTTCTTTCTCCAATGCCCCGGCCACCAAAAGATCAGCTTCTCTGGCTTTGCATACTTCCAGAATTTTTTCCACAGGATCGCCCTCTTCCCAAACCATTTCATTTCCCGGTTTATCCAGCTCAAAACGGTGCATCAGGTGTTTAAGGTATTGTTCCTGTTTCAGGTCGTGCTCGCCTACATGTATAAAAATCATCTTAGCAGAAAAAACATCCTGTAATCTTCTCGACTCGGCCAGTATTGCCTCGATACGTGGAGAAAAGGCAACGGCAACGGCTATTTTTTCAAAGGGATATGGGGGTCTTTTTTCTTTTTCACTCATAAACACAAAAATAGAATTCTATACTTACCAATCAGACAATAATTTTATATTATGTAATTGTTGGCAGGTTTAGTAAACTTGCCACTTCATCATGGTTAAAAAAGATATACTGATAGAGGCCTATACGCTAATGTGCACAGCCCGTGCTATGGCTGAAACATACGATGCAAACAGGCCAATATGCAAATATGTACATTCCACTTCACGCGGACACGAGGCCATACAATTGGCTACCGGAATGCAGTTGAAGCCTTACGATTATGCTTCTCCATACTATCGAGATGAGTCTATGCTGCTGGGTATGGGACTGAGCCCCTACGAGTTAATGTTGCAGTTGTTGGGCAAGGCCGATGATCCTTTTTCCGGTGGACGAACCTATTATGCCCACCCAAGCCTCGACAGGGAAGAATTTCCTAAAATGCCACACCAAAGCAGTGCCACCGGTATGCAGGCCATTCCGGCAACAGGTATGGCTCATGCGGTAGCGTATAAAGAGCGTGAAGGATTAAATAAAAAGGGAGAATACCCGGTTGTGCTTTGTTCATTTGGAGATGGATCTGTTACCGAAGGTGAAGTGGCTGAGGCTTTTCAAATGGCTGTTTTAAAACAACTGCCCATTATTTATCTGGTGCAGGATAATGAGTGGGGCATATCTGCCAGTGCCGATGAAATGCGTGCCATGGATGCTTACGAGTATGCCGCAGGATTTAAAGGCATGAAAAGGATGCGCCTGGATGGAAGTGATTTTGTGGAATCGTACAAAGGAATGGCCGAGGCTATTGATTATGTGCGCAATAACCGCAAACCCATTTTGGTACATGCCCGTATTCCGCTATTGGGCCATCATACTTCCGGGGTAAGAAAAGAATGGTACCGCAGCGATGAGGACCTGGATAAACATACCAAAGATGATCCTACTCCCAAGCTTAGAAAATTGCTTCTGGAAATAGGTGTGGAAGAAATAGAGTTACAGGAAATAGAGAAAGATGCGGCCAATAAAGTAGATCAGCAGTTTAAGCAAGCTGTAGAAGCTGCTGAACCTGATCCCGCTACTGTTGAGGATCATATTTTTGCCCCAAGTGGTGCCACCCGGGAGGTGGGAAATCGCAAGCCTGAAGGCCGTGAACCGGTGGTAATGGTGGATGCCGCTTTGCATGCGGTGGATGAGTTGATGGCCAAACATCCGGAATGTATTTTTTACGGACAGGATGTGGGAGCCAGATTGGGCGGGGTGTTTCGTGAAGCAGCTACCCTGGCAAAAAAATATGGAGATAACCGGGTGTTTAATACACCCATTCAGGAAGCCTATATTGTGGGTTCAACCGTGGGAATGAGTGCTGTGGGAGTAAAACCCATTGTAGAAATTCAGTTTGCCGATTATGTGTGGACCGGAGTGAACCAGTTGGTATGCGAAATTACCAAATCGTGTTACCTTACCATGGGAAAATACCCGGTGAGTTCTATCATCCGCATTCCTATTGGTGCATATGGCGGAGGCGGACCTTATCACAGTGGCAGTATTGAATCAACCCTGCTTACTTTAAAAGGAATAAAAATAGCCTACCCAAGCAATGCGGCTGATATGAAGGGCCTGATGAAGGCTGCTTATTATGACGGAAATCCGGTAATTATGCTGGAACACAAAGGGCTTTACTGGAGCAAAAATCCGGGAACAGAACTGGCCCGTTGTGTAGAGCCTGATGAGGACTATATCCTTCCTTTTGGTAAAGCCAATATTGTTCTGGCTGCTGATGAGGAAGCCGTTGAGAACGGGGAAAGTTGTGCCATTATTACCTGGGGTATGGGCGTATACTGGAGCCTTGGTGCAGCTAAACAATTTGCAGGCAGGGTAGAGGTGGTTGATCTGCGTTCTCTTCAGCCACTGGATGAGGAAATGATTATGGCAATGGCCAGAAAGCATGGAAAAATACTGATAGTTACAGAGGAGCCCATACTTAACTCATTTGCAGAATCTCTGGCAGGGCGCATTGCACAACAATGTTTCCGCCACCTGGATGCACCTGTGGCAACCATCGGTTCTAAAAACATACCTGCAGTGGCTTTAAATATGGGCCTTGAGGCGGCTATGCTTCCCAATGCCGATAAGGTAGCGGTAAAAATAGGTGAGTTGTTGAATTACTGATTAAAAGACCATTTTCAGGTGCTTCGCAATTTCATCACTACCGTGTATAACAACCACATTATAATCATTACCGAAATAACCAGGTGGTAAAACTTTGGTTGCTCGGCCAGTAAATACAACGCAGCAATAAGGCCGGTAGTAATAACGCGAAGGCTGATAAATAGTACGCGGTTGTTTTCAATATAGCTATGAACGCCTTTATATCTGAGGTAGATCAGAAGGACGGCTAAAAAAGCAAGGAATGTTTCTTTCATGGTTATTTCAAATATAAAGTGCAGGGCTGATGTAAATGCAAATGGATAACAATGAGTTGTTTAATTACAGGATGTAATCGTTAAATCACAACTATTGGTCTTTAAAATTGAACGATTGGGTGGATTTGCCTTGCCGGAAAAAACAGCCATGCATTTGAATAATAACTGGAAACCATTATTTTCGCATCCCGTTTTCTGCCAAACATGGTATGGTAGCGGATCAAAACAAGAGCGTTCTTTTATAAGAAATAAACATATTGGAGTAATCCAATAGGGCCCATAGCTCATTCGGTTAGAGCATCTGACTCATAATCAGGGGGTGCTTGGTTCGATCCCAAGTGGGCCCACAAAATGAAAGCCATGAGAAATCGTGGCTTTTTTGTTTATAGCAGACTTTAGAAAAACCAATTATTCATGAGCCATATCTCAGCCATTATTTTCGATTTGGGAGGTGTCATTCTTAACCTCAATCAGGAGTTAACACTCAGGGCATTTATAAAACTTGAAGCCAATCCGGAGGATATCAATTATCATGCACCGCTGTTTACCGATTTTGAAACAGGTAAAATAACAGCTCCACAGTTTCGGGAAGGATTGAAGACCCACCTGAATAAAGGGGTAAGTGATGCACAGATTGATGAAGCCTGGAATGCCATGTTGCTGGATTTACCTGCACAACGCCTGGGTATGATTGCCGAATTAAAAAAGCAATACCCGATCTATTTATTAAGCAATACCAACAGCATTCATATTGATGCTTTTTATGCCTACCTGCAACAAACACATGGCATAGATAACTGGAAAAACCTTTTCGATACGATTTACTATTCGCATGAAATAGGATTGCGTAAGCCCAATGCAGATATTTATGAGTTTGTTACCACCGATATAGGCCACAAACCTGAACACTGTTTGTTTATTGACGATAACCTGCATAATGTGCAAGGCGCGGAAAAAGCAGGATTAAAAACCATACATGCATACGAACCCCTCGGAGAAAACCTCTGGAACGATATCATTGGGTTAGTGCAAGAGGTATAGTGCACGGTGCTTAGTGCGCAGTGCTTTGTGGTATAGTGCACGGTGCTAAGTGCGTAGTGCATGGTGGTGTGTAGTGCCTGTGTATATACTTCCCAACTTCGAACTATTAACTCCCCCTGAGCACCAATTAAAAGTTACTATTGAATGGTGTATCTGAGGGAGATTCCTCCGGTTTGTATAATGGTGGGGAAGGAGTTGGATGTGGCCGGGTCTGTTCTGCGGTAGCTATAGAAAATACGCATCATCAGCTTCTCATTAAAGTTATAATCAATTTGTGGTTTCAGGTCGTATATCACCTGCCCTTGCACCGGGTCGTTTGATTCCCTGTCGAGGTAACGTACCTTGGTAAGGTTATTTCTTACAGAAAAATCCAGGCGGAAATTAATTTCATTTTCGAGTACCAGTCTGCGCCCACCCACTTTAAAAGGTATGGTTAAATTTTGCGTACGGTATCCGGCTCCTATTACCCACTCACTGCCCGTTTGCTCACTTAGTTGCCCGTTGGTAAGGGTAAAGTTAAGCATGCGGTCGCGCTTATATTCAAAACGGGTTTGTATATTATTAATAAAGGTAATGTCAATTCCTATAAAAGGTCCCCACCTTTCAGTAATAGATATTTGCCTGATTTGGTATTGTGATCCATAATCGCCACTAAAGTTTGGCGAGGCATTGGTATCCGTTGGCAATATGGTTTGGAAAGAGGTGATATTGTAGTTGGATGTGTATTGGTGATTAAGGGTTACATTACTTGCATATTCCTTAATCAGTTCAATTTTTGATAATCCGTTGTAGGTAATTCTCCAGTTGGCATCTGGTATTTTAGTAAATGCTGTTAAATCAATTCCTCCGGGATCATCCCCACCATAGGCTGATAAGAATGCAGGAATAAGCACCTCTTGCGAAACACGGCTGTAACCACCCCTGAAACCGTTACTGTCCGGATCTCCTCCAGGCTGATTTGGGTTTTGACTGAGGCGGTTGGAAATGGCAAGCCTGTTGTCCTGAAATTTCTGGAACACATCTCCACCATCGGTAAAAGAAGTTGCCCACGCATTAAATGTGATGGAATAGGTTCCTGTTTGTGTAGGAATATTTACGTCTTCAAAACTATCGGTAGTATCATTATACCTAAAGAGTACGCTGGTGTTTAGTGAACGTTGCCGTTGGGCGTTCAGTTCCACCCGCAAATCTGTAATCGGTTCAAAGGTGGCTCTTCCGGTAATATTTTCCCTGAAATCTTCTGAATAAAAATTGGTAATCCTTGGGTCTGTACTCAGCCATCCGTTGCGTGCGGCTTTATAGCGGTAATCATCGTCCTGCATGGCCAGCAGGAAATCAAATCCGGGCCCGTCTGAATCGAAATTCTGACCAATGTATTGTGGCTTTGGTTTAAACCCTGGCAATACGGTTCCATCATTGGTGGTATGGGTAAAGGTGATGTTTTTTAAGCTGGTAAGAAACCTTACCGGATATTTAATATATGCAGGATACTCCACCTTGGCATTATTGTCTTTTTTCTTTTTGTCGCCAGCTTTTTTTGCCTTCGGATCCTTGTCTTCATCCTCATTGCTTTTTGCTGTTTTTTTGGCAGGTGCGGTATTGTTAATATCGCGGAGAAACTTCCATTTGTTGTAAAGCAGCGTCATTTGCAGGTTTATATTCCATGCCTGTGTTCTTGCATTGGAAATGGTATTTCCTAAACTATCTGCTGCAGGTGGTGCCTGTTTCCACTGATAGGTTACCTGATAAGAATAGGATGATTGAGAGATCCAGTTTAATTGCTGAATTTTATTGATGGGGATATTATAATTCATCCTCACGTTCTGGTCAAACTGCATCAATCTTCCCCCGTTCCAGAAATTATCCCACATCGAATCGCGTTTCTCCGGTGTGCTTTGGTCAATTTTTCCAAGGGGCTCATCAACCCTGGCCAAAGCCGTGGCATTATAATCAAACCGCAGGTTTTTCGACAGGCTATAACTCAATTCATAATACCTTGTCATGGTAAACATTTTATCAAACAACGGTTGTATAATGGTATTCGGGTTATCGTTGTTCCGGTTAACGGTTACACCATATCTGCGATCCGTTTCAAGCCTCGCACCCCATGATTGTGGCAGGAAATAGAGATTAAAATCTTTTATTAAGGATAGTTGTTTTGATTTAATTACACTGGAAAGGGGTTCCCATGCCTTAGGGTTAAAACTATATTGATAGGCCGTAATGGTTTTATAGTTCTGCAAAATATAATACTCCATGGTTTGGTTTCTGCGGTATGTTTCACTAAAGGAGTAAGTAAAGGATAGATTTTCCACATCATATACATGAGGTTTGGCAGTACCCACGCGGTTTTTACGCACATTGGTAAAGTTTAAACTTCGCCTGGCCGTAAAATCATCGGCTGCCCGTGATATCCGGTTTCGCCTGTTTTCATCTGTTGTTTCGTCAATTTCTTTTTGCAGCCGGGTATCCGGATTTAGAGGATTGTAATAAGGGCGTATGAGGGTATTTCCGTATGAAAGGAAAATAGGAATGGACAATCCGAATTTGGTTGGAAAAAATTTGCCTAACTCAAAACTGCTTTGCACATCATACTGGTATGCATCATCAAAACTTCGTTCGTTTATTTTTTTATCAATACCGCCAAAACCAACGGTCGACATATTACCTGCAAGTTGCATATTTCCAAAGTCGGCAAGTTTGGCCTGCACGCGTGCAGTAGCGGCCCACCCACCCTGGTTATTAAATTCTGTGGCACGTAATTCATTAAACCATACCTCGGCACATTTTGGCAATCCATCATCTGAACTGCCAGGCAATGCCCTCGGGTTTCTTATACCCAACATCATTACCCGCACATTACTTAAATCGGGTAAACCCACCACACGTATTTTCTTTTGATTACCAAGCTCACGCGTGTACACAGATGTAAACGGATGGTTGGCATTGGTACGTTGTATTTTGGTATTGATGAATTCCTCCAGTGCTATCACCATTTCGTTTTCGGCAGGCCAGATATTGGCGGCAGACCCATCCCCAAGGTAAGAGGCCTTCAGGGGAATTTCGTACTCGTAATAGTTATTGGTAAGGTCGGTACCTAAACGGATAAATGCAGATAATTCACCATCCTGTAAAGTCTGTCCTTCGGCATGTAAAAACATACGCAGTTTGCCGTATCTTCTTAAATCCACATTGGTTACGTTTTTAAATACACCGCGCGCATCAGCATCCTTAAGATTACATACAAGCAATGAGACCGATTGCTCATTTTGTTGTATGGCTTGTGGTGTGCTAAAATCAAGCTCACGCTGAATGCCCGGAGGTGTAACATATGGCAGCGGTACACGGGTTTTATTTTTTTCAATATTTACGGTTGATACAATAAACTTGGTATCATCATCCGGGTCTCCTGGTTTTGATTCTTTACCCTGCTCCAGGTTGCCCAGGTATTTTCTCCAGTCGGCACGCACCAGTTGCATGGCTCCAAAACGCAATACCATTTGCTCCTCAAAGCCCCTCATATAAAGCCTCATGAAACGAATGGATTTGAAATCGAGGATTTGTCCTATCCTTTTTTCAAACTCCCGGATGGGAACTTTTAGCTGATACCAGGTAACCTGCGCTATATCTCCGTTTACCAGTGTTACCGGAGTTACCACACTATCGGCCACAAAGTTTTGCCCTACCACCAGCCTGTCTTTGCTGATATCTATTTTATACTGATAATACTCTTCAATATCGTTTAGGGTGTAATCCCTGTTTATATCTTCCACATCAGGAACGTTGGTTGCCACTGGTGGTGGTGAGGCCGTAGAAACCGGTGAGTTGCCCTGTTGTTTGGAGTAATACCTGAAACGTTGCAGCATAGATGGAGAGTTTACATTCAGGTAAAACTGAAAGTTATCATTGGAGGGGTCGCCATTGGCAAGTTGATAGGCTACAGAACTTGCGCCATAAAGGGCAGAAATCTTTTGCAGATAGGCGGTATCAAAGTGCAGGCGTTCGCCCAAATCGTCCAATCCGTCCAAACCAACGTCCTGCTGATCACGTGAGGCCGGCTCTGCATCAAATGCATAATTAATTACCGGCTGCCTGGTTACTCTCCCCCAAACGGTGGTATCCAGTTGCAGGTTCAGGTCGTTGGCCTTGGGTAAACCATTTTCTGCCGATTTCCTGTTATCCCTCAACACATCTTCTGAAATATTACCCAGGTTAATATAGAGTTGTCCTTTATCGTTTGCATTTGGATTGGAGAGGTATGGATCCAGCATCCATATTTCTATATAATCAATATTAGCTGCTTCAAAATCGTTCTGATCAATTTTGCGCATAATACCACCCCAATTGTTTCTTGCATCCTTTAATGTTCCGTCAGGATTCAGTCCATTTACGGTATAGTTATAAGGTCCGCGTTCTTTCGGGTAAAAAGACAAATCGAAAGTGGCAATATTATTTGGCATGCCCTGTTGTATTTGCCGGCTTGGATAAATCTCTTCTACAAAAATCTGCCTTACCCGGTGGTCAGATAATTCCTCATCGGTAATATCAGATGGCCTGAAAGAATTGCCTTCCTGATAAAAGTTGGTGGGAATAGAGTACCAGGAAAGTTGTGCTCTTTTAAAACCATAAGCCAAATCGTTGGTAAGGTTACCCTCAGGAAATAAATCCGACTGACCTTGTGGTGTGCTGGCCAATACCCAACTGTTATTTCCCCTCAGGTCAATTTGTGTTTCACTACCTTCAAAATCATCAAGGTAAGCGGTACCTCCCTGTGCCAGCGCACCCTGCACGCCAGGGAATAAACGCGCATACTCTGCCGATAAGGTGAGTTGTGATGCTTCTTTTGTTTCAATAAACGGCAACGCATCTACCATTTTGGTAAGCAAACGAGAGTCGGTTTTATAAGAGCCATCTACCCCAATCATCACATTGGAAATAGGCTCTTCGTTCAAATTTACCTTGGGTGTAAGTGGCCTTTCGTTTAACCACAATACGGTACCTCCCAAAAGAAAATCGCGGTTTACTTTGTAATCAAAACGGGATCCGAGCAATGTTTTTTGCTGGATACTGAATAAAGAATTACTTTCTGATGATACCTTAATAATGGCACCCGAGTTAAGCAATCCGGTATTGATAATTCTAACTCTTCCAATATTGTAGTCTACTGTATAATCAACATTCTCGGTAAGCGGGGCTCCATTGGCGGTTACCTTTACTGATCCTTTTGGCACATTGGTGGCATTGAGGGAAATCTCGTTGGTTGATTGCCCCTGATACGTTCCCCTGAGGAAAAATTTATTGTACTGCGGAAGTTGTATAGCCGCAAACCTGGTTGAATCGTAAAGTTCAAAATAGCAATAATAACGCGCTCTTGACGGGTCGTTAACAAACTTTTTCTGAAGGTAGTTTCCAAATGGTTCTATCATCGGGAATATAACCCTGCCTTGTTGTGAGTTGATGGTAACACCTTCAATAAAATCAAAAAGGCCATCAGGAGCACGCTCCTGTTGTGTGTTTAAATTATCAAGATTTAAAACATTAACCAGAGGAGTTCCGGTTAATGTGGGTTCGTTCTGAACAGGGATATAATTCAGGTCAGCACCGGAAGGATCATCTGCATAAACAACATTCAGCTTAAAATCTTTTTGCTGTACCCCGAATGTTCCGAGGGAATACACATTTTTCATCATCAGGTCCCAGATGGGTAAATCAGGTCTCAATGACGGGCCTTTAAGCATTTTGGTAAACAATACATTGGGTTGTTGCGCATTTACCTGCAGGTCGCTGGTAAACTCACCTACTTTAAATACCTTGCCGTTAATGGTGTATTCAAAAGCTACGCAAAGAACATCATCATTATTCAGGGTTTGGTTCAGGGAGATATAACCCAGGCGTGGATTAAAGGTATATTCACTTGCATTCAATAACCTGGCATAGCTGATCATCTGGTACTGAGAGATGGGTTGTATTTTGGTGGCATTCTGGTCTCTCTGCAACTCGTTCTGTACTCCAAATGCAGAGCGGAGCTGCTCTTTGTTGGATGTATATGGTGCGCGCCCAAGCAGGTAATCATATAAACTGTTGGCTGTGTTTCCCGGGAAAGTATCAAACGGACTTGGGTTTACATTCCAGTTTTTATTATCCCTGCGGTGTACTTCACCCAAATCTGCAAAACCCACCACATCCCTTGAATTATCAAATGCGCCCGTACGGTTGGTAATCCAAACTTCCACCCGGTTAATAATTACAGGTGAGCCAATAATGGGTAAATTGGAAAGCCACTCATCATAGTGATCCCTGAAATAGTGGGATAGGAAATAGTGACGATTCATATCATAATTGTCACTCTGTATATCAAAACGGGTAGATTGGGCTCCACCCTGAATTTCTGTCTCTGTGGTTTTACCCCGTTGCTGGGTAAATATGGATGTAACGGTTAGTTTACCAAACTGCAATACGGTTTTAACACCAAACAAACTCTGGCTTCCCTGTATCAGCGATGAGTTTAGAGGCAAACTCACGTTTCCGAGTTCTATCTTTTTTATAATATCATCATCCTTACCGGTATAATCCAGTTTTACCTGATTTTCAAAATCGAAAGTGGCTTCGGTATCGTAGTTCAGGTTAATTTTAAGCCTGTCGCCAATACTTCCCTGAACATTGAGCTGTATTTTTTGTCTGAAATCAAATTGCCCGGTGGTTTGCTGTTGCGGGGCAAATGCCGGATTTTTTACCGTGTTAAAGTTTCCGGAAAAAATCAATTCTGCCGATCCCCTTGGCCTTACATCAATAATTCCGCTTCCAAAAATACGTTCAAAAATTTTAGGTCCTATTTTAAGCTGAGGAATAAGGCCACTGCCACTGGCAAAATTGTTTGCCTGTGCCCTTTGGCGGAAATATTCTTTGTTCTGACGTTTGTTTTCCGATTTAATCTGATCACTTACACTAACGGATGCAGGCAGACGGTACTCTGTTGTACCTATTTTTGATGAAAAATTGTAGCTGTTGCTTGATGGATCCAGTTCATATTTCTCCCGCACATTGGATGGCTCCGGAATATCCAGCGGATGGCGGGTAGAATTCCGCTCATAAGGCTTGCGGTCTTTTATAGGGAACTTAAGTTTTTGTTTAGTGGTATCGTTGGCCGAAGAGTCAGGCGGGGCAAAGGGTAGCGCCTTTTTAAAGTCGCGCTTGTTATCGTCCCAGCCAGGCAAAATCTCGGGTGTAGCTCCCCACACCAGCGTGATAAGGAAGGCAAAGACTGTTGAAACTGATATGTATTTAAATCCCGGTTTACTTAACAAAGTAGAGTTGCGCCATCAAAGAATCTTTAGAGTGTTTTTAACGAGTTGTTCAACGGTATAGTCGGGGTTCTGTTGTTTAATTTTGGTTAGCCCTTTTTCCGCTTCAGCCTTAGAAAAACCAAGCATTACCAATGCAGCCAAAGCTTCCTCGAGCACCGTGTTTTTTTCAGTGGTAAAACTGAAACCTTCCGCAGATTCAACCTTTTTAATCTTGTTTTTTAAATCAATAACCACTTTCTGAGCCGTCTTTTCCCCTATTCCTTTAACGGTTTTAATTAACGCCCAGTTGCCTGTGCTTATTGCATTTTTAATATCGGCAGGCCTTAATGATGAAAGCATAAGCCTTGCCGTATTGGTTCCAACACCACTTACCGATATCAGTTGTTTAAACAGTACACGCTCCTCCTCCTCTGCAAACCCATACAGCGTATGGCTGTCTTCCTTAATAATCAGGCAGGTTAATACCTTTACGCGCTCGGTATCCGGTATCTTCTCAAAGGTGTTTAATGAGATATTTACCTCATAACCAACCCCTGAGCATTCCACCACCAGGTAAGTGGGCGTTTTTTCTACCAGTTTTCCTTCTAAATGCGAGATCAAGGTATTAATTTATTGAATGTTTGAAGGCTGCTAAAATAAGAAATGTTTGTAATTTTGACTCAGATAAAACAACCGATGCGCAAATATTTTAAGCTGATTTTCAGGATGTATGTAATGGCGGGTTGCTTCATATTGCTTAATTACTGCGTGGTTCAGGGTCAAACACCCCCTGAAAACGGCAAATTCCTTACTTACCATAAAAACGGAAAGGTAGCCGAAAAGGGCTTTTACCTGCAAAATCAAAAACACCGCATTTGGTATTTTTATAATGAATTTGGTGTTGTTATAAAAAAAGAGCGCTGGAAATCCGGTAAACTGATGTGGCAAATTTTTTACGAGAAGGGAAAAGTAACCAAAACCATTGATAAAGATGGAAAAGTTACGGAAAGACCTGCCTGCGGTTGCTGATTAAATTTTTTTCTCCCCAAGCCGTCAAGTCGGTTACCTTTGCCCCTTTATTATGAAAATTCTTTTACACTACCTAAGTCGTTATAAGCCACTTATTGCAGTAGCATTATTGCTTGCCACCATTAATCAGGTGTTCT
The DNA here is from genome assembly GCA_051715425.1 of Bacteroidota bacterium. Lineage (GTDB taxonomy): Bacteria > Bacteroidota > Bacteroidia > UKL13-3 > UKL13-3 > JAJTFA01. The sequence continues at coordinate 13,922 of JBPXJS010000052.1, read as the reverse complement.
CCCTGCTCGATCCTTATATTTATGGCAAGCTCATCGACCGTTTTGCCAACCATACCAAAGATTTTACCGAGGCACAATTTGTAAATGGTATTTTAATACTTATCGGTGCTGCTATCGGTGTGGCTATGGTAAGCCGCATCGCCAAAGCATTTCAGGATTATACCATGAACCTTATTATTCAGAAACTGGGCGCGGCTATGTATACAGATGGATTAAAACATTCCCTTGGCCTGCAATACCAGGAGTTTGAAGACCAGCGTAGTGGCGAAACCCTGAACGTGCTGCAAAAAGTGAGAACGGATTCAGAGAAATTTATCAGCAGTTTTATCAATGTGTTTTACACCACACTGGTGGGTATTGTATTTGTGATTATCTATTCCACCACCGTATATGTTTGGTTAATTCCAATATACTTTGCCGCTTCTGCATTGCTGGCTTATATCATCAATATCTTATCAAAGAAAATTAAAACGGTACAGAAAAAAATCCTGCGCGAAACCAATATGCTGGCCGGCAGTACCACAGAAAGTTTACGCAATATTGAGCTCATTAAAAGTTTGGGCTTAACCAACCAGGAGGTGGTAAGGCTAAACGATGCCACCATGAAAATTCTTGGTTTGGAATTAAAAAAAGTGCGCGATATCCGAAGCATCAGTTTTTTGCAGGGCACCTTTGTTAACTTTCTGCGTCAAACCATTTTGTTTATCCTGATGTACCTGCTGTTTCAGGATAAGGTAACCCTGGGCCAGTTAATGACCCTCCAGTTTTATTCCTTCTTTATTTTTGGTCCCCTGCAGGAAATTGGCAATGTCATTTTGAGCTACCGTGAGGCTGAATCCTCATTAAATAATTTCGACCGCATTATGCATCTGCCTGCTGAGCCTGTTCCGCATGCCCCAAAAGAAATTGGTGCAATAGGCTCCCTGTGTTTTCATGAGGTAGGGTTTAAACACAAAACAGCATTTAGCAAAGCGGTGGAGAAAGTAAGTTTTGAAGTGAAAAAGGGTGAAACCATTGCTTTTGTGGGTCCATCAGGTTCAGGCAAAACCACCTTGGTAAAACTGCTTGTTGGATTGTACAAACCGCAGGAAGGCCATATTTACTACAATCAGGTAAGTGGCGATGAAATGGATATGAATGAATTAAGAAGCCAGATTGGTTTTGTAACTCAGGATACCCAGTTGTTTTCGGGCACCATTAAAGAGAACCTCTTGTTTGTAAATCCGGAAGCAACGAATAATGATATGATGGATGTATTGCAAAAAGCATCGTGCCAGAGTTTGCTTGATAGAAGTGAAAATGGCATTAACAGCATCATTGGAGAAGGCGGTATGAAAGTATCGGGAGGAGAGAAACAGCGTTTATCAATTGCCAGAGCGCTGTTGCGCAAACCCAAACTTATGGTATTTGATGAAGCCACATCGGCTCTTGATTCCATTACCGAAGAAGAAATTTCCAAAACCATACGACAGGTGGCATCAGGAGGGGAGCATATTACCATTATGATTGCGCATCGTTTAAGTACCATCATGCATGCAGATAGAATTTATGTTTTGGAAAAAGGAAACATGGCCGAAACCGGTACACATGAGCAACTCCTTGCCGAAAAGGGATTGTATTATGCCATGTGGAGGCAACAAATCGGGGAGCGGAAGGAAGAGAATATTATGGCCTGAGTGATGATACTATAATGTTGAGGTTTTACCCTCATCTTGTATTAGGGTTGGGATTTACGTTTATGAAGGGTACATCAGCCTACGTATAATATCGAAAAACCATTTTGGTATAACAAACACTTAAGAGGTGTAGTATTGTGGGATTAGCAGATTAAAGGCTATCGTTACAGATGAGGTTTTGTCCCGTTCACAGAATAGTACGAGGCCTGAGAGCTGGATATGAGTAGCAAATTAAACGGGTTGATTGGCGCATTAAATCCTGAGTTTACTGAAGAAAAGTGATTTGAAAATGGTAAAAACAGAAGGGTGATTTAATGTACAGTTCTTATCCTGTTCAAACGCATCTTCTAAATAGAAAAGAATGGCTTGAATAGTTTTTACTCTATTGAAATTTGTTATGCCACGTTTATATTAAGGCAATTTTAACACCCAAAGTCTTGGTGGTCTACTATATTAGCTCAATGTTTACAATGCGCTTCATACATTTTTTCATAGTTTAAAATTGAAAGGTAACGCCTTTTGGTGTTCTATATTAATGTTAAAGTTCATCATGTTAAACTTAAAAGCTAAAATTTAATACTATGAAACATTACCTGTTTATTCTCATAGCTTTCGCTACTACCGCTGTGGCGCAAACTCCATTTAATAAGCGATATGGTTCAAATGAAGTTGAATCCGGCTATTCCATTACCGTAACAAAGGATGGTGGGTACGCGGTTGTTGGGAATACTTTAGCGAATGGTGCCGGAGGTAATATCTTTCTTATGAAACTTAGTCGGGATGGTGCCATACAATGGCAGAAGGATATTTTTGGTGTTAATGATGATCAGGCATACAGTGTGTATCAGCTAAGTAACGGAAATTATATAATAGGTGGAAAAACATATAGTTATGGAAGCGGTTGTGGGGATGCCTTCATCAATATGCTTGATTCTGCTGGAAACATGATTTGGTCAAAATCGTATGGTGATGTAGCATGCCAACATCAAAATTCAGTAACAGTTACTTCAACCGGCATAGCAGGTTGCGGCCATGCAGATGGCGGGGGAGGGAATGGATGGTTGTATGAAGTTGATTTTAATGGTGAAATTCGTTGGTCTAAGAAATATTTAAACACACAGGATTTTGTTTCCGTGAAACAAACCATTGATAAGGGTTTCCTTGCTATAGGTAGTGGTTCTTCTATTTCCATTCTCAAAACGGACTCTTTGGGTAATCCGCTTTGGTTTAAGAAATATTCAAGTTTACCTGCCAATACCAAATGCTATGGTGTCGACATGCTGAAAGATGGTTCTGCAGTGCTCACCGGAATGATTTATTTAAATGCTCTGGGCAACATTGCGGATGTTTTTCTTTTAAAAATAGATCCCAATGGCAACACGCTTTGGTTTAAAACTTATGGCTTTACCTTTCAGGAATATGGGCGTTCAGTGAAAGTAACTAAAGACGGAGGGTTTATTATTGCAGGTTACACAAACAGCTACGGTCATGGAGATTGGGATGCTTGTTTATTAAAAACCAATAGCAATGGAGATTTGAGTTGGGCTAAAACTTATGGTGATGTTTGGCAAGATCAGGCTGTGGAGGTCCAAACTCTTGAAAATGGAGATTTTGTTTTTGTTGGCAATTCATATAGTGCGAATACTTCAAAGAGCGATAGCGCTTATGTATATGTGGTACGAACAGATTCTAATGGAATAACTTCTTGTCAGTATAAAGATTGGCTTGCGTTGCAGCAAACGCAAAATTATTCACCTTCAACACAGACAATTTCTGCTGAAAACTTCGGAATAGACTCAGTTTGCAATGCCACTGTTTCAAATTATCAATTTAAAGAACGAAATCTTTGCTCAATAACAACAGCGGTTCAATCTATCGAAGAAACAAACTCGTTTTCTATCTATCCTAACCCTGCTTCTAACATCATTCATTTAAGTAATATTGCCGAACAGACTCAAATTAGAATCACTAACCCATTAGGGCAAACTGTATTTCAAAATACCTGTAAGGATGGCGGGAGTTTAACAATTGATATCTCTCTCTTACCTAAAGGACTCTATTTCTTAAACGGACATAAATTCATTAAGGAGTAATGATGTGTCAGCATAGTATCATTTAGGCAGTTTGCAAAGGACAGGGGAAGTGCTCCCTGCTATTTAGTTAGCTGGAATCCCGACTAACTATTAAAGTATCAGCCCTTGGTGTGAATTAAAAATTACCAAGAAAGGGCTATTCCAAGTCCGTATACATCACACATTCCTCTCAATATAATCAATCAGCGAGTGAATACATTTGATATGAATTTCCTGGGCACGATCAGCATATTTACTTTGAGGTGCGCGTATTTCTGCATCACATATGCCTGCCATTTTACCACCATCTTTACCGGTGAGCCCAACAATTTTCATTCCTTTTGTTCTGGCCACTTCCATGGCATTTAACACATTTTTGGAATTGCCGCTGGTTGAAATTCCCAGCAATACATCGCCTTCATTTCCTACGGCCTCAAGGTAGCGGCTAAATACAAAATCATATCCGTAATCGTTTCCAACACAGGCAATATGTGATGGGTCGGAGATCGAAATAGCCGCAAGGGCTTTTCTGTTATCGCGGTAGCGTCCGGTGAGTTCTTCTGCAAAATGCATGGCATCGCACATACTGCCCCCATTGCCGCAACTGATTATTTTTTTACCCTGTTGTAAGGCACTCACCATAATTTTGCCGGCATTTTCAAGGGCTTCAAAGTTTTTATCATCAGCCAAAAACTGGCTTAGTATATCGTGTGCTTCGGTGAAATGTTGTTTAATGGAACTCATCGTAAAAATTATTTTTGACTAAATGCGTTTTTCCCCTGATCTAAAAAGTCAACAAATTTTTGTTCATCAGTATCAAAAAAGTTGGGGCCTGAAAGTTTATTCTCGTTGGCATCAATAATCACATATTGTGGTTGAGCAGAGAAGTTGTATTTGCTGATTTGTAAATCCTGGTTTTGTTCGCCAATGGTTTTCTTCACTTTTCCATCGCGGGTTGAAGTGTACCAATCATTTTCCGGAAGTTCTTTTCTTTCATCGGCATACAGAGAAACAATGATAAAATCATTTTGCAAACGTTTTAATACTTCCGGTTTTGCCCAAACATACTCTTCCATTTTGCGGCAGTTCACACAGGCATGTCCGGTAAAATCTATAAAGATGGGTTTATTTTGTTTTTTCGATTCTTCCAAAGCCTGTTTGTAATCAAAATAACCGGTAAGCCCATGAGGTAAATGAAGGAAATCGGCATGTTTAATATTGGCAGAGGAATGGGCAGAAGTTGCAGCAGGTTGGCCGGTGTTTGCACCAAGAATAAAATCCTGTGTTTGCATGGGTGGCAACAAACCGGATAATCCTTTAAGCGGAGCACCAAATAATCCTGGAATCATGTAAACGCCAAATGCGAAAGAAATAAGAGCCAGGCCAAATCGCGGCACACTTACATAGGGCACATCACTATCGTGGCTAAATTTTAATTTGCCAAGCAAATACATACCCAACAGAAATGCCAATACAATCCAAATAGAAAGGTAGATCTCACGATCAAGTATTCCCCAATGGTACACTACATCGGCTGTTGACAGGAACTTAAATGCAAAAGCCACTTCAATAAATCCCAACACCACTTTAACAGAGTTTAACCAGCCTCCTGATTTTGGCAGGTTTTGCAGCCAGCTTGGAAACATAGCAAATAGGGTAAATGGCAACGCAAGACCAGCCCCGAATGCAGCCATTCCCAATAAAGGTTTAAGGAATTTGCCTCCTACAGCTTCAATCAGTAAACTGCCAACAATTGGCCCTGTGCAACTGAATGAAACAAGCACCAATGTAAATGCCATGAAGAAAATACCTGCTACACTTCCCATACTCGATTTAGAATCAACCTTGTTTACAAAAGAGTGTGGTAAGGTAATTTCAAACAAGCCAAAAAAGGAAGCCGCAAAAACCATAAATATCACAAAGAACAATACATTAGGAATCCAGTGGGTGCTTAGCCAATTGCCAAAATCGGGTCCAAGGCCAAAAAATGCAAAAATGAGACCGAGCGAAGCATAGATGCCAATAATAGAAGCGCCAAATGTGAATGCCCTGGTAATGCCTTGTGCCTTGGTTTGACTTTTTTTAGTGAAAAAACTCACTGTCATAGGAAGCATAGGAAACACACATGGGGTAGCCACGGCTATTAATCCGGCAATAAGTGCAAAGAATAAAAATCCAAAAAAGGTTTCCTGTTCACCAGCGGCAGAAGGCTCAATTTTTTGAACCGTCATTTTTGGGGTAGTATCCGTATTGTTTTCATTGATAATGGAATCAACGGTATTTTCTGTAACCGTTGAAGTGGTATTTTCAGTTTGCACATTTCCGGTAACCGTAAACAGGTTTTTTACCTCATACTCCTGGTCAAACGGAGGCATACAAACTCCGGTAATTTCTGAACATTCCTGAAAATATAAGGTTACTTTAATCTGAGGATTTTCTGCCAGTATTTTTACCTTTTGTTTAAATACAGCTTTACCTGTAAAAACAGATACGGTTCCCTCCCATACTTCTTCATAATGTTTTTTAGAACCTACAGGTGTTGTTTTGCCAACTGTTTGATAGCTTTTGTGTGTTATAAATTTTACCTCAGCAGCAATGGGTCCAAGATTTGGATCAAAATCATTGGAATACATATACCAGTCTTTTTCAATCACACTGGTAAGGGTCAATGTCACTTCATCTCCAACTTTTACTTCTTTTTTATCAGCCGTTATGGTCCATTTTGGGGTTTCTTTTAAAACGGAAGGTTGAGAATGATTCTGGGCAAACAAGCCGGTGTTTAAACCAAGCAGGGTAATTAAACAGAGGAAAACAGAAATATGTCGGGTCATAAAATGAAGCAATTGCAGGTAGTTATAACGGACAAATTTAGGATTTAATATGACAAACCAAATGAACGGGCTGTCAATAACCCAATCTTTTCATTATAAGCCCTCTGCGGGTTCGTTTTCTTTCTGTAATTCCTCCCGTTCGCGCATTTTGCGGAAAACATATTTCAAGAACTGATCTGTTATAATAATAACAGCAGCAAGGGTAATTAACGTAATATAAAGGTACAACAGTTCCATATTATGGCTGGTACCCAACCCACTTGCAAAACCAAATGCAGGGAATGTCATCAGAATCAATATGAGATTTTTCATAAGGCTGATATTTATGCTAATATATATATTTTTTGAATAATTTAGTATACATCTGTTGGCAAATCAATCTGTTCTTTTCACGCCCTTCTGTATTGATACCCCTATTTTCGTAACATGAAGAAGTGGATCAGCCCGTTTGTTTTTATTTTTCTTTTTTTATCAGCCCGTTCTCAACCTGTTCCCACGGTAGAGTTTCCGTTTAAAATGACGGTTGAGCAATACCTGGAAAAATATGCACCTATTGCCGTTGAAGAAATGCACCGCAGCCGCATACCTGCCAGTATTACGCTTGCCCAGGGTTTACTGGAATCTGGCAATGGCAATAGCAGGCTGGCTATGGTGGGTAACAACCATTTTGGCATTAAGTGCAAAAAAGACTGGACAGGCGAAACCCTCAATGAAGATGATGATGCACCGCAGGAATGTTTTCGCAAATACAAAGCCCCTGTAGATTCATACCACGATCACTCGGAGTTTTTAAAGAAAAACCAGCGTTATGCTTTTCTGTTCGACCTGGAAATGACCGATTATAAAAGCTGGGCGTTTGGATTAAAAAAAGCAGGATATGCCACCAATCCGCGTTATGGTGAAATATTGATTGCCACCATAGAAAAAAATAACCTCCAGCGTTTTGATTTGATGAAACCGGGGGAGAAAGAAGTGAAAGAAATTGTGGAGGAGAAAAAGGAGTTTATTGCGGAGCATAAAAATCTTTCGGTAAACAATATTCCTGCTATGGTTGCCAAAGAGAATGATAATTATACCAGCATAGCACTGGAGAATGATATGCGTGTGTGGCAGATTTACAAATACAACGATCTTAACAAGGATGCCATCATCAAGAAGGGGGATACCATTTACCTCAAACCGAAAAACTATAAATCACAATCCCAGGAATTTCATACCCTGCAGCAGGGAGAAACCATGCACCTGATCTCACAGCGTTATGGAATAAAATTAAGTCGTTTGTTAAACAAAAACAGAGTAAAGGAGGGTCAGGAGCCGGAAACAGGAGAAACCATTTACCTGCGTGATAAACGGAAAGAAGCACCTAAACTAAAAACAATTGCCCCTGCCCCGGTTACTGATACCACTTTTAACAATGTGGTTTACGAAGACCCTAAGAAAAACCTGGAAACAAGTGGCCCTGTTTTGCCTCACGACCCTTACAATATGGAGGAGCATGGAATTAAAGAAGACATGGCATTCTTTCATACGGTTCAGACCGGTGAAACATTGTTTTCTATTGCCAAAAAATACAATGTGCAGGTAGAGGGCATCAAGAGCATCAACAATATTCGTGGTGAGGGAATAAAAGTGGGCGATAAGCTGATAGTGAACCCCAATCAGCCACCTATAAAACCACATGAAGAAGCAGTGGTTCCGGGATATCATGAGGTACAAACCGGAGAAACATTATACAGTATTGCCAGAAGATACAATATTACCGTTGCAGAGTTAAAGGCATTAAATGATATTGCCGGAGATACCATAAAGGTTGGAGAGGAGCTGGTAGTTATTCCATTAAACGGAGAAAAGCCTGCTGAGGATAAAGTGAATGACAATCCGGATGAACCCGTTTATCACGTGGTAAAAGAAAAGGAAACATTGTATTCCATTAGCCGCAAGTACGGAGTAAAACCGGAAAAAATCCGGGAACTGAACAACCTGCTTGATAATACCATTGGTGTAGGTCAGCAATTGCGTGTGCGGTGAAATTGTTGCGCACCATACCGGTATCCCTTTGGGTTTTTCTAATCTCTATTCATGCAGTTTATTTTGTTATAACCCTTCAACTGGGCACCATTTATACGGTTGATTCGCCCGGGTACCTGCATCAGGCAGCAAACCTGATCAATCACCATAGCTGGTATGCCGAAGATTGGAATGCTCCGGTATTGGATGATTATTTTTCCTTTCGTCCGCCATTGTATGCCTGTTTTATTATTGTTTGCAAGGGTATTATTTCATCTGATTATTTTATCCTGTTTGTTCAGAACCTCATCAGCATATTTAATATCCTGTTGCTGTTTCGTATTTTTCACTTATGTGGATTTAGTGAGCGGGTAACCTTAAGGGTATTAATCCTCGTTGTTCTTTTTTACCCCGCACAGTTTATCCATGCCAACCTGGTGATGACAGAAATTATATTTCAGGGATTGTTGCTGCTCATTTTTTATGTTACCCTAAAATTTTGGCAATCCGGAAGCTTCATCCACGCAGCTATATTAAGCCTTTTACTGGGTATCAGTTTACTTACCAAGCCTGTTGTCATTATGCTGGGTATGCTACTGGCCATTATGGTGATGATCAGGTGCCGTGAAACAAAAAACGCATGGCCATTATTGCCTTTTTTATTCGTACCCATCATTTTTCACCTCATCTGTTTGCAGAATAAACATAGCACAGGCTATTATCATTTCAGTAGTGTAAAGCCGGTGTTTCACCTTAAGTATAATGCAAAATATACGTTGGTATCCAGGTTTGGCGAATCCTATGCTGATAGTTGCATCAGTGCGCAAATGGAGGTAATTGAAACGCAACCGGATTATGCCCACAGGTATGAACTGATGCAGGGCAGTGCCAATGAAATAATTAAACAATATCCATTCGATTACCTGAAGATTTATGTGAAGGGTTTGGTTGCATTTTTTGTAGATCCTGGTCGTTATGATTTGTTTCATTTGTTTGGAATAAACGATGCCGGATTTAATGGTTTGTACCATGAATTAAATGTGAGGGGATTACCTGCATTATGGGATTTTGCAAAAAAAGCACCTGTTGGTGTATTATTTATTTTATTGATCAATCTGCTATGGAATTTGTTTGTAGGTTTATGTTTTGTTTGGTTTATATTCCATAAAAAGGCACCTGTATTTCTTCGCTTACTTGTTTTTGTATTTGTTGCCTATATTGCCGGAGCTACCGGTGTGCTTGGCTTATCAAGGTACAGGGTCCCCGTTTATCCCCTATTATGTATAGCGGTTTGTTTTGCCTCCAACCATTTTTATTTTGCCCGCAAACATGTTAGAACTTCCGTTTGATCCTCCTGTTCAGAAAATTGATTTGCCTGAATTTAACAGGCAGGGGGTACAGGTATTCATTAAAAGGGAAGACACCATTCATCCGTTTATTTCAGGCAATAAATGGCGCAAGCTCAAATATGTGCTTCGCGAGGCCAAACAATTAAACAAAACGCATCTAGTAAGTTTTGGAGGAGCGTATTCCAACCACCTGGTGGCATTGGCCTGTGCGGGGGCTATGTATGGTTTCCGTACTTCTGCTTTTGTAAGGGGTGAGGAAGTAAATAATATCACGCTGGGTTTGTGCAAAACATGGGGCATGCAATTGCAGTTTGTTTCCCGTGAGGATTACCGGCATAAGCAGGAGTTATTCGATGCACACTATGGCAACAATACCAACGTGTTGATGATAGATGAAGGAGGCAGAGGAACCCTTGCTATGCAGGGATGCGCGGAAATATTAAATGAGGTGAACGGATTTACACATGTATGTTGTGCAGTTGGTACCGGCACTACACTGGCCGGGTTGGCACTATCTGCGGCAGAGAAGGGTATGGTGGCTGAAGGATTTTGTGTATTAAAAAATGCGGAAGGCATTGCAGAGGATGTTCAGCAACTGCTACACCATCAAACACCTTTTTTTATGCATCACCGGTTTTATTTTGGAGGATACGGAAAAGCAGATGAGGGCATATTACAATTTATCAGCAGTTTTGCATCATCAACAGGTATTTTGCTCGATCAGGTGTATACCGCTAAAATGATGTTGGGTATCCGCACATTAATAGAAGAGGGATATTATCAGGAAGGCTCAAAAATACTGGCTATACATACCGGAGGTTTAACCGGGCTATTGTCTCAATGGTGATTTTTTTTGTCAAGAATTTTCATCAGTTTCTCTGTTGACTTTAGTCCGTGTCCGCTAAACAGCGATACAATAAGGTTATCATCACTTTCTTTCACGTACTTTAATAAGCCTGCTATGGTAGCTGCAGAGGTAGGCTCAATATAATACCCCCGATTCAGGCAGTCAATTAATGCGTTTGTAATTTCTTCTTCGCTTACAGATATAAAGGTACCATGGGTTTGTTTTACCGCCTGCAGCATTTGTTGTGCCCTTACAGGTTGTGCAATGGCAATTCCCTCTGCAAGAGTTGGCAATGTTTCAACAGGTTTGATATGTTCCAGCCCCTGATGAAATGCATGATACAAGGGGGCACAATGAGCACTTTGCACCGCAATCAGTTTTGGCAGTTTGGAGATGATGCCGGCCTTATACAGATCGTAAAAGCCAATTTCGCAACCTAACAATAAGGTACCATTTCCTGCAGGCAATACAACGGCATCTGGTGCTTTCCAGTGGAGTTGTTCGCATACTTCATAGGCAAATGTTTTGGTGCCATGCAGAAAAAACGGATTGTAACAATGGCTGGCATAATAAATATGTTGTGCAGCCTCCAGTGCTTTGGCTGCGGTATCTTCTCTTGAGCCCGGCACAAGCTGGATGTTTGCACCGTACCAGGCAATCTGTGCCAGCTTGGCGGGAGAGGTGTCAGCAGGAACATAAATATCGCAATTTATTCCTGCTTTGGCTGCATAAGCTGCTACTGCACAACCTGCATTACCGGAAGAATCCTGCACCACGTGTTTAACTTTTAATGATTTAACGTGGCTCATCAAAACAGAAGCTCCCCGGTCTTTATAAGAACCGGTTGAAAACAATTGCTCCTGCTTTATCCATACCCTTTTACCATTAAAGTCTACAGGAAGAAGTGGTGTAAAACCTTCTTCAAAACTAATTACGTTTTCCTCTCCAATAATGGGAATTGCCTCGCGGTATCGCCACATATTTGGTTTCCGTGTGTCAATTTTTTCACGGGAGAATACCGCTTCTGTTTCCAGGTCAAACAAAAAGCCGTTCTCCCCTCTCCATAAAAGGGTATCCACGGCATAGGTTTTATGTGTCTGTTGTTCTTTTAATTTCATGCTGTTTCTGCAATCGCTTCAACTTCTATTTTATAACCGTAATGTAATACTCCAACAGGAATAATACTGCGTGCCGGTTTATGATCCGGAAAATGAATACTGATTTGTTCATTTACCATGGCCCAATCATTTACATCAGAAATATAGACAGTTAGTTTAACCAAGCTGTAGTAGTCAAGCCCGGCCACAGCCAGTAAATCTATGATTCTTAACAACACATTTTTTGTTTGTTCCTTAATATCGGATGAGGGTTCAAGGCCGGCAGGAAGTTGACCTGAAATAAATAACAAACCATTCGACTGAATGAGTTGGGAATAATGACCTTTTGCTTTTAAGACCTCTTTTTCAACTGTTAATATTTTCATATTTTATCTGTTCAACTCTTAAAATTAAGTTAGAATAAAGTGCTGTTTATTAATCTCTTCTTAATAATAAGCAGTAACACAATCTTGAGAAAATTTTAATAAATAGTGCTGGTAGTTTTGAGTAAAATTTTTCAACAACATATAATACAAAACTACAATGATTATCCGTAACAACAGGCTCAAAGTGAAGTTACTTTGGGGAATCATTTTCTTGGCAGGTTTCTTATTCTTCACAACAGAAGATGCAAAAGCATCGCATGTAGTGGGAAGTGACATTTCTTATGAGTGTGTTCCGGGTGCACCTCCGGGTACATTTTTAATTCGATTAATTCTTTACCGGGATTGTGCCGGTGTTGCCTTATGCTCCGGAGGCTGTGGAGCAGCATGTACCAAAACCGTAAGTATTCGCGGTGCCGATCCTTCATGTGACGGGCAAAGTTTTGGTAACGTTACCGTAAATCTGCTTAACGTAAGGGATGTTAACCCTACTCCTGAATGTCCGAGTCTGAAAAATACGTGTACCAATATGAGTTGTGTTCAGCCGGGTAGTTATACACCTGCAGTAGAGCGATATGAGTTTACCGGACAGGTAAATTTAAATTCATTGGGTATACCTGCCAGTTGCTGTAATATTCGCCTGGCATTTGATGAGTGTTGCCGCAATGGAGCCATTACCACAGGTGCTGCCAATCAAACTTTTTATGTAGAAGCTGTGGTAAACCGTTGCTTATCCAGCAACCCATGCAACAGCTCACCTGCATTAACAAATGATCCTTACGCATTTGCCTGTCAGGGTCAGCCTTTTACTTTTAATAATGGTGCTGTTGATCCGGATCTGGATTCGTTAACTTATGAATTTACATCCCCTCTCCAGTTTCCAAATACACCCGTTACTTTTAATCCTCCATATTCCTATGATGCGCCAATGCCATGGACAGGCCCTAAAACAGGTGTATTCCCTGCCGGTATTGCCTGCGATCCTATTACAGGTGATATTATGTTTACTCCAGGTGGCTCATCTACAGTTATCGGAGTGATGGCAATTCTTATTAAACAATGGAAAACCATTAATGGTGTTCCTACAGTTATTGGTGTAACCAGACGTGATATCCAGATGTTTACACGCCCTTGTCCGCCTAATAATCCGCCTCGCACAAGAACCAATCCTTCTGGCCCCGGTAGTACACCTAAACTAAAATGGGAGATATGTGCGGGAAGCCAATTGTGTTTTGATGTAATAGCCAAGGATACAGATTTTAATCCACCCGCTCTTTCTGATACCACAGAGTTAAAGTGGAACGGTGCACTCAGCAGGTTCGGAGCCACCTTTGTACCTAACTATAACCCGGCTACACGCAAATTGGTTGGCCCACGCGAGGATACCTACAAGTTTTGCTGGACCCCTACGGAAAATATGGCAAGCACAACGCCTTATTATTTTGTTACCATTGCTAAAGACGGTCCTTGTAAGCCATCACCAGGAGTCGACTTTAAAACATTTAGCATTCGTGTAATGGCCAATCCGGACGTAACAATAAGTAAAACAGATTTAAAATGCGGCAAGTGGCAGGTCACTTATGTCACACCTACGAATAAGCCGACCCAAAATTTTTCGTTCCGGAGTTACCAGATATCACGGGAACCGGGAGACTTTAGC
>JBPXJS010000051.1:0-207681 GCA_051715425.1 Bacteroidota bacterium | reverse complement strand
TTTGGCTCCGGCAGCTGTAATATGCAGGTCGCGTGCAGACACAAATGAGTTGGCCGATGAACTTGAGCCCGCGTTGTAACCTCCACCGCCCTGATAAGTAGTATTGGTATATGTTGTACCATTTATGTATACCAGATTTGTTCCTGTAGGGCGATAGAAATTATTGAAATTAAATGCGGTAAATGAGGTTGATCCGGTTGCATAGAATGGCATACCGTTACCTGTTGTAGGCGAGTAGTAGAAATTATTATTTCGGATATCCAGGTTGTATGTACCTGAGAAATGCTGAAGGAATGCCGCTGCATTATTAGCACTGCTGGTTGCAAAATCCAGAACCATGGTATTGTTCCAGATATCCCAGTAATCAGAATAATTCCAGGAGAAAGCAATGGCTCCGGAAGTTCTGAACGGACCACCAATCATGTTATTTACCAATCTTCCTCTTCCTGTAAAGGCAGAAGAAGAGAACCATGAATAAATACCGTATTGTCCGGCACCAGAAACGCGGTTAGACGAAATTTCCGTTTGACTGGTTCCGGTAGAAACACAATAATTCAGATACATGCCATAGGAGTTTGTTGTTCCGTTTACTCGTATATGAACCTGATTGTTCTGGAATTTCATGGCATCGGTGTAACTGGCATACAAGCCATAATAATAAGCGCTATCCATCATGTTTCTTCTAAAACGCAAATTGCTGCAGTATGGAGAAGCTGATCGGCCATTAATAACCACAGAGTAGTATCCGGCAAAAATCCGGTTACTGTCTATTTCAATATGATTAATAAATGATCCGAAGGTGGTGTTGATGGCGTTACTAATATCTGTTGTGTTATTAATCAATACAGGTATATAACCTGTATTAGCACTGCCTGCTCCTGATCCTGATATTCTTATGATACAGTTTTTTACCCTTGTGTAGTTGGATGAACCCATAATATGAACCGGCACACCAAATGTTGTTCCACCGGATTGAATGGTCATATTGCTGAAGGATATGTACTGTGAATTGTTGATGCGCAGGGTATGTGTTGCGGTAGGCGATATGGCATTAAAGGTTAAGATGGTTCCGGCCTGAGATGTTCCCGTAAACAGCACACGTGTTGAATCTGTGGTACCGTTTATTGCACCAATATTCACCTGCTCATTAAATGTTCCGTTTGCAACAGTAAATATCACATTGCCATTAATACCGGCACATTGTAATGCGCTCACTGCTGCATTAAATGATACAAAGTTGTTTGGTCCGCTTCCGGCAGGATCAATGGTGTAATTGCCATTCATTGCAGGACATAAAGGTCCAAGAGTGGTTGTATCATCAATAGCATTGTTATCTGCAACACCATTTGGAAGCGATGAGTATGATTTAATAGTGTATGCGGTTCCGGGAGCAAAGTTGTACTGATTGGCTCCGGTAAAGGTTACCAGTTGCGTATCGCAAGGCATAATGGTATCTGTTACAATCAGATTAACCGCTGCCGCATTGTTTATCTTATAGTGAGCATTGCAACCAACAATCATATTACTTCCCAGATTTGAAATAATCACTTGAATATCCTGTACTCCGGGAATCAGAGGAGATGATGGTGAAAGAATGGCTGTTACTCCGGCATTGTCTGTTACACCTCCCGTTACCTCATCGGCACCCACATCCGGAGGGTTTACTCTTGTATTTCCGTCAATATCTGTTGTAATAGCAGCAATCTGTACCCCGTTGTTACATGAATTATTGATATGTAAATCTCTGCGGGTGGTATAAAGTGGATCACGGCTGAAAGAATTCAGGTTAAATCCTGCACCACCAACAAAGGTGCTGCTGTTAAAGTTGGCACCTACAAATATCAATGGGTTTGCACTTCCCGGTTTGTAGTAGTTATTGTAATTAAGCTGGCTTACGTTACCTCCGGTGGCTGCATATAACGGTACCTGTGCTGATGATGCTGATGCTACAGAGAAGATATTATTTCTTACATCATTCTGACCTGAATTTACCAGATGTAAAACACCGTTCATGGAAGATGTGGCTGTATCTGAATGTATGGTATTAAACCAAACACCCCAATAGTTGGCATATTCCATCATCATACCGTAATGTGAAGTTGTATTTCTGAATCCGGTAATCATATTGTTTGAAATGGTTGACGGGTTGGAGAAACTTCCGCTTGAGAAATAGAAGTACATTCCGTATTGACCCATATCAAAAATCTTGTTGTTATTGATCTGGTGAGTCATGGTACCATTGGCAGAACAACTGTAGAAATACATACCAACACTGTTTATGTTTCCATTTGGAGCCATATTCAGTGTATTTCCTATGGCTTTCACTTCGGCCGTATTGTACAGGTATAAACCGTAATAGCTTGGGTTATTAATGGTATTCCAGCGATAGCGGTTGTTGGCACCGTTGCTGTTGTATGTCCAGATACCTGCATAACCTCCGTTTAGCACACAGGAATCAATATCAATACTATCAACCACAGCCTGTGTTGTTGCTGATGTTGCTGATCCATTAATAACAACCGGCATATATAAATTGCTTGCACCTGCCGCACCTATTCCTGTTATTTCAATCAAACAGTTTTTCACTTTCACATTGGAACTGCTCATTATATGTAACGGCCATGCTTTAACGCTACCGGTTCCTCTGATGGTCATATTTTGTAACTGAACAAATCCGCTTCCCTGCAGTTTAATGGTGTGGCCATCTGCAGTGGTAGTTGCCGCAAAAGTAACTATGGTATTAGCCGAGCCAGCACCATTAAATATTACCTGGTTGGTAAACGATGCTCCTGCAATTGCCGGTATCACCACCTGATTGGTATAGGTACCTGCTGCCACATTAAATGTAACAGGGCCGGTTACACCTGAACACTGTAAGGCTGAAATTGCCGCAGCAAATGAAGTATAGTTGGTTGAACCAGAACCAGCAGGATCAATAGTAAACACTCCGGTTAATCCGGTACATAAACTTCCTGTTGACAGTGAATCATTATTTGTATAGGTATCCGGATTACCATTAGGCAACTCGGTATATACTTTAATGGAATACACATTTCCGCCAATAAAATTAAACTGGTTAGCACCTGTAAAGGTAACAATAGCTGTATCGCACGGTGTAAGTGTATCATTAAAGATAAGAGAAACCGGTGTTCCTCCATTAACGCTGTATTTAACGGTACCGCTATATACAGGGTTTGCTCCATAATTTTTCACAATCACCCGGATATCCTGAAGGCCCGGAGTTAATGGAATAGCAGGAGAAAGAAGTGCTTTAACCCCGATATTGTCGTTACCTGAAGGAACCTCATCTGCACCAATATCTGCAAAACTTGCGCGGGTATTGCCATCTATATCCACGGTTACACCTAAGCTGTCTCCGTTATAACATCCATCACTGATATGAAGATCTTTGTTTCCGGCAAACTGCGGATTAAGTACAAACGAGTTAAGGTTTGAACCGTTTCCACCAATTACATTAAGAGGGGTATAGTTTCCTCCGTTATAAATCAGGTTGCCGTTATTGGTTACTCCATATTTATAGAAAATATTATAGTTGAACTGAGCAGATGACCCGAAGGAAGAATTTACCACACTATAAAAAGGCAACCCGGATCCGGATGTAGCGCTATAGGTAAGGATATTGTTCTTCACACTCATGTTGGATCCAAAGGCTATATACAATGCTGATGCCGAATTGTTGGATGTGGCAGCATCAAGATTTACGGTATTATGAAACACATCCCAGTTATTGGAAGAGTTAAACGAAACTCCCTGGGCATTTGATGATATAAAGCCACCACCAATCATATTGTTCCATAAACGGTTTCTTAGTGCACTGTTTGATGAGCTGTTAATCTGAATACCATACGAGGCAATATCATACAATTTGTTTCCGCTGATATCTATCCATTTTCCCGCTCCTGAGTTTGAGTTGGTAAGGTATATTCCGTAAGCATTGGCCGTACCGGAAGCACCCATGCGGTTGGTAATGGTATTGTTTAAAATAAAGGTGCTGTCTACATAGTTCATATATATGCCATAGTAGTATGACGACATGAAACTATTACCTCTGGCCGTAAGTCCTAAACAAGGGAATCCCGACAATCCATTAAATATTACAGAGTAATATCCGTTTGTAACGGTATTTGAATCAATTACTGCATTAAGGATTTGTGCGCCTGTATATTCAGATGTTGCCGAAGCGCTGCCTACTATACCAATAAAATTGTTGCTTGTTGAAATAGCTCCGTTAGTCCCTGCAATTTCAATTTTGCAATTATTTAAGGTATTGTTATGCGCATTACCAAAATAGTGTACGCCCCAACCCAGATTTGTTCCAGTGGTTTGGATGGTTATATTTCTTACGGTAACATATTGGCAATTGTTAAATCTTAAAGTGTGGCGCAGGTTATTCACAGAAGCCGAGAAGGTGAGAATTCGGGTTGCTGCGTTTCCTGTACCTCCATCAAACGTAACGGTATTGGTTGCGTTTGCCCCCGGAATGGCTGCAATATCAACCTGCTCGTTGAAGGTAGCTGCTGCTACATTAAATACAACCGGACCGGTAATACCAGCGCATTGCATAGCTGCCAGAGCAGAACCAAATGATGTAAAGTTTGACGCCCCGCTTCCGGAAGGGTTAATGGTGTACGTACCACTTAGCGGGCCGCATAAGCTGACTTTTACTGTATCATTTTGTTTGTTCGGATCTGTATTTCCATTTGGAGAAGCCGTATAGGCATTGATATTTGCGCTACCTGGCGTAAAATTAAACTGCTGTGCACCTGTGAAAGTAACTATAGTAGTGCTGCATGGCTGAAGGTTTAAAGCGGATAAATTTTGTGTTACTGCACCTGTTCCGTTTACATTGTAACTTACGGATAACGTATTGATCACATTTGCACCAAAGTTTTTAATTACCACACTTACATTCTGCAAGCCCGGAGAAACAGGAGGAACAGGAGCTGCAATGCCAACTACCCCTGCATCATTACTGCGTGATTCATATGCACCCATATCCGGAGGACTGTTGCGTACTGTCCCTTCGATATCATTGGTAATACCCGCTATAGCAACCCCTTTGATACAACCACCGTTACGTAAATTCATGCTGGAAGCAAAAGCCGGATTTGCACTTCTGGCATTTGCCCCGCCACCTGCAAGTGTCTGGTAGGTTGCACCGGTGTACGTTGTGCCATTTCTGTACAGTAAATTGGTTGATACGTTGTTGAAATAGTTATTGTAATCAAGTGTGGTTAATGTGTTGGTTCCGGAGAGATAAAACGGAAGCCCGGTTCCTGATGATGCACTATAAGCAAAATGATTATTCCTTATATCTACATTATAGGTTGTGTTGTTATATAAATTGATTGCCGCATATTGATTGGAAGTGGTTGCAATATCCAGATTCACACTGTTGTTCCAAATATCCCAGTTATCGCTATACTGCCAGTAAACCCCATACGAACTGGTAGACCTAAAACCTCCTCCTACTGAGTTATTCGCAAACAACCCTCTTATTCCGGATGGGTTAGAAGAGAAATAACAATAAATTCCCGTTTGTCCTGTTTGAATGATGCGGTTTCCTACAATCTCATGGGAATTAGATCCTGATGTATAACACTGAGAAAAGTACAATCCACTTGAGTTGTTGCTTCCCGTTATCCTCATAGATATGGTATTTCCACTGAACCTTGCCCCGTCAATATAATAAATATATGTTCCGTAATAGAATGAGCTGTCAATGGTATTACCTCTTATTCTGATATTGTTGGAGTAAGGGGTAGATGTAATACCTGTTACACAAATACCAAAGTATCCATAAGTAATTCTGTTGCTATCTATTTCCAGGTTATTTACTGCACCACCGTTAGATGTTGGCTGATTCACATCCGGATTGTTATTTACGAGAATTCCGGTAAAGGCAGAACTACCTGACGTTTGCCCGGCACCATTAAACCTGATGCTACAATTTTTTACTGATGAGTAATGGCTGTTGCCAACGATGTGTACTGCTGCACCAAAAGAAGCACCGGCAGAAACTACTGTGAGATTTCTGATAGCAACATACGGTGAGTTCTGTATCCTGATGGTATGTCCCGATGTGCTAAGTGTTGGTGCAAAAGTGATGATCCGTGTTGCTGCATCCACACCATTAATGGTTAATGTATTTGATGCCGATAATCCGGGAACATTAATCAATGTGAATTGTTCGTTGTAAGTGCCGGGAGATACAGTAAATGTAACCGGACCGTTAATGCCTCCGCAACTTAATGCCGATCCGGCTGCAGCAAACGAAGTAAAATTCGTTGAGCCACTTCCTGATGGATTAATGGTATAGTTTCCATTTAATGCCGGACAGATGGTTAGCGTGAGGGTATCATTGTTTTTGTTAGCATCTGTTACACTGTTAGGTTGTTCACTCCATGCCTGCAATAAATAACTATTGCCTAAAACAAAATTAAATCTGTTGGCACCTGTAAATAACATGCCTGTGGTATCGCATGAACCAAGGTTTCCTGAGTAAGTAAGAGTAAATGGAGTTCCACCATTTATTCTGTATTTAACTGTTGCACCAGTTACTGCATTGGCTCCATAATTATTTAATACCACCCTTATATCCAGAAGCCCCTGTGTAAATGGTGTGGCAGGCACCTGAAGTGAGCTTATTCCAATATCATTATTCACACCACCAATAAATTCATCCGCACCCATATCGGGTGGTGTATTGCGTGTTTGTCCGTCAATATCAGTAGTTACTGCCGCAATCGGGGTACCGTTTAAACAACCAGATGTAATATGAAGATCTTTTGAAGAAACAAATCCGGGATTATCATTTCTTGAGTTGGCATTATAACCACCACCATTAATATAGTTGGCGGTTGTATACGTATTCGCTGCAATTGCAATAAGGCTGGTTCCCGCATTGTTTACATAATCATTGTTGTTTAATGCCGCAATGGCTCCCGTTGTGGTAATGTTCAAAGGAATTCCCGAGCCACTTGTGGCGCTTTGCATAAAAATATTGTTTCTAATATCAATGCTGTTGGAGCTTTGAATAAATAAGCTGGCATTTTGTGATGAGTTTGTTGGGATATCCAGATTGATGGTGTTGTTCCACACATCCCAGTAATTCTGGTTGGAGAAAATAATGCCTGAAGCTGTGGGTGAGCGGAATCCTCCACCTATCATATTGTTTGACGCAATGGAACGGTATAGCGAGCTGCTGTTATATACCTGACCCAGGTTTATACCGTACTGGCCTGCATTTATAATTCTGTTTCCTGAAATGCGGTGAATATTGCTGCCTGAACAGAAAGAGGCTTGTGCATACAATCCGGCAGAATTCACATTGCCCAGAATACGCATATTGATGGTATTATCTAAGAATGTAAGCGCATCTACATAAAGCAAATAAGCTCCGTATGTATGAACGCTGTCAATCCTGTTTCTTCTCATGGTAAGATTAAGGGAGTATGGTGTATTAAAGGTACCATACTGAACCACTCCATAATATCCATTACGTATTATATTGCTGTCAATTTCAATGTTTGTAAACTGAGATCCACTGCTGGTTGGATTGTAAATATCATTGCCGTTGTTAATTACAACCGGCATATAAGATCCGTTGGCGGATGTTGCTCCCACACCACTTACCTCCACAATACAATTCCTTACCTTAATATTGGATACACCACCAAACATATGAATAGCCGAGCCAAATGAGGCTCCTGTGGTCTGTATGGTAAGGTTACGAAGCATGATATTACCGGCTCCGTTTAACCTGATGGTATGTGCCGCTGTGTTTACCGTTGGCGAATATGTAAGTATCCTGGTCGCTGCTGAATCTCCGTTAAAAGTAATGGTATTTGTTACGGAAGAACCTGCAATATTGTTTACCTGAACCTGCTCATTATAAGTGCCGGGAGAAACATTAAATACAACCGGACCTGAAATTCCTCCACAATTCAATGCATTAACAGCTTCCGTAAATGAAGTAAAATTATTGCTACCGCTTCCTGAAGCATTAATGGTATATACACCGTTGAGGAAAACACATGACGGGCCAAATGTAAAGGTATCATTTGACAACCGCGGATCAACACTTGCATTTGGGCCCGAGGTGTAGGCGACCACAGCATAACTTACTCCTGAAACAAAGTTAAATTGATTTGCTCCTGTAAATACAATAGTAGTTGTATCACAAGGTGCTAAATTGCCGCTAAATGTTACCACACGTGGAACACTTCCATTTACCGAGTAAGCTACCAAAGCTGAGGTAATATTATTTACCCCGTAGTTTCTGATGGTTACCCTCACATTTTGTAATCCGCTTCCAAACGGGCTTATTGCGCTTACTCCAAGGTCATTGTTTGAACCATTGTATTCATCACAGCCAATATCAGGCGTGATGCCTCTAACATTGCCGTCAATATCATTAAGCACAAGTCCGGTATTTACTCCGTTAGAACATCCATCTCCAATATGTAAATCTGAACCCGAAACAAACTGAGGATTTTTGCTGATGGCGTTGGTATTATAACTCTGAGCTCCCTGATAGTTTGCCGAAGTGTAAATACTTCCGGCCAGATAAATGAGGTTGGTATTGGTAGTTGATGTTTTGTAATAGTTGTTGTAATCAAAACGGAACTGGCCTCCAGGTATACCCGAAATATAAGCCGGTACACCAATACTTCCTGTTGCTCCGGTATGCGCAAAAATATTATTTCTTACATCCACATTGCTGCCACCGGAAAGGAAAAAGGCCGCATATTGAATATTGGTAGTTATAAAATCCAGGTTTACTGAATTATGAAGAATATCAAAGTTGCTTATTGATGTAAGGTACATACCATATGAAGATGCAATGCGGAAACCTCCGGCAATCATATTATTGTTTAACTGGTTTTTAAGTGTACCCGATCCTGATGAAGTAATGTAAATACCGTAGTTTCCTGAATTAAGAATGGTATTGGAATTAATGGTGTGGAAACTGGTACTGATGTTATTATTACATTGCGACAGATAGATGCCATAAGCATTTGTACTGCCGGTGGTTCGCATATTGATGGTGTTGTTATTGAAGACAAGACCCTCCAGATAATAAGCCGTAAAGCCCCAATAGTAAGCATTAAGTATTTGGTTTTTTCTGAATAAATTACCTGCTGAATATGGTGTTCCCGATCTGCCATACACATAAAGTCCGTAATAACCATTGAGTATGGTATTGCTGTCAATTTCAAGCCCCAACACGTACTGGGCGTTTACACTCGGACTGCTAATGGTGGTTGCATTACTTATCAGTAAAGCAATAAAGTTGCTTGAAGTACTGGTTGCTGCTGCACCGCTAATTTCAACAGAGCAGTTCTTTACTTTGCTGTAATTGCTGCTTCCTGTTATTTGTAATGCACAACCAGCTGTTGCTCCCGATGCCCTTATTGTAAGATTACGAAGCGTAACATAAGAAGCTCCGTTTAACCTTACAGTATGATAGTTTGATGTAGTATTGGCAGCAGTATCTATAATACAACTTGCTGTATTGCTTCCAACAAACGAAATCGTATTTGTTGCAGAGGCTCCGTTAACCGCAATTAAATTTACCTGTTCTGTATAAGTTGCCGGAGAAACGTTAAAAGTAACCGGACCACTTACTCCTCCCGAATTAAGGGCCGTAACAGCTGCACGGAAACTGGTAAAGTTAGACGAACCGGAACCTGATGGGTTAATAGTATATACACCATTTAACGCTGAATTTTTAGGGCCGATTATAATGGTATCGTTTACAAGATTGTTATCGTTGTTTCCATTTGGTTGATGCAGATAAACACGGAAAGTGTTGATTGAAGCCGCAACAAGATTTGCTCTTTTTGAACCACTGAGCGTAACCCGAAGCGTATCATTTGTTGCGAGGGAAAGTCCGGTAAAGAGACTATCCTGAAGATTTGATCCGTTTACTGTATGACGTAAATTAAATGAGGTAATATTTCCTGTTCCAAAGTTTTTTACTGTTACCACCACATCGCGCAAACCGGAAGAAAGAGATGTGTCCGGAGACGTTACGGAAATAATGCCAAGATCCGTTAAAAGACCCGATGCCGTTTCATATGCACCAATATCAGGAGGATTATTTCTTGTATTATTATTAATATCGGTAGTAACCTGTGAAATGAAAACACCATTATTTGTGGCAACAGTCAGGTCAAGATTTCTCACACCTACATAACCCGGGTCATTGCGTAAGGAGTTTAATCCACCCGATGTGGCGGTATTATATGTTAATGTATCATAGTTGGTTCCATTTACATTAATCAGGTTGTTGGTATTTGCCGGGCGATAATAATTGTTATAATTAAGCGAGGTAAATGTGCAACCGCTGGCAGATCTAAGTGGGAACATATTAATACCTGCGGAAGGATTGGTAATGGCCAGATTATTGTTTCTTACATCATTAAGAGTTGATGTACTCTGAATAAGCATGGCCGCAGTTGAACCGGTGGCTGCGTTATTAATGTTTACAGAATTAAACCAAACATTCCAGTTGCTTGATGAGGTAAAAAATATTCCGTAAGGGCTGGCATTTCTGAATCCGCCACCAATGGAGTTATTAATCATCTGTGCCCTGTTGGTTGCAAAGCCCGAAGTAGAAGAAAGGTAAATACCGTATTGGCCTGCATCATATATTTTGTTGCGGTTTAATTCCGTAAATGCCGTTGCAGTGCTTGAAACAGATGTTAAATACAAGCCATACCCGGAAGCACTTCCGTTTGAACGCATATTAAGCGTATTATCGTTCATTTTAGGGCCCACCAGACTTGATGAATAAACACCATAGGTTGATGAACTATCAAGCGTATTGTTTCTGAAAAAGATTCCGGTATTGCTACCATTACCAACAAGGTAAACGGATGAATTACCTCCCAAAATATAGTTGCTGTCTATTTCAACATTAATGGAGTTGGTGCTTGATCCGGTTGGTGATGCAGAAGCGCTCCAGTTGTTCATAACAATACCTGCATAGTTATCGCTAGTTCCGTTCAATCCATTTCCTGTAAACTCAATTCTGCAGTTTTTAATTTTGGTATTGCTGCAATTATTAAACAAATGCAAAGGCCAGCCATAGGTTGCACCATTAGCCCTGATGGTAAGGTTTCTTAATGTAATAAACTGACTGTTATTTATCCGTAATGTATGCAAGGAGCTTGCGGCAGTTGATGCCCAACTAATTATTCTTGTTGAAGCATTTCCGGCCCCACCATCAAAAGTAATGGTATTGGTAGCCGAAGCTCCGTTAATAGCAGGGATATCAATCTGGCCAATATAGGTACCTTGTTGAACATCAAATACCACCGGACCGGTTATACCCCCGCATGCCAGTGCATTAACAGCCGAAGCAAAATTACTAAAGGTATTGGCACTTGGTGTTGCAGCACTATCTATAATAAAATTTCCTGACAGGGAAGTACAAACAGGCCCTAAAATCAGAGAGTCGTTTGCTGTTAATAAATCCGCTGTTCCGTTTGGTTGAGAAGTAAATGCCAGTAAACTATAACTTACTCCCGGTAAAAAAGTAAACCGCTGATCGGTACTTCCCGGACCGCTGGTTGCATTAAACTCTACTGTTGCACTATCGCAAGGTGCCAGTGAGCCTGTCCATATAATTGTTTGCAAAGCACTTCCGTTAACATTGTAGTTTACATTAGCTGATGTAATAGTTGTAGTTCCATTATTTCTTATTACCACCCTGATATTGCTGGTGCCAATGGTAAGCGGAATTTGCGGTGAC
Organism: Bacteroidota bacterium; assembly: GCA_051715425.1. Lineage (GTDB taxonomy): Bacteria > Bacteroidota > Bacteroidia > UKL13-3 > UKL13-3 > JAJTFA01. The sequence goes on along the minus strand of JBPXJS010000051.1, from coordinate 195,899 downwards.
GAAACCTGCTGCAAACTCAGGTCAATTGACTGTGAAGTAATATTCTCATCGCAACCTATATCCGGAGGGGTATTTCTTGTGTGGCCTTCTATATCTGTTGTAACAGAAGGTATAGTTGCCCCATTATTACACGTAAGCACAGTACCGAGGTTCTTGGCCGTTAAATAGCCCGGGCTTATATTAACAGCACTAACATTGTAACCCAATGCTCCCTTAAAATTGGCTGGTCCATAAATACTTGTTCCAAAACCAAGAAGCCTTGATGGGTTTCCTGTTTTATAGTAATTATTATAATCAAGGGTATTAAAACTAGTGGCATTATCACAAAACAGAGCAAAAGCTGTGGAGGCTGCGTTGGTAACAGCTAAATTATTATTTCTGATATCCAGACCAGAGTTGCCTGTAATAATTTTCATGGCTGCCGATTGTGTTCCGGTAGCTGCATTGTCAAGGTTCACGCTGTTAAACCACAAATCAACATTTGATACATTCTGATTGATGTAAATACCTGCAGGATCCGCGTTTCGGAAAGTTCCACCTATCATATTATTGATAACCTTAGAACGCATATTGGTAGCTGCCTGCATATAATAAATATTAATGCCATATTGCCCGGCATCTGTGATGGTGTTTCCAATAATTTCCTTCGCATATGTGCCGCTATTAATAGGGAAGTTTGCGTAAATACCCATGGAAGTGGTTGTTCCTGTTGGCCTCATGTTGATGGTATTATAATTACAGCGGAATGCAGATGCATAGTAAAAATTAATTCCATATTGATTTGCATTCAAAATCCTGTTGTAACGGATATTGATATTATTGGAATTTTGCATATACATATAAATACCATTATTACCGCCTTCTATCGTATTGCTGTCAATTTCAATATCAGTTAGTGTGGTATTTCCGGTAACCGTGGTGGTTGAATTATTTGCAACAATTCCGGTAAAATTATCGGAGGTTCCATTTACCCCATTTCCTCCGGTAAAATTAATCAGACAGTTTTTCACCTGTATATTTGATGTGGTATTTCCCAACAGATGAACCGGCCATGCGTAGGTGGCACCGGTTCCTCTTATAGTGAGGTTATACAGTCTTACCCAAGGAGTGTTTTCTATTCTAAAGGTATGGCTTTCACTCTGGCTGGTTGCGGCAAAGGTAAGGATGCGGGTTGCGGCATTTCCTGCACCTCCGTCAAATGTAATGGTATTGGTGGACGATACTCCGGGAACATAAACGAGTTTTACCTGCTCGGCATAAGGTGCCGTTCCTACCACAGTAAAATATACCGGCCCTATAACACCGCCATTATTTAGTGCACCGGCCGCGGCCGTAAACGATGGAAAATTGGTTGAACTGGCCGGGCTTCCCTGATCAATGGTATAATTACCCGATAATCCTGAGAAAATAACCGGAACAGTTGATGTATCATTAATGGTTTTGTTATCAGCTCCTCCATTTGGATTATCTGTATAAACTTTAATATTATAAGCTGTGTTTGCAATAAAAGTAAACTGATTGGCCCCGCTAAACGTAAATGTTGCAGTACCACATGGTGCTATATTTCCCGTAAACGGAACAGTAACCGCTGAGCCGCCATTAACTGAATAACTAACATTGGCCGAGGTTACCGCATTTGAACCATAGTTCCTGAGTATTACAGTAATGTTTTGAGAACCGGCAACAAATGGAAGAGCAGGTCCGGTAATCCTTTCTACACCCACATCATTTGATAACGGACTAACCTCATATGCTCCAATATCAGGAGGATTATTCCTTGTTGTTGCGTTTATATCTGTGGTAACCGCAGCAATACTGGCTCCGTTATTACAAGGGCTTAATGGGGTCAGGTCATACCTGCTGGTAAATCCGGGATCGGCAACCACAGAGTTGGTATTATACCCTCCATTTCCAATTAAATTGGAACCACTTAGTAAATTACCACCATAATAGAGTATTGGTTGGGCAGAAGTTACGCCTGCTTTGTAATAGATATTATAGTTGAGTGCCGCGGTTGTTGTAACAACATACTGAAATGAGCCGACACTTGGATAATAAAACGTATAAGCCGAACTCCCTGGAGCTGTAACTGCAAAAATATTGTTCCTCACATCCAACAAGGTGGCTCCTGTGGTGCAACAACTTCCAAAATAAAATGCTGCAGCCGATGTTCCTGTTGCCACATTATCCAGGTTAACAGAATTGTTAAATACATCCCATGAATATCCTGCAAGATAAATTCCATAAGGGTTGGTATTTCGAAATCCTCCCCCAATGGCATTATTGAACAACTGACAACGTGGCGAACTTTGGCCGTTTGTTGAGCCTATATAAATTCCGTAATAGGAGGTGTTTGCTGTTTTGTTTGCATTTACCTCATGATAATTCCCTGCCGATGGCGCACAGGAGTTAATATAAATGCCGGCAGAGTTTATGCTTCCGGCAGAAAACATAGTCAACGTGTTTTTGTTCAACCTCATCTGAGCAATAGACTGCATATAAATCCCATAATAATTGGTACTGTCTACCACATTGTTTCTAAAAAAGATTCCTGTATTGGCACCTGTACCTATCATATAATTTCCATACCCGCCCGATATAAAATTGCTGTCAATTTCTACATTTATGGCTGCTGATCCTGAAGAGGTTGGGCTTGCAGTGCTGTTGTTAAATACCAGCCCGCTAAAATTGGAACTGGTGTGGGAAGAGAAAGCCGTAGAGAAATTAATTATACAATTCTTAACCTTCACATTGCTTGATGTGTTCATAATATGTAAAGGCCAGCCAAAGGAGGCTCCGGTAGCACGTATGGTCAGATTTCTCAACTGAATCCATTGAATATTATTAATCCTTATGGTATAAGCGGTGGCCAAAGCGGTGGCACCAAAACTTACTATCCTCGTTGATGCATTTCCTGATCCCCCGTCAAAAGTGATGGTATTGGTAGCGCTTACACCCGTTATTCCAGTAATATCCAATTGCCCCGGATAAGTTCCGGCTGCCACATTAAACACTACAGCCGCATTAACCCCCGCTCCGTTTGGCGTTCCACCGTCAGTACGCGTGCCCAACCGGAGGTCACTCACCGCAGATAAAAAATCACGGTAATTAGATGAACTGGCAGCCTGAGAAGAGTCGATGGTGTAAATACCACCCAGGGCGGCCTTTAACCCGCTGCTTAATAAAAGCAGGGCACCCAAAAGCAAAAAGGAAAATAACGAGGATGTAAATAATTTCTTTTTCATACGTTGGTATTAAATAAATAAAAGTAAGAGACACTGAGGTGAAAACAGGATGGAGGATAATCTCCGATAATCAAAATTTATAAATACATTTCATAATAAAAAGGAAAAGCCATTATTAATTATTTTTTAAGAAAAACATTAATAAGCAACCTACACACAATATTTCTTGTTTAAGTAGTCGTTATTTGTGAACTTTGATTTCTTTCCAAATTGAATAAACTACGTCTCATATCGGTTCTGATTTTGTTTAACTTAAGCCTCTCGCCCATAAACTCCTCAGGGCAAGGGATGTATACCAGCTTTGGCCAAAACAGGGTTCAATACGGTCGTTTCGACTGGACCTTTTTACGTTCAGAGAATTATGATGCCTATTTTTATTCCGGAGGCAGGGAACTGGCAACTTTTGCCGCCCGAACAGCCGAGCAGGAGCTGAATGATGTGGAAAATATGATTGACCACAGATTAAGCGGCAGGGTGGAAATCATCTGCTACAACAACCTGTCGGACTACAAACAGGGGAATTTTAACCTTACTGATGAGCCCGTAAATACAGGAGGGGTGGCACAGGTAAACAGCAATAAGATTTTTATTTATTTTAACGGAAACCATGCCGATTTTAAGAGACAGATAAGGTCTGGGGTAGCTTTGGTTCTGGTAAATGAATTGCTTTTTGGAGGTAATATTCAGGAAAGAATACAAAACGCGGCCCTTTTGAACCTGCCCGATTGGTATTTGCTTGGCCTTACCGGATATATCGGCAATGCATGGGATGTGGAAAGAGATAATTTTTTGAAAGATCAGGTTTTGTCAGGCAAGCTCAAAAAGTTTAACCGCCTCATTCAGCAAAACCCTGAAATGGCCGGCATCTCTTTTTGGAGATTTTTGATTGATAAGTATGGTGTTGAGGTTATTGCAAACATGCTTTACGTAACACGCCTCAGCAGAAATTTTGAAACGGCCCTTATTTATGTTACAGGAACTACACTAAAACAAACAAGTAAAGACTGGTTGCAATATTATAAGGACCAATATGCCAAGGAAGACAATAACAGAACCTTGCCGGTAAATTCATTTAAACTAAAAAAACGCCTGTTGCCTTATGTTCAACCAGCGGTTAGCGTAAGCCCCAAAGGCGACAAGGTCATTTACACCACCAATAAATCAGGGAAGTTTAAAATTTGGATGGTAGATACCAAAACCGGAAAGTCCAAAAAAATTCATAAAGGAGGACTAAAGTATTATCAAACCATACTTGATCAGTCATACCCGAAATGTGCCTGGCATCCCGGAGGAGAAAAATTTGCTTTTATTCATGAGAAAAAAGGAAAGGTGTTGCTTACGGTTGTTGACCTGGTTACCAAAAAGAAACAAACCACCCCTTTTATTAAGTTTGATAAAATTATTTCATTTGCTTATTCTGATAATGAGCGGACTCTTGTTCTATCTGCCGTTAGAAAAGGCCAGTCTGATATTTATGTTTACGACATTCAAAGTCGGAGAGAAAGGCAGTTAACCAACGATATGCATGATGATTTATATCCGCGTTTTGTTGATGGCTCTTCTAAAATTATATTCTCCTCGAACAGAAACAGCAACTTACTTGCCGCTCCGGCAACCCCTACCCTAAACCCCGACAACAACCTCGATATTTATCTTTACGATTTTGAAAATCCGGGTACACGTCTTAAGCGCCTGAGTTATACGCCATACATTAATGAAACTGAACCCATTGAATACAGCAATGAGTATTTCTCCTACATCACCGACTACAATGGAATTAAAAACCGGTACGCGGTAAAAATAGAAACGGAATACGACTTTACTGAGCTGAACATCCATTACAAAAATCCCGACAAACCTGCCGACACTTTATATTTTGATGAGTTAAAGGAGCAGGAAAAGGTTTTTGAATACGAGGGGAAAACATTTTATCTGGACAGTAATATATCTTCCATAGATACCATTATTCATGATAAAGATATTGTTACCACTCATCCGCTTACCAATTACAAAAGGAATATACTCGCACATGATGTGGCGCGCCAAACCCAGCAATTATATGAGATTGTGCTGGATGAAAGGAAGATGAGCATCAGGTATACCCCAATAGTACGCGATATTAAAAACGAGTCTAAAAAAGTAGAAACATATCCAAACATGTATCGCCTTAAATCCGGCCTTTCCAATAAACCTTTTGTTCCGGGACCGGTGGTATACAGCGACAGGAAAGTTAAATCCGAAAAACCTGCAGAGGTGAAACTGGAAAAGCCTGCAGAGGTAGAGAAATACGATTATTTCTTTGTTAATGATTACACCTCTCCAACCATGAAAACTGAAGACATCAAGGTACAGCCACCCGTAAATGGTTTACAAAATGGCACTTCAGCAAAAAATTTCCGTTTGGCAGCACCCCGTTTTTATGATGTTACTTTTTTCTCAGACTTTCTGGTAACACAACTGGATAATTCTGTTCTTAACACCTATTATCAGCCAATAACACCGGACGGGCAAAACATGTTTAATCCAGGAATTAATGGGATGTTTAAAATTGGATTGATTGATTTGTTTGAAGACTACAGAATTGTTGGCGGATTTAGATTTACGCTTGACCTGAGCGGGGCTGATTATTTTCTCTCGTACGAAAACCTAAAAAAGAGACTGGATCATAAAATTACATTCTACCGTCAGGTAAGGGAGGGGCAGGCAGAAAATACCGGGGTAAAAAGCACATCGAATGAACTGCGCTATCAGATTAAATACCCGCTCAATCCTATCATGAGCTTTCGCTTAAGTACTTTCGGACGTATGGATCGGGATGTATTTCTTGCTACATCCAGGGCGTCTCTTGAAAGGCCTGATAATTTAAATTATTGGGTTGGTGGCAAACTCGAGTATGTTTTTGACAATACTGTTCCAAAAGGATTAAACCTGTGGAACGGAACAAGGTTTAAAGTATTCTATGAACATTACAGAAATTGGGAGAAAAGCGATGTGCAGTTAAATGCCATTGGCTTCGATTTCCGGCATTATCAACCCCTTCACCGGCAACTTATTTTTGCCACAAGGTTAACTTACAATACCTCTTTCGGGCCTGCAAAAGTAAAGTATGTAATGGGCGGGCTCGACAACTGGCTGTTTGCACAATATGACAATTCAAACGGAGCCGTGGCAACACAGAATTATGCTTTTCAGGCTCTGGCAACAAACCTCCGTGGTTTTAAACAAAACATACGCAACGGAAACTCCTTTGTTTCCATGAGCAACGAAATTCGTTTTCCTGTATTCACCTACTTATTTAACAGGCCTATCCGTTCAGAGTTTATAAACAACTTTCAACTGGTTCCTTTCTTTGATATAGGAACAGCCTGGGTTGGAAAAAACCCTTACTCGGAAGACAATACCAATAACCTGAAAATTGTGGAGGTGAAGTATATTAAAGTAACGGTAATAAATGTGAGGGAACCTATAGTTGCCGGAGTTGGTGGCGGGCTTCGCACCAAACTGTTTGGATATTTTATTCGTTTTGATACTGCCTGGGGAATACAGGACCGCGAGGTAAACAGCAAGCCAATTTATTACCTGTCGCTAAGCACCGACTTCTGATGCAGCTTTCATGCCCTCATTAAAACAAGCACGGCAGCGGGCTTCATACGTATCTTTTTCTCCTAGCATTACCTGTGCCTGATTACTTGTTTTGCGATACGAGTGTGTGGCAAGGTCTCCGCAAACCATACAAATGGCGTGTACCTTGGTAACATATTCGGCAATGGCCATCAGTGCAGGCATAGGTCCAAACGGCCTTCCCAGATAATCCATATCAAGGCCTGCTACCACCACCCTGGTGCCCTGCTCGGCAAGTGTCTGGCATACATAAATAATCTCCTCATCAAAAAACTGAGCTTCATCAATACCTATTACATCTGCTCCGTTATTCATCAGCAATATATTTAAAGAGGCATTTACCGGACTTGATGGAATAGAATTGGAATTATGTGAAACAATTTCAGTCTCATGGTAGCGTGTATCTATGGCCGGTTTATAAATTTCCACCTGCAAATTAGCAATACGGGCCCTGTTCAATCTTCTGATAAGCTCTTCTGTCTTACCTGAAAACATTGATCCACAGATCACTTCTATCCACCCCTTTCTGTTGGTATTATGAAACCTTGGCTCTAAAAACATCTTTTATTATTATGGCAGTGAAATAAAACAGAATTTTGTACAAATTTGAATAATTAATTGAAATCATATGCAAGAGTCGGGAGCAACAGCACAAATTTTAGAGAAACTGGCAGCCATGCAGTCGTTTGCCAGCATGTTATCTGTAAATAATGCGGTATCCGACATTGACAGGGAGTTGCTTAAAAAAATGTGTGTGGAGTTATATGAAACTATTCTTCACACAAATGCAGCCACCCAAACCATTGCGGAAGTAAAGAGCGAAAAACCCGTGGACCATCCTGTAATCACTGTTCAGGAAGAAACCGGGCTATTTGCCAATGAATTATTGCATCAGGCTCCGGTAACATTATTGAACGACATTCCGGAAGAAATAACACCAACAGAATTGCCGAATGAAGTGCAGCAACCCGAAGAGGAATCTTTAACTTCAATAACACCAGCCGAACCTGAAAACACGCCTGCCAAAGATGTTGAGGTGCCTGCAGAACCGGAAGTGACCAGAGAAGTGTTAACGGAAACACCATCAAATGAAATTTCATTTAATAAAGGTGGGGACGAACTGCTGCACGAAAAAATCGCAAAAACAGTTTCTGGTCAACCTGATATTTCTCAAAAATTCCAGTCAAAAATTGAAAGCCTTAAATCTGCTATTTCCCTCAACAGAAAGATTGCTTTTGTAAACGACCTGTTTAAAGAAAATACGGTAGAATATGCAAAAGCCATTGATAATTTAAATACCGCCACCGATCTCAATGATGCGCTTCGTATTTTGGGCGAACTGAAGTATATGTACAACTGGGATGAACATGACACCCTGTTTAAAGAGTTTGAAACCCTTGTAATAAAAAGGCATTCCTGATTCAACACAAGCTGATAAGCCCGTAATAATCTCACCGTTTGTGGCAAAGTAATATTATATTGCTGTAAATATTCTCTGGCTTATGACTACTCAAAACAAACATGTTGTACTGGTAACCGGTGCAACAGGCGGTCTCGGAACTGCCATGTGCAAAAAACTTTATGATGATGGCTATACGGTGGTTGGCAACTACCACAGTGAAGGTAAGGCACAGGCATGGAAAGAAAAACTTGCTTCAGAAGGATACCATATTGCCGCTTATTATGCTGATGTTGCCGATTTTGATTCCTGTGGTAAGATGATTGAAAAAATAAATGCTGAAATAGGTCCGGTAGAAGTGCTGGTAAATAATGCCGGCATTACGCGTGACGGAGCTTTCAGGAAAATGACCTATGAAAACTGGAAAGCCGTATTAAGCACCAATCTCGATAGTGTTTTTAATTGTACCCGGCATGTTATTAATGGAATGATTGAACGCAACTGGGGAAGAGTAATTAATATTTCTTCTGTAAACGGACAAAGGGGCCAATTTGGTCAGGCCAATTACTCGGCTGCAAAAGCAGGAATGCATGGATTTACCAAAACACTGGCAATGGAGGTTGCCAATAAAGGGGTTACCGTAAATACCATTTCGCCCGGATATATTGGTACTGATATGGTAATGGCCGTAAAAGAGGATATCCGAAACCAGATTATTGCACAAATCCCGCTGGGTCGGTTGGGAGGTACTGAAGAGGTTGCCCATCTGGTGTCGTTTCTGGCTTCAGATAAAGCCAGTTTTATTACCGGAGCTAATTTAAGTATTAACGGAGGCCAGCATGTATACTAAAATATGACATTTTCGGTTATTACATTCGTAATTTTTGTTAATATTTAATTATCTTTACCATTCAGTTTATGGAAATTGTGCGTGATAAAAATTTGAAGAACCTGGCGATAAGCCAATTCTACAGAGCCTTCGAGGTATACGAAACCGAGTACACCGAAAGTACACTTTATAACCACCTCTCCATTATACACGATCATATTGTTACATACGGGTCAGATGGTATCTGGAGAGGCAAAGCGGTGCACCTGCAACGGTTGGCTATTTTTAAAAACTGGAAAAATGCCAACCATATTACTGGTTATAATTATAAACAACTTTCAGAACGCGAACGCTCTCTTACAGTAGATAAGGTATATCAGAATGTATTACCTGATGGAAGTATATCTAACTATAATGTTACCGCATTTACCCGCCTGCTTGATACCGGTACCACACTGTTTATTACTGAATTTAAAATTCTTTCTTCCCTGATTGAGTATTCATATGCTTTTGAAAGCAGTTATTTGAAAAACAAGGCTGCCGCGTTTGCGCACTATTGGTTGTATAAACTGGAGAACATTTGGGACGATACCATTGTGTTTAATGATTTGCTGGCATCTAAATACAGGTTATCCAACGAAAGTATTACCCAACCAGGCAGTAATCAGAATGTAAGGCAAATGCTTATGGATACGTACGCTCTGCAACATCCCACTTCTTTTGAACTTAAAAATATTGCGGTAAAGAGCCTTAGTTCAGGCAAACTGGAGATAAACGCAACGATTAAGCAGCATTCCGAATTTGATAAGCCACTTTTAATGCAGCACCGCTGGATGGTAGAAAACGATCCATCGGCTCCATTCTTTAAAATGAATACCTTTGATATCGTGGATATCAGGCCGGCTTTCGCTCAATAACTTCCACCAATACACATGAAAAAGAAAATAATCACAGGCACCATAGCCCTGCTCCTTGTTATACAGTTTTTTCAGCCTTCCAAAAACACCGGAGAAATCAAGGGTGCTTCCTATATCAGCCATATGGTTTCCATTCCGCCAGAAGTGGAGCAGCTGCTTGAAAAGGCTTGTTTCGACTGCCACAGCAACAATACAGTATACCCATGGTATACTGCTATTCAACCTGCGGGATGGTGGATGCAACACCATGTTGATGAAGGAAAAGGAGAACTCAATTTTTCTGAATTTGTTTCCTACTCTCCCAAAAGGCAAAAACACAAACTGGATGAAATAGCGGAAATGGTGCGCGAAAAAGAAATGCCTTTGTCCTCATATACCCTTATCCACCAACAGGCAAAATTAAGCGCTGATGATGCTGAACTTATTGCATTATGGGCACTGCACAGCAAAGAAGAGCTAAATAATATACCTGCCGAAAAACCGGAAAACTGATATCCTCCTTTATCTTTCAACACCCGTTTAAAGTTCATTTAAATTATTGTTTATTTGAACCGTTATGCAATTTAAGAACATTGTTGGGCAGGAGGAAATTAAAGCAAGGCTCATTCAAACAGTTAAGAATGGGAGAATAAGCCATACCCAACTTTTTTTAGGTCCTGAAGGGAGCGGAAGCCTTGCACTTGCGCTTGCTTACGCCCAATATATTAACTGCCACCAGCCAGGCGAAACGGACAGTTGTGGCATTTGTGTTTCCTGTTCGGGGTTTCAAAGACTGGTTCATCCCGATTTGCATTTTACGTTTCCCACTATTGCTATTGAAAAGAAAAAACTAAGCAATGATTTTATTGAAGAGTGGAGAAATGCTTTTATAAAAAATCCATATATCAGTGAATTGCAATGGCTGCTAAGCCTTGATGAGGAGGGGAAAAAACAAGGAAATATTACAGCTGAAGAATGCCGGGATGTGATCAGAAAACTTGGACTTAAAGCCTTTGAGGCCAAATATAAAACAGTGATTATATGGCTTCCGGAATACCTCAGGCTGGAAGGAAATATTTTACTTAAATTACTGGAAGAGCCGCCTGAAAAAACGCTTATTTTGCTGGTAGCACAAGATGCGGATAAGGTAATTGCCACCATTCTTTCCAGAACCCAAACATTAAAAATTCCACGGTTAAAAGACGAAGATATTATAAGCACACTTGTTTCAGCTTATGAAACAAACCCGCAAGAAGCCGAAACCATTGCCAGGGTATCTGAAGGCAACCTCGCACTTGCTATACATCTGATACAGGAAGGAAGATCTGATTACCACGACCTTTTTGTGGAGTGGATGAGAGCCTGTTTTACCCGAAGAGTTGATGGCATAAATGTAGTAATTGATAAAATTACCGGCACCGGCAGAGAGTTTATTAAAAGTTTTACCGGCTACAGCCTGCACATGCTGAGGGCCGTTTTTTTATACAAAAATGCCGATCACCATTTAATTAAACTAAGCAGCCAGGAACAGGAGTTTATTGTAAAATTTTCTATTGCTTTTGATAATGACAATATTGAAAAAATTGCCAAGGCGCTGAACCAAAGCACCTTTCACCTGGAACGGAATGCCGATTTGCGAATAACCTTTTTAAATCTTTCTTTGTATATTGCCCAACGCATGATAAAGCCCAAAGGGGCTTAATCGGGCAGGTTCAATTATTAACATAATTATATAGAGATACAGATATGGGATGTGGATCAGGTGGATGCTCTACCGGAGGTGGGTGTAGTTCGGGCGGGTGCAGTACCGGTGGGTGCAATAAATTAAATACATATGACTGGCTGGGCACCATGGAATTGCCGGCCTATATGAAACCTTTTGATGTAATAGAGGTTCGTTTTAAAGGTACACGCAAGGAATATTACCGCAACGTTCATAACCACGATATCACATTGAATGATGTGGTGGTGGTTGAAATGGAAAACGGATACGATATCGGCAAGGTTTCCATGAAAGGAGAGCTCGTAAAACTCCAGTTAAAAAAGAATGCGTTAACACCCGAAAGCGACTTTAGAAAAATTGTACGAAGGGCAAACGATGCCGATGTGGCCAGGTGGAAAGAAAACCAGGAACTGGAAGTGCCTACCATGTACAAGGCCCGTACCATTGCCTTACAACTGGGTTTAAGCATGAAACTGAGCGATGTGGAATATCAGGGCGACAGAAGAAAAGCAACCTTTTATTATACAGCAGAAGATCGTGTTGATTTCCGTGAACTGATAAAAAAACTGGCAGAAGCTTTTAAGGTGAGAATTGAAATGAGGCAGATAGGTTACCGGCAGGAAGCAGGACGCCTTGGCGCTATCGGATCTTGCGGACGTGAACTTTGTTGCTCCACCTGGCTTACTGATTTTAAACTGGTTCATACAAGTGCTGCCAGGTATCAAAACCTCTCATTAAACCCGCTTAAACTTTCCGGCCAATGCGGGCGACTTAAATGTTGCCTCAATTTTGAGCTGGATAATTACCTCGAAGCACAAAAAGATTTTCCGGAAGGAGATCATATCCGTATTGAACTGGCAGCAGGTTTTTATAAACTGATTAAGACAGATATACTGAAAAGAACAATGTGGTTTGTGCCGGAGTTTGAATTTGGAGGAGAATGGCTTTCGCTTTCTACCGCAGCGGTAAGAGATATAATTGACCAGAATAAAAACGGGGTGAAACCAGAAATAGCTGCTCCTAAAAAAGATCAGAAAAAAATAGTGGAGTTTGAGTTTAAGAATGATATGGGCACCGAAGACATTAACAGGCTCGATCAGCGCGGTGCTAAAGGAAAAGGCAAACCTAAACCCAAAAATAAAAACAGGAACAATAAGTTCCGGAACAAAAACAATAACAATCCGCCTAAAAGTTGAAAAACCAGTTTTCCATACTAACAGGTGTTCTCCTTTGCTTTAGTTTCATTTCCTGCGACCCCACCAGGTTGATAGAAACGAATAAACCAATTGATGAGGCCGGATGGTTTTACCAGAACCGGATTCCTTTTGATGTGCAGATTACCGATACTACAGCATTTTATAATGTATACGTAAACCTCCGCATCTCCCCTGATTACCGGTATAATAATATTTTCCTTTGGGTGCATACCATCAACCCTCAGAAACAATCGGATAAAAGACGTGTTGAAATACGTTTGGCTGATGAAAGGGGAAAATGGCTGGGAAGCGGATTGGGAGATATATATGATTATCAGTTCCCCGTTTTCAGCAGAATTAAGTTTCCTCAGGGAGGATTTTACCGTTTTGAAATTGAGCAAAATATGCGTGATGATACGCTGATGCACGTGAAAAATACCGGTGTGCGCATAGAAAAGTGGCAACCCGAAGAGTAATCCCTGTGTTATGCTCAAATCACTCCGCATCAATATCAACAAGGTGTTCCACCAGTTTATAAAGCAGCGGGGAAAATACATCAGCGATAAAAAATTTCTTTTACTGGCAAGTGGTATCACCGGAATTCTTTCCGGACTTGCTGCCGTTCTCCTCAAATACCTCGTTCACTTTTTTCAGTGGATATGCGAAAGTGGTTTTGATGTAAAGTATGAAAACTACCTTTACCTTCTTTATCCCCTTGCCGGTATTTTGCTTGCCCTGCTTTACCTACGCATTTTTCATTACAAACTTTTTTTCGATAAAGGATTAAGCAGCATTATTTATGCTATTTCGCACAAAGCCTCACGCATAGAGTTACATAAAACATATTCCCATCTTATTACCAGCGCTCTTACCGTTGGCTTTGGCGGATCGGCCGGATTGGAAGCACCTATTGCCATTACCGGATCTGCCATCGGATCGAACACGGCCAAAAATTTATGGATGAGCCGGCAGGACCGTACACTCCTGCTTGCCGGTGGCGCTGCAGCCGGGATATCTGCCGTTTTTAACAGCCCCATTGCAGGCGTTATCTTTTCGTTTGAAGTACTTTTAAGTCAGTTGTCCATTCCTGCCTTCGTACCTATTCTTATTGCCTCGGCAAGTGGTGCTGTTATTTCAAAAATGTTTGGAGAACAACACCTGTTTTTTCTTACTACAAATGATTGGAGTGTAAGTGCTGTACCGTTTTATATCATTCTGGGTATGTTGTGTGGTGCTGTGTCTGCTTACATGATTCGCACCACAGTTAAAGTAGAAGGATTTTTTCACCGCAGAAAAAACCTGTGGCATAAAGCAATTGTCGGGGCTATCGGACTCGGATTGATGCTCTTTGTTTTTCCACCCCTTTATGGCGAGGGATACAGTGTAATTAATCAACTCATGTCGGGAAACTATGCTTCTTTACTTGACCGTAGTTTGTTTTTCAGGTATCAGTCGAATGAAACCTTTATCATCATTTTTGCGATAGCCATTATTCTTATCAAAGTAATTGCTGCCTCCGTAACTATTGGTGCCGGTGGAAACGGAGGAATATTTGGCCCTTCATTGTTCACAGGAGCATTGCTGGGATTTGTATTTGCGCATGTCATAAACCGGTTTAATGCCATACAGCTCAACGAAGCCAACTTTATTGCAGTAGCTATGTGTGGTTTAATCAGCGGAGTGTTGCATGCACCCCTCACTGGTATATTCCTTATTGCAGAAATTACAGGGGGGTATGTATTGTTTGTTCCGTTGATGATTGTTTCTTCCCTGTCGTACTTTACCACCAGGTATTTTGAACCCAATTCTATTTATTATAAAGTACTTGCCGAGCGTGGTTTAATGATAAAAGATAAAGACCAGGAATTGCTTAATCAGTTAAACCTGTCATCACTAATAGAAAAAGATTTTTCTTTGCTACAGCCAGATCAAACACTGAGGGAATTGGTTCAGGTAGTGGCAGCATCCAAACGAAACCTCTATCCTGTAATTAATAGTGAAGGTGCGTTGGAAGGTATCATTACGCTTGATGATATCCGCTCCATTATGTTTGAGCGCGATAAATATGATAAGGTAACCGTAAGGGATTTAATGAACGCGCCACCGGCAATTGCATACCATGATGAAACAGTAATTGATGTAATTAAAAAATTTGAAGAATATCATATCTGGAATATTCCGGTTACTGAAAATAACCAGTACATCGGCTTTATTTCCAAATCTGGTTTATTAAACCGCTACCGCGAACAACTCATCAGCAAAACAGAAAACTAAACCCTATCGCAATAAGGTGATGGTTCCCTTTTTTGTGAACGTGCCACCGCCAATAAAACTCCCTTCGGCCACCCAAACATAAACATCGGCTGTACCAAATTTTCCATTTACTTTCCCATCCCAGCCTTCTTTCGGATCCATTGTTTTAAATATCTCTGTTCCCCATCGGTCAAATACCCTAAAAGTATAATCCAGTTTGTTTACTCCGGTAATAACAGGAATAAAAACTTCATTTAATCCGTCACCATCGGGAGTAAAGGCATCGGGCACAAAAACATCTCCACCTTTAAAAATTTGTATAAGCTCCTCCCTAACCAGAGTATCCTTGCAACCCTTGTCACTTGTTACTTCCAGCATTACGGTAAATATACCTTCCTCACTAAACCTAAAAACCGGATCCTGATCATTGCTGGTAAACATGGGTGATTTTCCGGCTTCAAATACACTCCATTTATTCAGCACATTGTCATAAGAAGTATTCGTTAAATAAATGGCAGCATCGGGAAGATAAGCCGTTGTGGGTGTGGCAAAAAAATTGGCTCTTGGTAGTCCATTAACCACTACCACGTCCTGCCTGATGGTATCGTCTTCACCTCCCGGCCCGGTAGCCCTCAACAACACAGTATATACCCCATCATACAAATACGTATGCTGTGGGTGTTCATCTGTTGATGTTTTATTATCGCCAAAATTCCATAAATAAGATTGTGCATACTGGCTGGTATTGGTAAACAGAACAGGGTGCGGAGCGCAACCGGTATCCGGATCCAACGTAAAAGAAGCAACAGGCTTGTAATAATTAATCCGCACTTTTTTTTCTATGGTGTCTCTGCAGTTTTTATCGCTTATAACAATGAGCGATGCCGTAAAACTTCCTGAATCTGCATATGTATGTGATGGGCTTTTTAAACCCGATGTATTATCGAGTGATCCGGGTGGCTCACCAAAATTCCAGTCGTAACTTAATACACCACTTGGAATGGAAGAGAGGTTATCGAATGTAATTACCGACTCCGGTAACCATGTTTCGGACGGGGTGAAAATATAACTGGCAATTGGCACGTCATAAACTTCAATGAAACCTGGTTTTACCATGGTATCACTGCAACCGTAAGGATCATACGCAATCAGTGTTACATCATAATCTCCTGAGCTGAGGTAGTGATGTGATGGGTTCAACAACTGGCTTCCGCTTCCATCTCCAAAATTCCAAAAGTAAAATCCGGCATGTGTTGAGGTATTATTAAACTGAGCCACCAGCGATCCGCAGGCTGTGGTAACCAATGAACCAAAATCAGCCGTTACCAGCGGATGCACCAACACTGAACGGAAAGAGGTATCGCGGCAGCCGTTGGATGTAATGGCAATTAGTTGTGCGTTAAAAGATGTGTCTCCAATTATACTGGCTGGATAAATATGTGTTGGAGCATTGTTTGTACTCACCGCCCCATCTCCAAAATTCCATTGATATGCCGCTGCACCAATGGAGTTATTGGTAAAGTTATATTCAGCACTATCGCATTTATTGCTTTTTAACTCACTAAAGGAAGCAAATGGTTGGGGGTACACCACAATCTGTTGCCGGGCAGTATCCATACAGCCACTTGCAGAGTAAGCCTTCAGCGTTACCAGATAGTTTCTGTTTACCAGGGTAACATCATTGGTAAACGTTTTAGTGGCATTGATCACACTATCGGTTGTTCCATCTCCAAAATCCCATTCGTATTTTACTCCCCTGTTGCTGTTGTTATTAAATACAACAGGTAATGGCGTACATCCTGGTAATACCGTGGCAAACAGTGCTTCCGGAAGCGGGTTTACCTTTAGGGGTTTCACTACCGTATCGCGGCACAAATACGGTGTTGTTACAATCAACCTTACGTGGTAAGTAGTATCAGAAGCAGGCAATGCCGGGAAAAGGGATACGGGATTAATGGATGAAGAAACCAGACCATTTCCAAAACTCCATTGATTAGAGGTGCCGCCTGATGATGTATTAAAAAACGCAACCGCACCTGTTCCACAAATAGAATCGGATGATAACACAAAATCTGCAACCGGATCGTACTTTACAATAATGGTTGTTTTGGCTGTATCACTTCGGCAACCAAAAGCTGATTGGGTGGTAAGTCTTACATCGTACACCGAGTCTAACAATGGAGCAGAAACAAAAGTATAGGCTGGGCTAAGCAGAGGTGATGATGCACCCGCACCAAATGCCCAGTTAAACTGTGTGCTCAATAACGAGTGATTGGTGAATTGTACCGTAAGAGGGCCACAACCTTGTGTTTGATTAGAAGAAAAAGAAGCTACCGGTTTTGGATGCACCACAATGGTTTTAACACTCGTATCCCTGCAGCCGTGTTCGCTGGTGGCAAACAGTTTCACCATATAGGTGGTATCTGTAAAAGAGGCGGCAAGGTATTGCGATTGCGGACTGGTAAGGATACTGTTAAAACCATTACCCATATCCCATATAAAACTCATGATATGAATAGAACCCGTATCAAAAGGTGTGGAGAGGTTGTTGAATTGAACAGTAAGCGGACCACAACCGGAAGAGTCGGAAGGAGCAAATGAGGATAGCGGCTTAGGATAAACCCTTACTGTTTTGTTTATGGAGTCTGCACAACCGTGTTCACTGTATGCTGTTAGCCATACCTGATAAATAGTATCCTTTACCGCATTGGCAACAAAGGTAGCAGCAGGATGAACGGTTGAAGAAACAAGGCCATTGCCGAATTTCCAGTTAAAGGTCATGATTTGAATATTACCTGTATCGTTTGGTATGGAAGCATTGGTAAACAAGGTGGAGAGTGGGCCGCATCCATTCTGATTTGTTATGTTGAAACTGGCTGTTGGTTTAGGGTATACCCTGATACTTTGTTGCGTGGTATCCTTGCAGCCAAATAGCGTGGTGGCTATTAAGGTGAGGTTGTAAACCGTATCGCTGGTTAATGATGGGTTAAGGACATGAGCCGGCTGGGGGGTGGAGGATTGTGTTCCGTCACCAAAGTTCCAGTTAAATGTCAAATCACTGAAATTGCCCCCGTAAAAATGTTGAGAGGTATTATTAAAGTTTACCGATAATGGGCCGCAACCGTTGGTTACAGAAGGCGTAAAGCGGCTCTCCGGAAGCGGAAACACTTTAACCGTTTTTTCTGTTGAATCTTTACATCCGGGTCCGTTGGATGCAATCAGTTTCACCCTATAAACACTATCGTTAATTGCCGAAGGAAGAAATGACGCACTGATATTATTGGTAATGCCCGTTACCTGATTATTGATAAGCCAGGTGTAACCAAGAGCGTTGCTTGAGTTATTTAAGGTATTTACAGCAAGCGGCCCGCAGCCCGAATCTGCTGACAGCGTAAAAGCCGGCTGGGGATTGCTGAGGGTGTATAAAAACTGACTTGTTGTATCTGGTTTGCAGCCAAAATTATTGGTAGCAATAAGGGTAACGGAAAAAAACTGCCCGCTTTGTGTAACTGTTGTATCTGGTAAATGCGTGGCATTGCTGCGCTCCAATCCGTTTATAAACCACCTGTAATGATCGGCACTGATGGATGTATTGTTAAACGTAAATAATTTAGGAGCACATCCTGCTGTATCATTGGTGGTATAAATGGCCTCAGGAAAAGGTCTTGATAAAAGGGTGATGGTAGAAGAATCTTTACATCCGTTGGCGGCAGAGGCAATCATTTTTACCTGAAAACTACCGGAGTCGGCAAATGCTTTCTTAAAATCATTTTGTGAAGCGGTAATCAGGTCGGCCGATAAATCTCCGAAAACCCAGCGGTAACTCACAGCACCTGTGGTGGTATTTGATAACAGGAAAGAATCCTGCTTGCATAAACTGTTGGTATTGCTTGAAATGGCTGGTACGGGTATTTGATTAACTGAAACAAGTATGGAGTCTGTATCAAAACAATTGTTGTTGGTACCTGCCCGGAGTTTTACCTTAAATGTGCTTGCCGATGGGAAAGTAAATTGCGGATGCTGTGATGTAAAATCCGTTACCCCATCATCATTAACATCCCAGAACCACTGGCTAATGGTATTTGAAAAACCAACGACTGAACTGTCTCTTAATTGGGTTTGTTGCCCAAAACAGGCATTTGTTGCACCCAACTTTGCATCAGGCACCGGGTTAATACTTATGTTTTTTAACTGAGTAAATGAGCAGCCTGTGCTGTTGCTTACTTTTAGCCTCACCGCATAAGTACCTGGTGATGGAAAAAGATAAACAGTATCTTCTGTTCTTGCTGTATCAGTAATACCGGATCCAAAAGTCCATTGATAAGCAGTGATACTGCCCGATGCGGTAGTGGCTGTTCCGTCAAAATTTACAATGGTTCCATTGCAGACTGATGCGGGTGTATTATTAATGCTTACTACGGGAGAAATATTTACGGTAACCGAGGCTGTATCGTAATCAATACAATTTTTATCGGTGGTTATTTTCAACACAGCCTGAAAAATTCCATCGGCCGGATAAATATAGCCAGGATTATTTACCGTTGCACTATCACCGTTTCCGAAATACCAACGGAATGCTGCAATTTGATCTCCGGGGGCTAAAACAGAAAGATTGGTAAAACTGGTGGTATCTCCGCGGCATACTGTAGTTGAGCTGAAATCAGCAACAGGAATTGTACTTACCACTATGTTCACCATCTGCGAGTCAGTTCCGCATGAATCGGTAACTACCAGCTTTACCTGATAAGTGCCGGGGCTGTTGTAAGTAACCACCGGAGGAACACGTTGGGTTGAGGTATCTCCGTTTCCGAAATTCCAGAAATAAGTTGCCTGAGGAGACTGGTTGGTTGTGTTGTTTTGTAAAGATATACTATGTGGAGCGCAACCTGATAGGGCATTTCCTATGGATACATTTGGTTTGGCATATACCCTGATGGTATCTCTTACCACCACATTGGAAGCACAGATGTTTGAAACGGTAAGCGTAGCTATAAATGTTCCGGGGTTGTTGTAAGTGCGGTTTACGTTTATTGTATTAGCGGATATTGGAGTGGTTCCCTGAAAATTCCACACCCGCGTATTTCCTATACCCAACGATGTGTCTGAAAAACTCACATTTAATGGCTGGCAACCGGTTTTTGGATTGGCAGTAAAACCGGCAACTGGTGGCTGGTTGATATTAATGGTTGCATAGTCGGTATCGCTTCCGCAACCATTGCTGTCAATAAGCATAATGGTATAGGAACCCAACGTGGGAAAAGTATGTGTTTGAGATGCCTTGGATGTAATCCATCCCGTATTGGTGCCATCTCCAAAATCCCAGTAATAAAGGCGTTGGCCGGTTATACAATTTTCGGCCGAGTTGTTTTGAAAGGTATAGGTTCTTAATGGATTGCATAAAACAGGCGGAATCCCGATAGCCGGAATATCTTCATCAAAAATAAGAATCGGTGAGATGGAATAGGTAGAGGGATTACCCGTATTACAATTTGGATTAAATGCAGTAAGAGAAACCGTAAATACACATTGCTGACTGGCTTCTTTAGGATAAATATGTGATATGGGTTGGTTTGCCTGGGTCCAGTCTCTTGTGATAATAGTGCCATCTCCAAAATTCCAGGTAAATATGGTGCCTGGCAAAGAGTTTACAGACGTATCCTGAAAGGTAATGGTGTGCGGGGCACAACCTGCAAGCTGCCCGGGTGTAAGCGGCCGTATAGCCGTACTCACCGGGCGCATATTGATAACGGTACCGTTAAGTGTATCTGTACAAAGCCCGTTTACCGTAATAATTTTTACATTAAACAACCCAAGTGCACTATATGAATGAGATACCGAAGCACCTGGTAACAGCTGTGCGCCTGCGCTGTTTGCTGAAACATCTCCCCAGATAATGGTATAATTGGAGAGGGTGTCATTGGAAGAAATATTAATATTAAACGTGTTTGGCGCCAACGGGTTAATAATACAATTGCGCCACACCGGGCTAAAGGATAGCTGGTTGTTTCCGTCATTTACTGCAGGTGCATTAGAGCTGATGGTTACAGGAGCAAGAGTAAGCGAGTCAAGGCAACTGGCTGCTGTTCGGGCCACCAGCCTGAAGGTATAGTTCCCCGGAGCAAGCGCTGCATAGATCCTGGTATTAACACCTGTTGCACTGTCTATCCTTACCCCGTTTACCACCCAGTAAAAAGTAGTTGATGAGGCTGCAGAACCTGTGCTTGTATTGGTAAGGGTAATGTTTTGAGGAACCCCGCAGGCGCCACCTCCGGTAATGGTAAATGAAAGATTAAGATTTGGGCACGCTGCGTTAACTACAGATATGGTGAACCAACCTGTAGCAAGGAATAAAAACAGCCATATGCGCAAAACCATGAACATTGGGCAGCAAATTTCACGTTTCCCTTGTTTAACTTCATCCTTATCATTCCACAGCTTAGGTGTTGATTACTTCTTTTTTACCAACATTAATCCATCTCTTACAGGCAGTAAAATATTCTCTACCCTTGGATCATTCTGTATCTTTTCGTTCAGTTGGTGGAGTATGGCTGTATCCTTATCCCTCTGTCTTTCTGCCTCATTCAATACTTTGCCACTCCACAGAACATTATCAATCAGAATAAACCCTCCGGGCCTTAACTTTTCTATCGCCTGTTCGTAATACGTTGGATAGTTTGGTTTGTCGGCATCTATAAATATCAGATCAAATATAAGTGATAATGTTTTAATAATATTCTTTGCATCACCAACAATAAAACGAATGCGGTCATTCATTCCGGCTTCGTCAATATATTTTCTGATTCTGTCTTCCTGCTCTGCATTTACATCAATGGTAATAAGCTGGCCCCCTTCCGCCAAACCCTCCGCCAAACAAATGGCAGAATATCCGGTATATGTTCCAATTTCCAGAATATGCATGGGCCTGATCATGCTGCTGATCATACTTAATAACCGCCCCTGAAAATGTCCGCTAAGCATGCGTGGCTGCAGCACATTGGCATGGGTATCGCGGTTCAGTTGTTTTAACACATCGCTCTCAGGTGTTGTATGTGCTTCGCAATAATGCTGAACCGATTGATCTGTAAATTCCATGTTATCCGAAATTTATTTCCGTACTATCGCCAATATTCAGGCTTTGTTTCATTCCTTTCAGCAGGGCATCATTTCCAATAAGGGAGCGATCGAGAATGGCGTATTCTATTTGTGCATACGGACCAATAATAGACTCTTTAAGTACCGCATAGTTTAATATCACATTGTCGCCTACCGATACATTGGGGCCAATAATGGAGTTGCTTATTTTACAGTTTTCGCCAATAAATACCGGTGGAATAATAATGGTATTTTCAAATGAATAATTGGTGGTATTATAGTTTAGCCGCTTGAGCAAGGTAGCATTGGTATCCAGCAAAATTTCCTTTTTACCGCAATCAAACCAACTGTCTACATCCATAGTTTTCATTACCACACCCTGGTCAATCATTTTCATTAATGCATCCGTAAGGTGATATTCATTTTGAGTAGTAATCTTGTTGGTAATATTGTACTCAATAGCACCAAGCAGTTTTTCCGTTTCCTTTATTTTATAAATACCAACCAAAGCCAGATTCGATTTTGGTATGGTTGGTTTTTCAACCAGTTTGGAAATATTGCCGTTCTCAGCCAGTTCGGCCACGCCAAAAAAGCGCGGATCATCTACCTTTTTTACACACAGGGTGCTGTTTTCTGCCTTTAGCAGTTTATCCAGGTTAACATCTGCAATGGTATCGCCAAGCACAATTAATAACTCGCTTTGCTGCAAATACTCCTTGGCCAGCCAAATGGCATGACCTGTACCTTTACCGGTAGTTTGAATGACAAATGTTGTTTTTATTGCCGGGTATGTTTTGGTAATATAGTCTTCAATCTTATCGCCCATATACCCTATAATAAAAACATATTCGGTAATGCCGGCTGCAATAAGGGAGTCGATAATATGAGCCAGAATAGGCTTACCGGCTATTGGAATAAGTGCTTTGGGTTGTGTATGGGTGTGAGGCCTTAATCTGGTGCCAATGCCCGCAACAGGTATAACTGCTTTCATGTTCAATTTTTATTCGAGAACCCAAATTTAGTGCATTGTTTATTGCATTCAAATAAATACTTATTTTGCGCTGCTAATTTGATTGAACAATGAAAAAGGATAAAGAAATATTTAACCTGATTGACAAAGAAGAACACCGTCAGGAACACGGACTTGAACTGATTGCTTCTGAGAACTTTGTAAGCACACAGGTAATGAAGGCGATGGGTAGTGTATGCACCAATAAATATGCAGAAGGCTTACCGGGCAAGCGATACTACGGAGGATGTGAGGTTGTTGATCAGATAGAAAACCTTGCTATTGAGCGATTGAAAAAACTATTCGGAGCCAGCTGGGCAAATGTGCAGCCTCATTCCGGAGCTCAGGCCAATGCAGCTGTGATGTTAGCCTGCCTGCAGCCAGGTGATAAAATTCTTGGATTTGACTTAAGCCACGGTGGACACCTCACCCATGGGTCGCCCGTAAATTTTTCAGGTAAATTATACAAACCCTCTTTCTATGGTGTAGAGAGAGAAACAGGTGTTATTGATTATGATAAGGTAGAAGCAACTGCACATGCAGAAAAACCAAAGCTGCTTATTTGCGGAGCTTCTGCATATAGCCGCGACTGGGACTATGCGCGCCTGCGTGCCATTGCAGATTCGGTTGGAGCGCTGTTGCTTGCAGACATTGCTCACCCTGCAGGTTTAATTGCTACAGGATTATTGAATGATCCCCTCAAACATTGCCATATTATTACTTCAACCACACATAAAACATTACGCGGACCACGTGGCGGAATTATTATGATGGGTCAGGATTTCGACAATCCTTTCGGACAAAAAACACCTAAGGGCGAAATTAAATCCATGAGTGCTTTACTTGATGCTGCTGTATTTCCCGGCACACAGGGCGGGCCTCTGGAACATGTGATTGCTGCTAAAGCCGTTGCTTTTGGAGAAGCATTAAGCAGCGATTATAAAAAATACACTACACATGTAAAACAAAATGCGCAGGCCATGGCCACTGCTTTGGTAAAAAGAGGTTATCAGATTATTTCTGGCGGAACAGATAATCACCTGATGTTAATTGATCTGCGAAACAAAAACATAAGCGGAAAAGCTGCCGAAAACGCATTGGTAAAAGCCGATATCACCCTTAACAAAAACATGGTTCCTTTTGATGATAAGTCACCTTTTGTTACCTCAGGTATAAGGGTTGGAACTGCTGCTATTACTACACGTGGGCTAAAAGTAAAACATATGGAAATCATTGTTGACCTTATTGATACGGTATTAAGTGACCCCGAAAATGTGTCAACCCTAAAAGAGGTGAGAAAAAAAGTAAATCGTTTTATGGAGGATTTTCCTCTCTACAGAGATTAACTTGTTGTGCTTAATGCACATTCAGGTTTCTTGCTTTCTTTTTACGCCTGTTGTTTATTGATGAGGGAGAATAATCGCCCTGGATATTCATTTTAAAACCAAGATAAAGATCCGCACCATTTAATCGGGTAAGTCCCATGGTGCTCCCAAGTTGGTCAGTACCGGCAAATATGTTCCTGTACCTCATCATTAAACCAATAGCGGGTTGGCTATATTCCAACAACTGAACCGGCAAAGCAACTTCAACCTGATCTGTTTCGTACCTTGGTGATACAGCAAAAATATTCATTCGTCTTACAGCGGGATTTGAGCCAAAGTTCATTCGCTGAACCCATGTGGTATTAATAAAAACGGCATCGTTTACATTATAATCAAACTGCAGGCTTAATGCTGTTGGCAGCGACATATAAAACGCAAACGATTTTTCAATGGAAGAGGGATTTGACGCTTTTTGCTGAAGTGTTTGATCCAGCTCCTGTATGGTTTTTATTGGAGTAAAACTTATGCTGTCCCAGCTTAATACGGTGCCGTTGTATACATAATTATTGGCAAGGGTAGAAAAATGAATGCCCCCCAGATCAAGAATGGATGCCCCAAATTTCCATTTGTAGTTTGGCATAAAACATACTTTGCGTATAAAGGAAGGGCAACCATATTTATATAGCCTGGAATTTTTTTTCCGGATATAACTAAAACCAATATCAGCACCAAGGCCAAGCCCTCTCGGAATCATTGCCCCTTCACCCGCTTTTTCATCAGGCATGGCATAACCAAAATCAAAAACCAGGTTGCTGCTTTCTATATTGTTTCTTTTTGAAAAGTTGATGAGGGTGCCGCCACTTCTCATATACATAGCTGCAAAGCCTACAAGTACTTTTCCGGTAACACCAATATTAATGATCTTATTTTTTCTGTTGTTAAGCATTTTGGCATAGGTAAAATCCACCTCGCCATAACTCATCATAGAAAACCCTGCGCCCTTCTCCATAAAAATACCCTTATTTATTAATGGGGTGTAATCTGTTTGCTCAAATAACATTCTGGATATTTCAGGACTTATATTATTCAGATCGGCAATGGTTTTAACATGAGTCTGAACAGCAAAAGCCCTGAACCCATCGCTGGTCATAAAACCCGGACCTTTTGCAATGGCATTGGCAAAAAAATTGGTGTTGCTGTTAATGTTCTCACTTAAAATAATTTTACCCGAACTGCTGCCTTCCGCATTTTGGCTATTGGCTAAACCACCCTTTATCTGTTCCCTGAAAAACAAACCCGGAACAAACTGAGGGTTCGCATAAAAGTTGTTGTTAAACAGTTGGGTTCTAACCTGAAGGAAGTTAATATCAGAGCGTAACCGGGAATAAGCAATAAAGGAAGGATTGATATCG
This sequence comes from Bacteroidota bacterium, assembly GCA_051715425.1. GTDB lineage: Bacteria > Bacteroidota > Bacteroidia > UKL13-3 > UKL13-3 > JAJTFA01. The sequence continues at coordinate 169,899 of JBPXJS010000051.1, read as the reverse complement.
GCCGCATTAATACCCGCATAGTTGCTGTTGGAGTACGAAACGAACTCCTGCCCGTGAACCAAACACGAGGCCATAACAGAAATCAGGGTAATTATATACTTCATAACCGACTGTCAATCGGGCACAAAATTAGTATGAATAACCATAATTACAAAATAAATGGCAGAAATACGAAATAAATCAGTTTTGTGGGGTGGCGATGGATGCCACACTTAGGGTACAATCAACCCCATTTAAAATAGTTTGTGCAAGAGATTCAATGGTAGCACCGGTTGTAATCACATCATCTACTATTAATATATGTTTGTTTCTGAAAAGATCCTGATTCACAAGGCCAAAAACAGAATCAACATTGGTCCAGCGGTCATACCTTCCTTTTTTGGTTTGCGTTTCGGTGGGGTTATTTCTAATCACATTATGGCTATAGTCTTCACAACCAATAACCTGCGCCATTCCAGAGGCAAACAGGGCGCTTTGGTTATACCCTCTTTTAAGCAGTTTACTCTTATGCAGTGGTACAGCAGCAATACCATCTATAGCCAAACCAGCCTGTTTAAGCCTTGCGCCATAATAGGTTCCCATAAAAAAGGAGAGCTCCTGATTACCTGCGTACTTAAGCTCGTGCAATATGGTTTGTGCAACGCCTCCTTTCCTGAAATAAATAAAGGCAAGAGCCTCTTTTAATGGTACCCTGCCCCAAAAGGTTTTGGCAAGCGGGTTATCTTTAATCAGGTGGTAATTGGTTTGGGGCAGGTGATACAGGCAATCCGTACACAAAAACGATTCCGTGCGCAGCAAATGATCATTACAGCCCAGACAAAGATTAGGATAAAAGAGTTCTATGAACTCCTTGATCATTGTTTTAGCAGTTTAATAAATGCGGTCTCCTGCCCGGCCTTTAGTTTAATTAAATACATACCAGCTGTAGGTATCATTATTTCACTTAAAGCCACTGCATGAGTTCCGGCTGAAAGCTCTCCGCTCATCAACTCTCCGGTTTTTTCTCCAAGAAGGTTAAATACTTCAACCTGCAGATTGGTTGTATGGCGTAACGTAAAGTTCAATGTGGCCGATTTGCCTGTTGGATTGGGGTAGGCAAATATATTTCCAATCTGGCTTACGCCATCAGCTATACCTGTGGGCCAAAAATCAACCACACCCCTGGCAGTATCTGAGCATCCAAAACTATTGTAAGCAACCAGATAATACTCTAAAAAGCCGGGAGACGTAAGTGTGTATTTTAATGATTCTGCGCTCGATGACTGATTGGTACCAAACCTCCAGGCATAATACGTTGCTCCTGTAGAAGTATTGCTGAAATTAATAACATTTCCGTTTACACTATCCCGGACCCCGGTATAGGATGCCTTTGGCGATTCCAGCACCGTAATGATTTGCGAAACAGAATCGGCCACCACGCTGTTGGAGTCCATGATTACCAATGTTACCGTATAGGTTCCGGGAGTGGTGTATGTATACTCCGGGCTAACACTGGTGCTTGTAGCACCTGTTCCAAAGTTCCAGTTAAATGAAGTAGCCGCCACCGATTCATTGGTAAAGGTTACCTTATATGGTGCACAGCCGGTATTATTGGGTACTGAAAACCAGGATGTGGCCTTTGCGCCAAACCTAAAGGACAAACTGCTATCCAGAGGATTTAACACAATTGAACTAATGGTAATATTAGAAGGCTGAGCCACTCCGCCAACCTGATAATGCAGGTCGGAGGCCGGCTTTGATGTTGGTGTAAAGCTGGTATTGAGCGAGGTGCCCGGATACAGATCTCCTGCATCACTTCTGTTGCTATTCATTTCCAGGTGCCGTTGCCCGTCTGCCTGAATTAACCCAACTCCAAACATGGCCGTATCGGCATTCACTGAGTTGTTCCCCGGGTAAAGGGATGTTTTAGTGGTATTGATATGCCAGATAGCCAACCCTCCTGTTTTAAGAAAATTATCCCAGCCTTTTTTTCTGCGGTACTCGAGTAAAAAATATTCGTTGGTACGTGAGGTGTTGATGCGATAACAAATAGCCGTATCAATTGATGCCTTCATTTTATAATCTCCGGGTTGTATCAGCATGGTTTCATCTACCCAGCCATATTGCACGCGTGACCATGCCTCAAGCATACATGGTGTTTTTTCCTGATTTAACCAACCGCAGGCTCCCATCAGCCCCCATTCTCCTATACCTTCTGATGATTGGTCAGTATCATACAAATCAGGCAACCCCATAATATGGCCAAACTCATGGGTAAGTACACCTAATCCCACCATTCCGGTATTGCCACTCCAGTTGCGTTTGGTAGGGTTTATACAATAATCCCTGATGGTTTTTCCATCCTTGGTTACCGATGTAAAAGATGAACGATGCGACCAGATATAGCCATCCAGATTTTGTTCTGCTCCGTATCCGGAGTGAAAAACAATCACCCCATCCACATCACCATCATTATCATTATCATATTTGGTAAAATCTACTCCGGTTTTAATATCTGCAGAGTCAAGCGCTTGTCTTACCAGTTCTCTAACCCTTGAGGTGTAGCTTGGGTTATCGGTACCGTTATTCAATGTTTTTCCATATTGTTCGCGGTTTCGGGTAGCTGTATACCATCCAACCACATCTACTGTTGGAGTACATTTGCCATAAGAATTTTGAATAAAATAATCCCTGAAACTTCCATAGGTATTATATCCGCTTTGGTTCATCATGTCGGTAATGGCAGATATAGGATATATGGCAGGCTCATCAGGAAACTGAATACATAAGGCCAGAATTTTAATATTACCAAGTGTAGGGTAAGAAACTTTAGGAGCCCCTTTGCCCATTTCGTAGGCTTCCGCATTCATGGCAATAAAATCATCCTTAATGGTTTGCTCCTGGTATTGGTTAAACCTCAGGTGTTTTTGTGGTGCGTTTTTTCCAAAAGTGGATTGGGCAATTTGATTAACCGCTTTAATACCACTGAGCGTAAGAAAACCACGGTTATCTATTACCGCGTATTCATAAATTCCTGATGCATTTTTTAAGATGGTATAACCTTCTGTAGTTTCTTTATAGTGCAACATTTCGCTTCCTCTCAAAATAACCGTAAGGGTAGAACCATCGGGTTGAGTAATTTCCGAAGGATAGGGCGAACCCGGGCAAGAGGACCTTTGAGCGTAGGAAAAAGTAGCAAAAAACAGGGTAAACAGGATAAGAGTATAGAGTTGTTTCATTGGTGTTTGGGTGTAATAAATAATTGATTTACAAAACAAATAATGATAAATGGCTGTAAAAATACAAGTCAAATTTTGTACCTTCGGTTTATAAGATGCCTTTTTAACAGATTTCGTTGTCATAGGTTTTTAAGATGAGGGCATTTTGACAATAAAACCAGAAAACTATGAAACAGCAGTTTTACGATGCCGAAATCATTCATATAATTGACGAAACACCTGCCGTAAAGCGTTTCTTTTTTAAGGTTCCCCATATGGAAAAATTCCATTTTAAACCGGGGCAATTTATTATGCTTAACCTTCCTATTGAATCCAAAATACCATACCGGAGCTATTCTATTGCCTCTGCTCCGGGGGATGATAATATTTTTGAACTCATTATTGTGCTTAACCCCCCGGGTAAAGGAACACCCTTTATGTGGGATAACTATCAGGTGGGATCCATTGTACAAGTGGCAGGACCTATAGGAAAATTTACCTTGCCTGAAAAAATTGAACACGATATTTGTTTTATAGCTACAGGAACCGGTATTGCGCCACTTCGCAGTATGTTGCACCATATCATTAACCACAATATTCCGCATAAGGACATTTATTTTCTTTTTGGAAACAGAAAACAGGCCGATATCCTATATAAAACAGAAATGGAAGCACTGGAGCATAAATTTCCTGAGTTTAGGTTTATACCCGTACTCTCCAGAGAAGAACCGCATGAGTGGAGGGGAAGACATGGGTATGTGCATACTGTTTATGAAGAGTTGTTTCACGACCACAGGCCTGCACATTTTTACCTCTGCGGATGGAGTGCCATGCTTAAAGAGGCACGCGACAGGCTTACCCAAATGGGTTATACCAAAGAACATATTAAATTTGAGTTGTATGATTAAGACCTCTTAAAGTCAATAACAAATCATTGCTTCTCCAAAATCTCAACTTAAAAACTCCGGTTTAATTTGCTTCAAATCAAATGAAAATATCGGTCTGCCTTTTTTTGTATATCATCCTCTTTTGTTCATTTCTTCTTTCTCCGCTTACACATCAGGCGCAAAACAATCCCTGTGAAGAACTAACACGAACACAAATCATCGATTCATTAAATAAGTATCCGCAAAATAGGTTACGAATAAAAAAGGATTGTTTTCTGAAACTGAATTACAGAGACATTTGCTTGTTGTATGATGATGAGGAATCAAAGGCAATTATTAAGTCGCATCGCAGATATTTTAACAGAAGAAGAGTAGGACATGCCATCGTTTTTACCTCCATAACCGGCTGGTGCTTGAGCCTGGGATTGCTAAATGCATATGGTGATGAAGGTGCACCATACCAGATGATTGGCATTACGCTTATTTCTATTCTTGCAATTATTCCGGGAACGGTGATTGCTATTTCCGGAGAAGGAAGAGCACAGTTGTATGATCGGTTGATTGTTAGTAAGCAATAACAGCAGCAAACCACCCATCAAATACCGCTTGCATCTACCCCACTCTTTTTGTTTTTTGCATCAATTAACTTCTAATTAAGTTATCATTCTGTAAATTGCCTGAGCTTCTATGAAAAGATTTGCCCTGTTATTTGTATGCGCTTCTGTGGCCTCCCTTTGGGGACACGCGCAAAACTCTTACCGCAGTTATTTAAAGGATCAAACCTCCTACCGCGAACACCCGCTGGATATTACCCGAATGAAAGTGGAGGTTTCCTTTGAACCACAAAAAGGATTGGTAAAAGGAAAAGTAACCCACCATTATACCGTACTGCAAAAACAGGTAGACTCCGTGTTTTTTGATGCCCCGGGCACTACCATTAAAAGTGCAACCATCAACAACAATAAACTTGCTTTTAATACCAACTCCAAAGGTATTTGGGTAAAACCAGCCACCACGCTTACCTGGGACCAAACCGGCACCATCGTTTTTGAATATGAAGCCACACCCCGCAGGGGAATTTATTTTATTGGCTGGAATGCACTGGAGAATCAAGAAAAAAGCACCTGGGCCGTGCGCAAACAAATCTGGACCCAGGGCCAGGGCATTGATAACCGCCACTGGATTCCCATGTATGATGATATGAACGATAAGTTTATTACAGAAACCGTTATCACATTTGATAAGGAATACGAAGTGCTTTCCAACGGCAGCCTGCTTAAAAAAACAGCCAATAAAGACAATACCATTACCTGGCACTATGCCATGAGCAAGCCGCATGCAGGATATTTACTGATGTTGGGTATTGGAAAATATGGCATTAAACAAAGCAAAAGCGCCCGCGGTGTTCCCATGAAATTTTATTACTACCCGGAGTTTGCAGAGCGAATGGAGCCCACCTACCGCTACTCTGAAAAAATGGTTGACTTTCTGGAACGCGAAACTGGAATCCCTTATCCATGGGAAAGCTACTCGCAAATTATGGTGCAGGGCTTTTTATATGGTGCCATGGAAAACACCACAGCTACCATTTTTGGCGACTTCTTTAATGTTGACGAACGTGCGTTTAAAGACAAAAACTATGTAGGTGTAAATTGCCACGAGCTTACCCACCAATGGTTTGGCGATTATATTACTGCCCGCGATGGGCGCGATACCTGGCTTCAGGAAAGTTATGCCACCTACTACCCGAAACAGTTTACCCGCGAAATATGGGGAGATGATGAATACGACTGGCAGCGCAGAGGCGAACACCTCACTGCCCTGGAAGCAAGTAAAAAAGACCGCAACCCCATCAGGCATACCAACTCCGGTACAGCGCGGGTTTACCCTAAAGGATCATCGGTAATAAGTATGCTGGCTTATGTGCTTGGCGAAGAACAATGGAAACGGGCACTAAACCATTACCTGAAAACCCATGCCTATGCCAATGTGGAAACAAACGATTTGCAGCAGGCCATACAGGATAAACTGGGCAAAGACCTGAGCTGGTTTTTTGATCAGTGGCTGTTGCGCGGAGGTGAGCCACATTATACCGTTTCGTATACAGATTTATTTGATAAGAATGGAAACCGCCATACTGAAATAAAAGTAGAGCAAACCCACCTTCGCGATGAGGTGGTGGGATTGTTTAATATGCCATTTGAGGTTGAGGTACATTATACCGATGGCTCTGTGAGCCTCACCACAGCGTGGGTAGCCGAGGCTGTAGAAACTGTGCGCATCAGCAATACCAACAAAAAAGATATAGCCTTTGTATTGTTCGATCCAAATTCACGTGTGCTTAAATCGGTCACCTTTAAAAAGAGTTTTGAAGAGCTGCAGGCACAATTATCCAAAGCCCCTCACATGCTCGACAGGTATGATGCGCTTCTGGCTTTAAAAGAATTTCCCCTGGAAAAAAAACGCAGCTTATTGGTTGATGTGGTAAACAAAGAGAGTTTCCATGCCATGAAAGCCGAAGCCATTAACCAACTGGGCAATGATGAAAATACCGCAACCCTTCAGGCTTTGAAATCTGTTTTTTCTCAATACCACTCTTCGCCAAAATTTGCTGCTATTAAAACCATTACCAATGGCGGTTTATGGAAAGATGTGCTCATCAATACCCTTGCCGACACCAGTTATGAAGTGGTGCAGGCATCTCTGGAAAAATTATGCAACCTGTACCCAACAGAAGCATCTGTTTTTCTAAATAAAACCAAAGGCCTGGAAGGCCAAACAAATACCCTGAGGGTAAAATGGCATGAGCTTGCCGCCAGCAATCAGATGGATAAGCAGCAAAACCTGGATGCCCTGGTATGGTTATGTTCCAATGCCTGGGAGTTTCGTACCCGCAACAATGCTTTTCAGGCTTTAAAGGCACTCAACTATTGCAATGAGCAGCTCATTCCTTATTTATTTGATGCAGTGGCTACACCCAATGGCCGCCTTTCAGGGCCGGCCACACAACTGCTGGAACATTTTGCGCAACAAACCGTTTACCGCAACATGATGATTGAAGCATATAAAAAACTAAACGATCAGTCGCTTAAAGAACTGGTTAAAAAACAACTTCCGTTTCTGCCATGAGAAAACTACTGCCTTTGCTCTTTTCCCTTTTTACCGCCAATTGTTTTGCTCAGTTGTCGCTAACTGATTATAGCATTGCCTCCCGAATTGACAGCAATTGCATGACCGCAGTAACATTACCCTTATTTGCACCCGGAGAACGCAACGATGTATTAAACGAATTGATTGTGGATGAGTTAACCAAACACCATTTTCTTTTTCAAAAACACCTGGTGCACCTGAAAGCCTTTTACCAAAACCGGTTTTACACAGGCGACTCTACCTTAGGTTTTACCTTGCTTGCCGGATGTACCTTTAAAAAAAACGGATTGTATAGTTTTACCGGATGCCCCTTTAATGCCTGCGACAATAAACCGCGCTCTGAAATGGAAACCGTTATGGCTGTGCTTGACAGCACCAGGGGCAAACTGCTTGGGTTAAAAGATGTGATAGAACCATCTAAATACGATTCTTTGGTGGGTTTTGTAATGAAAGTGGCAAACCGCTACGGCCTCAAAAACCTGCCAACCTGCTCTTATGAATCAACCGACCCGATAGTGGTTAAATCATCAGGTAATACCATGTCGGGGGTAAATCAGGTAACCTACCACCGCGAACTCGACTCGCGCTTTTATTTAAAATACAACTCCTTCCAGGTATATTTAATGGCAACCCACACGGCCTATGTGTACAATTGTGTAGAGATCCCATTACCTCTACAAATGATCCGCTATTTTCTAAGGCCTGAATACGCCAACCGGATTTTTGACTAGCCGGATATCGGTTTTTATTCTGCTGATAATCTGACATATAAATAATACTTTTGCCCTGTTGTAACTTTGGGGAGTGGTAAGCCGTATTACCCCAGTACACCACACATGACCGCAGCCGAATATAATAACTGTGTAAATGCCTATGCCGATGGCCTTTTTCGCTTTATCCTTAAAAATATAAAGGATGAAGAGAAGGCAAGGGATATTGTGCAGGATACGTTTGAGAAAATTTGGATAAAGGTGAATGAAGTGGAGTTTTCTAAAGCCAAGTCATACTTATTTACTGCCGCTTACCATACCATGATTGATGCCATAAGAAAAGAGAAAAAGGCATCAGATATTGATGAGATAAGTGAGTACGAACATAGCAGCACCACCAATGGTTTTAACGACCTGAAAAAGGTGCTGAACAATGCCCTGATGAAATTAAATGACATTCAACGTTCGGTTATTTTATTGAGGGATTATGAAGGCTACAGTTACGAAGAGATTGGAGAAATAACCGGCCTTAATGAGTCGCAGGTAAAGGTTTACATTTACCGGGCCCGGGTATTTTTAAAAGAATATATTGGAAGTTTAGACCAGGTTTTATAATGATTAACAGAAACAACTACGAAGTATACCTTATTGATTACATGGATGGCAAACTGGATGCTGTTCAGGTATCGGAGTTATTGCTGTTTCTGGAGCAAAACCCGGATATTAAAGAAGAGTTTGAAGGACTTGATACCATAAACATTGCCGCAGAAGAAACCGTTTCGTTTAACAGAGAGCTTTTAAAAAAACCAACTTTTGCCGAGGTAAAAGAAAGTTATTATCCCCTGCTGGTAAATACTATTGAAACCACCATAAGCCAGAAAGAAAAGCAACAACTTGAAAAAGCCAAACAGGTGTATCCGGAACTGGTAAAAGAAGAGCTGTTGTTCAGGTTAACGGTGGTAACTCCTGATTTGTCTGTTACCTATCCTTCAAAGAAAGAACTAAAGAAAGCTGTTCCCCTGCGCGTTGATTTTTCTATGGTTATCCGTATAGCGGCAGCCATTCTCCTGCTTGCTGGCGGATGGTGGTATTTCCGTTCAGCGCCTGCGCAGATAGCTGATGCGGATAAGCCCGGCCTTTCACCTAAAACCTCAAAGAGAGAACAACCCATTGCACAAAAAAGCACTACAGAAAAACCTGCAACAGGAAGCGGTTATGCCAAAACAGAAAAAAACCGTGATTCAAAAGAACCCGGTAAAACACCTGCTGTTCTTCCGGTTACACCGCCCGTTCGTTCCTTACCTGCTAACCAGCCGGTATTGGTAGCACAAATGATTATTGAAAGCAAAACACCATTGCTTCAACCGGTGAAAAAAGCCCTGCAAGACGAGCTGTCGTTTATACCGGTAACAACCATGCTGGCTTATCAAGCTCCAATACAGAAACAAGCGCAACCCGTTTTTACAGAAATACCGGAGGTGATATATGCCGGAGTACAGGCCAGAAAACAAGAGGTATTAACAGAAGAAAACAAACCTGGAAATAATCAGGTAAAAGCCAGCGATGCCGGTTGGGCGGCCCTCAGCATCATCAACAGGGTAACAGGTGCTGATATAAAAGTAATCCGCAAATATGATCAGGCGGGCAAAAAAACCGGAATTGAAATTGCCGCTAATAATTTTCAATATTCTTCTAAATAATTTTTTTGCTCCTGTAACTTTTGTTTAAGCACCCCGTCTTATTATAAAATCTAACCTATATGATCACCTTCATCAAAAAAACCTTTTGTTTATCTTTACTTGGCGGAGCCGCCTTGTTATTCACTCAAAAAGCAGGTGCGCAGGAAAGCACAGTATTGCCCGACTACGACAGGATCCGTGCAAGTGGCAATGTTAATATAAGCCTGCACCAGGCCGACCGGTTCTCTTTTTATACCGATGCCACCACAGAAGAGAAAAAAGATATTGAGGCTTATGTAGAAAACAGAACCCTGTTTCTGAAAGGCAAAGCCAAGCTTAAAAACATTGATGTAAAAGTATATTTCAAAGACCTTAAATCTATAGAGTTGCAGGGAGTGGTAAAAGCCGAAGCTCCGGATACATTAAATTTAACCCTGTTGCAGATTAAAGCAGATGGTGTAAGCAAAGTGAAGTTTATGGTAAATGCCGAGCAGATAAAAGCCAGTGCTGACGGTGCCTCTGAAATTGTGCTTTCCGGAAATTGCTCTTCATTTAATGCCGATGCCAACGGTGCTGCAAGTGTTAAGGCAGCAGGCTTAAAAGCAAAAGAAACTACTGCTTCGGCTGATGGTGCGGCAAGTGTTGTTGTTTTTGCTTCAGGAAAAATTAATGCCCAATCAAACGGAACCGGCAGTGTTAAGTTTTACGGCAATCCTGAATACAGGAATATTTCTGCGCAGGGACTCGGAAGCATTAAAGACATGAAAGATGGAGAAGAATACAGCTCCGACATTATTTCTGAAGAACTCTCAAAAGACGGAGATACAACCAGGGTAAAGATTGGAAAAAAGAAGTTTATCATTATTGATGAGGATCATAAAGATAAAAGCGCGAAAAAGAATAATGAGGATAATGCCGACCCAAAAAAAAGGAGAACAATGAAACGGGTTTGGTCGGGTTTTGAACTTGGTGTAAACGGAATGGTAACACCCGACTTTGGATTTGCAATGAAACCAGCCTATAAAGACCTGAATACAAACTTTGGACGCTCGTGGTTTATTGGATTAAACCTTCCTGAAATTGATGGCCATATTATCCGTAACAAATTAGCCATTACCACAGGCTTTGGTTTAAAGTGGACCTGGATGGAGTTTGAAACAAACAATATCATGAGGCCGGATACCAACCAACTGGTTTTTATATCATCGGGTAATAAACTGCAGGAAAATGAGCTCAACACTTTTAATCTTACTGTTCCCTTATTACTGAAATTTGCTCCGGGTAATAAGAAAAGAGCTTATAAGGGTTTTCACTTTGCAACCGGTATAATATTAAATTATGTTGCCACCACCCGCTTAAAAACGGTTACCAACGATAACGGGTTTGAGAAAACAACTCATTACGAGTCTGACTTTAATACCAACCCATTCAGGGTAGATGCTACGGTACGTTTTGGTTATGACAAGTTGCGGTTTTTTGCCAACTATTCCCTTACCCCTTATTTTGATAGCAGCAAGGCACCGGATATCAGAACATTTTCAGCAGGAATGACATTGGTAGCGTTTTAACAATAACTTATTATTAAATCTGTAAATAGCGGTTGGTTTTCCACCGCTATTTTTTTTGTGTGTATTTCTCGCTGTGGTACTTGTATACCTTCGGCTTATAAAAAACCATGCCTATGAAACGCCTGTTTGCTACACTCGTTTTTATACTTCCGTTGTTGCTGTTTGCGCAAACAAAAAAAACCACCACTACAGAAACCGCATCAGCAAAGGTATTGGCAGGACCCATGCTGGGGTATAGTGAGCATCGGGAGGCATTAATCTGGATTCAGGTTTCCTGTGCAAAAAAGGTAACCCTTCAATACCATCCTGTGGGTGCCCCTGCTCAAAAAGCAGAAATTACGGAAGATGTAAAAGAGAACAATTGCGCATCCTATTCCAATATTAAATTTGTTCCTTCCCTGCTCAAGCCCGGAACGTCTTATGAATATAAAATACTCCTTGATGGAAAGCCGGTGAAGTTTGCATATAACCTGATTTTTAAAACCAAACCATTATGGGAATGGAGAACCCCCGCCCCAAACTTTTCTTTTATTGCCGCATCATGTAATTACGTAAATGATACTGCATACGACAGACCTGGAAAATCTTACGGACAGGGAACGGAAATTTTTTGGCGCATGGCAGAAACACCTGCAGATTTTATGATCTGGCTGGGAGACAATACTTACCTGCGCGAAGCTGACTTTAGCTCCGAGAGTGGAATTAAATACCGCTACCAACATACCCGCAGTGATAAAAACCTGCAAAAACTTTTGGCCACCAAAAACCATTATGCCACCTGGGACGATCACGATTTTGGAGATAACAACAGCGGCAAAGGTTTTCCGCTGAAGCAGGTATCCTACTCCTGTTTTAAGGATTACTGGGGCAACAAACAATTCGGGGAAAATAATGAGGGCGTATACTCTGTTTTTAGTTACAGCGATGCCGACTTTATCCTGCTTGACGACAGGTGGTGGCGTGACGAAAGTGATCTTGACGAAGCTGTAAATCCAAATAAAACACAGTTGGGATCGAAACAACTGGAATGGCTGTTTTTCCAGCTATCGCATAGCCGTGCTCCCTTTAAATTTATTTGTGTAGGGGGCCAGTTTGTGAATGAAGAAACAGATAAAGAATCCTTCAATTTTTATAAAAATGAGCGACAAAAAATAATCGACTACATTGTTGCCAATAAAATTAGCGGGGTTATATTTTTAAGTGGCGACAGGCACCATACCGAATTGCTAAAGTACAATAAGCGCGAAACAGAACTGGGATATTCTATTTTTGAACTCACCTCCTCAGCCATCAGCAGCCGGCCGGGAAATGTAAAAGAAACCTCCGAGGCAGAAAACCCCATGCGTATTAAAAGCAGCCTGGTTACTGAAAACAATTATTGCCGTATTTCTATTACCGGTACCAAAGGAAGCAGGCAGGTTACCTTTACCTGCTATAACAATACAAACACCGCATTATGGGAGTTTTCCATTGATGAAACACAACTGAAAGCGAAAAAATAGAAGGGTATTTTCTCAAAATAAAAAAGGAGTGCCGGTTTTACCTCACTCCTTTTTTTATTTATTGTTTATGGCTTATTTAATCTTGAAAGCCTTCTTTACTTTATCTACATAATCCAGTTTCTCCCAGGTAAATAATTCTACCTTCTGGCTTATTTTTTTACCATCAGGACCCAGGAAGGTTTTGGTAACAACCTCATTTTTGCGACCCATATGTCCGTAAGCTGCCGTTTCGCTATAAATAGGATTGCGCAGCTTCAGGCGGGTTTCAATACCATAAGGAGTCATATCAAATACCTTCTCCACTATTTTAGCAATCTCTCCGTCACTCATTTTTACTTTTGCAGTACCGTAAGTATTTACATAAATGCCCATTGGATCTTTAACACCAATAGCATAAGAAACCTGCACCAACACTTCAGAGCAAACACCGGCTGCTACCAGATTCTTAGCAATATGCCTGGTGGCGTATGCTGCACTGCGGTCTACCTTTGAAGGATCTTTTCCCGAGAATGCTCCACCCCCGTGGGCTCCTTTTCCACCGTATGTATCAACAATAATTTTACGGCCGGTTAAGCCGGTATCGCCATGCGGACCACCAATTACAAATTTGCCGGTAGGGTTTATATGGTACTTAATATCCTTATTAAACAACTTTGCGTATTTTTTGTACTTGGCTTTTACACGTGGGATTAAAATCTCAATAATATCGCTTTTAATTTTGGCTAACATTTTAGCCTCTGTGTCAAAGTCATCATGTTGTGTGGAAACAACAATTGAATCTATGCGAACAGGCTCATTTTTGTCATTATACTCAAGCGTTACCTGCGATTTTGCATCAGGCCTCAGGTATTTAATGGCTTTGTTCTCCCTGCGCAATGCAGCAAGTTCAATCAATACCTTATGTGCTAAATCCAGTGCCAGTGGCATATAGTCGTCTGTTTCTGCGGTAGCATAGCCAAACATCATTCCCTGATCTCCGGCACCCTGGTCTTGTTTTTTCTTACGGTCAACCCCCTGGTTAATATCGGCACTTTGCTCATGTATGGCTGATAATACGCCACAGGAGTTTGCCTCAAACATATATTCACTTTTGGTGTAACCAATTTTTTTGATCACATCACGTGCAATGGTTTGTACATCAAGGTAAGCTTTTGATTTTACCTCACCGGCCAATACCACCTGACCGGTTGTAACCAATGTTTCGCAGGCAACTTTTGAATCCGGATCAAAAGCTAAAAAGTTATCAATTAACGCGTCAGAAATCTGATCGGCAACTTTGTCGGGGTGTCCCTCACTTACCGACTCTGATGTAAATAAATACGGCATGTTTTATTGTTTTGAATATTGGTTTACAATTTATTAAAGCACGGCAAAAATACATTTTTTGATGAAGTATCAAAGAGATGGAAAATTAATACGCAAAAGAGTTGAAAACAGTAGTGCTATCAGTATTTTTGAAGCATGCAGGATATTGAGCCACATTACCGCTGGAGAGACCTTTACCGCTCAGAAGACGACCAATTATCGCCCTTTTTCCAAAAGGAGTACAGTGAATTTGAATATACCAACCAGATTTACAACTACCTCCTGCATCCGCAGTGGGATTTTTTCGGCTCCCCAACCCTGTATATCAAAATCATATATGCCGATTATCTGAAAGGTTTTGCCATCATAGAAATGATAGGTGAGTGGAATGATGCCATCACCAATGATATTATGTACCTCAAAAGAGATATTATAGAAGTATTGCTCGAAGGGGGTATCAACAAGTTTGTGCTTATCGGGGAAAATGTGCTTAACTTTCATTCCAGTGACGACAGTTATTATGAGGAATGGTTTCAGGATGTGGAAGATGGCTGGATTGTGGCGCTCAATTTTCAGGAACACGTGTTACATGAATTCAGGGACAATAACCTGGATTATTACCTCATTTTCGGGGGGGAGCTTGATCAGATGGTGTGGCGAAAATTTTCTCCCCTTCAGCTTTATTCGGCCATCCAGCAAACCATACACCGAAGGCTGGGTTAGGTTCCTTTTGTATATCTGGCGGTGCCAAAGTCCCTGTATGCACCATCAGCCCTGTTCATCCAAAATTTATATATGAACAACCCTTCAAATTTCAAATCAATACCGCACATTTGTTGTTTATTGTATTTGATTTCCTCTTGTTAAATGAAAAAAACCAAAGAACCCAAACAGGTTGAATCTGTTTCAGAAGAATATATAGAAGTACTTGGCGCGCGCGAACACAACCTCAAAAACATTGATGTACGCATTCCGAGGAATAAACTGGTAACCATTACCGGATTAAGCGGGAGCGGTAAATCTTCCCTTGCTTTTGATACCATTTTTGCCGAAGGGCAGCGCAGGTATATGGAAAGTTTTTCAGCCTATGCCCGGCAGTTTATTGGCAATATGGAAAGGCCCGATGTAGACAAAATTAATGGCCTCTCTCCTGTAATTTCCATTGAGCAGAAAACGGTGAACAAAAACCCACGGTCAACCGTTGGCACCATCACCGAAATTTATGATTTTATGCGCCTGCTCTACGCCCGGGTAGCCGATGCTTACAGCTATGTAAGCGGGGAGAAGATGATTAAGATGACCGAGGAGCAGATTATCGGGAATATTATTCAGCAGTTCGAAAATAAAAAAATTGCCATTCTGGCGCCTGTAATCAAAGGACGCAAAGGGCATTACCGGGAACTATTTGAACAAATACGCAAACAGGGTTTTACCAAGGTAAGGCTTGACGGGGAGATTAAAGACATAACCCCTAAAATGCAGGCCGATCGCTACAAAATACACGATATTGAAGTATTAATAGACCGCATAGAACCTAAAAAAGATGCCCGATTTAGAATTGGGGAAAGTGTAAGAAGCGCCCTGAAAATGGGTAAAGGCACCATGGTATTAATTGAAGGGGAGGGCAAAACGGAAAAAGCCTATCATTTCAGTAAGTTTTTGATGGATCCCCGGAGCGGTATCAGTTATGATGAGCCGCAACCCAATACCTTTTCATTCAACTCCCCTTATGGCGCCTGCTCTAAATGTGACGGGCTGGGGGTAGTAAGTACCCTTGATGAAAACAATATTATCCCCGACAAAAAACTAAGTATTAACAAGGGGGCTATTACTCCATTGGGAGAACCTAAAGAAAACTGGACTTTCCTTCAATTACGGGAGATTGCAAAAAAACACAAATTCAGTTTTGCTGATCCGATAGAAAAAATAAACCGTGAAGCGCTGGATGTGATATTACATGGAAGTGATGAGCCACTGGTTATTCCATATACCTATAACAGCGGATACACGCAAAACTTTAATTCCAACTGGGAAGGTATTATTCCGTTTATTACCCGGCATTACCATGAAAGGAGTTCTGATGCGGTAGTAAAATGGGCTGAAGAATTTATGACCATTGACAACTGCCCCGACTGCAATGGTGCCCGCTTAAAGAAAGAAGCTTTACATTATAAAATTGGTGGTAAAAACATTGCAGAACTTTCTGCTTACGAAATTACTGCATTGGCAAAATGGTTTGAAGGAATAGAAAAACACCTCGATGCCAAACAACAGATTATTGCCACAGAAATTGTAAAAGAAATAAGAAGCCGTATTAAATTTTTACTGGGAGTGGGAATCGACTATCTCACGCTCAACTCTCCCTCCCGAACGCTTAGCGGTGGAGAGGCTCAGCGCATCCGTCTGGCTACACAAATCGGATCACAGTTAGTAGGCGTGTTATATATTCTTGATGAGCCAAGTATTGGTTTACACCAACGCGATAATAACAGGCTGATCGATTCGCTGAAAGAATTACGTGATGTGGGCAACAGCGTAATCGTAGTGGAGCATGATAAGGATATGATGGCAGAAAGTGATTATATCCTTGATCTGGGTTATGGTGCAGGTGTTCATGGCGGACATATTGCAGCACAAGGCACTCTGGCTGATATTATGAAAGCGGATTCTGTAACCGCTCATTACCTCAACGGCAAAAAAGAAATTGAAGTTCCTAAAAAAAGAAGAAAGGGGAATGGCAAAAAACTTGTTCTTAAAAACGCCACCGGAAATAACCTTAAAAATGTATCGGTAGAGCTGCCCCTGGGCAAACTCATTGCTGTAACCGGTGTGAGTGGTAGCGGCAAATCTACCCTCATAAACGAAACACTATATCCCATTTTGCGTCAGCATTTTTATGGCTCTCATCAAAAACCGCTGGCATATAAAAAACTGGAAGGGCTTGAGCATGTAGATAAGGTGATTGATATAGACCAAAGTCCGATAGGCCGCACCCCGCGAAGCAATCCGGCTACTTATGTGGAGGTATTCAGCGATATCAGAAACCTGTTTTCCAATTTGCCGGAAGCGAAAATTCGCGGATATAAACCCGGGCGTTTTTCTTTTAATGTAAAAGGAGGCCGCTGCGAAACCTGCCAGGGTGCCGGTATGCGCACCATAGAAATGAATTTTTTGCCTGATGTGTATGTGAAGTGTGAAACCTGTAACGGCAAACGATACAACCGCGAAACACTGGAGATAAGATACAAAGCAAAAAGCATCAACGATGTGTTGAATATGAGTATAGAGGAAGCTGTAAAGTTTTTTGAAAACACCCCTCAGATTTTACGAAAAATAGAAACATTGAATGATGTGGGACTTGGGTATATTACCCTTGGCCAGCAAAGTACCACATTAAGTGGTGGTGAAGCCCAACGTGTAAAACTGGCCACAGAATTAAGTAAACGTGATACCGGGAATACTTTTTACATACTTGACGAACCTACTACCGGCCTGCATTTTGAAGACGTAAGGGTATTGCTGGATGTGCTGCAAAAGCTGGTAGAAAAAGGCAATACTGTTTTGGTAATTGAACATAACCTGGATGTGGTAAAAGTAGCAGATCATGTGATAGATCTTGGTCCGGAAGGAGGAAAATACGGAGGGGAAATTTTATGCGAAGGAACGCCTGAAGAAATTTGTAAAGAAAAAAGAAGTCATACCGGAAGATTCCTGAAAAAAGAACTTGGGTTGGTATAATTCCAAACGTTGTTTTAATTTAAATACCACCCCTCTGCCATATACAAAGAGGTGGTACCTTATTAATACTTTACTATTTTTCTGCTGATATGATTTCCATTGCTGTCAGTTATGCTCAGAAAATAAACTCCGGCATTCCAGTCTTTTACATCAATGTAACGCTCCTTTGTTATTGCTGAAAAATAAAGCTGCTTTCCGGTAATATCTGTAATAACGAGGGTACCGGGATTATTGCCTTCCAGCAAAACACCCAATTCCGTGTTTACCGGATTTGGATAAACCGTCAGGGGTGTTGCATCTCCTTTACCCGTTACTTTAATTCCTGTTGAGGTTGATGTGCCCACCCTCCAAAGTTCAGTGCCGCTAATAAGGTCGCTGTAACTGTAAATGATAACATTGCCAAACTGATAAAAAATAGCTGGTGCATTATAGGGTTCCTCTCCTGCGGCAATATGATAATCAGTAATGGTATTGTTATTAAAAGGATCCATCATACGTAACTCAAAACCGTTGGTACTATCATCACAGATATAATAAATCTTATTGCTGATGATACCGGAGTTATTAATCTGACTGAATCCTGATTTGGCTTTGTAAGAAGTAAGCTTTTTGGTGTTTGCCGCGGTTCCGTCCGTTTCCCAGATTTGCCCTCCGGTGGCATCATTTGCGGTAAAATATAATTTGTTGTTGAGCGTTCCAATAAAAAAAGGAGACGAACCGTAAAAACCCATATTGATATAAATATCCTTTACCAATACTGGCGTTGGAGATGTATTTAAGGCAGTATCGATTTTATATAATTCTGCTCCAGTTGGGTCTGCCGGACCATTGCCCACCGGAATACCTCCAAAATAATAGTTTCCATTATAATAACTAAAGCCTGAAAGTTTGTATGCCGAAAAACTGGGACTAATAGTGGCCGTGGGCGACATCACCCTATACATATGTTTAAGGTCAGAGCCAGGGGTAATAAAATCTGCTGTAACAATATGCAAATACCCGTTGATAAACTGATATGGTAAATAATATGTATTGGCTCCAACATAAATATTACTTGGGTGAGGGAGTGTTCCCAATGCTGTTCCATCGGTTACAAACAACTGGGTTTTTGGTGTTGGAGATCCGATCTGGGTGGTAGCAATAAAAAACAGAGAACCATATGCTTTAATAAAACCTGTTGGCATAGAACTGCCAGAACCAAAGTTTACATCTGAAAGCATTTTTGTTCCTGCTGCTGTGCCATCACTTTCCCACAATTCCTGTCCTTTACCGGTAATAATATGGCTATCTTCATAGGAGAGCGCAGAGAAAACCAGTTTACCATTATACTCTACAACAGGATAGAAATTAGCAGATGAGTTGCTGTATAAACTCCCAATTCGTTTAAACGTTTTAACAAAAACGGGAGTATTGCTTGTGGTATTATAATACCACAACTGTGTGGTATCATAATTTACATCAACTGCATAAAACAGTTTATCGCTTACCTTGCAAAAGGCATACGGGGTGGTAAAACTTTGTATCTTTGATGGTTCGTAGGTAAACAATTTCTGAGTTCCACTGGTGCTTCCGTTGGTGAGCCAAACACTGGAATCGTCTTTGTTTACCAGATAACTGTGGGTTTCATAAATATAAACCGACTCCGTTCCAAAAAAAGTACTGGCGGGGCCCGGGGCAAAATCTTTTAATAATGTTGGCTGAGCATACGCCATTCCGGTAAGGGCGAGCATACATAAAAGGTTGTAAAGTTTTTTCATTGGGTTTATTGTTGATTCAGCTAAAATAATAACTCATATTGATTTTCCGCTATACGTTAATTTACGTATTGTTTAGCACCATCTTCATGTTGATTCATTGTCAATTCCTGCCACCTGTGCTCATTCAATTAATTTAACTACCTTCGGCTTAATGAGTTATTTAAGGTATACACCGGTTCCTGTGCTTTTGTTTTTAATGGCATTTCAATATGTGCAAGCTTCTTCACCTGAACGCAACCCTGCAAGGGTAAGGCCCTATAAGCTTTTGTCTGTTCATTCTCTTGAAACAGATGAGTCGTGGTTTGGTGTACATCTTGGATTTAGTTCAGCAACTGCTTCTTTTTCTTATCCTGGTGGATTAAAACCGGAAATGCAACCCATTTTCCGTATGCAAATGGGGTTCGATTTTCTGCATAAACTTGGTGCTGTTCCCAATTTGTATTATGGTGGTGCATTAAATCTTTATGATGGAAAAGGCGTATTTCAGAAAGCCCCGGCAGGTTCTGGAACAAAGGATGTAACCTTGAGGCTGAACTATTTTAGTATAAACCCCGATGTAAAATATTTCTTTCCCATTGGAGAAAAGTTTCACCCTTTTGTTTCTCTGGGAATGTATTGGGCGCTGTTGTATAAAGCCACATTTGAACTGGGCGACAATGATCCGGAACGCGTGGCAAGCGGTGCCCTCAAGAGTGCTGACTGGGGACTTACGTTTGGCTTTGGAACGCTTATGGACCTGAATGAATATTCCAAACTGAGTTTTAAAATGCAGTTTAATCCCGGGGTTTATAATATTGAAGGTGACGACTCCGCTGCAAAAAACCAAAGTTCTTATACCCGGCAATTTACTTTTAGTGTGGGCTACTTTGCCAATATCCAGGGATTACATGTCATTCTGGGCAGGTAAAAACGCCTGATAAAAGTCCGCTTTTGCAAATTTCGCAAGAGCCCTTCTCTACATTTGCAAAATCTGAAAAGTGTAATATTTTTTTCTCTCTTTTCCTTTTCCATCATTTGCATATTGGGCACAGTTTTGCTGCACCATTTAATTCTAACCAACATGAGAAAACTATCCATTACCATGTTGCTTGGTGCCACACTCTGGATGTGGTTTCCGGCAACAAGCCCGGCTCAGCAAAAAACCAACAAACCGGAAAAACCCAACCCCTCCATAGCCATTCAGGGAATTTATTGTAAGGAGTTTGTAAACTACCACCCCAATGGAAATATTTTACGCTGCAAACTGGCCACACCACAAACCATTTCCAATATTACCCTGCCAGAAAACACGCTTCTTTGTTTTAATGAAGACAAAACCATTCATTACTTTTTTCTCGAAAAACCAACACGCATAAACGGGCACCTTTGTAAGGGCTCGGGTACCAACTGGATGCATACCGCCTACCCCAACGGAAACCTGAAACTCATCTGGCTGGAAGAAGATGAAACCATACAAGGTATACCATGTATGGCAGCAACCGCGTTGAGAGATATATTTGGAGGTGGTGTTGGCGTTGGTTTTTATGAAAACGGAAAAATCTCCCGATGCAAACTGGCAAAAGATTTTACTTATCAGGGTAGAAACTTTAGCAAAGGAGATATACTAAAACTCGATCAGAGTGGACAAATGATGAACTAAATAACCTTCCATTTTAAAGCGCTACATATGACACTTAAAAATATTATTCATTGGACACCCCGCATCTTTGGGATATTGCTGGTTGCCTTTATTACGCTTTTTGCTTTTGATGCTTTTAACAACAACGAGCCTTTGCAACAAAACATGTATGATTTTCTGATGCACCTGATTCCTGCCGGTATTGCGTTTGTAATGGTATTAACAGGCTGGCGCTTTCCTTTGATCGGAGGGGTTTTGTTTATCGCACTTGCTCTTTCTTATAGCTATATTTCTCTCGATCACCCCGACTGGATTCTGGCCATTGGATTACCTCTTTTTTTGCTGGGGGGGTTGTTTGTTGCTTCTTTCTTTATGGAGAGAAAACGGACGCTATAAAAATGTGCCTTTTCAGGAGAATGAAATTGTCTGTTAATATTCCCTGCGTTATCAGATATTTATTTCATTCTCCTTCATAATAACTGCTTTTACAGCATCGTCAAGTTTTTTTGTAACCTCCTCAATATTTTCCAGAATAAAAAGATTCACAGGATCGGCAGGGTTGTTTTTATTAAACAATTGCGCAAAAGCCAGGAGCGTGGCCACCGGCCCCCTCACATCATGTGCCTGCATATAAGCTATTTCACTCAGCACCTTCGAGTGTTTCTTCAAATCACTCAGTTGCTCATTCATTTGCCTGCGGTGTTTTTCATTATCAAGTAATAACTCAGCGCTGGTAAATCGTTGTTTCTGATACTTTCTCCAGAGTATAAATATTATTACTATCGACAAGGCAATAACCACCACATAAAATCCAAATAAAAACCGGTTATTCTCCAGCTCCAACTGATGTATCTTAATTTGCTGGTCCTTCAGCAGGAGGTTATTATCTCTTCGTTCCAGCTCCCTGTTAAACTCCAGATTGGCAAGTTTCTGTTGAATTTCGGATGAGTTAATAGAGTCATTCAACTCATAATACCGCTTTAGGTTTTTATTGGCTTGTTCAAAGTTTCCAGCCAGCTCATAAGAGGCCGAAAGCGTAAACAAAAACTCTGTCATCGGATGAATCATACCCAGTTCCTGGCATTGTTCCACACTTTGCGATAATAATTGAATAGCCCTGCTTACATTTATATCTCCCGGCTTTAATATACCCTTTTTAAAGGACTTGTTTTGCTCAGCCATCTTATGGTAAACAATGCCAATATTGCCAAGGGTAGTTGCTATACCGCCCTTGCTGCCCAGTTCTGTGTTTAATACCAATGCCTTCTGATAATTTTTCAGTGCTTCATCGTACTTTTCCTGGCTCAATAATACATTGCCAATATTAATCAGGTTAATCTGAACAGAGTTTTTAACCCCCAGGTCCATATTTATTTTGAGGGCCCTGAGGTGAAGGTTCAATGCCTTTTTGTATTCTTTTAACTCATGGTAAACCATTCCCTTATTTCCCATATTGCGGGCCAGTCCTGATTCATCATGTTCCGCTTGGTAAATTTGTGCCGATTGTTCCAGGTATTCCATGGCTTTATCATACCTTTTTTTTCTGAAATATATGGTACCAATATTGTCCAGTACATAAGCCTGACTGGCCTTTAATCCCAGGTTTTCATAAACACCAAGAGCCTCAAAGGCATATTCCAGCGCACGCACATAATTCGACTGGCTTTCGTAAATCAGGGAGATATTACAAAGCATGGCAGCTTCACTTTTTTTATTTCCGTTTTGCTTGTAAAACGCTATTGCCTTGGTTTCGTAGATAAGCGCATTTTTAAAGTCTCCTTGCGCTGCATAATTCATTCCCACCATGGCATAAGCCGTGGCAAGGCCTCTTTTAAACTTCAGGGAGTCTGAAAGATGTATCGCACGTTTCCCGTAAACAATTCCAAGTGTTGGATCAATATGTTGATAACCATAGGAAATATCCGACAATACTTTAGCCTTTAGGGTATCCGGATTCAGCGTTTCCAAAATTCCCGCCAGGGAATCAACATACTGCCTGGAATAACCCTGAGCATACGTGCGGCTAAAAATTGAATAATAAACAACAAGGAGTAGGAGTATGCTGCGAACACTAAACATATAAAAGGAAAACGATTGGTAAATGGGCGGCAAAGTTAACCTATTCTGTTGGAGAAATAAAAACCGCAAGGCACAAATAATCCTTACGGGAATAAGCCCTAGCCACAACTGCAAACAGAAACCCTTGTAACCTTTTTGTAATAATTTATGCGTTTCTGAAAAGGCTACCGTTAAACCACAGATCTATCCTTTATTCTGCCCATTTAATTGCAATTTGTTTTTGATTCAGAGCACCAACAGGGTACCAATTGGTCTATCTTCCCTGAATGAGCAAAGACCCACAAAAAAAAGAAGGTAAAAAGGCTAAGCAAAATAAGCCTAAAGAAGTATCGGCATACAAAAGAGCCGATCAATCCATTGCCCCTATAAATCCGTTTGCCAAAAAGAAAAAATAAGCGGAGTACGCGTATAATGCCAGCAACAAAGGTACTTTATCTTTGTGTGGTGAGATATTGTTCAGGAAAAATTCCTTCATCCGCTCATCATTCTGTTTTTTCTGCCCGCTCAACCTATACATCTGCTAAGGCAAAAGGAGTATGTTTTTTATAAGAACCTGGTATATTTACAATAAAAACAAGCCCCTTGATACCATCCTTAACTACCGAACGCCTGATATTGCGGCCTGTAAAGCCGGAGGACAATGAATCCCTGTTTGCCCTGCGCAGCGATCCGGAACAAATGCGCTTTATCCCCAGACCCCTTGCCCAAACCATAGCAGATGCCGATAAACTGCTGAACGATATGCTTACCGGAATAGAAAACAATACCAGTATAAACTGGGCGGCTACCATTAAAGGCAACGACCGTTGTATTGGGGTAATGGGTTTTTACAGAATTTACCCGGAGCATTTCAGGGCAGAGGTTGGGTATATGTTATTGCCGGAGCACCAACGCAAAGGTTTAATGCAGGAAGCCCTGGCCGCTTTGGTAAATTATGGGTTTACGGAAATGAACCTGCACACAGTAGAAGCCGTAACGGATCCGGAAAATATAGCCTCGCAAAAGGTATTGCTCAACCTGGGCTTTGTAAAAGAAGCGCATTTTAAAGAGAATATTTTCTTTAATAACCGCTTTATGGATTCGGTGCATTATACCTTGTTTCGAACAAGACAATTTGGGGAAAACACACCGGTTGTAGGCTGAGGATATTTCGTTTGTCTTTATATTTTTGTATAAACCAACTACACTATGCTAAATCCAGAAAACGAAAACCAACCAGGTTCGCCTGATGTAAACAACACCGTGTTTAATGGCTCTATCGCTTTGCTTGCTGTTTGCCTTACGGTTATTTCCCTTTTTCAGATATCCAACAAAGGCCCCATCCATACGGCTGATGAAATGCTGGGCGTTTCCTCAGGTATTTTTATTATCTCCATGTTTCTTTCCTATCTCTCTATCCGCAAAGAACACCTGCGTAAATACCAACGTATGGGAGATACCGTATTTATGATAGGCCAGTTAAGTATGCTCGCTTCAGGAATATTCCTGGTGATGGAGTTGTAGGGTTTGGCAATGAAGATTATTTTCTTCTATACCAGGTAAGTAAATGTGAATACAGAAATGAGTAGAATCTAAGAATTAGACTCACGCACTCCCCACCGAAGTTCCCAGCACCACCTCACCGCTATCTTCCGCTTCCTTTAGCTTCATAATCTGATCAAGCGCATCAGGCACCACATCGCTGCATATGGTTATAAACGATCCGTGTGCCGCATGTTTAATGGCATAGTCAATGGCTTCGGTTTCCTTTTTAATAATAACCACCTTTTTATTGGCATCAACCTCTTTAATACCCGCTGTGAGTAAGGCCACTATTTCATCCTCGGTGCGTCCGCGTAAATTACGATCCTGACGAATAATAATTTCATCAAACATGTTTGCGGCAAGTTTACCCAGGTTGGTGGTATCCTCATCGCGCCTGTCGCCCACACCTGCAATTACACCTACTTTAGGAGATGCGTTTACCTTACCCAGCATATCGGCTATGGCTTCAAACCCGGCAGTATTGTGCGCATAATCCACCATTACTTCAAAATTCTTAAAGCGGAAAATATTCATACGTCCGGGAGTTTGTGCAGGCCCGGGAATAAACGTTTGCAGGGCCACCCGCATATCTTCAATTTTTACATCGCGTATAAAAGCAGCAAGCAGGGTTGGTAAAACATTGGCAATATTATAGGCCGCGCGTCCGCCAAAGGTGAGCGGAATATTTACTACTTTTTCTACCCTTATTTTCCAGGTGCCTTTGCAAATAGTAACATAACCGTTTTCGAAAATGGCAGCAAGGCCACCGTTTTTCATGTGTTTTTTAATGAGCGGATTGTTTTCATCCATGCTAAAATAAGCCACCTTGCATTTTAGCTCCTTGGCCATTCCTGCTGTCCATTTATTATCCGCATTAAGTATACTGTATCCGTTAGGCAATACACTCTCAGGCACCACCCCTTTTACCCGGGCCAGTTGTTCAATGGTATCAATATCCTGCAATCCCAGGTGATCCTCGGCCACATTGGTTACAATAGCAATATCGCAATTATGGAAACCAAGGCCGGCACGCAAAATGCCTCCACGGGCACATTCCAGCACGGCAAAATCAACCGTTGGATCTTTAAGCACAAACTCCGCGCTCACTGGTCCGGTACAATCGCCACGCATCATTAGCTGATTTTGAATATATACCCCATCAGTAGTGGTAAATCCCACTTTATGCCCCACTGTTTTCATGATATGTGCCATGAGGCGAGTGGTGGTGGTTTTTCCGTTGGTACCTGTTACCGCAATAATAGGAATGCGGGCCGTGCTTCCGGGAGGGTATAACATATCTATTACGGGCTCTGCCACATTACGCGGCAATCCCTCAGCCGGATCAATATGCATGCGGAAACCGGGAGCAGCATTTACTTCCAGGATAGCTCCACCTGATTCGGCAACAGGCTCGCTCAATGTTTCGGCCATAATATCAATACCACAAATATCCAAACCGATGATGCGGGCTATGCGCTCGCACATAAAAATATTATCCGGATGCACCATATCGGTAACATCTGTTGCGGTACCTCCTGTACTTAGATTTGCGGTTGGTTTTAAAAACAACTCTTCGCCCTTAGGCAATACACTCTCCAGGGTAAGGCTTTTTTTGTTGAGCATATCCATGGTAAAATCATCCACCTTAATTTGGGTTAATGTTTTTTCATGCCCGTAGCCCCTGCGTGGATCTTCGTTGGTTTTATCAATCAGTTGCTGGATGGTGCTTTTTCCATCACCAGTAACAGCCGCTGGTTTACGTATGGCAGCAGCCACAAACTTGTAATTAATAACCAGCACCCGGTGATCCTGACCGGTAATGAACTTTTCTACAATGACACCACGTGAGTATTTTTTTGCCGCTTCAAGTCCACGCACGGCATCTTCCCAATTGCGGATATTGGTGGTAGCTCCTTTGCCATGGTTGCCATCAACCGGCTTGGTAACTATTGGGTATTTTACACTTTCAATAGCCGCCTGTAATCCTTCTTCGCCATACACAATACGGCCTTTTGGAACAGGAATTTCAGCAGCCTCAAGCAGGTTTTTGGTTTCTTCCTTATCGCAGGCAATATCAACCGCTATGCTCCCTGTGGTGCTGGCAATGGTGGCACGTATACGCCTCTGGTTTACTCCATAACCCAACTGAACCAGAGAGTGTTTATTGAGGCGGATATATGGGATTCCGCGGGCTACTGCTTCATCCACAATACAACCGGTGCTTGGCCCCAGGCGCTCATCTTCACGTATCTCACGCAGTTGCTGGATATCATCGGTAAGGTCGTACTCATTTCCGGCTATTAATGCTTCGGCTATGCGCACCGCGGCTTTTGCAGCATATACACCAGCCTTTTCTTCCATATAATTAAACACTACATTGTATATGCCATGTTTGCCTGTGGTGCGCGTGCGGCCAAAACCACAATTCATACCGGCCAGTGTTTGTATTTCGAGCGCAATATGTTCTATTACATGCCCCATCCAGGTGCCTTCATTTACCCGTTGAAAAAAACCGCCAGGCTCACCAACAGAACAACGGTGCGCAAACATACTCGGGAACATTTTTTGTAAACGCTCCGGAAAACCTTCAATTTTATTGGTAGGAAAATCTTCCATTTCCTGTAAATCGAGGCGCATATGTATGAGTTTGTGTCTGCGAACGCTCCAGTAGTTAGGACCCCGCATTACTTTAATGTCAAGTACTTTCATAGATTAGGTAATTAAACTTATAAACTGATATTCCTGCATGAGGCGTTATTTCTATATTTGCCCCTTGTAAACAATAATAAACAATAAATATTGGAAAAGCCAAAAGCAGATAAGTGCGTGCATCCAAACAACAAGCCACCAGCAACAGTTGCCCTGAGGCTAATGATGCTGTTTTTTACAGGTTTAATATTCCAAACTACGGTTTCAGCTTACAGAATTGCAGGTACAATAAATGGCAATACGGGTTGTTACCACCCACGTGTTTATTTGGCCGTAATTGATCACATAAACGACTTTTACCATGCTGATGATAAAAATATAATTGCAAAAGCGGATATAGACTCAAGTGGTGGTTTTTTAATGGAGGGTATTGATTTGCCAGCTGAGCCTTTGTTTTACCGACTTTATTTCACACCTGAAGAACATGCCAGTGCACTGGTGCGCGGTGGTTCCGGAAGAAATTTTATCATCCTCTTGCTTCATCAACAATCAGACATCCGGATTACCATACCAAACCTGTGCGCTCCTTTTCTTAGCTACCAAACAGAGGGGTCTGCTGATGATGAGGCCCTGCAGCAGGTGCAGCAATTAACAGATGATTACTACCGGTTTTATCCCGAAAAAGAGGGCGAAACAAAAAAGCAGTTTTACATAAATGCTTATCACCAGAGACTGTTGAGTTATGCTGATAGCAGCCATTCTTCTTATGCCGGCTTAAGGGCCATTATGGAAACGGGGGTTGCCGAAAACTATACCGTCTATAATAAAACCTACCAAACCTTTGCTTCAACATTCAGCAAGGCACACCCCTTATCACCCTATGGCAAACAACTGGAAGATTTACTTCAGGTTGAGTCTTTTAAAAACCAAACACGGGAGCCGGGATCAGGCACTTCGTTTGTAGTAAAATTATTGATAGCGGCATTGGTGTTTTCTTCTGCCCTGAACATTTACCTGTATATAACCAGGAAAAAATCACCCGCCAGAGGAGACGTAACATCTGAACCGGAAAACAGGATAGAAAATCCCGAGCTGCTGATACAACAACTAACCATAAGGGAGCGTGAAATTTTGCTGATGATTGATCAGGGGCTTTCCAATAAGGAGATTGCTGATAAGCTAAATATAGAAGTAAGCACCATTAAAACCCACGTGAGTCGTATTTATCAGAAAATCAATATCCGAAGCCGGAAAGAGGTGAGGCAAATTGCCCGTTTTTTAAGCTAAAACGGCAAGTACTACTTCTTTTATCCACCCAAAATACAACTTATTGAGTGCCATAAACGGGTAATCATTCCTGCTGTTTTGCAGCATCAATTTTATTACCATGAACTCATTTAAAAACCCTCTCCTTTTATTGCTTTCTCTCCTTTTTGTCAACCACCTGTTTGGCCAAAACCTGGTGGGTAAACAGGCACCCGAATTATCCGGTCTTGTATTTGTACACCCTGAAAAAAACACGCTTCCGCCCATTAAAAACAAAGTGGTTGTATTAGAGTTTTGGGCAACCTGGTGTCTGCCTTGCCTGGCCAATATCCCACATTTAAATCAGCTTCAACAATTATATCGGGATAGTGGGGTTGTTTTTATTTCCATTACCGATGAGCCCACAAACAAAACAGAAAAGTTTTTAAAGAAACGAGAGATGCAAGGTTGGGTAGCTTGTGACACCTTGAAAAAAGTATTTACCAGATATGCCGTTTCCGGGCTTCCCAGAACCTTTATTATCGGGAAAACGGGTACCGTTCTGTTTGATGGAACACCTGGCGGGTTAACTGAAAAAACAATTCAGGCGGCTATCCATGGTACCCTGGTAAACGAATCACAGCCATTACCTGCTGTTTGTCATAAAACAGGATCCTGGGGTGGTGGCATGGATCCCGTGTTTACTGCCCATTTTAGCGGAACTCGGGCACGGTTTCCTTACCAGCACAGCATCAGACAAAGCGTGTTCGACTCAGGTCATTCAGCGAACGGATATGCCTATTCAGAAGCATTTTCAGGAATGACCCTGCTGGCGATGAACATTTCACAACTTGTATCGGCATCCCTGTCGTTGCCATCACCTAAAAGAATAATTAACCGGTCAGGTATATCGGATACCTTATTATGGGATATTGTTTTCTCGCGTAACCGCCTCATCACCCCGGATTCCATGCAATACCTGATTTTGGCCTCGATTAAAGAGTCTCTTGGTATTAATATCCGGGATACCATTAAAGACACACCAACAATGGTTGTTAACCCTGGTTCTTCTGCTGCTATCTTTAAAGAAGAAGCCGTAGATTTTAATGACCCCTCCACCAAAACATTTTTTAGTTTGCATGAATTGCTAACGCGCCTGGAAACAAAAGGAAAGTTGATCTATGAGATAAAACCAGAGCACGAAACATTATACATTGATGTATATCCCATATTTACAACCATTCATAAAATGAGTGCAGAGGAGCTTGCCGGCTGGCTAAAAGACCAGGGTATTTCTTTTTCGCTCAAAACAATTCCTGTTACATACCATATGCTTCATTCTATAAAATGACTCCATATCCGTCCGTTGAAAATATCCGTTTTGTTTATCGTTGCTTATCTGCTACTTTTATCTCATAATTGAGTAATAATGACAGGTATCAGCGTATTTATAGTAGATGACGAACAACGTGCCATTGATACATTATCAAAAACACTGACCAATTTTTTTGAGCAGGTAAAAATTGCGGGTACTGCCTCCAATATTAACGATGCCTATCAGGGTATTTTGGAAACCCGCCCTCAGCTTGTTTTTCTTGATATAGAAATGGGTAGTGAAAGTGGTTTCCTGTTGTTGGAGAAATTTGAAAAGGTAAATTTTCAGGTGGCCTTTGTTACCGCACACGAGGAGTTTGCGTTAAAGGCCATTAAGTTTTCCGCCATAGATTATATTATTAAACCGGCAAGCTTGCACGATCTTAAAAGTTTGCTCGCAAAAATGGAAGAACAACCGAAAAGCGAAGGCGAGAACCTGAAAGTAAAACAGTTGTTTGGCAATTTTCTTACACCGGATAAAAACGAACACAAAATTACCGTTGCCATTGCCGAAGGGTATGATTTTATTAAAGTGAGCAATATTCTATACCTGATGGCTGACGGGAGTTATACCATTTTTTGCCTGAAGGATGGCGGAAAGTTGACCACATCAAAAAGCCTGAAATTTTTTGAATCGGTATTGGAAGGTTACGGCTTTTTCAGGATCCACCATTCCACCCTGGTAAACCTCAAGTATATTAAGCGCATTAGCAAATCGGCCGGAGGTTCTGTAATTATGGAAAACGGAGAGGAGTTTAGTATTTCCAAAAGCCGTAAGGATGAGTTTATGAATTTGCTTGCACTAAAATAAACAACAGCAAATGCCAATTATCAATTGAAAACGGCCAACTGCAAAGTGAAACCCCAAATGTGAAACAAACAGGCTTATTTTACCCTATGAAATTATCCGCCACCAGATTGTTGGTTTCTTTGCTTTTTTTTCTTTTGCCAGCCCGTGAACTGAGAGCTGCCAATCTGGATAGCCTGCTGATGGTGGCAAACCAGGAAAAAGATCCCCATAAAAAAGCAGACCGGTACCTGGAGTATATTGGTAAATTTCCTCCCACGGAACGCGACTCAGCCATTGCCCTTCTGATTCAGGCAGAAGAAACTTTTGACGATTACGGAAAAGGCCGGTTTATTTCATTACGGGCCTGGTATGTGCTCTATAAGGCCAAATACGAAGAGAGTTTAAATCTGGGGCATCAGGCGCTTGCCATACAAAGAAGCATTAATGACTCATTTGGAATTGCCTTAACACTTAACCGCATTGGCCTTGCCAATATGAGGTTTAAGCGGGTAAAAGAGGCAGAACGTTATGTTACTATTGCCCACCGCTATTTCAGCAGATTAAAAGACAGTGCCAAAATGGATATGACACTCAACAACCTGGGTGTAATCGCTTTTGATGAAGAGAAGCTGGATAAAGCCATTTTTTATTACAAACAATCGCTGGCTCTGCGTTTGGCCAGAAAAGATTTCTACTGGGTTGGATATGCTTACTACAATATTGCCGAATCTTTTCTTAAGGCAAACAAACTGGATAGTGCTGAGTTTTATATGAACAAGGCATATGATGCTTTTTACAACAAAACAGAAGCCAGGGTGGTTCCTGCTATGGTAAGTATTGGAATGGGGGAGTTGTACAATGCCCTTGGTAACTACTCTCTTGGATACAGCTACGTAAAAAAAGGGTATGACGATGCCGTAAAGCAGGAACATACAGAGCTTATTCTAATGGGAAAGGCACAGCTGGCCGACCTCCTGTTTAAGTTAAAAAGATATAAGGAGGCTTATGAAATGCAGGAGGAGTACCTGGAAATGAAAAACGCCAACGACAGTATAAACAGCGCGGAAAAGGTTGCTGAAGTGGAGTTAAAATTTGAGACGGCAGAAAAGGAGGCCGAAATAGCAAAACTTACATCACAAAAACTGGAAGCTGAAACAGCAGCACAAAAACAAAAACTGTATACCTTGATTATAGCTATTGTTTTTATTCTGCTCTGTGCTGCTGTTATATTTATTCTTTACAGAAGAAATCAAAAACAAAAAATTGAACAATCGAACCTTAATACCAAAATAGCAGAAACCAAAATGTTTGCCCTCAAAGCACAAATGAATCCGCATTTTATATTTAACTGTATCAACACCGCCCAAAATTTTGTGGTAAACAACCAAAAAGAACAAGCCTATGAATACCTTTCCAACTTTGCGCGCCTGCTGCGTATGGTAATGGAAAACTCGGCAAAAACCTATATACCGCTTGAGGATGAAATAAAGCAGCTTAGGCTCTACATGGAACTGGAGGCTATCCGGTTTAGCAATAAGTTTTCATACTCCATTCATATTGATCCACAACTTGAGGAAGGGGTATTTGAAATTCCCGGTATGATTATGCAACCACTGGTTGAAAATGCTATTGGCCACGGCCTCATAAACCGCAATGACGACAATGGAGAATTACATTTATCTCTTACCCTTGCCGGAAACAATATCCTTTGTGAAATAACAGATAATGGGGTGGGACGCGAAAAGGCTGCCGAAATTAAATCACAAAAAAATATCCGCTATCAATCTGCCGCTATACCAAATATTAAAGAGCGCATGAGTATCCTGCAAAACGAAAACAACAGTGAGATTAAACTGGAGATAGAAGATATCATTGCAGATCATCAAATTGCCGGCACCAAAGTAATCCTGCTGATGCCCTACCATTAATCATCCGGTTACCAACCCATAACGGCTAATCATTGTTTTATAGCCTGCTTTTACAAAGTGTAACCATAAACAGTGTTTTCTGTTTTTACCTTTGAATGGTTAAAATAAAACACCATATGAAAACAACACTCATTGCTTTTATTATGCTCCTGGGTGGGTATAATACACTGTATGCTTCCGGAGAAAATCCTTCTAAACAAAACAAACCAGCAGTGGTTCTGATGCTCGAAAACAAGGCCGGGTTTTTAAGGCTCAGTTGTGACGAACCCGAAGCCACTATTCAAATTTTGAACAGCGAAGACAAAGTGGTTCTGGAACAACCATTCAATAACCAACCTCTTGAAATTGACTTCAGAGAATGGGAAGAGGGCAAATACCAATATAAAATTGCCGACAAAAAAGGTGTGATAAAACAAGGAGTACTCCAGATTAAAAACTAAGGGAAAGGGGAACAGAAAGAGAGAGGGTTGGGGAGAAAACGATAAACCGTTTTCTCCCTTTTTTTTTTCTGTTTTGAAAATGGCTCTTGTGTCAAATACAAACCCAATTGATACAGATATGGTTTTAGCACGGCAAACCACAAAGTGTGAATATATGGTGTGTTTGGCTGCAATAGTTTTGAACCATTAAATTAATATACCCATGAAAACATTATCCGGATTTTTTGCATTTATTCTTCTGTTTGGCGGTTGCCTTCAATCGGTAGCACAAACAACAGGATCCTTTAACACCACCATTACATTTGGAGGAGGAGACCGCACCCTCTCCTGTTATGTTCCCACAAACTATCAGGCATCAAACAAGTATCGTTTAATTGTTGCATTACATGGTTTGGGTGATAACAGTTCTAATTATAGAAATGCCCTGATTAACTCCTTAAGCTGGCCGGCTGCTTTTGCAAACACCATTATTGTTTGCCCCGATGGTGGTGACGACAGGAATAAAGATTTTTATACTCCTGCAGGTGACGAAAAAATAATAGACGCTGGTATCAAATACATCACTGAAAATTATACCATTGATACCACAGCAATTATTCTTCAGGGGTTTTCTCTGGGAGGAAGAAGTGCCATGAAATACGGATTGGATAATCCAACTAAGTTTAAAGGATTATTACTTAATACACCTGCCTTACAGGGATTGGCAGACATGAACAACAATCCGGTGGCAAGCCTTGTATATAACTACAACAACAGCTCTGCTATTCCCATATTTATTACCGTTGGCGAAACAGATTACCTCTATGTTTATACCCTGGATAAACTAAACACAGTATTGAAAAACCACAATGCGAAACTCTCATTTACAAAAATATCTGGCATGGGTCATAACATACCTGGCAATGAAATTACTTCCGGATGTATCAACTTCTTTAACCAACCTGCTACAGCAAATATTTCTGCCGATTTGTTTGAGAAAAAAATAACCCGGCATTTTTGTGAACAACAGGTTACCGGATCTTGTGTGTTTAGAAATACAGGAGATACAGCCATTACTTCTGTTGAATTAAATATACAGGTTGGAAATGTAAACACCACTAAAATGTGGAACGGAAATCTGGCTTCTTTTCAGCATGCAGAAATACCCTTTGAGGTTCCTTTAAATGCCGGTGGAGCCTATGATATTAAAATGAACATTGCCAAAATTAATGGACAACCCTACCCTGAAACATTAAACAACCTGTTAAGCTCAGAAGTAGAAGTTACGGGCAAACCAGGCTTGCCTTTTTATTACGAGGGTTTTGAAAGCTCTCCCTCTGCCTGGAAAATAAACACCAGCGGCAGTGTTTTTGAGTGGTATAAGGACAATACTGTTAAGCGCAGCGGAGATTCATCGATCATGGCCCTTAATACCATCCTGGTTTTTTATACACAGGGAGACAGGGAAACCTTTTCTTCTCCTCTTATAGATATCAGTTCGCTTACTCATAAAACAATCAGTTTCGATTACGCATACAACTATCATAAATACACCCCACCATACTTTACCGCAGAAACCGTTTTTGCTGACACGTTGGAAGTTTCTGTTTCTACCGATTGCGGCAACACCTTTCAGCGTTTGTTTTATAAAGGAGGGGCTGACCTCGCAACAACCCCTTCTCCAATTTTAAATCCGCTAAATGTGATGCAATGTATGTTTACGCCCAAAACAGATGAGTGGCAAAAACTCACTCTTGATCTTTCTGCTTTTGCCACCGCTAAAAATGCCATTATTCAATTTGCATACATTTCCGGAATGGGCGGTTCTATCAATATTGACAATATCAGCACGGGAAGTGTTGGCATGTCAACCCAACGGTTATCAGCTAAACCATCTTTGGTAATGTATCCTAATCCGGCATCTAACCTGATTCATATCTCCGGTTTATCAGGCAATGAAACCCTTATTCGTATTTACGACCAATCCGGTAAAACCATATTAACCAAAACCACCAGCCAACAGGAGGAAATTGCTATCAATACGGATCAACTAAACAACGGTTTGTATTTGGTTGAAATCATGAGTGGTAATGGTGTTGTCGTTCAAAAACTAATCATTAATAAATAAGGTTATGGCAAAACTTATCATCATTAGAGAAGACAGGTTAATAAACCTTTTTAGAAAATACCGCATAAAAACCAACGGGAAAGAACTAGTTACGCTTGCCAATAAAGAAACGAGGGAATTGGATTTGCCCGAGGGAACCTATGAAATAGAGGCAGCCATAGACTGGGCAGGCTCGCCTGCGGTTTCGGTTACATTGACCAATAACCATCCTGTAACCTTAGAAGTTGGCTGCAGCACCCGTATTTCTGGTCCACAAACGGCTCTTGGCATCCTTTCTTTATTGCTGGTTATTGGTTTGTTCTGGTATTACGAACAAATACCGTGGCAAGGTTGGGCGGTGTTAATTGTTCTTTGGTTTATCAGAGATATTATCCTTAGCAAGGGCAAGTCCTTTATCTACTATCTCACATCGGGCAGGCATCACTACCTGTATATTAGGCCGGTACCTTCAAGTTGATTAAAGCATACATTTACCTGCGCTGTGTTAAATAAAAGTTATTAAAACGGCTGTTTGGTGTAAATTTTTTGGTTTTCTTTGCCCTTGTTATCAATAAATAACCATCTTGGAAACACCAAAAGGAAAGCTCATTTCAGTAGGAGGAGCAGAAGACAAAGGAACTGACTTAGAGCAGGGATTTATTCAGCGCAACCGTTTAAACTTTTTTGAACTGGGTATATTAAAACGTATTGTTAATGAAGTTGGCGGAACAGATAAGCGGATTGAGGTAATCACCACGGCATCGTCTATACCAAGCGAAGTGGGAGAAAACTACCTGGGAGCATTTGGCAAAATTGGATGCACCAATGTAGGCATTATAGATATCCGTAAACGCGAAGATGTGTTTAATGATGAATTTGTGAATCGGGTTAAAGCTGCTGATGGTATTATGTTTAGCGGAGGAGACCAGTTGCGCCTTACCAGTATTTTCGGGGGAACAGAGGTATACAATATCCTACATGAGCGATACTTAAACGAAACAGGATTTGTAATAGCCGGAACCAGTGCAGGGGCTATGGCCATGAGCAATACCATGATTTATCAGGGAAAAAGCGAGCTGGCTCATTTAAAGGGAGAGGTAAAAATTACCACTGGTTTGGCATTTATGGCCAATGTTATTATCGATTCTCATTTTGATAAAAGGGGGCGATTTAACCGCCTTGCACAGGCAGTGGCCAGCAACCCGCAATGCACCGGAATTGGTTTAGGCGAAGATACCGGAGTAATTGTAACTGACGGCAACAACCTGGAAGTGGTTGGCAGTGGTGCTGTTGTTATTGTTGATGGAAAAGATATCCGCCACAGCAATATTACAGAGGTAAATATGGGTGAACCCATAGCCGTTGAGAATTTGCGCGTAAGCATTATGGTAAGGGGTAACCAGTATTTATTAAAAGAGCGAAAGTTTATTGCCAATACAGAGGCTGTAGCTTAATAAAAGAACGTATACATAAAAAAAGCGACCCCGGTTAAGAGGTCGCTTTTTTTGTGATATCAAATTTGACTATGCGTTTGCTTCTGGTTTTGCCGAAGCTCCGTCATCTTTTCTTTCTGTTCTCTCCGGTCTTTCTGTACGCTCTCTTTTAGGCGCATCAGTAAAACCTTCCGGTTTAGGAAGCAATGCTTTGCGGGAAAGTTTAAGTTTACCTGTTTTCTTATCAATCTCAATCAGTTTCACCTTTATCTCTTCACCAACCTGTAATACACCTTCCATGCTTGGTAAACGTTTCCAACTGATTTCGCTGATATGCAATAAACCATCTTTACCTGGCAAAATTTCTACAAAAGCACCAAAATCAACTATGGTTTTAACCTTGCCTGTATACTCATCTCCTACAACAGGAACAGCAACAATACCTTTAATGATATTAATGGCTTTTTGCATGCTCTCGCCATTGGTAGCGGCTACCTCAACAATACCATTATTATCAACCTCGCTAATGGAGATGGTTGCACCTGTATCTTTTTGTATTCCCTGAATTACTTTTCCGCCTGGCCCGATAACCGCACCAATAAACTCCTTATCAATAATAAGTGTTTGTATGCGCGGAGCGTGTGGTTTGTAATCTGCATTAGGTTTAGAAAGGGTTTTATTCATTTCACCCATAATATGCAAACGGCCGGCTTTAGCCTGATTTAAGGCTTCCTCAACCATTTCCCACTTCAGTCCGTTAATCTTAATATCCATCTGGCAGGCAACAATCCCTTTGCTGGTACCAACCACTTTAAAGTCCATATCACCAAGGTGATCTTCATCTCCAAGGATATCTGACAATACAGCGTATTTGCCTGTTTTCTCATCGGTAATTAAACCCATGGCAATACCACTCACGGCATCTTTTACCTTAATACCGGCATCCATTAATGCAAGAGATCCGGCACAAACGGTAGCCATAGAAGATGATCCGTTTGATTCCAGGATATCAGAAACAATACGGATGGTATAAGGGCTTTCCTGTAATCCCGGCAATACGCGTTTTAATCCACGAAGGGCAAGGTTTCCGTGCCCGATTTCACGCCTTCCTGGTCCGCGGTTAGGTTTTACCTCACCTGTAGAGAATGACGGGAAATTATAGTGTAATAAAAATTTAGAATAACCCGCATTCATTGGCGCATCAAGTAACTGCTCATCCAGTTTGGTTCCAAGTGTTACTGTTGTTAATGATTGGGTTTCGCCTCTGGTAAATACAGCAGATCCGTGTGCTGCAGGCAGGTAATTAACCTCACTCCAGATGGGACGAACCTGATCCAGCTCGCGTCCATCCAAACGGGTACGGTCGTTTAATATCATGGCACGAACCGCATCATACTCCACATGGTGGAAATATTTGTTGATTAAAAACTTATCGGGTGTAGCTTCTCCTCCTTCAGGATAATTAGCTTCTATAAATTCTTTGCGAACCGCTTTAAATGCATCACTGCGCTCTGCCTTACCTGATTTTGATTTTGCAATGGCATAAATCTTATCATAAGCAAAATCGCTTATTTGTTTTTCAAGAGTCTCATCACTGCGCTCATGGTTGTATTCGCGTGCGGGTTTGCGTCCACCCAACATTTCACACAACTCCCATTGTGCCTTACATTGTTTTTTAATAGCATCATGTGCCACCTTTAAGGCTTCCAGCATATCTGCTTCAGTTACCTCAGCACACTCACCTTCCACCATGTTCAGGTCATGCTCTGTACCTGCAACCATCAGATCCATATCTGCCATGGCTGTTTCTTCAATGGTTGGGTTTATTTTAAATACGCCATTAATGCGGGCTACACGAACTTCTGATATCGGGCCGTTAAAAGGAATATCACTTACCATTAATGCTGATGATGCCGCAAGGCCAACCAGACAATCGGGTAAAAGGTTTTTATCTGCTGAAATCAGTTGCAGCATTACCTGTGTATCGGCATGGTAGTTCTCTGGAAACAACGGACGCAAAGCACGGTCTACCAAACGGCTTACCAGCACTTCATAATCGCTCAGTTTTGCTTCACGCTTGTGAAAACTTCCGGGAATACGGCCAACGGCTGCAAATTTTTCCTGGTAATCAACTGTTAGTGGCATAAAATCCACATCTTCTTTAGCTTCACGAGCCGAAACGGCAGTTGCTAAAATCATGGTGTCGCCCATGCGCACCACTACAGATCCATCGGCCTGTTTGGCCAATTTTCCTGTTTCAATAGAGATGGACCTTCCATCTCCTAAGTCTAATGTTTTTGTTGTTGCTTGCATATAATTTTACATCTTGCCGCGTTTACATCAGCACAACTGCGGTGCGGCTTACCACGCTGTACCTTTTATAAAAAGAAAGCAGAGCTTTAAAGGCCCTGCTTTTAATGTTTAGTTTGAATAGAAAAGGGAAATCATAATGGATGATACCAGTGTTGATTTTCCCTTCTCTTTGAAATCCATTATTACTTACGGATATCAAGTTCTTTGATAATCGCCCTGTAACGGAAGATATCAGTTTTTGTTAAATAGTCGAGAAGCGCACGTCTTTTTCCTACCAGTTTCACCAGACTTAACTCAGCCGAAAAATCCTTTTTGTTGGTTTTTAAGTGGCCGGTAATGTGGTTAATACGGTGAGTAAACAGCGCTATCTGACTCTCAGCTGAACCAGTGTCGGTTTTCGACTTGGCTTTACCGTACTTTTCGAAGATTCCATGCTTCGTTTCAGTGGTCAAATGCATTGTGTTAATCAGTTTAAAAGTTTAAAAATAAATAAATTGGGCTGCGAAGATAGGCAAAATACCCATTCCTCCAAATACCCCCGGAGCCATATATGATACAAAACCCTTTTTTGCTCATAAATATTCCGTTAATTTGTTTCCGGAATATATTACGAAACAATGAATAAACTAACACTCCTTGCCCTGGCACTTCTGATTACAGCCGCTGCTGCAATGGCACAAAAGGGTAAAAAACCAGCCACAACCAAACCGCAACCACCGGCTCCGGCTCAGCAAGCTCCGGCTCAGG
This sequence comes from Bacteroidota bacterium, assembly GCA_051715425.1. Classification (GTDB taxonomy): domain Bacteria; phylum Bacteroidota; class Bacteroidia; order UKL13-3; family UKL13-3; genus JAJTFA01. Next base: position 130,180 of record JBPXJS010000051.1, on the reverse strand, counting down.
AAAATGTCCCGGAACAGGTCTCCGTACCTGCTCCACCTAAAGAGGTAAAAGTGTTGCTGTTTCCGGCAATAAATGCAGGTAAGTGGGGGTATATTGATCCCGAAGGAAAAGAAGCGGTTGCCCCGCAGTTTGATAAGGCAGAACTCTTTAATGGTCAATTAGGTTTGGTAAAGTTTGGAGGCAAGTGGGGTTTTATCAATAAAGAGGGTAAATATGAAATTAACCCGCAATTTGAAGCCGGGCTTTCATTTAGTGAAAATCTTTCTGCTGTTAAATCCATGGGAAAATGGGGGTATATTAACGCAAAGGCCGAGTTTGTGGTGAGGCCCGTTTTTGGCGATGCCAGGTCTTTTAAAGATGGACTGGCTCCGGTAAAAGAAAATGGAAAATGGGGGTATATTGATAAAGAAGGAAAAATGCAGATAAACCCTCAGTTTGAAGATGCATATCCATTTAATGAGAACCTGGCGCTGGTAAAGTTTGGGGGCAAGTGGGGTTATGTTGGGAAAGACGGCAAGTATGCTATTATTCCGCAATTTGATGCCGCAAAAGATTTTAGTGAGGGTTGGGCTGCCGCTAAAAAGGCCGGTAAATGGGGATTTATTGATAAAGACGGGAAGTTTGCTGTGAATAATGATTTTGCCGATGCCGAAAGTTTTGTTGGCGGCCTGGCTCCTGTAAAACTGGGCAGCATGTGGGGTTATCTGGATAAAAACGGCAAAATGCAAATAAACCCACAATTTGGGGATGCACACTCATTTTCTGAAAACATGGCCGCTGTGAAAATGGGGTCGGTTTATGGCTATATTAATAAAGAAGGGCGGTTTGTAATAAATCCGCAGTTTAACAATGCTGAAAACTTTTACGAAGGTTTGGCACAGGTTAAGATGAGCAGTAAAATGGCTTATATCAAGGCCGATGGAAAAATCATCTGGAACCAGGTAAAATAAAATAACCGCACTAAAAGCGTTTGGCGGTTTACGGGAACTTAGGGAATTTCTTAAAGTCTGGTTTGCGTTTTTCCAAAAACGAGTTTTTACCCTCTTTGGCTTCATCACTCAGGTAGTAGAGCAATGTGGCATTACCTGCCAACTCCTGAATTCCGGCTTGTCCGTCAAGTTCCGCATTAAATGCCGATTTAAGCATGCGCAGTGCAATCGGACTTTTGTCCATCATTTTACGACACCATTCAATAGTGGTATCTTCAAGCATTTCCAGCGGCACCACTTTGTTTACCAAACCCATATCAAGAGCTTCCTGTGCATTGTACTGATCGCATAAAAACCATATTTCGCGTGCTTTTTTCTGTCCCACAATCCGGGCCAGGTATCCGGCACCAAAACCTCCGTCAAAACTTCCAACTTTGGGACCCGTTTGGCCAAACATGGCATTCTCTGCTGCTATAGAAAGGTCGCAAATAACATGCAAAACGTGCCCGCCACCAATGGCCCATCCGGCCACCATAGCAACAACAGGCTTTGGAATACGCCTGATTTGCATTTGCAGATCGAGTACATTTAAACGAGGAACACCATCATCTCCTACATATCCGCCATGTCCCCTTACACTCTGGTCGCCTCCGCTGCAAAAAGCTTTCCCGCCTTCACCGGTAAGAATTACACAATATACCTGCTCATCCTGACGGGCCAGCTCCATGGCCTCACTCATTTCTTTTACCGTTAGCGGTGTAAAGGCATTGTGCTTTTCGGGACGGTTTATACTTATTTTGGCTATGCCCTCAAAAAAAGAATATTTAATTTCTTTAAACTCCTTTATTGTTTTCCAGGCGTATTTGCTTTCCATAACTTTATATCAGTTTTATATTTTTAAACAACTTAAACGCTGAAGCGTTTTTGCTGATGTCTGTTTTTATTTCCAATACTGCGGCTCCGCTCAGGGGATCAAGAAACCGGCTGAGTTGGTGATCCAATGTTTTTAGTGAGTCGCAAAAGTAATAATCCATTTCACTTTGTAAAGCTGTTAGTTTCATACTTTGCCGGTGTGGCGTGGTAAAATATGGCAATAACTCCGGCTGCTCTGATGGTCCGTTAATGAGGGTAAAAATACCGCCCCCGTTATTGTTTATTACCACAATTTTGAGGTTGGGTGGAATGTGCCGGTTCCAGAGTGCATTACGGTCGTAAAAAAAAGCCAGATCTCCGGTAAGCAATACCGTTAGTTTATTGTTTACAAGTGCTGCTCCAACTGCGGTTGATGTGCAACCATCAATACCACTTGTTCCTCGGTTACCACTTGCAATAACAGAGGGTTTTAACTCTCCCGTATAACTTACATATCTGATAACGCTGCTGTTTCCAATATGAAGTTCGCAGGCATCGGGCAACTGTTTAAGAATAGCTGCTGTAGCTGTTAATTCATTAAACCCGCTTTTATTCAGGAATGTGTTCACTCTGGCTGAAGCCAATTCGTTCACCTTCACCCAAAGTTGTTTCCAGCTATGCGTTTCATGTGGTTTTGTATGTCTGTTCAGTTCTCTCAATACCTCAACAGGGTTGGCATTTACCTCATTTGTTACATTTTGATAGGTATCCACCGCATGCTTACCGCTGTTGATCCTTAAATGAAACCCGGGCTTTTGTTTTTTGAGCCACTCTTTTAGTGCTTTTGACAATACAGGTCCGCCAAAGGAAATAAGCGAATCGGGTTGCAGTTGTTTCAGAACATCCGCAGTGCTATGTGATAAGATAAAGTCGAAATGTGTTGCTGTGTTTACAACTTGCTGGTTACTTAACACATCAGCCAGAATAACCACATCGGGTTGGTTTGACAATTGCAGCAGTTGGGTAAACAACGCATTGTCTGACGGATACTGCCCGATGAGGATCAGTTTTTTTGATCCGCTTTGCCATGCATGAACGGCCTTTGCCATTTCACTTATAGGTGGCGGGAGCAATTCTTTTTTGTGCAGCTTAACCCCATTACCGGCCACAGCCTCAATGCGATTGTTTCCGTAAAGGGGTTCGCTTAATGGCACATTTATATGCACAGGGCCCGATCCTTCAAAAAAACCACACCGAAGTGCCCGTTTAACAATAGAAGTGGTTTCCTGATGGTTTTCTTTTCCCGGCTGGTAACATGGTATTTCAAAAGAAGACAACACATGGGTTCCGTAAACATTTTTTTGCATAATCATCTGCCCGTCCTGCTGGTTTAGCAGCTCCGGGGGCCGGTCTGCAGTTAGCACCAGCAGCGGCACTTTTTGGTAAAAAGCTTCGGCAATGGCCGGAAAAAAATTAAGTGAGGCAGTACCCGAGGTGCAAATAAGAACTACTGGTTTGCCTAAGTTTCTGGCCATACCAAGTGCCATATAAGCCGCACTCCTTTCATCCACAACCGAAAAACAGCTAAAGTGTTTGTCGCCACCAAAAGCCCTCACCAGAGGAGCAGAACGGGAACCCGGACATATCACCACATGGGTTATTCCGGCACCTTTGCAGGCTTGAGCAATAGAGAATACGTGGTTTTGCACTATTTAATAAACACTTATCGTTAATATACAGATGGCGTGTCAAAAATATCCTAACAATTGGGTTATGAAAAATAAAATGATTTTCTATTTTTGGGGCACTTTAAAAAAACTGACATACATTAACTTACATTTGAAAATGAAACACGCCCTGCTGATTTTGTGCTGCATATTCTCTCTGGGTTCTTTTGCCCAGGTTCAGGATCCCAATTCTCCCGGCTTTGATTTAGGAACAACAGATACCACCTCTTCCATGGAATCTTTAGGAGGAGAAGAGTCGGGTGAAGAAAAACAACCGGAGGCTCCTCCTGCAAAACCCTACGAAAGAATTAAGCTGAATGTTGACTCGGTGACCAACCTCATTACCTATACCGGTGTAGTGGAGCAGGAAGAAAGCAGTTCAGACTCTTTATATGCCCGCGCAAAAAAATGGGCCATGAAACAGTTTAATGGCAAACCTGTTTACGAAGCTGATAAGAAAAACCAGAAGCTCGTTATTAGCGGATATATTGTTGCCTATGCATATGGTACCAAATACACCAAAAGAGAGATCGGAAAATTCAATTTTAAGATGACCATTTGGTTTAAAGAAGGGCGCTACAGGTATGGTATTACCAATCTGGTTCACGAGGGGATAAAGGGTAACACAGGAACAGCTCCAAGGAATTATTTTGAATACTATTATACCACTACCAGCAATATAAAGCAGTGCGACCAAACCCTGCGCTTTGCAGACAAAGACCTCAATAAGTTAATTGAGGATTTTGTAAAGGCCATGAAGGATCCGATTGTGGTTGATGAGGAAGATTGGTAGAACCTCAGCTCAACCCATTTAGTTTTTCACTCATTTCTGCAGCAATTCCTTTCCAGCTAAACCTCTTGTAAAAGGCTGGTGGAATAACCGGTTGTTTACCTGTGTTATCTTTTATTGCTCTAACAAAAGACAACCAGTCTCTGTCGGCAACAATTACCATATTGTCTCCACAAACAGCAGGATCAATTCCTTCGGCACCTGTTTTTGTAGAAATAAGAATTTTGTTCAAGGCAAGCGCGTCAACAGCTTTGGTTTTAATTCCTCCTCCGCTTAAAATGGGATTCATTACCAAATCGGCAGCCGCTATATAATCTTCAATATTATCTACAAAACCGGCATATATAATATCGTTTCTGTTTTTAATCTTCTCCAGAAATTCGGGTTGAGCCCTGCGTCCGCATACCATAAAAACATAGGGTATGTCCGACTGTTTTTTTAGCTCCGGCAATATCTCCTCCAGCATGATATCAAGAGCTTCTATGTTTGGCGTATAATCCAACGATCCGAAGAACAACAATATGCGGTGATGAGCCGGAATATTCCATTGTTGCCTGATGGCTTTCGTTTCGGCTGAAAAATCTGTTTTGGGCGTTTCTACATCTACTCCATATGGGGTTACCAGCGTTTTTGTGTGTTTAATCCCAAAGGCCTTCACCGCGCGCTGGCGATCCTCTTCTGAAACAAAAAACACAAAATCCATGCTGCGTAAACACCATCTTTCGTAAACAAACAAAAACCACCACCACCATTTTTTCATGGATTTAAACCGCAGGTACTCTATATTATTAGACCTCATTACCACTGGCTTGCCGCTTAACAGTTTCAGAAAAAATACTATTCCCCAAAACCAGGGTTGTTCCATAAAAACCACATCGGTCTTTTTCCTTTTCATTAACCTGAAGAGGTCAAACACCAGAAAAAAATTGATATAGCGCTGGGGTTCAAATTTCACATACGATAACACATCAAACGGAAACGGAATATGATCAATACTGCTGTATGGTTCGCAGGTAAAAAGGGTAATTTTATTTTGATGAGAAAGGGAGTTAAAAAGCCTGAGCGTGGAATAATCTCCTCCGCAGGTGGGTGGTAAAAAAGGGTAAGGAACTATGGCAAGTATGTTCAATGGCTTCACTTCACTTCCTCATAATCTACGTACTCTCCTATATTTTTATTGCCAGTAGGTTTTTTTGTTTCTCCGGGGTTGATGGTAACCTTGCCTTCTTCTTTGGTTTGTTCGTTGTAATGGTGGTGTGTTTCAAAACGGTAAACCTTGGTTTTAACAGCTCCTCCGAGAAGCTTACCAAAGATGAAGCGAAACACCACATAAAAAACAAAGAGGTATAATAAAAACTTAAGCATAATAAAACAGCTATTAAGGCTTGCAAAGGTATAAAAACGTTCTCATCTACAAAGCGAGATGAGCAGAGTTTACCTCTTTGCCGTAGAATATGCTGGCATGCCGGTCAAAGTTTTCTGTATCATCTGTGGTAAAAAACTTTACATGACCAGTTTTCTGGCAGGCAACTTCCATTTCCGGATGCCGCAAGAGGTACTCTTTAAGGCTTTTTGCCACAATTTCTCCCTGAGACAATAAGGTAATGCCGGGTGGTAATGCCTGCTTAATTTTAGCTGCAAGCAAAGGGTAGTGGGTACAACCCAACACAATGGTATCTATCTTGTTATTTTGTTGCAGGAGTGAGTCAATATGCTTTTTGATAAAATAATCGGCTCCGGGTTTATCAAATTCATTGTTTTCAACAAGGGGAACCCACATCGGGCAAGCCTCCTGATAAACCTTTGCTTCAGGGAAAAACTTATTAATCTCTACCACATAAGATTCTGAAGCAACGGTACCGGCTGTAGCAAATACCCCGATATTTCCGGTTTGGGTATAATTTCCTACAGTTTCTGTTGTGGGCCTTATCACACCCAGCACCCTTCGCTCGGGATCGAGATGTATCAGATCTTTTTGCTGTATGGTGCGCAATGCCTTTGCCGAAGCCGTATTACAGGCTAAAACAACAAGAGGGCATCCCAGTTCAAACAATCGTTTCACACATTCCAGGGTATATAAATGCACGGTTTCAAATGACCTGTTGCCATAAGGAGCTCGGGCATTATCTCCCAGGTATATGTAATCGTACTGTGGCAGCAGAGATACAAATTCTTTAAGAACGGTAAGTCCTCCGTATCCTGAATCAAAAACACCAATGGGGCCTGTATGAAGCATCTTTTCTTTTATGCAAGTTTATAAAACATTAACAGATTTTTATGGAGTATATATTATCCATTTCTTTTATTTAAGCATTCCGTATCGGGTATGATTATGGATCAGACTTGGGGTTAACAATCCGGAAAGAGGGGACTGTTTGCTTGTATAAAAAAAGCCACTATGGGAGTCGCTTCTGATCAGTTAGTTTTGTTCCACTGGTTTCGCTTTATCAGCAAGCAACCGGAGCAATTGCCCGAGCTTTTTCTTTAATTCTGTGCGGGGAACAATCATGTCTACAAAGCCGTGTTCCAATAAAAACTCTGAGCTTTGAAATCCTTTTGGAAGGTCTTTTCCAATTGTTTCGCGAATAACACGTGGACCGGCAAATCCTATCAATGCTTCCGGTTCTGCAATATTAAAATCGCCCAGCATGGCAAAGGATGCTGTAACACCTCCTGTTGTAGGGTCGGTTAGTAAAGAGATATAAGGCACTCCGGCTTTTCCAAGTAAAGCCAGTTTTGCCGATGTTTTGGCCATTTGCATTAGCGAAAACGCGGCTTCCATCATCCTCGCTCCGCCTGATTTGGAAACGATCATTACCGGAATGCGGTGCTCGCGTCCATAATCAATGGCTCTGCCAATCTTTTCACCAACCACACTTCCCATAGAGCCACCAATAAAATTAAAATCCATACAGGCTATTACAAGGGGCATTCCATCCACACTCCCCACTCCAACCCGAAGGGCATCTTCCAGTCCAGATTTTTTCTGCGATTCAGCCAGTCTTGATTTATAATCTTTCGTATCTACAAAAGAGAGTGGGTCTGTTGGTTTTATATTGCTGTATAACTCTTCAAACTTGTTCTCATCAAACAATACGGAGAAATACTCGGCAGAACCAACCTTATCATGGTAGTTGCAGCTTGAGCAAACATACGCATTGGCAGCATGGTCTTTTGCCAGCGCGGCCTTTTTACACCTTGGGCACTTGTGCCACAACCCATCAGGTACCGACTTTTTTTCATCGGTAGGGGTAATAATTCCCTCTTTAACTCGCTTAAACCAGCTCATTGTTTAACAATAAATAGTTGAAGAAGAAAAACGTGCAACGGTGGTTTCCCTTGCACATTTCCCGTCCATGCATTGTTATGCTAAAGTAATAGATTTATCTAAATAAACATCCTGAATAGCGTTTAGTAATGCAACGCCATCTTTCATAGGTTTTTGGAATGCTTTACGGCCGGATATTAAACCCTGACCACCGGCACGCTTATTCACCACAGCGGTGTAAACGGCTTCAGCCATATCACTTGCACCTTTGCTTTCGCCACCTGAGTTAATTAAACCCTGACGACCCATATAGCAGTTTGCCACCTGGTAACGGGCAAGATCAATAGGGTGATTTGATGATAATTCCGTGTAAACCTTATCGTGCGTTTTACCAAAATTCAGTGCGGTATATCCTCCGTTATTGGTAGGTAGTTTTTGTTTAATAATATCCGCCTGAATAGTTACGCCCAGGTGGTTTGCCTGACCGGTAAGATCGGCTGATGTATGGTAATCCACTCCGTCTTTTTTGAATGAACCATTGCGCAGGTAGCACCACAAAATAGTAGCCATGCCAAGCTCATGAGCACGCTCAAAAGCAGCAGCCACTTCCTGTATCTGGCGGGCCGACTCATCTGATCCAAAATAGATGGTTGCTCCAACAGCAACTGCACCCATATTCCAGGCCTCATCTACAGAGCCAAACATAATCTGATCAAACTTGTTGGGATAAGATAGAAACTCATTGTGGTTTATTTTTACAATGAAAGGAATCTTATGAGCATACTTGCGTGAGCAGGCTGCCAATACACCATAGGTAGAAGCTACTGCATTACAACCACCTTCAATGGCAAGTTTTACAATATTTTCCGGGTCGAAATACTGTGGGGCCGGGGCAAAAGATGCTCCTCCTGAGTGCTCAATTCCTTGATCTACAGGAAGAATAGAAAGATATCCGGAATTAGCCAGGCGGCCATTTCCATAAAGATCCTGTAAACTGCGCATTACCTGAGGTGTGCGGTTAGAAGGACCAAATATACGCTCAACAAAATCAGAACCCGGAGCGTGAATTTGCTCCTTGCTAATGGTTTTACACTCATGTTTTAAAAGGCTGTCGGCCTTATCTCCCAGTAATTCAACTGTTTTGCTCATAATGGTAGTTTAAATTAAGTTTGCAAACATAAACTTTTTTTCGAAACCTGAACCATGATTACAGTGAAAGAGGCCAAATCCGGCAAGCACCTTGGCATAGCGCAATCCATACGCAGACGGGTATTTATTGAGGGGCTTGGGCGTTCCGAATCCATGGAGTGGGAGTTTGAAAAAGAGGCACATGCTTACCTCGCTTTTATAGATCAGGTTCCGGCCGGTACAGCACGCTGGCTGGAAACAAAAGAGGGCATTGAATTTCAGCGTTTTGCTGTGCTTCCGTCTTATCAGGGTTTAGGTATAGGCACAGCTTTGCTCCGGCAACTGGTAACCGATGTGCGGTTTTCTAATAAAAAAATTTACCTTCATTCACTGTATTCCACCCTCGGCTTTTATAGCAGAAACTCCTTTGAAGCAGAGGGTGAGCCATACATATATCCGGAAGATCAGGTAAAATATATTAAAATGCGGTTATTATGATAAACGTTTTCCCTATCCAAACAAAAGAGGACCTGCATGCCTCTCACGCAATCCGGAAAAAGGTGTTTGTGGTTGAGCAAAACTGCCCGGAGGATATAGAATGGGAGTTTGAGGAGGAGTCGCATCATTTTATTGCATACGTAAACGGAACTCCGGCCGGAACTGCCCGCTGGAGAAAAACAGAAAAAGGAATAAAGCTGGAGCGTTTTGCCGTGCTTAAAGAGTACCGCACCACCGGGGTGGGGCGGGCTTTGCTGCAAACCATTCTGGCCGAAGTTACACCGCATAACATGGTTGTTTATTTACACGCCCAGCTATCTGCAAAAGGGTTTTACCTCAAAAACAACTTTAAGCCAACGGGTGCCCATTTTTGGGAGGCTGATATAGAACACGTAAAAATGGAATATACTGCCTAACTTTTTGCAAACCTGCCACTTATGCGCTCGTTGTTTGTTTGAATATTATAAAAATATACCCCTCCTTTGAGTGCCTGAATATTAAAACTCATATGCTGGGTTCCGGCTGTTTTTTCCTGAACCGACTCCATTACCACTTTGCCCGTAATATCCATGATACTTATACAAACCGTTGATTGTTCCTTCAGCACATAATCAAAATTAATGGATGTGCTTGCAGGCATTGGATAAATTTTAGTTAGCTGAACGCCTTGATTATTATAAACGCTTACCGGATTGCTGCCAAAGGAAAGTTTATCAATCCAAAGTTTATTGCCAATGGTGCGCTTGGCAGCCTGATCACTAAACAACATCAAATCTGCTGAGTCTGGCAAATCTCCGTTTACATAGTTGATAGGCAGAGAAAACGAGGCGTAAGTATTGATATTGTTGTATACTTTTAAGATAGCCTCACCAACTGTTTGCCTGGAGCCTGACTGGTTGTTCCACTTTCTTAAACTGATTACAATTTCGGCTGTATCATTATTGGTTCTCTCTGATTTATACCAGCCTTTTAGGTAAGCCGGGCGCTCACTGCAAGGGAAGGCTGATATAGCAAGCCCTTCATGAGTGCCCCCGGCCAACTGGCAACTGCCGGTTTCAAGCTTTAGCGAATATGTGCCACTATATGCATCCGTTGACTTTAAGGATGTGAGGGGGTTACAATCAAGTTCATCACTCATAAACCAGTTTCCTGATAGCCCTTCATATTGGCCTGCAGGACCGTTTTTTGTTTGCCAGGTTTCAAAGTCTCCGTTTGGAATTGTTTGTGCCTGTGAGTTTATTGAAGCTAAAAGAAATAACACCAATGCAGTACTGTAAAATTTTTTCATTTGTTTAGTTGATTGTACTCCACTGACGCAAATGAGCACGAATATGTTGCACCATTAAGAATTTATTATAATAATTTTTTCTTTACATTTTCAAACAATAAAAAAGCCATTGCTATAAATACGTTATTTGAATAAACGATGGTGCATGACCAAAACACTTCGGCTCTTATTTTTTGTTGTATTCCTGCTGCTTATTTTTATCCAGTTCAGGTTGTTTTATAATGCGTATGATTTAAAACAAGACCAGCTTCATTCCGATATTCAAAACCATATTCAACTCATTAAACAGCGAATTGAGAAACACGAAACGGAAAGGCATAAATTGCTGTTCGAACAATATAAAACAAACAACCTTTGCGGCTCTTCAAATGCCAACAAACATCTTGATTTAACTTTCAGAATTGCATCAACAGATACATTCTCAAACCTTAAAGATTTAACGGATATTATTAGTAAGAAGCTGGCTAATCAGGCATGGCAAAGTGGGCGATTTATGTTAGCATCGTTACCGTTAGACACCGCCTACATAAAACAAGTTGCCAAAGAAGAGCTAAGTCTTTTAAGCCACTCCATTGACATAACGGTGCATCTTTCTGCCGATGGTTGGCAAACCATACCTGCGCATCATTACCAAACTATTCTATTTGATGACTACAGGCTTTACCATCCAACTTATCTGCTCTTAGGCATAACAGGACTGACAACTTTATTGTTTAACCAACTTATATTGATGCTTGTTTTGTGTTTGATAACAATGCTTATGTTATTTATTGTAACACGCAATGCTTATGCATCCATTGTAAAATTTAAAAAACTGTCAGATGAAAAGGCAGAATTTATTAACCACCTTGCACACGAGATAAAAACACCATTAAGTTCCATTTATATTTCGAGTCAGGCTTTGAACGATAAAAGAATAGCGAACACCAAAGAAACAACAGAGCAGTATGCGGATATCATTTTTTTAGAAGCAGAGAAGCTCCACAAACAATTGGAAAATGTGCTTGCTGTTTCTGCAGCCGATAAGAACTTTCTGACCATGCGCCTTGAACAAATAGATATAAATGACCTTATCAGGCAGGTATCCTATCTTTTTAATAAACGGATTTCCCTGCAAAACGGCACACTCGTGTTGCACTTAGCTGCCGCCAAAAGCCGGTTGATGATAGATAAAACGCATTTTGGAAACCTATTATATAATTTGTTTGATAATGCGGTTAAATATGCTGTACCGGGCAATATAACCATTGAAGTAACAACAATGGATACGGAAACAGGTATCATCATTCAGATGACGGATAATGGGAGGGGAATTTCGGAGCAGGAGCAGGGCAAAATATTCAACTTGTTTTATAAAAAAGATACAAACACAGGTGGGTTTGGCGTGGGCCTGCATTATGCAAAAAAAATAATGGAATACCACAGCGGAACTATTGGTGTAAAAAGCAAGATTGGAAAGGGAACAACGTTTAATTTGCATTTACCACATCACGCTTATGCATAAAATACTATTGGTTGAAGACGATATAAGTTTGGGGAGGTCCGTTAGTTTATACCTGAAGCAGATAGGCTATAACGTGATATGGGCAAAAGACGGTGTGGAAGCATTTAAACAGGTGAGTTCAGAAAATATTGAACTATGCCTGATGGATATTGGTGTACCGGAACGAGATGGTTTTGAGGTAAGCCGCGATATAAAACAGCTTGATAAAGATATACCCATTATTTTTCTTACAGCACGCGATCAGATTAATGATAAAATACGCGCCTATCAATTAGGGGCTGACGATTATTTGTGCAAGCCGTTTTTAATGCAAGAATTGGAACTTCGGATTCAGGCAGTTGCAAAACGATTTACAACAAAAGCAGAAAGGCCGGAGAAGTATGAATATAAAATTGGATTATATACGTTTAATTTTATGATGCGTACATTGGTGTTAAATGGTAAAAAACTGAAGCTGTCGCATATTGATTGCGAGTTGTTAAAACTGTTATATACGAACAGAAACACCTTTATCACCAAGGATACTATTTTAAAAGCAATATGGGGGCAGAATGATTTTTTATCATCAAAGCGCCTTTCGGTTTATTTAGCCCGTATCAGGAAATTCCTACAGCAAGATGCATCTGTCCAAATAGAAAATGTATACGCATTAGGTTACAAGTTAACTATCCAATGAGGCTATTTTTCGCAACACCTAAACAAAAGCTAAAAGGCAATAAAATATCGTTAAAATATTGGTTATTAGGGCATTTAAGATAAAGTTAAGAATTGAATAAACTTAGTTTGTATCTCAAATTAATTGTATTCAAAAATGAAAAGACTTAACCTAATCAGTATGCTTGCAGTGGCAGTAGTGCTGGTATTTGCCTCATGCAAAAAAGACGAAACATCAACACCCGACCCAACGCCTACTCCAACTCCAACACCTCAAAAGATGGCTTCTTTTACCGGAACCTGGACAGCAACAGGAACGGGGATTCCTGAAGATGAAAGGGCCAATTATTCGAGTTTTGAATTGAAAATTTTGGCCGACAGCACCTGTACCTGGACAAAAACGCATAAAACAAGTGCCAGTGGAACACTTATAATGCAAGGCAAGGTGTTTGTTGAAGCCACCGAAGCAAAAGATGCAAACGGTAAGCTCATTGACAAAATTTGGTTTTCATTTAGTAAAATTAATGGACAAGACCTATCCGGCTCTACCCATGGCATTTATCAGGTAGATGGCAACACCTTGCATCTTGATTGGGAGTTTATGCAAAACGGGGTTGTGTATCCCGATCCGACCAAAGGCTTTGGCAGTGGGGCAAAAGGTCAAAAAACGGTATCAAAATATACCAAATAAAATAAGGTTATTTTAAAGCATAAACGAGGTTGTACGTAAGGCAACCTCGTTTAATTTACTTATCTGGTCTTAGCAATAGAGAACGGCCACCTAATCAAACCCTACTCTTCCATTTCTCCCTTCTTCATTTCCCCGTCAACCAGAATACTTCCTTTACAAATCACTTCCACTCCTTCGTGCAACCTGGTTTCAGGATTTATCACAACAGCATCCTCCTTGCTGCTTAGTGGTGTTATGGTAACCTTTTCGAACCTGTTGTTCTCTCTCTTTACAAACACATATTGTTCATCGCCATCCTGTAAAATGGCAGAAGTTGGTATGGTAAGTTTTTGTTGCGTGGTGCCTTTAAAGGTTGCTTTCAGTGTCATGTCAGGTAAGATATTTCCTTTTGGCGAAGTAAATACCGCATGAATAACAACCGTGCGTTTTACAGGGTCAATACCTCTTCCAATAAACTCCACCTTCCCTTTGGTTTTTTCAAGCGACTGGTTTACAAAATTGATGTCTACTTCCTGCCCTTCAAAAATCTGATCAATATCTTTTTCGTAAACAAAAATATCCGCATGGAGTTGATCGAGGCTGATGATATGCGCAAGTTCTGTTGTTGCCGTTGCGCTCATCCCGATGGTTGAAGGCAGCGTAAGCAGGTATCCGCTTATTGGAGAATGTATTTCTAGGTATGGAGATATGTTTGATCCTGACTCCAGTTTTTCAATATTAATATTCAGCATTTTCAGGTTGGCTTCAGCCGCCTTCATGCGGGTGAGGGTAATCTCATATTTTGATTTTATTTGTTGGAAATCCTTCTCCCCGGTTACGTTCTCCTGTCTCAGTTTTTTCTGTCTTTCGTAATCGGTTTTTAAAAACTCCAGCTCGCTTTTAGCAGAAAGGTAGTTTTCCTGTAACTGAATAAACTCATTGCTGCTAATGCTAAGCAACAGCTGACCCTTCTCTATTTTTTGCCCTTCGAGAACAAAAATCTTTTCTACCGTGCCGTTAATTCTTGGCGTTACGGATGACTGGTACTGTGAAAGAATAACCACTTTGCCGGGTGAGGTTATGGTGCTGCTTACATCGCTATAAGCAAGGCGGCATGTTTTTATATCAAGCAGGTTTAGCCGGCTTTCTGATATCGTAATGGAGTTTGCCGAATCTGCCGCTTGCTGTGTTTGTTCTGTTTTTTTATTTCCGCAGGCAACAAGCAACCACGGAAAAAATAATAGATATATATATTTCATTTTAATTTACATTTAAATATTCTAACTGATACACCGAAAAATTATATGCCCTCAGCGCATCGATATAACCAAGTTTTATCCTGAAGGCTCTTTCCATGCTAAACACATAATTGGAAAAACTAATCTCTCCTGCTTCTATGCTTTTCTGAGCAACACGTATGATTTCTTCGGCCTGTTTTAGTCCGGATGTTTCATAATACTCCATGGTTTTTTGAGCTACCACAAACTGACTGCCGGCATCTGCATATTGGGCGTTTATTTGTAACTGAGCCATCTCTCTTTCACTCTCCGATTTATAAAGTCTTGCTTTTGCCTCCTTTATTTTTCCGGAGTACCCCCAAAACAACACCGGAATTCTAACCCCAAATTGCCATTTGTAAGCATTGTCGACCTTCCCATCGCCCTGATTAAAATAACCAAAAGATAAGCCGGGAGCCATACGCCACCTTGCTGCACTCAATTCTGCTTTACCGGAAAAAATCTGCTGATCGTATGATTTAACAACAGGATGAAGTCCTCCGGCTCCGGATAAAACCGTGGAACTATAAGCTGACTTTTCCAATCGGAGTTTTTCAGGAACAGAAATACTATCATACCCGGTGAGGTATTGTAGCTGCAGTATTGCCGTTTGCACCGCAGCCCTTGCGGTAAGCATTTCATTGTGTAACATGTCGCATGATGCTTCCACATTCATTCTGTCGAGGTTATTGATATCCCCTGCCTCAAATCTTTTAATAACAACACGCTTCAACAAAACATACAAACTATCCTGTGCCAAAAGGGTCTGATATTTTTGATGGGCATACAATACCTGCCCGTAGCTTTCTTTTACAGCCTTTATTAACAAGCCTTCTGTTGCTTTTTTCTGTGCCTCGGCCGAACCTATTTGCCCTGTGGCTGCTTTGGCCTGTTTGGCATACACCATTGGAAAATCTATTGTTTGCAGGATGGATGGGCGATAGTCTTTTCCTGTTGGTGCCTGCATTAAAATATCTAACGGAGGCGGGTTAAACGATCCTGCTTTTAATCCCTGTTGTATTTTTACCTGCTGCTCTGCTGCTTTTACAGATGGGTGATGTTGAAGTGCTGCGCTGACACACTGATCAAGTGATGGTAGTTGTACCTGTTGCGCTGCTACCTGATGAATGGTGAAGAATAAAACAACAGCTGAAGTTACAAGCCCTTTTGCAGTTTTGCCTTTATGTGTAAGCGCATATAATACCGGCAGCACAACAAGGGTAAGCAGCGTTGATGTGATAAGCCCGCCAATAACAACTGTTGCCAATGGCTTTTGTACCTCTGCACCTGCCCCTTCTGACAATGCCATTGGAAGGAAACCCAACGAAGCAACCAACGCTGTCATCATCACTGGCCTGAAACGTTCATCAAGCGCTTTATAGATCCGCGGATATAAATCATGGTGCCCTTCAAGATATAACTGGTTTAAATAACCGATGAGTACAATTCCATTTAAAACCGCCACACCAAACAATGCAATAAAACCAACTCCGGCAGAAATACTAAAAGGCATATCGCGCAACCATAGCGAAAGTACACCACCTACAGCGGCTAAAGGAATGGCCGAAAAAATAAGCAAACATTGTTTTACAGAACCAAAACTAAGATACAATAAAAAGAAAATAACCAGCAAGGCTAAAGGCAGCACCACACTTAGTCTTTGTCTGGCATGGGCCAGGTTTTCAAACTGACCTCCATAATACAAGGTATACCCTGATGGAAGTTTTATCTCTTTATCAACCTTTGCTTTCAGTTCGTTTACGAGACTTTCTACGTCTCTGCCCCTTGCATTAAAACCTATATTAATTCTCCTTTTGGTATTGTCTCTTGATATCTCTGCCGGGCCGTTTTTTATCACCACATCAGCTACTTCCTTTAACGGAATTTGTTGCCCCTTTTGCGTAGTTACCATAAGCTCTCTCAGGTTATCCATGTTGCTTCTGTACTGTGCATCAAAACGAACAACCAGATCAAAACTTCTTTCTTCTTCAAAAACCACTCCTGCCTTTTTTCCCGCGTATGATGTTTGAATCACGTCATTCAGTTGCTGAACCGTAATGCCATAATTGGCCAGTTGTGCCCGGTTATATTCAATCTGTATTTGCGGCAGACCCTCTACTTTTTGCACCTGTACATCTCCCGCTCCATCAATTTTTGATACGATGGCAGCAATCTCATCAGCCTTTTTGGTAAGCACTCCCAAATCGTTCCCATACAATTTTACCACCACGTCAGTTTTTGCAGAAGTCATCAGTTCATTAAACCTCATTTGAATAGGCTGCTGGAGAGAAAACATCACACCCGGTAAATTTGAAAGTACTGATGCCATCTGTATATCCAACTCTTCTTTATTGCTTGCCCTTTTCCATTCCTCTCTGTCTTTTAGCAAAACAATTACATCCATTGCCTCAAGCGGCATAGGGTCTGTTGGTATCTCTGATGTGCCAATTTTTGATACACACTTGCTAATCTCGTCTGGAAAACTATCGAGCAGTATTTTTTCTACCTGCTTTGCCACATCAATAGATTGAGAGAGAGAGGTGCCCGGAAGCATGCGCGTTTCTATGGCATAATCCCCTTCGTTTAACTCCGGAATAAACTCCCCTCCAAGTTTTGAAAAAAGGAGATACGAGGCAACCATCAACAAAACGGAAATACTGATTACTATTTTAGTATGATCCATTGCCCACTTCAAAGCTGGTGTGTAAATCGCCTTTAAACGATGAATAATTTTATCGGCAATGGTTTCTTTTTCTCTTATATTTCTGCTTAGCACCAAAGAGCTGATCATAGGCACGTAGGTAAGACATAAGATAAAGGCTCCCGTTATGGCAAAAATTACCGTTAATGCCATGGGCTTAAACATTTTTCCTTCAATGCCGGTAAGTGCCAGAATAGGGATGTAAACAATAAGAATAATAAACTGCCCAAACGAAGCGCTGCTCATAATTTCTTTTGCCCCAATAAATATGGTATGTTCAAATTCCGCTTTGCTTAAGGTTGCTTTTGTTTCTTTTACCTTTTCTGAAAGCTTACGTACTACAATCTCCACAATAATTACCGCACCATCTACTATTAATCCAAAATCTATTGCACCCAAACTCATCAGGTTTCCACTAACGCCAAACAACACCATCATGCTTATGGCAAACAACATAGACAGGGGAATAACAGAAGCAACAATAAGCCCCGCCCTTAAATTGCCAAGCAGCAATACCAATACAAATACCACAATAAGACCACCCTCTATCAGGTTTTTTGATACCGTATTGATGGCCCGTTGCACCAGTTCCTCCCTGTCAAGAAACGGTACAATTTTCATTCCTTTGGGTAATGATTTTTGAATCTCTGTAATTTTTTCCTTCACCCTGTTTATAACCTGCGATGAGTTCTCTCCTTTCAGCATCAGCAATATTCCTCCTGCCGTTTCTCCCTTTCCATCCATTGTGAGCGCACCATACCGCACACCGCTTCCAAAATTTACGGTAGCCACATCCTTTACCAGCACTGCAACTCCTTCGGCATTGTGTATTACCGTATTTTCAATATCTGTTTTACTGGTTGCCATACCCAGGCCTCTGATAAAAAAAACCTTGTCGCCTTTTTCGAGATAAGCCGCACCTGTATTGCTATTGCTTTTTTCCAGGGTGGTAAACAACTCTTCAAGAGTTACCTCGGTAGACCTCAGCAATTCTGGGTTCACGCTTACTTCGTATTGTTTCAGGTAACCACCAAAAGAACTTACATCCGCCACTCCCGGAACGCGCAACAAATCCCTTCTGATTACCCAATCCTGCACGGTGCGCAGATCCATAAGTGAGTATACAGAGTCGTAACCCTCTTCAAGATCAATGGTGTATTGAAAAATTTCACTTAACCCTGTACTCACCGGGGCTAGCGATGGGGAACCCAATCCTGCCGGGATGATCTCAGTGGCTTGTGTTAGCTTTTCGGACACCTGCGTTCGTGCCCAGTAAACATCAACATCATCATCAAAAACAAGGGTAACAACGGATAAGCCAAAACGGGAAATGGACCGGGTTTCTATAAGGCCCGGAATATTGGCCGTAGCCAGTTCAAGCGGAGCTGTAATGTACCGCTCAATTTCTAATGGTGCCAGGTTGGGGCTTTGAGTAATAACCTGCACCTGGTTGTTTGTAATATCAGGAACTGCATCAATGGGTAAGCGCGTTAAAGAAAATATTCCCCAACCAATAAGCGCTGCCATAAAAACACCTATAAGCAGTTTGTGCCTGATGCTAAACGATATAATACGTTCGAGCATAATGTTAAAATAATTTAAGAAAAGTGAAAATAAAGAGAACCGATACGTAAGCCGTATCTTCAATAAAAAAGCGTGTTATGCCTTGGGAGGCTGGAAAATTCCTTTTGCCTGAATAAGAAAATATTCACCTGCTAAATGGTTTCGCTGAATGGTTTTCTCCTGTGACAAAACAGGTTCGCTGGTTATTATTTCTTCGTGCACAAATAAATGGCAACCACAGGTATGGTTATACAAGGGTAGGTCTTCGTGGTTCTCCTGTTTTTTATGCTCCGAGTCGCCATAATGCATAAGCATAAATTCCGTAAAAGAAATGGTTTCCTTCTCTACCCGTGTGTGGTGAAAATAATGTTGAACAAGCGTAGGTATCTTATTCAACTCATGCAAACTTTGTTCAGGCAAAAAACCGGATAACAAAAAGTGTATGCCAAGGAGGTATGTAAAAAATCGTTTCAACCAATACAAAGGTATATGTATCTTGCGTAATAAAAAATGAGACTGATAACCTGCATAACTTCTGTGTTTTTGACCAGTTGTCTGTTTTTTCCTGCTCAACATTTATTTGCACAACCAGGAACGGTAAATATGACTCCTGTTCAAAACCTGAACCTGGATACTGTAACCGTGGAAGTGCCTGAGCGGTTTAAAACTACCCTACCGGGAACCTATACCCTCCGTTTGCCCAAAGGTTATAAGGCCCGCATTTTTTATGCCGGGGGTTTATCAAAACCGCGTTTTATGTCGTTTAGTACGGCTGGTGTGCTTCATGTAAGTGATATGATTTCCTCTTCGGGAAAGGTGTATGCACTACCTGATATAAACAATGATGGAATTGCAGATACGGCTTTGGTTGCTGCCGGAGGGTTTAGCAACAACCATGATGTAAAATTTTATAACGGCAACATGTATGTTACCGAAACGCGCACGGTTTGGAAACTTACCGATGCAAATAATGATGGCATATACGAAACACGCGAGCCTTTTATTGATAGCATTGCCCAGATGGCTCCACAGCCAACAGGAGGGCACAGTACCCGCACCATTGTTTTTGATTCGTTAAACCATAAAGCATATTTATCTATTGGCTCCTTGTGCAATGTTTGCAGGGAAGACTACCGTGCAGTAATTGAACAATACAATGATAATGGAACCGGTGGGCGTATTTATGCATCGGGCTTAAGAAATGCCGTAGGCTTAGCCATACATCCGCAAACCAACAGGCTGTGGGCTAATAACAATGGCAGCGACAGGCAAGGCGATCATACGCCTCCGGAATGGATTGATTTGGTAAGGGATGGTGGCTTTTATGGTTACCCTTTTGCTTATGCCAATCAGGTTTGGTTCGATTTTAATGCACACCCCGACTATTCAGCATTAAAACCAATTACTTCTGCAGATAGCACAAAGGTTGCAAAAATGATAGAGCCTGCTGGTTTAATTCAGGCTCACAGTGCACCTATGGCACTTAGTTTTTTAAACAGCAGCTTTGCACCAGGTTTGCGTAACGGAGCCATTATGGCCTTGCGCGGATCGTGGAATACCCCGCAAAACTATAAAGGCTATAAGCTGGTATACCTTGATTTGAGCAACAGCACAGATACCACCTTTAACTATGTTGCCGATTTTTGCTCCGGTTTTATAACCGACACCATAAACAGGTTGTTTTGGGGCCGGCCGGTTGGTATAGCCGTAAATAACAGGAGTGAAATTTTTATCAGTTCTGATGAGGGCAACAAGTTTGTTATGCAAATTTACTACGATGGGCCAGTAGGGCTAATGAAGGAACCAGAAAACATAACCGTTGCCAACGTTTTCCCTAATCCGGCTTCAGAAAACCTGACCTTGCAAACAGAACAGCGAGTAAACCGGCCATTTACCTTCTCCTTGTTCGATCTGAACGGCAAAGCCCTGATAAGCGGCCAAGCAATATCTCCGCAAACACAGCTAATTACCGCTGCTTTGGCAAACGGTGTTTATATGCTTCGGTTAAATGATGGAGAGTGCGTAAAAACCATAAAGGTGCTGATACACCATTAAAGCGGGCTTATTCTACCGATTTATTTAAAAAGCTTACCAGCGGATGCAGGGCTTTAAACCCATCGGTAATTGTTTTGGCGATGTTTTTATCTTTCAGTGTTTTTTCATCCAGCTTCATTTCTGCTATAAAACTTTTGTGTTTTAAATATTCAACCGCTGGGTTTGTGGCTTCAAATCCTTTGGGTGGCCGGCTGAGTTTATCACCGCCAAGTTTACTAAAATGCTTTTTAAAGGTTTTGTTATTCAGTATGCCTTCAAACTCTTTCAGGTTGTAGTCAATCTCCTGTCTGATGGCGGCAAGCATAGGGGCCTCTGGCATATAGGCTCCTCCGGCAATAAAACAACCTCCCGGTTCTATATGGATATAATATCCGCAGAATGGTGTTTTTTTTCCACCCCGGTTAATGGCAGCACCAAAATTTGTTTTATAGGGGGCTTTATTGGCCGAAAAGCGGATATCGCGGTTTATTCTAAAAATGCACTCTTTGGGTTGTAACCCTTCTATTCCCGGATCAAACCGGGTAACACCATCAATTAACTGCTGTGTAAATTCAATCCACTCTTTCCGGAGTTCATCGTACTCCTTTTTGTTCTTATCAAACCACTCTTTGTTATTGTTTTTTTTGAGTTTGGTTAAAAAGGTAAGTAGTCTTGCAAAGTCCATTTTGATCTAATTTTATGGCAAGTTATAGAAATGTTTATTTTTGTTGACTTCGAAAGAACACAAAAAAGGAATTTCCTGCATATCATAAACTTCTTTTGTGTTTTTTTGATACAATATTAATTTATGTTCGACAGAGAGAGACCAAGTTTTGAAGACAGCAACAACGTAACGGTGCAACGTTGTTTTTATGCCTACGAGTTTGCCCGCGATTATGTAAAAGGAAAAAACACGGCAGATATAGGTTGTGCAGATGGTTATGGAACCCAATACCTGGCCGATTACACACAAAGCACCATTGGCGTTGATTACAGCGAAACCACTATTGAAGCAGCCCGAGCCAAACACGCATCAAAAAAGAATCTTTCTTTTAAATCCGGAAGTGTTCCGCCAATTCCTTTGGAAAATGAGAGTGTTGATGTGGTTACCGCATTTCAGTTTATTGAGCATATTCATGATCGGGTGGGGTTTATGAAAGATGTGCATCGGGTATTAAAACCCGGAGGTGTTTTTCTTTGCACCACTCCCAATATTAAAATGAGTATTGCCAGAAATCCTTTCCATGTGCATGAGTATACTTTTGACGAGATGAGAAAAGAAATGGAAAGCGTTTTCGGAAGTATTGAACTAAAGGGGTTGCAGGGAAACGAAAAAGTAAACACCTACTATGAGGACAATGCAAAGTGGGCAAAGAAAATTTTGCGTTTAGATCCATTAGGACTACATAAAATGGTACCGGCCTCATGGCTGGTTAAGCCATATAACTTTCTTACCACACTTATGCGTAAGGATTTGAAAGAGCAAAACCAAAACACCCTTGCCATAAGCACAAAAGATTTTTTCCTTACGGCTGATCGTTTGGATTTTACCTGGGATATTTATGTAATAGCAAAAAAGTAGCTTTATGAAACCACTCTTTTGTTTGTTTCTGTTATTCTCTTTGGCTGCAAATAGCCAGCAACAAACCTATACAGATAACCAAAAAATTGACCACCTGATTACCTACATCAGCAAACTCAACGATGCTGTTTTTATCAGAAACGAATCGGAACACAGCGCAAAGGATGCAGCAGCGCATCTTCAAATGAAAAGGGAAAAGGCAGGTAAGCGCATTAAGACCGTGGAGGACTTTATCGTAAAGCTTGCTTCCAAATCCAGTATGAGCGGAGAGCCATACATGATCCGCTTTAAAAATGGTAAAGAGTTTAGTTGTGAAATGGTGTTGCGGTTGGAGCTTAAGCGGCTTATGGAAGGCAAATCAACCTTGCTTGTTCCAAAAAGTTAAACAACCGGCTTAAACTGCTCAAAAGCCTGAAGGCAATTGTTGCAATAGTGAAGAGACCTGCATAGGGTTGGCCCAAATGGTGATTTTGTTTCCGTGTTTTTACTTCCGCAAAAAGGACATGTTACGTGTTCCAATAAGGCTTCTGTAATTTCTCCATTGTGTTTTGGAGGTGGCGCCAAACCGTGTTTTTTCAGGCACAACAATCCCCTTTCTGTAATCTTATTGCTGTTCCATGGAACATCCAGGTTGGTGGTAACAGTAACATGCTTAACTCCTGCCTCGGTTAAACAATCATGCACCATTTGCTCCATCATTTTTATAGCCGGGCAGCCCACAAAGGTTGGTGTCATTTCAACAGCCACATGGCCATCATCACCCAACTCCACTTTGGTAATAATACCCATATCAACCATGCTCAATGTTGGTATCTCCGGGTCTTTTACCTCTTCCAGTTTTTGCCAGATTTCTTTTTCGGTAAGCATGCTTTCCTGCTGATCTGCGTTGATGTTTACCACTGCGCTTGTGGTTCTGTTCTAAACACTTCTCCCATTTCATCAACCAATGGTTTCAGGTGTTCTGTATGGTATTTTTTTCTTCCGCCAAATACGGGATTCCATGTTTCTTTTTCGGGGATGGTTAATCCGGCTTTTTCAATATACGGGGTAATGGATTCCAGCCATTTTGCCTGAAGAGCAACTTCCCCCTCAAAAATGTTTTCAGCAATAAGTTCTTTTTCAAATATGCTTTCTTCAAACATTCCTAAAGCATAATTCCAGGATTCGTTTAAGGCCGTTTGCATACGGGCTTTGCTTTCTTCTGTTCCGGTGGCCAACTTTACCAGCCAAATATTTGCATGAAAAACATGATACTTTAGCTCTCCCTTAATCTTCCTTGCCAATTTTGCCAACGGCTCATAAGAGGAGTTTGCCAGCATTTCAAAACGCAACTGATCGGCATGGTCATATAAAAAGTGTCTTACCATG
The DNA here is from genome assembly GCA_051715425.1 of Bacteroidota bacterium. Taxonomy (GTDB): domain Bacteria; phylum Bacteroidota; class Bacteroidia; order UKL13-3; family UKL13-3; genus JAJTFA01. The sequence goes on along the minus strand of JBPXJS010000051.1, from coordinate 106,347 downwards.
CTAAAATCGTATTCTCCATTTGGCAACTCTGTAAACTGCGAGTTGTAAAAAGCATCTGCATTTCGGGTAAATGCATTCGTATCCGGATCTGTTTCGCCTAACTCATGCAATAACCTGAACATGGCCTGTGATTGTCCAATTTTATCCTGCGCCATAGACGAGAGGGCTATATCTTCCTCAAGTATTGGACCCAGGCCAGTCCATTCACTGTTGCGGTGACCAATAATCAGCAGGTCGTCTGCCGTTTTATATAAGAGATCTTTAATTGCACTTGTATTCATATGCTTTGTTTTCTTAATGATGATTGCTTTAGCGGAGATTATTGCTGACCCACCTTTTGTTCTTTTTTGTACTTGTTTATTTTTTCCATCACCTTATAACCTCCCGCCTCGCGAAACATTTTTTCAGGAACGGTTTCAAAAATATCCGAGTCTTCATAATCAGTAGTAAATACATCTCTGGTTTTTACCACCCAAATATTTACGCTTAATCCCCTGCGGCCATATTGTTCCTTCGCAAAAAGCAAAGCCATTTCAGCGTTGGCGGCATGCACAATGCCTACATGCATATGCTGGTCGCCCCTCTTTTTTTGATGAAACACTTCATAGGTTTCCCACTGGTCGTTTTCATTCAGGGGAGCTATTGGGTTATTTAATTCTATTTCTGCGCGTGTAATGCGCGGATCGAGTGATTTTATCATAAGTGGTTCTATTTATTTGTTGCAGGCTTCTTTCAGCGTTTGGTATAGCGGATATACCAACCATGCTGTTTATACAACCGGCAATCAGTAATTACAATTAAGCCAAGGGTACTACGTATTTGGTTTCAGCCGTTTTTAATGCTTCTCTTACCCAGCGACCGCGCTCTTCGGCACTTCTGCGTACGGCAAGTCTTTCAGCATTGCACGGGCCATCACCATTAATTACACGTTTAAATTCCTCCCAGTCTGGTTCTGTATATTCCCATTTGCCCGTTTCCTCGTTCTTTTTCAAATTCGGATCCGGTAGGGTAAGCCCTAAATCCCATATTTTTGGCACATACATATTAAGATAGGTTTGGCGCATATCATCGTTGGAAGCCATTTTCACTTTCCACTTCATTAATATTTCCGTGTGCTGAGAGATTTTATCACTTGGCCCGAAAAAGTGCATAATGGGCGGCCACCAGCGGGTAAGCGCATCCTGTACCATTTTTCTTTGAGCCGGAGTTCCGGTAGCAAGTGTAACAACAGCATCATGTCCGTATTTCAGGTGAAAAGACTCTTCCGTACAAATCCGGTCGAGCGCACGGCAATATGGTCCATAGCTTCCTTTTGCGTTTGCCACCTGATTGATAATGGCACCAGCATCAATAAGCCAGGCAATAATGCACGCATCAGCCCAGGTAAATGCCGGATAATTAAACACGTTCGAGTACTTGGATTTTCCGGTAATCAGGTCATTAATCATTGCTTCACGGCTTTTGCCAAGGGTTTCAGCAGCACTGTACAATAATTGTGCATGCCCCACCTCATCCTGAACTTTTGCCATAAGAGCCAGTTTGCGCTGAAAACCCGGAGCTCTGGTAATCCATGTGCCTTCTGGTAATGCCCCTATAATTTCCGAGTGAGCGTGTTGCTCAATCATTCTGACAAGCTGCTTGCGGTATTCTTTAGGCATCCAGTCTTTCGGTTCAACCTTTTCTCCGCGAGCAATCCGCGCTTCAAATTCGGCTAGTTTTTCAGGATCCTCTCCGGCCAAAATACCATTGGCTTTTTCATTCGGATCGATGTAAGCGTTTCCGTACATATTAAAATAAGTTTAATTAGTGACTATGGTTTGTAATTAATATCTGTTACCAGTTTTTTGCGAATACCACCCAGTATCAGGTCAGAAATTTTATTCGCAATTTGTGCCGGGTTCATATTTCCTTCGGCATTGTACCATTGGTGAATCCAATTCACCGAAGACAGGATCATTAATGCGGCAAATTTTTTATCTACCTTATCAAAAATGTCTTCGTTTTCTCCATCTTCTACAATAACCCTGAACTCTCTTTCATAATTATCGCGCATTTTTCTAAACTCGCTCATCTGAGGTTCTGGTAAACTTCTCCACTCGTTTAAGAACACTGCTGTTTTATCCAGGTTATCGCAGGTTATCTGCACATGGTATTGAATGGCCATGCGCAAGCGTTCTTCTGCATTAAAATAAATATCATTTACCTCCTTCAGCGCGGTAATAAATTTATCGGCCATTTCTAAACAGATTCCGGTTAGAATCTCTTCCTTAGACTTTATGTGGTGGTATAAGCTGGCGGCTTCTATGCCTAACTCATTAGCAATATCCCTCATGCTTGTTGCTTCATAGCCCTTATCTTTAAAGAGCTTAGATGCTACTGAGGTAATTTGTTCTTTTCGGTTGATTGTCAATGCATCTGCCATGTTACCTAACATTTGTTAGACAAATATACAGGTTTATTTGAAAAATCAAAATGGCATGCTATAGACTCTGCCCGGAGGTCAGCGGATAATAAAAACACAAGGCCTTTTATGCAGCCCGGGGGCTTCTTTTTGTTTCCAGTTTGCTACAGATTGGGTAAGGATAAACTCATTTGCTCCTGAAATATCTGCAGCAACAGTGAGCTTGGTGTCTCCGGAACAAGCTGATAATATCTCTGAAAAAAGCTGGTTATTGCGGTAAGGAACCTCCATAAAAATTTGGGTCTGCCCGGTCTTTTTTGCCATAGACTCCATCTCCTTTAGTTTTTTTAATCGTAGCGGCTTTTCAATGGGGATATAGCCATTAAAAGCAAAAAACTGCCCACCAAGTCCGCTTGCCATAAGTGCCATCATCAGGCTTGATGAACCAGGGAGCGGAATAACCTGAACTCCCTTTTGGTGTGCAGCAAGTACAATTTCATACCCGGGATCTGCCACACAAGGTATTCCGGCATCCGACATCAGGCCAACATCTTTGCCGTTTAGCAAAGGGACTAATAATTGTGGCAAATCCCTTTTGTCGGTATGTTCATTCCATAACATTACCGCAATATCTGCCTGTGCTGTTTTTATCTTTAACCTTTTAATAAGCGCCCTTCCGGCCTTTTCGTTTTCCATAATAAAACAGGAAATGTCGTGCACCTGTTGCCTGGTATAATCAGGAATAAATGCATCACTTGCCAGATCATCAATTACGTGGGGAATTAAAAACAAACGGCCTTTGTTGGTCATGCCTCAAAGGTAGAAAACGGGCAACTTTTGGGGTTCAAAAAAGTGGCATAAATAACCTCAAAACACTAACACATTGATTAAAAGGCGATTGCTTTTGTATAGGAATTTGCCTTGTATAGCCGTTGCGCGTATTTTTGTCGACTTTCAAAAATTATACACATGTCGATACTAGAGAGAATCAGAAGTAAATCCGGACTTGCAATTGTTGTTGTGGGTGGCGCACTGGCGCTTTTTGTAATTTCAGACGCATTGCAAAGCAACTCAAGCCTGTTTGGCGGGGGCAATAACAGCACAGATATTGGAGAGATTGATGGAGATCCTATTTCCATTAAACAGTTCGAAGCAAAAGTAGAGCAGAACGAAGGTTTTTATAAACAACGCGTGCAGCAAGATGCGCTTGACCAAAACACCAAGGATATGCTTCGCGAACAAACCTGGAATCAGGTGGTTCAGGAAAGTATCTACGCAAAAGAATTTGAGTCACTGGGTATTACCGTAACAAACGATGAGTTGTTTGAACTTATTCAGGGCGACAATCCTCATGAGCAAATAAAATCTGCGCCCATCTTTCAAAATCCACAAACCGGCCAGTTTGATAAAACCCTGGTGATCCGTTTTCTTAAAAACATGAACGAATCGAGTGATGAGCAAGGCAAAGCACAGTGGCTTGCTTTTGAAGACGGTTTGTTGAAAGAGGCTGAAGCAAAAAAATACAGCATGCTGTTTAAAAAAGGTGTTTATGCCACAACGCTTGAAGCAAAAATGGCCTATAACAACCGCACCAAATCGGCAGAAGGCGAACTTGTTGCCTTAAATTATTTCTCTGTTGCCGATTCCACCATTGCTGCTGATGAAAGTGAATTAAAGGCTTACTTCAAGAAAAATATGGATAAGTACAAGGACAAAGAAAACTTGAGAAAACTTGATTTTGTCGTGTTTGATGTTACTCCTACTTCACAGGATAGTGCCGATATTAGAAAATGGGTAGAGGAACAAACAACAGAGTTTGCCAACACTAAAAACGACACTTCTTTTGTTGACATTAACAGCGAAAGCCGCTTTGATACGGTTGCTCATCCACGTTCCTATTATCCGGAAGAGCTGCAGGCCCGCATATTTAGCGATTCTGTTGGAACCGTTATTGGCCCTGTTTTCAAAGACGGAAAATACAAAGTTTATAAAATTTCAGGCATCAAAAGAGATTCAACTTATCAAATGAGGGCAAGCCATATCTTGTTTAAAACAGAGGGCCCAACCAAACAGGATACGATGAACACCATGAAGAAAGCCCAGGAAGTTTTAGCCGAAATTCGCAAAGGTGCCGACTTTGGTGAAAAAGCAGCTCAATACGGAACAGACGGAACCGCATCAAGAGGCGGAGACCTGGGCTGGTTTGGTGACGGGGCAATGGTAAAAGAGTTTAATGATTACGTGAAAAAAGGCAACAAAGGAGACATGGGGATAGTTAAAACCCAATTCGGAATTCATATTGTAAAAATTACAGAGAACAAAACAAACAAAACGGTTTCAGCCGGAGTGTTGGAGAGAACTGTTGCTCCAAGCCAAAACACGTTTAATACCATATTTAATACTGCAAGCCAATTTGCTGCTGCTGCTCAAAGTGCCGAAGAGTTTGAAAAGTTTGTAACCGAAAAAGGCCTGAGCAAACGCAACGCAGAGGTTCGTGAAAATGATAAAGCGCTTGCAGGAATGCAGGAGGCACGTGAAGTGGTGCGCTGGGCTTTCAATGCAAAAAAGGGCGATGTGTCTGAGGTGTTTTCTATTGGCGACAAATATGTTGTTGGTATTCTTACCACAGTTAAGGAAAAAGACAATGCCAATTTTGACGATGTTAAAGAACGTGTTACTGCCGATTACAGGAAAGACAAAAAAGCAGAACAGTTAATTGAAAAGGCTAAAACAGCAATGGCGGGTACAGCCAACATGAATGATATTGCAAGCAAACTTCAGGTAGCTGTTACACCAATTACAGGACAAACATTTGAAAACGCCAATATTGCTTACATAGGACCAGACAATAGTTTTGTTGGTACCATGTTCGGCACAAAAACAACCGGCAAAATATTAGGGCCAGTTAAAGGTGACAATGCTGTTTACGTTTATAAAGTAAATAAAATAAATGAGGCTCCGGCTATCACAGACTTCTCTGCATACAAAGCGGAAGTGCAGCAGGCGCTTTCTTCCCGTGTTGAATATGCTTCTTTTGAAGCACTAAAGGAGTTAATGAAAGTGAAAGACAACCGCTTTAAATTCTATTAATCAGATGCTGGCTAATTACAGCCACGGACAAGGTAAAACCCTCGTTCTTATACATGGATTTTGCGCAAACAACACCTGCTTTAACCGGCAGGTGTTGTTGTTAAAAAGCCATTTCCATGTAGTAACCATTGACCTTCCGGGTTTTGGTTCTTCCCCCGCTACTACCAATCCCTCAATAGAGAAAATGGCTGATATGGTTTACGAAACGCTATGCGGTATTGGTATCAACTCTTGCGTAATGCTTGGTCATTCAATGGGTGGGTATGTTACGTTGGCGTTTGCAAAAAAGTATGCGGATATATTATCCGGATTTGGCCTTATTCATTCTACAGCGGCTGCAGATAATGATGAGAGAAAACAGAAAAGAGATCAGGCTATTTCTTTCATCAATCAGCATGGGGCTGTGCCTTATGTCGAAAATTTTATTCCCCCGCTTTTTTTAAATCAGGAGATTAGCGCTGCTGCAATTTCTGCTTTGATTTCAGAAGGAAAACGGATTGAAGCAATGGGATTAACAGGAGCCCTGGAGTCAATGAAAACACGTGAAAACAGTTTTGAGCTGTTAAAAACAACCACCTTGCCTGCTTTATTTATTGCGGGGAAAAACGACCTTTTGATACCAGCGGCAAATATAGCAGAGCAGGCTGCTACGTGTAATAAAGCAATGTTTGCCTTACTGGAGAACAGCGCCCATATGGGTATGATTGAAGAGGCAGAAAAAACAGCTGCCGTAATTCACTCTTTTATGCTTTTGTGTAAATAAAAAAACACCGGCATAACCGGTGTTTCTGTAAGCATGCAAATATTTTATTTACCTGCTTTTTTAGCTTTTTTCTCAGCCCTTTTTTCTTTTAAGCTTTTAGCAGGCTGTTTTTTTTCTTCCTTCTTAACGTCTTTTCCTTTTGACATAATATTAATTGTTTGATTTGATCAATCAAATTTAATAGATTTTTTTTCCATTAAAAAAAACAAAATCTATTTGCTCAGGTACATGCTTTTTTCTTTAATCAACTGACGGAATACCGGGTCGTTAAGATCGCGGATAAAACGAATTGCCTCTCCTGTTGATTTCATCTCCGGGCCCAACTCCTTATTTACGTTAGGGAATTTTTCGAATGAAAATACCGGCTCTTTTATAGCATATCCGGTTAGTTTTCTTTCAAAGGTGAAGTCCTTAATTTTAGCTGCGCCAAGCATTACCTTGGTGGCAATATTTACATAGGGAATCTGATATGCTTTTGCAATAAACGGAACCGTACGCGAGCCCCTTGGGTTGGCCTCAATTACAAATACTTTTTCCTTTTTTACGGCAAACTGAATATTTAACAACCCGCGTATATTCATTTTATATGCAAGCTGGGTTGCATAATCTTCCATTTGTTTCTGAACATTGGAGCTCAAACTAAACGGAGGTAAAACAGCACTTGAGTCTCCTGAGTGAATTCCGGCAGGTTCAATATGCTCCATCATTCCAATAATATGCACGCTTTCTCCATCACATATTAAATCTATCTCTGCCTCTTCTGCCCTGTCGAGGAAGTGATCAATCAGGACCCTGTTTCCCGGCAAATCTCCCAGCAATTCTATCACTGCTTTCTCCAGATCTTCATCATTAATTACAATCTTCATTCCCTGGCCTCCCAATACATATGATGGTCTTACCAGTACAGGATAACCCACCTTGTTGGCTACCTGAATGGCTTCCTCCGCATCCTCGGCCACTCCATAGTCCGGATATGGGATATTGAGCTCTTTAAGCAGGTCTGAGAAAGAACCACGGTCTTCTGACAAATCCATATCAGCAAAACTGGTTCCTATAATTTTAACGCCATGTTCATGCAGTTTTTTTGCCAGTTTAAGGGCTGTTTGCCCGCCAAGCTGAACAATCACGCCTTCCGGTTTTTCGAGCTCAACAATTTCTCTCAGGTGCTCCCAAAATACCGGTTCAAAATAAAGCTTATCGGCCATATCAAAATCTGTAGAAACCGTTTCTGGATTACAGTTAATCATTATAGCCTCGTAGCCGCATTCCTTGGCCGCAAGCAGCCCGTGCACGCAGCAATAATCAAATTCAATTCCCTGTCCTATGCGGTTAGGTCCGGAACCCAATACTATTATTTTCTTTTTAGCACTTGCCACACTCTCATTCTCCCCGTCAAAACTTGAATAAAAATAGTTTGTAGGAGATGGAAATTCTGCAGCACAGGTATCAACCATTTTATATACTCTGTGAATACCCTGTTGTTTTCTCAGGTTCCATATATCATCCTCTGTGGTATCACCACCAAGGAGATGCGCTACCTGCACATCTGTATAGCCCTTCTGTTTTAATTCTACCAGCAATGGCCTGGGCAGGTTTTGAAGATTAAACCTTCTGGTCTGGCCTTCTAATAAAGCAAGTTCATTAATCTGCGTTAAAAACCAACGGTCAATGCCTGTAATTTTTTCAATGGAAGAAATTGGCATGCCAAGACTTAACGCATCCTTCACTGCAAATATCCTGTCCCATGAGGGGTTTTTGAGTTTCTCAACAATGTCTTCAAGGTTTCTGCTTTGGTATCCGTCTGCTCCAAGTCCGCTTCTTTTTATTTCAAGAGACTGAATAGCCTTTTGAAGAGCCTCTATAAATGTTCTTCCAATGCCCATGGTTTCCCCAACAGATTTCATTTGTAAACCAAGTCGTTTGTCGGAGCCTTTAAACTTATCAAAGTTCCATCTTGGAACCTTTACTATTACGTAATCAATAGCCGGTTCAAAATAGGCTGAAGTGGTTTTGGTAACCGGGTTTTTAAGTTCATCAAGGGTATATCCAATGGCCAGCTTTGACGCAATTTTTGCAATGGGGTATCCCGTTGCTTTTGAGGCCAGAGCCGAAGAGCGTGAAACCCTTGGGTTAATCTCAACTGCTATAATATCTTCTGTTTCGGGGTTCACCGCAAACTGAACATTACAGCCTCCATGGAAATTACCAATACTGCGCATCATAAGAATGGCTTTATCGCGCATATTCTGATAGCAGGTATCGCTCAATGTCATTGCGGGTGCAACGGTGATGGAGTCTCCGGTATGGATACCCATCGGGTCAAAGTTTTCAATCACACATATTACAGCCACATTATCACTTCTATCGCGAAGCAGTTCAAGCTCATATTCCTTCCATCCAAAAACGGCTTTTTCTACCAAGACCTCGTGTGTTGGAGAGGCAGACAGGCCGCGTTGCAAGGCTCCGTCAAGTTCCTCCTTTTTCATTACAAAACCACCACCAGTTCCACCTAATGTATAAGAGGGCCTGATCACAATGGGCAATCCCAGTTCCTGAGCAATTTCTTTTCCTTCCAAAAAAGAATTAGCCGTTTTAGACGGAGCCACATCAACGCCTATTTCTATCATTTTCTGGCGAAATAATTCCCGGTTTTCTACCGTATCAATGGCTTTGGTATCAACCCCAATCAATCGTACCCCGTGCTTTTGCCAAATACCCAGTTCTTCGCATTCAATGCAAAGATTAAGTGCTGTTTGGCCTCCCATGGTAGGAAGTACGGCATCAATTTTTCTTTCTGTTAGAATTTTTTCAATTGAATCAGAAACCAGGGGTAGCAGGTAAACATGGTCTGCAGTAACCGGATCTGTCATAATGGTGGCCGGGTTACTGTTGATCAGCGTAACTTCAATTCCCTCTTCTTTTAGAGAGCGGGCCGCCTGACTGCCTGAATAGTCAAACTCACAGGCTTGTCCAATGATGATGGGGCCACTTCCGATAATAAGTACTGATTTAATGCTGGGGTCTTTGGGCATGAGTTGGTTATAGTTTAATGAACCTTCCCCGACAGGTAAAATACCTTAGTCTGAAAATTGGGCAAAAATAATCGAATAATTGAAAGTTGAATGATTTGTGTATAAAAGATTCGTATTCCCGTTGTATCTTTAGCTCTGTTGCTGCAAAAAATTTATACATATAAAACATCCCCCGTTTCTTACCACAGAATGGGCAAAGGCAAGCGGGTAATGGTTGCCTTTCATGGTTATGACCAAACAGGGGTGGCATATACTGCACTATGTCCTGCTTTGGAAAACACCTTTACCATCATTGCTATTGATTTTTTCTGGCATGGGAAATCGGAATGGAAAGAGGGAGAAGACTTTACAGAAACAGACATGCGGGAAATTGTGCTTGGTATTGCCCGGCAGGAGCACCTTTTTGCCAGAAAATTTACCGTTTGCTCCTTTAGCATGGGCGCCAGAATGGCAAGAGCGCTAGTGCGAACGTTCCCAGAAAGAATCAATCAGTTGGTTCTTCTTTCGCCCCCCACGTTTGCCTTTAACCGCTTTTTAAACTTTACCACAGGAACCCTTTTCGGCCTTTTTGTTTTTCGCTATTTTGTTCATCATAATGATGCGCTGATGAGATGGGTAGAGCGTTTGAACAAATGGAAAATCTTAACCCGCTCCATTTATATTTTTACTTCGAAATTTATTAGCCGTAAGGAACGCCTTCAAAAGGTATATAAAACCTGGTATTCACAGCGCAAGCTCAGAACCAACTTTCCTCATTTTGCAGCTTTGGTAAACCGGCACGGGATTGAGGTGATATTAGTGGCGGGGAAAAACGATCATATCACACCTCCGGGAAAAATGATAAAATATATACGAAGGTTAAACCACAGGCGCATCTTTGTGGTGCGCAAAAAACATGAACTTGCAACGCCTGAAACATTGCGTGTTTTGGAAAAGCTATTTTCCTAATGCTGTTACTTATTTAGGTGTTTCGATGGCCTCCTTCATCAACACAATATTGTATTCGTCCTTAGAATAGATTTTTACAATATACTCAGTTTTATCGGCAAGCGGGGAAGAAACAACAATAACGCGGGCCACAAAACTCCCGCTTTCATAGTCTGTAACCTGCACGTTGCCTTTTGTTTCGTTTTTAATGGCCTTTAATCCATCAGCAAGAATCCGGTTTAAGATATCATCGAAGTGTTTTTTTATTACCGTTTGATAGACAACACTCACCGGGTATTCTTCCCCATATCTGTAAGTAAACCAAGCGGGTGATGGATTTTCTTTTTTGCCAAAGCCAAACAACAAGTCACTATACATTTCTGCTGCGTTGTTTTGGGTAGATTTTAGGTACCAACCCTTTGAAATCATCATGTTTTCAACGGCTCGTACACCTTCTATTCTCATTGATAGGAGGTCGTAAAACGCCAACCCTTGAGATTTTGCCATAAACGAGAACAGCAAAAGCACCAATAGAACTCCAATATTTTTCATAGCTATATCAAATGTATAAACAAATATGGATTTTTTTAAACATTCGTAATGAGGTATTTAAAACCTGTTTAGATTCGCAGCATGAACACTTTTACCATAGCTGTCCATGGCGGGGCAGGGACAATTTTGAGAGGCCTGATGACTCCGGAAAAAGAGTTGCTTTATAAAACAGGTCTGAACAATGCCATTAACAAGGGGTATCGCATTCTGGAGGCCGGAGGAAGCAGCCTGGAGGCCGTTGAGGCGGCAGTTGTAGTGCTTGAAGACTTTCCCTTGTTTAATGCGGGAAAAGGCAGTGTTTTTACAAATACAGGTACACATGAAATGGATGCAAGTATCATGGATGGAAAAACATTGGAGGCTGGCGCTGTTAGTGGTATCAGCCATATTCAAAACCCAGTAACACTTGCCAGAGCAATAAAGGATAAAAGCGGACATGTTTTTTTGTGCGGTCAAGAGGCCGAGGAGTTTGCGCGTGTGATTGGAATTCCTTTTCAGCCGGATAGTTACTTCTATGAGGAAAGCCGATATCAGCAGTGGCAGGAAACGAAAGATACAGAAGGCTACCAACTGGACCATGCAGTAAAAAACGGGGAGGGGGAAAAATTCGGCACTGTGGGGGCGGTTGCGTTAGACAAACATGGAAACCTGGCAGCAGCTACCTCAACAGGAGGAATGACCAATAAAAGATATGGCCGAATAGGAGACTCTCCTATTATCGGTGCCGGAACTTATGCCAATAATAAAACCTGTGCGATAAGCTGCACCGGTCACGGAGAGTTTTTTATCCGTGCTGTTGTAGCTTATGATATTAGCTGCCTGATGGAGTACAAGGGTTTGTCTCTTAAACAAGCCTGTGATTATGTAGTAAAAGACAAGCTCGTAAAAATGGGGGGTGAAGGCGGATTGATTGCCGTTGATGTGTTAGGGAATATTGAGTTGCCGTTTAATACAGAAGGGATGTACAGGGGGTGGAAATTTGGCGACAAGGATCCTGTTGTTAAAATATATTCCGATCAGGATTAGCCACCCAGGCCCTGTTATTCTGCTTATTTAACAATTACCCGTGAGGCCGCCTGATTGCCTATTCTTACAAAATAAACACCGACTGGTTGTTCAGACAGATCAACGATTGCTTGTTTGTTGCTTGTTCTGGCGGTTGTTACGAGTTTGCCAACGGTGTTATAAACTTCTATTGCAACCGCCCGATCAGTGTTTTCAATTTGAATATTGAACACCCCGGTTGATGGGTTCGGAAATATGCTATACCCAATCTGTTCTGGTATTTCAGTTTGTTTTATTCCCGTGGTGATCAGTCCTGCCAGGGTGTCTATTTCACTTTGATTAATAACCCGGTTGTAAATCCTGACATCATCAATAAGTCCTGTATAGGAGTTTCCTATTGCCGATAGAGAATACGATCCTCCAATTGATATCTCCTGATTTGTATTTACGGTGGTGGTTCCCTGCGTTCCTTGTTTTCTGGAAAACCTCCCCTTAACCCCGTTTGTAAAGAGCTGAACCCTGAGACTATCTGCCAGACTTCCATCAAAGGTGAGCGTAAAATGAAACCAGGAACCCGTATCAACATTTGCAGCCGATTTCACTTCATAATAAGAACTGGCTGAGGAAGAATAGCAAACTGCTGATTTAATATTGCCATCCATATCATGGCTTACATTCCACTGGTATGGCCCTGCCCCCCCATACGATTTTGTTACAATCATTCCGCCTCCGGCCCAAGTGGGTAATGCTTTAGTTTTGGCCCAGCCAGATACTGAAAAGGTTGCATTGGTTCAGGTAAAAACTGAATCAAGAATATCGCCAAACCTAACCAACCGATTGTTTCCGTCTGATGAAAAACAAAAGCTATCTACATTATTTCTATCTGAGGCGAAAGATGGCGAATTATGCATGGTGCCATTGAATCCATTACCGGTGTTGTCGTTTACGTTTTTATTCAACATCCAGTGTGCAACAAGGCCGTTAGTTACCTGTACCTGAGCAAAGGATGTTAGGCCAATGATCATTGCTGTAAATAGAGAGAGTCGTTTCATAGTTTTGGGTTATTTAGCGAATATCTGTGTTTTTCTTCTGTTTTACAAGCCAATTACCATCCTCATAAGCCATTCTCAAAATCCTCGCTAATATATAATATCTCCATTAATTTATTTAACATTGCCGATAAATACGTAGCCAAAAATGATTCAATGGCAAAGCTTATTGCCCACGAGTATTGTTGAAAAGTTAGAACGAAAAGAGAATATAGTAAAAATTCTTGCCAACGCGTTTTGGCTTATATCAGACCGCCTGATTAGAATAAGTGTTTCCTTGATTGTTGGTGTTTGGGTTGCCAGATATCTTAACCCAGACAATTACGGCAAGCTAAATAACGCCCTTGCTTATGTTACTCTTTTTGCATCCTTTGCTACGCTTGGTTTTGATAGCATACTCATAAGGGACCTTGTTAAAAAGCAAGATGAAAAGAATAGTCTATTGGGCAGTGCCTTTCTGCTGCGTCTCATATCCGGATCTGTTGTTTATTGTCTCTCTGCCTGTTATTTCATTTTCTTTAAACAGGGTGCTGGAGACCAACAAACCCGTTGGATGGTTTATATCATTAGTGCCGGAATTGTGTTTCAGTCTTTTGATATAATAGATCTATTTTTTCAGTCTCAGATCAAATCAAAATTCACCGTTTTTGCAAAAAATGCCGCCTTTCTTGCTGTTTCTATTCTTCGTGTTGTTTTGATTCTTTCTAACGCCTCACTTACAGCTATCGCTACTACCTGGTTGCTGGAAATGATCTTTAATGCAATTGGCCTTGTTTTCGTTTTTCACAAGCAGGGCTACAGCATTTTTTCATGGACAAAAAACTGGCCAACAATAAGATACCTTCTCACAGAAGGTTTCGGGTTTTATATTGCCTACATATCCGGTTTCTTATATATGAAAATTGATCAGATTATGATTGGGGAGATGTTGGACAATCACAAAGCCGGTCTGTTCGCAGCATCAACTAAATTGTATGAGATTCCTTTTACCATTCTTTTGATCATAAGCTCCTCCGTATTTCCATCACTTGTTAATATATATAATACAAACATTGACTTGTTCTATAAACGTTTTGCTCAGGTAACAAGCTTCGTAACCTTCGGGGGGGGTGTTGTTGTTGTATCTACATGGTTTGCGGGGAAATGGGCCATTGTGACTCTTTTTGGTATCGACTATGCCGATGCCGTTGATATCTTAAACATTCAAATTGCTGGCTTGTATTTTCTTTGTCTGGGGGCCCTAAGAAGTTCTTTTCTTTCTATAGTCTCTGGTCAGAAAATCCTGGTCTTTTCTACGGTTTTCTCTGCCATTTTTAATTTGGTTTCAAACTTCTATCTAATACCAACAATGGGCCCTAAAGGTGCTGCCTGGGCAACCGTTGTTACTCAGCTTTTGTCCCTGGTTCTCCTTAATTTTTTCTTCATAAAAACCAGAAGGTTGTTTTATATTCAAATCCAATCTGCTTTTCTTGTACCCATTATTAAAAAACTCCTGTTTCTTTCAAAAAAACATGAAATCAACTAGCTTGTATTGTAATATTTGTGGGGCACAGGGCGTTTCTTCGCTTGGAATGTTTTCCAACTACAATAGTTCGGCCCTTTATTGTGGTTCTTGTGATACCTTTTTCCCCGAAACGTTTCCAACAGAGCTTGAAATTGCAGCCTACTACCAAGGGTATAATTTTAACGCCCCGGGAGGAACTCGTTTATTTAAGTGGTACAACAGAAAGCTCTTTGAGGCTAAGTGCAGGCGGATTTTGAGAAGAATAAGGAAGCACACTTCGGGTAAAACCATTCTTGATTTTGGTGGTGGAAGTGGGTTCTTCTCACTTGGTTTTTTACATGCCGGCTATCAGGCAAAAATCTACGAAATAGATCAATCCGCCCTTGAAATAGCAAAGCGAAATGGAGTAGAGCCGAGACAGTCCGCCACGGAAATCTTTGATATTGTGTTTTCTTCCCATGTTATTGAGCACTTCACTAACCTTCACTTCTTTTTTAACCAGGTCTCCCAACACCTAATCCATGACGGTATTCTTGTTGTGGCTTGTCCCAACAAGAACAGCCAGGAGTGGTATAGAAAGGGGCATGCTATTTCATATCAAAAACTCCTTCCTCAAATTCCATTTTTATCGTTTAAGCAAAACCCTTGGTTTTGCCTTGACCCCCCACGGCATAATTATGCCATTTCCTTTTCTACGGTTCAACATCTCGCAAAACAGCATGGTTTTGATATTTTAGAAGAGTTTTCCGAATACAGTAACATGGGTTCTTTTTATCATAATAACCAATACTCCTTGCTGAACATCAAACAGTTTTTGCGTAATCCTTTTGTTTTTTTTAATAGTTTGTATGTTACTGTTTTGTCAGCAATAATGACACTCATAAATCCCCGGGGTGGGGAAAACCTTGTTGTAATTTTAAAAAAGAAACATCAATGAAACGATTTCCTTTATATAAAAACGATGGAATTGCCTCGGTTCCCCTTACCGAAGGGCAATTGGTCAATGTAAAAAAAGTAAGCGATAAGATTCGTTCAGGGGAATACTCTCTTGTTTCAGTTTCCTGCCTGTGTGGTGAAAAAACCGCTGAAAGTGTCACCATTTCTGAAAAAGACAGGTATGGATTCGCAATTAACAGTGATATCTGTATGCGTTGTGGTTTAATCCGAAGTGCTAAAATTTTTGACGAAAAAAGCAATATCTCTTTTTACTCTGACGAGTATAGAAACATTTACGAACCGCCTGGGGTAACAATAGACTCCTTCTTTGCTGATCAACATAATCGCGGTATTGCCTTTTTAAACCTTTTTGAGCAAAAGGCTGGCCAACACAAGGGCTGTCATGTTTTTGAAATCGGTTGTGGTGCCGGGGGTATTCTTGCTCCATTTATGGAGGCTGGTTACCATTGTAGTGGGTGTGACTATAATGACAGGTATTTGAACTTTGGCCGATCCCGTGGGTTAGATTTACACCTGGGGGATTATCATGATATCCTAAGCGACTCGTCAATTGATATTATCATTTTATCGCATGTGCTGGAGCATTTAGTAGATCCCGTTAAAGAGCTGAATGACATTTTTGAAAAACTTAAACCAGAGGGGTACCTGATATTGGAGGTTCCTGGTGTTTTCCATATAAAGAAGGGGTATTTTAGCCCAATAACATACTTCCAAAACGCACATGTGTATAGTTTTTATATGGATTACATTGTCCAAATTGCACAACAGCTTAAGTTACAAATCATTTTTGGGGATGAGCGCTGTACCTTTATTCTCCAGAAACCTCAGGGTTGGATACGAAACGACCATATTGTAATCAACGGGTCTGAGCTAAAAGGACAAGCAGATCGTATTTTAGCTTATATTTACCTCAATTATATTATACATAAATTTAAACTAAACTATTATTATTGGCGTTATGTTTTTTTTACCACGCTGAGACGATTAAAAATAATAAAATAACATGAACTATAAAGAACCAAAAATAATCGCAGAGATCGGGTGCAACCATAAAGGTGAGATTGCCATAGCGAAAGAGCTTATAAAGCTGGCAAAGGATTGTGGTGCTGACGTTGCCAAGTTTCAAAAAAGAAATAACAAGGAGCTTTTAACAGAGGAGCAATACAACGCACCTCACCCAAACCCATATAATTCATATGGCGACACCTATGGTGCCCATCGCGAGTTTTTAGAATTTAATATTGAACAACACAGGGAGCTTAAGAGTTATTGTGACTCCCTTGGCATTTTCTACTCAACCTCTGTTTGGGATAAGACATCTGCTCTGGAAATTGTTTCCTTAAATCCGGTATTAATTAAAGTTCCTTCAGCGTGTAATAACAACTTTGATCTTCTGCGTGTTTTAAGAGACGATTATAGTGGAGAGGTACATATTTCTTTCGGTATGACAACTCACGAGGAAGAGCAAAAGGTTGTTCGTTTCTTTCAGGAAACAAATCAGGCTAAAGACCGGTTAGTAATATATGCATGCACCTCAGGTTATCCTGTCCCTTTTGAAGATGTGAGTATGCTGGAAATTGTCCGTTTAATTTCAGAATATGGTGATCATGTAAAAGATTTTGGTTTTTCTGGTCACCACCTTGGTATTGCCATAGACAATGCCGCTTTTGCGCTAGGAGCAACATGGATTGAGAGGCACTTTACAAAAGACAGAACCTGGAAAGGAACGGATCATGCTGCATCCCTTGAGCCAACCGGGTTTCAAAAGCTTGTAAGAGACTTACATGCCACGTTTAAGGCCCTAACATATAAAGCCAAGGAGGTGCTGCCTATAGAACAAGTACAAAGAGATAAGCTAAAGTATAGAAAAAATGCCTAGAACAATTGCTTTTGTTCCGGCCCGATGTGGGAGTAAGTCCATTCCCTTTAAAAACATTAAACGCTTTTGTGGCAAGCCTTTAATTTACTGGGTACTTAATGCGCTCAATGATTCTGAGTTGATTGATGAGGTATACCTTGCTACGGATTGTGACGATATCGAGAAAGTTGCAGCTTCTTTGAAAATGAGTAAGCTTTGTGTGTACCGGAGATCGAAAGAAAATGCTACTGACACCGCCTCCACTGAAAGTGTAATGCTTGAGGCTATACACGCTTTAAACCTTTCCTCTAATGATCTTTTTCTGTTGGTGCAGGCAACCAGCCCTTTTCTAACAACGGCAGATGTTGTTGGCGCAATTAAACACTATAAGGACGGGGGGTATGACTCCCTGCTAACCTGCGCCAGAATTAAGCGTTTTTTTTGGGAAGACTCGGGAACGCCCGTTAATTACAGTTTTACATCACGCCCAAGAAGGCAGGACTTTAAGGGTGTTTTGCTTGAGAACGGGGCACTTTACATTAATACCGTGGGTAATATTATAAAGCACAATAACAGGCTAAGTGGAAGGGTGGGGATTTATGAAATGCCTGATTTCTCTGCCACAGAAATAGACGAGGATGACGATTGGGTTGTTGCTGAAACCCTTATGGTAAAACACATTCTTGGGCAACAAAAGGCTGCCTCAAAAGTAAGGCTTTTTGCAACTGATGTAGATGGCGTTTTAACCGATGCCGGAATGTATTACTCAGAAAGTGGGGATGAATTAAAGAAGTTTAACACCATAGACGGAAAGGGGTTTGAATTGCTGAGGAATGACGGCATTAAAACAGCCATTCTCACTTCTGAAAACACGAAAATTGTTGAAAACAGGGCGAAGAAGCTAAAAATAGATTTCCTCTATCAGGGGCAACAAAACAAGCTTGAAAGCCTAATACAGCTCTGCAAAACCCTTTCTGTTTCTCTTGATGAGGTCGCCTATATTGGGGATGATATTAATGATAAGTCCGTTTTAGAAGCGGTTGGTTTTCCTGCTTGTCCATCAAATGCTGTTAGTGAAATAAAAAAAATACCGCAGATTATTGCTCTTGATGTGTGCGGGGGGGCCGGGGCCGTTAGGGCCTTTATCGAACACCTCAAATCAATTCATGCTATATGACCCTATCCGATTATATCCCCCCCATACTAATGGAACGGATGCTGCTTCCGATGGCTGAACGATGGCTGTTTTTTCGTGCGGGGAATAAAGAGATATTAAAAAAAAATGGCGTGTGGAAAAATGCTGGAGCAGGAAAGCGAGCTTTTTTACTCGCAACCGGACCAAGCATTAAACAGGAAGATTTGTCTGTTCTGTCTGGAGAGGACTGTTTTAGTTTAAGCAATTTTTTTCTTCATGAAAAAATTAAAACCATTAACCCTGTTTTTCATTTTTTTGCCCCTTACCATGAACCATTGGACCTAAACGACTTTATTGTCTGGATGAGAAACGCGGATCAAGAATTGCCTCCCTCAACAAAAGTTTTTCTTGGCCTTAGCGATAAGCCTCTTGTTGAAAAACACCGATTATTTTCCAACAGAGAAGTATTTTATCTGCACTTTTCAAACACTCCTTATTTTAAAAACAAAGTTGATCTTCAGTTTCCTGTGCTTAAGCCGATATCAGGACCCCTTATGATACTGCCCGTTCTAATCTATATGGGTTATAAAGAAATTTACCTGCTTGGCTGTGATCATACCGTAATGAGGGACTACAAAAAAAACATTACCCACTTTTACGACAATACAAAAGACGTTAGAAAAAACGCATCAGATATAAACTCCTGGGAGGGAATAATAAATAGCCACAAATATAGTCTGGCTGTTTTTTTACAATACCTATTTTATAAAACAATTACACATAGATCAAAAAAAACAACCATAATAAACTTGTCACAAGACACCTGGTTGGATTTTTTTGATCAAAAACCCCTTCAAAGTATTGTACATGATTACACAGCTTAAACGTCTAATTAGACCCAAACCGGCTTGGTTTAAAAACATAAAAACCACTCCCGTGTCTTCTAGTTTTGGACTTGATAGGGGAACCCCGGTTGACCGATATTATATTGAGCACTTTTTAAGCACAAACAGCTCCTTTATTAAGGGCAGAGTGCTGGAGATTGCTGAAAGCACATACTCAAAAAAATATGGACATGGGGTAACATCATTTGAGGTTTTACATGTTGATGAACATGCTCCAAATGCCACAATAATAGGCGACCTGACAAATGTTTCTTCGTTGCCGGAAGAAATTATTGATTGTTTTATTTGCACCCAAACGTTAAACTTCATATATGACGTACGAGCAGCGATAACCGGAATACACAAATTGTTAAAACCAGGGGGTGTTGCATTAATTACAGTTGCTTGTTTAACGCAGATATCTCGTTATGATAGTGATAGGTGGGGTGATTTTTGGCGGTTTACGCCAATGTCGATACACCGGCTTTTTCAAGAAGTTTTTGAACATGGTCAGTTGGATTTGAACTTTTATGGAAATGTGTATGCCGCCACGGCTATTATGCAGGGACTATGTGTTGAAGAGCTAAACAAAGATTTGCTCCTGCAGAAACAACAGGATTATCCAGTCACTGTTGTATTAAAAGTAAAAAAAAACAATAATGTTAGTTAAGCTGATATTTAAACCACTTAAGGAATACCTTCTCAACAGAAGGTATAGGGCGTTCATTAATTTGTATCAACGTTTTCATAATCATGAACGACACCGTGCGGTAACACTTTCTGTTTTGGGTTATCACTTAACAGTTCCAGACCCGGTCTCTTTCATATGGCAGTTTCAGGAAATCTTTGTTGATGAGATTTATTGTTTTGAATCAAAATGCAGCAACCCTGTTATTATAGATTGCGGTGCAAATATCGGGCTTAGTGTTCTCTACTTTAAAAGCTTGTTCCCTGAGGCAAAAATCATCGCATATGAGGCCGACAAGGCAATTGCTAATGCACTTCAAAAGAACCTGACCACAAATAATCTTTCTGATGTGGCTGTTATTGCCAAGGCTGTATGGATAGATGATAAAGGTGTTACTTTTTTCTCTGATGGGGCTGATGGGGGATCAATTTATGGAACTTCAAATAAACAAACCCTTGTTCCTTCGGTTCATTTTAAGCAAGAGTTAACTATGCACGAACATATTGACATGTTAAAAATTGATATCGAGGGGGCAGAAGTTGACGTTTTAAAAGATTGCAAGAATGACCTGAGCCATGTTCGGTTTTTATTTATTGAGTACCACTCTTTTTCTGGAACCCCTCAAAAGCTGAACACCATTCTGACAATTGTTTCTGAGGCAGGATTTAGATATCAACTTCACCCTGTAGCCAAAAATAAAACCCCATTTGTTACAGCCCCGAAAATAGATAACGGACTTGATCTTCAACTTAATATTTTTTGTTTTCGGTGTTGATACTGCTAATTTTGATAAACCTAACCAAACATCCAATGAAAACATTTACTTATACCCTTCTTGCTTTATACTTTTCAATCAACAGCTTTGGGCAGACGCCTGTTTCCAGATACACTTTTGAGAACGGAGCAAAAGACATTATAGGTGGAAACGATGGGGTTCTTGGATCTCAGTTAATTCAAGTCAAAGATAGGCTTGGTAACACAAACGGTTCATACTATTATGATAGTACGCTTAATTCAAGAATTACCATTCCTATTAACAATTTTTTATTCAACTCGTTTACCTATTCGTTTTGGTTTAGAAGTAGATCCTTCCCGGCTTTAGGAAAAGCCCAGGCTCTGGTTTGTGTTGGTGAGGCATTAACAGCAAATCAGTCTGTAATAATATCCAATTCATCCGGAACACTGCAATTGGCCGCAATTAGTTATTATAACAACACATCCTCAGACAATGTAATCCATGATACACAATTAGACACGTTGAGCTGGAATCATGTGGTATTAACAAGGGATTCTTCTTCCAAAAGTCTTAAGCTCTATTTAAACGGCATACTGGCAAAATCTCAATCAACAAACCAAAGTGCTGCGGCATACGGAAACACAAACAACGGAGCTTATTTAATCGGAGGAAGAGGACCGGTGCAGTTTTTTCACGGATTTTTTGATGATTTAAGAATTTATAATTATGCCCTAAGCTCATCAGAAGTCGCAACCCTCTACAATACAGAGAAAACGCTTCCGGTTGGCGGTGCCGAACAAGTAGGCCCTCGTTTTGATAAGGTGATCTTATCCCCAAACCCCGGCAATGGTAGATTTCAGGTATCCGGTGTTTCCGGGTCTTGTCGAACAACCATTTTCGACCTTCAAGGAAGGGCCATTCACCAAACAGACGATAAAAAACTTGAGCTTGATATTGCCCCCGGTATTTATTATTGCGTGTTTTCATATGGTGGTAACAATATAGAAACAAAACGATTGGTTATTGTAAAATAATCTATTAAAACGAGCCAAGGAAAAACAACTTTTGCCAAGGGCTTTTTGTTTATTTGTTTATACTTGCCGGTGATATGGGAGTTCTCTCAAAAACGGTGAAACCTTTGTTAAGGCGCATTCAGAATTTTTCTGATATTCCGGCTATTGTTTTGCTGTACCACAGAGTTGCGAATCTTGCCAATGACAAGCAGGAGTTGGCTGTTTCACAAGAAAATTTCGCCCAACAGGTTTATTACCTGAAAAACAATTATAACCTTCTAGAAATAGAGAGCTTCGCGGAACACCTTAAGAACAAGGTTGCGTTTCCAGAAAAATCTGTTATAATAACGTTTGATGATGGCTATGCCGATAATTACTACAACGCCTTACCTGTTCTTGAAAAGTATAATGCACAGGGGCTTTTCTACATTACAACATCTAAACTAAATAGCAATAGTATCTTTTGGTGGGACGCTTTAGAATACGCAATTTTCAAAAGCTCCAACACCACCAAAAAACTAACCCTAAAAATCCAAAACCGGGAATACACATTTCCTGCTGGTATGCCCTCTCAAAAAGTTTATAATGCCCTGCACCCGCTTATTAAATACACCCACTACAAAGAAAGGGATAGCCTGATAGAGCGTGTTGTGGTGTGGGCTGATGACGGTGAACTTTATGATGACCGATATCGGATTCTAAGCCATTCCGAACTCACAAAAATGAGTGAATCGAGGTCAGCAATAATTGGGGCACACACAACAGATCATCCTGTACTAAGCCTTCTTTCTAAAGAGGAGCAATTCGAACAAATTATTCAATCGAAAGCAATATTAGAGTCGTTGGTAAAAAAAGACGTTGTTCATTTCTCTTACCCGTATGGAACTAAATCAGATTATAATAGGGATAGTGTAAAAATATGCAATAGTGTTGGCTTTCAAATGGCTGCTTCTAATTATCCCTGGCAAGTTCATTCATTTACAAACAGGTTTGAGATTCCTCGTTTTTTGGTAAGAAACTGGGACATTGGTACATTTAAACAAAAAATCGACTCCTTTTTTAAGCATTAATTAATAAACAAGTTGAACATTCTGATAGTAAACTCTTCTGATAACTCCGGAGGCGCTGCCAAGGCCTCCGTGAGGTTATTTGATGCCCTTAATAAATCTAATGCTTCTGTTAAAATGCTTGTTCATCAAAAGTCCGGATTCAACAATGATCGAATTTGCCGTGTTGTGCCAAAGAGTATTATGTTTTTGCAAGCACGGCTTGATAAGTATGAATTAAAAATAAGGGGGCTTCATCCGAAAAGCTATTTTTCTATTGGTCGTTTTGGGAACGACATTACTACCCACCCGTACTTTTTGTGGGCCGATGTAATAAACATTCATTGGGTTAACCGGGGGTTCTTGTCTGTGCGGAATTTAGCAGATATATTTCGCTCTGGAAAAAAAGTCGTTTGGACCATACATGATTCCTGGGCATTTACGGGGGGCTGCCATTTGCCGTATAGTTGCAAAAAATATGAGACCATGTGTGGTGCCTGCCCCACCCTTTCTTCTAATAACCAGAAAGACCTATCGAATACCGTTTTTCAGACAAAACAGAATCTTTGGCAGAACCTTTCTGCTACCATTTTTACACCAAGTTCCTGGCTTTTAGATTCTGTTCGATCAAGCTCTTTGCTAAGTCACTTCAATTCTCGCGTTTTCAGAAATCCATTGGACTCTTCTGTCTTTAGAATTATAAAACAACAAGATGCCCGGTTGCGCTTTGGTTTACCATTGGACAAAAAGATAATATTATTCGGAGCGGTTTCTTCGACAACTGATAGCAACAAGGGTTTTGACCTGCTGGTTGAGTCATTAAATTATCTCTGCGAGAACATTCCGTCATTTAAAGAAAATCATATTGTATGTATTTTTGGCTCAAATGCAAAACCCCTCTTGCCTTTAGATTCATTCATGATGGGTTATATAAACAAGGAGCATAGTATGGCCGAGCTATACTCTGCGGCAGACGTTTTTGTTTTGCCTTCGCGTTCAGAAAACTTACCATATACAATCATGGAGGCCCTTTCTTGTGGCACCCCTGCTGTTTCTTTTAGCGTTGGTGGCATTCCGGATTTAATTAATAACGGTATTAATGGGTATCTCGCCAAATGTTTTGACACAAAACATTTGGCAGAATGCATTAAACTTTGCCTGGACAATATTGCTTCAAATAATTCAGAAATAAGCGCTGCAATTCATTTGAACCATAATTATGATGTCGTTTCAGCAAGCTTTTTATCTGAACTGTCTGAATGATGGTTCTCCTTATAGACAATTTTGACTCCTTCACCTATACATTAAGGGATTATATCATGCAGAGCGGCTGTGAATGCACGGTTATGAGAAACAATCATGATATGCTGGAAGAGGTTGCATATGCCTGTGATGCCATTATTATATCTCCGGGCCCGCAAACACCAGAAAAGGCGGGCTCACTATTAGGCTTTCTGGCATCATTCATTGACAAAAAACCGCTTCTTGGCATTTGTTTAGGCCACCAGGCCATCGGGGTAAGCCTTGGTGCGGCATTAAACAAGGCCTATCAGCCCAAACACGGCAAGGTGGAAACCATATCACATACCGGGGGGGCCCTTTTCAATGATATACCCGAAGACTTTCAGGCAACCCGCTATCATTCTCTTATCCTTAATGATATGCCAGATACCCTTCAGATAATAGCCCGCTCCGAAACAGGAGAAATTATGGGCATTAAACACCGGCAATATCCGGTTTGGGGCGTTCAGTTTCATCCCGAATCGTGCATGACTCCTCATGGATTAACGTTAATCCGTAATTTTTTGAACATGGTTAATCCCCTGTGACCACTAATTTTTATATCTTTGTTTAACTTGTACATGCATTAATGGAAGTAAATATTAAACAAGAGGGTAAGTTTAAATACATAGAAGAAGGCGAAGGCGAGGTGTTATTGCTGCTTCATGGTTTGTTTGGAGCCCTTAGCAATTGGAAAGATGTTCTTAATTATTTTTCTCCAAAGTATAAGGTTGTTATTCCACTTATGCCAATATTTGAAATGAATATTCTTTCTCTTAGCGTTGAGGGTTTGGCAAATTACATTTTTGACTTTGTTGAATATAAAAATTATTCCCGTGTAAACCTGCTGGGTAATTCACTTGGAGGGCACGTTGGTTTGGTTTTTATTAGAAAACATGCCGACAGGGTTGGCTCTCTTGTTCTAACCGGCAGTTCAGGTCTATATGAGAATGCCTTTGGCGCTTCTTACCCCAAAAAGGGGGATAAAGCCTACTTACGCGAAAGAATAAAGCTTACTTTTTATGACCCCGCTTCAACTACAGACGAACTGGTAGATGAGGTTTATTATACCCTGCAGGACAAGGGAAAGGTTTTACGGATTCTAACCATGGCAAAATCAGCCATAAGGCACAATATGCGAAAAGAGCTCCCCTCATTTACACAACCCACCTGCCTTATTTGGGGGAAACAGGACACGATTACACCCCCTGAGGTTGCCAATGAATTTCATGAATTATTGCCCCTTTCTGAACTCCACTTTCTTGATAAATGCGGACACGCTGCAATGATGGAAAGGCCTCACGAGTTTAATGAAATTGTTGACCGGTTTCTTACATCAGTTTATAATAAACCATAGGTATGCTGGCTTCTTCTTTTTTGGCGGGCGACTTGTTTCCTCTTAAAAAAACAGACACCGTTGGTGCCTGCAAAGTGTTTTTCGAAGATTGCGGTGTTTTCCAATTACCCGTTGTTGATTCAGGATTGGTCGTTGGTTATATGAACTATAATGATCTGGAGGACCTCGAAGCGGAAACCCTTATTTCCGGTTTAATAAAGCCATACACATTTGCTCTTCCTTCGTTAAACGATCATTTGTTTGAAATAATAAAAACCATTTCCGATAGCCAGTATAGTACCATTGCCATCATAAACTCAAAAGACAATGAGGTGTTTGCCGGAATCATCTCGCTAAAGTCAATCATTGGATTTCTCGGCTTATCCTCCTTGTCTCAACCCGGATCCATCATTACACTTGAAATGAACGCCCGCGACTATTCTCTTGCTGAGCTTTCGAGAATTGTAGAATATAATGATCAAAAAATTATTGGCCTCTTTCTGGCACCATTAGCCAAAGAAAGCACTAAAGTACAATTGTCTTTTAAGCTTAACACAACAGATATTAAAACCACCCTTGTTACACTAGAAAGATATGGGTATATCATTCAATCGGTGCATCAGTTCAAAGATGTTGACTCTGATATGTCTTCCCGTTTTAGCTGGCTTATAAAGTATTTAAATACATAGGATGAAAATTGGAATTTATGGGCGGGTGTTTAAGAAGGAGTTTGCACATCGGGTGCAACAACTCTACAATGCACTCTTTGATCATCAGATTGAGTACGCCACAGAAGAACTTTTTCTGGCACAGTGTGTAGCAAACGGAATTAAAGTTAAACACACAGAAACATTTACTGATGCTGCCGATGTAAAACAGAACGAAATTGATTTTCTAATTGTATTTGGGGGTGATGGCACCATTCTCGACACGCTTGTTTATATTCACAAACACCCTATTCCTGTTTTTGGAATCAACACTGGCCGTTTGGGTTTCTTGGCAGGAGACAATACTGATTCTGCCTTCGACCTGATTGATCAGGTTATCCGTGGACATTATACGATTGATGAGAGATCATGCCTTCAGCTTATTTCAGGGCAAAAAATGTTTAACGGGGCAAACTTTGCTTTAAATGATTTTGTAATTCATAAAAAGGATAGCTCTGCCATGATTACCATTCATACCTATTTAAACGGGGAGTTCTTAAACTCCTATTGGTCTGATGGTTTAATCATTTCAACACCAACAGGTTCAACGGGCTATTCCCTGAGTTGCGGTGGCCCCATCCTTTATCCCGGTTCATCAAGCGTTTTAATTACACCTATAGCCCCACATAACCTCAACGTTAGACCCATGGTAATTTCTGACAACAACGTCATCACCTTCGAAATTGAGGGCAGAAACACCTCCTTTCTAATATCTCTTGATTCGCGGTCTGAGGCCATCTCTTCCACATTTCAGCTAGCCGTAAAAAAAGCCGACTTTATGTTCAAAATTGCCCGAATGAACAAAGAAAATTACTTACAAACCTTACGCAATAAACTTATGTGGGGGGTAGACAACCGTAATATCTAATTGTTAAATTTCTTGGTAATTTGTTGAAAATATTTGTAATCAACAATATTTTCAATAGATTTGTACAACTCTTAATGTAGCTATAATGGCTTTTCGTAAAGTTTTTGTATTAAGTATTTGTCTGTTTTTCACCTCTTTCAGCGCTATTGCGCAAAGGCTGGAATTTGGCCTCCTTCTTGGTGGGGCCTATTATTATGGGGATGTAGTAAATGAACTTGAGGTTACCACTATTCGGCAGGCTGCTGGAGGGTTTTTACGATTACACCTCAACGATCGTTTTGCAATTAAAGGATTTGGCGGATATGCACGGGTTACCGGTGATGACAAACTGAGCAGCAGCCCTTGGCAAAAGGGACGCAACTGGGCTTTTTTTACAGATATTTTTGAGGGCTCTTTACAACTTGAGTACAACCTGATTGAAGATAGAAATTCTGGCCGTAAAATCAGAAACCCTTTTATTCCTTACATTTTTGCTGGGGTTGGGGCATTTTATTTTAAGCCTCAAACAGAGCACTTTGGAAACGCACAAAGTCTGGCACCGTTGATGACATCGGGAAAAAAGTACGAGCAAATAGCTGCAGCTGTTCCTGTTGGTGTTGGCTTCAGATATTATCTTTCAAAGAAAATTCAGGTAGGTTTTGAGGTTGGCTTCCGTTACACCTCTACCTCATATATTGATGATATTGGTGGTTCAGACAAATATGTTGATCCATCCATTACCCCATACCCATCTCTTGTTGAAAGCCTGTACAGTCGTTCTGCAAGCAATAGAAACCCTGGTGACGCCCGTGGTAAAATGGGCTACACAACGCTGAAGTTAAACGATTCTTACCTTATCGGGGGGGTTACCATTTCCTATCGGTTTTCTAAAGGTGGCGGAGGCGGTGGTGGTCGCGGTTTTGGCGGCAAAGCAATACGTTGCCCTCGTTTTTATTGATATTTTTTGTTTTTAATATAACAAAATCGACAAATAATCAGTTTTTGATTATATTGGCCGACTTATGAAAAAACTGCTTTTTTCATTTCTACTCACTTACCTCTTGCCATTTAACTCTGTGTTACTTGCTCAAAGCAGCATTGAGTTTGGTGTACTTGTGGGAGCTTCCAACTATTATGGAGACCTTAACGGGCAAGAGCTTCTCCCCTCACAAACGCATCCGTCATTTGGAATACTTGGCCGCTACAATATAAACGAAACATGGTCTGTTAAGGGCTTTTTTGCTTACGGCCGTATCTCTGGTGCCGACTCTTTAACGACCAGCGTATCAAAAAAACTTCGTAACCTCAGTTTTTTAACAGACATTTTTGAGGTTTCTGCCCAGTTTGAGCTTAATCTTATTAAGAACAAAACCGGCTACAATAGCACGAATAAAATTATTCCTTACCTATACGGAGGAATCGGTATTTTTAATTTTAACCCCAGGGCTACATATGCGGGCAAAGAATATGAACTCCAACCGCTTGGCACAGAGGGGCAGGGCACAACCGAATACAATGATCGGGAAAAATATGCGTTAACACAGATATGTGTACCTTTAGGAATGGGTTTAAAAAAACGACTGGGAAAACACTGGGGCTTTGGGGTTGAGGTTGGTATGAGATATACTTTTACCAACTATCTGGACGATGTTGGTGGAACTTATGCTAACAATAAGGTGGTAGAACGGGGAAGCGGTTCAATTGCTGCCGCTCTTGCCGACCGTAGTGCAGAAAAAAATCCGGAAGGGAATTTTCCCATGTTTTCAGAGGGTCAGCCCAGATCAAAAAAATGGATGAACCTAAATGATATTTATATTATTGGCGGAGTAACCATTACATATCGCTTTATTCCTCAGGGCATGAAGTGCCCTAAATTCTAATCGCTTTTCGGGTGATAAAAAAAACCTGCTTTGTTGCTTTCGTTCTGTTTCGGCTTACGTTGTCTGCACAACAAGTTGAGGTGGGGGCTATGTTGGGTTTTGGAAACTACTTCGGTGACCTTGCAAGCAGCCCCGTTCTTTCCGAAACATCTCCTGCAGGCGGTGTTTTTGCCCGCTACAACCTTTCATCCTCCTTTGCGCTCACCGGCTCAATAAATACAACAATGGTTAGCGGTAATGATAAAAACTTTACAGAAAACCAATACCGCAACCTAAGCTTTCGGTCTATTATAGTAGAGTATGGGGCAACGGTAGAATTTAACTATTTCAAATATGGGGTTGGGGTTCTTGATAAACCTTATACATCATACATCTTTGCCGGCTTGTCTGTTTTTAACTTTAACCCACAAGCGAAGTATAACGGTGGCTGGGTTGATCTAAATAATATTCAAACAGAGGGTAAAAAATATGGCCTCTTGTCCGTTGCTATTCCTTTCGGTATAGGTTTCAAGTGGCGCGTTTCAAGGCACTTTTCTCTGGAGGGGAATTTCGGCCTAAGAAAAACATTTACTGATTATCTGGATGATGTAAGCGGAACCTACCCAAATGTGCTTGCTCAGCTTGAGAACAAAGGCTACCTCGCTGCGCTGCTATCAGACAGGTCGGTAGAGTTAAGCGGAGAACCCTTTACCAGCAAAGAGGGTTATAGAAGGGGTAATAGCGACTTTTCTGATT
The DNA here is from genome assembly GCA_051715425.1 of Bacteroidota bacterium. Classification (GTDB taxonomy): domain Bacteria; phylum Bacteroidota; class Bacteroidia; order UKL13-3; family UKL13-3; genus JAJTFA01. The sequence goes on along the minus strand of JBPXJS010000051.1, from coordinate 76,921 downwards.
GGTATATGATTGGGGGCGTTTGTTTAAGCTATAGAATTTACAACAGGATTAAGTGTGCCAGATTTTACTAAATTCGCAGCCCCGTATTCAATGAGCTTAAAAGAACATATCGTTTTATCGAAACTCCCATCCCATATCGCCATTATTATGGATGGCAACGGGCGCTGGGCAAAAGGAAAGGGGAAGTTCAGAATATTCGGACACCAGAGCGGGGTTAAAGCGGTGAGGGAGTCGGCAGAGGCCTGCGCAGAGATTGGTGTAAAATACCTTACCCTGTATGCGTTTTCAACAGAGAACTGGAGCAGACCAAAAGAAGAAATTGTTGCACTGATGGAGTTGTTGGTTTCGACAATAAAGAAAGAAACGCCAACCCTTATGAAAAATGGGATCCGCCTTCAAAGCATCGGTAATATTAATGATTTGCCCGAAAAGTGCAGAAAAGAGCTTGCTGAAGCTATTAAAGAAACCGCCAATAACACAAGAATGACAATGATCCTGGCGTTAAGCTACAGCTCAAGGTGGGATATTACCAACGCTGTAAGGAAAATTGCAAATGAGGTTAAGGCCGGAAAAATCTCATCCGAGGAAATAACAGACAAAACAATAAGTTCTCTGTTAACCACAGCGGAATACCCGGACCCGGAGTTACTAATAAGAACCAGTGGAGAACAACGAATAAGTAATTTTTTGCTATGGGAAATTGCCTATAGTGAATTGTACTTTTGCGAAAAACTATGGCCCGACTTTACGCGCGAGGACCTTTATAGGGCCATAATTGATTATCAAAACAGGGAACGCAGATTTGGAAAAACCAGTGAACAGATTGCAAACTAATAGTATAAAAAAACACCTTCATTTATTTGTTATCCTAACTGCCGTATTTGGCTTTTGGGGGTCTGTTCAGGCTCAGTCAGACAGTTCGCGTGTATTGTCCGTGGTCGATTATTCAAGGCCGAGAACGTACGAGTTAACCAACATTGTTATTTCCGGAACAAACTACTATGATAAGAGTGTTTTGCAACTCTTGTCTGGCTTAACCATTGGCCAAAAAATTAAAATTCCGTCTGACGATATAACCAAAGCCATCACCAACCTCTGGAAACAAAAACTTTTTGATGATGTAAGGATACGTGTATTTGAAATTCAGGACGACAAGATTGTGCTGGAAATATACCTGCTTGAAAAACCGAGACTGTCCACCTTTTCAATAAAGGGGCTTAAAAAAGGCAAGGCAAACACACTAAGAGAAGAAATGAGCCTTAAGTCTGGTCAAATTATAACCGACAACACGCTCGCATCAACCAGAAATGAGATAAAGAGGCATTTTAAAGAAAAGGGGTTTCTTGATGCAAATGCAACATTTGAGATTGAAACCGATGACCCAAAAAAGAACACGGCCAAACTAAAAATTAATGTCGACCGGGGACCGAAAATTAAAATTTATGATATAGATATTGTCGGAAATACCGCACTTACAGATAGGAAAATCCGTAAACTGTTCAAAGACACAAAGAGGCGCAGGCGTTTTCTTGCCAAGTCTCGTTTTATTGACGAAAAATACCAGGACGACAAGCAGTTTATTATTGAAAAATATCTTTCCATGGGGTATCGGGACATTGAAATTGTTTCAGACTCTGTGTACCGGCACGACAAGAAAAATGTAAGTGTTGTTATTCATATCAACGAGGGGAAAAAGTACTTTTTTAGAGATGTTTCCTTTATTGGAAACAGCAAATACTCCTCTGAAACATTGATGTCTATTCTGAAAATAAAGAGGGGCGATATTTACGACCAGTCTATATTAGACACCCGGCTCCACATGAACCAAAACGGGCTTGACATTAGCACCCTTTATATGGATGATGGTTATTTGTTTTTTAACGTGCAGCCGGTAGAGGTTTTGGTTGAAAACGATTCAATAGACTTAGAAATAAGGATTAACGAGGGTGCTCAGGCAAGAATTAATAAGGTTACCGTAAGTGGAAATACAAAAACAAGTGATCATGTTATCCTTCGTGAGTTGAGAACAAAACCGGGTCAGCTTTTCAGCCGGTCAGATATTACCCGCTCCTTAAGAGAGCTTGCTCAGGTTGGCTACTTTAATCCGGAGGCCCTAAATGTTAACCCGGTACCAAACCCTGAAGCAGGAACCGTGGACATAGAATACCTGGTTGAAGAAAAACCGAATGATCAGATAGAATTGTCTGCTGGCTGGGGGGCAAGTTCCATTGTTGGAACCCTTGGTTTATCACTCAACAACTTCTCAACCAAAAGAATGTTTACCAAAAAAGCATGGAACCCTATTCCTAGTGGAGATGGTCAGCGTTTATCCTTAAGGGCACAAACAAATGGTACCTTTTTTCAATCTTATAGCGCCTCATTTACTGAGCCTTGGCTTGGCGGTAAAAAACCAAACTCTTTGTCTGTTTCTGTATTTCTATCTATCCAGTCAAACGGTTATAGTATTGGAGATGACAGAAGGGCCGCGCTTTACACCAGCGGAGCAACAATCGGTTTGGGTAAGCGCCTTAAATTTCCTGACGACTATTTCACCCTTCAATACTCCCTTACCTATCAGCGCTATTATAACGAATACAGTGCTGCCGGTGAAAGCTTTCTTTCCTTCATCCCTCAGGGAGCCTCCAACAATGTGAGTTTTAGGGTGGTTCTTGCAAGAAATTCTGTTGACCAGCCTATTTATCCAAGAAGCGGATCCAATATCTCCCTTTCTGTTCAGTTTACACCGCCATATTCCTTATTTAGCAATAAGGATTATAAAACCATAGATGAAAAGGAAAAAATGCGTTGGCTGGAATTTCACAAGTGGAAATTTGATGCCACCTGGTATGCCAAACTTGTTGGTAACCTGGTATTAATGTCTCGTGCAAATTTTGGGTTCATTGGTCAATACAACAGGGATGTTGGTTATACTCCGTTTGAACGATTCTGGTTAGGTGGTTCAGGTTTGATGGGCTTTAGCTTAGATGGCCGCGAACTCATAGCCCTCAGGGGATATTCCGACAACTCCCTTACACCTGTGGTGTATAATAAAACAAATGGCAGGCTTGAACAACAAGGCGGTCTAATCTACAACCGTTTTACCATGGAATTGCGCTACCCTATCTCTCTTAATCCTTCAGCAACGGTATACCCGCTGGTGTTTTTTGAAGGGGGTAAAGCATGGTCTAGATATGAAGATTTTTCTCCTTTCTCCATTTACAGATCAACAGGGCTTGGTGTTAGAATATTTTTGCCTATGTTTGGCATGATTGGACTGGATTATGGATACGGTTTTGATAACGTTTTATACCAGGGAGCGGCCAACAGGGGCAATTTTCACTTTTTGTTAGGTCAGCAGTTTTAATTAACAAGAACATGAAAAAACTATTTTTGGGATTAATCATATTGTTAGGTGCCTATACCAGTTTTGGCCAGCGTTTTGCTTATGTGGATACCGAATATATTCTCGACCTGATGCCTGAATACCGTTCTGCTCAAAAACAACTCGATCAATTAAGCGAAGATTGGCAAAAAGAAATTGAGAAAAAGCAGCAGGCCATTGATAAGATGTACCGGGATTTTCAGGCAGAACAGGTTCTTTTAACTGAAGATCTCCGTAAAAAAAGAGAAGAGGAAATTAAGGCAAAAGAAAAAGAACTTAAGGATTTTAGAACACAAAAGTTTGGATATGAGGGTGAACTGTTTAAAAAAAGACAGGAGTTGATAAAGCCTATCCAGGATAAAGTTTTTGATGCCATACAAAAAATTGCTAAACAAAGCGCCCTTGATTTTATATTTGCCAAGTCCGGGGAGTTTATTATGCTTTATTCCAACGCTAAGTATGATAAGAGTGATGAGGTGTTGGCAGAACTGGGCGTAGCAGTAAACAAAACAGACAAAGAAAAGGATCCAAACAAAAAGAAATAACTAATCACAAAGCAATAAAAAATGAAAAAAATCACAACCCTTGCCCTGGCAATATTCTTAATGTCCTTCTTAGTTCCGGGCCAGGCCCATGCACAAAAGTTCGGATATATCGATTTTCAGGAGTTAATGACCTTAATGCCTGAATACAAAAAAGCCAATACCGATATGGAGGCCTATGGCAAACAGCTACAGGACGAAATGACGAAGATGAGAACAGAACTTGAAAAAAAGTATGATGAATACCAAAAGGCGGAAGCAAAAATGGCCGAGCCTGTAAAAGATATGAAGCAAAAAGAGCTTCGCGATATGCAGACCAGAATTCAGGAGTTTCAGGAAAGTGCTCAGGAAAATGTAAGAAAAAAGGAACAGGATTTATTAAAACCAATAGTAGAAAAAGCAAAGCAAGCTATAGCTGATGTGGCTAAAGCTGCCGGCATTACTTATGTTTTTGATAGCAGCCCGGGTACACCATTGCTGTACAAGCCAGATGGGGACAACCTGATGGCAGCCGTAAAAAAGAAACTTAATATTGTTCAGTAATATCAAAGCCCCTTTCGGGGCTTTTTTTATTTAAATCCAATTGCTTTTCTCCCTTGCTCTACCTTTTCTGCTTTCAGAAGCACCTCTTCTTTCATTTTGTCTTTGTACTTCTGCATCTCGTGAGACAGATGTGTATCATGTGTAGCCAATATCTGAACAGCGAGAAGGCCCGCATTTTTTGCATTGTTTATTGCAACGGTTGCAACAGGAACTCCTGCAGGCATTTGTACTATTGAAAGCAGAGAATCCATGCCCTCCAGTGCTTTTAGTTTAACAGGTACACCAATAACAGGTAAAACAGTAATTGAAGCAACCATTCCGGGAAGGTGAGCTGCGCCTCCGGCTCCGGCAATTATTACTTTTAGTCCCCTGTCTTTGGCCGTTTTAGCGTATTCCATCATTCTCTCCGGGGTTCTGTGAGCCGATACTACGGTTATTTCATAGGCAACCTTAAACTCGTCTAACACCTTAGCCGCCTCCTGCATTACCTCCAGGTCGCTGTCGCTTCCCATTATTATTCCAACAACTTTATTGCTCATGATTGTCCTTTATTGGTTATTCAAATTAATATCTTTTTTGCTTCTGAATCGCATCACTCAGCTTATTCTTTCTCATTTACAAACCGAATCAGTTTCTCCACCCGTTTTGCCCGATCTTTGGCTTCCTCCTTTGTTACGGCCAACACGGTAATATGCCCCATCTTGCGCATTGGTTTGCTTTCTGCTTTTCCATATAAATGCACATAAACACCCTCAATTGATGATGCTTCCTCCAACCCCTGAATGCGGTAGGATCCACTAAAATCAGGCGCCCCGAGGAGATTTATCATAACGGCAGGCTGTATCAATCCTGTGCTACCCAATGGCAACCCAACCAAAATCCTCACCAATTGTTCAAACTGCGAGGTATAACAAGCCTCAATGGTGTGGTGGCCAGAATTGTGTGGGCGGGGGGCAATTTCATTTACCAGCACATCACCGCTTTTTGTAAGAAACATTTCAACCGCATAAACACCGGGACTATTCAATGCCTCTATTGTTTTGCACGCCAATTCTCTGGCCTTTTGTTCGGCCTCATTTGTTATGTTTGCCGGACAATCCAGAAATGTTACCAGATTGGCATCAGGATCAAACTCCATATCCACAACCGGCCACGTTTTTGTATCACCACTTTTATCCCTTGCCACCATCACCGAAATTTCTTTTTCGCACGAAATAAAAGACTCCAGCATGGTTGGTTCATGAAACGGTATTTTCTCTGTATGCTGGAGTATCTCTTTTGTATCAAATATAACCACCCCTTTTCCATCGTATCCGTCTCTTCTTGTTTTGGCCACAAGCCTGTCTCCTCCTAATTGTTGAATGGCGCTTACCCAATCACTTGTTGTTTCTACAAGCAAAAATGGTGATGTGGGGATTCCGTTGTCCTTAAAAAACTGTTTTTGTAATCCCTTATCCTGCACAATCTGCAATACTTTGGGCGATGGGATAATTTCTTTTCCCTGAGCCTCAAGTTCAATAAGCACCTCTACATTTACATGTTCAATTTCATAGGTAAGAACATCCGATATGGCCGCAAGCTCCTTAATCATGCTTGCGTCTGTTATTTTTCCGGAAATATGGTGCTGTGCAAGTTTTCCGCTGGGGCAGTCCGGGGCGTCCAGCACATTAAATTGTAGGTTCAGGCGAAGCGACTCCTCAATCATCATCCTTCCAAGCTGACCTCCTCCAATTATTCCTATTCTCTTTTTTAATGGGTTTAATACATTCACCTCACAAAAATACATCCCGCCAACATTTATTTAATCATTTGTTTGTGTTTAAATCCAAGAGTTTAGCATATTTTTGCCCGCCCAAAAACTTGAATAGAAAAATATGAGCGGAAAAATCACATTTACCATGATCAAGCCCGATGCTGTTGCAAACGGGCACACAGGAAAAATTATTGATCACATTATTCAGAAAGGATTTAAAATAGTAGCGATGAAATACACACGCCTTTCTACAGAAAAGGCTGGAGAATTTTATGATATTCATCGCGAGCGTCCATTCTTTAAAGACCTGGTGGCTTTTATGACATCTGGTCCGATAGTAGCTGCTGTTCTGGAAAAGGACAATGCTGTTGCTGATTTTCGTACCGCAATTGGCGCAACAGACCCTCAAAAGGCAGAACCGGGAACAATCCGTAATCTTTATGCCAAATCTATTGATGCCAATGCTATACATGGATCGGATAGCGATGAAAATGCATTAGGTGAAGCTGCATTCTTTTTTAGCGCCTTTGAGCGTTTCTGATAGTAGCTGAAGCCCGAATTTCCATAACAAAAAGGAGGCTGTTTCTTATTTGAAACAGCCTCCTTTTTATTTGTATGCAAGCTATTATTGTTGCCTTAAGAAAACGCAAATCCTATCGCAACTTCTTTCTTTTCAGTTGTCTCCAACCTTATTAAAGTATTCTTTTGCCTTCTCCTTATAATAAGGCTGGAGTTGGGCCGGTATGGTTTGTTGCAGCTCCTTTTCTTTGTTTTTTTGTTTTATATATTGTTCAAAATCAGGTGGGGTAGCTTTGGGCTTTTCTTTTGCCTGCTCTGCTTCCCTTTTTTGCTCTTGTTCTTGTTTCCGCTCGGCCTTCTCACTTTCAAGAAGCCGTGTTAATATTTCCTGCTGGCGTTGGAGCATTTCCGTTGTAAGCCTCTTATTAAACAATTCCTTCTCGGTTTGTTCCATCAGTTTTTGCATCTCCTGTCCGGCCTTAGTTCCTCCCATTCCTTCTTTTTCCTTTGCCCCCATCTCCTGCATCAGTTTTTGAAGTTGCTGCCTGATGGCCTGCTGCTGTGCAGCCATTCTGGCAAATCCCTGGCTACCCATGCCCTGCTGCCCTCCCGGCTTTTGTCCTCCCTCCTTTTGCTGCTTGTTTAAACCTTCTCTTAGTTGTTTATTCAATTCCTCCTGCATCTTTTTGAGTTCCCCCATTGATTTGCCCTTCTGTTTCCCCTTTCCTTTTCCCTTTTTTGGTTTGGGTTTTCCATCTTTCTTATCGCTGCTTCCGCTCATTTGATCCTGCATTTGTTTCAACACCTCGCTTAGCATAACTGCGAGGTTATTTGCGTGTGTCATGGCGTATTGCTGCCTGGTTCGAATTTCTCCAAAGTACCTTTTGCCAAACCCCGATACACTTCTTTCAAGATTATCGTTCAGCTTGGTTACCTCCCTGTTAATAAAAGACCTTATTTCAGGAACCTTTTTGCTTAGTGCAAGCAGGCTGTCTTCTATAATTCTGGCATTGTCTTTTACCCGCTTTTGTTCTTTTGCCATTTCTACAAACTGCGGACTGTATCCATTGATTTGCTTAAACTCCTCCATCAGTTTTTCCTGGTCTTTGGAAAGCTGTATGGTGTTTTCAAGAATTTCCCGCAGTGCTTCAGCGTTTAACTCTATCTCTTTTTTTTCCTGCTTTTCTGCCCCGCTTTTCATCTTCTCGCTCATCTTTTTCATGCTCTCTGCAGCCTTCTTCTGCTTTTCTGCGGCTTTTTTCGGGTCTTTTTTCTCAATCTCCTTTTCTCCTTCTTCCATGTTCTGCTCGGTTTCCTTCTGCTCCTCCTCTGTATTCTCCATCTCTTTAGGATCCTCGAGTTCTTTGTTTTTTTGCTCGATATCTTTTAACTCTTTCTCCAACTCCTTAAACTCTTCTGCCGTTTTCTTTTGCTCTTCTTTTATCTCATCCAGCCTCTCCTGTTTTTCTTCTTTGGCGGTTTTTTTATCCCCTGAAAGTTCTTCAGACTTTTTTGAAAGCTCCTCCTGCTTTTGCTGTATTTTGTCAAGCTTCTGTGTGGCGTCTTCCAGCTTTTTTTCCAACTCAAGGCGTTTAAATTGTTCCAGCATTCGGTCCAGCTCCTTTTCTACATCCTTGTTGTTTAGCTGCATCTTTTCCATTTCCTGCTTTATCAGGTCTTTGTTTTGCATCTGCATCATCTGTTCCAGTTGTTTAATGAGTTTTTTCATTTCCTCATTCATAATCTCATTAAACATTTTTTCTACCTGCTGCTGTTTTTGCAAAATCTCTTCGCTTTGTTTTTTAAACTCTTTTTCCTGCTCGGCCAGCTGTTTTTGTTCCTTCTTTATTTCCTCTATTTTGTCTGTTAATTTTTTCTGCCTCTCCAGCAGGTTATCAAGCTTCTTCTTTTCCTCCCAGGTTAGTTCCCGTTTTTCCAGCATCTTCTTTTCTAAATCCTTCAAATCTTTCTGCATCTGCTTAGACTCTTTGATGGATTCTTCCATTTTCTCTTTCAATGCTCCGCTTCCTGCTTCTGTTTTTTCTTCCAGCTCTTTTTGTGATGGCGATCTTTTCATCATTGTTTTACTTCTTGATGATTTTGATCCATGTACACCGTCATTATCCCAAACTTCAAAAAAGTACTCTATCTCATCTGATGGCTGAACCCCGATTTCATCCAGATTTATTTCGTAATAAAACCGCTGGCTTGGGCTTTGTTTATCAACCGCAAGTGGCCTGCTAACTACCCCTCGCTTTGTTTTTTCCTTATCATCCGACTTAATAAACCGGTATCTGAAAGCAAGGCGGGTTAATCCGTAATCATCTGATGCGTCACCAATAAAATAAATTTGCTTTCCTGTTAAAGAATCTGCTTTCTCTTCCGCACTTATGGAGGGGTACGCATCTGGTATTACTGTAATATCGTACCTCAGCGAATCTCCCGTATTTACAAGAGGATTGGTGGTCTTTATAAAATATCCTGTTGATATAAATAGCTTTTTTGAATAGGAAAACACGTCCGTTTCTTTCTGTTCTGCCTTCACAGCTGTTCCATTAAATCCCAATAGTATTTCATTGGTTTGTTTGGCTGTAAAAATCCAGTTTAGTGTGGTTCCTGCCGGTACAGAAAAATCGCCAGGGTTGTTTAGCGTTTCGCTTTTTTTATTCAGATAGGCCGGGTAATTTGCTTTTATCTGATATCCTACCAATTGAGGTTTTGCCACTACATTTAATTCGTACGTTTCAGATGAATACTCGTCTGCTTCAAATAAAAATTTTTCCGTAGAACGTAAGCTTGAAAAGGTGTATGAGAAATGGGTGTTGTCTTCTTTTCTCATTTTTATACTATTCCCGCCCCTTACCAAATAAACCTCTTCGGGCAACTGGTTTCCTTCAAGAGTAAGCCTCATCTCAAAGTCTGCAAACTGTTCTGCCTTTAATTCTTTATTTTCAATAACAAACCGGAATGGTGCCTGAGGTTTAAATGCTTCTTGGTAACGAATTACCCGTTTTCCTCCATCGCTTATCATTCCTGGGGCAACAAGGTAAACAAGCACATATAACAGCACCGGCAAAATAACATACCTTGCGTATCGCAAATTTTTTCTCAGATCTATGGCCGAGGAAAACGGAACCGGTTTAAGCTCGTTTGTTTTTTGCTCAATTGCTGCCCTTAGTAAGGGCGTTTCTTCTCCAGTTCCGACTGTGTTTCCCAATTGAAGCGTATTAAGAAGCTTATCTTTTACTTCCGGAAAGTGTTTTCCAATAATTTGTGCCGCCTGCCTGTGGCTAATTACCTTTCCAATGCTATACATATGGGCTAGCGGTATGAGCATATACCTGATAAGAAAATATCCGCTGATAAGAATGAAAGAATAAAAAAGAATTGCCCGCACTCCTGAGTTATAGCGGCCATAATACTCCAGCAGAGCTATTATAAAAAAGGATATAAGGGCTGCCAGCGTAAAATACACAGCTCCTCTTATAAGCTGGTTTTTGTAATACCTCCTTATAAAAGCATCAAGTTTTTCAACAAGTATTGTATTGTTCCTGCCCGACATGGTTAATTGGCGAAGTTAATAGATTAACGAAAACCTTGCACGGGTATTTTAATCTATTCTTTAAACGGTAATATTCTTTTCTTTTTATTCTTCTTTATTGTTTTGCCGTTATTCCCTCCAATTTACAAACAATAAATATGGTCCTGAGCTGCAATAAAATGCATGGGCGGCCACATTCAAAAAATGTTCTTTTTTCAATAGGATAAATAACCCGGCAATAATTAACTTCGCTGCTCCTTTATGAGCGATCCAATAAAACACGAATGCGGAATAGCCTTTATCCGCCTGCTTAAACCCCTTGAATTTTATCAGCAAAAGTACGGCTCTACCCTTTATGGCCTTAAAAAGCTTTATCTCCTTATGGAAAAGCAACACAATCGGGGGCAGGATGGTGCCGGGGTTGGTGTGGTAAAACTCAATCCTGAGCCGGGGAGTCAATACCTCTACAGGAAAAGGGCAAGCGGCAGCAGTGCCATTGCAGAGATTTTTGGAAAAATAAGCAAAAAAATAAACGACTCCGGTTCAAAAAAAGATCTTTCCGATCCGGATTATTTTAGAAAAAACTCTCCTTTTGGCGGTGAGGTTTTGCTTGGCCATTTACGGTATGGTACGTATGGGGGCAGCGAAAGTAACTTATGCCACCCTTTTATACGCGAAAACAACTGGATGACCCGCAACCTGATGTTGGCTGGTAATTTTAACATGACCAATGTGGATGAGTTGTTTCAGCTTCTTATTGATTTAGGTCAACACCCAAGTGAAAAGGCTGATACCATTACCATGCTCGAAAAAATTGGCCATTTTTTGGATGAAGAAAACCAGCGCTGGTTTGGCGAATTTAAGGCAAAGGGACACTCTAATAAAGAAATAACCCACCTTATTGCAGATAACCTGAATGTAGAACATATTTTAAAACGTTCATTAAAAGAGGTTGATGGGGGTTATGTGCTTGCCGGCCTGGTGGGCCATGGCGATGCTTTTATTGTAAGGGATCCGAACGGTATCAGACCTTGTTTCTACTATCAGGATGATGAGGTGGTTGTTGCAACTTCTGAAAGACCGGCCATTCAAACTGGGTTTAATGTAAAAATAAACAGCATAAAAGAGCTTGGCCCTGGCAATGCTCTTATTATTAAAAAAGATGGTACCGTTAGTGAAACCAATATTATCCCTTCCGAAAAAACCACACAGTGTACATTTGAACGGATTTATTTCTCCAGGGGTAATGACCGCGATATTTACAAAGAGCGTAAAAAACTAGGGTACTTACTTGCTCCAAAGGTGCTCAGTTCGATTCATCACGATATAGAAAATTCTGTTTTTTCTTATATACCCAATACAGCTGCAACGGCCTTTTACGGCATGATAGATGGGGTGCTTGATTATCTCAGCGAATACAAGGCCAACGAGATTATAAAAATGGGTGCCGATCCTGATAGGGAAAAACTGAAGAAGTTGATTGCATTAAAGCCCCGCAGGGAAAAAATTGCGGTAAAAGATGCTAAGCTGCGCACTTTTATCACCGATGATCAGCACAGGGAAGATATGGTAGCGCATGTTTATGATGTTACCTACGGGTTAATAAACAATGAAAAGGATACACTGGTGGTAATGGATGATTCCATTGTAAGGGGAACTACGTTAAAAACAAGCATTCTAAGAATTCTGGATAGGTTACATCCGAAGAAAATTATCATTGTTTCATCAGCTCCGCAAATCAGATACCCCGATTGTTATGGCATTGATATGAGCAGGTTAAAGGATTTTATTGCTTTCCAGGCTATGATTGCCCTGATAAAAGAACAACGAAAGGAGCACTTATTACAGGAGGTTTACGCCAAATGTAAAGCCCAGGAGCACCTGCCTAAAGAAGACGTTGTAAACCATCTTCAGGAATTATACAATATGTTTACGGATGATGAAATAAGTAACAAAGTAGCAGAAATAGTTACCCCCGCAGATATTAAAGCCGAAGTGGGTGTGATTTATCAATCTTTGAATAATTTGCATACCGCTTGTCCGGAGCATAGCGGAGATTGGTACTTTAGCGGTAATTATCCTACACCTGGTGGAAATAAGGTGGTAAATAAAGCTTTTATCAATTATATGGAAGGTATAACGGCCCGGGCCTATTAATGATATGATATGCTCTTAAAAACAGAGAACCTCGTAAAAAGGTACAAAAAAAGAAGTGTTGTAAACAATGTGTCTTTTGATGTAAATCAAGGAGAATGTGTAGGATTGCTCGGGCCAAACGGTGCCGGTAAAACAACCTCCTTTTATATGACCGTTGGTATTGTAAAACCTGATGAGGGCAGGGTTCTGCTGGGTGATGAAGATATTACCCAAATGGCTATGTATAAAAGAGCTCAAAAGGGTATTGGTTATTTGCCACAGGAAGCTTCTGTTTTCAGAACCCTTAGTGTGGAAGATAATTTAAGGGCTGTGCTAGAAATGACGAAACTTTCCAAAGAAGAACAAAAACATAAACTGGAAGAATTATTAGAGGAGTTTGGCTTAAACCGGGTTAGAAAAAACCTTGGAAATGTACTGAGCGGTGGTGAAAGAAGACGCTGCGAAATTGCCAGAGCACTTGCAGTAAATCCTAAGTTTATTTTATTGGATGAGCCTTTTGCCGGTGTAGATCCTATTGCTGTAGAAGATATCCAACAAATAGTTGCCAAATTAAAACACAGAAATATTGGCATTTTAATTACTGATCATAATGTTCATGAAACATTGTCTATTGTAGACCGTGCCTATTTGTTATTTGAAGGAAAATTACTGAAAGCAGGAACAGCAAGAGAGCTGGCCGATGATGAGATGGTTAGAAAGGTTTATTTGGGTCAAAATTTTGTATTGAGATAGTTTTAAATACCATGAAAAAAATATTTTTTGTTGCAGCAACAGCACTTTTTATTGCGTCATGTGGTGGTAATACCAACCCTCAGGAAAAAGTATTAAATAAAGAGGAAAACACCGCTGTAGAAGATCAAATGCAGAAAGATCAAAAGGCTATGGACTCTCTTGAAAAGGCCATACAAGCTCAAATTAATGGAACAGATTCTGTTTCAAAATAGGCATTATTATATTTTATTGCGAAGAAAACTGGCCAAGGAAACGCACATCGTTCTGGCTTAATAACCTGATGTCTTTTACCCCATAAAGCATCATTGTTGTTCTCTCCACACCCATTCCAAATGCAAACCCGGAATAAACCTCCGGATCAATACCACTGGCTGCAAGAACATTCGGATCTATCATTCCGCATCCTAAAATTTCCAGCCATCCGGTATGTTTACACACATTACATCCTTCTCCTTTGCAAATAATACAGGCAATATCCATTTCGGCAGATGGTTCGGTAAAAGGGAAATAACTGGGTCTGAAACGGATTCCATATTCTTCTCCAAATAACTCTTTAACAAAAAAATACAGTGTTTGCTTTAAGTCGGCAAACGACACATTTTTATCAATATATACCCCGTCTATTTGATGAAAAAAACAGTGTGATCTTGCAGAAATAGCCTCGTTCCTGTAAACCCGCCCCGGCATCACGGCTCTTATAGGAGGTTTTTGGTTTTCCATAAGCCTTACCTGCACACTGGTACAATGGGTTCTGAGGGAATAATTTTTATCAATAAAAAAGGTATCCTGCATATCCCGGGCAGGATGGTTTTCAGGAAAATTAAGCCCCGAAAAATTATGCCAGTCATCTTCAATCTCTGGGCCTTCAGCTATGGTAAATCCCAGTTTTCTGAATACATCAAGTACCCTGTTTTGGAAAATATAAATTGGATGCCTGGTTCCCAAAACAAGCGGTTCTCCTGGCAATGTGGGATCTATTTCTGCCCGATCTTTGTTTTTACTTGTTGCAAACCTTTCCTGTAATTCAATAAATTTTGCTTCCGCTTTTTGTTTAAGTTCATTCATTACCCTTCCGGTATCTTTTTTAAACTCGTTGGGTATATTTTTAAATTCCTCAAACAAATCGTTTAAAACACCTTTCCGTGATAAATATTTTATTCTGAATTGCTCAAGCTCTTCGGCAGAATTAATTTTCTGCTCGTTCACTTTTTCAATTACCTGCTTCAGTTTATCAATCATAAAATTCCTTTCATTTTTTTCAGCAATGGAACCACCAAAACTAATATAATTTCCTGTTCTCCCTAAACACACAGTATCTAAAACTAATAACCTTTTAAAAGTAGTTATTGTAATAGAGGCTGTGAATTGGTTGATAAAGCAGTTTTCATAACCTTGTTAAATTGGTTATTAAGCACTCATCAACATGATACCAACATATATTAATATTGATTATTAGACTATTATATTCAAATATAAACAATGTTAATATCCCAGTTCACATATAGAATGAGCATAACATTATTCGTTAATATATGTATACATGTTTTTGTTATCCGGTGGGTAACCCACCACTTATGGGACAAAGTATTTCTTCCCACAATCTTCATCCACATAAAAGGGTTAAGTGTGCCATTTATCCACATTACTTTAAAATACTGTTTAAATCAATGGTTTGTTCAAGGTCCCAATAAGCCCTAAGTGTTATAGACTCAGGAAAGTAAAAGACGGTTTCGGGTTGTCTTTTCTTAAAAAAATCACCGTTATCCCATTTGCTATTCTTATTTACATCGTGCACTACTTTTATTCTGTAGGTGGTTGGTAATAAATAGTCGAAATAATACACGTTTGATGTATTCAGATGAAATGTTTTATATATATTCTTTTCATCTGCGCTTATTAATAGAATAAGCAGGTTTTCTTTATTTCCGGAGTAATTAAACTTCAATTTTAACGTGCTGTAACTCTTTAAATTCTTAGCGCCCCACATATGTTTATCAGACTTGCTGTATTGCGAATAAATATCAGTAAATGCAGAGTCTTTCAAGGTTATTTCATACCTGGTGTTTTCTTTCCACACATGCCAAAGTTTAATGTTCTTGTTTTCGTCAGAAACGAAAAATACCGGTTTTACAGCTATAGTGTCTTCTTTTAATAAAATGCGGCTGGTATCATAAGTTAACAGGGGAGTAGAAAAGTGAATTGTTACACTATCATTTAGCTCAACGGTTTTATTTATTGCTGCCATAAAGGGCGGCTTTTTCGCACCCTGTTTTGGTTTAAGGTAAAATGATGATGTATCGTTTTTAATGAGCAAACTATCAACCTCATTTTTATCGGTAAAAAGAAATATGCTATCTGTTTCGTTTTTTCCTTTAGATAACCAGGTAAAAAAACGTTTGGTTGTATTTGCATTGATTTTGTAGGAATCTGGCTTATAAACAAGAAAAGTATACTTGTTTTTTTCACGACAAAAGGTATCCAGTATCCTTCCTCTCTCATATAAATCTGGCATATATAAGTACTTCCTTATGGAATTTCCGGAGTCGGTTGTATTTACCACTGTTGGATGAAAGGCGATGGGTTCGGTTTTATCATATTTGAGGTTTTTGTTTTCATCCATAAAACCAATCAGATAATAATTATTGGCGGGTAAATTCTCCAGACTAAAACCTCCGCCATCTCTTGACTTTGCAAAGTATGCCGGCTTGTTTTTATAGATGGTTGAATCTGTAAAGGTTAATGCAGGATATAAGCAAATGCTAACCGATTTCTGAGGCGTATTTGTTTCAGCAAGAACAATATTTCCTTTTATGAACAAAGTATCTATGGTGTTTCCGGTAGAAAAAACATACCTGTAATCTGAAACAGCATTTCCTTCATGCACATCAATAATTGCGTTGCCGAAATTAATGGTGTAGGTAGTATTGGGAGCCGGTGGTTTATTAAAACGGATAATGAGGTTTTTACCACTAATTTCGTATTCAGGTTTTTCTTCCAGTGGAGGCGATATTACTATTTGGTCTTCAGGGTTACTAATGGAAACAAACTCATCAAACGTAATAATAATCTTTTTTTCACTAAAACCCGGCTTTGCGTTTAGAGGAAACTCACGAACAATTTTTGGAGGCGTTGTATCTTTTGGCCCCCCTGATGGAGAAACAATCTGCGCACAGGAAGAAATAAGCCAAATGGCAAAAATGCTGCTAATACCGGCTAATAAATGTGTTTTATGGGTAATCAATATATTGCAGAATTAGCTGTTTGTAACAACAAATAATAAGCTGGAATAGTCATTATTCTTTTTTGCTTTAATGGTGGATATAGCACCACTAAGCGCCCCTCTTACAAATTCAAAAGAGCGCCCCTTGTGAACCTCGCTGCGCATACTGATGTATGGCGCATCAAATATCATTGGTTTGGTTTCTACAACTTTAAATCCATGCTTTTGCATAAGAAGGGAAAAACTCTTTTGATTAAAATGATAAAGATGTCGGGGTACATCATAACCATCCCAGAATTCCTTGTAATGTAATGCATCCCAACTGTTGCTGTTAGGCACAGCAATAAACAGCGTTCCGTTAGGTTTAAGCAACCTCTTTAATTGTTGCATACGCTCATTAAGCAAATGTACGTGCTCCAACACATGCCATTGAGTAATAACATCAAAAGAATAACTATCGAATTTATCGAGATCGGATTCGTTTTTAACCTCGAGGCCAAAGGTGTTTTTAACATACTTAATCGCATCGTCACTCACATCAACACCTGTAGGAGCAAACACCCCGTCTTTATTTACTCCGTTTAAAAAATAACCTAACCCACATCCCAAATCCATCAAACTCCCTGATTTGTGATATTGCTTTATCAGGTTTAATTTTTGGCTGATGCTATAATCACGCACAATATCGTAAACCTTATACATAAAGCTAAAGCCCTTCTTATCCCCTGCATGCGAAACATACCTGTCGCTTTGGTAATAGGGGCCTATTTGAGAAACAGAGGGCCGAGGATTGGTAAATAAAAAAGAACAGTTGTTGCACCGGTGCAATTCAAAGAACTCTCCTGAGGCAACAAAATCTTTGCACTCTAGCTCTTTCTTTATATTAGTGCTGCCACAAACAAGGCAAAAAGAGAGGTTTTCCATTACAGCAAATAAAAGGAATTAATTGTGTGAATAGATGCATTAACGACCCAAATGCACAAGAAGAACAGAAATATCTGCCGGAGAAATTCCGCTTATTCTGGCAGCCTGTCCCAGAGTTACTGGTCTCTGCTTAATCAGCTTCTCTCTTGCCTCCATAGAAATGGATTTTACGGAATGGTAATCAAAATCGGATTTAATACGAATTTCTTCCAGGCGGTTTATTTTATCGGCCATCTGTTTTTCTTTTTCCAGATAACCTTCGTATTTCATTGACACTTCAGCCTGCAGAACAGCCTCCTCATCAAACGGAGCCAGAAAGGCAGACAATGTGGGAACAGACACTTGTATATCCTTAAGTGTTACTTGTGGCCTGCTGAGAATGGCATCAAGTTTATAATTCTGAGGAATGGGTGGCGTTTCCAGCGATTCAAGCAAAGGGTTAATTTCGTTAGGGGTTACAGAGGTTTTCTTAAAGTAATCAACTATTTGACCTGTTTCGATAATTTTACGTTCTACGGCTCTGAGGCGCTCTTCGGAAGCCAATCCAAGTTTGAAGGCTTTTTCTGTAAGCCTGATATCTGCATTGTCTTGGCGGAGTAAGATGCGGTATTCGGCCCTGGAAGTAAACATACGGTATGGCTCATCTGTGCCTTTGTTTACCAGATCATCAATTAATACGCCAATATAAGCATCAGATCTCTTCAACACAAAAGGCTCTTCTTCTTTGGTATTCTGGTGGGCATTGATACCCGCCATCAGGCCTTGGCAGGCAGCTTCTTCATAACCGGTAGTTCCATTTATTTGGCCGGCAAAAAAGAGGTTCTTTATCAGGTGAGTTTCAAGGGTTGTTTTGAGTTGTGTTGGCGGAAAATAATCATATTCTATTGCATACCCGGGACGGAAAATCTTAGCTTTTTCAAAACCAGGAATCAACCTCAGGGCATTAAACTGAACATGATCGGGTAAGGAGGTAGAGAACCCGTTAACATAAATTTCTACGGTATTCCAGCCTTCAGGCTCTACAAATATCTGGTGGCGTTCCCTTTCGGCAAAACGGTTTATTTTATCCTCAATTGACGGGCAATACCTCGGGCCTAAACCCTGAATACGCCCGGCATACATGGGTGAGTCTTCAAAGCCGGTTCTCAACACATCATGTACCGCATCGTTTGTATAAGTAATCCAACAGCACCTTTGGTTGGTAACAGAAGTTGTTTGTGATGAGTAGGAGAACTTACCCGGGTTTTCATCCCCTTCCTGCCGCTCCATTTTCTCATAATTAAGCGATCTGCCGTCAACCCTTGGTGGAGTTCCGGTTTTCATTCTGCCGCTCTCAAATCCAAGATTAATGAGTTGCTCTGTAATTCCACTTGAGGCTTTTTCTGAAATCCTGCCCCCTCCAAACTGTTTGGTTCCAATATGGATAATACCATTAAGGAAGGTGCCATTTGTTAGCACTACAGATTTTGCCCGTATTTCCTGCCCCATACCAGTGATAACTCCACATACAGCACCATGTTCAACAATTATTTCCTTAACCATATCCTGCCAAAAGTCAACATTGGGCGTTTGTTCTAAGACCTCTCGCCAATACTGGCTAAACAGCATTCTGTCGTTCTGGCTTCGTGGGCTCCACATGGCAGGCCCCTTTGATCGATTTAGCATACGAAACTGAATAGTAGACTTATCAGAAATTATTCCGGAATAGCCCCCAATTGCATCTATTTCCCTGACAATCTGACCCTTAGCAATTCCGCCCATTGCGGGGTTGCAACTCATTTGTGCTATCTTGTTCATATCCATGGTTATCAGCAGCACGCTTGAGCCCAGGTTGGCAGCAGCAGCAGCAGCCTCACACCCGGCATGACCCGCCCCCACAACAATGATATCGTATTCTTTAAACATTTGATAATTAGGTAATTATGTTTTTGTCCCACGTTTCACGTGAAACGTATGGTTTACAATGGCCACAAAGATAGGTAATGGTCTTCTTTCTCTCGCATGCGAAGTCTTTCTTTTGCTGTTTTATCATTAAGGCCACAGAGGTGTAAGGCCCCATGTATCATTACGCGCTTAAGTTCCACGTGAAACGGGGCGCCATTTTGTTTTGCATTTTCCCTTACACGATCTATGCTAATATAGATATCCCCGAGAATACCCTCCTCCTCTGAAAGGTCGAATGTGATGATATCGGTATAATAATCGTGTTTAAGGAATTGTTTATTTATACCAAGAAGGTGTTCGTCCGAACAAAAATTAAAGCTTAGCTCATCGAGCTTTTTGCCCTCAAGCAAAACAGCATTCCTTACCCAGGAACGAATAGTGCCCCGATCACGGAGCGTAAATTTACAGTCAATAAGGTTAAAGGAAATTTGGTTAGTTAAGGAGGGTAACGAAACCGGTTTTTGTTTGTTTTTGGCCATTAGGACTTATTAGATTAAGCTTATAATAGTAAACACCTCCGGATCTCATATTTCCTGAGGAGTCTTTGCCATCCCATCCATTGGTAATATCCTTAATTGCAATTACGCGGTTTCCCCAACGGTCGAAGATTTCAAGGGACGAATTTACATAATCTATATAACTTCCCTCAGGCCTGAAGAATTTGTTCACTCCTTCAGGATGAAAGGCGTTTGGAACAAAAACGATCAACTCTCCGATTAGGCATTTTGAAAAGCCCCTAGCTGCACTTTGAAAACCGGAAGGAGATCCGGAGTTTTGAATGGCTTCTATATAATAACACAGTCCAAAACTGCCTATACGATCTGGAAGGTTGATGTCTGTATATACCGAATCAGATCCGGAAACCGAATCGATGAGAAAATATGTTCTAATGCCAGAATCGTCATTTGTACCCCTATAAATCCTGTACTTTTCTACACCACTATCCCACCCAAAATGCTTATTCCAAAGAAGTGTGTTATTGTCCCCATTTGCGGTAGCCGTTACATTTAACTGAGGCATAATAACAGCGTTTGGTATTTTATTATTGCAGAGGTCCGCACTTTCCAGCTTATACAATAATATATCTGCTTTGTCAGGAGAAATCAGAACAACCTTCTGAAGGCCTGATGAGCCTAAAGTGTTTTGAGATGTAATAGAATTAAATATTGCCGGGTTGGCAGAATTGGAGAAGAGGTAATTAATAAAGCGGGACTCCTCACCTGTTTTAATTAAAGCAGCAATTTCAAGCTTATCATCATCCGGATCGACAGCAGTAACATTAACAAGCAAAGTATTGTTGGGATCGTTTCGGCTTCTACTTTGAAGGGTTAATAGGGAGGATGTGGAGCTAACAATAATGGAGGTATCCTTAAACGCCCGTACAAAGTAATCATTAACATCTCCAAGTATAATCGGATTATCATATTTATTTATACTGCCATCAATAGAATCGATTAATACGTATGCAAGTCCGTTAACCCGTTTGTAGATATAATAACGTCTCACCTTTGCCCATCCAATATAGTGTGTCCAAGTTAAGGAGGCGACTTTTTTGCACGTGTCTATGGCCCCACTGAGGTAAATGGTAGAGTGAGGGTTTATATTAAAAACCTGAGCCCTCGTATCGCAACTGTCTTTTGAAGTAATATCATATTTTAACGGCCTCAACCTGGGATCCGAGAATGTGTTGTTATCGGTTAAAAAGGTATCGCGAAGAATGGTATTGGTAACTTCAACCCATTTTATTCCTAAGCTATCATAGTAGAGTAAGTACCTGTAGAAATCGGGAGACTGGTTTTTTCTCCACCCAATACTTACCTTATTGGTTATAATATCTACACTTACCGAATCAAGAAAAAGGGTATCCGGAGGTGTTTCATCAACAGACATGGTATCAGAGAATGCGCTAAGAAGATAGCAGCTATCGCTATACTCGATAAAATAGCTCCAGTTTGTTGGGTTACCGGACGGATTTGCGTTAATATGGGTGTAAGAGTCGGCCGCCTTGTTTGTAATTGAATCTAATAAAACATAAGGGCCAATGCTGCCGTTTCGTCCCCACAAATAGTATTTTTTAAAAGCAGAACATGTATCCTGAGAAGGGAAAAAGTAAAGCGAGTTGTTAACCCCGGGTCGGCAAACACGCCTCATTTTAGCCGGTAGCTGCGCAAATATTTGCCCCAGACTAAGTAATAAAGCTGCAAGCAGCACAAGGTTATTTTTCACCAACAATGACTTCATATAAGTCGGTTTCCTGCAAATACTTGTTTGCAAGTTCTTGTAATGTTAACGCGTTTGTTGTTTGTATTATTTCAACAAACTCACTGTAGTAATCGTGGGATAGATCATAATCTATAAGAATTTTATACCTGTCTGCAAGAGAAAATGGGCCATCAAGACTTCTTAGAAATGATCCCAACATATAACTTTTAACCGTTTCGAGCTCCCCTTTTTCAATTGGCTTCTCTCTTAAAAGGCCGATTTCCTTATAAATTTCTTCCACACCATCACCAACCAGTTTGTTGTTCATATCGGTATCTATATAAAAAGCCCCGCCATAAAGGTATGATTCAACGGCTGAGTATATGCCGTATGTGAGTCCCTTTTCTTCACGAATATTGGTCATTAATCTTGACCCAAAATAACCCCCAAGGGCAAGGTTAAGCACCTGCATTTTTCTATAATCAGGGTGCTGCCTGTTTACAAATGCACGGCCAATTCTGATGGCTGATTGGACCGCACCATCCTTAAGTATAAATTGTTTATTTGATGGACTTGTATGTGTAGGGGTGATTAGCGGCTTTGTTTTTTGAAGCGAAAATAGTGCTAAAGCCTGTGAAAGAATAGTGATTACAGAGTCTGAAACATTGCCCGAAACAAGCACATACTTTGCTTTGTTCTGGTATTGTCCGGAATAAAAAGGTAGAAGTGTTTCACGTGAAATGTTTTCTATATCTTGTTGATTTACAGGTGTTCCGTATGGATTTTGTTTCCCAAATATGGTTTCATAGAATGCCCTTCGTGCTAAAAATGATGTTTTGTTTTCATTAACAAGCAAACGTTGTTTAGCATTTTGCTTTTGGGTTTCAATTTCGCTTTCAGGATAATTGGCCAGGGATAAAATTTCCATCAGGTATGGGATACACGAAGCGGCATGTTTAGGCAGACAATATAGGGTAAGAGACGCATCATCATGGCCGGCCCTGTTTTGCAGGTATGCACCATAATAATCGAGTTTTTCTGCGAGTTCTTTAGACGTGTTTTTAGAGGTGCCATCAATTAAAATGGCACTTGAGGCTGTGGCCTGATAGGGAAAATCCTGAACCCTGAACCCGGCATCAAAAACAAACTCTATTTTAAGAACATCACAGGTTATATCCTTAACTATGTGTATATCAATACCACTTGGTGTGGTTACCTTTTCACCTGGAGGGATATCCAAATGGGTAATAACCTGTATTTCTGGCTCTTGTGATCTGTTTAAAGTCATTTTTTTGCTTTGTAAAAGATTGTTGAACAGTTTTTTTCAGATAATAGAACCCTACCATTATTAATAAGGTCTGACATTTGAACGTTGAGGTAGTGTGATGCCTCCTCGTTTGCCAGATCAATATTTCCCAGCATTTCGCAATAGGCCAACTTCATAGCCCTGTTAAGAATATTTACATCATTAAATCGTATGGTGGTTTCTGTTTTGTTTTTAACTTTTACAAGTTCATCGTCTGTTATCTCGTTCAGGGTATTATCAATACAGGAAATAATTGCCTGATTGGCTTTGTCCATGGGTACCCCGCGCATCAGTTTTCCTTCTATCATAAAAAGCCCGGGATCCACGTCTCCGCTGATGTAGCAGTCAATTTCGGAAAACAGCCTTTTTTCCTTTACCAACTCCTGAAATAACCGGGAAGACCTGCCAGAACCCATAATGTCTGATAACAAATCTGTTTCGTAATAACCGCTTTGCATGCGGCCCGGCATATGGTAGGCCTTTATGATGGCATCAAGAGGAACATCGGCACTTATCTCAATCTCCCGTGGTTCTTCCTGTTTTGGTTCTTGCCGGTAGCTTGCTTCTTTTAGCGGGCGGGCGGGAATATCTTCAAACCACTTTTTACACAGATCCTTCGTTTTTTGAAGGCTTATATTGCCTGCTACCACCAGGATGGCATTGTTGGGAGCGTAAAACGAAAAGAAAAAATCTTTAACCTCATCAAGTGTGGCATGTTCGATATGGCTTATTTCTTTGCCAATGGTGGGCCAACTATACGGATGCTCTTGGTAGGCAAGTGGCAACATTTTTAACCAAATATCTCCATAAGGCTGGTTAAGGTACCGCTCTTTAAACTCTTCTATAACTACATTTTTCTGAACGTCAAGAGATTTCTGACTAAAATCCAGGCTAAGCATTCTGTCGCTTTCCAGCCAGAATCCGGTCTCAATATTGTTAAAAGGAAGCGTAAGATAATAGTTGGTGATATCATTGCTGGTAAAGGCGTTGTTTTCTCCTCCCGCTATTTGCAATGCGCCATCATAATCTGGGATATTAGCTGATCCGCCAAACATGAGGTGTTCAAACAAATGTGCAAAACCCGTTTTGTTTGGATCCTCATTTTTTGATCCAACCTTATAAAGAATGTTCATTACACATAACTGTGTCTTTTTATCTTCATGATGGATTACGGTAAGTCCATTTGGCAAAGAAAACTTTGTAAAGGCAATCAATTTGGTATTGGTTTAGTGATAAGAAACAAATTTACCCCTTTTTGTTGCATTAGAACGCAGATGCCGTTCAGATGAGAAGAATGTATGGCAGGAGCGAAATAATTTAATAGACACAAAATATGGGCCCCACGCCTAATGTGCTGAAAAGCAGGCAAAACGGGGCTTTCAGGCTCAAAATGCTGTTCACATTGGTTGAAAAGTGATTAGCGAAGGCTTCTGGTTTTGTAAATAATCCCGTCATCGAAAAAAAATAAACTACTTTTGCACATTCGATGAGTAATAGAAAACCAACCAAAAGCAGATCTGCTGCTTCCAAAAAGTCTTATAGCGGAGGGGCAAAAAAATCCTTCAGCGGAGGCAAAACTAAATTTGGATCAAAACCCGCAGCCGGAAAAAAAAGCTGGGGAGACAAACCCGAAAGAAAATTTAGTTCTAGGCCTTCTTCAGGCGAAGACAAAAAACCATGGGGAGACAAGCCGGATCGTAAAGCCGGGTTTAAACCTGCAGGCAGAAAAACATCCTGGGGCGACAAACCCGAGAGAAAATACAGTTCAAGGACTTCTTCAGGCGAAGACAAAAAACCATGGGGAGACAAGCCGGATCGTAAAGCCGGGTTTAAACCTGCAGGCAGAAAAACATCCTGGGGCGACAAACCCGAGAGAAAATACAGTTCAAGGACTACTTCGGGCGAAGACAAAAAACCATGGGGCGATAAACCGGATCGTAAAGCCGGGTTTAAACCTGCAGGCAGAAAAACATCCTGGGGCGACAAGCCCGAGAGAAAATACAGTTCAAGGACTTCTTCAGGAGAAGACAAAAAGCCGTGGGGCGATAAACCGGATCGTAAGGTTGGCTATAAATCTGCGGGAAGAAAAACCTCATGGAGCGATAAACCACCAAGAAGGGACGAACCAAACGATGATGGTGTATCTAAGAGCTGGGAAGAAAGAAAAGATACAGGCAGCCCGGAAAAGGGCTATTCCAGAGCTCGCACAAAATCAGGGGAGGAATCCGATGATAGTAGATCTCGAGGAAGAAACAGCGATGCGTCAACAGGTGTTCGCAGCAGGGCAGGCAGTACCTATAAAGGCAGAAAAACTGATGACGAAAGACCTCGCAGACCAAGAATAGAGAAAAAAAGCACGGTAGATAAGGTTAATGAGCGCTACGCGGAAAAGAAGAAATCAAGAGAAGAGGACGGTGGCTCAAAAGAAAGGCCGGCATTCAGGAAAGATAAAAAGGAGTATACCAAGAGAGATACAGCAAAACGGGGATATCAAAAGTCTTACGAGAAAAAAAGGAAAGAGCAACCAGATATCATGGAATCTTTTGAAGGAGAAATCAGGCTAAACCGTTACTTATCTAATGCAGGAATTTGCTCAAGGAGAGAAGCTGATGAGTTAATTACAGCCGGATTGGTGAGTGTTAATGGGGTAATTATTTCGGAGCTTGGCACAAAGGTTAAACCAGGAGACGATATTAGGTTTAATGACGAAAGACTTTCTACCGAAAGAAAGGTGTATTTGATCATGAACAAACCTAAGGACACCATAACAACATTGGACGATCCTGATAAAAGAAGAATTGTAACAGACCTGATTATTGGCCATCAGCTGCCCAGGGTTTACCCTGTTGGAAGGCTGGACAGAAATACCACAGGCGTGCTAATACTCACAAATGATGGAGAGCTTTCTCAACGATTAATGCACCCCAAATATGGCGTGCAAAAAGTTTATAAGGCAACCCTCAACAAAAACTTTAAAGGGGAGGATTTGTGGAAACTGGCAAACGGGGTGGAGTTGGAAGATGGCTTTATTAAACCAGATGCTGTTTTGATGCCGGACCCAGCCCATAAAAATGAAGTTCTTGTTGAACTTCATAGTGGAAAAAACCGTATTGTTCACCGGATGTTTGAGTCAATCGGGTATTCGCTTGATAAGCTTGATAGGGTGGTATATGCGGGTTTCAATAAAAAAGCACTATCAAGAGGCGAGTGGAGAGAGTTAAATGATCGTGAGATTAAACAACTTAAAAAGCTCGTTCAGCTTTGATATTCTACTTATAATTAAAAAAAAACCTAATTTCGTAGCTTAAATATTTGACAAATGAACACATTACTTTTTATAGGAAATCTTGGAGGCGGAGAATGGATTTTAATTATTCTTGCGATACTCCTGCTGTTTGGCGGCAAAAAAATTCCAGAATTGATGAGGGGGGTAGGTCAGGGTATCAGAGAGTTTAATGATGCCAAGAAGAGCGTGAAGTCACAAATTGAGGAAGGAATGAAAGAAAAAGACAAAGCAAAAGAAGAGAGTAAATAGTGAGAAGATATAGTAGTGTTAATGAAATAAAGGCAGATATTTCAGCCGGCAAGATCACGATGAGTGGTCTTGTTTCATATTATCTCGGCAATATTGAGAAGAATAAACACCTTAATGCCTTTCTGGAAGTATTTGAAAAAGATGCGACAGAAAGAGCCGAAAACATTCAGCAAAAAATAGAGAAAGGCCAAGCCGGATCCCTGGCAGGAATGGTTATCGGGCTAAAGGATAATATTTGTTTTAAGGGACATAAAGTTTCGGCTTCATCTAAAATATTAGAAGGGTTTGAGTCTGTTTATTCGGCAACGGTTGTAGATAAGCTTTTAGCAGAAGATGCCATTATAATAGGCCGCCTGAACTGCGATGAATTTGCTATGGGGGCATCCAATGAAAACTCTGCTTATGGCCGGGTGTTGAATGCTGCCGATAACGAAAGGGTTTCCGGGGGTTCTTCCGGAGGGGCTGCTGTTGCTGTGCAAGCGGATATGTGTTTAGCGGCTTTGGGATCAGACACGGGTGGATCGGTTAGGCAACCTGCAGCATTTTGCGGGGTTTACGGCCTAAAGCCAACCTACGGAAGAGTTTCCAGATATGGTCTTATTGCCTATGCCTCTTCATTTGATCAGATTGGCCCATTAACCAGAAGCATAGATGATATGCAACTTCTGATGAGTGTTATTTCTGGTAAAGACGCAAACGATGCTACCACGCTTTCAGACAGCGTTCCTGATTACTCAAAAACCACAACAAAAACCAAAGCAAGAATAGCTGTGGTAAAAGAAGGTCTTTATCACGAAGGTGTTGATCCGGAAGTAAAATCAACCATAGAGAGAACAATAAATAAGCTTAAGGAAGAAGGGAATATTGTAGAAGAAATTAGCTTCCCCCTGTTGGATGCGCTGGTTCCCGTTTATTATGTGCTTACCACAGCCGAGGCATCCTCTAACCTGTCGCGTTTTTCCGGTTTGATGTATGGCTACAGAAGCGCAAACGCAAAGGATCTGGAAACAACGTTTAAAAAATCGAGAAGTGAAGGCTTTGGGCCGGAAGTTAAAAGAAGAATCATGCTGGGAACCTTTGTTTTATCAGCCGGTTTTTTTGATGCTTATTATGCAAAAGCACAACAGGTAAGAAGGCTGGTGCAAAACCAAACCCGGGATATCTTTAATCAATACGATTTCATTTTATTACCAACTACGCCTACGCCAGCTTTTAAGGCCGGGGAAAAATCTGCAGACCCTATTGCCATGTACCTTGCAGATATCTTTACTGTGCATGCAAATATTGCCGGTAATCCGGCAATTTCCATCCCCTGCGGAAACCATAGCAATGGAATGCCTATTGGTGTTCAGTTGATGAGTAAAGACCTCTCTGATGGAGAGCTAATGGCATTTGCCAAAACAATTTAAGCCATTTTTAGAATGAGATATTGGGTATTATTAATAAACTTTTTGGTATTTGGAGTGTGCATTTCAAATGCACAGATTAAGCAGGGAAGCGAAGAACTATACCAAAGCCGGCTTGCTACGCTTAAATCACCAATTGACCTTAGCTACCACCCGGAAGTAAAAAAGTATATTGATGCATACCTTGAAAATCCGGAAAAAACCCGTGAGTTAATAGGGTTGAGCAAGGTTTATTTTCCAATGATAGAACGTTCGCTTAGGAGCAAAAACATACCAACAGATTTAAAATACCTTGCTGTTGCTATTTCTGAGCTTGATCCGCTGTCGCAAAACCCTTATGGGGCAACAGGTATGTGGATGATGACGTACAACGTATCTAAAATGTACAAATTAAAAGTAAACTCCTTTGTTGATGAAAGAAAGGATCCCAAAAAATCAACCCAAATAGCAGTAACACACTTTAGGGATTTATACAGTATTTATAAGCAATGGCCACTTGTTATTGCATCATATGCCTGTTCTCCGGTGATGTTAAACAAGTGTATCCGAATGGCCGGAAACAGCCTTTATTTTTGGGACATATATCCGAACATTCCTGAAAACACCCGTGATGTTTATCCCAGGTTTGTTGCAGCGGCCTATATTCTTAATTTTTACCGGGATCATGGCATTAAGCCGGTGTACCCGGAACTTTACACAGAGAACGATAGTGCCCTTGTGAATAAATGGCTCTCATTTCAACAAATCTCAGCGACACTTGATATACCCATTGATCAACTGAGGAAACTAAACCCAACATTTAAAAAAGATATTATCCCTTATAACGTGGATGGATACTGGGTTTTCTTACCTAAAACAAAGGGAAAAATGTTTGAGTTGCTTAAAGACTCTGTATATAACCCATTGCCCAAACCCATGGAGTTTACACCTGTTGCCATTCAGCAGGCCCCACCAGACACCGTTGCTGGCCCCGCGCAAACACCTTTAACAGAAACACAAAAGGCTCCGGAAAAGGAGGAAAAAAAGTTTGACAAGAAAAAGGTTTTTTATACCGTAAAGAAAGGGGACGTTATAGGTGATGTTGCCGATTGGTTTGATGTAACGGCAAAAGAAATTAAATCATGGAATAAGCTAAAGGGCGATAAATTAAAGCGTGGACAAAAGCTGGTAGTATGGGTAAAATCGAGTAAGACGGGATATTATAAGCGAATTAATACCATGAGCAGTGCGCAAAAGAAAAAACTCAAGAGAAAAGATTAATCAAACAACTCCTCTGGTTTAGGAACCCTGAAAACCAGATAATTTGTTCCCAGAAAATTAAGAAAGGCATTAACAACAATGGATGCAGCGTTGGAAACGGTTGTATCATACTTATTTGCCATTTCTGTAAGCGGGGTAATATCAATTGTCTCAAGCACCCAAAACACTGGCTGGTGCAGGCGAATGATATGATCGCAGGTATAGTTAAAAACAAGGTAAACAACAAAGGTTATAGCATAAACAATAACGTATTTTACCAGATACTTTTCCCCGTCATCTGTGCGATCAACATAGGTCCAGAACTTGTTTAGTGTAAAACCCACAAAGAAACCAATGATATAACCGATTGCCTTGCCGATCAGGTTATACTGAGGAAACTGCAAAGAAATAATCCAAAAAACAAAAAGACTTACCATAGCACTGGCCGCCCCAACAAAGGAGAACTTGATAAACTTGTGCATAGAGGGGTATTTTCTTACCCACAACCGGATTTTATGGATGGCAGCTACCATGGCCGCAAAAATAAGAGATAATCCCGCTAATCAAAGATTATCCATGAAGCAAGCCCTCATCCGCAAAACTGAAATAGGATTTATCGCCAATAATGAGATGATCTGCAACAACAACCTCCAAAAGGGTACCGGCCTCTTTTATTTTTCTTGTTAGCGAAATATCGGCCTGGCTTGGTTTAACGGACCCGGAAGGGTGGTTATGGCAAAGAATAATGGTGGAAGCCAACTCGTCAAGAGCATATTTGAAAATAATTTTAGGATCTGCAACGGTTCCGGCAACACCCCCCTCACTAATTCTTTTTGCAGAAAGAATTTTGTTTGACCGGTTAAGAAGCAAAACCCAAAACTCTTCTTGTTTTATGTCGCTTAGGGTTGGTTCAAAAAAAGCATAGGCGTCTTTGCTTGACAGGACAGTGCCTCTTTGAACAGCCTCTGCTTCTTTTCGCCTTCTACCCAGCTCCAGAGCAGCTGTTATGGTAATGGCCTTGGTTTGCCCAATTCCTTTTACTTTTTGTAAATCTTTAATGGTAAGCTTTCCAAGCTCATTCAGGTTGTTGCCAACCATTACCAAAACCTTTTGGGCAAGGTCAAACGCAGTGTCTGATTTTGTTCCTGTAGAAATAAGAATGGCCAGTAATTCGGAGTCGCTTAATGCTGATTTCCCTTTCCTGATCAGTTTCTCCCGCGGCCTGTCGTCTTCTGCCCATTGTTTAATCCCGAATGTTTTCGCCTCATCACTCATCACTAACGAAAGTACAAAACAGGTTACCGAAACAGAAAAATTGCTACAAAAAAGAGCAACTGAATAACATATAAAAATGGAGCGACAATATTTTTTGAAGATATTTCCAGACGGGCAAACAAATAATTAAAGGCGAAAGAAAATACAAACCAGGCAACAAAGTTTTGAAAAGGAATGCTACCGTCTTTCCAAAACCAAAAACCAGATGCAGAAGCCACCGGCTCAATAAACAAATCTACCAATACCATTAGAAAAGAGGCCAGCAGAGACTGGTGTATAACAGAAGTGTTCAACCTAAAATATACCATAACCCGTTGTGCCAATATGGATGAGGAATAAGACAAAAGCAACCAGTTAACACCTATAATCAATGGAATATCAAACAGCAAAAAACCAAGGTTTTTACCATAATAATAATGCCCGAAAACCAAACCGGTTTTAACGCCCACCCATTCAATGATAAAACCAGATACCAGCACAACTATGGTATAGATCCAGAATCGCCTGTTTCGTTCCGGATGAAAGTAAAGCAGCACCAAAGCACTTATCAGCAAGTTCAATGGAGTAAACCTCATCATCTCCGGGCCCAGCAGCACTAGTCCGCCTGCCCCAATAAAATGGATAAGAGCGAGAACAAATATGGCAACCTGGTGTTTTTTGAGTTTCATTTACAATCCTTTTGTATTAGGCCGGCAACAATTTTTGCACTGTACAGAGCCAAGGGAATTCCACCCCCGGGATGCACGCTGCCCCCGCAAAAATATAGCCCTTTAATGTTGCTGCTAAAGTTTTTGTGGCGAAGGAATGCAGCAAAACGATTGTTGCTTGAACTACCGTATAATGCGCCTGCACTTGAAGAGGTTCGGCTCTCAATAAGCCGTGGGTCCAAAATGTCTTCCACCTCAATCAATGGTTCAATATCGGTTTTAAGCATGCGATTCAGTTTGTCAATAATGTTTTTTCTTGCCGTTTTAATAAGCAGATCCCAATCTTGACCGGAATTGCCTGGTACGTTAATCATAACAAACCAATTTTCGCAGCCCGCAGGCGCATCATCAGGCTTATATTTACTTGTAATGTTAATATATACCGTTGGGTCGGAAAAAATGGTTTTTTTATGGAACAAATGATCGAACTCTGATTCGTAATTGGAAGAAAAGAAAATATTGTGCAGGTCTAGATTGGCGAAAGCGTGTTTTATGCCCCAATAAAATATAAGGGCGGAAGAAGACCTTTCCTGCCTTAGCGTTTTGAGGGGAGGCTTGTGGGTTTTAAGTAACTTATGATACGTGGTAGAGATATCCGCATTGCTTATTACCAAATCCGCATCATACCATTTTCCTTGTGCAAGCACCCCGCTCACTTTGTTTTCCTGAACAACAATTTGTTCTACAGAGGTGTTAAAAATAAAATCAACGCCACAATCTTTGGCCAGCATGAATAATGACTGGGTAATATCAAACATGCCATTTGCCGGAAAAAAGGCACCCATATTGTGTTCTAAATGTGAAATCATATTTAGCAATGCAGGAGCCTTGTATGGGCTGCTTCCATTGTAGGTGGCATAGCGGTTAAAATACTGAACAAGGTGTTTGTTGCGGAAAACGGCTTCGTTTTCTTTATTCATGGTGCCAAATAGCCCCAGGCGGAACATGCTTATAGCACCTTTTATAACATGCCCACTAAAGTAGTTTTGCGCTTTATGAAGGCTTTGTTCCAGAAAAACCGGAGCACAAACCCGATAACGGAACGCAGCCCTTTTAAGGTAGCTGAAAACAGGTTTCGAATCAACGCCCAGCTTATCACTTAACTCTTGGGCTAGCTTACCGTGATCCTGAAAGGAGGAGAAAGAGGTACCGTCTTCGTAAAAATAATTACCGGAACTTTCCAGCCGGAAATAGCTAAAATGTTTTTTTGGGTGTTTGCCTGCAAGCTCAAAAAGCTCATCAACCAATTGGGGCATGGTAAAGAGGGAAGGTCCTGCATCAAAGCGGTATGCCCCCTGTCTTATCTCAGTAAGCTTGCCTCCCGGGTAATCGTTTGCCTCTATTACAATAACCTGGTGACCCGACAAGGCAAGCCTGATGCTGCACGCTATACCGGCAATACCCGAACCAACAATGATTATTTTCACCATAGCAATAACCTAAAAAAACCGGAGAAGGTTTTAATCCGATGAAACTTTTGAATAACTTGACTGTTCTTAATTAACTCAAACAACAATGGCAAAAACGGTAATTATAATAGGATCTGGAGTTGCTGGTTTATCTGCAGCGTGCTACCTGGCCCAGAAAGGGTTTGATGTTACTGTGCTTGAAAAAAACGAGCAGGCCGGAGGAAGAGCAAGGGTTTTTGAGGCGGAGGGTTTTGTTTTTGATATGGGCCCAAGCTGGTATTGGATGCCCGATGTGTTTGAAAAGTTTTATTCTGATTTTGGCTATACAACGTCCGACTTTTATGAGTTGAAAAGGCTTGACCCTTCGTATAAGGTATTTACAAAAACCGGAGAAGGGGTTGATATTCCGGCATCGATGACAGAGCTGGAACAGTTGTTTGAGCGATATGAGAAAGGCAGCAGCAATAAATTAAGATTGTTTTTAAAGGAAGCTGCGTATAAATATGATGTAGGCATTAATGACCTGGTATATAAGCCAAGCCTTAGCCTGCTGGAGTTTGCAGATTTAAGGCTTTTAAAGGGGTTGCTAAAGATGGATGTGTTTACCAGCATGAAGAAACATATAAGAGAGTACGTTTCGCACCCGTTTTTAATAGAACTGCTGGAGTTTCCAATATTGTTTCTTGGCGCTATGCCCGGCAATACTCCTGCATTATACAGCCTGATGAACTATGCTGATATGAGCCTTGGCACCTGGTACCCAATGGGCGGTATGCATAAAATCATAGAGGCCTTTGTTCAGATTGCTGAGTCGGTTGGTGTGAAAATAAAAACGGGTTATGAGGTGATAAGAATGGATGCTGAGGGTGGAAAAATTACTAAGGTGATTACCGCGAATGGTAAGTTTGATGCAGATGTGGTTGTTGGAGCGGGAGACTACCACCATATTGAACAACGCCTACTGCCGGAAGGGTGCAGAACGTATTCCCCAAAATACTGGGAAACCAGAAAAATGGCGCCATCCTGTTTGTTGTATTATGTTGGCATTAATAAAAAAATAAAAAACCTCAGGCACCATAATCTGTTTTTTGACGAAGATTTTAATAACCATGCGGAGGAGATTTACGTGAACCCGCAATGGCCCGAAAAGCCACTCTTTTATGTTTCAGCACCCTCTGTAACAGACAAACGTGTAGCACCGGATGGCTGTGAAAATTTATTTATGCTTATACCAGTAGCACCAGGACTGGAAGATACAGATGAGATAAAGGACGAATATTTTAATGTGCTCATAGACAGACTTGAAAAGCTGACCGGAGAAATAATAAAACCGCATGTGGTGTATAAACGTTCTTATGCATACCGCGATTTTATTATGGATTATCATTCTTTTAAGGGGAACGCATATGGTTTGGCCAATACACTTAGCCAAACAGCCATGCTTAAGCCAAGCCTCAAAAGCAAAAAACTTCACAACCTGTTTTTTGCGGGGCAACTTACCGTGCCGGGTCCGGGCCTTCCTCCAAGTATTATCAGCGGAAAGGTTGCGGCATTGGAAATTGAAAAGGAGTATTTGACAAACAATTAATATAAAACAGTTGTTGTAAAAAGACTAAAACATGAAAGCGCTATTTGATACCGTTTCCGCAGGTGCCAGTAAAATGGTTACCAATGCATACAGCACCTCTTTTTCGCTGGGAATCCGCTTTTTGGGTAAAAAATTTCAGGAACCGATTTACAATATTTATGGTTTTGTACGATTTGCGGATGAGATTGTTGATTCTTTTGACGGATATGACAAAGAGGCGTTGCTGAAAGAATTCAGAAGGGATACCACCCTGGCAATAGAAAGAAAAATCAGCCTGAATCCCATACTTAACAGTTTTCAAAAAGTGGTTCACGATTATCAGATTGATTTTTGGCTGATTGATACTTTCATTAAAAGTATGGAGATGGATTTACACCGTAAATCGTATGATCAGGATGGTTATGAAGAGTATATTTTGGGTTCGGCAGAAGTTGTTGGTTTAATGTGTCTTAGGGTTTTTGTAGACAATGACGAAGAACTTTATAAAGAACTTAAACCATATGCGATGAAACTTGGTTCTGCTTTTCAGAAAATAAATTTCCTGAGAGACTTAAGCACTGACTCAACATCCTTAGGGCGCTCTTATTTCCCACAATTACAGAATAAAGAATTTACCAGGGAAACCAAAGAGATTATCGAGGCAGATATTATTAAAGATTTTGAGTATGCCTTGGTGGGAATAAAAAAACTGCCCAAGAGGTCAAGTTTCGGTGTTTACATAGCGTATATCTATTACTCCAACCTGTTAAAGAAAATTAAAAAGCTTCAACCGCAACAGGTTTTGCAGGAAAGAATAAGAATTGATGACAAGAAAAAAATAGCCCTTTTTTTTGGGTCTTATTTAAGGCACAGTTTTAACCTTTTATAATGAAACGGGTATTTACTCTTTTACTCGTGTTTTGTTTCTTTTTCAGCAAATCACAACAAGTGTCGTTGGCTGATGCAAGAAAAGCGTTTGACGCAGCCATTGTGCATGAAGAGAGCGGACAGCTTTTTTTATTAAACGTAGCAAAGGATGATGCCACAATGCAACCTGTTATAATGGGATATGCAGGTGCCATTAGAGCAATTCTTGCCAAATATTATTTTAACCCATGGGTAAAACTCAACACCTTTAACAAAGGAAAAGATTTGCTGGAGATGGCCATTCAGAAAGACACACAAAATACGGAGTTGTTTTTTTTGCGGTTTATGATACAAACAAATGCGCCCCAATTTTTAGGCTACAACCAACACATTGCAAAGGATAAACACAGGCTTATTTCTTCTCTTCCGCAGTTAAAAGACAAAACGCTTCAAAGCAAAATAGTTCAGTATCTTCGCAAGAGCGGAGAGTTGACAATCCAGGAAAAGGCAAAGCTCGAAGAAAATTTATGAACGAACCGGAGTATGTAATTCTTGTAGATGAAAAAGACCAGGAACTGGGCCTGATGGAAAAACAGGAAGCCCATCAGAAAGGGTTACTCCACCGGGCATTTTCTGTTTTTATTTTTAATAACAAAGGCGAGTTGCTTATGCAACAGCGGGCGTTTAATAAGTATCATTCAGCGGGGTTGTGGACCAACACCTGCTGCAGCCACCCAAGGGCAAACGAAAAAACAATTGATGCAGCTCACAGGAGGTTGAATGAAGAGATGGGTTTTGACTGCGAACTGGAAGAAAAATTTCATTTTATTTACCGTACCCCTTTTGAAAACGGACTTACAGAACATGAACTGGATTTTGTGTATACCGGAAAATTTAATGGAGTGCCCAATATCAATAAAAACGAAGTTCAATCATACAAGTGGTTATCGCTTGAAGACCTGATAAGAGATATGCATGAATACCCGGATCATTATACGTCCTGGTTTAGCATTATTTTAAAAGAATACCTGGTTCACCTGTAAATAAAAAAGCCCGATATTTCGGGCTTTTTACTATTTAATTTTTGATGTTAATGGGTTTCTTATTCCTTTCATTTCTACCAGGTCTGCACTAAGTGAGCCCACCCAGATTTCAGATTGAACCCTTAACGGAAGTTTATTTTCATCATCAGTAACCCACATGGTAATAGCCTCCTGATCTTTAAAAACACGCCCCTCAATAACCTGTGGTTTTACTTTGAGCGCCTTAAACTTGCCCATATCGGTTTGTATGGTTTCTCTACCAATAAACTTAAAACGAAACTCATAGTTTTTGTGATCAAGGTAAAACGTTACAGGAAACACGTCACCAGGTTTTGCGTTTGTCATATCCAGGGTACGGGCATAATAGATGGAAGAAATAAGGTCTTTTGTTCCTTCTGGAATGGCTAATTGCCCCCTGCGGCTGCTTGCAATCCTGCGCGTATGGTCGAACACGATAAAGTCTGTATCTCTGTAACCACCCTCTCTCACATTTTTAGTTGCTTTCCATGGAACAAGGGCGCTTACATCCATATAAGATTCATATTCATCTCTAACTTTAAACATCATGTCTACAAGGCCGGTAGATTTACCATAAACCTTGAGGCGATATGTTTGACGATCGCCTACGGCATGTGGTTTATCGTCCACTTCGAAATGGGCATTGCCACCATTAAGCACTCCGTAATGAACGCGGTAAGTAAGCCTTTCACCAAAGGTAAATGCCGTATTGGGCATTGGTTTTACGTCATAAAGAACTTCTTCAACAGGAGTGTTTTGGTTTCTACCAACCTGTGCCATCAACAACAGTGATGCAAAAATGATTACCCGTTTCATATGTTAACTATTAGGTGTATGATGTCTGTTCTACAATTAGTGTTCCAAAAGCAAAATCCTCTATACAAGGCCTGATTATCAAACAATAAATTCTATTCCCTGTGCCAAAGGTAGCTCTTTTCCGTAGTTTATGGTATTGGTTTGGCGCCTCATATAAGCCTTCCAGGAGTCGCTTCCGGATTCTCTGCCTCCTCCGGTTTCTTTCTCCCCACCAAAAGCGCCACCGATTTCGGCCCCTGAGGTACCAATATTTACATTGGCAATGCCACAATCAGAACCGGCAGCCGACAGAAACAACTCAGCCTCTCGGATATTATCGGTAAACACGGCAGAACTTAGTCCTTGTTTTACGCCATTTTGTATAGCTATAGCCTCCTCAATAGAGGAGTACTTCATCAAATACAATATGGGAGCAAACGTTTCTTCCTGAACAATTTGAAAATGATTTTCCGCTTCGCAAATGGTTGGTTTTACATAGCAGCCGGATTCATAACCAGTACCAGACAAAACAGCCGCACCGCACAATACTTTTCCGCCTTCTTTTTTTAGCATTTCGATAGCAGCCAGATAATTGTTTACAGCCAGTTTGTCAATAAGAGGTCCTACAAGCACCCCTTTTTCAAGCGGGTTTCCTATGGTAAGCTGATTAAAAATTCCAACCAGCTTGTCTTTTACCGTATTGTATAAACTTTCGTGAACAATAAGTCTTCGGGTTGTTGTGCATCGTTGGCCTGCAGTGCCGGCAGCCCCAAAGGTAATGGCTCTTAATGCAAGATCAAGGTTGGCATTTGGGGTAACAATAATGGCATTGTTTCCACCAAGCTCAAGCAGGGAGCGACCCAACCTTTTGGATACTTCTGCACCAACAATTTTTCCCATTCGGATAGAACCCGTTGCCGAGATTAAAGGAACACGGCTGTCTTTTGTTAGCAACTCGCCTATTTGATAATCCCCGTTTATTAAGCAGAATACGCCCTCAGGAACATTGTTTTCCTTTAGAACAGAGGCCAGCAGGTTTTGACACGCTATTGCAGAAAGTGGTGTTTTTTCTGAAGGCTTCCAAATACAAACATCGCCACAAACGGCAGCAATCATGGCGTTCCAGCTCCAAACGGCAACGGGAAAATTAAAGGCAGAGATAATACCAACAATACCTAGTGGATGCCACTGCTCGTACATGCGGTGGTTTGGTCGCTCGGAATGCATGGTAAGCCCTGTGAGCTGACGGGAAAGACCAACGGCAAAATCACAGATATCAATCATTTCCTGAACCTCTCCAAGTCCTTCCTGAAGGCTTTTTCCCATCTCATAACTAACAAGTGTGCCCAGAGCGGTTTTGTTGGCCCTAAGAACATTGCCGTATTGCCTAACAATTTCCCCTCTTTTGGGTGCGGGTATTGTTTTCCAGGTTTGAAAAGCGTTTAATGAGGTTTGTACAACATTGTTATACTCTTCAGGTGTTGTATAAATAATTTTTGCAATTGGTTTTCCATCTACGGGAGAGGAAATTTCCTTTTGCGGGGCTTCGTTTGTGGAGAAACTTAGTAAGCCTGTTGATGTTCCCTGATTGGTGGCTTTTATGCCAAGAGAACTTAAAATATCCCTAATCATTCGGTCGTGTTTTTAAGCTGCAAAAGTAGGTTTTAACAGCCAATCTGTACACATTTTTAATAAATCACACAATTATGTGAATTGCAGTATTTTGAAAGTTTTATATATTTAAAAAAAATTGAAGTGCGCTTGAAAAAATTATTCTTATTAATCGGGGTGCTGGTTCTGAGCAGTATAGGTAGAATTGGTGCTCAGGAAATAGACCTTGATTCGGTTCGCTCAGGATTGCTTGGGTATATTAATCAGCAAAGAGCCCTTGTTCAAATGGAGGAGCTGGTAAGCGCCCAGGTAATGGAAAACGCCTCGCAAGACCAGGCCAATTATTGCAGCGAAATAAAGCAGGAAACTCCGGTACAAAAAGAGCTTAAAAAAAGTACTACAGCCCTGCGCGTAACATTTCACGGAGGGATAAAAGATGGCCTCCCACAGGAAATCATTTTATCTGAAGGAACAAGCGGAAAGGGCAGAACGTTGACCGAGGCGGAAATTCTTGAAAAAATGTTTAAGAAAATGGGGAAGTTTAAAAAACTTTTCTTACGCGCAGACCTTTATTATGCCGGTGTTGGTGCTGCTTTTGACCCGCTTACCAATAAGGTTTTTATTTCCATTGTAATGGGGGATATCAATATCATTAACAACACGGAGGCCCACAGCAAAGAGCTGGATAAAAACTATAAGGTAAATGCCTATGGAGGCCACTGGTGGTTTAGAAGAATGGGCTGCAAGATAGGATGCCTTTTTGGCAATTGTGATGATGGAACTGTTTGCCCGAATGTGGACGATTTTAAAACATGGTACAGCACCTTTGATATGGATAAAGCCTTCTATATAAAAGAAAGCAAGCTCTACCTGAAAGAAGATTATAAGAAGTATTTTATTGGAGACGAAAACAACAGAACCTCCCCAGTGCTTATTGCCGATAATAACGACAGGCTGCTTGTGCATGTGATAGAGCTTTCACAATTCCCATGTAATACGTCATACAATATTTCAGCAGGAGGTTCTTCCCAGGCCGATTTGTCAATTGGATTAAAACCAATTACCCTTTCTCAACTAAAAGCCAAAGGAGATCTTGCAATTGACAAGCTTCCGGAAGGGTTTTCTGAAAACTTTGAAATAGGAATAAAAGTAGCCAAATACTGTGATGAAAAAGTGAAATGTGATGTTTGGAGTTTTTACGATAAGCTGCATCGGTTGAAACCCTATTTTTCTCCCGCAAAATATGAGGAGTTGCCCCTGCTGGTAGACACGCAATCAGCCAAAACGCCCGAGGCTTATGTGGAGCAAAAGAAACTGATGTTTAAAATCCCGTTTGAGAAAAACAAGTTTGAATTTAAACAGGAAGATATTAGCCCTTTTATTGACAGCCTGAACGAACCCCGTTTTATTATTCAAAAGATACAGATTGTTGCCTACTCATCTATTGAAGGAGACTCTTTAAAGAACCAGCAGTTGCAGGAAAAGCGGGCAGCCAGTATTGTGAAGGTGCTTGAAACGCAGCAAAGCGGAGTAAAAATTAATTATACCGTAAAACAGGGCAACTCGTGGGATATGTTTAAAAAACAAATTGTGCTTACCAACTGGTATTACCTTGCAGATAGTTCGCAGGCATATGTTCGTGCACGACTTGACACCGACACCTCTTTGCTTAGAAAGCTTGAGCCCTTGCTGAAGGAAGAGCGGTTTGCCACAATAGACCTTGCCGTTGCCTTTGATCTGAAAAAGCTTCCCCCGGATGAGTATTGGACATACCGTTTTAATAAAGCAATGGAGCGTAAGGATATCAAAAGAGCACAAAGCAACCAAACAGCGTTAATTAAGTTGTATAAAGAAGGGAAAATGGAGTACAAAAAATTTATGGCCATCAGTATTCCCAAAGAATCCAAATATGTAAACCTGCTAAACAACCAATACGTATTTGTTAATGAGCAAAACGAGCAGATTCAAAAGTTTGAAGAACTGAGAAAAATTGATCCCAATAACCCAATAGTAAAGTATAATTACCTGGCCTTAAAAATTAATGCCGCAGATAGGTTATCAGAAGAGCAGAGGAGAGAAGAAATGTTTACACAGGCTTCTTTGTTTAATTCCATTAATGCTACAGCCATACCGGCAAACATTCGCAATACGCTTGTTTCAAGGTTTTACCCCATTCTGAATGAAAACAAGAAACAGAAAAAACCAGAGACGTATAAAAACGTTCAGGATTTATCAAAAAACAGCCCGGTAATGGAAGCCCTGGCCATAGCTGATTTTTATGCTGAACAAAAACGGTATGATATAGCTACACAGGTACTATTGGATCATTACAATGAACTTGAAGAGGTAAAAATGATTAAAGAATATAGTTTACGTATTCTGTTTTTTGCAAAAGCCTCAGGAGCCTCGGGTTTCGACAAACAATTTATTGTTGTGTTTAAAAAACTGCAAAAAGCAGATCCTGAACTTTTCTGTAAAATATTTAACGAAAAGCAGGTTTCTTATAAGTTTTTTGAGAACCTGCATATTAAGAAACTATACTGCGATCAATGCGGGGGAAAATAATCAGAAACTGACTTTTCTTGCAGCCTTTACCGGGTTTAGTTTGTTCAGGTTTAAAGAGAAAGAAATTCGCTCCGAGTAAGGTTTCCCTTTGTTTGTTACCCCATCTCCTTTAAAATAATCCTCAATTTCCTGAGATGCAGATATGGGGAAGTTTATACGAAAAACCCCGCTGAACAACACGAGACTAATACCCGATGTGTACAACAAGCTGCTCTCAACGGATTCCGTAATGCCCACGTTGCTTACAGTTATTTTATTGTAACTAAACATAGCCACATCCATATAAACCCTTAGTGGAATAATTCCGGGAAGGGTGGTTTCCAGATTTGCAGCGGTAGCCCACCTGTCGGATGTATTGCTTTTGTTACTTATAAAAAGCTCTTTAAACTCTAAATCGCCAAACAAGAGTTGTTGTCCAAACAGGCTGTTGCTGTTAATGTCTTCGGCTCTGCCAAACTGCGACTGGTCGTACAAATAATCGTTATTTCCTGTATTGTTTCCGGCTCTGAATAACGGGCGGCTTTCCTGTATTGGGCTGCTGTTTGTACTTGGGGCCTCTATGAAAACGCCTGCAAACACCCTGGCACTAAGTCCTTTTTTAGGTTTATTATAATTAATTAAGCCGGTTGCTTCACCCCAGGCTTTCTGAAAGGAAGAATATGATTTACCATATTGGTAGTTT
Organism: Bacteroidota bacterium; assembly: GCA_051715425.1. Taxonomy (GTDB): domain Bacteria; phylum Bacteroidota; class Bacteroidia; order UKL13-3; family UKL13-3; genus JAJTFA01. The sequence goes on along the minus strand of JBPXJS010000051.1, from coordinate 35,437 downwards.
AACAGCATGCTATACGGGTATAATTTCCTGTTATTGATATGGCTATATGTTCCTGTAATGTAGGAGAAATGATTGTCAAAATCCTTGAGTATACTTTTGGATAGTTTTTGTTCTTTGATGGCGGTATAGCGAATTAAGAATTCTTTTTTAGCATCCGTTCTCATATTGGGTGTGGCGAATCGAACAGAAACAAAAGGTTCAACTTTTTCGTAAACAAGCAGCCCTTCTACCGCCTTATCGTAAGGTTCACCGGAAAAAACATTAATATCAGGAACAAAATAAAGCCCATACATTCCGTACCGGGCGGCTTTGATTCCCGGGGTAATGCTTTTAATATGGGTGGTACCCACCAGAAACGAACGGGTAATCTCTGCACTTCCAACCAGATCTTTGGTGCCAAAAGCATACATAGGCGCAATAAAGTATTCCCATTTTTTGTTTGGCAGCAGGCTGTTATAAAAAGCCATACCCAGCATGGTTTTATTATACAGGTTCATTCCAACAATTGGCGAATAGAATACCTGATTAACATATGGGTTCTCCAGGTTTCCAAATAACTGAAAAGAGGGTTTTTGCCAGGCTTTCATCAAGCCCGATGTTCTCAATGTGTTGTTGTTTCTGTATACTTCAACATTTTGTTCCATGGCGTTTACACGCAAAATGTTGGCACCGGAAACAACAGGCACCTCAACAATGGTATCTGTTCCTGTAAACCCATTGAAGCCGGTTGAACGCAAAACCACGCCATCCTTAATAGAGCTAACGGTAAATGGCACAGGTTGGTTTGTACCTTTGCGGCTTATTTTTACTAAACCGGCAGATAGGTTTATGTTTTTTATGCTAAAATCAATTTTATCAATGGAGTTCATGATTCCTTCAAAAAACCAGGAGAGGTCTTTTCCTGTGAAGTTGTTTGCATGATTCATAAAATCCTCCGGTAGTGGATGTTTAAATTTCCATTTTTCATAATAAGCCATCATCATGCGATCAAAAACATCATCACCAAGGTATTGTTGCAACTGGTGGAAACCTATTGCCGCTTTTCCATAAATAATGGTACCATAATTTGTTGATGTAAACTCTTCTGAAGAGAGAAAGGGTTTTTGGTCATCGTTTCTTCTTGCGGAGAACAGGTACTCCAATTGAAGCATATTAAAACCGGCCAATTCTGCCCCAATGGCAATTCCTTTTGCCCCTTTGCTCAGGTTAATTCCCTTGTGTAAAGGAAGGTTGTTTTTATAAATGCTTCTGGCCTCGTAGTAGTTGTTAATACTTTCATCCATCCAGGGGTGTTTTCGCTCGTTGGTTCCCAATATTCCATAAAACCAGTTGTGGCCAACCTCGTGCACAATAACCTGGCGGTCCACAGAACTCATATTGGTAATGGTAGGATACTCCATGCCTCCTCCGGCCAGTAAGGGGGTATAAACACCGGTTGCGTTTGCATAAGGATATTCTCCAACCATTTTGGAATAGAAGTTTATAGCAGTATCCATCCAATGAACAACAGAACTTTTTGGACATGAGCTATAAAACCATGTTGTTACTTTTTTTCCGGATATGGGCAGAACCACTTCGCTTCTCTCCACCTTAAAACGTTTATCGCAAAACCAGGCAAAATCATGTACACTATCTTGAGTGAAACGTAAGGTTTTGAAACTGCCAGAAGAAGCAGGAAACTCGTTATTGCATTTTACTCCAGCCTTAAAACGTTCTTTACTAAGAGCGAGCAGTTTCTGGTACTCGTCCTCGTTCTGAAGGTTTCCGGTGGCAGCAACAATATAATTATCGGGAACGGTAATGCTTACATCAAAGCGGCCAAACTCGCTGTAAAACTCCCCCTGATCGAGATATGGCATAGGGTTCCAGCCGTTCACATCGTACACGGCAGGTTTAGGATACCACTGCGTCATACAATACAGTTGATCCTCGTGCCCTAAACGGGAAAAAACCACCGGTATTTTTACCTTGAACGGGGTGCTGATGATGATTTTTTCTCCTGGCTTAACAGGCTTTTCCGGAATAATGCGGGCAATATCAATATCTGAAGTTAGCTCCCATTTAACCGGGGATCCATTTATGGAAAACCGAAGGGAGTCAATCCAGCCCCGGCTTTCTTCTTCGGCAAAATAAAAATCGGTTTTCCCGTTTTCAACAAGCTGTCGGGCAAAGGCGGTTTCGTTGTTTTTATAAGCGTTTGGCCAAAGGTGAAAATACAACTCCTTCAACTCATCGGGAGAGTTGTTTGTGTACTCAATGGTTTCAAATGCACTGAGGACGTGGTTTACATCATCCAGCTTTACTGAAATATTGTAGTTTACAACTTGCTGCCAGTTGGCTTGTTTTTTAATAACACGTTGTTGTGCGGAAACAAATAAGGTTGGGAAAAGCAGTGCGCAAAGCGCAAAAGAAAATCTCATGAATGGTAAAAGCATTAAATTGTTGAACCCCTAAACGGCAGCCAATTTACGCAATATCATTTTTGGTTGGTGTCCGGCTGTGTAAAAATCTTTCGGTTCACCTTTCTTTTCTTTTCAATAATCAGGTATGAAAGGTACATACCATCGGCCTCACGTGTAACATCCACTTCAAAGTTGTTTCGTGCCAGTTTAAACTTGGTTCCCAAAACACCCTCATCCATGGTAATAATATATTTGCCGTAAGGGAGGTAAAACTCAAAGGCTCCATCAAATCCGGTAAGGGCATTGTATGTTTTGCCACCAACTGCTGTTATCTTAATCAGGGATAAATCGAAGGGCTCAGAAGCATCGGCAGCAATAGCCTCGCGATCAATGCTTACTTTGCCTTTAATTTTAACACCTTTTACAAAAGGAACAAAAAGGATTTTGTTTTTTAAAATGAGGGCAGAGTCCTCAATATTCGGAAACCAGCTTTCAACGGGATCCAGGGGAACGGCTTTAAAAGTGTTTTTACCCATTTTTGTACCCCTGATTCTGCACTCCCCGTCTGCATTGGTTATCACCTCTTCGTCACCCAACTTTATTACCACGTTTTCTACCGGGCGTTCGTTTTTATCTTTAATACCATTTCCGTTTATATCATAAAAAGCAGCAATTTCTACATCGCAAAACTTTTGTTGTTTAAAAGGTACCGGTATGGCAAATTCTTTTCTAACACCAACAGTGATAAATACGTTTTCGTTAGAAACACGTTGTGGCTCTTCTCCGTTCGAGTTTGGGTTATAAATATTTTTAAGGGCAATGCTGGAGGTATAACCATAATTCATACCCAACCTAAAGCGCCAGCCCTCTGAGGTAAAATAATAAACCTCCGGGTTAAGGCTAAGGTTGTGTTGTTTAAACACATTATTATAAAAGTAATTTATACCCGACTGAAGCATAAACTTTGTGTTACGGAACAAGTGCTGATGTTGAAGGTTGCCCGAAAAAATTTGTTGAGTAACAATAACCTGACCAGTATCCGGACGACCAGAAATGCCGTAGTTTCCTATAATATATCTGGCGTTGGCCGAAAGGGTTTTATAAAACATAATGGAGTTCCATTGAAGGAAAGAAGACTCTTTTGCTTTCTCCACATTTATGGGCGTATTATAACCCGCCTCCAGTGTTGTTGAGAATCTGGTATTGTCTTTTGTATTAAATACATTGTAATTAATACCAGCACCCTTCATGTGGTAGGTAAATGTTGGCAGGTTAAAAATATTATAAAAAATCATTGGCTGAACGCTGCGCATTTTAAACGAGCGGTTCACGGCAAACTGGTTGGTAATAGAAGTATTGTCTGCGTTATTATAAAAGGTAGAGCTGCTTCTGTTAAAGTTGTTTACAAGCATTACACTCCACTTGTCATTAAACAGGTACCGGGCACGGTGATTATAAAACAAGCGCGACACATTAGAGTTTGCATACTCTTTGGTATTATGGCCAAGGCCGTGGTTAATACCAAGTTTGTTTTTAAGAAAAGTACCGCCATAGTTTACCATTAAAAAATACCCGTGGGTGTTTTGTTTTCCCTGATAGATGTTGTCAATCTGGTTCCAGGAGTTGGAGAAGTTGATATTAAGGGTATGTGTTTTGTAAAAATTGTACCCAACTCTTGAGTTTAATACGTGCGATTTGGTTCCTGTGTAGGTATTGGCAGAATGACCATATTCGATATGGGCGGTGTTTTGTTTGAAATAGCGTAAGGTATATCCTGTTCCGTATGAGGTAAGAAAGGTTTTGCCAAAACGATCGGTATTAAATACGTAAAAGGCGTTTACTGTGTTTCTTTTGTTTAGGTTATAGGCGCCTTTAATACCACGTCCAAAACTCTGTAATCCGGTATATCCGCCATTAATAAAACCGGCCTGTACATTTCCTTTGGAATGAAAATAGCCAACATAATAATTGCTGTTTTTTATAAACTCATCGTAGTTGCTTCCAATGGCATTGCCCTGAAAATTATAAACGAGTGATTTTTCTGCACCTAATTGTGCCTGCCCTCTGAGGTTAAGGGTAGAGAAGGTTACATTATCCAGCAGGTTGCTGATATTATAATCAACAACAAGGGGCATATGTGAAAAAGATTGCTGGCTTGCCTGTTTATCGTCAGAAAGTTTTTTAAAGGAAATTCTTTGTGACGCGCTGAATGCACCCGGCTGACCAAAGTTTGGTTCTTCGGTAGTGATGAGTACATTAAATGATCTTTCTTCGTTATGGTTTTCCGGACGGTAGTTTTCTACATCTATCCGGTTAAAATTTCTTTTTCCCTGAAGGTATTTGAATGAAAGTTGGAAGGTGGTATCCTCATAGGAGTTAAGCATGAGGGTAGAGGTTGTTTTCTTTACCGGGTTTCCTGCAGAGTCGTTCACCGCTGAGAACAAACTCATATTATTTACCGAGAATACAATTGGCTGTTTTTCTGTGCCGGTGTTTAAAACGCTAACATTAAAGCGAGCCTCATTTTCGTTGTTTCTGAAATAAATGGTATTGCCAGGTTCAACAGAAAGGCTCCAGTTTGTTTGTTTTTTTGTAAAGGCCCAAAACAGGTCATGTCCAAGGTCTATATCATCATCTGAAACAGCAAAAGCAGATACCATAAATCTGCTGTTTCCTTTAGAGTTCCCGAGAGGAACAATCCTTATTGGGATATAAATGGTATCGGAAGGAGAAAACTCGTAAGTGGTTTTTGTATTATATAACAATTTCCAGCCGGCAGGGTAGTCAACATTTAAGGTAAAGCGGGTTACCGCATCACCGGTGTTTACCACCTGAAGCACATTGGAGATTACCTCCCCATTATGCAGTTCAAACTCTTTTTGCTGGAAAATGGCTGTTACCTGTCTGTTTTGTGCCGCAACTTTTAAAGGAGCATAAGCAAGCAGAAATAAAGCCGAAAGCAGGCGTGTATGAAATAAGAATATGTTTACCCGTGTTTTCATCAGAATGCTTCGGTTAACAGGAATCTTACTCTAAGCTGATAAATACCGCTTTTTAATCCTGCACCCGGAACAATTCTGTAATCAATATCAAATGTAAACTCATCATAATTAGAGGTTGAGTTGCCCGGGCCGTTTACGTTGGTAATACACGAACCGGCTGGAGTTGTAATGCCGGTATTGGTAATTACCATAATAGGCGTTCCCGAAACAAGCGGCACGTTAAAAAACTGATCCCCTGTTTGTGATGTGTTACACCTGTTTGTAATGCGAAGCTGCATGGTACTGATTTTTGGTACTGTTCCTGAGGTTGATTGTGTGAAAAGGGTTTCCCATTCGTCATTGGGGGTAGCACCGGAGCCATTGTCAACAAGTACTACCAGGTTCCATCTGCAATCGGGGTTGCTGGAAACTGAATTGTCAACGTTAATCTTTAATCTGGTTGCTCCGTTTTGAGTGATACCGCCAAGATATTTTCCAAAAGAATCGAAAGATAAATCAGTGCTGGCCTGGCTACTCATGGTTAAGCTAACCTGATCGCAAAACTGAGCGTAAGAGCTCATTGTGATCAGCGAGAGCATTATAGAGAAGTATTTTTTTGCTGTTTTCACTTGTTCTATATGGCTAGGTTGCTGTTCTGATTTGTTTCCTGAAAAGAAAAAACGGAAGGGGGCCTGGTTAGAGCCGCCTTCCGTTTTATGGTTTTTTATTGATCTTCTAACAAGATGTACTGAACATACATGGTGTAAACACCAGGCTGAGCGTAAGAACCGGCACCGTTAACAGAAACCAGGTCTTCAGCAGTTGTTCCGTCAGCAGCATAAGCCATTGGGAATACAGCAGGTAATCCTGGTACGATACGGTAGTCGATAGAGTAGTAGTAATCGCTGGTTAAAGCACCGGCAGTAAGGTAACTACCACCTGAAACAGCGTCAGCACCAGTTGCAGTTGTTCCTTTGTGCCCAGCAATGTACTTATGGTTAGCAGCTGGAGGTGTTCCTGCACTTGCAGGGTCAACATACACACTGTTTGAACCGGCAGGGCTGGCAACAGGAGGGAAAGCTGTGCTATAATCAGCATAAGTTCCTGTAGCTGCAGTAGCGTTAGCATTTGGAGTGTTCTGACGAAGCTCAAGAGCGCTCAGAGGTAATCTGTTGGTAGCTCCACCTGATCCACCAGTTCCGTATCTGATTTGCTGATCCCAGTATCCGGCTGCAACGTTTCCGTTAGAGCGGCCTATTGCATAAAGGTCCCAGTTAACAGTAGAGCTGATTTTTAAGATGGTAGCACCATACTTAGTGATACCTGCGTAATAATCATTGATGTCGTCAAAAGTGAAGTCAACCTGGTTAGGTGTCGACATGTTCAATTGAAGAATAGGTTGTAAGTCCATTGTTACGGTTACATCCTTTTGATCTTGTAACTGCGCGAAAGCAGTTGTTGTAGTCAATGTTGCAACGGCAACAGCGGCTAAGAGATTTTTTGTTTTCATTTTGTTTGTGTTTTGTTTGAGGTTTGACGACACAAAGATATAAGTATGAATAGCAGAAAAACAAAACGAATGGCAAAATAGCAGTATAAACCAGCTTGTTTTGGGCTGTTTTTGGGCATAAAAATAAAAAATATTGCCCTGGATGTCAGGGCAATATGCTAAAAATGGCCAAAAAGATAAAAAAATTTGAATTTTAACTAAACAAGTGGGGGTAAAATGGGGATAAGTTGACAAAAAAAAGTACAAGCAAACTAATCCACTTCAAAGTTTAGCTCAGCAGCCTCCACAATATCCTTGCTTCCAAAATCTAAAACACCCACTGCTGAATATTTGCCTTTCTCCAGGCCATCAGGCAGCGCGAAGAGGTAATTACGGCTGTTTCCGGGAAGAATGGTGAACCGCTTTATTAATAATTTTTGCTGTTTTCCGGTACTCAGGTTGGTTAGTTCCACATAGGCTGTGCAGAAGGCAATACCATCTCCTGTGTTCTGCAGGGTTAGTTCCACGTTCCTGTGTTTCTTATCTGAGGTTATCTGGCAAACGAAGTTTTTGATTTCAACCTTGTTGTTTTTAACTGTTGGCGGGTTTTGGTATATATATACACCAAAAGCGAAAGTGGGCACCACACCCAAAGAGATCTTCTTGTCGTTTCCGTTATTGTCCAGGGCTTCTCTTTGTTTCTTCTCTTCAATCATCATCAGGCACCAGCCGGCACGGTTAATAAATCCGGTATCGGGTACGGTAAGGGTTACTTTAATTTTTTGTACAGCACCAGGCTTTACTTCAAAAAAGGTTGGGGCAATGCTTAACCATTGTGAAATTCCATATTTTGATGTACCGGCCTGCATAAAAGCTGTTTTACCTGCCTGGTCCACATCGTAATCGTTCAGGTTAATGGTAAATGAGCGCGTAAGTTTGGTTTCGTTTGTAACCTTAACTTCAAAGGTTTTTGTTTCACCGGGCTTAAGGTTGTAATTTAGGTGGGAAGGAGAAACAGCAACTCCAACATCTTTAAGTGCGGAATCGTTTTGTGCAAAAACACTTTGTATGATAGCGGTCAGAATAAATAAAAGTAAAAATCGTTTTTTCATATGTTGGTTAGTTATGTGTTGTTAGGTAAAGAAAAAGTAAAACATGCTGATACCGGATTTTAAAACAGATGAAACAATCTTATTACCTGCTCAAAAATGTTTTAGCAATATTACCGTCATTTATCACACGAAAGAACAAAAGGCAGTGTTTGAGGGTTAAAATTAAATCACAACACCATGTTTATAACCTTAAGAAACTTCTGTTCCTTTGCACTAAGTACTATGTTATATTTGTTTATACCAATTGTTTTGAATTATGGACGCGGATGATTTTTTAGATGAAGAGACCCTCTCTCAGGCAGCGCGGTTTGAAAAGATGATCAGAAACAAATCCCGTGATTATTTTGATGCTGAAACACTGGAATCGATAGCAGAACACCATATTAATAAGGATAAACTGAAGAAAGCGCTGGAGGTTTTGTATTATGGGGAGGAGTTATATCCATACTATACCGGGTTTTATCTAAAAAAGGCAGAAGTGTTTGGTATGCTGGGTAAGTTTGAAGAGGCAATTGAGGTTTTAGAGAAGTGTGAGTTATATGAACCTTTTAATGCAGAGTTGTTTTTACTTAAAGGAGAAAACCTGCTTAATACAGAGCAGTTTGAAGAGGCAGATGAGTGTTTTGCCCGCTGCCTGATGCATACGGATGACAGGATAGATATGCTTTTTGAAATTGCTTATGTATATGAAGATTGTGATTTATACGGCAAGGCAATTGAATACTTTGAGGAAATTCTGAAAGAACAGAATGATAATGAGCAGGCGTTTTACGAAATTGCTACCTGCTATGATTTACAGGGCCGGTTTGATAAAGCGGCCGACCTTTATCAGCGACTTATTGAACTTAATCCCTACTCAAGCGGAGCCTGGTATAATTTAGGCGTTACCTACAGCAAAATGGCAATACACGAGAAGGCTGTAGAGGCATACGACTTTTGTCTTGCCATAGATGAGGATTTTACACCCGCCCGTTTTAATAAAGCAAACGATTTGGTGGAAATGGAGCGTTTTGAAGAAGCTGTTGAAGAGTTTAAGGCGGTAATTGACAGAGATGGCCCTGATTCTATTACGTTTTGTAACCTGGCCGGTTGTCTGGAAAGGTTAAACCAGGATAAAGAAGCCATTGAGTTTTACAAAAAAGCCACCAAACTAAATCCCAATATTGGAGAAGCATGGTTTGGGATGGGGCTTGTTTTTGATAAGGGGGGAAATAGAAAAGAGGCGTTAAACCATTACAAACGGGCCTTATTACTGGAGCCGGAAAATGAGGAGTATTCTCTTGCCCTGGCAGATGCAGAATACCGCGGAGGAAATATTGCCCAGGCTGAAGAAATACTTAAAGCACTGATTGAAGAATCTCCACAATTGAACGAAGCATGGCTTGATCTGTCGTTTATTTTGTTTTCAGAAGGGGATGCAGAAGCTGCTTCTGATTTGCTGAAACAAGCACTAATGCTTGAGCAGCATTATTTATATTACTACCGGCTAACAAGTTATGAGTTTGAGCTGGGGCACCGGAAAGAAGCCCTTCAGTACCTTGAAACAGCATTGTCAATGAATTTTAATGAACATTTTTTGGTTTTCGAAATTTCACCACATTTGCAGAAAGATTCAGAGGTGTTGCATGCGATTGAACTTTTCAGAAACCAATAATGAATGAAAAACTTTAAACTAAAACAAATTCCTGAAAGGGTAGCCAAACCAAGAGAAAGCGGACTTACCATGGTAATGGATAAAGGTCTTGGGCTTAATGAGGTAGAGAATTTCCTCTCCGTTTGCAGTGAGCACGTTGATATTGTAAAGCTTGGTTTTGGTACCGCTTATGTTACCCAAAATCTGGATCAGAAAATTAAACTCTACAAGGATTCGGGCATTCAAGTGTATTTCGGGGGTACGCTTTTCGAGGCTTTTATGGTAAGAAATCAGTTTGACGATTATCTGAAGATGATTGAACGGTTTGGCCTGGAGCATGCTGAAGTTTCTGATGGCTCCATTGAGATGCCACACGAAGTAAAGCTGGAGTATATACATAAACTAAGCAAATACGTTACCGTATTAAGTGAGGTTGGTAGTAAAGATGTAGAGAAGATTATTCCACCATACCAATGGATTGAGTTGATGAAAAGCGAGCTGAAAGCAGGTGCGTGGAAAGTAATTGCAGAAGCACGCGAAGCCGGAAATGTTGGCGTATACAGAAGCAGCGGGGAAGTAAGGGAAGGCCTGGTGCAGGAAATTCTTACAAAAATACCTGAAGAAAAAATAATTTGGGAGGCTCCATTAAAGGCGCAACAAACGTATTTTATTAAGCTGGTAGGCGCTAACGTAAACCTTGGAAATATTGCACCCAATGAGGTAATCCCTCTTGAAACGCTAAGGCTTGGATTGAGAAGCGATACCTTTACCTTCTTTCTAAACAAAGGAGCCAAATTCTTAACTAAAAAGAAATAAGTAACAAAAAACAATGACACTACAGGAAAAAGTGAACGCAGATATCCTGACAGCGATGAAGGCAAAAGATGAAGCCTCGTTGCGCGCACTCAGGGCATTAAAATCGGCCCTGTTGCTTGCTGCTACAGCAGAAGGGGCAACCGGAGACAAAATAGAAGACGAACAAGCGATTAAGATTTTTCAGAAGCTGGCCAAGCAAAGAAAAGAAAGCATGGATATTTTTATTCAAAACGGCCGTTCGGAACTTGCTGCAAAAGAAAAGGAAGAACTGGACGTGATTGAAAAATATTTACCGGCACAAATGAGCGAAGAGGCTATTAAAGAAGAATTGAAAAAAGTAATAGCAACAGCAGGGGCAAGCAGTGCTGCCGATTTTGGCAAGGTAATGCCGCTGGCTATGAAGGCGCTTGCCGGCAAAGCGGATGGAAAAATCATATCAGCCTTGTTGAAACAACTTTTAGGATAAAAGAAATTTAATATGTTTGTATAAGGGGCGCACGCTGTTGCGCCCCTTATGTATGTTTAACGGAGAAATATTATGACAGACGAAGAGAGAATTAAAAAAGCATTTGAGAAAAAAAACTGGCCGGAAATTAAAGTAACGGATAGCTGGGCTACCTTTAAAATAATGGCAGAATTTGTAGAAGGATTTGAAAAGATGAGCCGCATTGGCCCATGTGTGTCTATTTTTGGTTCAGCCAGAACCAAACCGGATAATCCCTATTTTTTGCTTGCCGAAGAGATAGCAAAAAAACTGGTGCACGCAGGATTTGGAGTAATTACAGGCGGTGGCCCGGGTATTATGGAAGCCGGAAACAAGGGAGCTTTTGAAGCCGGAGGAAAATCTGTAGGCCTTGGTATTGAATTGCCATTTGAACAGTTTGTGAACCGCTTTGTTGACCGCGACAAAATGATCAACTTCGATTACTTTTTTGTGCGGAAAGTAATGTTTATGAAATACGCCCAGGGTTTTGTAGCTATGCCTGGTGGGTTTGGCACACTGGATGAACTTTTTGAAGCCTTAACCCTTATTCAAACACATAAAGTGGCGAGGTTCCCTGTGGTTTTGGTGGGTACAGAATATTGGAGCGGATTGCTCGACTGGATTAAAACCACCATGATGGAAAAGGAAAAAAACATAAATCCGGACGACCTCTTTTTGTTTAAACTTGTTGACTCAGCCGATGATGCGGTAAACTATATCCTGGATTACTACGGTGATATGTCCATATCACCAAACTTTTAACCACCACCGCTATGTCAACACTAAAAGACGATGCATTAAAATACCACAGCAAAGGCCGGCCCGGAAAAATTGCTGTTATACCAACCAAGCCTACCAATACAAAAAGAGATTTAAGCCTGGCTTATTCTCCTGGTGTGGCAGAACCATGTCTGGCAATTGCTGAAACTCCGGATGACGTTTATAAATATACCGCAAAAGGAAATCTGGTTGCGGTAATCTCTAACGGAACAGCCGTGCTTGGGCTTGGCGATATTGGTCCGGAGGCATCCAAACCCGTAATGGAAGGCAAGGGGGTGTTGTTTAAAATATTTGCCGATATTGACGTTTTTGATATAGAGGTAAATACCAAGGATACAGAAGAGTTTATTAAAACAGTAAAAGCCATAAGCCCAACTTTTGGCGGTATAAATCTGGAGGATATTAAAGCTCCTGAGTGTTTTGAGATAGAGCGGAGATTAAAAGAAGAGCTGGATATTCCCATTATGCACGATGACCAGCACGGAACAGCAATTATTACCGGTGCGGCTGTGATCAATGCACTTGAGGTGGTAAAAAAGAAAATAGATAAGGTAAAGGTGGTTTTTAATGGGGCAGGAGCCTCTGCTGTTTCCTGCGCCAAGGTGTTTTTAAGCCTAGGTGTAAAAAAGGAAAACCTTATTATGTGCGATAGCAAGGGGGTAATCAGAACAGACAGTCCAAACCTTGATGAAACAAAACAATTTTTTGCTACCACACAGAAAATAGAGACACTTACAGAGGCCATGAAAGGTGCCGATGTTTTTGTTGGCTTATCAAAAGGGAATGTTGTTTCGCAGGATATGGTAAGAAGTATGGCCAAAGATTGCATTGTATTTGCCCTTGCCAACCCGGATCCTGAAATTTCTTATGCAGATGCCCTTGCCTCGCGCCCTGATATTATATTGGCTACAGGCCGGAGTGATTACCCTAATCAGGTAAACAATGTGCTTGGTTTTCCTTTTATTTTCCGGGGAGCATTAGATGTGCGGGCAACAAAAATTAATGAAGAAATGAAACTGGCAGCAGTGCATGCCCTTGCGCAGCTGGCAAAAGAGCCTGTTCCGGAAATTGTGAACATGGCCTATAATGAAAAGAGCATTCAGTTTGGAAAAAACTATATTATTCCCAAACCCCTTGACCCAAGGCTTATTACCACTGTTTCTCCTGCCGTGGCTAAAGCAGCAATGGATTCGGGTGTGGCAAAAAAACATATTACAGATTGGGAAGCATATAAATCGGAATTGCTTACCAGGCTGGGAAAAGAAAGCAATTTTATTCGTGTTATTGGCAGCAAGGCCCGCAAAAACCCTAAACGTGTGGTATTTGCCGAGGCTGATAGTTATAAGATACTGAGGGCCGCACAGATTGTAAAAGATGAGGGTATTGCCCACCCGATTTTGCTGGGTAATAAAGAAAAAATTGAACAGATTATTGCCGAGAATCATATTGATCTGGCTGGTGTGCCCATTATAAATCCGCTCACAGAAGACCATAAGCGAAACGAGTATGCCGATGCGTTTTATCAAAAGCGTCAGCGAAAAGGGGTAACCCTGCATGAAGCCAGAAAGTTAATGCGCGACAGAAATCATTTTGCACCAATGATGGTTGAGTTGGGAGAAGCTGATGCGATGATTTCAGGGCTCACTAAAAACTATCCAAGCACCATTAAACCAGCTCTGCAGATTTTAGGAAAAGAAGAAGGAACCAATAGGGTTGCAGGTATGTATATTATGCTTTCAAACAAAGGAACCTTGTTTTTTTCTGATGCTACCGTTAATATTAATCCGGGCGTTAATGATATTGTAGATATAACAAAACTTACCTACGATGCGGTAAAGAAGTTTAATATCAATCCCCGTATTGCCCTGTTGTCTTATTCAAACTTTGGCTCATCAGATGGGGAAACACCAAACAAAATGGCAACCGCAAGGAAATTGCTTAAAGAAAAATACCCATACATGGTGGTTGACGGAGATATCCAGGCAAACGTTGCCCTGAACCAGAAGCTGTTGCAGGAGAATTTTCCTTTCAGCGAATTATGCGGAGAGCCTGTTAATACCTTTATTTTCCCTAAACTGTCATCAGGAAATATTGCTTATAAAATGCTGCAGGAGCTGGGCGCTGCCGAAGCCATTGGCCCTGTGCTTTGCGGCTTAAAAAAATCGGCACATATATTACAACTGGGCAGTACGGTAAGAGAAATTGTAAACATGGTAATTATTGCGGTGGTTGATGCGCAAAGCAAATCAAACGTTTAATAATGGTTCAGTAATCTGATGCGGGGTGAAACCTCAACAAACGATACTGATTTTTTTTCTGCTGATATGCGCAAACAGGGTTGTTTATGCCCAGTCGGACACCCTTGTACATAGGCTGATCATTGCAGACAGGGACACCAGAGAACCGGTTTCTATGGCAGAGGTGGTATTGTTTTCAAACGGCAAAAGGCATATTTCCAGACTAAACGGACAGGTGAGTATAAAGGGGTTATCATCAGACTCTGTTTTGGTTTCTCATCTCTATTTTTTTCCGGCAAAGAGTTCCCTCGGGCACGATACCATTTACATAAAAAGATATTCTGTGCTGTTGGGAGAAGTACTCATCAAGGGGAAGCGGTATAGCGATTCTCTGGCATTGGTGGCGGCCGGCATTCTTAAAACAGATAGTGTACTTAATAATCATAAGAGGGTTACCAACCGCCCAAGGTCTGAGATAGTTGTAGGTCCGGGTTATATCGGAATAAGCGGCCCCATAGATTATATTTATCAGTTGCTTTCAAAAGAAGGCAAGCAGAACAGAGCCTATGAGCGGCATATCAAACAAATGCAGGTGTATTACCTCGTTAAAGAGAAGGTTTCATACAAAGAAATCTGGCAGGTTACCGGTATAAAGGAGCCGGAGCTTCAGGGGTTTATTGATTGGTGTGCTTTTACCAATAAACAATTGCTGGAAATGAATAAAGCAGAAATCCTTCAGTTGTTTAAACAAAAGGCGGAGGAGTTTAAAAAACAAAAAAACACCGGAAAACAATAGTCCGGTGTTTTTTATAAGATTTAATAAATGACTTATTGGCCTTTGAAAGAAGCTGGTCTTTTGGTAAGAAACGCCTGAGTTCCTTCTTTAAAATCTTCTGATCCAAAGAAGTTTCCAAACTCATTAATTTCCACATTGTTTCCATCAAGTTTTTTCTCGTAAAACGCGTTTACACAACGGATAACGGAAGAAATAGCCAGTGGCGATTTTTGCTTGATTTTACCTAAAATCTCTTCACATTTTGCAATCAGCTGATCTTGCGGAACCACGTGATTTACCAGCCCCATGCGGTAAGCGTCCTGCGCATTAATGATATCGGCAGTCATTAATAACTCGAGGGCGCGCCCTTTACCAATTAACTGAGCAAGGCGTTGTGTTCCTGCATAGCCAGGAGTAATACCAAGGTTAACCTCCGGCTGGCCAAATTTTGCATTTTCAGCAGCAATACGGATATGGCATGCCATGGCCAACTCGTTTCCTCCGCCAAGCGCAAAACCATTTACGGCAGCAATTACCGGTTTTGGGCAACGCTCAATGGCATTAAGTACCGCATGTCCTTCGGCACTCATGCGGGTACCCTCTTCAATATTAAAACTTGCAAACTCTTCAATATCTGCACCGGCAGCAAAAGCTTTCACGCCAGATCCGGTAATGATTACTCCTTTTACGGAAGCGTCTTCATAAATGCTCAATACGGCATTTTTAATATCCGTAAGGGTTTGAATATTTAAAGCATTCAGTTTGCTTTCACGGTTAATCGTGATGTAAAAAATTTCGTTTTCGTTTTTTGTTAAAATTGTTTGATACATAGTTGCTGTACTCATTGTTTTCCCATTAGTATAATAAAATAGAGTAGTATAATTTGTTTAAAGGCGTTGCAACGATATGAAAAAAATGACGGGCAGGTTAGCCTTTTTTATGCACAGGTTTAAGTTGTTGTATATCAGGATGAACGCTTGTGTTCCACCCATGATTTAATATAGTCTGCTATTTCGTGTGTATTGGTTCCCGGAGCAAAAAGACGACCCACGCCTATTTGGTTAAGTGCCTTCATGTCTTCATCAGGAATAATGCCCCCACCGGTGAGTAAAACATCTGCTAATCCCTCAGATTTCATCAGGTCTATCAGCTTTGGGAAAACGGTATTATGTGCTCCTGATAAAATACTCACACCAATTACATCAACATCTTCCTGGAGGGCAGCCCTTACCACCATTTCGGGTGTTTGGCGCAGGCCTGTATAAATTACCTCCATACCCGCATCGCGCAAGGCTGTGGCAATTACCTTGGCTCCTCTGTCGTGGCCATCTAAGCCTACTTTGGCAACTAAAACACGTATTGGTTGGCTCATGTATTATTTTTTTACGCGCCTCAAATGTAAAGGCTTTTCTTTAGACACGTATTTTTCAAATATCAGATTCAGGCTTTCTTCACTCATTTTAAAAACCACGGTGGTATCAGAAGAGGAGTTTTTCATATGACGCAATTTGGTATCGGCCGCGGCCACAATTTTTTTATAGGACCCATCAGACTGGCGAACAAAAGTTTCGTTTACAAAAAGCGTAAGCAGTTTCTCTGAATATTTTTTGTTTTCCTCCAGGCTGTATACATACACATTGTTTTTATCTGTTTTAAGGATAGAAACGGTCCAGGCATCGGGGATGTTTTCATCGCGCTGACTAAGGGCATAATAACTACCAAACTTAGAAAACACGATGGTGTCTCCAATAATCAGAGGCTCGCCACCTGCACTAGATCCGGGGATGGGAACTATCCGGTCTTCCATTATCCGTACAGAAGCGCTGTCTTTTTTAAACATGTAAAGAATAGAAGGCTTATCGTGAAAATAATATTCACCCCTCAATGCCTCAGGAATGCTGCTTAGTTTTTCACCAGGATATCGATCGAAATGAGCAGCACATCCGGTAAGGATCAGCAGGCCTATAAATAAAACAAGATTTTTGTTCATGGTTTCTGTTGGTTTATGCCGTAGCGGCCAGTTTGTTTAGTGCCTGCTGCAGGCGCAGCAAGGTGTTCTCTTTTCCAAATAATGCAGCCATTTCAAAAACAGGAGGGCCTGAAGCTACACCGGTTAACATTACCCGAAACAACTGAAGAAAATCCTTATTGGACATTTCGTTTTTGGCTAAAGCCTCATTGTATGCCGCCTCAATATTTGGTGCAGTAAAATGGGTAAGGGTATTAAATATTTCTAAAGCAGAGGCTGTTGCTGCTGCTGTTTTTTCGTTCCACCTTTTTGCAACAACGCCCTCATCATAAGAGGTTGGTGCCATAAAAAAGTAATTACTAAAGGCCCAAAGCTCACTTGTAAAAGTTATTTTCTCTTTTACCAGAGCGCAAACCGAAGCGATATACTCATCAGAAAAAGACAACTGATGTTTTTCTACTTCGGCCTTCAGTGTTTGAGCCAACAGGCTGTTGTCTGTTTTTCTGATGTATTGTTGGTTAAACCAGCGGGCTTTGTTCAGGTCGAACTTGGCACCAGATTTACTCACCCTATCAAGAGAGAAAGAGGCAATTAACTCATCCAGAGAAAATAACTCCTGCTGGGTACCCGGGTTCCATCCCAAAAAAGCAAGCAGGTTTAAAACAGCTTCCGGCAGGTATCCCGTTTCTCTGTATCCGCTGGAAACTTCTCCGCTTGCGGGGTCTTTCCACTCCAGGGGAAAAACAGGGAAGCCCAAACGGTCTCCATCTCTTTTGCTCAGTTTGCCGTTGCCTTCGGGTTTAAGTAATAAAGGAAGGTGTGCAAATTTTGGCATTACATCCTCCCAACCCAGATAACGGTATAATAAAACGTGCAAAGGGGCAGAAGGCAGCCATTCTTCTCCCCGGATCACGTGCGAAATTTGCATTAAATAATCATCAACCACATTGGCCAAATGGTAGGTGGGCATTCCATCGCTTTTAAACAAGACCTTATCATCCATTTGTGAGGTATTAAAACTCACCCAACCGCGGATTTCGTCATGAAATTTTACCTCTTCTTTGCGAGGCAGTTTTATGCGCACCACATATTGCTCCCCGCTTTCCAGGCGTTTTTTTACCTCGTCTTCGGGCAGGGTGGTGGAGTTTTTCATGGTGCTGCGGGTAATGGCATCATACTTGGCATCCACGTTAGAGGCTTTTAGTCTTTCACGCATGGCCTCCAGTTCCTCAGCCGTATCAAAAGCATAATAAGCATGGCCAGCTTCAATCAGTTGGTCAACATATTTTCTGTACAGGGGTTTTCTGTCGCTTTGGCGGTATGGTGCATGAGGTCCGTCACCAAAACCAATGCCTTCATCCGGGCTTATACCAAGCCATTTAAGGGATTCAATAATGTATTCTTCTGCACCGGGCACAAACCGGGTTTGGTCTGTGTCTTCTATGCGGAGCAAAAAATCGCCATGGTGTTTTTTGGCAATTAAATAATTGTACAAAGCGGTTCTTACTCCGCCTATATGTAAAGGCCCCGTTGGGCTTGGAGCAAAACGCACACGAACTCTTCTATCTGTCATAATGAAGGGGCAAAGATAAGAATATAATGGAATTGAAAAGCAGGGTAAGCGGCAAGGGGTTTGGTTGAACTATTTGGCGACAACCAGGCCCAGTAAACTATCAAACAGCATGCGACCGTCTGTATTATAAAGGCTTTCATCAACAGCCCTTTCCGGGTGTGGCATCATTCCAAATACGTTTCTTTTTTTATTGCATATGCCTGCAATGTTTTCCAGAGATCCGTTGGGGTTAGCCTCTTCGGTAATATTGCCAGCCTCATCGCAGTAACGGAATAGTATCTGATCATTTTGTTTCAGCTCAGCCAAAACGGCATCGTTGCAATAATATTTACCCTCGCCATGTGCTATAGGGATTTTTAGGGCTGCATCTTTTTTTATTGCTGAAGTAATAAGGCTGTTGTTGGTTTGGGCTTTAATAAATACGTTTTTGCAGTTAAACTTCTGATGGTTATTGTGTAACAGAGCACCTGGCAGTAGGTGAGATTCGCATAAAATCTGAAAACCATTGCAAACGCCAAAAACGAGCCCCCCTTTGCCGGCAAACTCAATTACATTTTGCATAATAGGAGAAAACCGCGCAATGGCACCGCTTCTTAGGTAATCGCCATAACTAAACCCCCCGGGCAAAAAAATCAGGTCGCAACCTTGCAGGTCATGATCCTTATGCCACAATTCAACCGTTTCGCAACCGTATTGATTCTGAAACGCATAAATGGCATCCTGATCGCAATTGGAACCGGGAAATATGACAACGCCAACTTTCATTATAATGATGATTTATTGCTGCAAATGTAATATCAAAAGCGAAACAGAAAACCCAATTTGTTTATAAAGTTATACATACCAATCATGAAATTAAACAGCCCGTTTATAAAAAGAACTAACATATACCGTAAAACAGCCGGAAATAGTTATAGCTTTGCAACCGAAATATTTAAACCATTTTATGAAAAAACAGTTAATTAAAGTAGCACTGCTTTTAGCAGTTCCCTTCACCATGCTTCAGTCATGTACTGACGATGATTCTAAAAACACAGCAATAGCACCGGCTGGTTCTGCAACAATAACCGGACGCGTTACCGCGGATCTTGTACTTGGAAACGGATCTAAAGAAGGTGCAGCGGGTGTAAAAGTTACCGCTACTATCAATACACAAGATTTGGTTACCAATCCTGTTTCAGGAGTTACTTATGCCACAAAAACTTATGAAGCACTAACCGATGCCAATGGAAACTATACCCTTGCTGTTGATGCCAATGTAAAGGCAGTTGCTGTAACCATGGCATTCCCTGCAAATTTTGCCGCTACGCAAACCACTGAAAACGGAACTACCAGAAGGGTATTGTTTAACAGAGTTGGTGGAAACCCGGCTCCCGGAAGTTTAAGCAATGGCCAGGCAGCCACTTTTGATGTAGATTACAACTATACCAATATTGATGCGATTGCAAAATGTACCGTAGAAGGTGATGTAATGTACAGAAATGACCTGTGCAAAGGCATCAGCCCATCCCTGGACTCTCAGGTTGCGGTGGTTCCTGCAAATACCATCCTTATTGCTACATGGACAGATGACAATGGAAATAACAGAGAAGTTGAGGTTGCTGTTACCAATGGTAAATACAGTTTTGCTGTTGAAACCAAAAATGGAGCTAAAACCATTAACCTGACTGGTCGTAAGTTCTACAGTTCAAGAAAAGCTCCTTCAGGAGGAAATTGTGTTACCACAAATGATTACGGTTACTCACACACGGGTGTTAGCCGCTCTGTTACTAAAGGAGAAACAGAAAAGAAAGTAGATATCACATTTAACTAATTCACGCATTAACCTGTTTAAAAAAATTTATTATGAAGTATAAACTAATATGCGTGTTATTGTTTGCCGGTTCACTGAGCGTTGCAAATGCTCAGGATAAAGGAAGCCGGGGCAACAACAGCTTTTTATCGAAAAATGGCCATGAAGTGCTCCCTCAGGCGGGAGAATGGTCTCTTGGATTATCTGCCACCTCTTTTCTTCAATATGCAGGAAACGTATTTAACGGTGCAACAGCAACCAACGGAGCACCTGCAGTAAACAATGCAAACGGTGCCAATACCCTTTTTGGAAACATAGGTGGTGTTGCGGTTGTTGGTAAATATATGAAAGACGCTAAAACAGCCTACAGGGCTCGTTTTCAGGCTAACTACACATCAACTGTAAACCGTGGTTATTCTTTAAAAAGTAACCTTACGCCAAATGTTCTGCTTCCTGAGTTTGTGGAAGACAAACAAACGTTAAACACCTCAGCATTTTTATTTGCTGCCGGTTTAGAAAAAAGAAGAGGATCTAACAGGCTGCAAGGTATTTATGGTGCAGAGGCTATTTTAGGCCTTACCACCCAAAGCAGTTCGTACACTTATGGTAACTCTATTGATCTGAACTTTAACAACCCGGCATCTACCGCTTTTGGTACATTGCTTGGCGGTACCGGAATAGCTGGCAGCAGAGCAACAGAAGAGCAAATCGGATCACGCTTTTTCGCTGGTTTGAGGGGATTTGTAGGAGTTGAATATTTTGTAGCTCCTAAGATTTCTTTAGGTGCAGAAGTTGGCTATTCTGTAGGTTTCCAAACAACGGGAACAAGCAGAAGGGTTGATGAGGTGTATGATAGCGGAAGCCTGAAGGTTGTGAATGTAGAACGCAAAAACTATGGTTCAGCGCAATTACGCTCATGGGGAGTAGGGTTGGATAATGTGAATGCAGGCATCAATATGTTCTTCTACTTCTAAGAGGACATAACTAATTTATAAACAAAAGAGGCGGAACTGGTTTCCGCCTTTTTTGTTTAACTAAGGGTAAAAAATTCTTCCTTTTCAGTTGTGTGGTTTCTTATAATACCTGCACTTACCAGATTAATGAGCATTTTTTGTGCCCGCCACCTTGAAATATTAAGCAGGTTGCATAACTCTTTGGTAGAAATACGCTCGTGTTTTGCCAGGTATTGCAACAACGATTGTTCGTGCCTGGTATATTTGATTAATGTGTTTTGAGCAGCCGATTGGCGCTTGAGTACATCAACTACCACCTTGCTTGCCAGCAGGGATTTGTCTTTAACGCGGATGTAAACCCACCATTTTCCATCGTCTCCTTTTGCATAGCAAGGTTTATCTTTTGCTTCCGGAACAATAGCCTCAATAATTATTTTACTTCCCAGCTCCCATTCTATCAGATCAAGCTTTATTTCAGGTTTGCAGTAAAAAGATGCGGCAAGATCCAGCATGTATTTTTCATCTTCGCTTTTTACTCCTGCAATGGTTTTATTATCATTAACTCCAACAAGCAGGCGGCCCCCCTTATGGTTTGCAAAGGCAGCCATGGTTTTGGCAATTTTAGAAGCCGATGAGATTGTTTTTTTAAAATCAAGGGTTTCGCTTTCGCCTTTTGCTATAAGTTGCAATACAGGGTGAAGAGACATGGATGCAAATGTGGCAGATTAAGATTTTACTTATTACACCAATAATCCACCAAAATGGTAATGGATATTTTCATTTTCTCTTTGAGTATGGAACCGACTCTCTTACATTTGCGCAACTTTTTAAAAGATATGAGTAATAATACCTTAAAAATTGCAGTAGCAAAGGGAGACGGAATAGGCCCGGAAATAATGGAGGCTGTTTTAAATGTGTTTAATGCAGCATCGGTTCCGCTATCGTACGAGTTTATTGAAATGGGCAAAACCTATTTTGAGCAGGGTCATAGTACCGGAATGACTCCTGAAGCAAAACAAACCGTTGAAAATCTGGGAATTTTATTTAAAGGCCCAATGGAAACACCAAAGGGAAAGGGCATGAAAAGTATTAATGTTACAGCCCGTAAAACCTGGAGCACCTATGCAAACAGAAGGCATTTTCAAACCCTGCCTGGTGTTGATACCGTATTTAGCAAGGCCGGAATACCCATTGATATTACCATTGTTAGGGAAAATATAGAGGGAACCTATGGTGGAATAGAGCATTTTAACACCCACGATGTAGCTATTTGCCGCAGAATTATTACCAGGCCTGGTTGTGAGCAGGTGGTGCGTTTTGCCTTTGAAATGGCACGTAAAGAAGGATTTACAAAAGTTACCTGCGCCCACAAAGCCAATATTATGAAACTTACTGACGGGTTGTTTTTAGAAACCTTTCAGGAAATAGCCAAAGAATACCCGGAAATAAACAGCAACGATATTATTGTTGATGACCTGGCAATGAAACTGGTGGCCCGCCCTCACGAATTTCAGGTGGTGGTTCTTACCAACTTACAGGGCGATATTATGAGTGATTTATGTGCAGGCCTTGTAGGTGGATTGGGTTTTGCCCCTTCTGCCAATGTAGGAGATCATATTTCTATTTTTGAAGCCGTGCATGGCACCGCTCCGGATATTGCCGGAAAACTGCTGGCAAACCCCACATCGCTATTGCTAAGCGGATTAATGATGCTGAGACACCTGGGTTATGTAAAACAGGCTGCCGAAATTGAAAATGCCTTGCGTTATACATTGGAGCAAGGCGTGCATACTGCTGATTTTGGCGACAGAACCATAGGCCCGTCAAATACGAATGAGTTTGCGGCAGCTATTATTAATAACCTGGGCAAAAAGCCTGAATATTCTAAACCCCGGGAAGCAAAAGATGGGATTAAGTTATTTGAAAAACCTACCGCTCCTACCCAACAAAAAATGATGGAAACCAACAAAGATAAATCGGCCGTGAAGATTGACGGGGTTGATTTTTTTGTTGAAACAACCTTGCAGGGAGATCAGATAGCAGAGAAAATTCAGCCGCTGATTAACCCCGCACACAAACTGATTATGATATCAAACCGCGGAACACAAATATGGCCTACAGGATCTGTTTTTACAGAGTGTGTGGACCATTACCGGGTGCGTGTGCAGGGAGATATGAGCCAAAAAGATATTTACCATTTGCTGGATAAGGTGAGTGAGGTTTTTTATGTTCCTGCACATGAGGTATTGAGATCCTTTGGAGAGAAAAAAGGATACTCCCTTGCTCAGGGGCAATAAAAGCAACAGGCCGGATAAAGAACAGGCACCTGCACAAAACCATTTGGCATTAAAAAAGTTAAACATATATGTGGTTTAATATAGTTATCATTTTTATCACCTTTTGGTTTATGGAGTTTATGGCCTGGTTTACCCATAAGTTTGTGATGCATGGGCTGCTTTGGTATCTTCATAAAGACCACCACCAGAAGGAGCCTGGTTTTTTTGAAAGGAATGACAGCTTCTTTCTCATTTTTGCCATACCCAGCGCCTATTGTTATATGACGGGCATTATGTTTCATGATTTCCGGTTATATATTGGTATAGGCATTTCCCTTTATGGCCTGGCTTATTTTCTCGTTCACGATTTAATTATACACCAGCGGTTTAAAGTATTTACACACTGGAACAGCCGGTATGTAAAAGCGATACGAAGGGCGCACAAAATGCACCACAAACATTTGGGAAAAGAGGATGGAGAAAATTTTGGTATGTTGCTTGTTCCTTTCAGATACTGGAAAAACCCTAATATCACCAACTAACCCCATTCGCAAATGTCGTTATATGCCACGCTTTTATTGGCCACATTTGTTTTTCCGTTTATGCTCAGCTTTGATAAAAAGGTGGCTTATTACAAGAGCTGGGGCCCGTTGTTTTTGGGTATTTCTGTAAATGCCATTCTTTTTATTGTTTGGGATGGTTGGTTTGCTAGAACCGGGGTTTGGGGCTTTAACCCCGATTATGTTTGGCCAATCAGATTAAACGATCTCCCGCTGGAAGAGTGGTTGTTTTTTATTATTGTTCCTTACGCAAGTGTATTTATTTATTCCTGCTTAAAAGCCTGGGTTCCGCGGGATCCGCTGGCAAAAGTGAAACACCACCTTACACTGTTTTTTCTGATGCTTACCTTTGTAATAGCGGCCTTAAGCACGCAAAAAACCTATACCTTTTATAATGCCCTTATTGCTTCTGTGTTGCTTCTGGTGCATTATCTTTTTTTAAAACGGGAGTGGATGGGCTACTTCTGGCTGGCTTATATGGTACACCTTGTTCCCTTTTTAATTGTAAATGGAATATTAACCGGAGCCGCAACCAATGAGCCCGTAGTATGGTATAATGAAACAAAAATAATGGGTCCGCGCATTTACACCATACCCGTGGAGGATTGTATTTATGCCCTTACCTGCCTGCTATTGCCAATAACCATTATGGAGTGGCTCATTAAAAAAAGGGAATCTTAGCCTTTTGCACACAAGGCGTCCCAGTATTCGGCAGCTCTGCGTGTATGTGGGATTACAATGGTTCCACCAACAATATTGGCTACAGCAAAAATTTCATATACCTGTGCTGTGGTAATACCCAGCTCATAACATTTGCCCAGGTGGTATTTGATACAATCATCGCAACGCAATACCATAGAGGCAACAAGGCCAAGCATTTCTTTTGTAGATGCCGGTAAGGCACCGTCTTCATAAGTATTGGTATCTAAATTAAAAAGGCGTTTTAATACCAGGTTATCGGCTCCCAGCAGGCGCTCGTTCATTTTTGAGCGGTAGGAGTTAAAGTCATCAACTATATCCATAAAACAAGTATAGGGTTTTACCTTTTTAGTATGCGAATAACAGCGTGGCTTTTTTCATCATTTACATGCAGGATATAAACACCTGATGATAAAGAAGAGATATCAAGCACCTCCTGCTGCTGCTTTCCACAGCCGTTTAACAGGCGTTTGCCAGACATATCGGCAATGGTCCAGGTAAAAGCACCTAACGTTTCAATGGTTAGTTTATCCCATAACGGATTAGGGTAAACCCGCACGTCTTTATTAATAAGGGCTGTTTCAACAGTTGTGAAAACAACCATAAATGGATCAGAGAAAACAGAACAGCCGTTGCTATCGGCCCTCACCATATATACTCCATTTTGTGCAGGAACAATGGTGGGCGTGGTTAAAACCGTTTGGGGTGTGTTATTGATATACCACAACAAAGCAGGAGCAGCAGAGCTGGTTTCAATACGGATTCCGTTGCGGGTAATTTGGGGTTTTACCGCCATTGGCCGGGCTTTAACCAGGTAAGGGGCGGTTAAACTATCGCAACCATACTGATCGGTAAACTTAACGGAGTATGCTTTGTTTGCCTTGCCATATATGCTATTTCCGGTGGTTAATAAGGTATCGTTTTGAAACCATAAGAAACTACCCGATAGTGTTGAGTTTGCGGTAAGGAGCAGGCTGTCGTAAGCACAAATCTCGGTTTGTCCGGAGGTAAGCACAGAAATGTCGGGAGCACCCAACACACGGATATAACTATAAGCCGTATCGGTGCAACCCGAATCAGAAACGGCAATATGTGCGAGGGTATACACACCTGGAGAGGTAAACGATTTTACGGCCGTATCAGCAGTAAGCAGTGTGCCATCGCTAAACGCCCACACGTTGCTATATGTTCCCTTGTTTAATGTTGATTGATCGGTGAACCGGAAAACATGATGAGGTAAACACTGAAGGGCTGGCGTTAGTAGGTTATGCCCAGCATCCGGCCTTACATTTTTAGAAACAAAAACCTCAGAAACATCAGCACAACCGGTGCCTGTTACAGTAAGCTGGTAATCGCCTTCAGCGCGCGCATAAACAAAAGAGTCGGTAGAAAGGGTTGAGCCGGCATACATCCATTCGTATTGCCTGTTTGCTCTTTTTGAGGAACGAAGCAAAAGGCTATCGGCATCACAAAAGGTGTTGTTGTTTTTTATGATATTGGCTGACGGACTCGTTTCCCATCGAATAACAAAACCGGAATCTCCGGCAGATGTTACTCCGGTACCAACCCGAAAACGCATAAATACAGTTCCCGAAGAGGCTTTAACTATTCTTTGCGCCTGGGTTAGATTTCCTCCTCCATATTTAGCAATAAGTGGGGCACTAAGTGTTGTTCCGTTTCTAAACTCAAGCGTATCATTGCTGCGCAGCTTAAACTGGTCGATAAACAAAAACACGGTGTCGGCACATTGAGAAGGGTTAATTACAAAACCCGATGCACATTGGCCAACCAGCCCTATGGTATAGTTATTTGTTGTACCACCCAGATCCGTAACCATTCCATAAGACCCACGGGATAAGCTATCGGCACCGTTGCACATAAAATATGAAGGTAAAATATTCAGGTATTTTTCTTTGCAAATGGTATCAAAGCCTTTATCGTTCCAAACTTTGAGGCATACATCATACACGCCAGGATCGAACGTGTTTAGCGCCACATTTTTAGCGTATACCGATGGGGTAAACACATTGGCAAACTGACCACAGGTAACGCAAGGCGGATTAATACTCCACTCCCAGGCGGTTGCCCCATACAAACTGGAATCGTAAAAATTCACAATATCAAAAATGCCTATATGTTGGGTGCTTGCATAAAAGTTGGCCTTGGGTTTTCTGCTGGTGGTATCTGCATAAACAAAGCGCGTAAAACTATCTGTTTGCCCGGTATAACCTTTGGTATAAAGGGTTATTTTGTAAAGCCCCTGCGTGGTAAATGTATAGTTAAAATTTAAAGAAGTGGTATCTGCAAAACAGCCTATGGTATTGCACAGGCTATTTTCAACGGTGGTATCAATACGCCAATAACTTCTTAGTGTATGAGATGATGCATTTTTAAATGATACCGGAATATTGAGGTATGCGGTATCGGGTGCGGTAAAAGAAGCAACAGGAGGCAGGGGCAGGCTCATTCCCAGTTTCATGTTGGGCCTGTTGGTGGAGCGTGTATTTGCTGCCATGCCGCAAACTCCGGAAGCATCGTCACGGATATAAATGCTGCTTCCAAAACCAGAGGCTGAATAATAAGTGGAGCTATTGGTGGAGTATGAAGTATTATTAAAACAAACTTCAACCAGGATATTAGAAGTTCCATCCCATAAAAACGGAGTATGAAACTGATGCATATTCCAATCGGCTGCAACAGCAATATTTTGAGGGCCAAATACAGGCGTTGTTCCTGCCTCAAAAGCGTAACCTGTGGTTGGGAATGCCGTGGTAGCTGTATTTTTAAGGCTTATGGTAAACCCAAGCATACCACCTGCAATAGGTGTTTTTACATTAAAACCAAGTTCTGAAATAATTCTTGATCCGTTAATGCCTGCTGCTTGTATTTCTGTGGCTTTAATAAGAAACTGGTGCCTGGCTCCCCAATAATAAGTGCCATACGGAGCAGGGTATCCTGTATTGCTGTTAAAACTGGTTCCGGAACCAATTACTATTTGCACTGGTTGCGCCCTCAGCATTAATGTGCAGAGCAGGGATAGAAACAATATCAAATTACGCATGGTCACGGCAAATCAAAATTAAGGGATAAAAAGAATAATGGAGTTAAATAATTCTTAAACCAGAAAACCGGTAAGGGTGGTAATTTCAGCAGCAGCAGGTTTGTTTCCGTAAATAATCCGGTAAACAGCCTCCATAATGGGCATATCTACATTTAATTTAGCAGAGTTTAACTCATACATACTTCTTGTGGCATAATAACCCTCTGCAATCATATTCATTTCCAGTTGAGCCGATTTTACAGAGTATCCTTTGCCCAGCATATTGCCGAATGTTCTGTTGCGAGAGTGCTGCGAGTATGCCGTAACGAGCAAATCGCCCAAATAAGCAGAGTGATTAATTTCCCTCGGGTGCGAATGCACAGCATAAAGAAAACGCTCCATTTCACAGATGGCATTTGAAATGAGCACAGCCTGAAAATTATCGCCATAGCCCAGGCCGTGGCAAATACCACTGGCTACCGCGTAAATATTTTTTAGCACGGCTCCGTATTCTGTACCTGTAATATCTTCTGAAATAATGGTTTTAATATACCTGCAGGCAAGAAGGGACGCAAAGTGTTTGGTGATATCCGGATTTAAGCCTGCTATGGTGAGATAGGAAAGTTTTTCTGATGCTACCTCTTCTGCATGGCAGGGTCCGGAAATAACGAGGAGGTTTTGGTGTGGCACATTAAACTCACTCATTAAATAATCGGCTACAATTTGCCTGCTGTGTGGTAACAAACCTTTTATGGCCGATACCACAAACTTATCCTTAAGCAAGGTTTTATCAACGGTATCAAGCGCATCTTTAAGAAAAGCACTTGGCACCGCAAGCACCACCAACTCTGCCGATGCCAGCACAGCGCTCAGGTCTGAAGATACCGAAACAATTTCCGGATGAATTTCAACCGAGCTGATGTATTTAGGGTTATGTCTGTTTTTACGGATATAATCAGCTGTTTCTTCCCCGCGTACCCACCATTGCAAGGTGTTAATTTGGCTGTCGCTTCTTTTTTTGTGCTCGCTAAGCATTTTGGTAATAGCGGTTCCCCAGCTTCCACCACCTATTACAGCAATATTCTTTGGTTGATTGCTCATATCAAATTATTCTTTTGGAGCCTTATCTGCTTTTACTTCAAACAACTCGTCTTTGCTAACCGTGCGAACAGCATCTCCGTTTTTTAAAGTACGCGAAATGGCACTGTATGGCCCCGATACCACTTCCTGATCTTTTGTAAGGCCGGTAAGTACCTGAATAAATTTGTCGTCCTGTATACCGGTTTTTACTTCCTGCAAAATGGCCTTACCATCTTTTAGTACAAACACGGCTTCCATTTCTGCCTTTTTATGTTCTTCTGTTTTTTTGTAGCGGCTGGTTTTCTTTGTTCCTGCGCTATCCAGTTCTGATTTGTCGCGTATGGTTACCGACTCGATAGGAACAGCCAGTACCTGATTTACCACAGCCGTTTGTATTTCTACCGATGCCGACATGCCCGGCCTGAAAATAGCCCTTTGGGTTCCGGCTTTCTCCAGTAAATCCTGATAAGAAGAGCGAAGGATGCGGATTTTAACCACAAAGTTGGTTACCTGATCAGAAGTGGTTTGGGCGCTTGTGGTGGCAGAGTTTGCCATTTCTGTTACGAGGCCTTTAAACTTCCTGTTGTTAAATGCATCAACCTCAACCAGCACGGTATCGTTTAAGCTAACTTTTACAATATCGTTTTCGTTCACGTCCACATTAACCTCCATATTGTTTAAGTCGGCAATGCGCATCATTTCTGTTCCGGCCATTTGTGAGGTACCAACCACACGCTCTCCCTTCTCTATATTCAATTTTGAAACAGTGCCGTTAACCGGAGAAAAAATTTCTGTACGGGTAAGGTTTTTCTTAGCTTCTTTTAATGTGGCTTCCATGCTTTGCACCGAAAACTGGGAGGCCAATACCGTTTGTTTTGAGGCTTCTACTTCGGCCTTGTTGCTATTAAAGTTGGAGCGCGAGGTTTCAAAATCCTGATCTGATAATAATTTTTGTTCGTGCAGTTTTACGTTTCTTTTGTGTTGCAGTTCTATCTCTGCAAAACGTGCTTCTGCCTGCACCAGCCTTGCTTTTGCGTTTGCCAGGTTGGCGCGCGAATTGTTTAGTGATGCTTCAGACCTGTCGAGTGCAGATTGATAAAGTTCGGGATCAATAACTGCAAGCAACTGCCCGGCTTTAACCGAATCGCCTTCTCTTACATATAATTCGCGAACCTCTCCGGATACATCGGAGCTTATTTTTACTTCTACTTCAGGTTGTACTTTTCCGTTTGCAGAAACCGTTTCTATAATGGTTTTAAGCTCCACTTTTGCAGCACTTACCTTTGTTCCTTCTTCTTTACCAAACCAGCCTGCGCTTTTTCCTATCATCACCAACACAATAAGTGCCAGCACAGCGCCCAGTAAATACCATATGGTTTTATTTGCCTTTTTTGTCATATCAATACGTTCAAATGTAAAAGAAAATAATCAGTAAAGCGGTTTGCCAAGATAAAAGTCGAGCACTTTACGCCTGAAAAGGAGCTGGTACCTGGCCTGAAGCAAGCTTGTTTCTGCGGAAAGAAACTGGTTGCGGGAGGTAATATAATCGTTGGTATTAATGGCACCAAGGGTAAGCTGGCTGTTGGCCAAATCAAATGCTTCCTTGTTGGCCTCGTAATTCAACTGGCTCGATTCGTATTGTTTTTGGGCTGATTTAAAATCGAGGTAAGCCTGATTTACATTTTTATAAACATCGAGGTCTGTTTGCTGCTGGTTAAGGGTGGCTATTTCCTGATTAATGCGGGCTTTCTGAATATTGTTGTTTACCTGCCAGCCGTTAAAAATGGGTAGCGATAAGGTAAAGCCAAGGCTTTTTCCGAGGTTGCGGTCAAACTGGGTGGAGAAAGGAATAACCTCTGTTTCGGTATATCGGGGAAAAGGAATAGAATAAATGGGGTTATTGGAACCATCAAACCCGATGATGGAGCTGCTGAGGGTTGGTGTGCCTGCACCCTGCATGCTTTGTGTACTGTAAAAGGAATTGATACCGGCACTGGTGGTAATCCGGAAACTTCTTCCACCTTGGGCAATGTATTGGCTTAGTTGTGCCGAGCGCAAACGTTGTTTGGCAGCAGCAATCTCCGGACTGCGTTCTTTAAAACTATTGTATATCTGATCTGCGCTCTGGCTTTCCTCTTCTACCTTAAAATCTGCCGATGCGGGTTTCACAATTTTATTTGCCGTATCGGGGTTTATATTCATGGTTTGCCAAAGCGTTAAGTATGATTGCTGCAGTTGGTTTTGTGCGGTTACCAGTTGCAGGTCTTCACTGGCCACCTGCGCCTTAAGCTGCAATACCCTCACTTTATTGGAGCTGCCCAGTTCAAACAGTTTTTGTTGCCTGATTAATTGTTCGCGTGTTGATTCAATCTGCAAAGCCCTTGCCTTTACAATTTCTTCGTTGAGCAACACACTCATAAAAGCATTGGCCACACCGAGTGCAATATTGTTGCGGGTGGTTTTCACATCTTCTTCCGTTGCTTTTACGTTTGATGCCTGCAACTTTACATTGTTGGTGTTTTGCAACCCGTTAAACAAAGTCATTGAAGCAGAAAGCACAAAGTTGTTGCTTCGGAAGGTAGCATCAGAAAGGGTTTGGTTGGTTACCGGGTTAATGGAAAATCCGGTATTGTAATTATTGGTTACCTGCCCGTTTACTGATGGCAGCAAATTCATTTTGCTCTGAAAATGATCGGCCTTGCCCGAACTTAAATTAAGCTCCCGCTGTTTTACTGTAAGGTTGTTTTTAAGCGCTTGGTCAATACATTGCTGTAATGTCCAGTTTTGCTGGGCATAGCTTGCCGAATAATTTCCGCAGATAAGCAGAAATATACCGGCATTCATATATTTTCGTATACTCATGTTTGCGTCAAAAATAAACCTTATACACGTAATACCGATAATTTTAAAAAAGTTAACCCCTTCTCTTACATGGAAGGTTCAAACCTCAGATAAAAAGCTGTATCTTACTTTTGATGATGGCCCGCACCCGCAGATTACACCATGGGTGCTGGATCAACTGGATAAATACGGGGCCAAAGCCACTTTTTTTTGTGTGGGCGATAACGTTAGAAAATATCCTGATACCTATGCCGAAATTCTAAAACGCGGACATAAAACCGGCAACCATACCCAGAATCACCTCAGCGGCTGGAGAAATAAAACATCAACATACCTGGCAAATGTTGAAGAGGCGGCCGAATATATCCGGTCAGACCTTTTTCGCCCCCCATATGGCCAGATTGGTTTAAGTCAAATAGCCCCATTAAGCAAGTTATACCAGATAGTAATGTGGGATGTGCTTACCAGAGATTATGAGAAGGGATTAAACACCGCAAAAGCATTGCAGCAAAGCATTTCTTTAACCCGTGAAGGATCTATAGCCGTATTTCATGATAGCATGAAGGCAGAGAAAAACCTGAAAGAACTTTTGCCGGCTTATATGGCATATTTTCATCAAAAAGGATTTACCTTCGAAACCCTGTGAGCGAACTGATTATTCAAATAAGTATTGGTGTATTGTTGCTGTATATATTTATACAGATATTAAACGTTGCCAGCCTGTTATATATGGAGGCCGATGAGGCTGATCGGGTGTTTGAGGAAAAAGACCTGCCCCGCATTTCCATATTGCTTGCCGTTAGAAACGAAGAAGCCAATATCCTGCGTTGCCTTCAATCTCTGGAAGCACTGCATTACCCCAAAGATCATATTCAAATCCTCATCGGGGAAGACCAATCGGAAGATGGTACAAGTGGCCTGATAGAAAAGTTTATTGAAGGCAAACCGCAGTTTGCCATGTTTCCTATTACCCGGCTTATGGGCAAGGCACGAGGTAAGGCCAATGTGCTGGCCCACCTGGCCCACTATGCCACCGGAGATTATTACCTGATTACCGATGCCGATGTGGCGGTGCACCCCAACTGGGCCAAAGAAATTGTGGGCTATTTTAATCCCAAAACAGGGATTGTATCGGGCACCACCATTGTAGAAGATGATGGCCGCTCCATGGGCCGCATGCAGGAAATAGACTGGATGTATTTTATGGGATTGCTTCGAAGTTTTGCCAATTACGGATTAAACTGCACGGCTGTTGGAAACAATATGGCCATACGAAAAGAGGCTTACTGGAGTACCGGAGGGTATGAAAATATCGACTTTTCTGTTACCGAAGATTATAAGCTCTACCAAATGGTTAGAAAAAACGGATGGGAAACCCGCAATATTCTAAACACCAATATTATCAACCGCTCCAGACCTATTGAAGATTTCCGCCTGCTGATGCATCAGCGCAAACGTTGGCTGGTAGGAGCAAGGGAACTGCCGGTTTACTGGTGGTTGCTGTTTGGTATTTTTGGACTGTTTGCTCCGGCCATTATCGTTGTGTTTTTACACAGCATTAAACTGGGTCTTATTTTTTACGGCACCAAACTGCTGCTTCAATCCCTTAGCGTATACATTTTGCAGGATAAAATGGAACTGCGCAAAGATTTTGATTACCTGATGACCTATGAAATTTACAGCATAGTAGTAGCCATAAGCACACAGGTATTCTACTTTATGCCCGTAAGTTTTCAATGGAAAAACCGGAGTTATAAACTTTAGGTTAGCAAAACGGGAAGTGTTAATGTGTTGATGTGTTCAAGTGTTGAAGTGTTAATGTGTTGATGTACATTCTGATAACTTAACATTTAAAACTTACCCTCTCATTCAACATTCAAAACTCAACGTTCAACATTTCCTTAGCACCCGCCCAATAAAAAACCCGAACCAATTGGCCCGGGTTTTTTATGCTTATAGCTGATAAACAGCTGAAAGGGTTGTTATTTAACTGTATCCATATGGCAGATCAGGTCTACCAGTTTGTTGGAGTAACCCCACTCGTTATCGTACCATGAAACTACTTTTACAAAGTTTGCATTCAGGGAAATACCGGCATCTGCATCAAAAATAGAAGTGCGGGCATCGCCAAGGAAATCGTTTGATACCACTGCGTCTTCTGTGTATCCTAAAATGCCTTTTAATTCGTTTTCAGAAGCTTTTTTCATTACCGCTTTAATCTCCTCATAAGTAGCTCCTTTTTCCAAACGGCAGGTTAAATCTACCACAGAAACGTTAGGGGTAGGAACGCGGAAACTCATTCCGGTTAGTTTTCCTTTTAACTCAGGAATTACCAATCCTACTGCTTTTGCTGCTCCGGTTGATGAAGGGATGATGTTTTGGTAAGCACCACGGCCACCTCTCCAGTCTTTTACGGATGGTCCGTCAACTGTTTTTTGGGTAGCGGTTACGGCATGTACGGTGGTCATTAAACCTTCCAGAATACCAAAATTATCGTTTAATACCTTGGCTACAGGAGCAAGGCAGTTAGTGGTACACGATGCATTTGAAACCACAGTCATATCAGCTGTATATTTCAGGTGGTTCACACCCATTACAAATGTTGGGGTATCATCTTTAGCTGGAGCGCTCATTATTACACGTTTTGCTCCGGCTTTAATATGGGAAGCAGCTTTGTCTTTTTCGAGGAACAAACCTGTTGATTCTACCACATATTCAGCACCAATGGCATCCCATTTCAGGTTAGCCGGGTCTTTTTCAGCGCTTACACGGATTTTTTTACCATTTACTACCAGCATGCCATCTGCTACAGCTACCTCACCGTTAAAACGGCCGTGTGTAGAGTCGTATTTAAGCATGTAAGCCATGTAATCCACATCAATTAAGTCGTTGATGCCTACTACTTCTACCTTAGGGTTGTTGATGGCTGCCCTGAAAACCAAACGGCCAATACGGCCAAAACCATTGATTCCTACTTTCATTGTGTCTTTTTGTTGTTAGGGTTTTACGTTTTAAAAACGGGTGCAAAGTTACCCGAGACAAAATTTTAAACAAATCTTTTTGGAAATTAAAAAACCCACCTATTTTTGCAGCCCCGAAATGATGATTGCCTCCGGGCAAATCTATCATCCGGAAAAGCTGGCCCGTTCGTCTATCGGTTAGGACATCAGGTTTTCATCCTGGAAAGAGGGGTTCGACTCCCCTACGGGCTACAAGAAATGCAAAGAGAAGCTTCACGTTATTGTGAGGCTTTTTTTATGCACTAAACTCTCGGTGACCAGAACCCCCTGGCATTTCTTGTAGCCCAAGGGGAGTAGGCAGCCCCCCGGTCAGGCTCCTCTCTAAAATGATCCACCGGATCATTTCTTTACGTTCGGCCCTCCTACGGGCTTGATTGAGGAAGCACGGGAACTTGTGGTGTGTTTGGCTTTTTTTATGCAACAAACTTACGGTTACCAGAAACTCCTGGCTTTTCTTGTAGCCCAAGGGGAGTAGGCAGCCCCCCGGTCAGGCTCCTCTCTAAAATGATTCACTGAATCATTTCTTTACGTTCGGCCCTCCTACGGGCTTGATTGAGGAAGCACGGGAACTTGTGGTGTGTTTGGCTTTTTTTATGTATAAAACTTTCCGTAACCACAAGCTATTAGCTTTTGTAGCCCAATGGGAGTGGCAGCCCCACGTTCAGGCTCCTCTCTAAAATGATCCACCGGATCATTTCTTCACGTTCGGCCCTCCTACGGGCTTGATTGAGGAGGCACGGGAACTTGTGGTGTGTTTGGCTTTTTTTATGCAACAAACTTCCGGTTACCAGAAACTTCTGGCTTTTCATGTAGCCCAAGGGGAGTGTCCCGCCCCACGGTCAGGCTCCTCTCTAAAATGATCCACCGGATCATTTCTTCACGTTCGGCCCTCCTACGGGCTTGATTGAGGAAGCACGGGAACTTG
>JBPXJS010000050.1:0-1431 GCA_051715425.1 Bacteroidota bacterium | reverse complement strand
ACCTCTACCGCCAGCTTCTTTAACTCCGGTGAAAAGTCCTGGTCTACTTTGCTTAATGGTGTCGTCATCGTCAATGCTCCTGACACGTCAGTGTCCTCGTTTCCTACAGTGGAGCATTTACACAATCGAATTTACAGTCTTAGGGCAAGCGATTCATTACCGACGACTGGCCCGGTGACCATCGCTTGATTCCAGCCGCACAATTGATGACGGGTAAGCACCTCACCTTCCCCATTGAGCAAGATAACAGCAATATCTGCCACGTTCTCGCCCGCTTCCGCCGCCGCACCCAGGTCGTCTCTAAAACCGAAGACATGGTAGATCTCTCCTTGCGCCTCTACCATCATCTCCATGATCACCCCGCCACCTTCGCGGCCCCTTCTGCAACCTTCTTATCTATCTTTGGTTAGAACTTTCCTCAATTGGTGCATAATCTCAACAGTCCGAAATCTACATTGAGCCAAATTGATTTAGCTATATTGTATAGAAAAAGAATCAGGTAAAATCAGTGTGCGCTAAAGCACCCGATTACCCACATCTTTTTTAGCTTTATATTCAACATGTTACGTGGTATTTATTATTACTTTGATTTTATGTTTTATAAATCAACATATTAACGGCTATCATCGGATTGACGTTGAAGCGATTCCAGGTGCTCCAGAGCAGATCAAGATGCTGAAAACCAGTAAACCCTTTAGGAACGCCAGCACGACCGTGGATTCTTAACGGCTGACAACCGTACCAAATCCTCACAACTGATTGATTATAAAATATAAAAAGATGTGGGTAATCGGGTGGCGCTAAAGTGACTAGCTCTACGTAAAAAAACCTACAAGCTGGATAATGCTCCGCTCAATAAGAGGGAATCAGAGATGAAATGGCTTATCACACTTGATATTGTGTAGGAGTTACGCAGTTGGATCTCTAACACTCTGATTTTAAAAGAAATCGACTTGTGCGGTAGACAACCGAAATTTTCCATTAATCAATCACTTAGAATTTCAACTGCGTAACTCCTAATTGTGTCATCCCTTAAAAGAACTCCAAATCTTTCCCATCCACGATTGCTGTTTAGTCCATTTGGCTTTGAAGCCTTTTTCGAGGAAAAAAGGCGTATACTTCCTATCATCCTTCATAATATGCAAGGTAATCCATTTCTTTAAAAAGCTCATTAATTCGATATCGATGGGTGTATCATCTTGAAATTTCTTTCGGAAATTCACCACTTCGTTTTTAAGTTGGTTATGATGTTCTTGATGAGCCTCGCTATCAGGATAATCGAAAATTCGGAATAAGAGCCTATCCCAATATTAAGATATTGATATATTTAAGAAATAATCGTATCATTTGCCTATAAAGTAAGGTTTTTAATTAAAACGGGTGAAACCTTGAAATGACGACAGAGAAAAGATACCCCAGTGATCTGACGGA
>JBPXJS010000049.1:0-1110 GCA_051715425.1 Bacteroidota bacterium | reverse complement strand
TCTAAGTTCAAGTAATAAGTGCAATTTTTTTTTGTAGCACTTGATTAGGGGTTAAGTAATTAAATTTTCTAACGGGTCTATCATTCAATAATTGTTCAACATGTTTTACTTGATCAACTGTTACCACACTAAGGTCAGTCTTTTTAGGAAAAAACCTTCTAATCTGTCCGATTCTGTTTTCAACCGTTCCTTTATCTTGACTAGTATAAGGTCTGGTAAAGTAAGTATCAACATTCAAAGCTTCTGCAACCGCTGTGTGATCAGCAAATCCGAGATCATTATCAAAAGTTACTGTATACATTGGATATTCTACTTGCTCAAGTTTTTTAATAATGGCTTTACTTACTGTTTCACTTCGCCTATTGCTCAGCTTATGAAGTCTAGTATGCAAAGTAGCTCTATCTGTCATAACTAATATTGCGCCTTTATGGTCCTTACCCATCATAAAATCAACTTCAATATCACCTGGCCTTATTCGCTTCTCTACGATTTTTGGTCGCTTATCTATCGGCACTCGGTTAGGAATAATACCACGGCTATCGTTTCTGTTACCCCGATTCCTTCTTCGTCTACCGTGTTTAAGGTGCAGATAAATCCTTTTATAAGGCTTATCTGCCGCTTTATTGCCATGCTTCGATTGCCATATCCATTGGTAAAGCCATTCAATACTGATAGGGCATTTTCCAGTCTCCTTTCCTTTTACACTGATCAGTTCCGGGCTCCACTTTTCTTTAGACAACCATCGAACAGCTTGGTTCTTCATAGCCAGATTAAACTTCACCAACTTGGGTTTAAACTGATGTCTTTGTTCCGTCCTACGCTGCGCATTGGTCGCTATGTAAGAACCCGCTGTTCTTCCTCTTTGGGCAGTGTTCCTGCGGATCTCTCGGCTAATCGTAGATGGATTTACTCCAAGTTGTTCCGCAATCCAATTTTGTTTCTTTTCCGCTTTGATAAACGCCTGAATCTGATACCTTTGTACCAAACTAAGTTGAGTGTAATTTTTTGTCATAGTAACCAAAAGGTCGCACTACTTGGTCAAAAGGCAAAAAGCCCTCAAAAGCTTTTTTGCCTTTTGTTTAAAAATTGCACTAATCAGTTGAACTCAGC
>JBPXJS010000048.1:0-1659 GCA_051715425.1 Bacteroidota bacterium | reverse complement strand
ACTAATTCTTCACTCATGATTAACACGAAAGCCGCACCATCACTCATTTGCGATGAATTTCCTGCTGTAACTGAACCATCAGCAGCAAATACAGGTTTCAATCTGCTTAATGCTTCTTTGTTGGTATCCGCACGTGGTCCTTCGTCTCTAGTAACGGTGTAGGATTTGGTTTCTTTTTTTCCGTTTTCATTCAAAAAGGTTTGCTCAACCGTAATTGGAACGATTTGTTTGTCAAATTTGCCTTCTGCTTGAGCTTTCAAGGCTTTTTGGTGGGAATGAAATGCAAACTCATCTTGGTCTTCACGCGACACGTTGAATTGTTTTGCCACTGCTTCCGCAGTTAAACCCATTCCCCAGTAGTAATCTTCGTTTCCATTTGCCGCAACGGAATAATCCGGTGTTGGTTTGTAGCCACCCATTGGAATAAAACTCATGCTTTCGGCTCCTCCCGCAATGATACAATCTGCCATTCCGGATTGAATTTTTGCAGTTGCCATTCCAATTGTTTCTAAACCGGACGCACAATAACGATTTACCGTTACACCCGGAACATCAGTCACTTTTAATCCCATTAAGGAAATTAGGCGACCTACGTTTAGTCCTTGTTCAGCTTCGGGCATAGCGTTACCGACCATAACGTCATCGATGCGTTTTTTGTCAAAATCGGGAAATTGAGCCATCATGTATTCGATGGTTTCTGCGGCTAATTCGTCAGGACGTTTAAAACGAAAAACTCCTTTTGGTGCTTTACCAACTGCGGTACGAAATCCTGATACTATATATGCTGTTTTCATAATTTTATATTTTTTGAACACAGATTTATAAAATTTTAAAAATTTCTATAATTTTTTTAATCAGTGTTCTATCATTTATGTTTAGTTACGTAATGGCTTTCCTTTGGTTAACATGAATTGTATTCTCTCCAATGTTTTGCGTTCCGTACAAAGCGATAAAAATGCTTCTCTTTCAATATCCAACAAATACTGCTCACTTACCAATGTTGGTTCTGATAAATCACCACCAGCCATTACATACGCTAATTTGTTGGCAATTTTTCTGTCGTGTTCCGAAATGTATTTTCCGGCTTGCATTTGGTCAGTTCCCACTAAGAACATTCCCAACGCTTGTTTACCTAAAACTTTAATGTCTTTGCGTTGAATTGGTTGTGTGTAACCTTGTTCTGCCATTTGCAAAGCAATTTGTTTGGCCACCGCAATTTGTCTGTCACGATTCACCACCACAATATCTTTTCCTTTTTGAAGAATACCGAAATCAAAAGCTTCATAAGCAGAAGTAGCTACTTTAGCCATTCCGATGGTAAGGAAATATTCTTGCAACACATTTAATTCTACATCGTTTTTACGGAATAAATCAGCGGCACGCAAGGTCATTTCTTTAGAACCACCACCACCTGGAATTACACCAACTCCAAATTCAACAAGACCAATGTAAGTTTCTGCGGCAGCTACTACGCGGTCAGCATGCATCGTCATTTCGCAACCACCACCCAAGGTCATTCCATGTGGAGCAACGACAACCGGAATAGAGGAGTAGCGGCAACGCATCATCGTGTCTTGGAACATTTTGATGGCCATGTTCAATTCGTCGTATTCTTGTTCAACGGCCATCATGAAAATCATTCCGATGTTGGCACCCACA
>JBPXJS010000047.1:0-6630 GCA_051715425.1 Bacteroidota bacterium | reverse complement strand
GTCATTCAGATTCTTTCCTTTACCTTTGCGGTTTACTTTTGAGGCAAGCAGCATGCTAAACCCGACAGAACAAGACGAACGGCATTATCTGGAAGAAATAAAAGAGCGATTGGCGCGGGCAATCAGTCGCATGGAGACGCGCGTGCGCGAATATTCTGAAGAACTGCGCGAAAAGAAGCAATATATTTTTGAGAACCAAAGTGGTATGGACGAAGCCGATCATGTAGCCTCGGGTCAATCCATTGATCGCATGGTTTCTACAGGCGAATCGGCCGTAGAACGCAGACGTAAATTGTTGAAGCTGATTCAATCGCCATACTTTGGACGAATTGATTTTAAGGCGCAACAAGATGAGAAGGCAACTCCTATCTATATCGGTTTAGCCACGTTTACCGATGATGCTGAGCGTGTGAATTATATTTTTGACTGGCGTGCACCTATTTCATCGTTGTTTTACGATTTTGAATTAGGTGCCGCTACTTATGAAACCATGGCCCGGAAATTTTCGGGCGAGATTCTGTTAAAGCGGCAGTACAAAATCCGCGAGGGCCGTATGGAGTTTATGATTGAGAACTCGGTGAGTATTCTCGATGATGTCTTGCAAAAAGAGTTAAGCAAGTCGGCTGATGATAAGATGAAGAACATCGTGGCTACTATTCAGCGCGATCAGAATCAGATTATCCGTAATGAAACGGCCTCGGTTATGATCATACAAGGTGTGGCCGGTTCGGGCAAAACTTCTATTGCGCTACATCGCATTGCTTTTTTGTTATACCGCTTTCGCGATACCATTAAAGCAAAGGATATTTTAATCTTATCACCTAACAAAGTGTTTGCCGATTACATCAGCAATGTGTTGCCTGAATTAGGCGAAGAATACATCCCGGAAACGGGTATGGAGGAATTGGCCAACGAGCTGCTTGAAAATAAATTTCAGTTTCAAACTTTCTTTCAACAGGTAGCCAGTTTGCTTGATCATCCGCATCTGGAATTTATTGAACGCATCCGGTTTAAATCATCGTTTGAGTTTCTCAGTCAGTTGAATAAATATTTTATTCATTTAGAGAACAACTCTTTCCGGCAAATGGATTTGAAAGTAGCTGGTGTGGTGGTTCCCTTTCCATTTGTGGTAGAAAAATTCCGGTCGTGGAGCCGGATGCCGATGGGTAAACGGATTCCGGAAGTGGTGAAAGAAGTATTGCAATACATTCGCAATGGAGCTAATCGCAAATTAAGTGGTGGCGAAAAAGCCAAAGTGTGGGAACTGGTACCGCGCATGTTTAACATTCGCAGTGCGTTTGATGTATATAAAGGTTTTTACGATTGGATTGGCAAGCCCGAAATGTTTCGCATGATGCACGGCATGAAGTTGGAGTTTGCTGATGTGTTTCCGTTACTCTATTGTAAGATTCGGTTAGAGGGCATTCAAAGTTACGATCACATCAAACACTTGTTGGTAGATGAGATGCAGGATTACACACCGGTACAATATTCGGTACTGTCGCGGGTGTTTAAGTGCAAGAAAACTATTCTGGGCGATGTGAACCAACCGGTTAACCCATACAGTTCATCTTCAGCCGAAGGTATTGAAGAAGTATTTCCGCAAGGCGAGATTGTGAAACTGTTTCGAAGTTATCGTTCTACCTGGGAGATTACTCAGTTTTCTTTACGCATAAGTCCCAATGAAAATCTGATTGCGATGGAGCGTCATGGAGAAGAACCTCAGGTGTTAGGTTTTCCTGCTGCGGATTCCGAGATAGAAGGTATTTATCATGCATGTTTAAAATTTGCTGGTTCCGTAAATCAATCGATGGGTATTATTTGTAAAACACAACAACAGGCTGAAATGCTTTATGAAAACCTTCTTGCTTTTGATAAGCAGAAGCAAGAACTGAAACTTCACCTGATCATACCCACCAGTACCAATTTTTCAAGTGGTATAATTATAACTACTGTGCATTTATCGAAAGGGTTGGAGTTTGATGAAGTGTTGGTGCCATTTGTATCGGCCCGCAATTACAAATCGGATATTGACAGGCGCATGCTTTACATTGCCTGCACGCGTGCCATGCATAAATTAACGTTAACATATGAGAAGGAGCGGAGTGGATTCCTTGTTTCTTAGGGGTCTTGCTGCCAAAATCATCCGATCAACGCAGGGTCGCAAAGCAGACCCCTTGGAAAAATTTATTGTAGTTTTGAGAAAGCGCAGAGTTCCCGAAACGGGTAACTCTGCTGGGAAATAGAAGATGCTGTAAGGGTATAAAGAAAGCTTTTATTGTTAAGGGTAACATTAAACATTATCATTTTAACCTTTGCATCCATAGCTTCATAATCGATTTCGTATTTTACATAATGAGCCTTTCGGTTATCAATACGTGTTTCTCTTTTCTCAAGGATTTTAGCAGAAGGGAATTTCTCGTTTGTTAATCCAGCCCATTCGTCAACGGTAAAAAGATCGTCAATTATTATCTATTTCGATACCTGTGTCTTTACGTAAAGATTTATACTGCACCCATTTTCACCGCTTGCCTTTACTAAAATATTGGGGCCGTCTCCTTTTTGAATTCTCCAGCCTTCGGGAAATTTTATACGGAACTTGTATTTTTTATTTCGGTACAGGTTATCAATTATTTCCACATGCTCATCGCTTTTATCGGCTGTGGATTCTATTCTGTTTTGAATGGCAAAATAGATAAAACCAAAAATACAGCCCGTGGCAACCAATAAAACAAGTATGTTAAATACAGCAGTAAATTTTTTGGCTGTTCTTCCTATTGTTGTTGTCTTTTCCGGCAATACCGGTTCTGCTTTTTGTATGGATGGTGGTTCAACTGGCTTTTGAATAACAATATCTTCCTTTGTTTTTCTTAAATCACGACCACAGTTTATACAAAAACTGGTGCCTGGCAGGATATTCTTTTTACAATAAGGGCATTGATTCAATGCACTCATGGTTGTTTGCGCAGAATACTGAATTGTTTTTCGGTACAAATCGCGCTGTCATCTACATGGTTCTGTTCAATGGTTTCCCAAAAGGATTTGGTGCGAGTACCAATAGAGACCAACTCATCGTTGTTTAACTTTTCAAGAATGCAATCGCAATATAGGGCAGCCATTTCATCTATTTGCTGAGCCGTAATTTTGTATTTAGCTAATTTCGGCACAACACTGTTTATGCACGGTTGTTTTAATTCCGATTTGATAACAATGGGGTCTGTTAAAAATTTATCATTCAACTCGCCAAAACGTTGTGCGTCTTTCATTTGGAAATAACCAAATAACAAAAGAACACAACCGATACCCACAAAACCCATAACCATATTGTAATGGACATTAGTGCGCTTTTCCTTTTTATAAAAGCGACTTATCAGCCAGGGAACAAGTATTATCCAAAAAGAATTGTTGACTAACTTACTCATGAAAAGGTTGAGGTCAAATTTCCAGTTAGTAAAAGCAAAACACCAGATAAATATGCTGATGGCTGTAAATACAACAGAAATGATTAGCGGTGTTTTGGAATTAACTGTTGGTATGACTGTACCGGTTGTTACTTCGCGGTTGTCTTCAATAACAGGTGCAATTTGTTCTTCAACTGGCGTTACTTTTGGCTGACCCACATCAGCCACAGGGATAATTGGAGTTTTGGCCGGACGCAAATCAAAACCACACCTGGGGCAAAAAGCATGGTCTGTTAATAACTTTGTTTTGCAGTTAGGGCATTTATTCATTTTTCTCTAAGGCTTCAAGCCGCGCAAGCAGTTCTTTTTTCTCTATCTGTAGTTGGATGATTTTGGTTTCTATTTCAATGCTTTCCATACCGCTGGGTTTGCGGAATATAGTTGCCCATACATAGTAGATTGTTGACACGGATGAAATTGAAAAGAACACACCCAGTGGCACAAATCCAGCATAGAATTCTTCTTCATATGTATAGAATTCGTTGTGTTGATATAAAGAAAAAACAAAGAATATAATCCATAGACACGCGCCAATAAACAGACCAATACCTGCAATTTTTTTCATAATACTATTTCCTTCCTATGTTCTCGAGTTTTACAAGTAGTTCTATTTTTTCAATACGTTTTCTTATAAAATCGTTTTCTCTTTCAAGGTGTCGTAAAACGGTTGGCTCTATTGAACCAAACCTGGTTGCAATTACATAGCAGATGCCTACTACTAAAATACTTATGCCTATTAAATTTTTTAGTATCACTTCAAGCGCTCTTTCCCTTATTCTTTCGATTTCAGATTGAGCATTATCAATTGCTATTTCAATCCCTTTGATTGAGTCTTCGCGATATTCCCATATTTCCACATCACCAAAATACTCGCTGTATTGACCGTTCTTAATAGAAGCTATTTCAGACCTTAAATCAAAGTTCCTTGAAATGATTTCGTCCAATTCTTTGGATAATCGATTTTTTCTTTGAGAAAGTGTTTCAGATTCATAATGAGTATAATATCCTTGCTTTATTAATTGAAGTACCTCCCTAAAATCTTCTCTAAGCCGCTCCTCCTCATTATTGAGCGATCGTAAATCCCATTCTTTAGATTCTAATTCCCTTTGCCTTTCTCTTAATTTCCATCCTTTAGCCCCTATGATTTCTTCCTGTTCTTTTATGCCGAGATAATTTGTTTTATAAATCAGAAAGGAACACAATACAATTCCTACACAACAACCAATTAACGATATTATACCTGCGACTTTTTTCATTTAGGTAGTCAGCGTTATTTAGCTTGCTAAAATGCTCCACATGTAAAGAGCAATACCAATAGCAAAATATACTGTTTGCCACACGGTTAGTTTCCATGTAGTACGTCCGAGATTGTGAGCAATATTTCTGAGTTCTCTGAATTTGAACCTGATGGTTTCTATTGCTTTTCTTTTATCCTCAGTTTCTTCGCCAGCGCCCTTATACTTTTTATATTCCTCTATTTGTATCGTTGGGTAATTATGAAATGCTAAAGTCAACCTTTTCCAAAAATTGAATTTGTCAGGAGTGTTTTCATCA
Organism: Bacteroidota bacterium; assembly: GCA_051715425.1. Classification (GTDB taxonomy): domain Bacteria; phylum Bacteroidota; class Bacteroidia; order UKL13-3; family UKL13-3; genus JAJTFA01. The sequence goes on along the minus strand of JBPXJS010000047.1, from coordinate 1,615 downwards.
AGAGGTTTCTTTAAGTGTTCATACATTCTATAGCGAGCCAAATTGATTTTTCTTGTTACCCGAAAATCCTGAAGCCTGTTAATTGCCACAAACAAACCAAGCAATATGGAAATGGTTATGAACATGACTGAACTAACAAGAAACGTAAGCGAACAATCAACACTTGTGTAGGTGAAACGAATTCCATGAAAAGTATATTTATTGAATGAAAACGACAAGAACCCTACCGACAGCGTAAGCAACAGGTTATTGTAAAAAGAAAGCTGTTTCAGTGATTCATCTGCCCATCGAACATACCTGGCGTGGTAATCTTTCAATTTATCAGGGTTAATCATACAGACCTTTTTCTTTCAGGGCTTATAGACCAGATAGCGAATATAACCGAATTGGATATATAACCAAAGCGGTAATATATCCATTCTGGCCATAGACCTACTTTTCCGTAGGCATGGCAAAGCAAAACATTCCCTTTAAATACAACCGGATTAAGGAGGTGCTGGAAGCCCAGGGAAAAACCCAAACATGGCTTTCTGAAAAGCTTGACATGGACTTTGTTACCGTTACCCGATACGTGAACAACCTCAGGCAACCTCGCATTGAAATACTTTTTGAAATTGCCAAAACACTGAAAGTAAATCCAAAAGATTTGCTGAACTCCTGAACACTTCAATATAGCATTCCGAAACGGATTTTTTCAACAAGCCTCGTTCGGTTGTCCAAATTATTATGCAATGCAAAAAGGTCTATCAGGTTGAGTTAAAGAGCTCGGCTGTATCGGGTGCGTTAGGAAAATTGGTAAGCACCAGAAAACTGAAACGAACACCCTCTGATTCAAATGAAAGCCAGTATCTGTATAAAAAAAGGTAAAGGGTGTAGAAAAAAAATTTTTCACTGCTGTCAGGTCTTCCGACCTGACAGGCCCTAACTTCTAAGATTTAGACCAGCAAGTATTATCTTAGTGCAATGGGTTTACGTGGCCGTACTAATTTACCCCGATGCAGATTGCTTCTTTGTAACTACAACATGTTATAAATGGTACCACCTGTTGGCAAACGATTCCTGTAAGAAAATAATCTGCGATAGTATTGAATTTCTCAATAGTAAGTACGAAGCCTGTCTCTTGGGCTATGTAATTATGCCTAACCATATTCATCTTATCCTTTTCTTTTCTAAGCAAAATTCCCTTTTTTTTCATCGCGGAGTTACTCGTTTCGAGAACTCTGCGCGAAAGAGTTGAATTCTTGTTTCTTAGGGGTCTTGCTGCCAAAATCATTTCGATCAGCACGGGTCGCAAAGCAGACCCCACTTGGGAGAGGGGAAGGGGGGTGAGGGGATACAAACAACAAAGCCCCGCTATTGCGAGGCTTTGTAATATTATTTCAAACCGAATTAATAATCCTTGTTGAAATCACCTCTGCGGTAGCCACCGCCACCACCACGATTGCCACCACGGCCACCGCCACCACCTTCTTCACGTGGGCGTGCTTCGTTAACTACCAATACTTTTCCTAAAAAGTCGAAACCATTCAGGCCAGTTATTGCTGCACGACCGGCAGTGTCATCGGCCATTTCTACAAAACCAAATCCCCGACTGCGCTGGGTAACTTTGTCCATG
>JBPXJS010000046.1:0-61872 GCA_051715425.1 Bacteroidota bacterium | reverse complement strand
CCGTTACTAAAAGTTGATGTAAGTAAAGTAATTACACATGTACCCGGTTATTATCTGGTTAAATACAATGTAACCGATTTATCTGGCAACAAAGCTTATGAAGAAGAACGTTTGGTAGAAGTGGTTGATGTAACCACAGGCGCCACCGAGCTTGCAGGATCAAAAGGTTTATATGTATATCCAAACCCTACTGAAAATGGAATGGTAACTATTTATTCCGACAGGGCAGCCATACAGGAAATTGTGATCACCGACCTGCTGGGTAAAACAGTACTAACCAAAAAATACAACCAGTCAGGAGAAATAAAGCTTGATCTTTCTGATAAACATAAAGGCATTTATTTTGTATCTATTAAAGATAAAACGGGTAAGGTAAATACGACCAAACTAACCTTGAAATAAGAGGTTATACCCTGTTTGTAAAAAAAGCGGTAAAATAATTACCGCTTTTTTTATGCCTGTTAGTTGGTGTTATTAATCAATTTATTAATTCTGCTTTCCAGGCTTTCGGAGCTCATTTTTTCCCTTAGCCTGTCAACCATAATAGGGAATGCAAAAGGAGAAGGCTCCTGCAGTTCAATGATGGTGATTTTGCTTTGGGCTATGCGGCTAAGGGCAGCGCGCAGGCGTACTTCCTCCAACTGATCATTTAACACCTCTTCATAAGATTGCCTGATTAATAAATGATCAGGTTCATGTTCTCTGAACACTTCAAAAAACATACTTGACGAAGCCTGCAGGTGTTTTCCCTGCATACTTTTACCGGGATAACCCGTAAAAATTAAACCCGCAATATTGGCTATGTCTCTGAATTTTCGCCTTGCCATTTCCACCGCGTTGATGCTGTTGAGCATATCTGTAAAAAGATTATCTGCACCAAATACATCTTCTCCAAGGGCATCTTCAATAGGTATGGGCTGATCGCTCATCAACTCAAATCCGTAATCATTAAACGCAATGGAAAAACTAATGGGCATCATCTGCCCTATCCGGTAAGCTATCAGGCTCGACAAGCCCTCGTGTACAAAACGCCCTTCAAACGTATAAATAAACACATGGTAGCCATCTTTGCCTGTAAATTTTTCAATAAGCAACTCATTCTTTTCAGGAATGATGGAGCGTTGTTGCTGGGTGTTTAATATTTCCTTCAATGCGCGGTATTCCCTGTCGGGCTTTTTTCCTTCGAGGTAATCAGTTAAACCCGATCTGATCATTTCAGAAAGTTTGCTGCTCAAAGGCATCCTCCCTCCCATCCATTGAGGAACCACTGCTTTTTTGCTTTTTATTTTCCTTACAAAAACAGTCATTTCCTTTACCTGCACAATTTCCAGGCTTTTACCGGCAAACCAAAACACATCACCCGGTTTCATCCGTGCAATAAACCACTCCTCAATAGCACCTAGGCTTCCGCCATGCATGTATTTTACCATCATCATGGTGCCGCTTACAATGGTTCCGATTGATAACCGGTGACGCATGGCTATTTTGCGATTGGGCACAAACCATACACCATCTTCATTAATCTCCACTTTTTTAAACTCATCGTAAGCATATAATGACGATCCGCCCTGGGTAATAAAATGCAGCAACCAATCCCACTCTTCATCACTTATTGACGCAAAACAAAACGTGGAGCGCACCTGAGGCAAAATATCATCCGGTTTAAAACCACCGCCAACGGCCAGCGTAACCAGGTACTGACACAATACATCAAAAGCCCTGATTACAGGTTGTCTGTTTTCCAGCTTATTCTCTTTTATGGCCGTGCGCAGGGCAGATGCCTCCATCAGTTCCAAACCATGGGTAGGTACAAAATAAATCCGGCTCACCGCATCAGGCTGATGGCCGCTTCTTCCTGCACGTTGCAAAAAGCGGGAAACCCCACGTGGGCTGCCTATTTGAATAATCTGTTCCACCGGACGAAAATCAACACCCAGATCGAGGCTTGAGGTACAAACCACAGCCTTCACTTCGCCTTTATGCAAAGCTTCTTCCACCCAAAACCTCACCTCGTTGCTTAAAGAACCATGGTGCATGGCAAGCTGACCGGCAAGATGTGGCGCAGCCTCCAGTAATTGCTGATACCATATTTCCGTTTGTGAGCGGGTATTGGTAAAAATAAGCGTGGTTTGTGCCTGTTCTATCAAAGGAATTACTTTAGGCAGCAACTTTACCCCAAGGTGACCCGCCCAAGGCATATTCTCCATTTTATCGGGTAATACAGAAATAATTTCCAGTTTCTTTTTCAGGTTGGCTTTTACCAAAACACCGTCCGTATTATTTCCAAGAAGCACGGCCATTGCTTCATCCAGGTTACCTATGGTTGCCGATATGCCCCATACTTTTAATATTGGGCTTAACCCTTTTAGGTGAGACAAAGCCAGTTCCACCTGCACCCCTCTTTTATTTCCAATCAGCTCATGCCACTCATCAATCACAATGGCTTTGAGGTCGGCAAAAAGTTCCTTTACATCAGAGCGGGCCAGCATTAAATGAAGGCTTTCTGGTGTGGTAATTAAAAACTCCGGCACCTGTTTGTTTTGTTTTTGCCTTTCAGAGGCAGAGGTATCTCCTGTTCTTACACCAATGGTCCAATGCAGGCCCATACCATCTGCTGCTTCCTGTATGGCTTTTTGAATATCACCGGAAAGGGCGCGGATGGGGGAAATCCATATGGCCTGTAATTTTCTTTTGCTTCTCCCTTTCTGCTGGTTGGAGAGCCCTTCCAATAAAATTCCCAATGCCAGCGAATATGTTTTACCTGAACCTGTTGGTGCGTTTAATAAACCACTTTTCCCGCTCATATATTCCCTCCAGCACTGCTGCTGAAAAGGAAACGGGCTCCACCCTTTGGAGGCAAACCAGTTTTTAATTGCAGATATATTTGCGGCTGACATGCGAAAGGCTCAGGATGATAATGAATCAATAAGTAACTGAAGACTATTTAAAGTATCCGCCTCTTCGGCTTTTTTATCTGTTCTCCAGCGCAGAATTCTTGGAAAACGAACGGCAATGCCCGACTTATGCCTGGAAGAAGTGTTGATTCCCTCGAAACCAATTTCAAACACAAGCTCCGGTTTTACACTTCTTACCGGACCAAATTTTTCAATGGTATTTTTCTTTATCCAGTCATCAATCATTTCAATTTCCTTATCTGTTAAGCCGGAATAGGCTTTGGCAAAGGGAACCAGTTTTTTTTCGTGATCCCAAACGGCAAAGGTATAATCGGTGTAGAGGTTGGCCCTTCTGCCATGTCCGCTTTGGGCATACAACAATACGGCATCGGCACTGAGGGGATCAATTTTCCATTTCCACCAATCTCCTTTTTTTCGCCCCACCTGATAGGCTGATGATTTTCGTTTTAACATCAGGCCCTCCGCAGCTACCAGCCTTGCCTCTTCTCTTGCTGTTGCCAGCTCTTTCCAGCTATGTATTGGCAGTATGGGCGACAAAAACAAAGCCGGGTGATGAATATCACTGATCAATTGCTCAAGCGCCACTCTTCTGTTTTCCAGTGGTTGCGTTCTGATATCTGTTCCTTTGTTTTCAAGCAAATCATACGCATAAAAAACCACCGGTGTTTTTTCAAGGATGCCTGCTGTTATTTTTTTTCTGCCTATGCGTGTTTGCAGTTCATTAAAGGATAAAATCCGGTTGTGTTTATAGGGTAATAACTCTCCGTCAAGCACGGTTCCATCCGGAATTTTTCCCTTCAGTAATTCCAGCTCCGGAAATTTAGCTGTCATTAATTCTTCTCCCCTGCTCCATATAAATATTTCACCATCCCGCACAATCACCTGAGCCCTTATGCCATCCCATTTATATTCTGCCTGCCACAAAGCAATATCACCTAATTCTTCTGCCGCACCCTCTACCGGATAAGCCAGGCAAAAAGGATATGGTTTAGAGAGATCATCGGCCGCATGTTCGTTAAACAATAACTCCTGAAACGTGGTGGTGTATGGACTCCATGATCCGGCCAGGCGATGTGCCAATACGTTCTCATCAATGGCAGTGTGTTTTGACAGGGCCTTTAAAATAAGCCTGGTGGAAACACCCATTCTGAATGAGCCGGATGTGAGTTTATTGTATACAAAACGTTCGTGTTTGGAAAACGATTTCCATTTGCTGATGATAAACTGTTTTTTGTCGGTTTCAGATAAAGCGGCAATTTGTTCAAACTCTTCAATGGTTTGTGTTAAGGTAAGATGAATCTCAGAGGTATAATCGGGCAATACGCTGCTGATGGTTTCTGATAAATCGCCAACAATATGATAACTCTCTTCAAACAACCACAATGGAATATCAGCCGCCTCTGCAGCCCATGCCCTGAGCTGGTTTGTTTTAATTACCTTTTTGGGATTACGTCCGCTAAATACGGCTATGGTCCAGAGTTTATCGGCATCAGTTGTTTCATTAAAATACGCCACCAATGCATGTATTTTTTCGTTGGTGCTGTTGGTTTGATCAATGGTATTAAATAAAGCTGTAAATCTTTTCACCGGTTATTTCTTTTTGGGCACCACCAGCAACTCATTGTATCCGGAGCGGGGATCTTTCTCTCTTTTATATACCACATCATCCATGATGCCCAGCACAATTTCCAGCGTGGTGTACACCAATGATCCTTCTTTTAAATGGCCACCTGTGGTTTTGCCTGTTCCATCAGCAACGGAAATATGAAGGTGAGAACCATGAATGGATAAGGTACCGGTAAGCGATACCACCTCCACCTTACCTTGCAGCGTATCGGCCACGGGTTTATCGGCAAAACGGATAACGGTTTGGGTTAAACTACCTACGGCAGTAACAATACAGGCAGCTTCCAGGTGATTAGCATGTACATACTGATCCAGCTCTTTTTTTACATCCGATCCGGGGGTGAGTCTTAGGGTTATTGTTTTCATGGTTGACTGTGCGTGCACTTGTAAGGTAAACAATATCAATAAAAGTAAAGTTTGTTTCATTATAAAGTAATTACATCTGTTCCGGCAAACTGCAAAGCCACTATATCCTGCATAGAACCAATTTCGCCAGCCTGCAATTGTTGCTGCTGATTAAAATAAGTAAGGCAGGTTTTGCACACAATAATCTGTGTGCCCGCACCTGCTATGGTTTTTAGCTGATCAATTACCGGAGAATTGGTGCAGGCCAAAAAAATCCCTTCGGCATACAAACATATAGCTTTGGGAAAAACCGACTGAGAGATGAGGTTATTTAAATAATTAGACACCAGCATTTGTTGCAATTCAGGTGGTGCCTCTCCTATTCCGTTTTTATTGATGATAATGACCTTGTTCATATACTTACCAATTTATGTTGTTGTTGTTTCTGCTCCGTCACCCGTAAAATGTGTATTTACGGTGATGCCGTTTAGCCCCTGTTCTGTTATCCATTTGGCGAAAACCTGGGTATAACCGTGTGTAACAATAATATGCTCTGCACCGGTTGCTTTTACTGCTGTATTCAGTTCTCTCCAGTCGGCATGGTCGCTCAACACAAAACCTCTTTCAGCGGCCTGCCACCTTCTTGCACCACGCAAAGCCATCCATCCGCTAGCTGCTGCTGTGGCATAAGGTTCCAGCTTTTTCATCCACGGTGTTTGATCAGCGGATGAAGGAGCAATAACCAGTGCCCCTCTGTATCGTTGGGCAGGAATATCATTGCTTACCCTGGTGGTTTGAGGCAACACAATACCGGCTTCCTGATGAGCAAGGTTCATTTCATCTACCGCACCATGCACAAAAATTTCGCCTATGGAGGAATCTATGTTTTTAAGAATGCGTTGTGCTTTGCCAAGAGAATAGGCAAACAACACAGCACATTTTTGCTCCTGTTTACATTTGTTCCACCACGCACTTATTTCGTCCATCACCTGGTATTGGGGATTCCAGTTAAATACCGGCAAACCAAAAGTTGACTCTGTGATAAACGTATGGCAGGTTACGGGCTCAAAAGGTGTGGCCACTCCATCATCCTGTAATTTATAATCACCACTGGCCACCCAAATCTCGCCCTTGTGCTCCACCCGAACCTGAGAGGATCCAAGAACATGGCCGGCAGGATGAAAGGAAAATGTAACCCCATTGATGGCAATGGTTTCACCATAGGCCACTCCCTGAATAACCGGGGCGTGTAGTCTTTTTTGCAATACCGGTATATTTTGGTGTTGGGTAAGATAAACCTGTGAGCCACTGCGGGCATGATCGCTATGGCCATGCGTGATCAGCGCTTTGTTTACGGGCTTCCATGGATCAATATATACATCCGCCTGTTTGCAATACATGCCTCTATCCGTAAAATCTATCAGTGCCATTATTTTATTCAGTCAATATTATCTATTTTTGGGATGAATGAATAGCACTATGAGAAAAATATTCGCCACACTGCTTCTACTACAGGCTTTTTTGCCAGCTGCTTTTTCTCAACAAAAAAAGGCAATTAACGCATCAAGGAGCAATGCTATTAAACTAAACCTGTTGAGTCCTTTTTTCAGCACCCTGCAGCTTAGCTATACCAGAAAAATAACGGAAGAAACCGCATTCCATTTGGCAGTGGGTTATATGGATTATACGCCCGAGAGCAATAAAGCCTTAAACACCAAAGCCTTGTTTATTGCCCCTGAGTACCGTTTTTATGTAGAAAACAAACTGGTAGAACAACTTTATATTTCAGGATTTACGAGGTATATCTTTATGAATTATACAAGCGATAATAATTATATATCCTACGGCTCGGCTCCGGTAAGATATACCTCCAAATATCACTCTTTAGGCCTGGGTGTTCTTTTTGGCAAAGAGTTTATTATTAAAAACCGCCTTATTATCGACATGTTTGCCGGCCCGGTTTATTCCATTATTGTTCAGGGCAAATCCAATTTCCCCGGTATAACCACCAATGAAGTGAAGATTGACGATAATTTTTCCCAGCGACTGGTTAAAAACTATGGGGTACGAGGAGGTTTTACGGTTGGGTATTTATTTTGATTCCTCATACCAGCAGTATAAAGCTGGTAACGTTGCGTAATGATATTGGTGTACAACTAAAATGAGAAAACTATTTTATATCTGTTTGTTAATAATAAATGTGATGCAGGCCAGCGCTCAGCAAAAAAAACCTGAAACAAATCAGGCGATACCGCGGCTAAATACATTTAAAATAAATATACTGAGCCCTTTTGTAAATGCGGCAACGGTGGCCTACGAAAGAAAAATAAATGCCGAATACAGTTTTCAAACCACGGCCAGTTATATGGATTTTTCGGGCTTTGAATATGAGAAATACAGGTCAACCATCAGGTCTTTTTCCCTTTGCCCTGAGGTGCGTTTTTTGCTCACATCAACTGAAAGCAGGGAGTGGTATGTATCTGCATTTGTCAGGTATATTTACGTGGATTTTGAGGATAAACCCGATCAGAATTATGCGTACTTTGATGGCAATTACCTGGAAGGGAAATACCATTCGGCCGGGTTGGGTTTAACCATTGGCAAAAAGTTTACCTTTAAAAACAGGTTTACCCTGGAGGCCTTTGCAGGACCCGTTTACAGCAAAATCCTGAAGGCCATATCGGAGAATAAAATAAATGGCACCCAAAGCAGCAATACCAATACTTTTTACGGAGAATCTCTGGTTCCCAAACCCTATGTAAACGGATACGGGCTAAGAGGCGGAGTATTGCTTGGCTATAAATTCTAAAACTATAAGGTAACCCCCATTTCAGCAATAATATAATCGGCTTTTGCTACCTTTTTAAGCACCCATAGCACATAGCGGATATCCACGGCTACGGAGCGGCTGTAAGATTCGTTCCAGGCATAATCATTTATGGTGGCGGTAAATGCCCTGTCGAAATTAACAGCAATCAGTTCCCCTTTATCATTCATTACCGGGCTTCCGCTGTTTCCACCTGTGGTATCAAGGTTATACAAAATATTTACAGGCAAATCGTTTAACTGCGGGTGTAAAAACGGACCAAAATCTCTTTGCGCATACAGTTCTTTAATGGCCTCCAACACTTCATATTCTTTTCCGTTTTCTTTTTCGAGAATACCGGTAAGGGTGGTAAATGGTTTGTGGTATTCTCCATCATTGGGGTTATATCCTTTTACAAATCCATAGGTAAAACGCAAGGTGCCATTGGCATCCGGAATAAACTGCTGCTTTTTCCATTCTGAGCGGGCATCAACATATTTGGCCATTAATAAATTCAGTTCACTGTCTCTTCTGCTTCTTATTTCATCATCGGCATACGCTTCCCTGTTCAGCGATTCCGACAATTCAATAAAAGGGTCCTTCATTTCAAAAAAACGTTCAGGGTGATCCTTTAGCATTTTTTCGCCCTCTTTAAACTTGTTAATTTTCGATTTGGCAAACAATAATTCCATATACGCCTCTACATTACCTTTTGATGCCTTATTTAAGTCTGTTACCCATTTAATGCTATTGTCTGCATTAAACATATTGGCATCGCTTATCATTTTTGCCATCACTGCTTTTTCAAACTCCGGATCGTAAGAAGAGGCGTAGCGGCTGTATGCGGCTTTTAATTTGGGCAGGTATTGCTCCATAAAGGCAGCCTTATCATCTTTGGTTTTAAGTTTCAGGTATTGCTCCTTTAATACGTTTACGGTAGAGCCAAATGCAATGCTTGCCGAAACCTGATAGATCTGCCCAAACCATAAATTTCGTGGTGCGTATTTAATTACTTCGCCATATACTTCGTTTATTCGTGGAATCAGGTTGCTGTACTTATCGCGCAATTCGGGAGTGGCCATAATAAATTTGCTCAGCTCCAGTTCCTCTGCTTCTTTTTGTGCGGTAAGGCCGGCCCTGCGGAATCCCTGCAATTTTCCTTTATAATTTTTTGCTGTATTGGCCAATGATTTAATACGGGAAGCATACTTTAACTGCAGGCTGTCATTATCTCCGGCCATATCTTCCATTTTATTAATCTGCCAGTCGAAAATATTGCTGATGTATTTGAGCATGTATTGCTCGTGGTATTTATAAAAAGCAGCAGGCTGGTGTCTGAAGGTGCGGCCCGGATATCCAAGCACAAATACAAAATCGTTTTCTTTAACCCCTGCCGGATTTATTTTTAAATACTTGGCAGGCTTATAAGGCACATTGTTTAAACTGTATTCAGCAGGCTCGCCTTTGTTGCTTACATAAGCACGTAAAAAAGCAAAATCACCGGAGTGGCGAGGCCATACCCAGTTATCAAGCTCTCCTCCATATTCGCCAACAGAACGTGCAGGGATATATACCAGCCTCACATCTTTTAATAACTGGTAGCGGAACAATACATAAGTACGACCGGTAAACATTTCAGAAATTTCGCATTGCAAATTGGGATTGGCTTTATTCTCCTCATTGGTAATTTGTTTAATATTGTCGCCAATCAATTTTAATCTTTGCAGCGGATCAGTTACTTCTTTTGTGCCGCCTAATACCTTTGCCGAAACATCCTCGTAACTGGCGGTAATCTTACATACCAGACCTTTTGCAGGAATTTCCAGCGAAGGTCGTTTGGCTAAAAATCCATCACGTGCATAATTGTTTTCCGGAGAACTGGCAGCAGCGGCCACCCCAAAAGCACAATGGTGGTTGGTAACAATTAAACCCTCAGGCGATACAAATGAACCTGTGCATCCGCCCACGCGAACAATGGCATCAATTAAACTTTTTCCATTAGGATTGTATAGTTCCTGAGGACTTATTTTTAAACCCAGTTTTTGCAGGTCGAGGTTTTTTAATTCCGATAAGGGGAACATCCCTTCATCTGTTTTTTTGTTGGTATGTGAAACAAGTACCAGGTTTAAACCAAGAACCAGCAGCAGGAGGAGTAACTTTTTATACATAGGTTTATTGTTTTTTTATAATGTGTTGCAATATAAATTAAAATCAATGGATAAGGCCAAACAGCTTTACACCAGTGGCACACTCATACCTGTGGTTATTAAACAACAATACAGGTACCACCTTGCTAATGGCGTTCGATAAAAATATTTCATCGGCATGTTCCAGATCAGTTAATGAAATTTCTCCGGTAACCACCGGAATACGGTTCTCCAGGCAATGGTTTTTAATGCGGTGTTGCATCACACCCGCCACGCTTCCGGTATTGACATCAGTGGTATGCCATACCCCATTGCTGATATACCATACATTGGCACTAACCGCGCAGGCCACATTCCCCCTTTCATTAAGCACCAGGCAATCATCAAACCCATGGCTGCGGCTGTATTTACCTGCCATTACCTGCACCAGCGCATTGCCCGTTTTTAAGGAACTCAATATATGGCAGGGCCTTTTTATTTCATCAAAAATACCCAGGTTATTGCACCGTTTTTGCTCTGGCACTATCGGTTTGCTTTCTATATAAACGGTGGCCTTATCCTTTTCGGGGGTATAAAAACCTTCACCACCGCGTATGCAGGTCATGCGGATACGTGCATGTACGAGTTGTTTTTGTTTTACTTCCTGGTTTAATATAGAGGCAAACTCATCAGCCGTAAAACCATCAGTTTTAAACTGCAGGTATTGCATGCCAGCCAGCATCCGCTGATAATGATCAAGTGAATACATCACCTTTCCATGGCTTACACGCACGGTTTCGAACACCAGGTCTCCGTATACAAACGACCTGTTTATTTCACTGCTGATAATTTCCATTTTCCTTGCCTGTGTATGGTTGTTCCTGTTTGATTGTTAAATAGGCAGACGGTGGTATCATCAAGCCTGTATTTAATTTGGTGTTGTGGCGGGTAAGCCAAAACAGTTTGATAATGCTGAAGGGCCGTTTTTAATGCCGACTGATTTCCAAGTGTTGAAAAATTTACCCCGTAATAATCTGTCATGGCCTGTTTCCATGGAAACATAAAATAAGGTTCGTGCACCACCGCCTTATAATTAACAGGCATAGGGCGTTTGGCTTCACAGGAAAATCCGTCATCATCCGGTGGAGCCAGAATGATGGAAGTAACCGGTATATGTTTGCTTATCCAGGTATGCATGATTTGAAGATCGGTTTTTTTATAGTTACCAACCTGATAGCGGTTCTGTAGTTTTTGCACAGGTAGCCGCGAGGAATTAAAAATTAGCACCAGGCCAGCTAAAATAAATACGGGCAACAGGTAAACCAAATAGTTAGAGAGCAATAAGGGATGGATTTTTTTTAACACCTGTATCACCCAAAAACCAATAAGAACAGCACAGAGTGCATTGAGCCAAACGGTGGTTTTAAACCATTGCAATTTTCCTATGGCCATTATACCCAATGGCTCCAGCAATAACCAGTATATGATACAACCACTGATGATGAATGTGGCAAGCACAAAGAGTTGGGAAGAAATAACCTTTTTATATACAAAACCAATATACCCTGCTGCCGCAACAAGCAAGATCATTTTTATATAATCCGCGGCCGGAAACAGGGAAGGAATATAGTGGAGCACATTGCGGTATATGTATAAAATGCGGTAATACTCCTGCGCATCAAAAGTTGCGGTGGTTTGAAACTGCTTAAACAAAACAGGGCCAAGCATAGGTGAAGCACAAATGAGGTATCCTACAAAAAACAATACTGCTTCTTTTAAACGTTTTAAATCAACATGACTAAACAGATGAAGTCCGCAAAGGAGCAGACAAAGTTGTAAGCCCACCAGTGCCTGAAACCAGGTAGAAATACCCAGGAGGATAAAGGAGGCCGTGCGCTTTTTAGCTAAAAACAACCATACCCCAAGGGAAGCCAGGGCCTCAGCCGGAATACTGCCAATAAAGCTACTGCCGGTAAGGTTATTGCCACCAATGGTGATGCCGTTAAACACCGTAAACATCAGGGGTACAGCAATTAATCCGCTAAGCAGATTGGAGGTTAATAAACCTGAAATGCGGATCCACGCATAGGCCACTGCGGTAAGTGATAAAAAGTGTAGACCAAAACAGGCGTATTCTACCCCAAAAAGAGATGAACAGCCATACACCAGCCATACCCAATATTCCCTTACGGTAAACGTCTGATCATAAAGCGTAAGAAAAAAATCGCCCTGGTATAATTCCGGGTTAAAAAGGCGGTAAACCTGAGGCAGGTGTTCAGCCTGATCGCCCTTATTAAACTGATACCCATGGTAAAAAACAGCAAGCACTGCAAAGGCAAATGCATAAAGCAAAATGAGGGTAGCGGGTATCTTTTTTTCAGGTATCAATACAGCAAATGTATTTGTTGTAAAATTTTATCCAACATTTATAGAAATAACTACATTTGCCCGTCTTTTAAAACCAACTATACATGAAAGAAGTATTTATTGTTTCATTCGCACGTACTCCCGTAGGCGCATTTGGAGGAAGTTTATCATCATTTACGGCTACACAACTGGGCTCTTTTGCCATTAAAGGCGCATTGCAACGTGCCAATATTAAACCGGAACAGGTGCAGGAGGTATTTATGGGTAATGTAATTGCCGCAGGATTAGGCCAGGCACCTGCCACACAGGCCATGATTTATGCCGGAATACCCAATACCGTTCCTTCCACTACCATCAATAAAGTTTGTGCTTCCGGATCAAAAGCCATTATAACAGGCGCTCAGAGCATTATGCTGGGTGTAAATGATGTGGTGGTTTGCGGTGGTATGGAGAGCATGAGCAACGTGCCTTATTACCTGGACAAAGCGCGTAACGGATACCGCTTAGGCCACGGACAGGTTACCGATGGTTTAATAAAAGATGGTTTGTGGGATGTATACAACGATTTTCATATGGGAAATGCCGGTGAATTATGTGCCAGTGAGCACAAGATAAGCCGCGAAGTCCAGGACGATTTTGCCATTGAATCATACAAACGTGCACAAGCAGCATATGCTAAAAACGCATTTGCCGATGAGATTGTTCCTGTGGAAGTTCCTCAGCGCGGAAAAGACCCAATTGTGGTGAATGCCGATGAACAATATACCAAAGGCAATTTTGAAAAAATGAAGACCCTTAAACCGGTATTCGATAAAAACGGAACCATTACTGCTGCCAATGCTTCTCCTTTAAATGACGGAGCTTCGGCAATGGTGTTGATGAGTGGCGAAAAAGTAAAAGAACTTGGACTAAAACCTATCGCTCAGATTTTAGGATTTGGCGATGCAGCCCAGGCTCCGGAGTGGTTTACCACTTCCCCATCGGTATCTATTCCAAAAGCCCTTAAAATGGCCGGAATTGAAGCAAAAGATGTTGATTTTTATGAACTTAACGAAGCCTTTGCCGTAGTTGGCATTATTAATAACAAAATGCTTGCGCTTGACGATACCAAGGTAAATGTTTGGGGTGGAGCCATTGCATTAGGCCACGCCATTGGAAACAGCGGTTGCCGCATTGTAGGTACCCTGGCCAATATCCTGCATAAAGAAGGTGGCAGCATTGGTGTTACCGGTATTTGCAACGGTGGCGGTGGTGCTTCTTCTATTGTTATTAAAAAAGTATAATTCTTAGAGCAACCTTCGGGCATCCGTTTGCTGACATCTTTATTGTCTATAATAAAACAAACGGATGACCCGGATTATACTACTCAGCTTCGCAATCAGCGTTTTTCTTCTTTCCTGCAAAAAAGACAAGGAGGCCGAAGAATCGCTTCCTATTACCCCCCTTCCCGTAGTTAGTTATTAACGATACCGCTGCCAAACCAGGCAAGGGTAAAATATGGCTTACTGTAAATGGGATTGGAGACTCAGCCACAGCCTGGGAGCGTTACGACTCTTTATACCAACGGATTATTATTGAAGTAGAATCGGAGCACTATTCCCTGGTGTTGGAAACCGGTGACAAAAGTTTTCCATCGGGTGAATACGCTTATCAGGTAATGCCCGATGCCTCCATGAAACCCGTTGCCGGCAAGGCCATTATTTCTTTAACCGATTTTGCAAAAATGAAAGAGTACCATGCCAAAAAAGGAGCTGTGGCTTATGTAGTTTCGCTGCCAAACAAAAGCAAACACATGCAGGGTACTGATCTGTTTTTCAGGTATCAGTATACCAATGATACATTAACCGTTGGCTTGCAAGGCACCATTTACTGGCCGTAAGCCGTTCTGCTCCCTCCCTTTCAAAAAAAACTACAGCCGTTTATTTCTTTAAGGGAATGAATCCTTCCTTTTTGGGGATGAACGTGTTTTAAACAGTAGGGGTATTTGTTTGCCATGCCATCTTAAAGAGGTAAACAAAAGTATTCCTCCAATGAAAAAGTATGTTTTATGGTTAGCACTTGCCACGCTGCTTGCAGGCGGCCTGGTTTCCTGCAATAAAGATACGGATAATGATCCTTCAAACCCGCTTCCGGTGCGTTCCGAAAGTATTTCTATAGGTGGCAAAACCTGGTTTACCAAATCTAATTTTGTATTGCTAAAATCCAAAACCGACAGCATGTATCGCTTAAAGGTAGCTGCCGGGGTTCCCGATTATCAATATGCTTCACTGAACATCTCGTTTTTAGAAACAGCTATTCCCACAGGTACAAAAACGTACAACGTTACTCACGACCTCTCCACACAAAGCAGAAATGATGAAGCCCAGATCCGTTTTTTTTATCCCGAAACCATGAATTTTTATTACGCCACCTCCGGACAAGTGATTGTTAATACAGTTGGCACATCAAGAGAAGTATCATTTAACAACCTGGTATTATACAGCGATACCAACCAGTCTGCCGTAACCCTATCCTACTGGTCGTCCATCCCCCTCCAAAAGGTCGTAATGGTAACCGAATAAGAACCAAAAGCTATTTGTTTCTGTTCTGTTTCTCTTTCCCCTTCTCTTTCTCTTTCTGTTTCCCTTTCTCTTTCTCTTTCTGTTTCTGTTTCTGTTTCTGTTTCCCTTTCTCTCTCTCCACAACAATTTATCCCCCTCAGGTAGGGGTGTTTTTTTTCTAAACCGTCCTTATACCGTAAACAAAAAAATCCGATATGAAAAAGAACCTGTTATTATTCGCTTTCTCTGCCTTGTTTTTGGGTAGCCTGGTATCCTGCAAAAAAGATGATGATAAAGACACCACGCCAACTGCTACACCCACTCCGGCTCCTGTAAATCCCTTAATCACCACCAAAGGAAAAGGAACTGCGGATATTACCGTGGATGGAGTAAAAGGAAGCATGAGCACAGAAGAAATGGTAGATCATTTTTTTACCATCAGGGGTATGGGACTAAGCACTTCTATGATCATGATTAGCGGAGAAACCAAACTACCTGCCGCCAGCAAATCCTTTACCATCAAGGCAGATCTTAATACCCTCCTTTCTCCTGAGGAAATTTACCTTACTTATGTTGATGTGTTTAATTCCAGAGAACTACATGCCGTATCCGGGAATGTAAGTTACACCATTACCACCACGGAAAAAACGGTAAAGTTCGATGATATTTTGTTTAAAACAACAGACGGAGCTTACTCCAATAAGATCAGCTTTGAGGTAAAACTGAAGTAAGCAGTTATTCATAAAAGTTAAACCGGTATGTTGCAATCATGCCGGTTTTTTTGTTTATCAACCACGGGCTTTTGCGCCAACTCCACATTGATATCATTCCCCTTTTAAAAACGCAGCACAGTAACTCTGACCAACCGCTTACCCACTTTCTCTTTTATATCCTATCAGGTTCTTTCATCATTAAAACAACACTTAACCCCAAAACTATTGCTGTGGTTTATTTGTAAAGACATAGGGGTAAACTTTTTCAAAATCATCTTTACTATACAAACTAAACAATCCGATATGAAAAAGAACCTGTTATTATTCGCTTTCTCTGCCTTGTTTTTAGGTAGCCTGGTATCATGCAAAAAAGATGATGATAAAGATACCACACCAACCACTACGCCAACGCCAACTCCCACCAATCCTTTAACCACCACCAAAGGAAAAGGACGTGCCGATATCACCGTTGACTCAGCAAAGGATACCATGTACTCCATGGAAGATATCACACCTGTTCTTAACCTTTTCGCTATTTATTGTTCAGGTGTATCTTCTTCACTCCATATTCAAACCGGAGATAACAAATTACCTGCTGCCAGCAAAACATACAACGTGCAGGGCGATTACAGCAAAATGCCTTCTTCTCAACAGGTAGTGATGAACTATTATGATGACAAAACCGAAAAAGACTTTTATGCTACTGATGGCACTGTTTCCTATACCATTACCTCCACAGAAAAGGTAGTAAAGTTTACCAATATTACTTTCGAATCAGAAGACAGAACCCTCTCCAAAGTCATCAGTTTTGAGGTAAAACTGAAATAGTTCAGGGGCTTATCAACAATAAAACAAATCGGTATGGTGTTATCATCATACCGATTTTTATTTTTGCCCTATGAGAATACTCGTTTTATTTCTCCTTTTTGCTGTTTCGGCCGCCAAAGCCCAGCAACTGGATTCCCTTACCCTCGATACGCTCAAAGATGTGAGTTTAAGGCTTGATGGCCTGGGCCAGAAAATGATTATGTCGCTGGATGAAAATAAAAGACTGGTAAGCGGGCGTAATTTCCTGATTACCCTTAGCCGTGCCCTGCGTATTAAAAACTCTTACTACTACCCTTTCGATTCGGTAATGGTGATGTCGGTTATCTACTCCCCCGATCAGCGTTTTCGTATTTTTACCTGGAATATTGTATTAAGCGATGAAACCTTCCATTACTACGGAGTAATTCAGTTGAACCCCGATTATATAAAAACAATTAAAGATACCAGCGGCCTTAAATCCTTTTACCCGTTAATTGACCGCAGTGCCCAGATGAAAAATCCTTTGGATACTTCGGTAGGACCCGATTTTTGGTATGGAGCCAATTATTACAGCATTATTCCCGTTGAGTATAAAAAACAAACACATTATACCCTGCTTGGGTGGAATGGTGCCACCAAACGCAGCAATAAAAAAGTGGTGGAGTGGCTTACGTTTGAAAACAATAAACCCGTATTTGGCAAACCCGTATTTGATATTAAACAGAAAAAAGTATTGCAGCGCCTGGTGTATGAGTTTAGCAACAGTGCCACCATGGCCCTGAAATACGTGCCCAAGAAAAAGTTTTTAATTATTGAAGCCGTGGTGCCTACCCGCCCTCAGGATTACGGACACCCGGAAACCTACCTGCCCGATGGCAGTTACGATTACCTGGTGTTTAATCCCAAAACAGGTATATGGGAAAGCAAGGGCCTCCTTAAACAGTTTGATTTCGACTGATCCCTTGAGTTTCAGAAACCGTATTAAATACCTGCTGGTGCACCAACTGCATGTGAGTTCGGCAGAGGCACAACAACTCATTGATTCCGGAAAGGTATTGGTAAACCAGGTGGCGGTTACCCAAAATGTATTGTTTAGCCCTTATGATGAGGTTTTGTATTTAGGGCAGCCATTAACCAAAGCCCACCTGTTGCGGTATTATATCTGGTACAAACCACGCGGGGTGGAATGTACTTTTGAAGAAAACATACCCGATAACCTGCACCAGCATTTACCCGAAGAGCTGAAAGGGCTGTTTTATATTGGACGGCTGGATAAAGAATCTGAAGGGTTGCTGTTGCTTACCAACGATGGACAGATACACGATAAACTGCTAAGGCCTGAAAACAAAGTGGCCAAAAAGTATGTGGTAAGCGTAAACCTACCCCTCACTGAAAACCACTTGCAGCAATTGCGCAGCGGCATAGAAATACTTGGCAAAACCACCTTACCCTGCGAGGTAAATCTTTTAGGCGAAACCCTTTTTGAAATAACCCTGCATCAGGGCATAAACCGGCAAATAAGGCGCATGTGCCATAAGCTGGGGCTGGAGGTGCTGGAGTTAAAACGCATAGCTTTTGGAGGCATTGTACTTGGCACATTGTTACCCGGGCAGTTTGCGCAAATAAGCAGGCAGCAATTGTTTGCTTAGGTTGGCTATTTTTTTTACCCCATTTATTATTTCACAAACCCAATTAGCCGGTTTAGAAACCCAAACCCGTGGTTGAGCAAAAAAATGAGTGATTTTACCCCTTTTTGGCGTGTTTTCCAGTAAATACGTTAGTTCCAGCCCTCAAACACCCGTTAGGCCGCTTCAAAAAAAAGAGTGTTTTCACTCTCAAAAAAGAGTGTTTTCACTCTTGATTTTGATAAAAAGGATGGGGAGGTTTGTATATGGATAAGCATATGCAAACGGTATTAAAGGTTTGTATGTGTTTGAACACGGTAATAACTAAAAATAGATATTAAAAAGTGCAATAGGTAACTTGTTGAATATGTGGGGGAGAGCAAAATTTTTATTGCGTATATTTATGAGTTATAGGGCATTTTAAAAGACGACATCACAAACAATAACATTATGACTTGGAAAGACCTTTGGACAGAGTTTTTATTGAAGTTAAATATTCGAGTAAATCGTAAGCCAAGGAAACCAAGAATTCCAAGACACGATATTAACGAGTTTATGACAACTGCGAACATCATAAAAGGACGTAGTGAAAGAGATTTTGAAGACCGACTAAACAATAGAAGTAAAATCACTGCCTATTTGCGAACAGACGACCGACTTTTTGAACCGTATGTTGACCTTTTGGTATTGACAACAATTGGAAGAGAGAATTTTTCATTTGTTCGTGAAATTGGCAATTACATTTTACAGACGGCAAAGAAATTTGAAGCAGACAACTCAGTTTCTATTAATAAAAGTCATTTATATTTTGGGCTTTCACTCAACTCTATCTATTTAAGTGACACAATTAACGCAATGATATATTGGGAGCTTTCACAAGAAGAAGAAAGTAATACTCTAGGTGGGGCATTCAATCCGACAACTGCAATAAACAATACAATCCGTAAATTTAGTTCAGTGATAAATCCCGTTAATCTATCATTAAACTCAAACCAACTATACAGCGGACTGAAAGACAACTATACTTTCATTACTGACTTTACAACAATATTGAGCGGACTTCATACGCCTGAACTATTTGCTTACTTTTCATCTGCTCTTCGTTTTAGACAAGTGGACTATTGGCTGCGCAACGACTTTACAGCAATGACAAAAATTTATAGCCAAGAGTTGGTAAACTCACTTTGTATTTTGTGCGAAGCAAATCTTAAAAATTTTCCAGCTGTAACCCAAACAATGTTTGGTCCCATATTAAATGCAGATTTGGTAAATATAAATGCTACTGTTTCTGCTTCTGTTGGTGTAAGCAATCCTGCTAGCGGTCTTTTTATAACGTATCCTTCAAGGACTGAAGCAGATTTTAATGCATCATTCCCACAACTTGTGAATTCAATTAAAACAAATACTCTTTCGGACGACAATCTAAAAGCACATTTAATTTATGGTGCTTATATGTTAAGGAACAAATCGCTACACGACTTTAATCCAAATTTGGTTTATTACAATAACAAAGTAATGTTCAGTGATACTATTGGATTATTATTTGGGGCAATTAGCGCAATAAAAAATCTCTAAAGACAATGGACAATTACGGAAGAAAAATGCCCTATAACAGCACATTGGCAATAGGCGGGGTTTCGTCTCCGCTTGACAGTTTTGTGGTAGCCGAAAGTTCAGTTCTCCGAATTGACTTTTGTGCTAAAAAGCCCGCCCATCGCAAATCTGCAAAACGTTGGGCGCATTTTTTTTGAACAAATTAGTCACATAAAATTAACGAACAAATATGAATCCATTATTAAAAAAGCACTTTTCAAATTTCAAACAGAGATTTGACATTTCAATTCCTGATACACTATCGGAGAAAGATAGGGTTCTTCATGAATCTAAAGCATTTGAGAAATTCGTTAACCATGTGATTTTTAGTCTGGACTACCCAGAGACCTTTACTGCCGACATCAACCTACTGAACTATATTTCAATAGGCGGTGGACATGACACCGGAATTGACGGACTTGGAATAATGGTAAATGAAGTTCTGGTTAGGAACGTAGAAGACATTAATCTAATCCTACAAGAAAAAAATAAGCGAATAGAGTATGATTATATTTTTGTACAATCAAAAATGCAATCAAATTTTGATGCATCGGAATTCAACACATTCGCTATTGGAATAGACCACTTCTTGTCAAAGGAACCAACTCTTCCTGAGAATGAAAGAGTTAAGGAATTCAGGAAAATAAAAGAACTTTTAGATTCAGACGAAGTAAATCAAAGAATTAGAAGGAATCCAAACATCAACTTGTATTATGTAAGTGCTGGAAATCCGCCAACCGACCAACATTTTTTAGCGACAAGGGACTTAATAGTAAAAAAATTCAAGGAAAGCGATTACTATTTTAATGAAGTAAATGTAAGATTAATTGATGGCCTTACTTTAATTGGTTTCTGTGACGAACTTGACAATAATTTTCAAATCAGAATAAATATTCTTGATACCCTTCCATTATTAGTCGGAACAAATGAAGACATCAAGAAGGCTCATGTATTCACATGTACAGCCAAGGAATATTTAAAAATCCTAACTAAAGATGATGGTTCACTAAGAAAACATTTGTTCAATGACAATGTGAGAGACTATTTAGGAAGTAGAGAAGGGTCAGTAAACAACGAAATTGAAAAATCTATTACTCAAAGCCCAGAAATGTTTTTGCTTTGTAACAATGGTGTTACAATTGTATGCAGCGACTTTAATCCGATCAAAGACAAGCTTGTTCAAATAGATAATCCTCAAATTGTTAATGGTTGCCAAACTAGCACCTCAATATTTAAGCAAAGGGCCAACGAATCTATTGAGAATGTCAAGCTTTTGGTAAGACTCATTTGTACGGAGAATAATATCATATCCAACAAAATTGTAAGGGGGACAAACAAGCAAAATCAAGTTTTAGAAGAAGCTTTTGAAGCGACATTGCCGTTTCATCAAGACCACCTAGAGCCATTCTTTTCGGCAATTGACATTGGGCCCAGACTTTTTTATGAAAGACGGGCAAAGCAATATAGTGACTCATCAATTAAAAAAACACAAATTGTCAATCTAAGAATACTAGCACAAACATTTACTGCAATATTTTTAAGTGCTCCACATGATTCATATCGCCATGAAAAAATAATTCTAGAAAACTATGGTGGAGAGACTTGGAAGAGGAAAATTTTCAGAGATGACCATAGTGAGTACCCGTATTACACAGCTGCAGCAATCTGGTACATGTTTGAAAAGTATGTCTATCGTGAAGAATACAAGGGAGTAGAAACTTATAAAGGTCATCTTTACTTTATTTTTAGAGAATCACTCGGAGAAGATGCTCCAAGACTATCCAAAGGAAATAAAATTGAAACCTATTGCAAAAAGCTTATCAATCTCACTAAGGAACCAGAGTTTGAAAAGAGATTTAAACTTTGTGTAAGTATTTTTCAAGAGGTAAGAGAACAGTGGATAAAAAAGGGAGGAAGCCCATTTGGAATAAAAGACAATAGAGCCTTTACAGAACTCCTGCTTTCAACAACTAGAAAAATATTCTTTTCAAAGCCTACATCAGAGGACGAATCTGAAGGAAGGTACAGAGGTGAAATCTTAAGAATAATTTACCGAGATAATCTCTGGCACTGCTTTATTGACTGCAAAGATTTACAGGACAATGTGTATTTTGACTCAAGAGGTTATAAAGGTGATGCTAAAAAACTTAAACCAACTGTGACAGTGGAATTTAGTATAATGGAAACTAAAAGTGGACGACTATCAGCTAAAGAAGTAGTTGTGTTTTAAAAAAAAAACGCGCCCAACAGCTAAGGCTTCGTTGCGTCCGCAGGACGAACAATGAAGCCTTAGCCGCTAGCAGCAATGCTTGGGCTACAGTGCAAATTTGAAACTGACTTAAAAAAACAAACAATTTAAAATTTAACCGTTATGGCAATAAATCTTGAAGACCAAAAAATAGTAATTGGATCTGGCAGTTTTAGCTTTGAAGTCACATTTGTTCAGGTTGCAAAATATCTAACCTTTTTATTCGGGGTTATCGTGGCAACTTACTCAATAGTTCACGATTACCAAATGACACGTTATAGAGTTGTAGAGTTGACTAATTCACAACAAATGGTTGACGCAAGACTAATTAGTGTGCAAAATGAAGTTTACAAACAAAGTGGACAACTTGATGTCCTGATAAAAAAACTACCATGATACATGGTTCTAAACGTAAACATTTTCCATCTTACATTTGGATAGGTGCAACATTTGGAGTAATCGTTCTTTACTTCTTTACAAACATTAGTAAACGAAAACAACTAACCGACTACCAATTAAGACTTGACAGTACTACACTCTTATTAGATAAAATATCAAACATTCAATCTCAAAATCAAATTAAAATCTTAAAGATTAGCAATGCACTCTTTGATACAATATCTACAGTATCATTTGACACATCAAAAGACACTTCAAGTAGCATCACTAAAAGGGCTTTACCCATAAGACAGACAAAATCGTTTTGGGGTACAACCAACTCTGAGAAGGTTAACTTTGGAATTAACGATTATTGTATATTTTCAGTTCAATTGAAAGACATTCAGTTTTCAGTTCAGTTAAATAACCAGTTGGATTCTATCAATCAAGTATTTTTACAATCTTATGCGGTTGAAAAAATTGTAAAGTGCGAAGAGAATTTTGAACCTACCAAGCCACACCAACAATTGTATAATTTGAAAACATTCAAAATATCTGGAGACAATTTAAATATTTCATTCACACCGTCTGACGGCAATCAACCTAAATGTAATGTTTTGTTTTCAGGAAGAATAGACAATAACAAAATTAATGGAACTTTGACTTGGCAGAGATATGACATGGATGATATGACTGGATACAATTATAAAATTATAGTTCCTATTATCTTAAATTGATTTGTAACCTCTGTCTAAACCCCAGTTCTAGCGCATTTGTAATGCGTAAGTGGGATAGGAATACGATGCAGTATAGTAGTTTATTCATGTCTAAAGTAATGTAATTTAACCCTTACAAGCTTTCTGCTGAAAATGAATCATGATATTCTTGCATTTTTAAAGTTTTATCCCAACATTTACATACGTGGCTGAGGATAGGTTATTTCACAGTCTGACGTTAGTGCCAATGCTAAAACAACATAAATGAAGCAACAATCGACTGAAGAAATAATAAAATTCCTCAAGGAAAACGTTGAACCATATCCTGACAGCGCTTATGGACTTGGTTATCGTGCTTCTGCAACCTTGACTGACGGTACTTTTATTCCTTGCGTTATGTTTCGTAACCCTTCGACAATTGTAGAACTTGCCATAAGACGCTTTAAAGAAGAGCAAGGTGGTAAAAGTATTTTTAGCAAGTCATCTGGAAAAGGTTATGCCGACATCGTTAAGACTTTTGTTGCAAGTGGTAATTGCATTAACTATTACGACATCGCAAAGGTTGACAAAAGCAAAAATGCATTTCCTCTAAACATCCTTAGACAGATTAAAGGAGAAACTACAATGAGTTGGACAGGTTTTGTTTTAAAAATGAAGGACGGTAAATATTTTGGTTTTGGAACACGCTTTCTAAATGCGTTTTTCGCAATGCCAGACAATTATTCTCCTGACGACATTGTAGAGGTTATTAATCACAGTTATATTTCCAAAACAGGTGAAGTATGTTCGCATAAGGTTCCGTTTTTTGACTGGCCAACTGACTATGACAATGACGCAGTGAATCACGAACGACCATACTTTGGCTGTTTTATTGATAATTTATAATGACAAAAAGTACTGGCACTAACACGGGTTCCTATGTAAAGCAGTAAATTATTCTCAATTCACTGTCGAACAAGTCAATAATTTTCTTTAGAAGAGGAGAGCATAAAGGAATTTATGCCTTCCTGCTTCTCAAGATGTTTAATTGGGTTCCCAGTTCTCGCGCATCCCGCAAACGGGACAAGTCATTGTAATGCGTTAGTGAGATAGGAATACGATGCAGTATAGTAGTTTATTCATGTCTAAAGTGATATAATTTAACCCTCACACGCTTTCTGCTGAAGATGAATCATGATATTCTTGCATTTTTGAACTTTTATCCCAACATTTACATACAGGGCTGTGGATTGGTTAATTCACAACTTGTCCCGCATGATTGCGGGAGTCTGACGTTATAGGTTATGCTATGAGAACAATATCAACCATACTACTACTTATTTTACCGTTTGTTTCATTTGCCCAGCAAAGACAAGTCAAACGAAAAGTAGAAAGACTTGTTTACGCTGACAAAAAAGCACATCATAAGACCAATAATACGATACAAAATATTACGGTTTATGATAAAAATGGGCGGGAAGTTGAATACATCTCATATGGCGAGTCATTTAGTAGATCTGTGATGAAAGCGGATAGTTCCATCGTTCTATACTGTGGAAAGGATTATACAAAAATTTATTCTTCTGAGCTCAAGACTTATGACGAAAAAGGAAGAATTATAAAATATGAAACCTGGTACTATAAAGACAACAAGAAAAGCAGGACTGATGGCACTTCAGTACTATTATATAATGACAGCGGCCTAAAGACTAAGGAAATAAACTATGCTCCATCCGGAACCGTTATAAGCACAAGAACATTCCTCTATGACAAAAATGGAAATAATACCGAGATTATTCACAGTATTATAGATAGTCTTGGTCTTGAACAGATCAACGATAGGATAACCATGCGCTACGACCATAGCAATAATAATATTGAGACGGTGGACAGTTTATTCGGGTTCGAAGGTTTTGAAGGTTCAGTCACCAGACAGATAATGCGATTTGACTCATTAAAAAGAATCATTCAGAAATGTGTTTTTTATGATGATTCGAATTTTATCCTGTATAAATATCAATACGCCAAAGACCAAAGGCTGAATACTGAATTGAGATTTGAAGATGATATTGACACTAGTTTGTGGTCCATTGGCCAAACTCAATTTGACATCATCGACCGCAACAAAATAGTGGAACGATACTCAAAAATCGTTAGTTTGACATCCGATTCAAGAGAAAAGTACATTTACAATAAAGACGGCCTGTTGGACAGAATCGAATTTTATTACGGGACTGACTTGGGAAGCTTCAAAAAGTATGAATACGAATTTTATTAAACCCGGTTCTCGCGCATCCCACAAACGGGACAAGTCATTGTAATGCGTGAGCGGGATAGGAATACGATGCAGTATAGTAGTTTATTAATATCTAAAGTGATGTAATTTAACCCTCACAAGCTTTCTACTAAAAATGAATCATGATATTCTTGCATTTTTGAAGTTTTATCCCAACATTTACATACCGGGCTGAGGTTAGATTAATCCACCGTCTGATGTTAGTCAGAATGCAATGAAACGACAACTAAACTTAATATTATTCTTGTTTTTCTTTAATCATGTTTGCTTTGGACAGACTTTATTTATAAATCCGACTGGCACTTATAAACTTAAAAGTAAAGCGACAGTAAAGAACGGAGACACTTATGGAAACTTTGGTGAAATAAGGGTGAAACTCCTTGACAGTAATAATATAGTAATGAGTTTCTTCACTTGTAAAGGTGCACCAAGTTACAATTCTGGATCTTTTATTGACACGTTAACTTATTACAACAACTCCTGTACATACATAGACAAAGAAGATACAGCAAAAGCCTGTAAAGTGGTTTTTACCTTTACAAAAAAACAAATAGCCCTTAAAGAAACTGCTAACTACAATTATGGGACTTGTTGGGGACATGGGGTCGTTGCATATGGTAGTTTCCGTAAAACAGACACTAAAACTCCATTGATAAAAAACCCTCTCATGGACGACTGAGAATGCACTACCGCTAACAGCTAAGGCTTCGTTGCGCCCGCAGGAAGAACAATGAAGCCAATGTTGCAAAGAAGCACGTTTTGTTATGGGGATATCGGCAGGAAATTTTGGTATTTATCGTTCGGGAGGGGTCACAATAAATAACCCTATATTAGTAAGGTAAATGATGAGAGTTTAATAGCTTTAATCAAAACTATTCATAAACATAAAAAGGGACTAGAACAGGAACATCTTATAATGCTAATTTTGACCAGATAAAATGAAACCAAGTAAAAATAAATATAGCGAACTACTTGACAATATTGGTTCTACATTGCAAAAAGCAAGAGAGAATGCAATTAAAGCAATTAATACCGAATTGGTTAAAGCCAACTGGGAAATTGGCAGACATATAGTTGAGTTTGAGCAACACGGTAAAGAAAAAGCTGACTATGGAAGTTCATTACTTACAAGCCTTGCAAAAGACCTAAAAACAAGATTTGGAAAGGGTTTTAGTAAAAGTAACATTTACCTTTGCCGACAGTTTTATATCAAATACCAAAAATTCCAGACAGTGTCTGGAAAATTGAGTTGGAGTCACTATGCTGAATTACTGACCGTTTCAGACGACTTGGCGAGAAGTTTTTATGAAAAGCAATCGATTAATGAAAGCTGGACTTTCAGGGAAATGAAACGACAAATCGATTCTGCTCTATTTGAACGCTTAGCTTTAAGTAAAGACAAAAAAGGAGTTTTGCAATTAGCTGAAAAGAGCCAAATAATAAGCACTTCGAGTATAATTAAAGACCCTTATGTTTTTGAATTCCTAAACTTATCAAAAGACGCTATAATAAAAGAAAGAGGATTGGAGAAAAAACTCATTGACAATTTACAGCAATTTTTATTAGAACTTGGCAAAGGCTTTTCTTTCGTAGCAAGACAATTCAAAATTACTGTTGATAATGAACACCTATTTATTGATCTAGTATTTTATCATCGTATTTTAAAATGCTTCGTGCTTATTGACCTTAAAACAAAAAAGGTAAAGCACCAAGACATTGGACAAATGAACCTTTACTTGAATTATTTTAAAGAAGAGGAAAACACAGAGGGGGACAATGAACCAATTGGAATAATTATAGCCGCAGACAAACACGAATTTTTGGTAAAATATGCAATGGGTGGGATTTCAAACAAAATTTTCGTTTCTAAATATCAACTCTACTTACCTGACAGAAAAGTATTAGAAGATAAAGTAAAGGAAATTTTAGACAGCGAATAAATCAACCCTCAGTTCTCGCGCATTTGCAATGCGTGAGTGGGATAGGAATACGATGCAGTATCGCAGTTTATTAATGTCTAAAGTAATGTAATTTAAACCTCACAAGCTTTCTGCTGAAAATGAATCATGATATTCTTGCATTTTTGAAGTTTTATTCTAACATTTACAAAGGTGGCTTGTGCTAAGATCTTACAGGGTCTGATATTATATGCCATTATAGAACTACACAATAATGGTGACAAAAACGAAAATAATTATTGCAGGAATTGGCGGAGTGGGTGGCTACTTCGGTGGGCTATTAGCAAATCATTTTCACTCAAATAATAATGTTGAAATTAACTTTTTTGCCCGTGGAGGACACCTTAGAGAAATTCAAAAAAATGGACTTAAAGTAATAAAGGGCGACAGTGAATTTATAGCAAAACCAACTTTGGCTACGGACAATCCTGCCGAAATGGGTATTGCAGACTTTATTATTGTTGCCACTAAAAATTACGACCTTGAAACTATAGTTCAGCAATTACGACCTTGCATAAATCAAGACACTATTATTTTGCCATTGCTTAATGGAGTGGATAGTAAGGAAAGAATAAAACATATGCTCCCCGACAACATCGTTTTAGATGGTTGCGTTTATATAGTTTCCCGATTAAAACAAGTTGGTGTAATTGAAAATAGCGGTAATATTCAGAAACTTTATTTTGGCCTTGACAATTTTGTAAACGACCGGTTAAGCTTGCTGGAAAGTTTGTTGAAAGATGCAAATATTGAAGCGTCTCTATCCGAAAATATTTCAACAGTTATTTGGGAAAAGTTTATTTTCCTTTCCCCGACTGCAACGGCAACCACCTATTTTGACAAGTGTATAGGCGAACTTATTGCTGACAACGAAAAACTTACAACAACAACTGCGTTAATTGAAGAGGTTAAAAAGATAGCCAAAGCAAAACAAATTGTTATTTCTGACGATATAACAGAAAAAACTTTAAACAAATTAAAAGCACTACCTTTTGAAGCAACATCTTCAATGCATTCTGACTTTCAAGCTAACAAACCGAAAAACGAATTAGAATCATTGACCGGGTATGTGATTAACGAGGGGCAGAAATATAATTTGGAGACACCGATATATATGAAGATGTATGCAGAACTCAAAAAAAGGGGCAAATAACACGGGTATGGCAAACGTGACGGTTTAGTGCTCAGCAGACACTCCCGATAGCTATCGGGATGTGGTTAATCAAAGTTTGGTTATCCGCATCAATCCCTCAGAAATGCGGGATGGTGAAAATGGCTCCTACGCAAAGGCCGACCCACGCGGTTCTTGCGTATCCCGCAAACGGGACAAGTCTTGCAATGCGTGAGTGGGATAGGAATACGATGCAGTATAGGAGTTTATTCATGTCTAAAGTGATGTAATTTAACCCTTACAAGCTTTCTGCTGAAGATGAATCATGATATTCTTGCATTTTTGAAGTTTTATTCCAACATTTACACACATAGCTGTGGACACGTTTTTTCACAACTTGTCCCGCATGATTGCGGGAGTCTGACGTTAATAGTAATTTAGCTTCCCCACTTGAATAATTGAACCGAATACAAAAACCGCATTAAACAGATTACATGACTAACTTTTATACCATTGGTTTAACCATTTTAAGTTGCTGTTGTTTGATGGCTTCGTGCGGAAGCAAATCCTTTTCCGGCAGATCAGTTAATCAAATACAAACCACTGAAGTCAGCACTAAAAAATTATCTATTGTTGCAAAACTTAAAGAAAATTCCCAACTACCTGTTAAAGAAAGGATAGCACTTTATCATCAACTCAAAAAAGAAAACCCTGCATTATATGATTTTGCAAATGAGACAGAATTAACCTTATATGGTTACTCGTTTTTATGGGAGAACAACTTAATTGATGCGATCTCCATTTTTGAACTCCTTATTTCTGAATTTCCTCATTCAGCCAATGCTTTTGACTGTATGGGTGAAGCCTATCTTCAGGCAAGAGACAGCATCAAGGCACTTCAATACTATGAGAAATCATTACTGATGAATCCGGATAATTTTTATGCAGAAGATGTGATCCGGAAAATTAAACTTCCAACAATTAAGCCTTTAACCGCAAAGGAAAAATTCTCAATGGTTTATTCCCAAAAAGAGTATATGGATGATTTAGACCAATTGGGTCAAAAGCTATTAACTATTCACCCCCATCCCTTTAAATTTATAACGAAAGACCAATTTTTAAAAAATATAGACCGCAAAAAATCATTGATTACTGACAAAACCACCTATGCTGAATTTGCCTGGCATTGCAATGCAATTATTGCAAGCATAGGTTGTTCGCATACAGCTTCTTCTACCATGCAAAATGACTACCATGAGTTTTCGATATTGCCCCCGGAGAATAGTTTTCCCTTGCAGGTAAGATGGGTTAATAAGAAACTATTTGTGGTAAATCCAATGAATAATGCAGATAAGGTAAAAGTAAAAGACGAAATTTTTAGCATAAACGGCATTGAAACAGCAAATCTCATTTCGGATATTTATGACCATATCCCAGCACAGGCCAATATCCGAACCTATAAAACACAACATTTCAATACCTATTTTGCGGCTTTAATACCATACGCTTTAGGTTTGCCGGATATGTTTGAAGTTGTGCTGAAAGGCAATAATGGTGCGGTTAAATTGCACAAAGCCCTGGAAATGGCAACTGAATTATATGACCCCTCAGTAAATAGTTGCTCCAAAGATTTGTGTTTGGAAATTTTAGATGAGAAAACAGCTATGTTAACTATCTCCTCTTTCAATTATTATGAATGGAATAACTACCCCGTTTTTAAATCTTTCCTTGATAGCAGCATGCAAATTATCAAAAATAAAAAGACAAAAAATCTGATTATTGATGTGAGATATAACAGAGGCGGCTCTCCACATCCGAGTATTTACTTGCTTCAACACCTCATGGATAAACCTTTTACCTACTACTCAAAGTCAGCATTTGAAGGAAAAACAGATAAGATGTACGGTGAAGAAATGATTCATCCACTTGAAAATCGTTTTAAAGGAAAAGTTTATTTTCTGATTGATGGAAATGGGAATTCTACTACCGGACATTTCATGAGTTTAGTGAAAGTACACCAGTTAGGAACAATCGTTGGCGAAGAGTTGGGATCTAATCAATTCTGCACGGCCGGACAAACATTGTGCCGGTTGAAGAACACCAAACTGGTTATTTCAGTAGCGAATAATACGCATATATCCACAGCCACAAGTTTGCCGGATACTATAGGGATTCTTCCAGACTTTTACGTGTCACAAAGCATAGATGACTACTTAAACAAAGTAGATGCTGTAAAGACTGGTACACTAAAACTCATTGGAAAATAATATGAAATTGGTAGCAAAAAACTACATATCGGGCTCAAACGAATCCCGCCTAAACCCTGTGTTGATCTACTAGCCATATATAAGGAATGTTCGGTCTTTTTTTGGGTGACCGACTTTTCCTGCTATCTTATATGTCAAGTGCTTCTTTTTCTACAGGACTTTCGGGCGGTTTAGTGTGTCTTAATTCGTTTTAATGCATAATCCTTTTAAATCAAACCCTTCTTCTTGCATTTATGAAGTTTTATCCCAACATTTACATACCGGGCTGAGGTTAGGTTAATCCACAACTTGTCCCGCATGATTGCGGGAGTCTGAGGTTGGCGGTAATTGTAAAACCAAGAAATATGAATATATTTTCACGACAAGCGGAACTAAAGGATGCTGAATCTATAACCCAACTATCCGATCAATTGGGTTATAAAACAACAATTGAAAAAACTCAGGCTCGACTATCTGAAATTTTAAACAATGTGGATAGTTGCGTTTATGTAGTTATCGATAATGAAAATATAATTGGTTGGATTCACGGTTTTTATTCCCTTAGAGTTGAATCCGACTCTTTTGTAGAAATTGGAGGCATGGTAGTGCATGAAAATTTCCGAAGAAAAGGAATTGGAAAAATGCTGGTTAAAAAAGTAATTGAATGGGCTCACTTAAAAAAATGCAATAAGATCAGGGTACGGTGTAATTCACTTCGCAAAGAGACTCATGTATTTTATAATAGCATTGGTTTTATTGAAACAAAAGAGCAGAAAATATTTGATATGAAATTAGATTAACAGAGCAACTACCGTATAGGCGGGGTTCGGTGCTCCGCAGAGAGCGAGCCAGACTGACAACGAAATAAGAAGAAAAGCAACACATAACAGCAGATTGGCAATTTAAGAATGACCACAAAAGAAATCATAGGACGAACCATTACCGACATATTTGTTTGGTCTAAAATGGAGGTAGGTGGACTTGATGAAGCAGAGGTACTCATCCAACTGGATAACGGCAAAACAATCAGAATTCCTTGGGACTTTGAAGCTAAAAACATCGAAAATAAACCCAAAATAGATTCTGAAAGCTTGTTTACCGATTTGAGTGATATTGCTGAATACCATATCAATCCTGAGGGGAAAACAATCCAAGAAATATTAAACGCTAAAAAGGAAAAAGAATCTACTATTTTGGGTCGAATAAAAAAAGCGCTCGGACTGAGCGAAGGAATTCCAGAAGAATATAGACCGTATAAAGTCGAATACAGAGAAAATAAATTGAAGTATTTAAAGAATCAGAAAATTGTGGATTTCTTCATATTTGATGATTATGATTCCGTTGGATTTATTGAACTTGAAAACGGATATATTATCACTGAAACAATGATGTCACCACACGGAACAGGGATGGCTGGATTAAATTATTACGAGAGTTTAAAAAGTTTTGAGGATAGTTGTGGTAAGGATTATAAAAGAATGAAAAACTATAAGTAAGAAAAAAATAAACCATACAACATGACAAGTTTCGACTGGACAACATTTACAAGAAAAATAGCAATTAAGGCAAAGCTATCTGACATTTATAATGCCTGGACAAAAGCTTCAGAAATTGAAAAGTGGTTTTTAAGTAAGGCTATTTTTATGGATACAAACAAAATACCAATAAGTAAAGAAGCCCAAATTCAAAAAGGATTTACTTACGAGTGGAATTGGTATTTATATGACACTGCAGAAAGCGGCAAAATTACAGAGACAAATGGAAAGGATTTTATTCAGTTTACTTTCGCAGGTGAATGTTTGGTTGACATTAACCTTTCAATCCAAGGCGACTATGTAATAGTAGAACTAACACAAAAAAATATTCCAACAGACGATAGGTCAAAACAAGGAATCCGGCTTGGGTGCGACTCTGGCTGGTCATTCTTTCTTGTAAACCTAAAATCTGTTTACGAAGGTGGGCTTGACCTAAGAAATAAAGACACCAGTTTGAAAGGACTGTTGAATAATTAAACCTGAAATAAATACCCTCACATCAAACTCAAACAAATCCCGCAAAGCAGCGCCATGTTCACTAGAAAGATGCATTAGCTTTTTAGTTAACAGCCTTTTCAATCACATTTTATGGATTTTCAATCTTAGGTACTGCCCTTCCTGCCACGGTTTTCAGGCCTGTTTCTGGTGTTATTTACTCATTTTTTATACACAATTCTTTTAAATCAAGCTTTTCAACTTGGATTTTTACCGTTTTATCCCAACATTTACATATCTAGATGCGAATAAATTATTTCATTGTCTGCCGTTAGCTAACACTGCGAAATCACATTTAAATAACCTATGCTGCTCTACTTCAGTTTCTGATACTTGATTCATTGGTTTCGATTTCTAACACCTTTCACTAAGACTAAATAATTTAAAAACAAAAAACCTACTATGAAAAAATTAATCACCATTGTCGCTGTTTTATTAGCAGGGCAAATGACAGAAGCAGCAACAATTTATGTCAACAAATCAGCAACCGGTGCCAATAATGGAACCACCTGGGCCAATGCATATACCAATTTGCAGTCGGCATTGGGAACAGCCGTTGCAAACGATCAGATTTGGATAGCTGCAGGTACTTATTATCCAAGCATCGCTGTAGACTTTGATGGTGCCGGAGGTGCAACTGTTAGAGAAGCAACTTTCAAAATTCCTTCAAATGTTAAAGTTTATGGTGGATTTAATGGCACAGAAACACTCGTAACTCAGGCTAATCCCAAAAACAATATGGTTGTTTTAAGCGGAGATATTGGTACGCCCGCTGTTAAAACTGACAATTGTTATCATGTAGTGTATACGTTTAACGCTGGCTCGAATACTGAACTGAATGGTGTGAAAATTACTGGTGGACGTGCTGATGCATTTACTGGAAACAACAGGAATGCTTCCGGAGGTGGCTGGCTCAATTTATCCTCGGGCACTGATACAGCATCTCCTGCCATTACAAGAGTTATTTTTGATAGCAACTATGCTGCAGCTTTTGGTGGCGGCTTAGGGAACTGGGTTCAAAGCGGAGGAATCTGTCTTTCAGTTGTAACGAATTGTATCTTCTCAAACAATCATGGAGATTGGCAAGCTGGTGGAATCTGGACATCTGCCTATGGAGGTGGTACAGGAAATTTGACCATTTATAACTCATTATTTTATAATAACAGTACCACCGGTGGTGGAGCTGCCATTTACAATGACGGAAGGTTTGGCGGAGCTCAAAGTAACACCAAAATCCACAATTGTTCTTTTCATGGCAATACGGCTGCAACAGGACAAGGGGCTATTCGAAATGAAAATGATGGAGCCGGAGCTTCGGGTGGCAGGGTAACAAACTCCATTTTTTGGAACAATACCGGAGGCTCATGGAGTAATCATGCCACTGCTTCAATGAACGCTGAATATACATTAATAAATGAAGCTGCGGTGCCAACCGGAACTACAGCGGGGACAGGTATGAAATATAATACAAACCCCCAATTTACCAACGCTGCTACATTTGATTTTACCCTTCAGGCCACCTCAACCGTTATAGATGCAGGAAACAACACTTCGAATCCCGTTTCAACTGATCTGGCCGGTAATCCCAGAATTGCCAATACCACCATTGATTATGGTGCATACGAATTTAATCCCTGTCTGAATCCGGTTTTGGGTAGCGACAGCATAACAGCATGTAATTCTCTTACCTGGATTGATGGAAAAACATATACTGCAAGTACCGACACAGCCACTTTTAAAATAGTGGGTGGTTCTTCCAAAGGTTGCGACTCAATCGTTACACTTCATTTAACTATTCGCAAATCAACCACAGGAACTGATACAAAAACAGCGTGTTATTCTTACACCTGGATTGATGGAAACACCTATACATCGAGCAACAACTCAGCTACCTTCAATATAGTTGGTGGTGCTGCCAATGGTTGCGACTCTTTGGTTACACTGAACTTAACCATCAAAAGTGTTTCAGATATAACAACAACAACTACCGGATTAACCATATCGGCCAACAATAACGCAGCAACTTACCGTTGGTTAGATTGTAGCAATAATAACGCGGTAATAGCCAACGAAACAGCAAAATCATTTACAGCAAAAACCAATGGAAATTATGCTGTTGAATTAACAGAAAATGGCTGTGTAGATACATCTGCATGTGTTGCGATTACCACTGTAGGAATTGTGGAGAATAGTTTTGGAGATAGATTTGTAGTATACCCGAACCCAACATCTGGTAATTTTTCCATAGATCTGGGCTCAGTTTATGAAAACACTGATATCATCATTACAGATCTTTCAGGAAAGATGATTGAATCCAAAAAATTCACTCAATCACAATATATTCATCTTTCTATAGAAGAACCGGCAGGTATTTATATCACTTCCATTCAGGCGGGCAATAAAAGAGCTGTTATTCGATTGGAGAAAAAATAAAACGGTTTGCTAACAAAGTATAAGCGGCTTTAAATGGGCCGTTTATACTTTGCCTTTAGCGGGTGTTTTTGAAAAGACCCGGATTCAATGAAAAACTCTTTATATCTTACAACTTTATCTCATTGGGCATAAACTCGCCCGGCCAAAAAACAGGTTCTACAGAATTAGATATAGCTTTTAACAACTTGAAAAACTCGGATGGTTGAGGATTGGTCGTTTCACAATAAGCAGTTAACCCCAACCCTTTTTCTATCATGTTAGCGCTGATATTTGAGCCTTTTACAACAAACTCCGATACAACCCTTAATATACCCGTTCGGGATCTAAAAGAGGGTAATCTCATATATTATACCCTATAGGTTCTTTTTTACTAATTTTACTTATATTTGTACCCGTAAAGGTATAGTATTAACATGAGTCATTTATCATCATTCATCAAGTATCAACGCAAGAAATTAAAGCTAACGCAGGAAGAACTTGCTGCAAAAGCAGGTGTGGGCATTCGTTTTATTCGCGAACTGGAGCAAGGTAAAGAAACCATGCAATTGAATAAAGTGAATCAGGTACTGGCATTGTTCGGATTTAACTTATCACCGGGCAAACAACATATTGATGCCTACGATATTTTTTGGAACCACTTAAATAAAGCTGTAAAAATAACCCTAACAAACAGGGTGGTAAAGTATGGTATCATCATCAAAGAAATGACAGACAATAAAGAAAATAAAATTTCTGCTTGGCAATTTATACCGAATGGTAATGCCATAAAATATCAGCAAAAACCTGATGATAACCTGATAGAAATTATTTCACATAACGATATTCAGACGATTGAAGAACAATAAACGATGAAAAAGGGTTGGGTATATAAAAAAGATAAACTATCGGGAACCGTTTGGGAAGACGAAAACGGTTATCATTTTAAATATGAGGAATCCTATTTACAAAATCCGGTTTATGGAGCAGTTAGCAGAACAATCCCCCTGCGTTCAGAAGTATTTACAGATAAAAATATGCTGCCTTTTTTTGACGGGCTTATACCCGAAGGATGGTTACTGCAAATAGCCATTGACAACTGGAAGTTAAATCCGGCAGACCGGATGAGCCTGCTGCTCACACTTTGTAAAGATTGCATTGGTGATATTGGTATAAGAAACAAAAAAATAACATGAACTGCCTGATTTGCTATAAACCACTGGATAAAAATGAAACAGACTATCATACAAAATGTGTGATGAAAACATTTGGATTAAAGCAAATGCCAAGGGTGGATATTGATAAAAAAAAGCTTACCACCTATGCAAAAAAAATTGTAGGAGCAAAAAACGCCATAACGGGTGTGCAACCCAAATTAAGCTTGTGGCTGGATGAGAGCAAGAAAAACATACGTTTCACCATTGTTGATGACAGGAGCAACTATATCATAAAACCGCAAAGTGAAACCTATCAATCGTTACCCGAAAACGAGGACTTATGCATGCACCTTGCCAAAATATTTGGAATTGAAACAGCCGCACATGCACTGATGAGATTACCAGATGGAGAGTTGGCATATATCACTCAACGATTTGACCGAAAACAGGAATACAAATTAGCTTGTGAAGATTTATGTCAGCTTTCTGAAACATTAACTGAACATAAATACAGAGGCAGTTATGAAAAAACAGGCAAAATCATTAAACAATTCTCTTCACAATCCGGACTTGATGCTTTACATTATTTTGAATTGGTTGTATTCAGCTTCATATCAGGCAATGCAGATATGCATTTGAAAAATTTTTCCATGTTTGAGAAAACAGAAGCACAATTCTCTTTAAGCCCGGCCTACGATTTGGTAAGTACCATGCTTGTAATAAAAAACGAACCCGAACAAATGGCATTAACACTTAATGGAAGAAAAAACAAAATAACTAAAAAAGATTTTGTGGCTTTGGCAACAAATCTTTCCATTACAGAAAAGCAAATGGAAAATAGCTTTCATTCATTTTCAGAAAATTTAAACTCAGCTATTTGGTGGATTAAGAACAGTTTTTTACCCAAACAACAAAAAGCCATCTTAAATAAAACAGTAATAAGCAGAATAAATTTATTGAGTAAGTAATGGCAACTATAAAGGCCCAAACAAATCCCGCATAAGCAGCAGGATCATGCCTTGAGGCTGCGGTTGTTTTTAGGTGAAAGACATTTCATAGCAAATCTTAAGTGCTGCTTTTTTTCATGGGTTTTCAGGTCAGTTTCTGTTGTTTCTTATACATTCCATGAGTAACATTCACAGATTTAAGAGGAAGCGTTTTCATTCAATATGTCGCCAAATGCAAAGAGAGAAATCAAAAAAATAATCTACCAAAACTTTGATT
The DNA here is from genome assembly GCA_051715425.1 of Bacteroidota bacterium. GTDB lineage: Bacteria > Bacteroidota > Bacteroidia > UKL13-3 > UKL13-3 > JAJTFA01. Next base: position 24,657 of record JBPXJS010000046.1, on the reverse strand, counting down.
TAATTATTGATTCCTGGAATAACTTTTTTAAAAAATAATATGATTGCAACACATAACATTGAAAAAGTAAGTTTTGAAGCGAATATGATGACTCTTCAAATTGATGGAAAAGTTTTGATACTAAATTTAGACAAGCTATCCCCTAAGCTCTTAAAGGCAAGTAAAATAGAGAGAGAACAATATAAGATTTCACCATCTGGCTACGGAATCCATTGGCCTTTAATAGATGAGGACATTTCCATAGAGGCAATATTGAAAAAACGCGAATGAAAAGCTACTTGCTATAACGGCAAAGGCTTTGTGGCGTTATCAGTATGAACAATGAAGCCAATATTGCACGGAAGCACACAGTATTTCTGGGACATTAAATGTACCATTGCTTCATTAAAACCACTACACCAAAGACAACCTGCTTTCTTTATTGTACTTGGTTTTATATGCCAATGGCGACAAACCCGTTATACGACTGAATACTTCTCTGAACGCTTTTGAATCGTTGTAGCCTACTTCATACATAATTTCATTGACCGTTTTTCGGGTGGTTTCAAACATCTTTTTGGCCGCTTCCATTTTTACTCTTTGCAAATAATCAAGCGGAGTAATACCTGTTGCCTTTATAAATCTCCGGTCAAAATTTCTTCTGCCAATACTTAAATCAGATGACAATTTTTCAATAGAGATTTTATCCTGATAGTTTTTTTCAAGAAATAGTTGAGCTTTTAAAATCTCCTCATCATGATGTTTTTTATGTCCGTTGAATATGGAGAATTCTGCCTGTAAGTTTCTATCTATATCTATTTGAAAATATTTAGCACAATGAATGAGGGTTTGCCGGTCATAAAACTTTTCTACCAAATACATCAGTAAATGTAAAAACGAATATGCCCCACCATTGGTGTAAATGCCATTTTCATCAGTAATCAGTTGGTCTGTTTGCAAATTGACATCCGGAAACAATTCTCTAAATTGTTGTGACAAAGCCCAATGGGTAGAACAAGTTTTCCCCGAAAGAATTCCGGAAGAAGCCAGCATAAAACTTCCTGCACACATACTAGCGATTTCTGCACCCTGCTTATACTGTTTGGCTACCCAATCAATTAACAGTTTATTGTTTACAGTAGCCGTTTCATAACTGCGAATGAGGGATGCAGGTATAATGATCAGATTGGCTTTATCTATTTGCCTGATGGTTAATTGATGCTTGATAGAAAGCAGGTCGTTATTCAAAAAATTATTTTTAGTGGCACCAACCAACTCTATTTTAAAAATGGCCTTTTCTCCCCTTTTTACCGAATAATTGTTCGCTTCGCTAAATACCTGATAGGCCCCTACAATACAAGCAATCGTACTCATATTGGTTTGTTCGTCAGGAACCAGAATACTCAATTGCTTCATTTCCTTTTTTTTGGGACAAATATACAGATAACGTTTGTCCAAATCAACCCGTGATAATGCCTAAATCGCACGGCATCAATTCACTTCCCGGACACGAGTTTTGTAACATAAATTAGAAAAAATGATTACAACAGAATTATTCGTAAAAATGGTACTGGACAGATGGCATGGTTCCATTCTGCATTTCAACAAACACTTGAATGCCTTAACTGATGAGCAATTGCAAAAGGAAATAACACCAGGCAAAAACCGGGGTACTTATCTTTTAGGGCACCTTATTGCCGTTCACGATGATATGCTGATACTGCTGGATATGGGAGAAAAATTATTTCCTGAGCTATTCGAGCCTTTTATTAAACAGGCTGATAAATCTGCCATTCAAACGCCAACAGCTGCTCAGTTGAGAGGAATGTGGGGAAAGCAAAATAACCTGCTGCTGGAAAAATTTGAAAAAATGAAACCCGAACAGTGGTTTGAAAAACATACGGCTGTATCTGAAGAAGACTTTGCTAAAGACCCACACCGCAACAAACTCAATATCATTATTACCAGAACTTCACATTTACAATACCATACAGGACAAATGGTTTTACTTAATAAATAAAACAGCAATGACAAATCAACATTTCCGGTACAGCTTTACCACTTCAAAAAACCCAGGCGAGGTATTTGCACATATCATCAATCCCCAAAATTGGTGGGTAGGTTTATTTGGCGAAACAATAGAAGGAAAAAGCCAAGACCTTAATGATGAATTTTCTTTCAAAGCAGGCGATGGGGTGCATTATTCCAATCAAAAATTAATGGAACTTGTTGCCGGCAAAAAAATCGTTTGGTTGGTTACCGAAAGCAATTTATCGTTCCTGAAAAACACGAACGAATGGGCAGGAACAAAAATTGGTTTCGACATCGAAACAGTTGGCGACAAAACGAAAATAATATTTACACACGATGGTTTAGTACCACAAATGGAATGTTATGGCAGTTGCTCAGGCGCCTGGACACAGTATCTGCAACGTCTGCAAGCATACCTCCAATAATATATTTAATTTATTCTCATCAAAACATGGCTTCCCGGTGAAATAAGAAAAACCATATTAAATCCAATATACAAATGAACCATCCATCAGGTAAAAGTTATACCATAACCATCACAGTTGATAAGGACATCTCAACTGCATTTAATTCCATTCAACATTTCAGGGCCTGGTGGTCGGAAGAAATTGAAGGACATACGGCCAAATTGGGCGAAACTTTTTTTTATCATTATAAAGATGTGCATTTATGCAAAATAAAACTCATTGAAATGGTTGCCGATAAGAGATTGGTGTATCAGGTAACAGACAATGAATTCAGCTTTACAACAGATAAAACAGAATGGATAAATACCAAACTGATTTTTGATGTATCAGCCGAAGGAGGCAAAACCAAAATTGTATTTACTCACGAAGGTTTGGTACCGGCATACGAGTGCTATCATGTTTGCCACGATGCCTGGACAGGCTATATCAATGGCAGCTTGAAAAATTTAATTGAAACAGGTACAGGCAAACCAAACGGAAAAGAAGGCGGACTAAATGCCGAATTGGTTGAAAAATGGGGTTTGCCAAATAAATAAAATAACAAAGCGCCAATATGGATTTGCCGGAAGTGCAGCCCTGGTAGTAAGCTGAGATGCATGCTTCTGTTAGCCTTAGTGTTTACCATAAACGTTGATACTTTCTCCCCCCTACCTCCTTGTTTTCTGGTAAGCCATTTTTATTCCTTAGTGTGTTGGCTCTTGCATTTTTAACCTTTTATCCCAATATTTACATCAATGGTTGACGTAACCACAAGCGAGCCTTTAGGATAAAAAAAGTTCCCGATTAAATTTGTATATTTGAATTATGAATCGTGTAAAGGAATACATAAATATTGACGAGGAAATACTATCTGGAAATCCAGTTTTTCGGGGTACGAGAGTTCCTATTCAAACCCTTTTTGATCATTTGGAGAAAGGGATACCTCTTGAAGAGTTTCTGGATGACTTCCCAACAGTAAAAAAGGAACAAGCGATTGCAGTTATTGAGATTGCAAGCAAAATTCTAACCTCAAAAAACATCGAGCAAATCTATGAAACTGCTGCTTGATGAGAATCTCCCAAAAAGATTAAAACAAGACCTTAAAAACCATGAAATTTACACAGCTGCAGACAAAGGCTGGACAGGAATTTCAAATGGTAAATTGTTAGGACTGTTAATGGAAAATAATTTTGACGCATTGTTGACCTTTGATAAGAACTTACAATTTCAACAAAATTTTTCTAAATACGCCATAGCGGTCATAGTGTTAAATGCCCCCGACAATAGTTACGCCACATTGAGGGACTTCGCCCAAAAAATAAACGACATCTTAAAGACTGACCTAAAACCGGGACCGACTGAGATTAAATAATAAGAGCCAGCCGACAACAAATGTTTCCGTAATGGTGCCGCTTGTTTGTATGCAAGAAAATTACTGTCGTTATTCCAACCTTGCCAAGAGAAACTATTTTGAGATTTTACGCTCCGACAACGACTAGCTGTAAATTACATATCCGTCCTGCGTTTAGCGATATTATTTGGAGCATCAATGAATCCTTACCACCATTCCATGAAATGAGCTTTGCTACCCTTGTATATTTGAGGTTTTATTGAGAAAGCTTTATTTAACTTTCCCAAAAAGTGAGACACTGTCTAACGTATTGGGTTGGAGCCACTATTTTGAGATTTTACGATCCGACAATACCCCCTCAAACGAATCCCCCCATGCAGCGGAAAACCCTCCCATCCTGTCTAAAGCGTTGGAGTGGGTTTGGACAAACAAACGCCTGTATGTAAGGGTGTGCCCAAACAATTTTAAGCCAAATAATTACCCGGTTATATTCTAAAAAACGATGCTTATTATTGTATTACCTGCAACTAAATTGAGTTCTCACTTTCTAACATGTAATGAATTTAACTGATGCAAGCGATCAGCAAAAAACCATCTGCCAAACATGGCAAACAAGATATTCCTGCAGGTAATACCAAACGTACTTACTTCTTTATATTGGCTTATGCCACCCTGTTGCTGTTGCTGCCGGCCCTCTTATTTTCCTGCAAGAAAAAGGTGTTGGAAGAGCCATCCGACATTAATCCCTGCACGGATACCACTACCTATTTCAGGTATGCCGACAGTACCTACAAACAGTTTATAACCTTTACCGGTACCGATACCCTCCGTTTTATAAGAAGCAATACCAACGATACCCTTACCTTTTTAGGTGCAAAACCTGTTTCCGGTTTCTCTAATGCCAATAAATATATTGGAAGCTGCATAGAGCGACACAAATTGGGTTTTGAATACTACTCTTTTAACAGCAGCACCTATCCCAAACCCATTGCCTTTGGTATTTATGCCCCCAACGCTGATGCACCTTACCGCATTAATATGACCCTTGATACCTGGTATTACGAAGACAGCCTGAATTGTTTAGGCCCACCCTATGATCTGGCCTCACGCCATATAAGGGGTAAATTATATACCAACCTGGAATTGCTGAGCGATTACAGCAACCCTGCGGATACCAGCTATTATGCCTGCTACAGTGCCACATACGGGCTGGTACAAATTAAATTGCGTAGCGGTGAGTATTGGGACCTGATTCCAAAACCATAAGCCACTCCCCTGTTTTCTCTTCTTATTACACTTCCATTTTTTACTAACGCCTACCTGTTTCACAAACCCAAACAGCCGGTTTAGAAATCCAAACACCGGGTTGAGCAAAAAAATTGGGGTTTTTGCCCCTTTTTGGCGTGTTTTCCAGTAAATACAATAGGTACAGCCACCAAACACCCGTTAGGCAGCTCTAAAAAAAAGAGTGTTTTCACTCTCAAAAAAGAGTGTTTTCACTCTTGATTTTGATGAAAAGGATGGGGAGGTTTGTGGTGGGATAGGCGTGTTCTAATGGGAGGGAATGTATAAAACGCTTATACAAGGACAGGAAAAATATAGGGTAGTGCGAATATCTGCCAAAGGTTGGGTGGATATAAGCGCATGCATTGTGTGTGTATGTGCGTTAGTAGTATTGTTAAGGACGACCTAAAAATTATAAACGAACAAAAAATGCTTTTAAAAGCCAACGTAGAATAATTGATTGATAATTAAATTAATATGTTTTAAACCACAGCTGAATATGGCAACTTGGAATAATAAACTTACAAAATTAAGAAATATCTTAGTTGATCTATATCCTAACAAAGAGGATGGGAGGCTAATAGTTGATATGTCAGGCATTCCGAAAGGAATTGTGGCTTTCAATGGCAAGTCGAATATAAATTGGCTCAATATTCTAACCGAAGCAAATAAACACAATAAAGTACAGAATATTGTTCAAATCGCATCCGATGAATTTCCTGAAATAGACGAATTGAAATCACTATACAGAGAAGTAGAAAGTAAAGATTCATTCAATTCGATAAGAAATTTAAGTTTAGAATTCAACTTTGACGATATCGCGAATACTAAAAGTAAAAAGTTCATCCAGACGATTGCCAGCATTAAAGAAGTAACTAAAAAGCATGATTTACTGGTTCCAAATATAAAAGGGCTTGAAAAAGTAGTTGGAGAAGATGATTTAGTGGACATAACCTGGTTGTCTAATGCACTAAACATTTCCAAATCAATTTGCAAAATTGAAACAGAAGATGGTGAATCAGGAACTGGTTTTTTACTTAATGGAGGATTTTTAATAACAAATAATCATGTTATAAATAGTGCTAAAGTAGCCGATTCTACAAGAATAGTGTTTAACTATATGACCGATAAAGACAATAATGTAATGGACCATACCTACTATGAGCTTGATTCTTCCGTTTTCCTTTCAAGCCCTGAGAATGAATTAGATTTCACAATTGTTAAAGTAAATGACAATAAAAGTACACCTTTATCGGAATGGGGATCGGTAGAACTTGAATCTTTTTACAACCCCAAAATAGGACAAAGGGTTACAATTATACAACACCCAAATGGTTACTATAAAAAAATGGCCTTACCCGATGCTATAATCAGTACATGGAAAAACTATCTTTTTTACAAAACAGATACGCAGGAAGGCTCCAGTGGTGCTCCTGTTTTCAATAAAAATTGGAAAGTAGTTGCTCTCCACCATGCTGGTAAAATTGAAAATGGCGGATTTCAAATTAATGACGAAGGACAGTTTCAATCTTCAAACAGAGGTATTTTAATCAAAAAAATATTAGAAAACCTAAAAGACAGAAACTTTAATCACAATTTTTAATTTATTAAGTATGAAAAATCCAATAACAGTAGAGGATCTACAAGCGTTACTAAATGAAGAAAATAAAGTAGCAGAAGCATTGGCGTTTTACTTTGAATACTTACCTATCGGACCATTTACAGGAGAATATCAACTTAAAAGCCATATACAAATTGTCAAAAATTATAATTTTCAAACAACTGGAGTAATTGAATCAGCCCCTTTCTTTAATATTAAGGAAAAACTCTTAGATGACGCGAATAATATTGCGAGAAAACAACGGGATAAACTTTTTTTACAACGAAAATCAGATTTAAAACGAAAAATACTTGTAACAGAAGGTGATTCATGGTTTCAATACCCTAAATATAAGAAACTTGGAATTACACTCTCTAAAGAAGTAAAAGACGTAGTGGATTATATCATCGAAGAACCATCATATAACATCAAAAGCTTGGATGCCGCAGGAGATGTAATAAGAAATATGTTTCACTTAAGTGAATATTCGGACGCTATAAGGGAGTATAAGCCAAACGCATTTATTTTGAGTGGCGGAGGTAATGATTTCTTTGAAGTATTCCCTAACATGGTTAAACAGGGGAATCCAGCTTCCATAGATACATATTTAAAAGCTAGTTGGATTACGGAAATTAAAGTTATTGAGACATACTATAAAGGACTTTTAGATATATTGACGAAAGAATTCCCCAATTTACCGATTATACTACATGGCTATGACTATATAATGCCTCAAACTAATGGAAAGTGGATAGGGAGGCCAATGATAGAAAAAGGGAAATTGAACTTAGATGGGGCCAGAAAAGCATTGATTAAATTGATAATGGATAAGTTCAATCAAACAATAATTGATTTATCTCAACAATATAAAAACGTTCATTTTATCGACTTACGAAATACAGTTCCGCAAAATCCGAATTATTGGCATGATGAGATACATCCAAATGATGATGGTTTTAAACTTGTAGCAGATAAATTCATCTCAAAATTGAAATCATTACAGATTTAAGAAAAAAGCTAGCGGACAACAGGTACTTGGCAAATAAATTAGGTTCAGTAATTAAATAAAGTGTTATAAAAATTGTATCATATTGGGGGAGGCAGACAGTTTTGTGATACGAAATCAGTCACTTTCCCAAGTGTTATAACACTCCCCCTAAAAAAACTTTAAATGAAAAAAATCAGCCTTCATACATTTAAGCACACTCTTAGAGATATTCATAAAAATACCGAGAATAGACGATTTTGCTTTATAGTTGGCGCGGGAGCTAGTTTCAAAAGTGGAATTCCAACTGGGGTGCAATTAGCTCAACAATGGTTCAAAGAGTTAAATGAAAGACATGAACCAAACGAGATTAATGATTGGATCAAAGCTGTAAAATTAGATAAGAAAGATCTGGCTACTCATTACGGAACGATTTACCGTAAACGTTTTGAAAGTGATAAAATATCAGGATATGAATTTTTGGTTCAAACAATGCGTGATGCCAAACCTACCTTTGGCCATTTTGTGCTTGCCCAGATATTATCTAAAACTCAGGGCAATTGTGTTCTAACTACAAATTTTGACAGTTTAATTGAATCAGCCATTTACCAATTCACAGATAAAACACCTTTGGTTTGCGGACACGAATCTTTAAGCGGCTATGCAAGGCCCTCAAACATACATCCGCTTATTATAAAAATACATCGCGACCTTTTACTGTCGCCTAAAAGTGATATTGGTGAAATAAGCAACCTTGATAAAGGCTGGGAAGAACCATTAGAAAATATATTCAGCAGCCATATACCAATCATTATTGGCTATGGCGGAAATGACGGTAGCCTGATGGCATTTTTCGAAAAAATGAAAAAACCTAGTAATTTCTTTTGGTGTATTCATAACAAGAGTTCGCCTTCTGCAAGAGTTAAAAAGTTGGTAGAAAATGTAGACGGTAGTTTTATCGAAATTGAGGGATTTGATGAAACTATGAAGGAACTGCTCTGGGTTTTTGATGAAATAATGCCTGTAAAAGAAGAACTAGATGCTGTAACAAAGAGTAGGATTAAATCCATGACCAGGCAAATGGAGGAAATGGATACTAAGCCAGAAAAATTAGAAACAGCTAAACTTAAGACACCAAAAGAGCTTTCAGCATTTGAATATTCTTCTAGAGCCAAGAATGAGCCTGACCTAGAAAAAAGAAAAAAGATTTACCTCGAAGCACTTGATAAATACCCTAATACTGCTTGGTTGTGGGAGGAGGTTGCTTATTTCTTACATTCCATTAAGAAAGACTACAATGATTTGGAAAGATATTATCTCAAGGCATTGTCGATGGATCTTGAAAATGCCCGGATAAATGGAAACTTTGCCGCCTTTTTACACGTCATAAGAAAAGACTATGAAAATGCCGAAAAATATTATCTCAAGGCATTAGAAATTGATCCTGAAGATGCCAATAATAATGGAAATTATGCCAATTTTTTGAAGAAAATAAAGATAGACTATGATAATGCGGAAAAATACTATCTTAAGGCATTAGAAATTGATCCTAAAAATGTCAATAATAATGGAAATTATGCCTGCTTTTTGGATGAAATAAAGAGAGACTATGATAATGCGGAAAAATACTATCTTAAGGCATTAGAAATTGATCCTGAAAACAACCCCACCAATGGAAATTATGCCAACTTTTTAAAGGACATTAAGAAGGACTATGATACGGCCGAAAAATATCATCTCGAGGCATTAGCGATTGATCCTGAAGATGCAAACCTCAATGCAAATTATGCTAACTTTTTGCTATGTATGAAAAGAAAAGATATAGCTACCAAGTTTCTAAACAAGGCTTTTAATTTGAACAAGAACTACAAGCCTGCGCTTTCAGTTGAGTTATGGTTCTACAGGTTTGCTCACTACCCTGAATGGTATAAAGAATCAGAAAAGATATTAGGGAGTTTAATAAAGGAAGGTGTATCATCCCCAGGATGGAATTTGGAAAGGAATATAGAAGTAGCGATTTCTATGGGGCATCCCAATCCTAAAAAATTACGAGAATTCGCTGATGCAATAACACGGTAGAGCTGCTGCTACATAAGAATCCAGCTTAAACAGCGGAAAATAAACAGGGGAGCTTCGGTTGTCTTTGAAAGTTATCTCAGATAGGTTTCAATATTAAGTGATACTAAGAATTATCCACCTCGCAATCTTGATGTTTTGAATTTTTAATATATTTTTTACGGAGGATTTGTGCCAAATTAATCACACAACCTTTCCTGATAAATTCGCAATATGTAATGAAGGGACAAGAATTAAAAGTATTATTTAAGCATGATAAAGCTTACCTGACAAAGGATAAACCTATGACTTTTTTACAGCTGGGTTTACCAACAATTGCCAAGTCATTCAAGACTCCTGCCTACTGGTCAATTTGTGTTTTAAACTACATCGAAACAGAGAGGAAAATATATTGCGAAATTATATCATATCATACAGAGGAAACAGGATTCCCGGAATACCCAAAAAATCTTTTAGATAAGCTAAACCATCTTGAAATTGTTACATTTAAAAGTATTGACACTATAGGATTATTAAGAACATTAAATGGGACAGAAGGAACATTCACTCCAGTTCCCCATGTCCCCGTTGTTAGAACGGAATACATACAAAATATCAAAAAGCCTCCGATAAAGACAATCAACGAAACCTTTTTCGTTCCATTGAAAAATGTCCATTTCATATTGGGTGGTGTTTCTTTTCACAAAAAATTTAATGCCCATAACCTAAATCTTGAACTTACAATAGCAAACAACAATATCAGAGAAGAATTTGACGCTGTTAAAAATTACTTTGGGAACGTCCTCGGAGCCAGAAAAATAGCAGTAACTGCAATTATTGAAATCCAGGATGACAACATTATTTCCGCACAAGTAAACTCTCCCGAGATAAGCAGAATAGATGAAAAGCTGATAGATAATGTAAAATTTGAATTCGTTAAATCCACAATCAAGAAAAAAATCAATGTAGAACTTGAGCGCTCTCTCTTTACAATGGAAGAGTATTTTGACGCATTTGCCGAAGAGAAGTTTAATCCAAATACATTTCATTCTAATGCAAAAGAGTTATTTGAAGACTTGTTAGCAATTACAGATACTAAACACTACAAACATTTAAGATACTTATCAAGTAAACATTCTCACGAAACGATGAAGCTTAGGTTTGTTCATAAGCCTTTTTCATTTATATTTTTAATTAAAGGTAACAATCATTTTCATATTATTTGGGAGACCCTTGACACAGAAGAAGCAACATATGTTTGGCATATAAACAAGGATATTAGTATACTAAAATTAACCTTAAAAAAAATAGAATACATTATAAACGTCATAAAAGTTCAAGGAAAAACCGCTTATCTTAGTTCAACCGAAGATCAATTTAGACGCATTTATCACGACTATTCCGAACCTGTGAGTGGTTTCATCAAATGGAAGGGAGATTTAGAAAGTACATTGACATAGAAGATATTGTTCTATGAAGAATGTTCAAATAAAGGTATTTATCATCTCCCCCCTACCTATAAACATAAATCCCAACCTTCCTTTTACTGGTTAGTTTATGCCGGGCAGTCTGGTAATCGCTATTGGTTTTCACCTCAGTGGTATCCACTATCCAATCCAGGTAATAATATTTTCCGGAATCGGTTTTTAGTCTTTTGGCCAGTGGGTTAAATGGCATAGCAAATTTGCTAAACGGTTGCTGCAACAACTCACCCCTGAAAGATAACCTGAGCTCTCCCCTGCTGATGATATTTGTAAAAGCCTTATCGAAACCAATCAGGGAACAAAAGGGTTTTATTTTATCATTTGTATACCGGTATCCGCATATTAAAACAGTGGTATCGTTTATAAAATCAATTTGGTCGATATAAGGTATACGGGAAATAATTGCCGACATGGAATCATAATCAGTCTGGAGCCCAAATGCCCTGTATTTATTGTAGTAACCGCAGGCATCCCTTGTTACGGCAGCATCAAACAAAAACGTATCCAACAAGAAAAACCGGCCACGTTCATTTAAACCCGAATCTAAAAGCAGAAACTCCCCTTTTAAATTATCCGGTTGAAGCAGAAATTGCTGTTTCCCGTTAAAAGAAATCAGCTTTGTTTTGGGGTAAATGCTAAACGGATCACAATTTACAAATTGCTTAAACACCGCACCAGTATGGAGGTTTCTAATCTGTATTTTGGGGAGTTTCTCAGGTAAAGAAGTAAAATTTACACTTAAATAAGCAGCCCCGGATTCCGTCTGTTTATGGATTAACGAATAAACCTCTTTATTAAAAACCACCTGAGCCAAGGCTTTATCCTTTACTTTTCCGGCAGCCAGATCCATTTCGAACTCCACATACCGTTTATTGGTTAATAAGCCAAAACGAAGCGGAGAAACAAGGGCCAAATCAATAACCAATTCTTCTCTTTCCAGAGTTAGCTTTCCCAGGTTTATTTCCTTTTCAATGGAACTGTCGTTTAATAATTTGAAATACCTGAGTTGTTCATTTTTAAGAAATATCAACCCATTTTCCCTGATATCAAACAATAACTGATCATCGTAAAGGCGGGCTTCTCCTGCATCCAGTAATGCCACAAATGCAGGTGGCGATTGTGCCAGAAGCAAACGTGGAATAAACCAACATAAAAGAAAAACAAGTTTTTGCATACTTAAATAAGAAACAAATGAGAGGGCATACTGCAACAGGATGCCCTCTCTACAAGATAATTAAATTTTCTGCATTGTTACAACAATCGATTCGTATGGGGTTCCTGAATCGTCAAATATTGATTTCCATGTAACAACAAACCGGAAACTTTGCTTCAGGGCAGTTTGGTAAACCGTTCCACCGTAAGTTCCGGAGTTTACCCCGTTTTTTATTTCGCTTACTGCATGGTTAAAATACTCCATGGAAATAGTACCCACCCAATCCTGATCCTGGTGAAATGAAGGAATATCCAATGGATTTTTAGGGCAAAAATTAAATCCCCAGGTACATTTCACATGGCGTTCAAAATAAGTATAATCAGAGCCATCGGGAAGTGTGGTAGTAACAGGTACTTTCCAATCGTCAACCGCACAAATCCAGCAATTTTTCTCATAGGATACCGTAACCGTTGGTATAGGCGTAACCGCATAACTGAGGGCTACCCAACAGGAAAACAACACAAACATGATACACTTTTTCATAATAAATAGATGATATTGATTTGCCTACTATAAAGGGTTTCGGCATTCCCTTAACGTTCACATCATCTTGCGCGCTAAGAAATACGATACGTTAATTCAAAGTAAAAAAAGTGTTTGCGGCATATCAACCTTATTCGAGGTCAAATTTTGACCGGGAGAAGCAGCAGGAAATATATTTCATGATAAAATCACCTTTTTTTATCCGTTTTATTTATCTGCTTTTCCTATCTTTGGTTTGATATTTTAACGAATTGCGTTAGCTGAGTTTGTCCTCTAAACTGCAACATTAGAACAAAGCACACAGCAACGGGCGTACGCTCCCCCATGCGTGGGCGTGGTCTATTCTGTGTGCAGGGTGTTGCAGCCCTAGAGGACAGTTGGGCTACTGTCCCACGCAACTTATTTATAGCCGGTGATGTTGGGGCCAATCATCCTAAAACAATCGATCTGAGAATAACTGGTTACAGAAATGCCATACAGAACCCATTGCATGAATGGTGTTCTCCTCACTTTGCTTTCAATTCAATAAGTGCCATTTTTTCTTTTACCTATCCAAGTGTGTTCGGTACCCTTTATGACTGATGCTGAGATCAAAAATAAAATAAGGCTGATTACGTCTGCCATTAAATATTACCGGATTCACCAGGGTGAAACGGTGGATAGTATGGCTTATAAGCTGGGGTATAAAGATAGCAGCACATACCGCAAAATTGAACGTGGTGATTTTGCCACGGTAGATCTTTTTAAACTGATCGAAATCTGTAACCTGATTAAGGTAAGTCCGTTTATATTATGTCTTCAGGCGGAAATAAACCTCTTAACGCATAAGCACAGTTTGCTGTCGTGGGATGAATTTTATGAAAGTCTGCAGGAGCATAGAAGCGATATAGTTGATTCAATGGATGCGGGAAAGGGAGATTAGGAGTGGAGAGAAAAAGGCCCCCAAGTTCTCGCGCATTTATAATGCTTGAGTGGGATATGACTACGATGCAGTTTAGTAGTTTATTGATATGTAAAGTGATGTAATTTAACCCTTACTGGCTTTGATTAAAAAAAGGGGCTAAAAGACAAAAACAATATTGCAAAGTGTTTTTCATCACTATGCCTGCCGTTCTTAAAGATTGTTCGCCTATGTTTTTTTGCGAATCACAACCACTAAAAATGATACGCCAGATAAACACCAGTCGGGGCTGGGGCAAAAGTTAAGCTGGTGCGTTTATATTTTCTGTGGTTTATGTAAGCCATGGTGTAGCAAACCAAAGCCGCACTACCACTAACTATTGTTATCGTGCGCAACTCCTGGCGAGTCTGTAGTGCACTGCTATGTAGAGCTTGATCTCCTGATGGCAGGTCCTTAACCCAAGCGCCATAAGTGCATAATGCCGTTACAGCAAAACTAAAATTAGCACCCGTAAAGTAGGCGTCTCTTCGAAGTTTATAGTCTTGCGAAAAGGCGAAACTAAAACTAAAGATAAACAGGGTAGTTAAGATTGTCTTCATATTACAAGTATAGTAAAATACCAGCCCGTTATTTCAACACAATGAAATTTTTTCTCAATTTTTGGTCTGCGTATTGAACTGATTCTGAAAGACCAATCATTGTTTAAATGCCGGTTTTTTTGACTTATTCAATTTACCGTTAATATTACCATGTATACCCAAATAGAGTAATAAATGAATGTGATATGCCTTTGTAATGCCGTGCGTAAATGGCTATAAAGCAAAAGAACAATTACACCAGAAAAGGTTAAATCACCTTGTTCCTTCTAAATTTTCAGCAAGGCTTAACAGGAATGGATTTGAAATACGGTTATTAAATGTTTTGTTGTACATCACTTTCCCTCCCTCTGATTTTATGATGGCAGTTATTCGCTCCGATAAAGCCTCATTATCTTCAAACACAAGGGTAAATCCATTTGTATTATGTTCTTTAAACTTTTCATGCTCCATTAAAAAATAAACATTCTTTAAAATGGTTTCAGGACTATCATCCCTTTCCACGGTTAGATTAAATGCTGAGCCGGAATACGCGTCAATGGCCACAAACATATACACAAAACCATCCCTTATTCTAAGTTGAACATGAATAAATGCCACATACTCCAGAACATGCCCGGCTTTATAAATTTTACCCATATACGATAATATGCATTTGGATTCAAAATAAAAGTCACTGAAAGTAAAAAAATATCATCCTGTTTTATAAATATTCTGTAGGTGGGGTGGCATTATGTGGTTATTGTTTTTGATCAGGTAATTTAGTTATATTAGCATGTCGGATTAACCTATGCGAACCGCCAGCTGACCGCAGTTTTGGTAATGTTATGGGGCTTCCTTAGATACAGCAAAAACTATGACAGCGAAAAAGTTTTTTGGATACCTATTTATTGCCATATCCATTATTTTAACATTGGCAGTTATTGGTCAACTTCAAAGACTCTTTCATGACACCATTAACTTGTTGAAATTTTTTAAAGGCATATTAGATGCCTATAAGAGCGCTAAATCAATAACTACTATTGTTTTTTGGATAATACACTTCTTTCTGATAGTTAAACTGTGGACGATTGGTAAAAGCTGGATCAGACAGCCACCTGGGAAATAGATGATGACAAAACTAAAAAAAATGGCGGGGTTTCTTGTCCCAGATGATGTAGTGCTGTTCATCCAGGATTTATTTATAGGTTTTGTGGTAAAAATTCCGTCCTTTGGGTATCTGCAAAACATTGAATGCAACTGAATGACGACAAAAACGAAAATATTACTCAGCCTATTGATTGCGACTTTTGGGGCATGCCGGAACTCCACCACTCTGCATGACAGGTCAGCAATAAACAAAGATTCAGTAGAAAATTACGTAAGTAATATTTCATTTGTTGCCGGTAAATATATTTTAGACACAAGTGCTATTTTGCAAAACAATAATTTGCAATCATTAATTGACAACCTCGAAAAAACCAATCTGGCAGAGAAAAGAGCCATTGGTGAAATCCCTTTATTTATCAAATCATTCTTAGATAGTTTAACAAACAATTTTTCGATTGCAAATCCGAACGAGGACTGGCAAGTTGGTTGTGTTGCATTAGGTAAACAAATTAAGAAAAAGGTATACGACAAAAAGACTGGTGACAGCCTGATTCTAGTTACGTTTGACAATTCTCAACCACTTCCATCGAGGCAACTTGTTTTTTTTGGGATAGGGAAAGACATAGTACTCATGACGTATTACACTGGAGGAATTGGTAAATCAGAACACATTCTCATTATTAAGTTTGACCATGCTAAAATCGTTGACTTTTGGTGTGGCAATATGCAGCTTGATTTAACGAATAAAGCAGAGATGTTGAAATACCTGAAAGAGAACAAAGACAAGTATTGGGGACTTAATACAAATATGATTTACCTATGAAACCACAAGAAACGGCAGCCACTGACATCACTCATTCAAAAGGTGGGGTTTCGTGTTCCAAAGACCGTTTAGTAGTTAATCAGACGTTCATTTTTAGGTTTTATGGTAAAAACCGTCCTTTGGGTAGGTGAATACAGTTTGCATTCATTATAAAAACAGAAAATATGATAACAAAAGTGGTTTTGACAATGATGCTAAGTTTAAGTTTCGCTTTCACTTATGCACAGAATGAAAAAGAAAAAAGAGAGGAGTTCACCTTAAACCTACCTGTTGATGGTAAGCAATACTATGAACAGAAAATTGAAAGTTCTCCATACTTTGTAAATGAGAAAGTACTGCAAATATATCCAGGTGAAAAAATTTTTATAGAAGTTGAAACGGGTAAAAATGAAATAACATCAATGAAGGTGGTAAAGGAAAATTTGAACTCAAAAAAAACAATAGAAATAGAATTTACGCAAACGGTAAAAGACGGAAAGAGTGAGATGATGATGCTTAAGGTTATAAACCCATTTAACAGAGATTTAGAATATAAAGCAATGATGTTCATTATAGGACACGATAAATGGATAAGTACCAATGTTCTTCCGGTAGGAGCAAAACTGACTGGATATGAAACCTGGACAGACGTGATAATTACACTTGTATTAGCTGATTGGAAATTTAAATAACAAAACGCTAACAAAGGCAATAACGACAAAGGCAGAACAACCATCCCCAAAATGAAAATTCCAACCATACACGGATATATTGATCGGAGGATTTTAATCAACTTCACGGCTGATCCAAAAGCTGTAGAGAAAATCATCCCCTTCCCTTTCAGGCCCAAAATATATAAGAACAGGGCGATAGTTGGTATTTGTCTGATAAGATTAAAAAACATTAAGCCCAAAGGACTTCCAGACTTTTTTGGAGTTAACTCTGAAAATGGTGCTCACAGAATTGCAGTAGAGTGGGACGAAAACGGAGAAGTGAAATCCGGAGTATATATTCCACGCAGAGATACATCTTTAAGACTGAACGCCCTTGTGGGAGGGCGAATATTTCCGGGCAAACATGATTATGCCACATTCAACGTACAGGAAAGCAATGGAAACTATCATATTTCCTTTAAGAGTTCCGACAATACCGAAATTTCAATAGACGCGCAGGAAACAAATGTATTTAGCGGTAAATCCATTTTTGGTACCCTGAATAACGCATCAGATTTTTTTGAAAATGGCGACCTCGGTTACTCACCAAACAAAGGCAAATTTGAAGGCCTCAGGTTAAAAGCTTATAAATGGGAAGTGAGTCCGCTTGAAGTATCAAATGTAAAATCAAGCTTTTTTGAGAACGAAGCCATTTTCCCTAAAGGTTCGGTGATATTTGACAACGCCTTATTAATGAAAAATATAGAACACGAATGGAAAAGTGGGATAGATAAATACGGTTCAAACAAGTAGTAGCTAATCCTTGATATGATTATAGATTATCACTGAACGACAAAAAAATGAAAAAGTTAAAAAACATACATCCGGGAGAAGTGCTTCAGGAAGAATTTTTAATCCCTTTAGAAATAAGTGCTTACAAACTTTCCAAAGACATTGGAATTCCGCAGACACGTGTTTCAGCTATCTTAAAAGAAAACAGACGGATAACTGCAGATACCGCATTGAGGCTTTCTAAATATTTTGGGAACTCTGCAAAATTCTGGCTGGGACTTCAGGATGACTTTGATATTGAAGAGGAAAAAAAAGAGAAAAAGGCTGAACTTCACGCGATCAAGCAATTTACCGGCAGCGCTGCATGATATAAGTCTGTAATGTAAAAAATGTACTCGCGCATTTATAATACATACGAAGCACAGGGTACGTTGCAGAGCTGTTCTGTGATTAGGCAACTTCTTGCAGCAGCATTTAACCAATACTCGCTTCCCATAAGAATCAACTTTGCTACTTTGGATTTTTGAAGTTTTATCCCAACATTAACATTGGTGGCTGTGGATAGTTTATTTCACAGTTTGGTGCCACGTTCTTATAAAACTCGCATTTTATTAGCCTATTCAAAAACGGGCATCCTCTGCTCTACGGAAGTTTTGTTGATTATGCAGGGGCATATTTTTTGTGGGCGACCAACTTTGCGTTAAAAAAAAGTGTTGCAACAAGCGTTAAAAGTAAGGTTTTAGCTAACTTCATTCACCTTCTCCAGCCTTTTTATGCAGGTGCTTTAATTATCAAAACCTGTATTTTTTGCAAGTTTTGATAATTTGGCTCATATTACCAAACTCGAAGATACAAAGGGGTGGAAATAAACTCACGGGGAGATGAAGAAGTTTTCGGTTAATTTAATAGTTTTACCCTAAGAGTACGTACTTGTAAAAAGGCGGTGATAATAAGAAATAAAACTGCTCTCATCACATTTTTAGGAAATAACCATATATAACAAATCATGAATATTCAGATTTCTTCAGATTTCAGAAAAAAGACCATCAGGGCCATTTTAACTATTGTGCTTTTTATACTGGTGTATGTAGCCCTTTTGATGCTTGCCATTGGAATAACCATTCTTTGTGTAATGGGAGGAATTGGGTTAATCATGCTCAAGCCGATGGTATTAACCGTTGGTGTTGGCGTTGGGCTGGCAAGTATGGGCTTTCTGGTGCTCATATTTTTATTCAAATTTTTATTTAAAAAACACAAAACCGACAGAAGCCATCTCATTGAGGTAAAAGAGAGCGAACAACCACAACTGTTTTCATTTATTCGAAAAATTGTAGATGAAGTGGAAACTGATTTTCCCAAGAAGATATACTTATCCGGTTCCGTTAACGCATGTGTGTTTTATGATTCAAGTTTCTGGAGTATGTTTTTTCCGGTTCGCAAAAACCTGGAGATAGGACTTGGTTTGGTAAGCACCATTTCTGAACAGGAATTCAAGGCTATTCTGGCTCATGAGTTTGGGCATTTTTCTCAAAAAAGTATGAAGGTTGGCAGTTACGTATATAACGTAAATCAGATTATTTACAACATGTTATTCGATAATGAATCGTATCATCAGATGATTCAGCATTGGGCTGAAATCAGTGGCTATTTTGCCCCATTTGTTGCGCTGGCTGTAGGTATTATCAATGGCATTCAATGGGTATTGAATAAAATGTATGGGGTTGTAAATATCAGTTATATGGCACTCTCCAGGGAAATGGAATTTCATGCGGATGAGATTGCGGCTAATGTGGCAGGCTCTGCACCCCTCAAAGATTCTTTGCTGAGAATGGATCTGGCAGATTATTCTTTTAATTCTGTTCTGAATTTTTATAGTGGCAAAATTGAGGAAAACATGAAAAGTCCCAATATTTATTCAGAACAACAATATGTACTCAACTTTCTGGCAAGTGAGAATAATGTACCATTCAAGAACAACTTACCTTTATTGTCTGAAACGGATTTAAGCAAATACAATAAGTCAAAGCTCAATATTAAAGACCAATGGGCGTCACATCCGGGTGTAGTGGAAAGGATAACCGCATTAGAAAGATTAAATATAGAAAAGCCCTATGAGGGCGTGAATGCTGCCAGCCAACTATTCTCCGGAATCGAAAGCATACAGAAAAAACTCACCGATAACATATTTTTAAATGTCAATTATAAGGACAAAGCACTACCTCTAAGTATCGAAAAATTCAAACACGAGTACTCAGAAACTTATAACAAAACCAGTTTACCTAAAAAGTATAACGGATATTATGACAACAAAAATCCAGGTATCATTGATATCGAATCTGTTACCGGCCATGCCGGCACACTGGATTTTGAATTGCTGTTTAGCAAAGAAAATGTGGATTTAATATATACTGAAATTGCTCTTCAAAACGATAAAAATGTACTTACGGCCATAGCTGAGAATAAGTATAGCGTTAAAACTTTTGATTATGATGGCCAAAAATATTATTCGAAGGATGCTAAGGATCTGATAGAAAAGATCGAGGAAGATATAACAGTTACCAAAAGAAAAATCGAGGAAAATGACATCCTGATTTATCACTTCTTTTATCAGGAAGCCCTTAAAAAGGGTAACGAAAAACAACTCAAAGAAAAGTATGCTTACTTCTCGGAACAAAGCCGGCAATATGAGCAAAAGTTAACTTTATATAACAACCTGCTGGAAGCAACAGGCCTTTTGAGTACTGCTACTTCTATCGCACAGCTTGATGATCATTTCAAGGTGATTTCCATTCAGGAAGTCGATTTGAGAAGTGAATTAAAAATAATGCTGGCAGACCATGAACTGGAGGAAGAAATAACAAAAATAATCAGGGAGAAATTAGAAAACTATATATCTAAAGATTGGGTCTACTTTAATTTCAAAAACGAAACATATTATAACGATAACCTGCAGGTACTCTACGATGCGATTAATAACTACCACTACTTGTTATCAAGAAAGTACTTTATAGCTAAACTGAAGGTACTTACCTTTCAATTGCAGCAACTCAATCACTGATCCTGCTGAAAGGATAAAAACAATACCACCATTATGCTGAGCAAACCTTTGTAAACCTTTTTTATTCCACTTTCATAAATAAAGACCCTCTCATTAGTAATAACAGGTATTTTTCAGGCTAAACACCTTATAATCAGAGCAATTTAGAAATAACCTGAATAAAAAAAAGAATGTTTTCCCTATGAAAAAAGAGTGTTTTCACTCTATCTTTTAACGGGAGAGATACCGAGGTTTGTATGGTGATACCTCACACAGGGATAATTCTTCTATACAGATTAAACCATACAAACTTGATATAAAGGAAACATGTACCCGTTTAATTCGTATTAAACCGAAAGCGGCACATCGAAAGTTCTTTACCAATTATAAACCCTATAAACCTTACCGACATGGAAAACACAACAAATGTACAAAACGTATCAGCGGCCATTCAGGAATACCTGGAAGATGTAAAAACCCAGGTTGCCACAATTAAGGATGCAAACGGAAATCCAATACAGATTCCAAACTATGATGATCTTTATACCGCTGCCGGTGAACTGGACACCACACAAAACCCGGTAAGTTTTATCAATATTATTCATTCTCTTTTAGGAAGAGCAGGAAATGTTGGCTCAGATACAATTCCCTTCAGCGGTGAAAATCCCACCTACAACCTGAGCTTCCCGGCCGATCACCACATGCACGGCACCATGGGCAACGAGTGGTACTGGATAGGATGCCACCTGAATGTAACGGATGAAAATAACAATACAGGCAAAATTTCTATTCTGGATACCATGCAAAAAATACGCAGTATGGGTTTAAAAACACAAGCAAAAAACAGCTGGACCAACGAACAGGTTTGTGTTACCTGCAATATTGCTACCATTACCACTCTAATGGATAATGGGGTGAGCAATTATTACCGCAGAAACACCAATGAACAATGGCCATTGAAAGGAGGAAGCTCTTCCTTCAGCTCTGCCGGTGAAGCATTTTCATTTCAGGTAGGCCCGGATTCTTTTACTGGTTCTGTAAATATTTTGCCTTTGCGCTTAGTGGTAAATGATGGTGACAATATGCAGATAGATATCACCTTTACCAATACCGATAAATTAAATATTGATACAGCATTTTTCCTTCAGGGAAATCCGGTACCACTTGGAAACGGTGGAACAGGAATTACCCCACTGCCAACACCAGGCATATACTACAGTTGGCCTCAGGTTGAAGTGACGGGCACAATTACCGTTGGTGGTAGCACCTATACAGTAACCTCAGGTACCGGTTGGATTGATCACCAGTTAATGATGACCTCCGTGTTGGATTCAAAAGGAGTTCCTGATCCGCTTCTGTTTGCAGAAACACCAACAAACTATCCTTACAATGGTTGGTTATGGCAATACTATAACCTGGAAAATGGAAATGCATTTACAGGTGCTGGATTTCTTCAGGGTAGTATCCCGGCAAACAACGAAATTGAAATGGTGTATGGATATTTTCTGTTACCGAATGCCCAGAAACAATGGGATGCCATTTATATCATGGGCACCTTAACCATGCAGGATTACCAAAACTTCCCGTCCATTTGCAGTTATCCAAATTCATTACCGGTTTCTATTCCGGTGCAAAGAGCATATACAGGCCTCTCAAATGATTTTTACCTGCCTTTGCTTGAGCATCCTATTTCCGGACAAGCCACACCATGGTATAAAGACGGATCGTTTAACAATCCGGATGGAAGTTTGTGTACAGAGTTTCCGGCCAACTTTGCAAGTGCCACACCCGATTTTCATCCCAATGGAGTCGGTTATCTGGAGTCGGTTGGATTTGAAAAAGTAGATCAATACAGAGCTTATGCATTAGGCGTATTAAAAGGCCTGGTGCTTGGTGTACAACAATAATATGCCCCCCCCTCTGCCGCTAAACTGAATAAGCTTGCGGCAGAGGTTGTTTTATATTGAACTGTAGCTTAAAAAAAACATACAAAAAGCATCGGGAGTTTAATTAAACATCCATAAAATCAAACAGATATTTTTCATCGTATGGTATGTTGTACTGATCCAGAATCTTCAGGTATTCAGTCTTGAATGTTTGCTTTCGATGATGTTCTTCCTGATGAAGGATATATTTAATCACCCGATCCCTTTGCCATCGCGAATAAGAAAATGCACCATACCCTTCCTGCCAGTTAAACTTTCCTGGTAAGAAATGATTTTCATTGATCCATTTGGAGGAAGATGCCTTTAATACCTGAATTTGTTTGGAGATACTCATTACAGGTTGAAGTTCAAAAAAAACATGAACATGATCATACCAGCCACCAACTGCCAGAGGAAAAGAGCCATCATTAGATAAAATTCCACTCATGTATTTAAACAGTTCGTACCTGAAATGAGGCAGCAACAAATTTTGCCGGCCTTTTACAGCGAATACGGCATGTATGTTTAATTGAGAATAGGTGTTAGCCATTTTTTATTTCTAAATTACATAAATGATTCCTGATCAGAAAGGCTATTCATGCAGGATTTTTGCATCTATGGTTTCTATTTGTTGATTGTACAGATTCATCCGTCCTGAGTGGTTATTTTTTTGGAAGCATATGCTCCCGGGAGGTATAATTCGATAGCTCCGTTAGGTAACATGCGTGATACTCAGCAGCGATTGGTGCTTGCTCCTTTATAGTGAATCATTTTGCTGGCTCAAAAGATCATCCCTACGGGATTATTGTTGCGGTTGTTCTTTCTGTACCATATTGTCATCCCTACGGGATTATTGTTGCGTTGTTTCTTCTGTACCATATTGTCATCCCTACGGGATTCTTGTTGCGTTGTTTCTTCTGTACCATATTGTCATCCCTACGGGATTCTTGTTGCGTTGTTCTTTCTGTACCATATTGTCATCCCTACGGGATTCTTGTTGCGGTTGTTCTTTCTGTACCATATTGTAATCCCTACGGGATTATTGTTGCGTTGTTTCTTCTGTATCATATGGTCATCCCTACGGGATTCTATTTGCGGTTATTTCTTCTGTACCATATTGTCATCCCTACGGGATTATTGTTGCGTTGTTTCTTCTGTACCATATTGTCATCCCTACGGGATTATTGTTGCGTTGTTTCTTCTGTATCATATGGTCATCCCTACGGGATTCTATTTGCGGTTGTTTCTTCTGTACCATATTGTCATCCCTACGGGATTCTATTTGCGGTTGTTTATTCTGTATCATATGGTCATCCCTACAGGATTTTACGGCTTATTGTATCATAATGGCTTCTCTGCAGGATTGCTTTGGCTTGAGAACCTTCTTTTGAGGGCTTATCTATTTGAAATGAAGTTGAATCAAGCTTCGTAAAAGCGATATGTTGATCCTCACTTACCTAAATCCACTCAAGCTTCGTAGAAGCGGCATTTTGGTACATCCTACAAATGCCTAAAAAGAAAAGCCCTGTAGGGGCGACATTTTGGTCCTCACTTACCTGAATCCACTCAAGCTTCGTAGAAGCGGCATTTTGGTACATCCCCCATATGACTAAAAAAGAAGAGCCCTGTAGGGGCGGACATTTTCGCCCTCACTTACCTTAATCCACTCAAGCTTCGTAGAAGCGGCATTTTGGTACATCCCACAAATGCCTAAAAAGAAGAGCCCTGTAGGGGCGACATTTTGGCCCTCACTTACCTGAATCCACTCAAGCTTCGTAGAAGCGGCATTTTGGTACATCCCACAAATGCCTAAAAAGAAGAGCCCTGTAGGGGCGGACATTTTCGCCCTCACTTACCTTAATCCACTCAAGCTTCGTAGAAGCGGCATTTTGGTACATCCCACAAATGCCTAAAAAGAAGAGCCCTGTAGGGGCGACATTTTGGCCCTCAC
>JBPXJS010000045.1:0-78365 GCA_051715425.1 Bacteroidota bacterium | reverse complement strand
GCATCAACTGTAACCGTGGTTGCTGATGAAGTGGCTTCTGTACATGAACCGCTTTGTACTACTGCCCTGAACTGGGTGGTTTGGGTTAAGGCTCCTGAAGTATATGAAGTTGTTGTATTGGCAATTGTTGTCCAGGTGCTGAATGGTGATACTGAACTTTCCCATCTTACTACACTACCTGTTTGGCCGCTTAAACTCAATGATGCACTTGTAGAGCCTGAACAGATAGTTGTACCTCCGCTTACGGCACCACCAACTGATGCAGGTGTAACGGTCATGGTAACTGTATTGGATGTTGCTGTTGGTGTTATGGCACATGGACTGTTCGATGTAAGGTCGCAAGTGATCTGGTCATTATTGTTTAAGCCATTATCAGAATAAGTGTTGCTATTTGTTCCAACTGATGAACCATTTTTCTTCCACAGGTAGGTAGGGCTTGAGCCACCATTGGTTGGGGTAGCTGTAAAAGTTACATTGGTGGAAGGACAAATAGTGGTTGCACTTGCAGCAATACTCACTGAAACGGTAACGGGTGCGAATTCACCGATTTGTAAATCACCGCCCGTGGTTAGTCCATTAAATGTGGCTGTGGTAGCTCCTACTGTTCCTGTAAATCCTGAGCTCCATGCAGAACCGGTATAAATTTGTGCTCTTGCATTGGATGGAGTTAAAGCAACATCAGCATCACCGGCAAGGTAGTTTAATGTGGCATTAAATGAAACTGGCGATAAAGCACCGTTCAAATACCAGTTCCTGTTTATGGTTTTGCTTGCATCAAAACATGATGTAGCAATTTGTGCCTGATCTCCATTATTAATACCAGCAGTGAAAATACCTGCTGAAGTAACAGATGGATAAGTAATAGTTACAGGCAAATGATTAGCAGATGTGCCGATATCAAAAGTTTTGCTAACTGAAGATCCAACCGCAAAGTTTAATCCTAATTTACCAATAATATAACCGGTTGTTCTTGATAAAGATCCGGTTGCGGTAAGTACCACACTGTTATTATTGGTGGTTATGTTTAATGCTCCAATGGTAAGCACACCAGAAAAAGAATATGCCTGATTGCTTCCGCTGAAAGTAAGTCCTGTTCCGTTTGATAAAGTTACAGTAGCAAAAGATGCAGTTGGAGAAGTGGTTGAATTTCTAAAAGTTCCTGTACCACCAATATCCTGGGTATTGGTAATAAAATAACCGATACCACCTAAGGTAAGCGGCCATTGTGTACTCATGGTGCCATTATTTATTATATTACCACCTATGGCCAGTTGGCAATTGGTGGTATGTCTGAACTCTGATCCTGTATTGATGGTAAGGTTACCCATGATATGTGTTCCAAAACTTCCTGAGTTAAAAGAGGTAGAAGTCCACCTTCCGCTGGTTGCACCACCGTTAACTTCAAGGTTTCTAATTGGCAATACACCGGATCTTTTTGTATCTATAGTAAATCCGTTTGAGTTACCTGAAGTTGTACTCACCCCATCACCCATTCTTATGGTATGTGTACCGGAAAAACAGCTTGTAGATGCTGATGCGGTAATACGCAGCGACATGGTTGAATTTGCACCGTAGGTAGCGTGTGGCGGATCTACAATGGTTAGCGTACCTGCTGAACAATTTACGTTATTGGTATTGATTACCACATTGTGGGTACCCGAAGCCACACTGTTTAAAGGAAGTGTGGTAGTAGGATCCACATTAATATCTCCACCTGATTGGGTAAAGGCTGATCCGCTGGCTACAATAAAATTACCATTAATATTTAAAGTGCCACCACTAACGGTTAAACTACCCAACAGGTTTAAGGTACGGTTACCTCCACCGCTTTGTCCCAGAGAGAGTATACCTGAAGAAACATTGAGGCTGCCTGTTGTTGCAGATACGGTTAATCCTCCTGTTGATATCCCTGCAATATTTACCGTTCCACCTCCAACATTAAGTGCACCACTTAAAGTTAATGATCCGCCAATATTTAATGTATTGTTATTTGCGGTAAGCACACCTCCCGAAGAAATAGTCAAATCGTTACAACCATATGCTGTTCCTGTTGGCATAGTCACAGTGATGCTTGAAGGTATAATTACACTGTTAGAAGATGAAGGAACCGCGCTGATATCCCAGGTTGAAGCATCGCCCCAGCTGCCATTTGCCACGGCAATTACAACCGGTGATAATGGATTGGTGGAAGAACTGGCTCCAAAATAATAAGTATCAGTTAACTGACCACCGGTAATTTCTGTTTGATTAAATGCCCTGCTCACTTCAGGAATAAGATTGGTACCTGAACCGTTTATAGAAGTTCCATTTGTTCCGTTATTGTTTCTGATAAACCTTAGTTCGGATGGATTGGTTACTGCACCCAGCCCCTGAGCAATGAGTTTAACGGTAAGAGAACCTGCACCTGCATTCAGGCCTGATGATGCCAATGTCCACGCACTATTGCTCCTTCTGTCAATGATAATAGAAGCATCATTAAATGTTGGGCTTATATCTGTATAGCCGTTTGAAGCTGTATGCTGTACCGTAATGGTACCACCGGTAGTAAGTGCAACACTTGAACCAATTTGTACACTTCTTTCATATGAACCACTTTGTATTGGAAATCCGTTGGCATATCCTAAAACAGGACCTGATCCGGTTGCAAACCAGCGGGTAAAGCTACCTGTGGTTAAACTTACAAAACCACTTGTTCTGGTTAATGTTCCTGCTGCTGCTGCACCTGTACCAATAGTAAGGGTATTTGAAGCCATGTTCAGGTTACCGCCAGCAAGAGTAAGGTCTGTAACCAAAATATTTCTGCCTGCGGTCACGCCTTCAGCATCATTTACTCCTAATGAACTTAAGTTAGCTCCACCAGCACCAATTTCATTAAATGCACCTATTGTGCATGTACTTGAAGTTGGCCCGTAAATAAATCCGGGATTACCAAAATAAGTTGGTATTGAAGTGAAAGAACCAGAAGCTATTGATTCGCTTGCTCCTCCAAATTGGACAACACCAGGTCTTCCGGTGTATCCTATTGTAAAATTAGCACCGGTATTAAACGACCCTGAAACAAGATTTACCCTGCCGAAGCTAATGGCATTGGTATTGGTAAATTGAACACCAGAACCGGTGTTGTTAATAACTAAAATGTTGGCATTGGCTGTAGAACCGTTACCGGACAGGGTTTGTGTACCTGAACTGCCGGTAAATGCAAGTGTACCTATGGATTGTGATCCGGCAGGCTCAGTTGAGGCAATTGCTCCTCCGTTAATAATATTGCCTTCAACGGAAAGAGTAGCTCCTGTATTGGTTGATCCTAAAAACAAATAGCTGTTGGCTTTTAATTCAAGCAAATTAGATACAGTTAGATTTGCTAATAAGCGAACCA
This sequence comes from Bacteroidota bacterium, assembly GCA_051715425.1. Taxonomy (GTDB): domain Bacteria; phylum Bacteroidota; class Bacteroidia; order UKL13-3; family UKL13-3; genus JAJTFA01. The sequence continues at coordinate 74,989 of JBPXJS010000045.1, read as the reverse complement.
TACGTGTATTTGAACCATTTATGCGGTTATCCAGTTCAAGGGTATAAAGAGGCACACCTATATTAAGTCCAAAACCTGAAGTATTGCCCCCACCACTGGCCGATGTGGATACACCATTACCCAAAATAAATTTGCCTCCGGTGATATTTTTTGTACCGCCTGCAGCAATAAACGCAGCTGTACCATTTGATGTATTATGTGGATCAACAATAGTGATATTACCGCCTGATAAATCTAATCCGGCACCAGATGGAATATTAAAGAGCGTGGTAGCTACAGCCAGATTGGCTAAACCTTGTGGATCGATATTTAAATTACCACCTGTCATAATAAGAGAGCTGGTGGCAGCACTGGTAAGCTGAAAACTTCCTCCTATATTAATCGTTCCGCCATTGATGCGCCATATGGAATTGGTGCTTCCAAATCCCTGAAAAGCACCAGTACCAATAGTTAAGGTTCCTGCATCAACCCTTACTTCACCTAGAACCTGATAAAAAAAACCGCCCGATGCGCTGGAGGTAAGAACCTGAGCTGATGCATGATTTAACCAGAACCTTCCTGTTGCATTTACAAAAGTAAAACCCTGGTTGCCCGGGAATGGTGTAATAACAGATGCACTTGAGAGCTTTAAAGTACCGTTATTCACGTTTAACCGGCTGGCAGTTGTTGGGGCTGCCATGGTGATAATACGCGTAATATCTAATGTGGCGCCTGTTTGTGTGGTTCCTTTATTTACTGTAACAGATGCAAACTCACACGTTGCTCCGCTCCCGCTTACTGTTGCATCTAAACTTCCTGCAAAGCTAACAGTTACCTGGGCACTGGTATTCATATCAAATGTTCCATCAACAATAAGATTGCTGGAAACCACTGTGGTATTTGTTGAGCCTAACGTTAATGTGTGATTAGTAGCGGTACCCGTTCCGGCATTAAGACTACCCCCTGAATAAACAATAATATTGCTCAACACTGTTAAGCTGGCAGTTGTTGCCTGAAACTGGAGATTACCGTTTACCTCAAGCACACCGGCCTGAGCTCCGGGAGTTATAGTTACCGTATGTCCGGTAAGTATTTCCACACTATCTGATACACTTGGGGCAATCCCCCCCACCCAGGTACTTGCGCTATTCCATGCACCTGAACTTGCGGTTACAATTTTATTTGGTGGCAGGGTATTTCCCGATGCGTCCTGAGAACTGCCTATACTTTCCTTAATTGCATATAAACGCCAGTAGTAAGTGGTGTTTGGTGTTAACCCTGTTTGAAAAGAAAATACTGTGTTTGCACCCAGATTGCTTACAAATGTGTAGTTTATTCCGTCTGTTGACCGGTATAGGGCATATCCGATCTCGTTTGTTGCGTCAAGCCACTGCAGGGTCATTGAGTTATTGGTTGAAGCAGTAACATTAAAGTTTGTAGGATCTGTTGGGGGCGAGGGAATCCATCGGTAATAACGCCTTGATCCATTTGTGAAATTATGCAATTGGTTGATGTACCCTGTGGTGCTAAAGGTATTTAAAGTTGATGTTGTTGTTGAGCTGGTGTGGGTATCAACATCTACGCTTTGATAAAGCAGGTTGGTTACCTGGAAACCAACATACATACTTACCGGTGCTCCAAAAGTAACGGCCATTCTACCGTAAACGTATTCAATTTCTCCGTTGCTTTCATAAAGCCTTACCTGAAACGTGGTAGTATCATCAAGTACAGAAGCATTAACCGACATACGCAAAAACTCTATTACGCAAATACGGCTTGGTGCGGTACCAAAAACACGGTAATGCACCCTGCCAATAGAACTTGTTCCAATCATAGTGGCACTGCTACCAAGAAAAGGGGCTAGCTTTACCCCTGTTGCTGCAAGCCAGCCAATACCCGGATTTGCAAAAGTTCCTACTCCAACCCAACCATTGCTGGTTACATTAAATTGGGTCTGTCGTGTACCATGCACAAAAAAGTCAAATCCAATGGTAAATAGAGCAGACTGAGAATTAGATTGACTGCCACCAAGTAATACAGTGGTTCCAACAGTCATATCAATGTCATCAATTAAACTTCCGTCAGAGCGGGTTAGTGAACCTGTTGTACCTGTACTGAAAGCATAATTATTTATGTTTTGTGCAGTAAGGTTGTTACCTGTATAGACGCATACAGATAGGATAAGAATTAGTAGTATTCGTTTCATATAATAAGTAATGTCGCAATTAAGAAATGGCTGCGGAAATTAAGGCAAAAGAGTTATTTTGCAATTTTAAATTTAATAATTTAAGATTTTTTTAAGCCCAACTTTTTACCATGTTAAAGAATGTTTGCTTCCTAAATATTTTCTTAATTTTTATCTATTGCAGTTCGTACGCAACCAACGATACCAGAATCGATTCCAGTGAGGTTATAAACTATCATATCAACCTTTCCATCAAAAACCTGAGTCAAAAAAATTTGACAGGATATACTTCCATCAAACTACGCTCAAAAGTGAATCAACTAAATTATGCCATGTTTGACCTGTTAAATATGCAAATTCAGGAGGTTAAATTTAATGATAGCTTAACCAACTATGAATACAACGGTAATAAGTTATTCGTGGCATTTAAGCACGCTTTAGCAAAAGGCGATTCTGCTATTATTACGGTTCTATATTCCGGCCAGCCCGCTACTGATGCTCGTTGGGGTGGGTTTTATTTCACAGGTAATTATGCATTTAATATGGGCGTTGGGTTTGATGCCAACCCACATAATTTTGGTCGTTGCTGGTTTCCATGCTACGATAATTTTATAACCCGCTCCACGGCAGATTGCCATATCACCACAGATAGTGGCTACCGGGCCATTTGTGGCGGGCTGCCAGCTCCTGAAACAATAAACCCTGATGGTTCTGTTACCTGGCACTGGCAACTGAATCAGGCAGTTCCCTCTTATCTGATCTCGGTTGCTGTTGGTAAATACAGTTTGGTTAACCAAACTTCTCAAATGCCGGTTACCACCTATCTGGCTGCCGAAGCAAAGGATACAGCGAATCTTAAAATTTCTTTCACCAACCTTAAAAAAGCTTATGAAACTTTTGTTCAATTATTTGGCCCCTATCGGTTTGACCGGGTAGGTTTTGTTGGTGTTCCGTTTAATGCAGGTGCTATGGAGCATGCCACCAATATTGCTTATCCATTATACGCCATAAACGGTGCGCTTGATAATGAAACCCTGATGGCTCATGAATTATCACATCACTGGTGGGGCGATCTTGCAACATGCCGCACGGCAGAAGATATGTGGCTTAATGAAGGCTGGGCAAGTTATTGCGAGTCTCTTTTTCTCGAATTTGCATACAGCAAATCAGCATACCGTAATGAAATTAAAGAAAACAACCTCTATGTGCAGAGAAATGCACATATACGTGACAGTGGATACAGGGCTGTAGAAGGAGTTCCACACCAATTTACCTACGGAGATCATGTTTACAAAAAAGGGGCATTAATGATGCATAACCTGCGCACCTATATGGGTGATACGCCTTTTTTTAACGCTTGTAAATCTTACCTCAATAAATATGCTTTCAAGGATGTTTCTACAACTGATTTAATTAATGAATTTAAGCAATATGCTGATACCAATATGGTACAGGCATTTTTCGATAACTGGATACTAAACCCCGGGTTTCCGGCTTTTAAAATCAGCTCTGTAACACGCAATCAGGCGGGATCTAACTGGGAAATAAAACTAAAGGTATACCAATTATTAAAAGCTGCTCCTGCCCTGTTTAAAAATGTTCCGCTCACCTTTACTTTTGGGAATGAAACGATGGCCATTAAACGCAATGTAATATTTACAGGAAACGGAGCAAATGCCGAGGAGTTTTCGTTTAACCTGCCTTTTAATCCGGCCTTGGTAGTTATTGATCAGGAAGAACAAATAGCAGATGGCGTAACTCAGGTTATTGATACATTGCTCAGTACCGGCCTAAAAACATATCCTGATGCCCTGATGAATTTAACCAACCTTACTATCCCTTCAGGCACAAAACCAATTGTTCATATAGAACATTTCTGGACACGCGCAGATCAGGGATATAATACCATTCCGGGTTTATATGTTTCCAATTACCGTCACTGGAAAGTGAGTGGAATATGGCCTGCCGGATTTAAGGCCGAAGCATTTTTAAACTATGATGGATCAACACCGGCAAGTGGTGGCCACCTGGATCATACATTAATAGGAAGCACTGAAGACAGCCTTGTTTTGCTTTGGCGACCTACCCCGGAAAGCACCTGGGAAATAGTTGCCGACCCCACAGCCCTTAAACAAACCGGGGCAACAGTAACCGATAAGATCGGGCGATTTTGGGTAAAAGACCTGAAACAAGGTGAATATACCTTTGCTGCATATAATAAAAACCTTGCTTCAGTTGAGGCTGTTCCATTAAAGCAAAGAGCTAAAAAAGCTTTTCGTATTGCCCCTAACCCTGCCCAATCGTTTTTAACCATTACGGCTCTTTCTCAAAAAGAAATAACTGCCTTGCATCTGTTTGATAACAAAGGGGTACCCGTAATATACAAAAAAGGAGAAACCAGTGAGCAAACGCTTGATATAAGCCAGCTTTCTAAAGGAGTGTATACATTAACCATAACCAGTGGAACCTATACAGAAAGCCACCAGGTGGTCATTATTCGTTGATTTATTCTATAACCAGAAGCTTTTTGAAAACAGGCGCGTCTCCTGATTTTTCAAACCTGATGAGGTATATGCCCGGAGTTTGAAAAGTAAGTGGTGACTCATTGAATACCACTCTTCCATTGATATCATAAATGGTACAATCTTCTTGATCATATCCTCGCAACGAAACTATTTCGCCCCTCTTTACCGGGTTAGGGTAAATGGCCAGGTTTTCACTTGTGGTTTCTGTTAACCCTGTTGTGGTTATTCCCGTGGCAAACGACCTTATTTCACTGTATGGAGAACACGTATTTCCCGGCTTTATGGCCTTTACCCTCCACTCCAGTTCCCTTTCCGCAGGAAGGTTTATAGCGTAAAAAAAGGTATCTTTAATCACATAGTCAAATAAGGGAACGCTAAAACCACTAACGTTTACAATCTGCAATTCATAGTGGGTAGCCCCGCTTACCTTGTTCCAGTTAAATAGTAAACCCGTGGTAGGTGTATTAAATGCATTATCTGAGGGAGAACCCTGAGTTACACTGCCCAGTGTATCATAAGAAAGAGGAGTTCCCTCCAGCCCTCTTGATTGCCGATTGGTCACCATAGCCGCAAATTGCTCATTGCTAAAACGGTTCATACAGGCATCATCTGCGTAGCTCATATACAAGGTACCATCCGGCCTGAAGGTTTCACCATTTGGATCGGTAAGCAATGGCCCAAGTGGACAATTCCAGCGGGTAGCAACATAATCCGGCTCCGTATCACAAAAACCATCCCCTGTAAAAGAGCAATTGCTGCCGTTCTTTAGTTCCCTCATGCTTTCAGGTGGTGTATTGCCGTTTTCCCATCCACTAAAGGTATGCGGCAGGCTAAAAAAATGTCCAAGTTCATGGGTCAGGGTATTACCTCCCGGGCGCTGACAATCATTTTTTATCACCACAATATCATCACCACCCATGTATACACCACAAAACCCCGGGGTGCTGTTTACAAAAAAGATATTCAACGCATCAGGGTCTTCCTCTGAACCGGTGTATTGCCAGTAGGTTTCGTAGGTAAAATTGAACAGGCTGGTATTGTTAATATAATTAATATCTCCCTTAAGGTAAAAATGAAATCCTATAAAAGCGAAATCCTCGTTTATATTGCAAATAGCATCCAATAAATAAGCTGCAGGGTAATAAGACTTTCCTTCCGAAGTACCAACAATATGGGCTTTTATGGGAATAAATATCTTGGATTTGCGCTGGGGTATGCTGAAATCACCTTTCTGTTGAAACTGCTTCAGCCACTGTTTTTGTTCTGGTGTAAAAAAAGCATCACAGAAAGATTGGTTTTGTGAATAAACCTGCAAGCTAAGCAGAGCAAACACAAGGGTTAAAAGTTTGTATTTCATTGGTGTATTGTAAAGCAAATGTATTTTATTTTTGTTTTTGCTGTTGGGGAAAGATTCTTTTTTTGATAAGTCAGTTGCTTTTCTACATTTGCCGCAACTATTTTTAACTACTGAATAAATGAAAAACATTACAGTTATCGGATCAGGTACCATGGGAAACGGTATTGCCCATGTATTTGCCCAGCACGGATATGCCGTTTCTCTTGTTGATATTAGCGAGGCAGCCCTGCAAAAAGCATTAAATACCATTGCAAAAAATCTTGATCGCCAGGTGGCTAAAGGTTCACTTACGGAAGAAGGCAAAGTCACTACTTTGAGCAATATTACCACCTTTTCCAGGCTTGAAGATGGTGCCGCCAAGGCAGATCTGGTAATAGAAGCAGCTACAGAAAACATGGCCATTAAACTGGATATTTTCCGTCAGCTTGATGCAATTGCTCCTGCTGATTGTGTGCTGGCATCCAATACCTCTTCTATTTCTATTACCAAAATTGCTTCGGTAACCAAACGCCCTGGAAAAGTAATTGGTATGCACTTTATGAACCCCGTTCCGGTAATGAAACTGGTGGAAGTAATTAATGGTTATAAAACTGATAAACAGGTAACTGCAGATATTATGGCTCTTTCAAAAGCCGTTAACAAAGTTCCGGCTGAATCAAACGATTACCCTGGATTTATTGCCAACCGCATTTTAATGCCAATGATTAATGAAGCCATTATCTCCCTGCATGAGGGTGTTGGCGATGTAATAGAGATTGATACCGTGATGAAACTTGGAATGGCACACCCAATGGGCCCGCTTCAACTGGCTGACTTTATTGGACTTGATGTGTGCCTGGCCATTATGAATGTGCTACACGATGGATTTGGAAACCCTAAATATGCTCCATGCCCTTTACTGGTAAATATGGTAACCTCGGGTAACCTTGGTGTGAAATCAGGTGAAGGTTTTTATAAGTATACTCCCGGAAGTAAAGAATTGGTAGTTGCTGATCAGTTTAGCCAATTGCCAAGAAATACTCCGGCAACTGTATAAACAGAAAATCATATGTAAAAAGAAAGCGGGTTTATGCCCGCTTTTTTTGTGCCATAATGTCAAAGCGCAGAAAAGACCATGATACGAGCGTAAATCCCCTAACAGCTAAAACTCAATATTTTTAATTTGCTTATATTTACAATACAGTTAATTACAAATCACTATCTAACTGTTTACTTCAGATTCTATGTCTATTTTTATCTGCTCTATTTGTTTATTCATAGTTTGAAGAGTAGCCGTTGCTTCTTCTATTAAAATAGCCATTTCCTGGAGGTGCAAGATCTCATCCATAAGAATTTTATGGAAGTCAATCATGGTTTTAAGTGTTTCCTGTGGCTTGTTTGTGAGCTGTTTAAGGTTGTTTAACTTGGCCTGCACCCCAGAGAGATCAGCCTTTTTGGGCATTACCCTGTATATTTCCCCGGTTCCGTTAATTAACCAATCGGGATTTAAGTCGGGGAACGTGCTCATAATCTTTTGTATAATGTCTAATCCGGGCTTGTTTCTGCCGCTGGTTATATGTGTTATTAAGGGCAATGATACGCCCAACTCTTTTGCAAATGTTGATTTACTATGGCCTGATTTAACCATCAGGTCGATGATACGTTTGTTAAGTTCGTCCATTTTTGTAAGTTTTTGATAATTAAGTATATAAATACAGTACTACACAATTGTTTACTGGCAAGTTTACGAATGTTAATGCAAATTAACAAGTGTAAATAATCGCGATAACATTTGTAAACAGACTGATTTGCGTATTTGTTTAGATTAGGTATCCTAAAATATTGATATTTAGCTATTAATTAGGCAACTATATATCAGTTGGGACACGCCCATTTAAGTGGTTTTCCCAGTCCTTTGAGTAGGCTGCCAAAAAATCAGGTAAACAAATGTGAAATAAATATTAGGTATTTTGTGGGACAGTACTATCTTTGCCTAAGAATTAACAAAACAAATGTTGCCTACCTTCAAAAATTTAGCTGAACTATTCGACCATTTCCCAACGCAAGAAAGCTGTATTAGCTACTTAGAATCCGTTAGGTGGAGTGATGCCCCCGTTTGCCCCCACTGTGGGCTTTTAGGTGCATACAAAACAAACAGAGGTTATAAGTGTAAAGACAAGCTTTGCGGTAAAAAGTTTACTGTAACTGTTGGGACTTTCTTTGAGAATACCAAAATAGGATTAAGGTTATGGTTTGCCGCTATGTATTTAGTCTCATGCAGTAGTAAGGGTGTTAGTTCTGTGCAACTTGCAAGGGATTTAGGAGTAACCCAAAAGACAGCATGGTTTATACTTTGCCGTATTCGTGAAATGCTGAAAGAAAAGCAGCCAGTTTTATTAGCTGGTGAGGTAGAAATAGATGAAACGTGGATTGGTGGCAAGGAAAAGAATAAGCACGCTAATAAACGGACAGCCAAAAACTATGGTGAAGTCTCTCATTTTGAAATTAAAACCCCTGTATTGGGCATTTTACAGAGAGGCGGAAAAGTTGTGGTTAAAAAGGTTGACAGTGTTTCTTATAAAGCTATTACCCCGATTATGGTAAATACCGTTCTTCCTTCATCCCAAATATTCACGGACGAGGGAGCCGGATATTCGCAACTAAAAAAGATATACAAGAGCCATCAAACCGTTACCCATAGCCTTGGTGAATACGCAAACGGAAAGATACATTGCAATGGAGTAGAGAACTTTTGGAGTATCTTTAAACGTGGTATAATCGGGGTTTACCATCAGGTTAGCCCGAAGCATTTAGATAAATACTGTAATGAATATGCTTTCCGGTTTAATTACCGCAAAGAGGACAACAGGCTAAAGTTTTACAGGGCTTTAAATCGTTGTAATGGGCGGCTTCTATATAAAAATTTGATCAGCAATTAATTATAAATATTCTGTTTCTCCCCTCATTTTGATTTTACACAAAAAGGGGTGTTCCTTTTTTTTAGTTATTTTCTTTATTTCTTCCCAAGAACCAATTATTTTTTGGTAAATTATGGCATAGTCGCATCCACTTGGCAAAGAAATAAAAAATACGGTTAGCCCCTGTTCCTTTATGAGTTGAAATTCGTTTTTTCGTGTTATCATCCTAAAGTCATGAGTTAAGAAAACTCCATTTCTTCTCCTTAACTCAATAATTAAGTCAGTATCTAATACCCCCGCACCTATTGCATCTTTTGTACTATAAACGTTGTGCCCATCAGGACGTTCAAGGGCATGTAAAGCATGCGCCACCTTGTTTGGCAAATTTTCATCTAAATAAAAATCCATTTATTAAGCAGCTCGACTGAAGGCTATTGCGTCTTTTACGTTTTTCCTGGATACCCCATATAATTCACATATTGAAGCAATAGGTTCTTTGCCCCTGTATAGCATTAGTATAGTTTCTGTTAGTATGTTTGTACCTTCGATAACTGGTTGCCCAAATTGGTGTTTAGGGTTTACAACGATTGTACTTTTCTTGCCTAAAGGATAATATTTTGCCGCCACGCCTTCTTTACTAAATTCTATTTTTTCTGAAAATGGTATTACAACTTGCTCAAATGCTGTTTGTAGCCCATCTGAAGAACTTAATAAATTACCTAAATGTTCAAAGTATAAACCATTTTTGCCTAAAGAGAATACAGCTTTATTTGCAAAGGGGTAAGGAGTGTTTAGCTTCTCTGCCATTACACTATGAGCCTTTCTAATGGTTTTGGAGCTTACACCCCTTTCTTTTAATTTATAAAAAACCACCATTTCGATCAGTGTTAAAAAATTGACAGCTATAATATCATTTACAGTAAAATAATATTGGTGTTTATTGTCACCTAATCGAGACTTCACGTAATAATTGAACCAATATTTTGCCTTAGAATATGGCATTTTTAATATACGTGCTGCATCTGCGGCAGTATAAATACCTTCTCCAATAGCTGGTTGAGATAGTGTCATACTTGCAAATATATTGTGAATTGAGTTGAATTTCGTATTACCAAGTCCTTTCAAATTTAGTCAAATCCGAACAGTTTGTCAAAATAATTTATATTTGCACTATGGCAAAGAAACCACCAAAAGTAAAGAAGCCAAGAAGCAATAAATACGAAGAAAAACTAAAGGTAAATGCTTCGCTGGAAAACCTTATTAAAATTGCTGTATCAAAACCAAATAAGGGGAAATAGTGTTAATATTCTATTTACACTTAACAATAATGTGTTAAATTACAGCAATATGACTACTTTGTTATACCAAAACTGTAAAACAGTCGTTAATTTTGCATTATAACCGCTTAAAAAAGTAATACATCTATTGCATTGTGGAAAGTATTTTGCATATTGCACACAAATTAAACACATAAACACCAAAACTGATGGACTCAACCCACACTCATTATTCCGCAGCAATTACCGTAACCGATAATGGCATTTGGATGGGAATGGTTTTAGAAGTTCCCGGAGCTGCATCTTTTGCCAACAGCGAGGAAGAACTGATAGATCGTTTGAGAGACGCTGCTGCAAGCATTTTGGAGTACAACAAAAGTACTTATAGTAGTCGGATTACGCCCGGATTATCAGCATCTCATCGTCAAGTTAGACAAATTGTTGTTCCATGCGCTTAATTGACTTGCAGACACATTTTCATAATAACTCGGTGTACCATGCTGCCAGATACCCAAACCTGTCGCACGATGTGTACGTTAACCGAAAAAATGGGATGCAGTTTACTATCCCCATTGATGAGGATGAAGTTCCTGACGATTTTTGTATGATTGCTTGCTTGTGGTTGCAAATAGAGGGAATTGACGGAAAACCTTACAGCCCACCACACTTACAAAATATATTTTTGGGGAACAGTCCACCGCCATCAGCCTAGTATAAAAGGAACAATAATTTACGCCTGTTTACCATTCCTTTTTGTCACGTTTACAATTGGTAGTCCCAACTGATATATAGTTGCCATTAATTATGCTCAATTTTACACTTAAATCCTTCACTTTACATGGGTAAACCTCAATAAAAAAGGGCTTTACAATCGTAAAGCCCTTCTAATGGGTGTAAAATTGGCAGGATATTCCCCTATTCACTTAATTCCAGCCAACGTAGTGTTTTTGCATCAAGGTTGGCGTTAATTTCCTCCACTTCCCTGCTCCATCCAATTAATTCTTCATGGTTACTGCTTCCGGCACTTAATAAAGCTTCCAGTTCTTTCTTTCTTGTTTCCAATCCGGCAATCTCCTCCTCCAGGGTATCAAACTCACGTTGTTCTTTAAATGATCGTTTCTTTTTGGCTGGTGCTGGTATCGCTACCTCTGCAGGTTTAGCTGGTTCTTTTATCTCCTTCTCAGGCTTTTGGGGCTTTATTTTGGCCTCCTCCAACTCATTTAAATAATCCTGATAATTGCCATTAAAGTCTCTAAGCTTGCCATTTCCTTCAAAAATCAACAGGTGATCCACCAGTTTATCCATAAAATAGCGGTCGTGGGTTACTATCAACAGGCAACCTTTATAACTCTCCAGAAACTCCTCCAGTACATTTAAGGTGGCAATATCCAGGTCGTTGGTAGGCTCATCAAGTATCAGAAAATTGGGATTTTTCATCAACACGGTTAATAAAAACAACCTGCGTTTTTCTCCACCACTTAGCTTGGAAACAAAGGTGTGCTGCATCTTATCATCAAACAAAAAACGCTTGCAAAGCTGTGTGGCCGTAATTTTCTCACCCTTGGCCAGGGTAATATATTCGGCAATATCCTTTACCACATCAAGCACCCTTTTATCTTCTTTAATTACCAAACCCGTTTGTGAATAATAGCCGTAAACTACGGTATCACCAAGGCTTATATGGCCGCTATCAGGATTTTCAAGCCCCATCAGCATATTTAAGAAGGTTGATTTGCCCACTCCGTTTCTGCCCACCACCCCAATGCGTTCTCCGGGTTTTAGCATATAAGAAAAATCATTTACAATTGGCTGGTTGCCAAATGCCTTTTTCAGGTGATGCAGTTCCAGTATTTTGCCCCCAAGTCGTTGCATTTTAAGGTCAAGCTCTACCTTTTTATCATCAACCTTTTGGCTGGCTTTTTCTTTTAATTCATAAAATGCCTCAATCCTCGATTTTGATTTGGTACCACGGGCTTTGGGTTGCCTCCTGATCCACTCCAATTCCTTGCGCATCAGGTTTCGGGCTTTTTCTATTTCCCGCTCTTCCCGAAACTCCCTGTCGGCCTTTTTCTCCAGATAATAGGCATAATTCCCTTTATAGGTGTATAACTCACCCTGATCCAACTCCACAATTACATTACATACATTATCGAGAAAATACCTGTCGTGGGTAACCAGCAATAAGGTGGTATCCGCACTTTTAAGGTAACCTTCCAGCCACTCAATCATCTCAATATCCAGGTGATTGGTTGGCTCATCCATAATAATAAAATCAGGCGTATTTATAAGAATACGGGCCAAAGCCAGGCGCTTTTTCTGTCCGCCACTTAAGGAGCCGGCTTTTTGCTCGTAATGATGAATGCTGAGTTTGGTAAGAATCTGCTTAATCCGTGCTTCATAATCCCAGGCATTCAGTCTGTCCATGGATTCCATGCTGTATTGCAGCCGGTTCATTACCGCATCGGAATGATCGGTTTCCGACTCTTCCATGGCCTTTTCATACTCGGCTACTGCTTTGAGCAACTCATTATTGCTGTTAAACAATGCCTCATATACGGTTAAATCTTCAGGCACAAATGGCTCCTGCTCCAGGTAAGCTGTTTTAATATCCTTACTTACCACAACATTGCCCGAGTCGCTTTGGTCTTTTCCGGCCAATATATTGAGCATATTGGTTTTACCTGTTCCGTTTTTTGCTATTAAGGCAATTTTTTGCCCTTTTTCTATACTTAAAGTCAGGTCCTTAAACAAAATGCGATCACCATAACTTTTTGAGATGTTTTCTGCTCTTAAATAATTCACGGGGCGAAGTTGCGAATAAAATTGATAATCGCATGATCAATTTATTTGTTATTCCCTTTGTTTTTCAGATACCATCATCAGCGTAATGGCTTCAACTATTTATAATAAACTTTCCAGAATCAGGCTCAGGCACTCAGGTATCATTATTTTATATAGTGCATTTTAAGTATTTTAATTTCCAAATGTTCGTATAATTTGCAGCATCTAATATTTCATTTATGTTTACCCTTAACCTTTCTTCTATTAAAGGATTTTGTGCTGGTGCGGCAATGATTTGTCTGATTCAGCCAGTGTTTTCTCAATCGGCAAAAATCGGAGACGAGTACCCCTCAGCCCGCTCTACTGTTACCAAAGGAATAGCCCTTTTTGAAGAAGAGAAATACGATGAAGCGGCAGCCGAACTGCTAAAAGTAAACAAAAACGACTCGCTTTATGTAAATGCTTTGTATGAACTTTCTTTAACATACATGGCAGCAAAAAAATACGACCTTGCTTTGGATGTTGCCTTAAAGGGTTTAAAAACACAATCAAGCCTGGAAAGGGATATGCTGGTGCAATATGCAAATGCCCTTGATGAAACCGGTAAAGGCGACTCGGCTATCAATACTTACCTTTTTGGTGCCAGCAAGTTTATGGGGTACTACCGCTTTTTTTATGAGCTAGGTATTTTGTACCAGAAAAAGAAAAATTACGCCAAAGCATGGGAATACTTTACCAAATCGGTTCAGGCAAACCCTTATCATGCCGCATCACATTTCCGCCTGGCATTTTTGGCTGCCGATGCCAGAAAAACCTCCTTATCTGTGATGGCCTTCTTTATGTACACCATCATGAATAACGATGCCAGCAATATTGGCGGAGTGATCGATATCATGGAAAAGGTTTCGACAAATGAATACACTCCCGATACACCAATTGATGGGAGTCTGATTCCTTATTCTCCGGAACTGGAAGAACTTGACCTGGTTTTGTTATCTAAAGGCTCCCTCTCCTCTAAATACAAGAGCAAGGTAAAACTCGACTATATTGGTACCAAACAATTACAGGTAATGATGGAAAAGCTGCCTGCTTCGGCCTCTACAGATGATTATATCATTAAATATTATCTGGCTTTTTATAAGGAGCTATGGGAAAAACAACATTTTGAAGGGAGTATATTATATAGCCTTACCTCTTTACAGGTAAAGGATATACAGAGCAAGGTTAAGGCAAAGAAAAAGGAAATAGATGCTTTTACTATATGGGCTACCAGCTATGTAAATGAAAAACGTAAGGAATATAAAATTTACTATAATGGAGAACTTCAAACCAATTCCGTTTGGTATAGTGGTGGCCTGGTTAAATCAATTGGTAATTTTGGGTCAGACGATTTAAAAACAGGCAAATGGATTTATTTTACCGATAACGGACATATAAAAGCAGAAGGTAATTTTACTAAAGATAAAAAAAGCGGAACCTGGACCTATTACCATGAAAATGGTAAAGTGAGTGCCATTGAGCGGCTTAATGATAATGAAGAACTGGAAGGTGAAAACACCACCTATTATGAAAACGGATCCTTACGCGAAAAATCCATCTATAAAAATGGGAAGATTAATGGAATGGTGGAGTTGTATAACCGCAACAATACCCTTAAAAATAAGTTCCCGTTAAATGACGGTAAGATAAATGGGATAAAATACAATTTCAACTCCACCGGTTACCTGCTAAATGAAGGTGAACTGGTAAATGATGTGTATAACGGCTATTATAAAACATACTACCCAAGTGGTGCGGTAGACCTCTCCTGTAAGGTGGTAAATGACCAGATAAACGGGCCAGTTGAGTATCGTTGGGAAAATGGCGTGATAAGTATTACCGGAACTTTTGCGAATGGCAAGCGTGATGGAAACTGGAAATGGTTTTCCGACAAGGGTAAATTAAAAACAGAAATCAACTATATTAAAGGAAAGGAACACGGCACATCTACGTATTACTACGATAACGGAAAAATAAGATCAGAAGAGAATTATGACAACGGAAACAAAAAAGGTGCTTTTAAATTCTACGACAGGGATGGGATTATTTATGCAGAGTATAGTTATAAAGGAGAGAAATGTGAAGGCTACAAGTTTTTTGATAAAGCAGGGAAAGTTACTGAAGAGAAAAAGATTCAGGGTGGTAAACTGGCTTACGCTTTCCTTAGTGAATTCAGAAACCGCACAGGCGAAGGAATGATTATAAATGGCGTAGAAGAAGGTGAATGGAAATATTATCATGAAAACGGGCAACATAAGTATAGCATCAAATTTGAGAAGGGAAAGAAAAACGGGGTATTGAATTATTACTATAAAAACGGAAAGCTTAATTACTCTCAGCTATATAAAGATGATGTGATGCAGGGATATTATATAAGCTACTATTTAAACGGGAAAATACAGGCTGAAGGGTATTATAAAGATGGAGAAAAACATGGCCCATGGAATTATTACGAAGAAAACGGAACCCTTGATTACAACACTTTTTATCAGGAAGGAACCCCGTCATGCATTCAGGAAGAATACCAGGCAGATGGGAAAAAATATGGAGAAGCCGACTATACCCACGGCTTTTTAGGTGGATATGTGCAATATGATACCACAGGAAAAGTGTTTAATACCATTAAACTTAACTTTGGTACAGGGCCTTATGAACTAAAAACTTATAACGGACGCGTTTATTACCGCGGTACCTATAAAGCCGGAGTAAAAGATTCTGTTTTTACCAGTTATGTAAGTGCCAAACAAGTAAGGTATGCAGAAAAATACAAGTATGGAAAGCGCAATGGAAAATATATTGGCTATAACGATAATGGTAAAATAAGCGCGGTTGGAAACTTTATTGATGGGGAGCGTGATAGCATCTGGAACTATTATGACAGAGAAGGCAAAATACAACGTATTATCCCTAATGTAGAAGGTGAAATAAACGGACACTATAAAAGCTTTTACAGTGATGGCAAACTGGAAACCGAACGTTATTACCTCAATGATGAAAGGCATGGCGAGTATAAATATTATTCTCCTGAGGGTGGTCTTATTTATTTGGCCAATTATGAGGGTGGCGTATTAAAATCATATACCTATCCGGATAAAACGGGCAAACTGCTGCCGCTTATACCTTTGGAAAAAGAAACAGGAGTGGTAAAAACATATTACCCTAACGGAAACCCTGCACTAAGCTTTACCATAGACCGTGGCATGCTAAACGGTATTTATACCATTTATTACAGCAATGGCAAACCATTTTCCACCAGCTCTTTTGTTGACAATTACCTTACCGGTGATAATATCGAGTACTACCCTGGTGGAGGAGTAAAAGAGCATGAATCGTACCTTTATGATGAGTATGACGGAGTGAGCAGGTACTACCACCCTTCCGGAGTATTGGCAGTAGAAATGCCATATTTATTCGGCATGAAGCATGGTTTGGCAAAATATTATGATATTGCCGGCAAACTCACAAAAACGGTTCGTTACGTTTATGGCAATATTTATGAATAAACACCTGTTTAGCTTACCTCTGGTTTTTGCTTCCATTATTTCTTTGGCTCAACCAACACCGGAAGCTTTGGAAGCAATTAAAAAGCAATACCCCAATGCGCGTCAGATAAACCTGGAGAGGCAGCAAACCTTTATCATTAAAAACAGTGGAGGCAAGTTAAATATTAAAGGCGATTACCATTTTCAAACATTGGTTCTGGATGATAAACTTGTTACCCAAAACGAGCGAAAGATTAACTATTCACCCGGATTTTATGAAATAACCAATATTGAAGCCTCTACCCTTGTTCCGGATGGGAATAAGTACAAAAAGCTACCTGTAAAAACCTTTGTGGATGAAGGAAACATGAACGGGGAAGCATTTTACGATGGCGTAAAAATAAAGAAGTTCTTTTACCCGGGGGTAACCTATGGCGCCATTACCCAACTCGACTTTTCTTATCAGTTTTACGAACCGAGTTTTCTTGGTGCCTTTTATTTTAGCCCAGGATCACCAGCGGTAAAACAATCTTTAAAAGTAGAGGTTGGTAGCGATGTAACCATTGGGTACAAGTTTTTTGGCGACTCCTCAAATGTGAAATTAACAAAAACCGTTTCTGGCTCAAAAACCACTTATATATGGGAGTGCAATGATGTAAATGAAGATAAATATTATGGCGATGCAGTAAATTTCCGCTACTATGAGCCTCATATCTATGTGTATGTAGCCAACTACAAATCTGCTTCAGAAACCAAAACGCTTTTTAGTACGCCAAACGATTTATACCGCCACGATTATCAGTTTGTAAAAACATTAAATAAGGACAAACCCGTAGACCAACTTGCCCAACTGATAGACAGTATCAACACACACAGCACTTCTACTGAAGACAGGATAAGAAAAACCTATTACTGGGTGCAGCAACATATCAAATATATTGCTTTTGAAGATGGCCTTGGCGGCCAAATTCCAAGGCAGGCCAACGATGTGTTTGTTAAAAAGTATGGCGACTGTAAAGATCTGGCAAGTCTCATTACCTTTATGCTCAATCAGATGAATATTCCGGCCTACCTAACATGGATTGGAACCCGTGATTTGCCATATTCTTACTACGACTTACCGCTTGGTTATGCCAGCAATCATATGATTGCTGCGGTAAAAAGCAATGATAAATGGGTGTTTATTGATGGTACTTCAAAACATACCGCTTATGGCACTCCATCTGAATTTACTCAGGGAAAAGAGGGACTCATTTCAATAAGCCCTGATTCGTTTGTTATTCAAAAGGTAGATATTATGCCCCCTGCCGCTAACCTCGATCATGAAATAATTAGCCTTACACTTAAACAGGAACAATTGGTTGGGCAGGGAAAACGTTCCATTAGCGGCTACCATAAAAGCAATATTCTTTCTTCCGTTTATTATTCAGGTATCGATAAAAAAACAGAAATACTGGAGGGCGTATTAAAGCTTGGCAATAACAAGTGCAAAATAGATCATGTTACACACAACAATTTTATGAGCAACGACTCTACCCTTGAACTCAACTATCAGTTTACCCTACCCGATTATGTGCGGTTTATTGATAATGAAATATATGTGAATCTGCACCTCCGCAAGCTTCATGGCGATGATAAGATAGATACAGCAGGCAAAAGAATGGCTCCAAGGGAAAACGGCTATGGTTATCTTTATGATCTTACCAATGAGTTTATTCTTCCGGATGGATACCAGGTAAAAAAGATACCAGCCGGAATAGACCTTTCCGAAAACGGATTTGAGTATAAGGTTACCTATGTGCAAAAAGACAATAAGATTATCTACAGGCAGGTAACATCATTAAACAAACTTATTATTGACCCATCGGAATTCGATTCGTGGAATAAACGAATTGACGCTATTAACAAAAATTACAAAGAACTGGTTGTACTTAAAAGAAACAATTAACCACATGTTACATAAACAAATAACAAAAAAACTGGCTGCACTTTTTTGTGGCAGTTTTATGCTGCTAAACGTTGCACAATCGCAGGTGTTCGATTTCACAGTGAGTAATTATACCTGGGATAATACACCGGTTAATTATCAACCCGACACTGCTGATAAAGCTTACCCAATGGTTTATCTGCTGATGTCAAAAAACAACGTGTATTCCTATAACGAACTAAAAAAAGGTTATGAGCAGTTTTTCGTTTCTCATACCATTGTTTATTTGAATGAGGATAAGGCTGTAGAGGATAACAACAAGGTATATATTCCCGTTTACCAGTCGCAAAGCCTGGTATCTATAGATGTGCGTGTAATTGATAAAGGCAAGGTTACTTATGAGGCCAATGCAAAAGATTTTATTAAGGTGGAAGAAGACGGGAAAGAATACAATATGATTGCCCTTAAAGGCCTGGCTAAGGGACAGGTGGTTGAAAAAATAGTAAAAACCCGCCTGGATTTTGACCTGAATGGCGAAGATTATTTTCAGTTTGACTACCCTGTAAAAAAAGCCCATTTTCTGCTTATAAGCCCCAAAGAGCTTGAGTTCAGATGTAAATCATATAATGGCTTTGCCCCTATTAAAGACAGTATTAACGATGGACTAAGTTACAGCTATGCTACTTCAACAAATGTGGCTGCAGTAAATGAGGATGAAAAATACGCATACCTCTCAGCCAATAAAATGAGGGTGGAATACACCTATTACCAAAACAGGGAATCATTAAAAAAATACGCCAAATGGCCAGAGCTTGGCAGAATGTACTTTGATCAGGTGTATAACGGTTACGATAAAAACCAAAAAGAACTTGATAAACTCCTGTCTAAAATAGGTGTTGATAAACTGAAAACAGACGAGGAAAAGTTTTTTGCCATTGAAAACTACCTTAAAACCAATATCAGTATTGAGAAAACGGCACAAAGCACCGGTGACCTTTCAGCAGAAATAAAACGCAAATACACTACCCCTTACAGCTTTAATTTAATAATGGCTCAATGCCTTCGCAAATCAGGAATAACTTTTGAAATGGTGCTTACCTGCTCGCGTGAGTATAAAAAATTTGATGCAGATTTTGACTCCTGGTCATACCTGAAAGCATTATTATTTTACCTTCCTTCCACCGCCACGTATATCGATCCGCAGGAACCATTAAAAAGAGCAGGCAGTATTGACCCAACTTATCTGGGGCAAAAGGGGTTATTTATAAAGTTTATACAGATTGGAGATGCCGTTTCTGCAGTTGCCAATGTAAAACAAATTGCTGCACCAGCCAGTTCATCCAATATTGACCGTGAAGTATATACAGCTACCCTGAACGGTGAAATGGATAAAATGACCATTGATTACCATCGTGAAATGAATAACTATGCCGATCAAAACCTGAGGGCCCTGTATTATATCTTTACCGATGACAAAAAGAAAGAGCTTGTTGAAGGGTTTGTTAAGGGAATGGCAGCAGATGCCACGGTTTCGGATATTAAGGTAGAGAACTATAATATGACCAATATAAGCGAGCTAAAAAAACCTTTTACCATTAACGCCAAAGTAAGCAGCGGGCATTATATTGAATCTGCCGGAGATAAATACCTGATTAAAATGGGCGAACTGATAGGTCAGCAGGTAGAAATGTATCAGGAAAAACCAAGGCAGTTTGGCATTGATATTCCTTATACCCACCACTACCACCGTACCCTTGTTTTAAATATACCGGCAGGTTATAAAGTGAAAGGGGCAGATAAGTTTAATATTAACCTGGCTTACAATAATGAGTCGGGCAAACCCTCTTATGGTTTCACTTCCAGTTATAAAATTGAAGGCGGAAAACTAACCGTGGAGTGTAATGAGTATTACAACGATATTACCTATCCCCTCTCCGTTTTTGCTACCTACCAAAAAGTAATAAATGCAGCAGCCGATTTTAATAAGATATCGGTGCTACTGGAAAAGGAATAAGCGGTTATTGAATTTTACTATCCGGCCTTCAGGGTTTCAATGGTTTTATCCAGCCTTTTCTGTTTGGTTGTATCCTGTTTTGCACCGGTTATACCCTGTATTATTTCCTTTCTAAAGGTAAAACTTTTGCCCTCAAAGGCAGTAAGCAATTTGTGTTTCTTCAGCGCTTTAAGCAGCAACTCCGGAATTTCAATATCTTTTGCAGCTTTGTGAAGCCCCTTTTTATTAATATTAACTGACTCCTTTATATAGGCAAGAACTTGTTTGCTGTTTAACTCACTCAGAGCTTTAAACTTAATGGTGCGGCTGCTGCTGTTGGCTTCACCGTAATTAAACAATCCCTCTTTATCGCTCATGGATGAACCATTAAAAAAAGTAATGGAGGCATGATTTTTAAAGCCCCAAATATTGCATACCATGCCGTTACAATAAAAATTGGGACCCCATTTCCAGTCTTCTATTATGCCAGGTTCAGCCCGATGCACCAGTTCCCTTAACTTATTTACTATTGGCTGAATATGGAGAGGCATTTTACTGAAGGCTTCGGTAATTAAAGCCGGTGCATTTGCCACATGTTTGGTTTTAGCCATATCCTTTTAGTTTTAATAGCTATACCAAATATATCATTAATCTTTTAAGCTGCAGAAATCAGGTTATGCGATTTTTTTGATCTGATGGCACTTAAAACTTTTGTAATGGTATGATAAAGTACCTGCTGATTAATGGGTTTGGTTAAATAGTCATCCATGCCAATTTCCTTCACTTTATACCTTGTACCCTCCGTGGTATCGGCAGTTACCGCTATAATTGGAATATGTACGTGATTTTCTCCTGCACCGCCTCCCCTTATCGCAAATGTGGTTTCATACCCGTCCATTACAGGCATCTGCAGATCCATTAAAACAAGGTCGTACTTTTTTTTGTTCATCATAAACAAGGCTTCCTCCCCATCGGCTGCTATATCAAAATCCGTTTCTTCCCATTTTCTAAGTATGGTTTTTAGCAACAACTGGTTTACCGTATTATCCTCTACAACAAGAATACGGTTCCCCTTTAGGTTATATGGGAAATCGGCAAACAAACTAACCTGCTGTTCAGGCTCTGCCACCGTGTATGGAATAATTATATTACAAACTGTTCCTTTACCTGGTTCACTTTGCAACCTGATGCTGCCCAGGTGCAAATCAACCAGTTTTTTCACTATACTTAATCCAAGTCCCAGCCCCCCAAATTTTCGTTTATTGCTTATGCTCTCCTGCATAAATGCCTCAAATACATCATTTAACTTCTCTTTTGGAATACCCACTCCGGAATCTGAAATAGTGAGCAACAAGTTGGTAATGCCATTATCCGGGGTAGTTGCACCTATGCTAAATTTAACCCACCCTGTTGGGGTAAACTTTACGGCATTGCTTAATACATTATTTACAATTTGCCCCAGTCTGGCAGGATCGCCCATGAGGCATGAAGGTAGTTCCCCATCTGTTTCATAAATAAATTCAAGTCCTTTATCATTGGCCTGCTTACAGGCGTTACTTTTTATCTGTCCAAGTATTTCCAATGGTTCAAAACGCATCATCTCCAACTGAAGTTCCCCCTTCTCTATTTTCCCGAAATCAAAAATATCATTCACACAACTCAACAAACCAACCGATGAGTATTTAATCATTTCAAACTGCCTGATCAATCTCTCTTCCAGGTTTTCTTTCAGCATCATATCGGTTATACCCATAATGGCATTAAGTGGCGTGCGGAGCTCATGGCTCATATTCGACATAAAATAGGATTTCAGCTCATTCATATCCTCTGATTTTTTAAGCGCCAGCGATTGCATTTCCTCCTTCTCTTTTTTAAGAATACGGATTCTGTTAGCCATGGAGAGTGAAAGGAAAATCACTTCCATACCGGTTCCCAACTTAGAACTGTTGGCCGTAATAAATGAATTGGGTATCAAACTAAAATTGTTGAGAATAAAGATGACAAAGCCCAATACCAGAAAACCAATTCCTGTTGCAAAAAACGGATCCACCCTTACTTTCTTCAGATATAAACCAGCAATCGACAGCAGCAACAACGACAAAACCAATAACCCGGAAAGATTGGCAAGCGGGTATGAAATGGCTGGCACATCTGATGCTATCAAAACCCAGCCAATGATGATAAACTGAGAAAGATATAACAGATTAAATACCGGGGTGGTAAGTTTAAAGTATTTTCTTACACCCAAAAAACTCTCGGCATATTTGCCAAGAAATACAGACCCGCAAGCGGCAAACAAAACCACCGATTTTAATGCCAGCCCGCTTCCGCTGGTTAATACATATTGATGAATAAATCCATCGAGCGCAAACTGAAGCAGGAAAATAAAAAACACATATAAGCTGTAGTAAAGAAAACTTCGTTCCCTTAGGGCGAAGTAAAAAAACAAATAGGTAATACAGGCAAGAAGCAATATCCCGTAGAAAAAACCGAAAACGATCTGTTCCAGATACATTTCTGCCATAAACGTATCAGGTGCATAAAGCCTTAATGGCAAATTAATTACCTCTCCATCACTTTTGAGGTGCAGGTAATAGGTTGCACTTTCTCTATCCTTTAACTTGATTTTAAATATACATTTCCGGTTATTAAAACTCCTTTTGTTAAAATCCAAGGCATCGCCATTATGTTGCTCACTTATCTCCCCATCATTATTCACTGCATATAAATCTGCAAAATCTGTTACAGGCCTGCCTGTTTCCAGATAATAATCTGCCTGTTCTCCTGTATTGTTTACTATGGTAAATTTAACCCAGTAATTGTTGCTTGTAAAACCAAGGTTTTCATTCGGCCCTGTTAGTGCCCTAAAAGATAAACCAACTTTATTGTCTATTACTTCATCAATATTAAATGCAGAGCTACCGGCATCTGCAATGAGGGCATGGGAAAACAAATCCAATCCTTTTGTATGAAGAGGTTCTGTTAAAATAATTTGCGCAGGCAGCCTTAGCCACATACACAATAACAGCATTGTTATCAAGCAATATCTCATAGCTATGCGTTTTGCGGTAACAACAATTTACGTAAGCTTATGGCAAACAGATTTCAGGGTATTTAGCCTGAAAGCAAACAACTGCACTGCTTATCAGGCGATTAAAGAGTATGCATAAATTCCATATTTGCTGATTGATGTTAATATGTCATTTAACAATTGAGTTTGGAGAACCGATTTTAGCAAATACTTTCGCAGCTTAATGAATTACAGGCAAACCCTCGATTATTTATATAGCAAACTACCCATGTTTACCCGCATTGGTAGTGCGGCATTTAAGAAAGACCTGAAAAACACCCTTGATCTTTGCCGGATACTTGATAACCCCCAGCATGGTTTTAAGAGTATTCATGTAGCGGGAACCAATGGTAAGGGATCGACCTCTCATATGCTGGCTGCTGTTTTGCAGGAAGCCGGATATAAAACCGGGTTGTATACGTCTCCCCATTTAAGAGATTTCAGAGAACGGATCCGGATTAATGGAATCATGATCAGTGAGCAGGAAGTGATGGATTTTGTTGCCACCTATCAGCCGCAATTTGAAGGCATAGAACCATCCTTTTTTGAGTGGACAGTGGCGCTTTGTTTTCATCATTTTGCTATCAATAAGGTTGATGTCGCAATTATTGAAACCGGCCTTGGAGGGCGGCTCGACAGCACAAATGTGATATTGCCGCAACTTTCTGTTATAACCAATATAGGCTGGGACCATATGGATATGCTGGGCGATAGTTTAGAGAAAATTGCAGCAGAAAAAGCGGGGATTATTAAACCACATATTCCTGTTATTATTGGAGAGAGGACTCCCGAAACCGAACATGTTTTTATAACAAAAGCACGTGAGGAAAACGCCCCAATTGTGTTTTCTGATGATGAAGTGGAGATCAACAATTTCCGTAGCGTTCCATCCAAAAGTTTATTCGATATCCACTTCAGGGATCAGGAGCCTCTTATCAATTGCACTTGCGACCTGAGTGGAATTTACCAGCAAAAAAACATAACCACGGCCCTTTGTGCCATCAAACAACTTAAACAATTAGGTTACCAGATCAGTGATGAGCATATATTGAACGCGCTTAAACAGGTGAAACAACTTACCGGTTTAATGGGCAGGTGGCAGGTAATGAGTGAGCATCCGCTTACAGTTTGTGATACCGGACATAATGTGAATGGTATTGAATATGTGATAAAACAAATAGAACAGCAAACCTACAGACAATTGCATATGGTAATTGGTATGGTTAAAGATAAAGACATTAGTAAGGTATTAAAACTGTTGCCAACACATGCTACTTACTATTTTTGCAATGCCGATATTCCGAGAGCACTGCCAGCCAGTGAATTGGCTTTGCAGGCATCGGCATTAAACCTAAACGGCACTACTTTTGGAAGTGTACAGGAAGCTTTGGCAGCCGCGCAAAAAAATGCTTCATCAGATGATATGATTTTCATTGGAGGGAGTACATTTGTTGTTGCCGAGATTATTTAAATACAAAAACCATGATGAAATTAATGTTGAGTGCTTCTTTTATACTGTTTACCCTGGCAGGTATAGCACAGGAAAAACCGTCAAAACCCAATCCGGCTAAAACAGAAGCCATTATTTTCCGCAACTCCACACTTGCCCTCAACCGGGGAGAAGCCAATGATTCCGTAAACATCTATCCCAAAATGAGCAAAGGAAGCATGTGGGTTTTGCAATACAATTATCAGGCACCGGAATATCCGGAAATGAGTGATGATGAATATTTTGAATCCTTCACATTCCAGTTATCGCCACCAAAAACAACCAGTTTTGTGTTAAAAGGGGCATCTCTTGCCAAGGCCAATGCTGTATTTCAAAAGGCCTGTTTTTGTGCCGATCGCGGGTATTTTATCATTAAAGAAGGTACGGTAACCGGTAAAAAAATAAACAATAGCACTTGGCTTATTTCTGTTGATATCGTTATTCCCCCAAAAGGAAACCTGTCTTCAGGAGCCATCAGAAAAAAATTTACTGCACGCTATAAAATCCCTACCACTCCTAAAAAATAGTATGATTATAAGAGAAGCTGTAAAGGCAGACGTTCCGCTGATACTTGAATTTATTAAAGGTATTGCAGAATATGAGAAACTGCTGCATGAAGTAGAAACCACCGAAGAAAAATTGAACGATACGTTATTTGGTACCAAACCATTTGCAGAGGTATTGTTGTGCTATGAAGGGGAAACACCGGTCGGATTTGCCCTCTATTTTTACAACTACTCCACTTTCCGTGCAAAACCGGGTATATACCTCGAAGATTTATTTGTTTTGCCTGAACACAGGGGCAACGGTTACGGGAAAGCCCTCCTTACCGCCTTAATTGATAAAGCCAAAGCACAAGATTGCGGACGCGTGGAATGGAGTGTGCTCGACTGGAATACACCAGCCATAGACTTCTACAAATCAATGGGAGCCAAAGCCATGGATGAATGGACCGTTTTCAGAATTAGCCTTTAACAGATGCAGATTACGATATATACTGATGGGGCAGCCAGAGGAAACCCCGGACCGGGCGGTTATGGAGCTGTAATGGTTTCGGGGAAACACCGCAAAGAACTATCGGCCGGTTACCGCATGACAACCAATAACAGAATGGAACTCCTGGCCGTAATTACCGCTCTGGAATCCATGAAACTGAAAGGAACTTTTATTACCATTTACACCGACTCGAAATATGTGTGTGAATCGGTAGAAAAAAGATGGGTGTTTGATTGGGAGAAAAAAGACTTTAAAGGCAAAAAGAATGCTGACCTGTGGAAACGCTTTTTAAAAATATACCCCCATCAACATATTACCTTCAGGTGGATAAAGGGCCATGCAGGGCATAAAGAGAATGAACATTGCGATAAACTGGCAACAGCCGCTGCTGATGGAGACAACCTGCTGGTTGATGACGGATACGAAAGCGGTTTGTTTAATTAAAAAGCAGATCGGTAAAGTGTAATTAAATCACCACGTTCACAATTTTCCCTTTCACAAAAATCACTTTTTTGGGTGCTTTGCCTTCCAGCCATTTCTGTACGGTTTCATCTGCAAGAACGGCTTGTTCTACTTCTGAAGCAGTGGCCTGCAGGCTAAACTCAATATTGGTTCTATGTTTTCCATTAATGGAAATGGGGTAACTAAAGCTATCCTCAATCAGGTATTCGGCATTAAATACAGGGAAAGTTGCGTTGATGATACTGTTTGTATTTCCAAGGGTTTGCCACAGTTCTTCTGCTATATGCGGTGCATAAGGAGAAAGGCAAACAAGAAAATCCTGCAAAACAACGTGCTTGCTGCATTTCAGGTCAGTGAGTTCGTTTACACAAATCATAAAGCTGCTTACCGATGTATTAAACGAAAATCCTTCTATATCCTCTCCTACTTTCTTAATCAGTTTATGCAGGGCTTTCAGTTCTTTTTTATCGGCTTCATCCTTGGTAACAATCAATTGCCCCTCGGCATTATAAAACAGTTTCCAGAGTTTCTTTAAAAAGCGATGTACACCTTCAATGCCTTGTGTGCTCCATGGTTTGCTTTGTTCTAAGGGGCCTAAAAACATTTCATATAAGCGCAAGGTATCGGCACCGTAATCTTCAATAATGGAGTCAGGGGTAACCACGTTATACTTAGACTTTGACATTTTTTCGCTGTCAATACTACCACAAACGAACTCCCCATTTTCCTCATGAATGAACTTCGCTTCATTGAAACGCAGATCTTCTTTCTGCATTTTTGCTAAATCTACAACAATATCGTTCTTCACATACTTAACGTCAACATAAATCTGTGTTGTAAGATGTCCCTTTATACCTTCATCAGGAGAAGATTTATTAAAAACAGTTTTTAGATATTCTTCTCCAACTTGAGCTTCAAGAATTTTTATAAAATCACTTGGAGAGTATGTTCCATTCTCCAATTTTTTCGATACACCTAATGATAAATAAATGTTCGTATTGACATATTTCTCCTCTGAAGCAATTATTTTACCTATACTATATCGTATTGTATAATTACTTCTCCCCTGTATCATCCCCTGATTAATCAGTTTTTTAGCAGGTTCTGTTACAGAGATAAATCCGCGGTCGTAAAGGAATTTGGTCCAAAAACGCACATACAACAAATGCCCGGTGGCGTGTTCACTTCCGCCCAAATACAGGTCTACATTTTGCCAATAGTCGGCCGCAGCTTTGCTTACAAACTCCTTACTATTTTTGGGATCCATATAACGCAAAAAGTACCAACTGCTGCCCGCCCATCCTGGCATGGTGGTGGTTTCAATAGGGTAACCTTCAGTAGCTACCTCCCCTTTTTCTTCATTCCACACCCATTTTTCCGCACGTGCCAAAGGTGGTTCTCCATCCTCTGTAGGCAAAAACTTATCTACCTCGGGCAATACCAACGGCAGTTTATCTTCCGGAATACAATGTGCAATTCCATTTTTGTAATATACCGGAATTGGCTCGCCCCAGTAGCGTTGGCGGCCAAATATGGCATCACGCAGGCGGTAATTGGTTTTGCCTTTGCCAAAGCCTTGTTTTTCTATTTCTTCAATGGCCCTTTTTAATGCCTGCTTCACATCCATTCCGTTGAGGAAACCAGAGTTAATCAGTTTACCTTCTTTGGCATCATAACTCTCTTTCTCCAAATCGTGTCCGGCAGGTGCTTCAATCACAGGTACTACAGGCAATTTAAAATGCCTTGCAAATGCAAAATCTCTTGAATCGTGCGCAGGCACTCCCATTACAGCTCCGGTTCCGTAGCCTGCCAATACATAATCGGCAACCCAAATGGGTATTTCCTGTTTGGTAAAAGGATGTATGGCATACATTCCGGTAAATGCACCGCTAATGCGTTTCACATCGGCCATACGGTCGCGCTCGCTGCGGTTTTTAGACTGCTCCACATAAGCCTGCACCTCTTCCATCTGGTCAGGATGCATCAACTCATTTATAAATTCGTATTCAGGTGCAATAGCGATAAAACTTACCCCAAATATGGTATCGGGTCTGGTGGTAAATACTTCTACAGAAACAGCACTATCCTGCACCTCAAAATGCACGCTTGCTCCCTGAGATTTTCCTATCCAGTTGCGTTGTGCCTCTTTCAGGCTCTCGGTCCAGTCTATTGTTTCCAGGTCATTCAACAATCTTTCTGAGTATGCCGTAATGCGCATGCTCCATTGTTTCATCAGCTTACGTTCCACCGGATATCCGCCACGTTCGCTCACCCCGTCTTTTACTTCGTCATTACTCAACACGGTGCCTAATTTCGGACACCAGTTTACATAGGCTTCACTCAAATAAGCGAGGCGAAAACCCAGCAATACTTCTTCCCTTTTTTCTGCATCAAAAGATTTCCACTCATCGGCAGTAAAAGGAGGAAAATCAAGTTCTATTCCACCTGTTAAAACGCTATCATCTACACCGCAAAATCCTTGTTTATTAAACTGCGCTATCAGTGTTTCTATAGGCTCGGCTTTGTTGGTGGCCGGGTTGTACCATGATTGGTAGAGTTGAATAAAAATCCATTGGGTCCACTTATAATATTCAGGATCGGAAGTACGCACTTCACGTTCCCAATCATAGCAGAAACCTATTTTATCGAGTTGCTCCCTATAGCGGGATATATTTTTTTCTGTTGTTACTGCAGGGTGTTGACCGGTTTGGATGGCGTATTGCTCAGCCGGCAAACCAAAAGAATCGTAGCCCATTGGATGCAATACATTATACCCTTTGAGGCGTTTGTACCGGGCATAAATATCAGATGCAATATATCCCAGCGGATGCCCTACATGCAGGCCTGCTCCACTTGGGTAAGGGAACATATCCAATACATAACATTTGGGTTTATCCGCGTTCTCGGAAACTTTATAAATCTGCTGTTTTCTCCACTCGTTTTGCCAGTGGGCTTCTATCCTTTGGTAATCGTATTCTCTCATTGTTGTATCAAACTTTGCCGGTTAACCCCCTGATATATTGAACCCCGGTAACCAGGCAACCCTATACATACACACCTTAGTTGGTGGGTCTGTTTCTGTTATTATTGTTTCTGAAATTGCGGTTGTTTCGGTTATTGCCACCGCCACCATTATTGTTATTATTATTGTTTCTGAAATTGCGGTTATTGCCTCCCTGCTTATTTCGGTTCTGCTGTCCACCTCTGTTATCAGGGCGTTTATGGTAGTAGGTGCCTTGTTGTTGCAGGGCATTAAACTGCACATCGGCATCTTCGCTCATTTTAATACGCCCTCCGGACAACATTTCCAGATGAGCCAAAATTTCCTCATCGGCCAGCATCTCCTCGTTCCAGTTTTTGCAGGCATTTTTCATAAAAGAGCCAATCAGGTTAATAAAGCCGGATTTGGTAGGTCCATCTTCCATATCGGCAGCCTGCTGAATCATTTGTTCAATATTTTTGCCGTAAAACTTAAACCTGATTCTCTTTTGCGGATAAGCCATGGATTGCGGTTTGGAGAACAAGGTCTCCGGATTTGGTGTTGGATAAGGAGAATCCACATCCAGTTTAAAATCCGACATCACAAACAGGTGATCCCAAAGTTTGTGCTTATAATCTGCCACATCCCTCAGGTGGGGGTTCATGGTACCCATCAGGGCTATAAGGGCCTGAGCCAGTTTGTTTCTTTTATCCCTGTCGCCCTCGGCTACTGCGTATTCTATCATTTTCTGAATATTTCTGCCGTATTCAGAAATAATCATTTTGTTGCGTCCGGTATTGTATTCTGCTTTTATTGCTTCCATGTGGGTTGCAATTTACGTTATATTGGGGTTATATCAAGTGTTTTTTCCACGTTTAAAGGCTTGTGATATGGGGTAATTTTGTACATTGGCACTAATGAAAAAGGTGGTTTGTTTCCTTTGGGTGGCTGTTTTTATAGCAATAAGCGTAGCCAGATATTAAGCCTTTGTGTTGTGCCTTTCATAAAACACAGGCAGAACACATTTATCAAGCCGCATTGAATATCGGTTTTAGTTACTGGCTAAAATAGATTGTACGCCTGGCTGATTTATTATCAAAATTTTAGGCTTTTCTTCAGCCATTTTTATCTTATATTTGATTGTGGCCCAAACTTCTACTCAACTCAGCTTGCTGAAGTGTTTTACATTTCTGCTGGCATTTGCTGTTATTAGCGGAGAGACCAATGCACAATTAACCGTAAGCAATGCCACTGTTCAGTATCTGGTAGAGAATATTTTTCTTGGCAAAGGTGTTACCGTAAGCAATATCACTTATACAGGCAGTGCCAATGCCGTAGGATATTTCCAGTTTTTTGGCCCGCATAATGGAATAGAAAGAGGAATTCTATTAACCACAGGAAATATCTCCAACGCCCCGGGTCCCAATAATAATAGTGGTGCAGGAAGTGGTTCCGGAAGTGCAGGCATACCCGACCTTAATCCTTTAACAACAGGATCAACCACTGATGGTGCCATGATTGAGTTCGATTTTGTGGCATCAGAAACAGAAGTTAATTTCCGATACATTTTTGCATCCGAAGAGTACCCCGAATTTTCGGGTTCTCCTTTTAATGATGTGTTTGCTTTTTTTATTAGCGGTCCGGGCATTACAGGTACAAAAAACATTGCCCTTATTCCAAACAGCACCACTCCTATTGCCATAAACAATGTGAATAATGGTGCAGCCAACAGTGGCCCATGCACCAATTGCGAATATTATGTACAGAACACCTCCAATATTATTCAGTATGATGGGCATACTACTGTGCTTACTGCAGCCAGTTCAGTTATTCCCTGCCAAACCTATCACCTCAAAATAGCCATTGCAGATGTGGGCGATCCGGCATTTGACTCAGGCGTATTTCTCTCAGCCGAAAGTTTATGCTCCAATAAAACCCTGTTTCAAACATTACGCAAACTGCCACCAACTTATTTAAACTCTGTTTATGTCGACTCTATGGCTTACGAAGGCTGTTCGCCCGTAAAAGTATATATTCAACGTGCCTGCCAGATTGATAAAATGGCCAAAGTACATATCACCTATTCAGGCACAGCCACACCGGGCGTAGATTACGAGGCATTTCCCGACAGTATTACTTTTTTACCCGGTCAGGAAATTGTAGAGCTTAACCTGAAAACGTATAAAGATCTGCTGAATGAAAATACAGAAACCGTTATCCTCAATGTGTTTAATAATGAGTGTGGGCAAACGGTATTACATCAAAAAACTTTTATCATTAACGACAATGTTATTAAGTTAAATCTGGGCAATGATACCACCATGTGTTCAGGCCAGTCTCTAACGCTTAATGCTGCCGGTATTCCGGCACCTCAATCATACGTATGGCAGGATTTATCCTATCAGCCCACACTTAAAGTAACCGGCCCGGGAACATACTGGTGTCGTATCCAAAAAGGCAGTTGTATTTTACGTGATAGCATTGTGGTTACCTATATTCCCTCTCCCACAGTAAATATTGGACCCGACACCATTACCTGTGCGGGCAACCCGGTGACATTTACGGTGCCAAATACGGCCGGCATTAATTATTTGTGGAGCAATGGCAGTAGTGCGGGTAACCTTACCACCACACAGGCAGGCACGTTTTGGGTAAAAGCCATATCAGCTTCCAGCGGTTGTTTTACATATGATACGGCAAAAATAATACGTGTGCAAAAGCCTCCATTAAATCTGGGTAATGATACCAGTTTTTGTGCCCGACCCGGTGACTCGGTTTTATTAAGCACCGGACTCAATACACCCTATCAATTTACCTGGAACAACACAAACCAACATACGCCATCTATTAAAGTGGGAAACAGTGGAACATATATAGTAAGGGTAAATGATCCTTACTGCATTACCCAGGATACCATTGTTGTTGAAATGAAACCGAAGCCGGATGTTGCGCTTGGTAAAGACACTTTCTTTTGTTCCGGAAGCACCATTAAACTAAGCGCAGGTGCAGGGTTTGACGCTTATTTATGGAGTACATTCAGCACAGATTCTTTTATTACGGTAAATCAAAGCAGCATATATACTGCAACTGTTTGGAAAGGAACCTGTGCTGATAAAGATACGGTACTGGTGTTTGAGAGGCCTATGCCAACCAATAGTATTGGCAATGATACCAGTGTTTGCCCCAATGACAGTGTTTTATTTAATGGTAAAGGTGCCACGGGTTATACTTACCTGTGGGATAATGGAGCGGTTACTCCCACCACTTATTACAAACAGGTTGGAGCAATTTGGTTGCGCACTACGTTTAATGGTTGTACCAAGTATGATACAGCAATGATGCGGGGAGTACATTTTAGCCCTGTTAATTTGGGTAATGATACCACCTATTGCGCCAATTCAGGAAAACTGCTTGATGCCGGTAATCAGTTCGACAGTTATTTGTGGTCAACCGGGGAAACAGCTCCTTATATT
The DNA here is from genome assembly GCA_051715425.1 of Bacteroidota bacterium. GTDB lineage: Bacteria > Bacteroidota > Bacteroidia > UKL13-3 > UKL13-3 > JAJTFA01. The sequence goes on along the minus strand of JBPXJS010000045.1, from coordinate 42,077 downwards.
GTGGCCAATGCCACGGGTACCTATTGGGTAAGGGCCCAAAAAGAACATTGTTTTACTTCCGATACTATTTTAATTAACCTTAAAACCACCCCTCAGGTAAACCTGGGTGCCGACTCCTCTCTTTGTGAAGGAGCAGAAAAGGAACTTGATGCCACCTGCCCCAATTGTTCTTATGTATGGAATACCGGTGAAACCACCTCCAAAATAAGGGTAAGTACTCCGGGGCAGTTTGTTGTTACTGCAAAAAACAATGTTGGGTGCGAAGATTCCGACACCATTCAAATTGGCATTGAAAAAACACCCGTATTTGCACTTCATAAGGATACCACCGTTTGTAAAGGAGAATCGGTTACTCTTTTATCTCCTGTAAAACAGGTTACCTATTTATGGAATACAGGGGCTACTGATTCAGCAATATCAATTACAGACGAAGGTGAATATTGGTTAAGGGTAAGCAAAAACGGATGTTACTTTTCTGATACCATGCACCTCTCCCATTTTGGCGATCTGGTGGTACATTTACCGGAACCGCAGCTATCCTGCTACAATACCAAATTTACACTTGATGCCGGTAATGAAAGAGCCACCTACCTGTGGTCGACCGGAGATACAACAGGACAAATACAGGTAAAAAGTGCCGGAATTTATAAAGTAAGTGTTACCCGCTGCGGAGTAACCCGTGAAGCGAGTTCAACAATTAACTACCAGGATAAAGAGTTTAAGTTTTACGTACCCAATGCCTTTACTCCCGACAACAACCTGCTAAACGATGAGTTTAAACCGGGAGGCAACCTGGCAGCCATTGAAACTTACCAGATGCAGGTTTACGACAGGTGGGGTAAAAAGTTGTTTGAAACGGATGATCCAAATAAAGGATGGGATGGAAAAACAGGAGGCATACCCTGCGCCAATGATGTATTTGTTTGGCAAATAAACCTGAAAGCTACCTGCTACGGCACCAAACAGATACAGGGCAATGTTACCATTATGAGGTAAAACCGGTTAGTACCATTTTAGTACATCAGGGAAAGTATAATTGCTCAATTTTTGAAGCAGTGTTTCAGCATCAGTTTCAAACAAGAGCATATCTTTAAATTCCTGCTTTAAAAATTGATGATTGACCATATGCTGAAGAAACTCATTCAGTTTATCGTAATAACCATTTACATTTAATACCCCGCAAGGTTTGTAATGAAACCCAAGCTGGCTCCAGGTAAATGCTTCAAACAGCTCTTCCATGGTTCCAATGCCACCAGGCAACGCAATCACTGCATCAGCCAGTTCAAACATCCTGGCTTTCCGCTGGTGCATATTATCCACCACTATAAGTTCTGTAATGCCATGGTGAGCCACTTCTTTGTCCAGTAATTTTTGAGGAATAATACCCGTTACCCGGCCCCCCAGGGTTAGCATTTCATCTGCTATTACACCCATAATACCTACGTTGCCACCGCCATAAACCAAACCATAGCCACTATGATACATGTGATGAATGAGTTGTTTGGCTCCCGCTGTAAATACAGGATCATTACCCACAGAAGAGCCACAGTAAACGGCAATATTTTTAATCATAGGTGCGAAATAACAATAAATGGGATAATAAAAAAGGGCCACACGAATGCGGCCCTTTTCAAACGGATCAAATCTTTTTTATTTGAGGAAATAAGATGAGGTAGCAACCATGGTACCATCAATATAAATTTCGATATTGTAATTACCTGAAGAAAGTACACGCTCATCGCTCTCGTAGTTCAGGCAAACATCCTGTTTTTCTCCTGTGTAGGTTATTTTCATTGATGCAGAAGCGGCCAGTTCTTTACCTGTTTCGGCCTCATTAAACGTGGCTTTAGAAAACCCTGCCAAAACTTTACCTGTAGGTTCTTTAATAATAACGTGCAACATCCTTTCACCTGTTTGGGCCACTTTATTATCCATTACAGTTAAACATACATCAATCTTATTGGTACGTTTGGCAATAGAAGACTCTACATACTTACCTGAATTTCTCTTTTTGTAGGTGCTTACTTTAATGTATTCGGCTTTTAACTGAGATGCTGTTGCTACGGTTTTTTGCAGCGATTTTTTATCTTCGGATAGGTTGGTAACAGTGGTATTCAGTTCTTCGTTTTTGGCTTTCAGCTCTTTGTTCTCGGTAATAAGCTGGTCTATTTGCTCCAGGTACTCATCACGAAGTTTGCGCAATTCTTCCAGTTTCTTTTCCAGTTGTTTGTTTAATGATTTTGCATTCTTTTCATTAGCAATCAGTTTTCTGATCTTTTTTTCCTGTTCTGCAATCTGTCCGTTGGCATCGTTTAACAAACTGTCCAATTGAGCCGACATTCCCCGATACTTTTCCAGTTCAACACCTGTTGTGGCCAGTTCTTTTTCAATTTCCACACGCACATTAATCATACTATCAATGGCATTATCATAAACCACCACAGTAGTTGTATGTGTTTTCCACTGATACACGTTTACGGCTATAGAGCCCAATAACAGCAGCAAAAGCAAGTATGCTGCCGAGCGGTTTGATGATTTGTTTTCCATAGAATTATTAGTTGATTCATCAAATGTAATAAATCAAACCATTTCAATTAATTAGATTTGTACACAGATGAAGTATTTTATAATTGCCGGTGAAGCATCAGGAGACCTCCATGGGGCAAATCTGATGAAGGCTATCAAACAACAGGATGCTGATGCCATATTTCAATATTGGGGTGGCGACAGGATGCAACAGGAGGCAGCCGGTTTGCTGGTACATTATAAAGATGTAACCATTATGGGATTTGTAGAGGTGGTATTGAATATCCGGAAAATACTCGGCAATATCAGGTTATGCAAAAAACAAATCACCTCTTTTCAGCCCGATGTGGTGATTATGATAGATTACCCGGGGTTTAACCTGCGGATAGCAGAGTTTTGTAAGAAGCTACATATACGCACTGTTTATTACATTGCACCAAAGGTTTGGGCATGGAAAGAAAACCGCGCAAAAAAACTGGAGCAGTTTGTTGATGACCTGCTGCTTATTTTCCCTTTTGAAGTAAACTATTTTAAAAAGTGGAAGGTAACCGCACATTATGTTGGCAATCCCCTGCTTGATGAAATAAGCCATTACCCCTTTGATACCAATTTCAGAAAAAACAACCAGCTTGATGAGAGGCCTATTATAGCCCTGTTACCGGGAAGCCGCAAGCAGGAGGTAAAAAAGATGTTGCCGGTTATGATAGAAGCTACTGCCATATACAAGAACCACCAATTGGTTATAGCAGGTGCTCCGGGGCTGGATCCATCCTTTTATGAACCCTGGCTAAACTCCAGGTTGGGAATTGTATTTGGCAAAACCTACGACTTGCTGGCCAATAGTGAAACAGCCATTGTTTGCAGCGGCACCGCAACACTGGAAACAGCGCTTTTAAATGTGCCACAGGTTTGTGGTTATGCGGGCAATCCTATTTCTTATGCCATAGCCAAAAGATTGGTTAAGCTTAAATATATTTCGCTGGTAAACCTGTGTATGGATGCTCCCTATATTACCGAACTGATACAGTATGATATGACCGCTGAGAACCTCCGCAAAGAAATGGAACTCATTATGCCGGGTGGCAGCAAAAGAGAACAAATGCTTGCAGATTACGCAAGCTTACAAAAGCTATTAGGTGGAAAAGGTGCCAGTGATAGAGCTGCTAAAATTATTACTAAGCGGTAACAACAAAATCGGACAGCTTTAACTCTTCCTTACAAAAATCGTATTCAAATTTTTGGTTGGATGCAATGATGGTAGTGGCCTGATTGGTTCTGTTTTTCATTATGTCGCGATACCAGTTTATGCCCTGCTCATCGAGGTTACTGCATGGTTCATCCAACAAAAGTAAGTGGTGTTGGGCATACAATGCCAGTATCAGCTTTGCCCTTTGTTTCATGCCTGAAGAGAAGTTGCGAATCTGTTTATGTTCACTTCCGGCCAAACCGGAAAGTGCTATTATATCCTGAAAAGAATAGCCGGATTTAAGTTGTTTAAACCTGAAATGAAAAGTTAATAATTCAGTGAGCGTTAGTTCCTCGGGCAGCTCTACATAAGGTGCCACAAATGAGGTGAGTTGATGGATTTGTTCTGCATCAATATTGGTTCCGTTCAGTTGATAAACCACCTGCCCTTTGGAAGGAACCTGCCAGGCATAAACAATTTGAAGTAAGGTTGATTTACCACTGCCGTTGTTTCCTATAACTGCGGTATTGCCTCCTTTGGTAAAAGAATGGTTTATACCTTTATACAACCATTGGCGGCCAAATTTTTTTCCGATATCGGTAAGCTGAACCTGCATCAGCAATTCGGGGCTTAACGTTGGAAGCCTTTCATTACGCCCCTTTCAGATGAACTGATAAACTGAAGAATTTCATCCCTCTCCGGAGTTACCATCATTTCTGCCTCCACAATTTTTAATGCTTTTCCAACATTGGAATTATGCACAAACAGCACACGGTATATATCCTGAATCTCATTAATTTTTTCAGCTGAGAATCCGTTTCTGCGCAAGCCTACTGAGTTAACTCCCTCATAAGACAAAGGATAACGTCCGGCCTTAATAAACGGAGGAACATCTTTGCTGATCATGGAACCACCTTCTACCATTACATGGCGTCCAACTTTTACAAACTGATGGATAGCGGATAAGCCACCTATGCGTGCATTATCAGCAATATCCACATGGCCCGCTACCTGCACACCATTTGCAATAATCACATTATCGCCAACAATTACATCGTGGGCCAGATGCACATAAGCCATAAGCAGGCAATTGTTGCCTACTTTGGTAATATGTTTATCTACGGTTCCCCTGTTTATGGTTACACATTCGCGTATGGTGGTATTGTCGCCAATTTCCACCGTGGTATTTTCTCCGTTAAATTTAAGATCCTGAGGAATGGCTGAAATTACAGCACCAGGAAATATGCGGCAATTTTTGCCAATACGGGCACCTGAAAATATGGTTACATTGGACCCAATCCAGGTTCCCTCCCCGATTTCTACATCTTTATGAATAACAGAAAACGGTTCAACCACCACATTTGCTGCAACCTTTGCACCCGGATCAATATAGGCTAGTGTTTGTATCATTTATTCGTTCAAATAAGTTTGTGGCGAAGTGTAAAACACCTCATTTATTTGTTAAATCGTTTATTTTTTTGCAATCTGAGCCATTAATTCTGCTTCGCATACCAGCTTTTCGCCTACAAATGCGGCTCCTTTCATTACGCAAACCCCTCTTCTTATCGGAGCAATTAAATCGAGCCTGAAAATTAATGTATCACCGGGCAATACCTTTTCCTTGAATTTAGCATTATCAATTTTCATAAAATAGGTATTGTAGTTTTCCGGATCCTCTACCTGAGAAAGAATAAGAACCCCACCGGCCTGCGCCATGGCTTCAATAATCAATACACCTGGCATTACCGGATTTCCGGGAAAATGTCCAACAAAAAACGGCTCGTTAAAGGTTACGTTTTTTACCGCAACAACATGGTTTTTGCCTACTTCCATTACCTTATCTACCAATAAAAACGGGTATTTATGAGGCAACAGGTTAGATATTTGCTGGTTGGTATAAACAGGTTCTTTATTGGGGTCGTAACGCGGAACATTGATATTGTTGCGTGCCTTTTTAATCAACGCTTTTATCTTCTTTCCAAAAGCCACATTTGCTGCATGTCCGGGGCGGGCAGCCATAATCTGTGCTTTAATAGGCATACCAATTAAGGCCAAGTCACCAATTAAATCGAGCAGTTTGTGGCGGGCCGGTTCATTATGGAAACGCAATTCTACATTATTCAAAATGCCTTCCTTCTTTACTTCCACTTTTGGCTTGTTAAACATCTTAGCCAAATGATCCAGTTCGTGGTCTTCTATCACGCGGTCAACAATCACAATGGCATTATTGAGGTCGCCCCCGCGAATGAGGTTATTGTTATACAACATTTCCAACTCATGCAAAAAACAGAAAGTACGGCATGAGGAAATATCCTTTTCAAACTCTTTGAGGCTGGTAATAGAAGCATGCTGGCTGCCCAATACAGGCGAGTTATAGTCTACCATTACCGTAAGGCGGTAATCATCAAGCGGCATGGCAATCATTTCTACCTGCCTGTCGTTTTCATGGTAATAGATATTTTGTGGCAGGGTAAAATATTCACGCTCTGCTTCCAGTTCCTGAACACCTGCTTCTTTTATGGCTTTCATAAAAAAACGGGCGCTGCCATCCATAATGGGAGTTTCTTCTGCACTTATCTGAACAAGGCAGTTATCTATCTCCAAGCCTGCCAGCGAAGCCATTACGTGCTCCACAGTGGCCACCCTGCCTCCGTTTTGTTCAATGGTTGTTCCTCTGGAAATGTCTACCACATTATCTACATCGGCATCTATAATGGGTTGTCCGGGAAGATCAATACGCTGAAATTTAATGCCGTAATGCTCAGGCGCAGGCATAAATGTTAAGGTTACATCTTTTCCGGTATGTAAGCCTACTCCGCTAAGTGAGGCTGATTTTTTTATAGTAGTTTGTTTCACTATTTGGTATCCTTTGTTAATTGCTGAACTAATTTTTCGAGCGCAAACAGGCGCTTATCAATATCAGGTAAGTTTTTAATTAATGTATATGCACGTAATGATTTACTGTATTCAATGGCCGGATATCCAAACCATTTTTCATTTTCTTTCTTAATAGAATTTGCAATGCCTGTTTGGGCACCAAATGATGAGCCATCAGCTATGGTAATATGCCCGGCAAAACCAACCTGCCCGCCAATTACACAATAGCGGCCTATTTTGGTACTGCCAGCCACACCCGATTGAGATGCCATTACTGTATGTTCTCCAATCTCCACATTATGGGCAATCTGAATGAGGTTATCCAGCTTTGCTCCTTTGCGTATAAAGGTGCTTCCCATGGTAGCCCTGTCGATGGTGGTATTTGCGCCAATCTCTACATCATCTTCAATAACCACATTGCCCGTTTGCGGAATTTTTTTGTAACTGCGGTCGGCCAAAGGTGCAAACCCAAAACCATCGCTGCCAATTACGGCACCTGCATGTATAATGCAGTTATCGCCAATTACGCAGTTGTGGTAAATTTTCACACCTGGATAAATGATGCAGTTTTTACCCACTTTGGCCCCGTCACCAATATATACCTGAGGAAATATTTTGGATCCATCACCTATAGAAGCCCCATCGGCCACATAGGCTGCGGCACCAATATATACACCTGTGCCTGTTACAGCCTTTTCGCTTACGAATGAGGCTTTATCAATACCCGTTTTATTGCTTACCGGGTTGCTAAATTTCTCCAGCAGCAAGGTAAAAGATGCATAGGCATCATCAACCTTTATTAATGCTGCACTTACAGGAGAAGATGGCGTAAAATCGCGGTTTACAATTACTGCGGTTGATTTTGTTTCGTAGATATATGGCTCGTACTTTGAATTGGAAAGAAAGGACAATGCCCCCGGTTCGCCCTCCTCAATTTTGGCAACCTTGGATAAAAGGGCTGTTCCTTCACCTATCAGCTCGCCTCCGAGCAGTTTTGCAATCTCTCCTACAGTAATTTGCATTGAATATTAACGGGTTGTACTTAACGGGGCAATTTAAATATTTTTGGGATAACATAAAAAGTATTTAGTAACAGGCCTGGCCAGCGCGGATATATTGTACTGATCGGATGCATCGGCTATATCTTCCGTTTTGCCATTTCGGTATAATATCCTGATATTGAAACCTTCAGGTGAATATGCCTTGTTCATTACACTATCACTAAATACAAAATACGAAGCATCTGCCACAGAAATATCATACGCCTTGGCAACGGCTAATTTTAATGACTCTACCCTATCTGCATCATAAGCCACCGATTGAATTTCTATTTTAGGTAAATTCCTGTCGCGTAACTGCTTACACAACATGGAAAGCACCTTATCCGGGTGGTTGCTCCAGGCTTTTACCGCCCCGAAAATATCATGATCGTCCAGCTCACTATACAATTCAAGGTATTGTGGATTATTAAAGAAATCATTGCCTGCGGGTGGGTAATAAAGGAAATGCCTGAATGCGGGAGAGGCAAATAGTTCTACCCCGGTTTCTGCCAGTTGTTTGGCGCGTTTTAAAATCTTTACCAACAACTCTTCTGCTGCAATTACCGTTTTGTGCAAATACACCTGCCAGTACATCAACCTGCGGGCTATTAAAAACTTTTCAATGGAGTAAATGCCTTTTTCTTCAATCACCATTTCATCGTTGGCCACATTAAGCATATTAATAATCCTGTCGTGACCAATTACTCCCTCCTGCACACCCGTGTAAAAGCTGTCTCTGCGCAGGTAATCCAGCCTGTCCATATCCAGCTGGCTGGAAACCAGTTGGTGCAAAAACTTTTTGTGGTAAGTGTTTTTAAAGATCTGAATGGTTAAATCCAGCTTACCGTTAAAGTCTTTATTAAGCAATTCCATAAAGGCCAGCGAGATATCTTCATGATGCACGCCTTTTATCAGTACTTCTTCCAGGGTATGCGAAAATGGCCCGTGACCCATATCGTGCAATAAAACCGCAGCGCTAACGGCATCAGCTTCTTCGGGTGTTATTTCCACTCCCTTTTGCCTCAGTATATCTACCGCCTGCACCGTAAGGCTCATGGCACCAATTACATGCTGAAAACGCGTATGTTGTGCTCCGGGATAAACAAAACTGGAAAGCCCTAATTGCCTTATTCTTCTCAAACGCTGAAAATACGGATGCTCAATCAGATCATAAATAAGCTCTGATGGTATGCTTACAAAACCGTAAACCGGATCATTAATGATTTTCTTCTTATTAAAACCTTGCTGCACAATAAAAGTAATTTAAATTCGTAACCCTTAATACCTAACAAAAATAGACTTTATATGCCAAATGCACACATACTTTGGGCCGATGACGAAATTGCACTGTTGAAACCCCATGTTATTTTTCTTACCAACAAAGGATATGAAATTGATACCGTAACCAGCGGGATAGATGCCATAGATGCCAGCAAAACCAAACACTACGACCTTATTTTTCTGGATGAAAACATGCCCGGAATTTCAGGACTGGAAGCACTTGCCCAGATAAAAACCTTTAAGCCTGATGTGCCTGTGGTAATGATTACCAAAAGTGAAGAAGAGCATATTATGGAAGATGCCATTGGCAATAAAATAGCCGATTACCTGATAAAACCGGTTAATTCCAACCAGATTTTGCTTTCCATAAAAAAGATTTTGGACAACAAAAGACTCATCAGCGAAAAAACCGCTCAGGGCTACCAGCAGGAGTTCAGGCAAATTGGCATGGAGATGATGGATACCACCAGTTTTGATACCTGGGTTACCCTTTACCGCAAGCTCATTTTTTGGGAACTGGAACTCTCCTCCAGCGATAATACCGGTATGGATGAGGTTTTTGTGATGCAGAAAAGTGAAGCCAACCGCGAGTGGACCAAGTTTATAAAACAAAACTACCTTAACTTTTTAAAGAAGGCCGATGATAAAACACCGGCCATGAGCCATACGGTGGTGAAAAAGAAACTGATGCCCGTAATTCAGGAAAGCAAAGAACCTGTTTTTTTGCTCCTGTTGGATAATTTCAGGTACGACCAGTGGAAGGTGATACAACCCATTATCAGCGAGTATTTCAGAACGGAAACAGAGGATGTGTACATGACCATTTTGCCTACCACCACACATTATGCCCGTAATTCCTTTTTTGCCGGTATGATGCCTTCGGAGATTGGCAAAATATACCCCAACCTGTGGGTGGATGAGGAAGAAGATGAAGGCAAAAACAAATATGAAGAAGAGTTGCTGGCCTCGCAACTGAACAGGCTTAATTTTAAAGAGAAGTTTAGCTATACCAAGGTAACCAACTTTAATGCCGGCAAAGACCTGGTAGATCAGATACCAAATATGTTTAACAATAAGCTAAACGTAATTGTATACAATTTTGTAGATATGCTGAGCCACGCACGCACGGAGATGAATGTGATGAAGGAGTTGGCAGAAGATGAAGCCGCTTACCGCAGCATTACCCAATCGTGGTTTGAGCACTCTCCCCTGTTTGATGCCTTAAAACGACTGGCCCAGAAAAAAGCCAAACTGGTAATAACCACCGACCATGGCTCTATACGGGTGCAGGATGCCGTAAAAATTGTGGGCGACCGCAATACCAGCACCAACCTGAGGTATAAACAAGGCCGTAACCTGAGTTATAATGAAAGTGAATTGTTTACCATAAAAGACCCATCAGAAGCTTATTTGCCCAAATTGCATATGAGTTCGAGGTTTGTTTTTGCCACCGAGGATCATTTTATGGCTTACCCCAACAATTATAATTACCACGTAAACCTGTATAATAACTCTTTTCAACATGGGGGTATTTCGCTGGAAGAAATGATTGTGCCCTTTGTGGTATTGGAAACCAAGTAGGCCGGTTACCCATTTTTAAATGGTTGATTAAAAACGGATGTGCATAATTTTCGAAAAAAAAATTAGCCCATGTTTGCCAAATTAAAATATCGCCTTATTTTTGCAGCCTCGTTAACAAAAACGAAGGGATTGATTTCGTAGCTCAGCTGGTAGAGCATTACACTTTTAATGTAGGGGTCCTGGGTTCGAATCCCAGCGAAATCACAACAAAAAAGCGACTTTAAACAAGGTCGCTTTTTTTATGGGGTTTGGGTGGGGTTTCTTATTGTACATTTTGTTTTGCAATAACCATAAAAATGATTGACAAACACCTATGTAAGTTTTTGATCATTCCTGCTTTCGACAACCATGTTCTATTCTTTATATTAAACAATCTTTTATCCTTTAACTTGAATGTCAATTACGAAGATTATACCAAAAGGATTCATGTTCCATTTCTCATTTGAATAGTAAAATGGTTCCGTTTCAACATTAAGATGTGCAAATGAAGCATTTTGTATTAGGAACCTAAAGTCATTAATACCTTGTTTTAAAGATTTGGTTAAATCTAGTTCCCTGACTTGATTTTGATTATTGTCAAGAATCTCTGATAACTTGGTTTCATTTAAAACAACTTGAATTTTATCATCTATAAGAAACCGAATTTTAGCAGACGATATATGGCTTTCGGAAATAGGAAGTTTGAAAGAATATCCTAACACATATTCTCCCCCGTTTATACTTTCCTCATCAGAAAGCATTAGCCTCTTCGATATTCAATAAGAACTTGCTTCTCTGAATTCTGGGAACGTGCTTGAAATGCCAATTAAATAACCATGGTCAAGGGAAACGGTTCGCATACCTGATTGCAGATCACGAATTCGTTCTGTACTTGTTAAAAAGATGTTTTTATGAGCTTTAATTAATTTTGACTGTAGTTTTTTAATAATTGGGTCTTCGGACTTCAATGAGATAAGCATGTGAAGATGTTCATCTTTAATGCTTCCTTCAAATTTCAACAAATTTGCTTCCAATGATTCTAATCGATCATTTAACCGCTTTTCTTTCCCGAAATTAACATCTTGACTTTCTATAATTTCGTATAACAGTCTTATTTCATTAAAGTCCTCTGAATTAACTAGCCTGTCAAAAGAGTATTCTATTAAATCTACTTGTTGTTCTTTGGTTATACTATCTTTATGGTCTAACAAAATATTCAAACAAGCAAGAGATAATGGTTTCTCATGTTGAACGATTATAGAGCAGAGCTTTTCTAAGACAAGAGGCTCTTTTGTCTTAGTAAACAATACGAACTCTCGCACAATTTTTCGTCTTTCTCCATCTGTTGCATTAAAAAGCCATTTTTGAAATAGCGCTAGTACTTCTTCACTCGTTTTATCTGAATAAGTTTCAACGTGTTCAAGAACTCTAAATGCTCTTCTGTTCATTGACATATCACTGCTTGAGTGAAGGTATGCTATTAAGGCACCTACTACACTTTCATTTGAAAGCAGCTCTAAACTTCTTTCAATTAAGTCAATACCATACTTGTTAAGAATAGGCAGCAATGTTGTAATCCATAAAATCTTAGTTTCTGCTGCGGCATTACCAAACACAAAACTCAATACAACTTCATTATTAAACTGCCTGTTTTTCAACATTATAAGAAACACTTCTGAATAATCAAAGTAATCCCAATCACTTATAGATTTAGTCAACTTTTCATAGTTAGCATCCTCAAAATAATGGCTTATGGCGTCCGACATACGTGTTTTATAGTCTCCAGTATATTGATTAAAAACTGTTAAATAAAAGTTGATAATTCCTCGGTTCTCTTCGCGGTTCTCAGTATCATATAAACGATCAGCATTATGAATAATCTCCGTTATTTTTTCAGTCGAACTGCCGATAAGATGGTTATGAACTGCGAAGAACTTTGCCAGTTTGATATGATAAACTTCATTTAAGGCGGGAAACTGTTGACTTTGTGGCTCTATGCTTTCTGAAACCTGTTTCAGTCTAACGAATAAATCGTCTTTATAGTTTTGGATATAATTGGTCGAAACAAAATATAGAATATTAAATGGTCTAAGGCTTTCGTATTCATCGTCAATAAAATCTTCAATACTGACTTTTTCAATAAGATTTCTTACAAAATAGTCGCTCAGATAACGATCTCTATTGTCTTTATTAGCTGTTAATGGCTGTATTGTTGAATATGGAGGAGCATATTTACTGATATAGTTTTCAGCAAATCTTTTCACCTCGGCAATTATACTCATTGTTTTTATATGTAGAAATGCTTCAGTAGCAATTTGTAGAACTTCTACGGCAATTTTATCAAGGTCGTTTTTCGTGACTTTATTTGAATCATCCGACACATATGAATTTATTAAACCCATCCACTGTGTCAATGGATAATCAACATCTTCATTGTTCCCGTGCGATTGTATGAATTCCCAAGTCTTCGCAGCATTGATAGCAGAATAAAAATTTTGATTTCTAAATTTTGATAAACATTGTATAATCAGTTTGTAGGTATTGGTAGCCACTATTATCTCCTCATCATTTAGTAGTACTTCAATAAGTGAATTTGCGAGAATCGCAGTACGAGCTTCGTTGTTCTTAATTTTATTTGAAATTATTCGTTCTCCAATAAGATCATCGAATGAGGCCAATTGATCTTCTTTTACTATTTCTTTGAACAGAGAGGTTGCTTTGTCAATTTCATTTCGCTCCAAAAGATCAAATAACACACTTATTCCTGGCATTGACTTTTCTTGCTCAGAATACTTTAATGTAAAAAGCAACGGCAAGATTTCGTCATTTATCCCATTTAATTCATCTTTGACAAACAAGTTAAAACGAGGCAAGATCGGCTTATGCTTAAATCCTAAATTCTCCAAATTAACATCTGTCCTGTAAATTCTTTCAGACTCGATAAAGCTCATTACCAAAGGAAACCGCTGACGCAATGAAATAAACTTCACAAGCATCTGTACATTTTCATCAACATGGAAATTTCCACCAAACTCATTACTGTCTTCTTTAGTCTTAAGTATCAAATATTGAGACAATAGAGTGTTTATGAATTGAACCACTTGTCTTGGATTTTCTCTATATGTCTTTATAATTATTTCAGCTATATCAGGATTATCAAAACTCCTCACTTTTGTTTTTATCAAAAGTTTTCTAGCATAACTCTCTAATTCAACGGTGTGGAAATTAGGTAACCAAATAATAGTATTAAATATTTTTCTTAAGAATTCATCCGCGTTTGTATGTTTATCTGATACAACTTTCCTTATGGCTTCATGATCACAAGGAATAATAAATACTACAGAAGCGTTATAATTTTCTTTGCGGATCGGCTCTAGAAAGGTTTTTATCGTAGTAATTACAGAGATAACATCGCCTCCTTGAATTCTATCTATATTATCAAAAGAAATGATAAGCCTCTTTGATTTAATGCTTTTAATAATATCTTTAAATTCATCTTCAAATTGATGAGGATCTATATATCTTTCCTTGACTTCCTCTTTTTTCTCAGTTTTAATAAACTGGTCTATATACTTCACAAAAACGCTAACAGTTACTATTCCTGTTATTGCACTCAACAAGGTTTTTAGAACAGGCAAAATATCAATACCAATTAAGCCAAATAGCCAGTGGATTAAACCCGAAACAACAACAATAACAGTCGTTATTATCGCTATTGCCAACAGATGCTGTCCCCATTTTTCTTTCAAGAAGCTTACAACATCATTAGAGTTCTTAGTGCTAGCATAAACCTGTTTTGAGAGTTCTTTTTTTGTATAAATATCTTTAAAATGAGGTGCGCATAGGAACTCATGTAACTCTTTAAGGAATGTCCTTCTCAAGCTGTCGTCTTTGTGTTTCCAAACGTCAAAATTGAATACAGGAATTGTTTCTTTACCAAGCTCCACAGCTAGATTTTCCAACAATGTGCTTTTACCACTACCCCATTTACCGATAAGACCAATTGTGAAAGGGGAAGGTGCTTTTTTTATAATTTGACAGAGTGAAGCACAGACATTTTTGAAACCAAACTCAAGTGGATCGTTTTCATTTTCTATGTGTGGCTTTTCTGTTATAAACTCAAAGTCTATCCCGTTTTTCATGGCCTTAGAATTAGCTTTTGACAAACATAGGTATTTGATAAGCAAATTATTATAAATTTCAAGATAAAGCTGCCAATCCTAAGATTCAATTGACAGTTTAATTTACTATTCTCAAATAAGCGCGAAACTTGCGGTTTATAAAGATCGGCATCCCTTCCCTCATCAATATCTGCCCTCTATTCATAAATTCCGACTTCACATGTTTCACTTTTGCTAGTATAATAAAAGATAAGGCTATTTGGCAGTAGCCCAACATTCATGTTTCAAATGACCCTGATAAAACTTGAAACTCGCATTGCCATTTTCAATCCAATCTATCACACAAAAAATACATCCGCCTGGTCAAAATGCTAAAGGTAATTTATGCTCCATAAACAGGCAGATTAATTGAGCATATTGGACTTATATGTTGAAACAATCGAACAATTTCAACATATTATTAGGATATGTTGAATGAATGAACATGTGCCTAATATGGGTTGAAAAAGCGAAGGGGGGTAGGGTGTTCAATACCTCACTTTTTTGCAGTTTACTACTCTACTAATAACTCAACCGTAGCGAACTAAAACGGGTACTTCATACAATGTGCAAATTTGAAAATGTGAAGATGTGTAGATGTGTAGATGAATCCCCACTTCGAACTTCTTAACTACTAACTGTGAACTTAAACCACCGCAAAGACGCAAGGAGAATGATGTGCAAATGTGAAAATGTGAAGATGTGTAGATGAATACCCAACTTCGAACTTCTTAACTTCTAACTGTGAACTTATTTGTGTTACCGGAAAATGTGCCGGCCATTTATTGCTCATCATGTTTATTAATTGATTATTTAGCTTCAGCCGTAGCTTTCAGCGCCTGATTCATCAATACAAAATTGTTGCGGGTTTGCTCCCCTATTTTTTTCAATATCATACCGGATAATATGCCCGAGAATTTTTCACCGTGTTTAAGGTTTACCTGTGTGGCCGAGATCTCTTCTATTTCGAAATAATGGTTCCCGTCAAATAGGCCTTTAAACCATAAACTACCCATCCAGCTAAATGATTTTCCTGTTTTTACATCAAGTATAACCGGTTTAAAAGTAATGGTTCCTTCTCCATTGCGCATGGTATTAGTTAAGCGGGTTCCGGCAATGGCCTGGCCTTCGCTCTTTATTATAAACGGATTCCAGGTATGGTACAAGTTAAATTGTGTAAGGATTTGCCATACTTTTTCAGCAGGTGCATTAATTACAATTTCGGTTTTAATTTCTTTTGTCATGGTTGTTTTTGTTTTGATGGTACAAAACTACGGTCACCTTTGTTCACCCATCGTTAACAAAAGATAAGAAATTAATTTCCCTCCGCAATCCTTTTTCTGATGCGGCTTAATGATACTGGAGTAATGCCCAGGAAAGAGGCAATCATATGCTGGGGTACGCGCAGCAAGAGGTCTTTGTGTTGCTCTTCAAATTTGCGGTATCTTTCTTCGGGACTATCCAGTATAAAGGAAGAAAGAATCATTTGGGCATTGATAAACCGTTGCTCTGCAATTTTGCGGGTAAGGATATTCATCTTGGGAATCTCGGCATATAACTGCTCCATATGGTCGGCTGTAATGGCAAGCAGGTCGCAATCTTCGAGGGTTTCAAGGGTTTGTATTCCGGGGCTTCGTCTTAAAAAACTGTCGTAGCTGCCGGCAAAAAGCCCCTCCCTGAAAATAAAACCGGTAATATCGTCCCCATCCTTGGTATAATACAGACGCAGCAATCCCTTATTGATAAAGAACAACTCGTTAGCTACTTTACCCTCTTCAATAAGCACAAAGTTTTTAGGTACCTGCCGGAAAGTAAAAACACTCTCAAAAATGGCTTTTTCTTTATTCGTGAGGCTGATAAAATGATTGACATACCTGTAAATGGATTCAAACATGGTGTGTAAAAAAGGTTTATAAGAGGAAATATAAGCAATTTTTGAATCCTGTAATGAAAAAACATCCAACGATCTGCTCTATTAATAATATATCAGATGAGCATTTTTTTGCGTCTATGAAATCTTAAATACTGCCCACACTACAGATAGGCTGTAGTCTTATCTCTAATATCAACAATCTCTTAACCAATTCCTGTTTTATGATGCAACGATCTGAAAAAGAGCATTGCTATTTTACTTGTTTCATTTAGATTCGCAATAACCCATTATTTCTAAATTATGAAAAACAAATATAGTTTAATCATCTTTTCATGCATATTCCAGGTTTATTGCAGTACACATGCATTTGCTCAAGACTTATCTATCAACTGGGGACCTGATATTAGTAAAGAAGAAATAAAGGCCCGAAATCTGAATACTGCAATTTATGAAGACAAATCCTCTAGAGTAGAGCTAGAAATAAAAGGGACTTTTAGTTTCACATATACTATTGTGAAGACAAACAAAAAATATGAAACCGAAAAAGAAACTTATGACCTTTCTAAATACTTAAAAACCCAAAAAGCAGAATATGTAGACGCGCACTTTATAAATAAGCAATTAGTCATATTCTTTTTTACTCTTGATAGAGCTGAGAAAAAAATTAAACTTTTTGCTCAGGGATTTAACGAGAACATTCAACCGGAAAACGAGCCGGTATATATTACCAGTAATCCTTTTACGGGAATCGAAACCAGGTTTTGCAGGTTTATGTTAAAAAAATATGGAGATAAAATTATGGCTTATTACCAGGAATTTTATGATCTTAAGCCTTACAAACCAAACGCTATTCGTTTCGCACTTATTAATCCTGACTTGAAACTGGATTGGGAGGTTCTATTTCCAATAGAAAAAGGAGAAATTTTTAAAGGGGTTAAATTTGAAACATTAACCGAGAACGAACAAAACCTGATATCCTTAATAAAAGTAGGAAAGAGAGATAGTGTTTCATATAAACTGTGCAAGTATGACAAGATTAGTAACCAACCAGTTATACAACAGGTTAATTACGGAGAATCAAAATACATAACTGAGAGTCAAATTTCAATTAACCCTAAACAAAACACAATTTATGTAACCCAATTATACTCAAATCTTAGAGAGAAAAATTGGGGAATGGAAGGGCTGTTGAGCATCGAATACAGCTTAGAAACCCTGAAGGAAAGCAGGTCTCAACGAATTCCTTTTTCAAACGAATTATTGCAAAAGATTATGCCTCTAAAACAGGTTGAAAAGAACAGGAAGCCAAATGTGGAAATTATTGATATTGCTACAAATAATGATGGCACCCTTACTATTTTAATAGAAGAGCAAAATGTTAGCTCACTTAGCTCTGGAAATATGCCATCACAGAACTCAACAATATATTCTTTTGGAGCCATCATCCTTTTGAAAATTGATTTAACTGTAGGTTTGGTTTGGGATAATGTTGTTTCAAAACATCAATCCAGTTCTGGTGATTTATTTATGAGATTTGCTTCTGTCGGTTCTATATTTGAAAATAATCACACCTATTTATTATTCAATACGGACATTGATAATTTAAACAACAACCATGAGTATAAGCTGAGAGATATTAGAAACCCAACTTCTTTAGCTTTTATTATTGTTAATGATGAAGGGAAAGTCGTTAAAGAGGGAATTGTCAAAACTCCTGACTACCCTACAATAATTGACTCATTATATAAATCAAAAAAGGATGGGAAATATTATATCACCGCAAGAAAATATTCTGATACATGGGGTATTCCGGAGCAGGAAAATGAGGGAGAAATATTGCTTAAATAATCCGTATTGTGCGGGAAAACGTGCGTAAAACGAAGCTCCTCATAACCTTCCCAGCAAATCTTTAACGTTTTGGTTATTGGGATTTCGCTTAAGTACCTGAAGCAACAGTTTTCTTGCATCTTGTTTATTACCTTGCAGGTTTAGCACTGCAGCCTTATTTACAATTGCCTGTTCAAAATCGGGATCCAGTTGCAGCGCTTTATTATACAGGTTAAGTGCCGATTGAATGTCTCCGCTTAAGAGGCGGGCAAACCCCAGGTTGGTAAGTGCTTCACTTTGTTTGGGCTGAAGTGCCAGAGATTCGGTAAGCACCTGAATACCCGCTTCGAGTTTTTGTTGCTGTACCAAAACAGAACCATACTTGTTTTTAAACGACAAGTTTGCCGGAGCAATTTCTGTTGCTCTTTTATACCAGAACTCCGCACGGGTGAGCTCATTGTTATTTTGATAAGCCTGCCCTATTCTGTAACACAACCAGGGTTTGCTTATATCGGCCGGCTTTAAAGATTGGGCCAGTTGCATCATACCAATTTCATCATGTTTCAAATACAGGTAATGCACCTTGGTATCCAGAAAATCTTCCTGTTGTTTTCCAAACCGGGCTAGGTAAAATGAACCCGAATCAATGGAGACCTTCTCCCCTTCAAACTTTTCATAATACGCCAGGTATGCTTTTGCCTTGGCCTCATCATCCGCACCGGGGTTGTTTACACAATATATACCCGCAAACTCTTTTATCTTTTGCTTATCCGTTGCTTTTGCAGGAACCTGAATTTTATGATCGTGCACGGTTACATGCGGAATATCAATAGTGCCGGACAAAGGCATATGGCAACCTGCACAATCATCATTTCTGGCTTTGCGTACCTCCGGTTTCTCTTTGCAGGTGCTTTGGGTATTGTGGCAATTGATGCAGGTATTATTAAACACCTGCCTGCCGGTAACCTTTACACTTACATGCGGGTTGTGGCAGGTAATACAAGTGAGTTTGGAGGTATTGGATGTTTTGGCTGATACCAAAAAACACTTGCTCATTTGAAGGCGTTGCGCATGAGAGGCCATAATAAACTCATCATCGCGGCCTTTATATTTTGGCATATACACATCTACATAATCTGCCAAGGCCATTCCCGGTCTGAAATCACGGAAAGATTTACCAGGTTTAAGCACCGCATTTCCCTGCAAATGACAACGCTGACAAATATCCGTTTGCCTTTCCCAACTTAACTTTTTGGGGTTTACAATGGTATAATCAATTTGTGTAGCAGTATCTATACGAATGCCCGCTGATTTGTCTCTTACGTGTACTTCACCCGGTCCATGGCAGCGTTCGCAATCAATACCATCAGGCACAGAAATAAATTTGTTTTGAGAATGAGCTTCCACCTCAGGCATGGCATTGTGACAACTCATACATTCCATGCCTATTTCGCGGGAGAAACGCACATTGTGGCCATTTTCATAACCTGGAGGCAAATCCCATTTTTTCTTTTGGGCATACCAGGTTAATGGCAACTGATACACATAACCATTTACCTGCATCATATGCGAGTTGGTATGCTGGCCTGAGCCAATAATATAATCTACGCGTTCGGTTCTTTTAAATACGGTATCCCTGCCACTCAGGCGATACTCCATAATGAATAAGCTATCTCCTCTTTTAAAGGGATGATAATAGAGATCGTTGCTTTTATCGTAAACGATATGGTGGCGGCTAAAATCGGCAGCACTTTTTTCCCCCGATGCAGGAGCAAACGATTGCCCCATGCCGGTTTGTATAAATGATTGATAAATATCGTTATGGCATCCCTTGCAGGTTTGCATACCCACATACTTCACCGTATCGTGGTGATTTAAATAGGTTGAAACAGGTGCGGTTTCCTTAACTTTTTTATCGTTGCAAAAGGTGTTGGTTAAGCCAATAACCACCAGCGTAAGTACGGTAATACCAGTAAAAACGTTACGCATCAGGGCATTGATTTATCCGCCAAAACGTTCTCTCCAGGCAAGCATTCCACCAAGCAGGTTGCGCACCTTGCTGAAACCGCTGTCTTCCATAAACAATTTGGCATTGCCACTGCGGGCACCGGAACGGCAATGCAGGATTACCTCCTCCTCTTTTAGTGCCTGAAGTTCCTCCAGTTTGGAAGGAAGCGTACCAAGTGGAATAAGTGTTGCTCCAATATTGTATTCTTCATACTCATGAGGCTCACGCACATCAATGATATAAAGCTTCTCCCCTTTGTCCATTCTTTCTTTTAATTCCTCTACAGTAATATCGTTCATTGGTATTATCTATTAATGATTATTTTTTTGGTAACACTGTTTTGTTCTGAAGTTATTTTTAAAAAGTATAACCCACTTTCCAGGTTATTCAGTTCCATCACCCCTTCTTCATGTATCTGCAGGGTTTGTACAAGTTTTCCGCTGATATCAAACAGCTCGGTTTTTGCCAGGGTTTGGTTCTTGATTTTGATATACAACAGATCGGTGGCAGGATTAGGGAATACACTTGCTTCCAATAGTTGTCTGTCTCTTAATGGCTCCTCTATACCTACAGGAGGATCGAGCCATTTGCCAAATATAGGGCGCATCATTAAAGCACCGGTTAATATGGTACGATCCCATAATCCATCAATTTTATACCACATATCAGGATTTACAGCAGGGGTATCGTTAACAGCATAATTCTCATCCAGCCCTACATTTAACTCGAATATTTGCGGTTGCTCCCAGCCAATATAAAATTTACCGGCAGGCAAGACTAAAGGAGCATCAAACTTGTAATAATAAAATCCGTTTAATTTTCCGGTATACGATGGGCCGCCAAACAATACCCGTTTTAATTCTATTTCACCGGTGGCATTTCCATTCGTATTCACTGCCTGCCACACCATCAGGTAAAAAGATTTTCCGCTTACATCAGCAGTGGAGCGGTTAAAAAACATACTCACCCCATACAAGGTATCCTGAACAGCCAGATCAAAACCCAGGGCTACTGCACCCGGTGCATTTTTTATGGCATAACCGGCTTCTGCGCTGCCATCATCGTATGCAAAGTAATTGCTGAAAATGGTTTTAGAAGTGGCTGTATCGTTGGAGTAAATATTATCACCACCTGAACCCGAAAGGGTGTAACGTGATGTGAATACGATAGAATCTAAATTAAAGTTCTGAACCGGAAGCGGGGTTAACTTATTAATATTTACCACGCTATTGGTTAATGCCACCAGGTTTGGATTTACGTTGCCAAACGTATCAATACGGGTATAATTAGGGTCGAATACTTCGCGGGAAAAGTTTACAGAATAACTCACTCCGTTATTATTTTTCATTCCCAGCTTCTGCACATCATCCAGGTATAAAGATGGATTTACCAGGTAATGTTTTGCGGGAATGGATTGGTACTTATTTAACATAGAAGATGGAACAGCAGTAATGGCTACATCCTGATAAAAGTCTATTAAGCCCCTGCCCTTATCCATTCGGATATAATCAACATGCCAGTGGTTGAGGTTGCCCGATTTGCTTCCAATGTTTTTAATGCGGAATTGAAAATCATCATGCAGGTAAATGGAATCGGTAACGGGCACGCGTATTTCCACAAAACTATCCTTGGCCAAAAATGCGGGTGAGATATTTCTTACGGTTTTAAATTCGTATCCGTTTACTGCATTTGTTCTGAAATCGAGCACAAGGGAATCTGCTGCATTAGGAGCTTCTCCAAATCCCTGTGGTTCTACCCAAAAGGTAAGGTAAATAGAATCTTTGGCAGCATACCCATGCAGGTTAATTGGCTGAGATGTGAGCGTATCGCAATACCCCCTGATGCTGCCGTAGGGATTGCCTCTGAAATCAAGCCCGTCAAAAGTAGCTACATTGCGGCTTGGCGCGTTTTTAGGAAAATGGTTATTTACATATACATGACGTGATGTAAACCTGTTTAAATCGGGATATACTTCTGTAGCCGAAAAATCATCCAGAAAAGGGAGCAGCAATTTTTTGCCAATATTTACTCCTGTTACTAAAAACTGTGCGGTATCATTTGCTGTGTGAGTTCCTGAGTTAATCAACCTGAACTGCAGGTTTGGATGCCTGAAACGACCTATATTGATTTGCCTTATGGCAGTATCTATATTACTTATTTGCGCACCGGTTGTAAACCAAACGCGTTGCCAAACACCCAGGTTGTTCTTTAATTCAAGGTGCAAAGTATCAGCATTGGTTGCCGATGGGAAAGGCTGATAATAAAAACGCAGATAAACAGAATCAGTGGTTTTAAACTGTTCCACATCAATGAGGTTAGAATATAGGGTATCACTTGCTCCGCTGGCACCTGCATACAATTGTTTGTTTTCATCAAATGCATTAAACACAGCCATTTGGCCAAAAGGCAATCCTTTTATTGAACCCGGCAACACAGTTACCGAACTTTGAAACCAATACAAAGGAGCAGCCACAGAATCTACCGCGGTAAGAAAATTCTCATAAGCTGGTAAACTCCATTTATCTGTAACGGCCACATCATACAATACAAAAGTTTCTGTATTGGATAATAATCGCTGTGTGTAAACAGTAAACTTAAAATCGAAATTAGGAGAATAATAGAGGCTATAATTTAATGGAACTATAATATCCGTTTGTGTTAAACTTACATTGGGAGAGGTCCATACGGTTTGGTAACTGCCTGATGGAGTTAAACACTCAAGGGTTAAGGAGTCACCATTTTGCCATGTATTGCCTGTGCTTAAACCAAATTTTATGTACAGGTTACCAGAAGAAGTAGTGAGATTTACCGGTACAGATTTTAAGGTATCGGCCAACCCAAAGGATCCTGCCCCTCCGGCATAAGCTGCTCCTGCTGCATTAAGGGCATTTAATACCACCCTTCTGCCATTTTTAGTTGCACCTCCGGGTACCCAGTTGGTTACCTTTAGGGAATCACCTGCATATTGAAAGCGATCAATGAGCGGAAAACGTCCGGCATTTTTAAAGAAACTTCCTTTTTTTACTGCTTTCTCCTCAGGTAAAGGATGCTGTTGAAGGTATTGTTTAATAGCAGGATTGCCCTGCAAGGGCAGCCTTACCTCTCCTCGTTGTGCAAGCAGAAGGGAAGGAAGAAATATAAGTAAGCTTAGTAGTTTTTCTCTCATTGTTGTTTTAAAAACAAGTCAACAGGTTGACCGGCTTTGGCAGTTGCTTCCGCACTAAATGAGGGCATTTGCCTGAAAACCTTGGCCGTTGCTGTATCCTTAATGGCGCCCTGATATACCACAGCGCCCATATTTAACGAGGAGCTTTGTAATAAATTGCCCGCTTCTTCCAGTGTTAATCCGGTAAGATCAGGAACGGGAACATCTTCTCCTTCAAGGCCATTACCCAGCACCAGGTCTATTACAGAACCTTTGGGAATCTTCTCTCCTTCTTTAATGCTGCGGCCACCCAGAAGCTGGTCAAGCACCACATTCTGTGCAATATCCGGTTTATAAATAAGTTGTCCGGTTTTTAAACCAGCTCCTGCAAGCATGGCCTGTGCCTGTCTTAAAGAAACATCGGTAAGGTTTGGCATCATCACCTGTGGAGCTTTGTTGCTGTTAATGGTGAGATAAATAATCCTTCCCTCCTTTACTTTGGCTTGCGGTGGCGGATTTTGTTCAAGTATGCTCAGTTTTGGTTTGTCTTCAAAAAACAGGGAATCAACAACCAGAAAACGTAGTTTTTTTTGCTCCAGCACTTTGGCCGCATCACCAATCTTTAATCCTTTAATATCTGGTACTGTAAGCGACTCCCCATGCCTGGTAACGCTGTTTAATACAAACGAAACAATTGTAATAATAACTACAACTGACAGGATAATGGCCAGCAGGTTTGCACCGAATATTTTAATCAACTTCATGAATACTGCTTAAACGCCAAATATCTGTTTTTAGATGTAAACAAGAAAATAAAAGTTGACTGCGGCCGAATAGCTTTGGTCACTTCCGTTTTTTGGTTCTGGCTGCTCCAAACTCAAGAATACTGTCGATAAACTCATAAGGCTTATACCCATTAAGTGCACACTGGTGAAATATGGCCGTAGCGGGTGTCATACCTGGCAGGGAGTTGATCTCTATAAATACCACTTCCACCTCATTTTTAGGCAGTATTCTCACAAAAGCATCAATGCGGCAGTAACCTTCCACTCCTAATACTTTTGCTCCTTTCATTAAAGTTTGTTGCACCTTTTTACTTATGGCTTTTTGTGCTTTGGGTATTTTGGCATAACGGGCGGGAGTAATATTCTGTCCTTGTCCGGCCAAAAACTTTTCTTCAAGGCTCAGCACTTCTCCTTCGGCCAATGTTTCACTTGGTTCAAAGGTTTCGTAGCTGATACTTTTGTTTTTGTAATGGGTAAGCATACCACCGGTTACCTCCAGAAAGTGAGTGGCTTTTTTGCCTTTTTCTACAAACTTTTCTACCAGAAAATAAGATTTGCGTGGAAACTCTTCTTTTGGTTTTAACTTTAACCGGGTGGCCAGCGATGCGGAGAGTAAATCGGCATTACGGAAAACGCCATCGGCATAATTTACAAGGTCTTCTCTGGTTTTTATTTTCTTAACAGCACTGCTGCAGCCATCATCTGCAGGTTTGGCAATAAGCGGGTAGCCTATTTTTTCAACCTGGGCAATGAGTTTTTTCTTATCCTTTTCCCAATCGGTTTGTTTCACCAGCATATGCTCAGCAATAAGAAAGCCGTGCTTTTTAAGCAACTCGTTGGTATCGTATTTATTAATGGTTATTTGAGAACTTTTTACGCCTGAACCATTATAAGGAATGCGCAACCGATCCAGTTCTTTCTGCACGGTTCCATCTTCACCGGGCCTGCCGTGCAGGGCAATAAAAACAGCATCGGTTATTTTTGCCAGCTTATCGTAGGTAATTTTTTCAGGGGTGCTGAGGGCATCAGGCGTTCCGTATTTGTTTAATATGGCGCTGCACTCTTTGGCAATTTTTTCAATAACTGGCGAGCGTTTAAAATGCAATACCTTTTCCCTGATATCATCTGCATTATCCTTTAGCATAATATTTACCGGCAGCAGGTATAAATCATGATGGGTATCATTACCGGTTACAAATACAGGGAAAGGCTGGTATTTGGCCGATGAAGCCAGTTTTTCATAAATATTTCTTCCGCTCTCCACGGAAATATGCCTTTCTGTGCTGTATCCACCCATAAACACAGCCACTTTTTTCTTGTTGCTCTTTTTGCTTTTGTTGGCCTCCAGTTTGTCATCAAGCTTTTGCAGCAGGGTTTGCAGGTGTGCGTGTGTTGACTGTGATGCCACCCTTTCTGCAATGGAAGTACGAATAATATAAGTTAAAAACTGTGATGGATTTAAGCCAATTTCAGCTGCCTGGTGAAAAAAGAAAGAAGACGGCATCATGCCCGAAGTGGTATTCGGGTCATTTAAAAACAACTCTCCCTTGCTGCTGATAAAGCCATCAATACGGGCATATACATGAAAACCAAAATAATCGAACAGACGTACACATTCCTTACGAATACGTTCTATTTCTGCATCCGGAATATCAATAGGGGTAATTTTGCGGCTTAATCCAGGCATATACTTGCTGCGGTAGTCAAATACTTCTTTGCCTTTCACAATTTCAGTTGGTGGCAATGCAACGGGCTTTCCGTTATCGTTCCTTACCACAATACAGCTAAACTCGCGTCCTTCTATAAAATCTTCAATTAAACATTCTGTTTCGCTGTAAATGCCCTCCAGGGTAACAGAAGAACCTTTTTTTAATTCCTTATCAAACAACGCAAACAACTCATCTGGATGGTAAATTGTTTTACCGGCCGAGTTACAAGGCAATCCTATCCCCTCTTTTACATCTGATATTTTCTGCACCAATTGAATTTTTGCGATTTTATCCAGTTTGTTCCATTCAGAGGCCGTAATGGTTTGAATAAACAGGGCCTTATCGGCAGCAAGCTTAAAGGCTTCAAAATTACCTGCATCAATTACGCTAACCCCAACAGAAGAGCCCTGATTGGCCGGTTTCAATACACATAATCCTTTAAATATGTTTTTTGCTTCGGCATGAATTTTTTTTCTGTCACCTTTTAACCACTCTTCTTTGCTAAAATGAAAAGTGGCCGGCACATTCATTCCTGCTTCTTTCATCAGGCTTTTCTGAAAACGTTTATTCATTCCCAGAGCAGAAGGCATAATTCCTGATCCGCTATAAGGGATTTTCATCCACTCAAGCAACCCCTGAATGGTGCCATCTTCACCAAAATTGCCATGCAGAGCCAGAAATGCAAAATCTATAAGGTGTTTCAGTTCTTCCGGTTTAATTACCTTACCCAGCTTAATGGCCAAACTATACCCGTTATCTTTATAAGCTTCTTTTATGCTCTCAGCATAAATCTGCACAGGGTATTTCGACTTTTTCAGGGCCGATACCGGTGGATAAAAATCGCGGATACTGCCTTTATAAATCAGGTGCCAGTCGAGCAGGATAAAATTGTTAAAACTATCTATAAAAATGGGTACTGCTTCAAACAGGGTTTTATCCAGGTTATCATAAACCGTGCGGCCTCCGGCAAAGCTAACTTCGCGCTCCCGGGAATTGCCTCCAAAAAAGATTCCTACCTTCATAGGCATCAAATATATAAGCCTTTTATATTAGTCATTTACCACTTTGTTCACATCTTATGGCATGGTGTATGCTAATTGTATGTTTTATTAAAGCTTTTTATTAATTTTACACCTGTAATAATCTACCCATTCATGAAAAAACTCATTCTTTCCTTCCTTTTGTTTGGTGCTATTTCAGCTTTTGCCCAAAATGGTCAAACCATGCCTGAAATTGTTCTTAAGGATATGAACGGCAAAAGCAAAAACGTATCAGAATACTCCAAATCAGGGAAAATAGTCATCATCAACTTTTGGGCTACCTGGTGCACACCATGCAAAAAAGAGCTGAACAATATTCATGAGTCGCTTTATGAAACATGGAAAAACGAATATGATGTGTTGCTTGTAGCTGTTTCTATTGATGATGCCAGAAACGTGCTGAAAGTAAAGCCTTATGTGGCCGGTCAAGGGTGGGAATACGAAATTTTGCTTGATGTAAACCGTGACCTGTTGCGTGCATTAAACGGACAAAATGTGCCTTATACCATTGTGCTTGATAAAACAGGCAAAATTGTATGGTCGCACAACGGATATATAGAAGGTGATGAATTTAAATTACAGGATAAACTGAAAGAACTTGCAGGTAAATAATCCGGCAAATGAGATTAAAAACAAAAGGCTCCCGAAAGGAGCCTTTTATATTTTACATAAAGCCTAATTGTAGTTTAGCTGATTCGCTCATCAAATCCTGAGACCAGGGTGGCTCAAATGTTACGGTAACAGTAACCTCCTTTACCCCATCCATGGCTCCCAGTTTCTGTTTTATTTCCTCAGGCATGCTTTGGGCTGCCGGGCAAAACGGTGATGTAAGCGACATGATAATTTCAATATTCAACTCGTTGGAAACATTTACTTCATAAATAAGTCCCAGTTCATAAATATTTACCGGAATTTCAGGATCGTAAATAGTTTGAAGTACCTCAATAGCCTCATTCTGCACATCAACAAAGGTGCGAAGTGGCTTGGTGGTTTCCGTATTGTTTGTTTCTTCCATGATCATCTGTTTCTTTTTGCCGGTTTATCTGTTTATGAAACCTTGCCCTGCTGATACAAGGTTGCGTATGTTTTCATTTTCTGTATCATGCTGGCAAAGCCGTTGCTTCGTTGGCTCCCAATCATGCGGCTCATGCCAATTTTATCAATAAAATACAGTTCTGTGTTTAATATGGTTTCGGGTGTTTGGTTATTCCAGATACTCCACAAGAGGTATAACAGGCCTTTGGTAATTTCTGTATTGCTATCGGCTTCAAACTGAACCTTTCCATTATCAAATGACGGATAAACCCAAACCTTGCTTTGGCAACCTTTCACAATAAAATCTTCTGTTTTATGTTGCTCAGGCATGGGCGGTAATTTTTTACCCAGATCCATCAGGTAAAAAAGAGTGCTTTCCATGTCTCCGTCAAACAGGGAAAAATTATCAATGATTTCGTTTTGTATATCTGCTACAGAGCGGCTCAATGTGTTTCCTGTTATTTAGATAATCGCGTTAATTTTTGTAAAGACTCCAGCATCCTGTCCATTTCTTCAACGGTATTATACACCGCAAACGAAGCCCTGATGGTTCCATCAATTCCAAACCTTTGCATTAAAGGTTGTGTGCAATGATGGCCTGTGCGCACAGCAATACCTTTTGCATCCAGCATCATGCCTGCATCAAAATGATGCATGTTTTTTAACACAAACGATTGAACGGATATTTTTTGTGCAGCGGTTCCCACCAAGGTTATACCCTCCATACCTTTTACTCCATTTACAAAATGATGCAATAAGGCATTCTCATGCGCTGCTATCGTTGGTTTGCCCAATTCATTTATAAAGTCCAGTGCATGCTTAAAGGCAATAACATCAGCAATATTGGGCGTTCCGGCCTCAAATTTATAAGGGATATCGTTATAGGTTGTATGGGCAAAACTTACCTCTTTTATCATCTCTCCTCCACCCTGGTAAGGAGGCATTAACTCCAGCCATTCACGTTTGCCATACAACACACCAACACCAGTAGGGCCATACATTTTATGAGACGACATGGCCAAAAAATCACAATCCAAATCCTGCACATCTACCTCCAGGTGTGCACAGGCCTGTGCGCCATCCAGCAATACCTTGGCTCCAACATAATGTGCTTTGCTGATGATTTGTTTTATGGGATTAATGGTTCCTAAAGCATTGCTTACCCAAACACAGGCAACTATTTTGGTTTTAGAGGAGAGTAGTTTTTCAAACTCATCCGTTAATAGCTCTCCTGCATCATTAATAGGAATAACCTTTAGTACTGCTCCTTTTTCCTCGCATATCATTTGCCAGGGAACAATATTGCTATGATGCTCCATGGTTGTAATCAGCACTTCATCACCGGCCTGCAAAAATTTTCTGCCCCAGGTTTGCGCCACCAGGTTTATACTTTCTGTTACGCCTTTGGTAAAAATACATTCCTCTGCCTCGCGTGCATTTATAAATTGCTGAACGGCTTTACGCGTTTGTTCAAAATACTCCGTAGAGCGTGAAGCCAGCGTGTGAGCTGCCCTGTGAATATTGGCATTATCGGCAGTGTAATAGGTATGGAGCGCATCAATTACACGCTGTGGTTTTTGTGTTGTTGCGGCATTATCAAAATAAACCAATGGATGTCCGTTAACCTCCTGATGCAGGATAGGAAACTGATTTCTTATTGATTCGATATGGAGGTTGGCCGCAGATTTCACTGAGGAGTCAGTTACAGTTTTCTTTCTATTTCGTTTTCAAGCAAAGTAACCAGTTCGGGTATTTTAATCTTCTCTGCTATATCGGCTGCAAATGCGTTAAGCAACATGGCCCTTGCTGTATTTTCGGGGATACCACGGCTACGCAGGTAAAACATAGGTTCTTCATCCAGCTGACCAATGGTAGCACCATGGGTACATTTCACATCATCTGCAAATATTTCCAATTGGGGTTTGGTATTTACAGTAGCCTCATCACTTAACAGCACATTCTGGTTGCGCTGGTATGCATTGGTTTTTTGGGCATCCAGGTGAACCATAATTTTACCATTAAATACAGCGGTTGAGCGGTCTTTTAAAATGCCCTTGTACTTTTCATCGCTGTAGCAATTGGGTTTTGCATGATCCACACGGGTATGGTTATCTACCAGGTTATCGTTTTCGGTAATATAAAGTCCGTACAAGAGGGTATTGCAATTTTCTCCGTTCATATAAAAATGGAGGTTATTGCGCACCAGCTTGCCATCAAGCGTTAGCGTTACCTGATTGATATTGGTATTGGCCTCCTGAAACACCTGGGTAAAATTGTTCTGGTATTGTTCCCCCGACTGGCGTTGTAATTTGTAATGCTCGAGGCTACTGTTTTCGCCCGCATAAATTTCATTCACCACATTGGTAAATGCAGGATTGGATCCAATGGCATAATGAGTCTCAATTACCGTAGCTGAAGCATTTTTTTCTACAACAATCAGGTTACGTGGTTGCGACAATACATTCAGGGAAGATGAGTCAGTAATATTGATAATAATAACAGGATATTCCGGCCTTTTACCCTCGGGCACATAAAGGAAAGCACCATCACTTAATAAAGCCGTATTTAAAGCATTAAGCGACTCCCCCATATAAGGCACATATTTCCCGAAATGTTTTTCAAACAAGGATGTATGTTGCTTTCTGGCATTGGCCATATTGCTTAATACCATATCCTTATCCTTTTCCAGAATGGTAGATAATTCGGCATAAAATGCCCCGTTTACAAAAACCAGCCTGTTGGCAATAAGTGATTTGATAATGGATTTTCCCAGCAACTCTTTTGCAGCTTCAGCCGGAGCACAGGTGGTTTCAAAACTACCTCCTGCAATGGTTTTAAGGTTGGTATATTTCCACTCTTCATGTTTAATGGTAGGAAATCCCAACTGTTCAAATTCCGTAAATGCACGCTCCCTTAATTCCAGAAACGCACCCTTTTCTGCCTGGTTTTTATATTGATTAAAATCGGATTTAATTCGCTCTTGTAAATTCATTTTCTCCTGTTTAGTTGGTGATGCCGGTTTTATCCGGCCACGGACTTATTAATTATACAGTAGCCTCCACCTCTTCTTTAATCCAGTCGTATCCTTTTATTTCCAGTTCTTTTGCCAGATTTGCATCACCGCTTTTTACAATACGGCCTTTAAACAATACGTGCACAAAATCAGGTACAATATAATCGAGTAAACGCTGGTAGTGGGTAATTACCATAAAAGATCTTTCTGCATCTCTCAGTTTATTTACTCCGTTTGAAACAAGACGCAATGCATCAATATCCAGACCTGAATCTGTTTCGTCCATAATACAAAGTTTTGGCTCCAGCATAGCCATCTGAAAAACTTCATTTCTCTTTTTCTCGCCTCCGCTAAACCCCTCGTTCAATGAGCGGCTTGTTAATGATTTATCCATTTCCATTTGCTCCATTTTGGCACGCATGAATTTAAGAAAATCAGTTGCCTCCATAGGCTCAAGTCCCTGGTATTTGCGTTTTTCGTTGATGGCTGTTTTAAGGAAATTGGTGGTGCTTACACCCGGTATTTCTACGGGATATTGAAATGCAAGGAACACCCCTTCCCTTGCGCGGTCTTCTGGCGACATATCGAGCAGGTTTTTCCCATTGAAGGTAACCTCGCCTCCGGTAACGGCATAATCCGCACGGCCGGCCAACACAGCCGACAAGGTACTTTTACCCGCCCCGTTTGGCCCCATAATGGCATGTACTTCACCCGGATTTACCGTTAGGTTTATTCCATTAAGAATTTGTTTTCCGTCTATTTCTGCTTTTAAATTTTTTATCTCAAGCATGTCTATATTTTATTTCGAAGTTTTTATTAGTTAATTAGTTCGAAGTTTAGAAGTTCGAAGTTGTTGTTGTTAGTTATTTAGTTCGAAGTTCTTAGTTCGAAGTTGTTGTTGTTAGTTGATTGTTTTTTGTAGCCAGTGTAGGTTGAGTTTTTAAGGTATGTCATTAATCCGCTTGTCATTTTTGTGATTTCGTCAATGGTTATCTGATACAACTCAACACTTAAAACTTAACATTTAAAATTTCTTGTTATCCAACAGACCCCTCAAGTGACACTGCAAGCAATTTTTGCGCTTCTACCGCAAACTCCATTGGTAATTGGTTTAATACTTCTTTGCAAAACCCATTCACAATAAGGCTAATGGCTTCTTCCAATCCTATGCCTCTTTGGTTGCAATAAAAAATCTGGTCCTCGCCTATTTTACTGGTGCTGGCTTCATGTTCAACCTGAGCTGATTTGTTATTGATTTCGATATATGGAAAAGTATGCGCTCCACAACGGTCGCCAATAAGCATGCTATCACATTGGGTATAGTTTCTTGCTCCCTCTGCTTTTTTGGAAACTTTAACAAGCCCCCTGTAGGTGTTGTGTGATTTGCCTGCTGAAATTCCTTTGCTTACAATGCGGCTTTTGGTGTTTTTACCAATATGAATCATTTTGGTACCCGTATCAGCCACCTGCATATTATTGGTTACTGCCACCGAGAAAAACTCTCCTGATGAGTTGTCGCCTTTAAGAATACAGCTTGGGTATTTCCAGGTAATGGCACTGCCCGTTTCTACCTGTGTCCAGCTTATTTTGGAATTGGCTCCTTCACAACTTCCGCGTTTAGTAACAAAATTATAAATCCCTCCTTTTCCATCTTTATCGCCAGGGTACCAGTTTTGAACGGTGCTGTACTTTATTTCTGCATTTTCCATAGCAACAAGCTCCACTACAGCAGCATGCAATTGGTTTTCATCACGCATAGGCGCTGTGCATCCTTCCAGATAACTTACGTAACTGGCATCATCAGCCACAATCAATGTCCGTTCAAATTGCCCGGTATTTTCTGCATTAATTCGGAAATAGGTGCTTAATTCCATAGGGCAACGAACGCCCTTGGGGATATAAACAAATGATCCGTCACTAAAAACGGCTGAATTAAGCGCTGCAAAATAATTGTCTGTATAAGGCACTACAGACCCGATATATTTTTTTACCATATCCGGATAATCATGCAATGCTTCGCTGATGCTGCAAAATATAACACCCTTTTCTTTCAGTTGTTCTTTGAAGGTAGTAGCAATTGAAACCGAGTCGAAAACAGCATCAACAGCAACTCCGGTTAAACGTTTTTGCTCCTGAAGGCTGATACCTAATTTCTCAAAAGTCTTTAACAATTCAGGATCTACCTGATCCAGGCTATCCAGTTTTATTTTTTCTTTAGGAGCTGCGTAAAATATGATGTTCTGATAATCAGGTTTAGGGTATGAAAAATTCTGCCAATTGGGTTCTTCCAGTTTTATCCAGTGGCGGTATGCTTTAAGTCGCCATTCCAGCATCCATTCCGGCTCGTTCTTTTTTGCCGAAATAAACCGAACAATGTCTTCATTTAGCCCTTTGGGGGCCATGTCCATTTCTATATTGGTGGTAAAACCATACTTGTATTCCTGGCTAACTACCTGATCTATAATATCTACGTTTTCCTTTTCTGACATAAGCTATAAGTGGGCAAATTTAGGCTATTATTTGTATTTAGTCTAAATTATTACAATTATTCCCTTAGAAAGTTTTAGTTCATAAATGATACCAGCTCTTTAAATCTATACCATTTGATTATCTGAAATTTAGCATTTCTCATGCCTGCTAACCCACCACAAACCAATATTTGTTGGCATGTAATTCTACTTCAAATTTTTCCGACTCAAAGTATTCTCCATCCAGGTGAGCCGGCAGCGGTTTCTCTGCCTCAATATGGATACGGGATGAATAACTGTGATTTACCACAGGCAAATGGAGGTGTTTTCCGTTTTTTATAATGGGTAAATAGTAAAGCCTTTTAAGTACCCTGATGGCATCAACTGTTACAATATCAAAATACCCATCATTTAAAACGGCTTTGGGAGCTACTTTAAAACCTCCGCCATAGGTGCGGCCATTGGCTATACAAATCATCAAAAACTGTTGCCGGGTAGAGTTTAGGGTATTAAAAACATGAGCACTAAATGGCTTAAAAAACAAAACCCTGCTTATTACCGCAAGCATATAGGCCCCTGCTCCTTTAATTAGTTTTTGTTTCATCAGCATTCCGGCTATTGCCCCATCAAAACCAATTCCCAACCCGTTAATAAAAATCCGTCCATTACATATTCCGGCATCTACCTTTATGCTTTCAGGAGATAGAATCAGCTTAAAATAATCTGCCAGACTTCGTTTACCGTAAACCATTTTTGCAAAATCATTCCCTGTTCCTAATGGAATAATGAGAATTGGAATATCAATCTGCTGAAACCTGTTGAGGGTAAAATTAAGGGTGCCATCACCTCCGAGAATAATCAGTTTTGAAAAGCTGTTGATGTCACCATTAAAAGTTTCCTGAATGACTTTCCACTCTATTTTATGTTGATCAAGAAAACGGATGAGCCCAGGAAGGCATTTAAGTGGTTTACCGCTTCCTGAAAATTGATTGCATATGATGGCGACCTGCCGCATACACAATATTAATAAAAAAGGCGACCGAAGCCGCCTTTCCTTTTATTTAGTTGTTTTAATTATTTTTCGCGTTTCCTGATGACCATTAATGGAGAGCGAGAGCAGATAAACCCCTGCATCAAGCCCGTCCAGGTTGTTCAGCGAAATGGTTTGTATCCCATTACTTAATTCATAAACACCTTTAGCAACTTCTTTTCCACTCAAATCTGTTACTGATATCACAGCGGTTCCCTTTTCCTGAATGGTAGTGGTTACTGTAATATCAGATGAGAATGGATTTGGAACAATGATACCAATTGTTGAAGGTACCTGATTCAGGTTTACTGAAATGGTATTTGAATAGTTAAACTTGCCATCAAGATCAACTTGTTTGAGGCGGTAATAAACAACCTTGCTGTTTAGCTCAGCAATGCTATAGTCGGCATATTGATATTGGCTTAAGCTGTTGGTTGTTTCGGCACCTTTTACAAAACCAATTGATTTAAAGGAGAGCCCATCAGTTGACTGTTCCACTTCAAAACCACTGTTGTTTAGTTCTGATGCAGTAGCCCATGTTAAGGCTACATACTTATTTATCAGTGCTCCATTCAGGTTTAATAATTCAACCGGTAATGGCGATGTATTATCTGTAAGTGTAAATGCTACCGATGAGGTGAAGAAATTTCCAATGCCATTAATAACAACAGATTGCGGACTTGAATTTATATTTGCAGTGGCTCCTGCACCCAAATAACTCCATCCTGTACCATTAAATATGGCAAGTTTGGTGCTTGCACTGCCGTTTGAAATATTGCCTGTTTCGTGTGGTCCGTAGTTAATGGTTACGTTCGTATTATAGCCACTGCCACCGGTTCCTGAAATTTCCCAATAACTTTTTGCTTTATTGCCCGGGGTAACTACAGAATGATCAACACCTGAGTAATAACGGCCGGTAACTGCTGAAGGCAACGTGCCACTGTTCCATTTTACTTTAGCAATATTGCGGCCTGCAAACCAAAACATAGATGAATCGTTGGTGGCAATATTTCCGCTAACTGCACATGCAGGTGAAATGGTTGATGTAGTAAATTCATGAGCACCAATACATACAGGTGTTCCGGTAACTGAGCTTCTTGCGTTTCCATAATAATCAGTGGTGCTGATACCTGAAAGACCTTTACCAAAAGCAAGCCAGCTTGCTGCATTGGTGGTTTTAATCTGAAAATCGGCAACAGATGCGTATGAAGCATTATTAAACAAATCCGTTAAATTAATGGTTGCCGGATTGGCCGTGAATGAAGTGGTAACTCCTGTTACAGCTTCGTATGAATAAGCATCGTTAGCTGTGGCAGTAACCCATCCCGACAAGTTTGTGCTTGTGGCATTGTAATATAATGTATTGGCCGAAGCATTTACAAAAACATTGTTATTTGATGTAAATATGGAGGTACCGGGGAGAGCCAATGCTACATTTATCCCGCCACCTGTCCTTCTGTTGATAGCCAAATTGTTTCTGATATTTACATTGGTTGTTGTAGCAGCCAGATTGAGTGGATCACCTCTGAGTATAGCAGCTGAGTTTTTTGTAGTTGCCGTTCCTCCAATCAATACTGTATTATTATTTATATTGATTTCGTTGGTACTAAAGGAAGCAGCTATACCAAATGCACCATAATTTTGTGTGGCGGTATCTCCTACCGATACAAAGTTATTGGCAATAGTTGAAGCGGCTGCTACATTAAGTATATTAATGCCACAGATGTATGGAGTGGTTGTGGAATCCTTTGCAGAATGGTAAATATTGTAAATTTTATTTGAGGTAATACGAACCCTCCCCAAATTTGTTGATACCCCTGTGATATAATTGCTGTATGCATTCTGGGCACTGTTTGTTCCATAAATATTGTAAATATTGTTATTATTTACAATCAGGGTATCTGTATAAACACCGGTATTTAATGACGCTCCAGCATTAAGGATACTTATGCCACCCGCGGTTGGAAATCCTGCTGAAACAATAGCACCGCTGGAACTGATATTGCGGATGGTATTGTTTTCAATTTTAGGGATAAGCCTTAAGGTAAAATTACTGGCTCCTGAACCCACAAAGCTGTTACCCCAAACCCCGTAAGCATAAGAAGCCGCTGAAACACCTGTTGTTGAAATAGAATGGATGGTATTGCCATTTAACCTAACCGACATATTATTGGAAGCTGATGTGGCTGTACCATTCTGGCTGCCATTTGTTGTTACGTTTAGCCTTACACCAAACCCTATTGCATTTACAGCCGTTGAGTTTGTAATTGACATGATATTGGAGATGGTATTGTTCTCAATAATAGTACTTGGTGCTATTTGAGGTATAA
Source organism: Bacteroidota bacterium (assembly GCA_051715425.1). Lineage (GTDB taxonomy): Bacteria > Bacteroidota > Bacteroidia > UKL13-3 > UKL13-3 > JAJTFA01. The sequence goes on along the minus strand of JBPXJS010000045.1, from coordinate 5,184 downwards.
ACGCTGTACTTACAGTTGATTGAATTTGAATGCCATTTACCACACAAGCTCCTGCAGAGGAACCTCCTGAGTTATTGTTTACCATAAATGAATCAATGGTATTATTAGAGATGGTAACATTTCCACTAAAAGTATAGGCTACACTAATTCCAACATTAGTAAAACTTCCTGCTGTATTGTTAAATGTTACAGATATGTTTTTGATGGTATTTCCAGAAACTACTGTTCCAAGCCCTCCGTTAATTACAATCCCATTCCATCCTATAACCTGGGTGGTAGAGTTAGCTACCAGCATGCCTGTGCAATTTGGGCCGCTGCCTCCTATAAAGTTGTTTACAATACGGTGAGCATCTGAAGTAAATGCAGAGCCCACACCAATATTAATTCCTGAATTGTTTAATTGTGCGGTATAAGTTCTTGAAACTGTTTGATAGATATGATTTCCTTCAATAACCCAGTTGGATGCGCCTTGCTGAATACGGATTCCAATATTACCTGAAGTAGTTACCGTATTGAAAAAATCATACACATTACAGAACCTGATGGTATCTCCATTGTTCTGGGTAGTTGGGCTGGTCATGGTTCCATTATTGCAAATTCCATTATGGCATGCGCCAAGACCATTCAAATCGCAATACTCTATGGTGTTAAAACTGTTTCCTGTGGCTATACCCCTTCCGAAGTAAACCATTCCGCCAAAAGCTGAACTTTTTGATGAGCCGGTTAGATTACAGTAACGTATCACATTGTTTTGTGCATCCAACCCAAAGTAAATGGTTGATGTGGAATCTACAGAAGAGGTGCTGCTGTTGGTAATGGTTAGTCCAATACTTCCTGTTCCTCCTTGTCGACCGTCAACCGTAAGGAATTTGGTTCGCACCAGGTTCAACACCCCTGCTCCATTTACTGTTCCGGTTATGGTTGTGGTATAAGCAGCTGCCGGTCTTACTATAACCCTGCGCGATGCGTTTGCTCCCATAATGGTATCAAATGTTACCCCCGAAGCAGGCTCTGAAGCCGGATTATAACCTGTTTGTAACTGAACTATAATATTTCCTGTTCCGGTTACACCACTATCTTTAAGATAAGTAGCAACCTGCTGAAGCGTACCAAAGGATGTTGGTGGTAAATGTGTTCCGTTTACCGGATAAGTACTGCCACCTACCAGTGCCTGCCCTTTGGCTCCCAGCATCAATAATGACAAACATGATGCAAATAGTAATTTTATATTCATAGCTTAACTGTTTATTGGTTCAAATTTAGTGAAACATTTTCTTGCAGAGTACAATTTATGCCCAATGGATGCTTTATACTTACGAATGTTCGTCTTCTGTGGTTTTTTCGTTGATATTCTCCTGCTCTCCTGAACAACATGGCATCACATTGTTATTACACCTTACACATTGATAATGACCATGCACATAAACAAACCCTTTTTCATTTCCACAGTACGGACATCTTTCAAATCCAAATTGCATCAGGCAAATTTATATCCTGATTTTTTATTCCTGTTAACATATTCACAATCTTTCCTTATCAGATGGTTTTCAACAAAAAAAGCAGGCCATTGAACGGCCTGCTTTTAAAGATGTATAAAAAGGTAAAACGGGTGGTTAATTATTGTTTTACCACCCTGATATTTTTCACTTCACCGTTTTGGATCAGTTGTACAAAATAGATACCTGCTTTAATACCGGATTCATTCACATCGATGGTATTGCTGCCCTGTACCGGAGTGATCTCACGGCTTGATACCATACGCCCGAAGGCATCCATCAGCTGTACTTCCATGGTTTGGGTATGAGGGGTTACAAACTGAATACTCAGGTGCGCATCAAACGGATTTGGTGATACCGATACCACTTCCAGTTGTGCTACCTTCTCATTCATTACCACTACAGTATTGGTGTATACCGATAAGCCATCAAAATCTACCTGTTTTAAGCGGTAATAAGCTACTGAAGTGCGGCCCATAATGCCTTCATCTGTGAAGCTGTAGCTATGCTGCTCCGTGCTGGTTCCGTTTCCTTCTGCTTTGCCTATGGTGGTAAAGTTTTTGCCATCTGTGGAACGTTCTATCTCAAAGTGGCTGTTGTTTACCTCCTGAACAGTTATCCAGTTCAACTCCGCATCTCTGCCCGATTTTGTTGCCGTAAAGGACAATAAGGTTACCGGTAAGGCTGATGTATTATCGCCTACTGCAAAGATGCCTAAGCTTGTAATGCCGGTTGAGGTAAAGCTGTAAGGCCCGCCTCCCAATGCACTGCCCGATCCTACCGGTGCCCAGGTGGTGGTATAACGGCCTACAAGCGTATTGCTCCGGTTCATGCTTAACTCATCTGAAGCATTCCACTGCAACGTAATGGCTGCATTGGATCCGCCTGCTGTGCCTTCGGTAATAAACCAGGTTTTGTTTACCACCGCACTGCTGTACGCACTGCCCGATGGGGTTTCGCCTGTATAGTTAGGGTAAACGCCATTGATGATACCTACACTGAAATCATCGGCTGTTCCACTGTTGTTGATACTGGCCGGAGTATAACTGCCGGCTCCTGTTCCTACTGGGAATAAGATGGTTCCTGTGCGACCCGAAGTTCCTAAACCGCCCTGGGTGAGTTTGCCTGAACCATTTACCACCACAAACGATGTGGATGATCCTCCGCTGATAGAACCGGTATTGTCTATAAATAAATCATTGCTGCCCAGACTTACCGTACCGCTGGTTAAGGTTAATACGCCTTCTACCGTGGTATTGCCTCCAAGTGTTTTGTTGGATGAGCCATTAATGGTTAAGCCGGTATAGGTATCTCCCGGAATGGTTTGTGCACCTGATCCTCCGAATATAACTGTACCTCCTGTTTTGGTAAAGGTGCCGCTTTGGGTTAATGTGCCACGGATATCAAGGCTGTTGCCTGAGCCGGTAAAGCTTAAGGTGGCTCCGCTGCTGATGCTGATATTGTTTACCACTGCTGCTGTATTGATCTGTGGTGCATTGGCTGTACCTGAACTGATGGTTACATCCGTGCTGCCTGTTGGTACGCCTCCGCACCAGTTGGATGCTGTGTTCCATGAACTGCTCGTAGCGCCCAGCCATACTCCGCTGGAAAGGGTGGTTACTATAAACGAATCGGCATTTACCGATGCACAACTGCCACTCTGTACTACTGCACGGAAAGCTGTTGGCTGGTTAATGGCCGAGGTGGTTAAACTGGTGGTTGTATTGGCAATGGTGCTCCAGCTGCTATATGGTGCTACCGAACTCTCCCAACGGATTACATTGCCGGTTTGGCCTGCAAGGGTTAAGGATGAGGTGCTGCCGGTACATACCGGGGTATTGCCGCCTACGGTACCTCCGGTTGATACCGGACTTACCGTTACTACTGTAGAATCAGCATTGGCTGATGCACATACTCCGCTTTGTACCACTGCACGGAAAGCGGTGCTCTGGGTTAAAATGCCTGAGGTATAGGTGTTGGTGGTATTGGCTATCGGGCTCCAGCTGGTATATGGTGCAGGAGCACTCTCCCATCTTACCACATTGCCGGTTTCTCCGCTAAGTGATAACAATCCGCTGCTTAAGCCTGAACAAATAGATGTGCCTCCGCTTACCGAGCCTTTTACCGTTACCGGTGATACATCTATACTTACCGGTGTTAAGGTACCCGATGGACATGTTCCGCTTTGAACCACTACCCTGAACTGAGTGGTTTGGGTTAATACGCCCGGATTATGTGTACTGGTGGTATTGGTTATTGGGGTCCAGGTGCTGAATGGTGATACTGAACTCTCCCACCTGATTACTGTACCTGATAAGCCACTGATGCTTAACTGAGCGGCTGTTGCTCCCGAACAAATCGGGGCTGCTCCGGTTATGTTTCCGCTGATGGTGCCGGCTGATACCGTTACAATGGTTGAGTCGGCATTGGCTGATGCACAATTACCGCTTTGAACTACTGCACGGAAAGCCGTGGTGGCCGTTAATGCGCCTGATGAATATACTACATGCGTATCAGCTATCGTGGTCCAGGTGCTAAACGGTGATACCGAACTTTCCCAACGGATCACATTGCCTGTGCGACCGGTTACCGTTAATGGTCCGCTGCTAGATCCGGTACAGATAGATGTGCCTCCTGTTGTTGCTCCGCCTGCACTTAGCGGTGTTACCACCACCACAAACGAATCGCTGTTTACCGATGGACAACTGCCACTGCCTATTACTGCCCTGAAGGCTGTACTTTGGCTTAAGGCTGAACTGGTATATCCTGTGGTGGTATTGCTTATCGGGGTCCAGGTAGTAAATGGTGATACCGCACTCTCCCATCTTACCACATTGCCTGTATGGCCACTTAGGGTTAAACCAGAAGTTAAGCCCGTACAGATATTGCTGGTTCCGCTTACCGAGCCTCCTGTGGCTGTCGGGTCTACCGTTACCGTGGTGGCCGATGAGGATGCCTCAGCACATGAGCCGTTTTGTACCACTGCCCTGAACTGGGTAGTTTGGCTTAAGGCTCCTGAGGTGTATGAAGTTGTTGTATTGGCTATTGGTGTCCAGCTGCTGAATGGTGATACTGAACTCTCCCATCTTACCACACTGCCTGTATGGCCTGTTAAACTTAATGATCCGCTGGTTGCTCCCGAGCAGATGGCTGTGCCTCCGCTTACTGAGCCTCCTGCTGATGGTGGTGTTACCGTTACCGTAGTGGTGGTTGATGGTGCTTCTGCACACGAGCCGCTTTGTACCACTGCCCTGAACTGGGTGGTTTGGCTTAAGGCTCCTGATGTATATGAAGTTGTTGTGTTTGCTATGGTTGTCCAGGTGCTGAATGGCGATACTGAACTTTCCCATCTTACCACTGATCCGGTTTGGCCACTTAAGCTTAATAATGCGCTGGTTGAACCTGAACAGATCGTTGTGCCTCCGCTTACCGCACCGCCTGCTGATACCGGGGTAATGGTTACCGTGGTAGCTGATGAGGTGGCTTCTGAACATGATCCGCTTTGTACCACTGCCCTGATCTGGGTGGTTTGCGTTAATGCTCCTGAGGTATATGAAGTTGTTGTGTTTGCTATGGTTGTCCAGGTGCTGAATGGCGATACTGAACTTTCCCATCTTACCACTGATCCGGTTTGGCCACTTAAGCTTAATAATGCGCTGGTTGAACCTGAACAGATCGTTGTGCCTCC
>JBPXJS010000044.1:0-186591 GCA_051715425.1 Bacteroidota bacterium | reverse complement strand
ATATATTTGCAAAATGATATCATATAAGATATTTGCTTTTAGCTTCTTCAGTCTTATCCTGTTCTGCAATTGTTCAGACCCGAAAGACCCCTGCGAAGAAACGAAGCACTACTACTTTTTTGTTAAACCAGAAGAAAAAGCAGTACTGCCTTATAAAGGCTTCGATACGTTAAGGCTCAAACACAGCAGTGGTGCCGAGTACACATTTTATGCAGGTGCAATGGATAGTTTATTTACCATAACCGCCAAGGCTACCAGCCCTGATTGCGCTAATAATATTATTGAACATCGACAATACTATAGACTTACAGCTAAAACTAAGAACGCATCCGATCCTGTCATTACAATCGATTTAGGCCTTCTAAGAACTTCAAGCACAAGCGATCTATACGTACGCTTTAAAAATTCGAACTTTGAAAGTGTTGCTTACTTTCCTCCTTACCCTAATCCTAATTATTTGGATAGCATTGAGATTGAAGGAACAATATATAATAAGGTTCTCAAAATCTATCATGAGAGAGATTTTACTTCGAGTAGCTATTTGTATTATAATGTGGAGTTTGGCATTGTGAAAATTGTGTTGTTAAATGGAGAAACATGGGAACGTATCCCATAAAGAAGGTAAAACCTAACCACTAAAACCCAATGTGGTTTTGGCAACTCATAAACACGCAATATGCCATTGTTTCCAGTCCTTGTATATATAATGCCAGCGTAGTGTAGCAGTTCAAGGCAGAATTTTCCTATATTTTCAAACCCTTCTCAGAATACTGGGCCAATACCGGTTTTATTGAGATAAATTTTGGTTGGTTTAATCTTGGATTTTTAAAGTTTTATCCCAACATTTACATAGCCAATTGCGGAGAGATAATTTCTCAGTCTGACCTTAGTGGCATTAAAAAAAACCACACAATATTACTATAATAATAAAGAGATGAAAAAGACAAGTTTAATTTTACTAACGACATTGTGGGCAATAACAGTATCAGCTCAGTTCGCTGCTAAAATGGAAGTTAAAGAGGACATTCCTGGTATCTGTAACAAGAATGAAGTTTATGCACTTTTCCCTTCCTTTAAGGGACATGTAGAGGCCATTTGTCCAATGACGAAAGAAGAAATTCTGCAAAAACTAAATAATGAAGTAGCATTTCTTAAAGACAATCCCAAATACGAGGACAAAGGAATGATGGGTTTAGTAATAAATTGCAAAGGCGAAGTTGTTGTATGCAAAATGGACAACAAAACGAAGAATCCAGAATTGGACAAACAAATTGAAGCTGTGTTTAATTCTCTAGGCAGATGGAAAGCGGGGAAACTAAATGGGAAAGAAGTGGATACTTCCAAACTATTTAGTTTTAGAATTAAAAATGGGAAAATCACATTTGACTAAACAAATAACATTCATAGACTCAAAATAAAATGCCCACATACAGCTACAACAATCAGCGGTTCAGTACCACATTCCTATATTTGGTACAGCAGAAGGATTAGCTCCTCATTTCTCGTTTAACGATTAAATGGCTACCTTCTTAAAGTTGCGAACTTTAAAACTACACAACAACTTAACAATAGACGAAATATGAAACCGAAATGGATATTATTTTCAAACATCTTACTGATAGGAATTCTTTTTAGTTTTACAGGTAAAAATGAAATCGGACCATGTTATATCTCCTTTAAAACAGCAACAAACTTGACAGTTGCGAGCCCCGACAGACTTCCGGCAACCTCTGAAAAAGTAAGGGTTGTAAATACTGACCAGGGAGAAGTTGAAGTAACCAGAATTGACGGTTATCGGGTTTTATATAACAATGAAAAGAAAGTTCCATTGGTGAATTTGAAAGTTGAACTTTCCGAGAGTAAATCCTACAAAAAAGACCAAAAATATCTTATTGACAATTTGAAGTATTTAAATTCCCGTTCGCAAAATATGGAAACTAAAGACCTCATCGAACTTGAGTTTAATGGATACAAAGTATATGGTTCTAGCAGAGCAACAATTGAAGCCGGAAGCATATTAGGTACGTTTGTTATGTTCCCGGGAAACGATGTGACAGTATATTTTTACTTTAATAATTTGAAACCTGAATACAGGAATTTTGAAAATGCTGACGACTATAAAAAACTACGTGACAGGTTTCTGGATGAGTACACAAAACACCTTAAAACATGCATGGATAAATAAAAGCAGGTGCAACAGCATATTTGCAGTAGGCGTTGTTTCGTGCTCCGAATGGACTTTTGTGCTAAAAATCCGCCACACCGGCAAGCCCGAAACCATTACAAACAATATCACCGCAATCCAACACATTTAAACGACAGCCAAACAATGAAAAAAATTATTCTCTTATTGGCCATTACATTAGGACTTACAACCCTAAGCAACGCACAGACAAAAGAAATTAAACCTACCGGAGTTTTTAAAGAAATTGATATTGCCCGACACAATGAAGCAATTGCCATTTTAAAGGGTAACAATAAACAATTAAAACAACAGACCGTTGACAGCATTTTAAATAATCCCCACTATTTCAATCCCACTGTTCTTTACGTATTATCCAGGGAACTTTTCAACCAGGGCCAAAAAGAAGATGCTATGTTTTGGTTTTATGTGGCACAACTTAGAGCCAGGTATGACGCGAACTTGTGCATGGAAAATTCAGCCAAACAAATTGTAGCTGTTTTAAACGGAGAGTATGGACCAGACATTAATAAATACGCATTTAAAGACATTGAAAAACTGGAAAAAACAGTTATCAAAGTGGTGGCATTCGTTAGGGAAAATGAAGAGAATTACGACCACCGGTGGGTAAACCTGCACGGTATGGATGCAATGATATCGGGTATGGGCAACAGCACAGAAAACAAGGAATTAAGCCAGCCAAAAGACAAATGGACAGCCATAAAAAAGGAAACAGTGGATGAGTATTACAACGGATTTATTGAGTATGTTAAGGGTATGAAGTAGAAGAGCCCTTACCAATCCTAAAGCATATTAAATAAGCCTATATTCAACTGATATCTTACTGCTAGCCCCTTCTCTAATAAATTATCCCCCACCCCATTTTACCCCCTTTCACAAACTAAAACCCCGGGTTCAGAAAATAAATTGGCTGTTTTGGGCCTTTTTTACCTAATTCCCAAACAAACAATAAGTTAAGCCAAAAACACCACATTTTCGGCCCAAAAAAAAAGAGTGTTTTCACTCTCAAAAAAGAATGTTTTCACTCTTGATTGGAATGAATAAATAAAGTCTATTTGTGTATTGATGTGGAGTTAATAAATGAACAATATCATTCATAGTACCTACTTCTGGAACGAGAATAACTCGCTTAAACTGGTGTTTAAAGCTTTAGCTATTACCAACAGGGAGCAAATGGTAACATTTAACTCTCCCCTTTCTATGCGACCAATTTGTTCCGCGTGGTTATTGCATCGTTCCCCAAGCTCTAATTGGGTTAGACCTAGTTCCACCCTGAGGGACTTAATTTGCTTTCCAAGAGCTTTAAGGAATTTTTTATCTTTTATGTATTGCACCCTGCAAATTGAGGTGGTATATATTTTTATTCTAAGAACATATATGTTGTTTTTTAGAAGACACTTTTTTATCTTTGAATTGAAACGGTAACTTGAAATTAAGATCAATGCATGAAACACTATATTAGATTAAACTTCCTGACTCTTTTGGTTATTCCACTTATGTTGGAAAATTGTAAAAACACCTGTGATGAAGAGCAGATCGCAACCAAAGACTATTTCACTGACCAATACAATGGGTATTTCCCTAATAATGGCCTTGAAACATATACCTTTTTAAGGAATAATACAGACACCATACAATTTATAGGACAAGGGATTTCTGATAACTTCAATGAAGTTGAACGTGTTTCTGGAGATTGTCCAATAACTTACAAACTCTTAAGCAAAACAATTACTTATAAAACCCCAAACGCACTCAATTCGTTGAGTTTTAATTATTTTCTATATAGCGAAACTGAAGACTTCCAGGAATACTATCAAATAATGTTATCAACCCCTGCGAAAGTAGTATTTGGTCCTTATTTAGCCCGCCAAAGCACCCCATTTAGGGATTTAAATGTACTTGGCCACACATACCCATACGTAAGAACCTTATCCAACACTATCTCGAAAGATGACACTATATACGTGACCTTTTCTACCCTTGTACCTAACCCAGTGAAACGTTTGGTAAGAATGAAAATCAAGGGAGATATCTACGAGGTAATACCCGAATAGAGAGAAATAACTAGACCCCAATTGTTCATTACAAAGCTTCCCGAATACAAATTATTATAATAATCATTACAGATGAAATACTTAATTTTATTGCCTTTATTGGTATTTACTTATTTAGCCAAGGGCGGTGTAGAAACAGAACCAATATTACAAATCAGAGATTCAATTAGCAAACTAACTACAATTGACACTTGCGATTACAAAAACGAAAGAAAAGAAATTGATGATGAAATTTTACAAGATAAAATCAATCTAAAAAAAACGAGTAATCTCAACCGTAAAAAAAGTAAACTAGGCTTTTTTGATGATATTGGCGATTTCTTTCAGGACGTTTATGATGTGATTGCCTTGAAAAAGACCTTTGGTTATTACGAACTACCTAATATGAATCCTGAAGGTCCATATACCTTATTTGATAGAACAAGAACAGATAAAGATGTGGCAGGCCAATTGGAAGAAATTAAAATCTGGATTAAAACAGACTCCGTGGCAACATCAATATATAACTCCATCTACGCAACAGCTAGCTCCGGAGCAACAAGCATATCAGGCTGTCAGGGAGGAGGGGTGTGTCAGGCAGCTCGAACTGCGAAATGTGCCGCTTTTGTCTATATCGTTGGACTCAAACCCATCTTAAGTTCAAGTGGTCAACTTGACTCAATGATAAATATGGGTAACTCAATCGATCCCTGTGGACAAACTGAACGTGATGTGTTTTATGAACGCGCAATGTCTGTGTTAGAAAACCTTCCTAATCCCTGGCAAGGGAGTGAGCTTGGAGATGAAATGCTAGGACTACTACCTGCTATTGGAGGTGTTGTGGGTGGTGTGTTTTATGGTGGTTCCGTGGGAACTGCACTTTATGTTGGGTATTTGATGTTAGACTGGGATAAAATGCAATATCGGTCTAAAGAATTAATAATGTTACTTCAAACCTGGGACATGCTAAAGTGGAGTAAAAAAATAGACCCGTGTTTGGAACAGCCCAGCCGCTACAGGATAAATGAAATAGCTGATGACCTGAAGGACAAATGGATTACTCCTATGCATATCAGGGCCAAATGGACACATTATCATGCAAATAACAATTACACTTTAATGCCAGCTGCTGCACTTGGAATGGCAGCAATTGTATTGCATGATTATGGGGACTGGATATTATGGTACAATGGCCACCCAAAAGAATGGGCTCATCCTGCTCATTATAACATACACAATACTATGTGGGAAGCATGGACAGGGGCAATGAGCAAAGCGGGTGGGAAATATGGTTATGCCGAAGGTACCCACTATATGAAATGTTTTCAGCACTTACTCCCTTTTTTTAGAGCATATAGTAACTTCTTACCTGTTGATGCAGGTAAGAGTTATTCTTCAGGTTTAATTAGCCCATTCTATCATTATGTAAAAAATTACACCTACGATTCCGACTACGACAATATTTATGAGTGGTACAATGGCCTTTTACAACCTGATGGTTTTCCTCCAACCATTGACGATTCATGGACAAAACCTGCCTTTAACGGTGTACTTGCATTAACAAAAATTGCAGGGAGTGGAAAACCAGGTTATAATTTTGTGACTAATACAGCAGTTATGGGTATTTCCTCGGAATTAGATCTACAGGCTGATTATCTTTCCGCGTTGAGCAAACCTTCCGGCATTAATTTATTTGCCAAGAGAGAGGAGCATATGCCAGGAGGAAATATCATTATTCGCAGTGATGATCATATTACCCCTAATGAAAGGCATTACTTGAGTATTCTTGCAGAGAAAGAACCATTAGCTCCAAATAGGTTATTAGACGTGATTACTGCACATGAACAGGCGGATGCTTGCAGCTTTTCGATTGGTGCTATGGATTTAGAAGGGACAGGTAAACAGTTCGAACAACTGGCAATTGATCCACCCATGCGTCATACCGATTATAATTATCTTGTTAATGAGGCTCAACATCATAATACGATAACAATTGAGGTTGATGATATACGTATAAATGACACAAAGGGGCCAGACAACGAAACTGAATCTGAAGTGATTGAGCCACCACAAACCAGCCCTGATGGTAAGTTTACCAAAACAAAAGTAAAGTTTAAAATCACGCAAAATTTTATGCCGCTAATCACTGTTACACGAACTTTTTATGTTTATAGGGGTGAAGGTGTAGGCGGATATTATTATTTTATTAATGATGACATTAATAATCTTTATGGGTACAACTCACATTACACATATTATTTCCACGGCAATGGTTTATTGAGTGAGCAAACCTTTGTTTCGGAAAATAGCAACCATACTAAAGCACGTTGGTTCCACCCATGTGATAAATCCAGAGATTGGGGGATGCTTGCTGAATTCACTGCAAATGACCCTGCTGTTGAATTTGATACCACTAGCGAATTCCTTCATGGAAACAATTCAAGTAATTATATTACCAACGCTAACAATGCAGGAAATGAAGAAAACTGGGGCTTCCATACGGCCATTAAGGGTCGAGCCACAGATTTCACAAAAGGGTTGCAGTTTACCACCAAGCTAACACCTTACAAATGCAGTGATATAGGACAATTAGGGAAAACACATATGCGAATTAATAGTCGCTATAGCTCACAGTTTGTAGATTCAATAGGTGGAGCAGATTTGCAACGATTCCATTTTAGTCGGAACTATAGTGACTATCCGAGTGGTGATACTATTATCGCACCTTTCGAGACTCCTAATAAGGTAATAAGTACCGATGCCACCATTGGATTCTATACACAATCCAGAGATACTGTATTTGAGTCAGGTAATTGCTTAGCGTATACGAATTTCCGCGACCTGTTAATTGACAGTGCACTAACATTTAGCTACGATAGTGTGCAGTTTTTATCTGCTAATCATAGAGCAGAAATATATTACTCCATATCTGGTAAATACAAGTATTCAGGGTATTGCAAAACTGGTCCTAATCAAACAACTGTTGATTTTTATTTGCCAGATCTTGCTCAAGGTGTAGAAATGGCAGTAAGTGGTGCTGTAGTTAATTTTACATATGATACAACAACTTTTATAATGAGCGTTACTTTTGCTGCCAATTCAAGAACAAAATTTTGGTTTCAACTGCTCGACCCTTGCGATTTGTCTTGTTACTATCCAGATACAAATACTCATATTGTTTCTCAGTTTGTTCAGAACGGCAGAATTGAGCCACTTTCTCATAAGCTTAAAATTCTTCAACCAAACGGTTACTTGCGCATGGTTAATGGTGCGAAAATGAGTATTTGCGAAAATGACTGGCTAACAAACAAAGATTCCTTAATATTATTGGCGGAACCCAACAACGAGCCATACAGCATACCACTTAAATGTAACCCTTCAGAACTTATAACCCGAGCATTAGATGCTGACAACCCAAGAAGCGCCATCATTGTTAACGACAAGGCTACTTTGATTCTCGATTCCGGTTCTTACACACGCATTGGAGCCAATAGCAGTATTTATGTGTTGCCCGGAGGTTCCTTAATTATTAAACCTTATGCAGTAGTGGAAATTGGCTCTGATGAACGCGGGTACGGAGAAATTCTTGCTGATCAGAATGCCTATGTATGTGTTTCAGCAGGTGCTGATATTAAGTTTCATCGCAATGATGATGATTCCACGGACGAGAATTTGTTTTATGTCATTTTAAATAATCAAACCAATCCAAACACGGTAAACAAAACCAAAGCCGGAATTAACAATGATATTTTCCAAATGCTGGTTGATGATACTTTAATTAGCAGCGGGCATACCTGCCATCCATTTTGTGATTACAAAAGCATTATACCTCCTTATGGCATAGGCAACCGCGATTGGGGTTATTCTCCCTTTGTAGTACCAAGGGCAGCCTTTAAAGTAGCAGGTGATACTTTATGTCCGGGCGATAGTGTGGTACTGGATTTTAGAAAAGTGTTGAATGAGGAAGCATATCACTTTAAAATCTGCAGGGTTCAGGATACGCTTAGCACCACCAACTGCATTTTCGGAGATACCAATATGATAGAGGAAGACCTTATTACTCCTTCTGATGTTTGTATTGAACGCACTCCTGTTCCCGATTTTTATAAATTCAGGTTATGGGACAGTGGCTGGTACAAAATAAATATGAATGTGATAAATGAATGTGGAGAAACGCATGATTCTACCAGATATGTTTATGTTCCAGCACCACCTGATATCGTAATTGATATTCCTGACAGTATTTGCCCCGGAGTAGGAACTTTAATTGCAGATGGATCCGCTACCCAAAGCCATAGAACACGAAGCATTTACAGATGGAGCATTGCCCTGATAAGTCCTGACAGCATTATTCAGCAGGGTAAGGGTATAAACTATGGTGACGATTGGGGCGAATATGACAGCACTTCCGTTACTGATTCTTTCGATTTTCCCGGATTCAGGTTTTATGGTGGATTTAAATATGCCGTTGGTCTAAGCGTAAAAGGTTGGTGCGGATGGGTAACCAAATGGGATACGGTTGATGTGCCATTAGGCGTAATGATCAGAACCAAACTTGCCAGCAATTATCAAAATCCGGTTGGGCCAAGTGCATTTGAATTAAAAGGCTATATTACCGGAGCAACCAGTTTCAACTGGAATCCAACAACTGATCTTGACGACCCGTATTCACCTGTTACACTGGCAAGACCCAATGCCCCTGTTACCTATATACTGGAGGTAACAAACGGAACCTGCTACGATTCAGATACCATTGATGTACTGCACAATGATTTTGCCTATGCGGGTAAAGATCAGAATATCTGTTTTGACGACACGGTAGTTTTGGGAACAGATTTTAATATGATGTCTTTTCTTGCATTAATGGATTATGTAAACTCATCCGACTTTGAGAGTAAATACGCCTCTTCAAATTCCCAGGTTGATTTTACCACCCACTTTACGCATTATATGATCGATAATTATTATGGTACTGCATGTTCATTTATTACCCTCTATAATCAGGATACCACATTAAGAAAACATTTGTTTAATGCCCCATACTTTAAGTACCATTTTATACAATACCTAAACGACAATGACAATATTGACTGGATTAAATACCTTGCAGACGAAATGCAAAATGATACCTGGTTAGCAAGCCACATTTCAACTCAGGGCTACAGTATTGGATACAGTGATGTGGAACTTATTTTTAATAATTTTATTTCCTGGAGTGATGCCAATATTGAATATGATATTCTATGGGAAGAAAAAATAAACGATACAACATGGGCAGGAATTGACAGTTCTGACTACTTTAATATTGCTGTACTCTCAAACAAGTCAAAAACCTACCGGATGACCGTTACCAATGGGTCAAGCGTTGTAGAATATGATGAAGTAAGCTTAAACAGGGATACTGTAATGAATATTGCATTCTTCCCTTCGCAACTGATTGACTCTACCGTGTGGTTTGCCAATGCAAGTACTTATATAAACAACCGTACTTTATTTAACTGGAACTTCGGAGACGGTAGCTCCTCTACCCTGCGAAACCCAAGCCATACCTTCCCTTCCAAAGATTCCACCTATATTATTTGTCTTACTGCATTAAATGAGTGCGACAGTTTTACGTATTGCGATACCCTTACCCTTGACTCTGCCGGTATGTATTTTACCTTAGGCAAAAAAGGAAACGACCCTATAAAACCACTAACAGCAGAAACAGATAAGCCACTTACCCTGCAAGAGTTAAAAGATGGCAATAAACTGCATGTAAACCGGCCAAACCCTTTCAGCGATAAAACCATTATTGAATACGAACTGAAAGATGGCTACAAGGATGCGGAAATACGTATTACCAATACACTGGGGCAGGCCTTAAAAGTATTAAAGCTTAAAGGTTTAAGAGGTTATACATTAGTAGATGGAAGCCAATGGAAAGATGGTATGTATTTTTACTCCCTGGTGGTAGATGGCGTGGTTATCTCCAGCAAAACCATGGTGGTAGAACGTTAAAACAAGCCCCTTATTAAACACTAAAACCAATCCGGTACTTGTAAGCCACAGGTACCGGATTTTTTCATTTTCCCCCATTTCACAAACTAAAACCCCGGGTTCAGAAAATAAATTGGCCGTTTTGGGCCTTTTTTACCTAATTGCCAAACAAACAATAAGTTAAGCCAAAAACACACCATTTTCGGCCCAAAAAAAAGAGTGTTTTCACTCTCAAAAAAGAATGTTTTCACTCTTGATTTTGATGAAAGGGATGGGGAGGTTTGTATGAGTATAAGCGTGCTAACTTGTATTAATGGGTATGAACGTTTGTACATGTGTAGAGAAAATCAATGAAAGTAGATATCTATCTGAAAATGTTTGGATACAAATTATGTATTGTATTTTGAAATTTACGTGCGACCGATAATCACCTTTTAAAGAAAATGATCCCCCCAAAATTAATATATAAGTATGAAGGAACTGATCAGTTTAGTTTACTGAATCTAAAGAATGGAGGAATATACTTTGCCGCACCCTCCGATTTCAATGACCCATATGATTGTAATCTAGGGTTCCATTTGGGTTTTGATACTTCCAAATTACAAAAATACCGCAAAGGTGAATTTCCATTCCATGATGATCGTTCTACCGAATTACAAACAGAATTAAACACTAGAACCGATGATGAATTAAAACAACTAATTTCTCCCATTGCAACAAAAGTAATTGAAACAAATATTCAAAAGATGAGAAACGATTTTGGTGTTTCTTGTTTCTCTGAAATAAACAACAACTTGCTTTTATGGTCTCACTATTCAAACTCTGGACAAGGTTTTTGCCTTGAGTTTGATACGAGTTATGAACCATTCACAAAGATATTT
Organism: Bacteroidota bacterium; assembly: GCA_051715425.1. Taxonomy (GTDB): domain Bacteria; phylum Bacteroidota; class Bacteroidia; order UKL13-3; family UKL13-3; genus JAJTFA01. Next base: position 175,495 of record JBPXJS010000044.1, on the reverse strand, counting down.
AAGGTTAACTACAAGACAGAATTACCTACATTAGATGCAATTGATATATTCAATAATACAAAGCTTAATGATACACAGTTAAACGATGCATCAAAATTGTGGTTAACTAAATCTATTGATTGGGAATATGAAAAGGAATGGAGAATAATCCATAAGTCAAAAGGTACACTTTTTATTTACCCGCAAGAAGCACTAAAATCTATCTACTTTGGACCATTAGTAAAACGTGCATTCCTAGAAATTATATGCCTTATTTTACAGGGACAAAACAAACACATCAGATTCTATTTAGGTCATATCTCTAAGAGAGAATTTAAAGTAGAATTTACTGAGTTTAAATACACACCTTTCGTTAGTAAATAATCCAACATGAACACAAAATTGATAACGCATAAAGACTCATTTGTAATTAGAAGGGATTTGTGCATAGCAAACAGCTTAATTGTATCCGTAAACTTTGTACACAGTTTAATGCTCCTAACCCATTACTAATTTGCCAACCTTAAGCATTGTAGTGCCTACAAAACTTAAAATGAGATCAATATAAAAGAACTAAAGAAAAACTTCTCTACAGTTAAAACTAACGAAAATATGGCTATAAAACTTGACACGAGTACTATTACAATTGAGAAAATAATTGTTCATAGCATTCCTAGACATAAAAAAGGTGATTTCTCTCTTGAGCCTCAATACAGTGAACGAGAAAGTTCACTACCTGATGGTTTAAGGGTATTTTTCAAAGATAAGGTCGTTCAATCATTAGGAAGTAACAAAGAACTGAGAGTTAAGTACGATGAAGATAGTCCTTCACCAGTTTCAACATACATTAACGAAATTATTAATTCCAATGGAGTTACCTTAATTGAGCAGTCAAAATTAATGACTAAATATTTATTTGAAATTCAAGATGGACAAAATGCATCTGGTATTTTAGTTGTAATTTTTGGAAAAATAAATATTAAAGGTACTTGCATAATAATTAAGCTTGAACGTGATGAGGGAGCCCAGCTTGAATTAGACCCAAAAACTAAATCTTTCAACATTAAAGATGTGAAAGATTTAATGTTAACACGGAAAACAAAAATCTACAAAGTTGGGCTTTTCATTAACAAATTGAAATTTAAAGTAAATTATGATGGAAGTACGGCCGATTTACAAATAGACCCGAAAACTAAAAAGGTTGTAACAACTTGGTTTATCGAAAAGTTTCTAGGTTGTACTCCAATTGAAAACCCAAAAACAACAACTAAAAAGTTTTATGACTTTACAACCACTTTCATTCAATCAGTAGAAGACCCAATTAAAAAAGCGAAATACACACAAGACCTTAATTCATATTTGCAGAAAAATAGCCAAAGAATAAGTGCAAGGGAATTTGCTGAAGACTATATGGAAACCACAGATAAAGATAACTACAATAAATATCTAAAAGACAAAAACTTTAGAATGTCTGAATTTCTAAAAAATAATGATTACATCGACAAAAAAATTAAAATTATAACAATGTCTTTTGCCAATGATATTGCGATAGTTGGTAAAAAAGGAACATTTGACAAGAACGTAAAGTTAGAACCACAAAACGATGGAAATACCAAAGCAGAAATTATTTCTAAAGTAAAAAGTATTCGATAATGATTAAAGTTCACGAGATTGTTGATTTATGGACCCAGGAACAACCCGAATATGACAATTTAGGGAAGTCTGTCTGTTCATTTATCAAAAATAAAATTACTGAATATGAACTAATGCCTGAAATTCAATATAGAACCAAAGATCTTTTAAGCATAATCAAAAAAGTCAAAAAAAAACAAAGTCAAAAAGAATATTCATATCACCATTTAAAAGATAAATTAGGCATAAGAATTATCTGTTCTTTTCAAGAAGATATGAAGATTATAGATGAATTTCTGCGAGAGTATTTTACAATTGTAGATGTCGAATACAAACAAGAAAATTTAGATTTCAACAAACTAGATTACGTTTCCAACCATTATGATGCGAGAATCAACCTAAACATCAACGAGTTTAAAAAACATTATAATCTTGCAAATTATATCTTTGAAGTACAGGTGCGAACCTTAAATCAGCACGCTTGGTCAAATACAGCACACTCACTCGCTTATAAACAAGAAAAAGACTTGCCTTCAAATTTAAAGCGTAAGGTGTATAGACTACTTTCTTTGTACGAATTAGCAGACGATGAATTTTCAAGCGTAAATAAAGCTCTAAAGGAATATAGAGATAATCACGCCTACACATTATTAAGACAGCTTGAAGGTAAATTCTACAAGTATGCTAAAATTGACTTTGACCGTGAAATTTCTTTGAATACATTGAGTGTAGTGCTAAGCTATTATGAAAATGATAATATTGCTAATCAAGCAATTAATGAAATTGATAGTTTCATTTTGGATAATGAGAAGAAAATAAAAAGAATATTTGATGAAAATAGAAATCGATTTTGCGAGATACTATTTTTAACACAACCAGAAATTTTTGTTATTTGGTATATGCTCCAGAACAATCCATTTACAATTACAGATAATTGGGCTAATGATTTTGAAGAAGAAGACCTTGAACAAATAAAAACCCTTTGGGGAAATGATTTATAGTTTAAATTATGTTAGATTTTACAAATTGTAATATAGGTAGTGTTATTGCCCACCAAGTGGGTAATCAAACCAATGACGAAAAATTGATTTTATCAGCTACTTTAATTAATACAGAAGATTCACGTTTAAGAGAACTTCTTATTAAATATCTTCTTCACCCCTTTAAGGATTTAGAAGAGTTCTATTCTTTTACATTTTCAGACGGTGACTTCGAACTTAATCCAGTATATAAATATTCAAAAAGTATTTTCTTAAACAATAATAACCTCATAGAAAAAAGCGAAAGCATTGCAAAGCTACTCTATGAAATTGCATTGCATCCGCAAATTAAATCGGGAGATTTATTTGTGGCCACATTTAATAATATCAAAATAAATGATGGTAAGATGGTAAATGCTTTAGGGATTTTCAAATCCGAGAACCTTCAAGAGTTTTTGAAACTAACTAAAAAATCCAAAGAATTTACTTTGAAATATGATGATGGTATTAATATAAACAAACTTGACAAAGGCTGCTTAATTTTCAATATTGAAAAGGAAAATGGTTTTAAAGTTTGTGTAATAGATTCAAACAAATCAACTGAGGCACAATATTGGAAAGATACATTTCTTCAATTAAAACCCATTGCGAATGAATTTCATCAAACAAATCAATTTTTAGGTATTGCCAAGAACTTTATAACCAAGCAACTTCCAGAGGAGTTTGAAGTAAACAAAACAGATCAAATTGATATTCTAAACCGCTCGGTAGAGTATTTCAAAACACACGAAAACTTTGATAAAAAAGAGTTTGAGAAAGAAGTTCTTCAAGATACTGGTTTGGTAAAATCATTCCAAAAATTTGATGATAATTATAGGCAAGAGAACAATATTGAACTATCCGACAACTTTGAAATTTCGCAACAAGCTGTAAAGAAACAATCCCGTGCATTTAAAAGCGTGCTTAAATTAGATAAGAACTTCCATATTTATATTCACGGTGACCGCGAATTAATTGAACAGGGCGTTGATAAAGATGGACGAAAGTTTTATAAAATATATTTCGAAAACGAGGCATAATCAATCCCGTTGATTCTTAAATCTTGTTTAAAGTAAACTAAAATAACCAGACCAACCATGCCAAAATTTATTACCGGAGAAGCATTAGAAAAAGCCGTTTATGAAATCATATGGGATGCTGAAGATTCACTCAGGATTGTTTCACCCTTTATCAGGCTTGATGATTATTTTAAAAAATTATTTGATAAACATATCAATAACCCAAAACTTCATATCTTAATTGTATTTGGAAAGAATGAAGGAAACGTGAGCAGAAGCCTCAGTAAAGATGACTTTGATTACTTCACGAAATTCCCAAATATAAGCATCATTTACGTTCCGAACCTTCATGGAAAATACTATGGGAATGAGAAAAAAGGAGTGATTACTTCCATCAACCTCCATGATTATTCTTTTAAAAGTAATATTGAATTTGGAGTGTATTCAGAAATTAACATGTTAGATCGGTTCACCCAGTCTGCAGATCAGGATGCCTGGGCCGCCTGTTCCGATATTGCATATTCAAATGAAGCCATTTATATCAGGCGACCTGTTTTTGAGAAAAAGCTTCTAAGCGCAATTCTTGGTAAATCGTATGTTAAATCTGATACATTACACGATATCACCAATAACTTTTATCTGGGTTTTGCCAACTACAGCAGAGGTAATATTCAGAAAAGGCTTTCAGATTTTCCTGATGAATTGGATTTGGCCACTAGCACCACAAAAAAAGACATGCCAATAAGAGAAGAAATTCAGCAGACAACACCTGGCTATTGCATCAGAACTGGAATTAAAATTAGTTTTGATCCAAACAAACCTTTAAGTGAAGATGCCTTTAGAAGTTGGGTACAATTTGGCAACACTGAATATCCTGAAAACTATTGCCACTTTTCAGGAGAACCATCTAATGGAACCACTTGTTTTAGCAAACCTATTCTATCAAAAAACTGGAGCAAAGCAAAGCCATTTATGAATTCTAAAAACTCGAGATCTTTTTAACATTTGTCATAACTAGCCCGCAGCAAAACTCTTACATATTCCTTCTATACTGGCCTCCCTATCCCGCCTTCCGCGGGATCTACGGCCGTAAAGATTCTGTTACATATTACGTCTGTATTGCCCTCCTTATCCGCCAGCAGTCGGATCTACGGCCATAAAGCTCGCGTTACATATTCCTCCTATACTGCCCTCCGACCTCAAATAGTGCATGGGTAATTTGTCCCAGGGAGCAATACTTAACGGTTTCCATCAGCTCGGCAAAAATATTTTTATTGTGCACGGCAGCCTGTTGCAGGCGGTGAAGCATTTCTTTTCCTTTTTCTGCATTGCCCTTTTTTAACTCGTTGAGCATGGTAATCTGGTACTCCTTTTCTTCGGTGGTACTGCGTATTACCTCCTTAGGCAATACCGTAGGCGAACCTTTGCTGCTCAGGAAGGTGTTTACCCCAATAATTGGAAACTCGCCTGTATGTTTTTGCATTTCGTAATACATGCTTTCTTCCTGGATTTTATTGCGCTGGTACATGGTTTCCATAGCACCCAATACCCCACCGCGTTCGGTAATTTTATCAAACTCACTTAATACGGCTTCTTCTACCAGATCGGTAAGCTCCTCTATAATAAACGAACCTTGCAGCGGGTTTTCATTTTTGGCCAATCCCAACTCCCGGTTTATAATTAACTGTATGGCCATGGCCCTGCGCACCGATTCTTCAGTAGGCGTGGTGATGGCTTCATCATACGCATTGGTATGTAGGGAATTGCAGTTATCATAAATGGCATACAATGCCTGCAGGGTGGTACGTATATCATTAAAATCTATCTCCTGTGCATGCAGGGAGCGTCCGGAAGTTTGAATATGGTATTTGAGCATTTGCGAACGCTCATTGGCACCGTATTTTAACTTCATGGCCTTGGCCCAGATCCTGCGGCTTACGCGGCCTATTACAGAATACTCGGGATCAATACCATTGGAGAAAAAGAAAGACAGGTTAGGTGCAAAATCGTCAATATTCATTCCACGGCTCAGGTAATACTCCACAAAGGTAAATCCATTGGAGAGGGTTAAAGCCAGTTGGGTAATAGGGTTGGCACCTGCCTCGGCAATATGGTATCCGCTAATGGAAACGGAATAAAAATTACGCACGGCATTATCAATAAAATATTGCTGCACATCGCCCATTACACGCAATGAAAATTCAGTAGAGAAAATGCAGGTATTTTGTGCCTGGTCTTCTTTTAAAATATCAGCCTGCACGGTACCACGCACCTGCTTTAAGGTTTCGGTTTTTATTTTCAGGTACACATCGGCCGGCAATACCATATCGCCTGTAATACCCAGCAACATCAGCCCCAGGCCATCATTGCTTTCAGGCATGGTTTCGTTATAGGTTGGGCGTGTGGTACCACGTGCTTTAAAAATATCGTCTATCTTTTTGTTTACCTCGGCTTCCAATCCATTGGCCTTAATATATAACTCGCACTGCTGATCGATTGCGGCATTCATAAAAAATGCACAGATAATGGCAGCGGGTCCGTTAATGGTCATGGAAACGGAAGTTTTGGGATCGGCCAGGTTAAAACCGGAATACAGTTTTTTGGCTGCATCCAAACTCCATACACTTACACCTGAGTTACCAATTTTTCCGTAAATATCGGGGCGGTGGTCGGGGTCGTTACCATAAAGGGTTACCGAGTCGAAAGCCGTACTTAAACGTTTGGCCGGCATACCCTGCGATACATAATGGAAACGTTTGTTGGTACGCTCGGGTCCGCCCTCACCGGCAAACATACGGGTAGGGTCCTCCCCTTCGCGTTTAAACGGATAAATACCGGCCGTATAAGGGAAATCTCCGGGAAAATTTTCCTGCAAGGCCCAGCGCAAAATATCGCCCCAGGCTTTAAACTTAGGCACCGCTACTTTTGGCACCTGTGTATGCGAGAGGGATTCGCTATGGGTTTTAATTTTTATTTCCTTATCGCGTACTTTAAACACATAGTATTCATTGCGGAACAAATCTTTTTTCTCCTCCCAGGTATCCAAAATAATTTTATTCCGCGGATCCAGATCGAGGGCAACGGTATGGTAAGTTTCTTCAAGGCCTTTAATCAGCCTGTCCTTATCATCCAGTTTAGATTGTTTTAATGTTTGAATAGACGAGCGGAGGCCATACAACTGATCGGCAATGCCCACCTGTTTATCTACCCACTTATCGTAGTTGCGGTTGTTTTCGCTAATTTCAGAAAGGTAGCGGGTACGTGCAGGCGGAATAATATACACCTTCTCGCTCATCTCATCCGTAATAAGGTAGGTAGATTGGAGGGCAGCACCGGTTTTTTCCACCACCTTATCCATTACCGCTTTGTAGAGGCTGTTCATGCCGGGATCGTTAAACTGGCTGGCAATGGTGCCATACACAGGCATGGTATCGGGGTTTTTATCAAACAACTGGTGGTTGCGCTGGTATTGTTTTTTTACATCACGCAGGGCATCGGGTGCTCCTTTTTTATCAAACTTATTAATGGCAATAATATCGGCAAAATCCAGCATATCAATTTTCTCCAACTGGGTAGCCGCGCCATATTCAGGGGTCATTACATACAAAGCCACATCGCTGTGATCCATAATTTCCGTATCGCTTTGGCCAATGCCCGATGTTTCAAGAATAATGAGGTCGAAGTGGGCGGCCTTTACAATATCAATGGCTTCCTGCACATGTTTAGATAAAGCCAGGTTGCTTTGGCGGGTAGCCAGGGAGCGCATATACACACGCGGATTTTTAATGGCGTTCATGCGGATACGGTCGCCAAGCAAAGCACCACCGGTTTTTTTCTTGGAAGGATCAACCGAAATAATGGCAATGGATTTATCTTTAAAATCGAGCAGAAACCTGCGCACCAACTCATCTACCAGAGAAGATTTTCCGGCCCCACCGGTTCCGGTAATACCTAAAACAGGGGTGGCAACTTTGGCTGTAAGCGGAGCCACATGTTTATCGAAATAGGCTTTAAAATCTTCGGGGTTATTTTCGGCAGCAGAGATGAGGCGGGCAATGGATTTATAATCTTTTTCGGCCAGGTGTTTTACTTCCCCGTTCAGGTGTTGGCCGGTAGCAAAATCGCATTTCTCCAGCATATCATTAATCATTCCCTGGAGGCCCATGGAGCGTCCGTCATCGGGGTGATAAATGCGGGTAATTCCGTATTGGTGCAGTTCAGCAATTTCTTCAGGCAGGATGGTACCACCACCACCGCCAAAAATTTTAATATGGCCACAGCCTTTTTGCTGCAGCAGGTCGAACATAAATTTAAAATACTCCACGTGGCCGCCCTGGTAGCTGGTCATGGCAATGGCATTGGCATCTTCCTGGATGGCACAGTTTACCACTTCCTCAGCACTACGATCGTGCCCAAGGTGAATCACCTCTGCTCCGCTGGCCTGAATAATTCTGCGCATAATATTGATAGCAGCATCGTGTCCATCGAACAAACTGGCAGCGGTAACAACACGGATTTTATTTTTGGGGATATATTTTTCTATGCTTTCCATAGGATGAGATTACGTTTAGAGGGCACGAAAATAAGGCATTTTGCACAAATTGTTTCCAAAAAGGCCCGATTGGCGGTTGATGTGTTTATAACTGGTTTACAATAACTTATACTTAAGGTTTGTACATCTTAAAAAAAGTATATTTTTGCCGTCCTCATTAAAACAAACCAAGTACAAGCAAGATGAAGTTAAAAGAGATTGTAGCAATTGCCGGTGTAAGCGGGTTACACAAAATTATCGGAAGAACGAAAAATGGTTTAATCCTGGAAACGTTGGCCGAACCTAAAAAACGTTTTCCTACCAGTATACAGGACAGGGTATCTGTATTGGAAGATATAGCCATGTATACCGTAGAAGGCGATATGCGTTTAGCGGAGGTATTGGTAAAGATTAACGAAAAGGAAAAAGCAGGCACTGCTATTCCAACAGGTAAAGACGATGCCAAAACACAACGCAACTTTTTAATAGAAACCATTCAGTTGGACAGTGAGCGCGTGTACGACAGTGATATTAAAAAACTAATCACCTGGTATGGCACGTTAAAAACCATGTTGGATTTTGCCACCCTGATGGATGAAGAAACCCCGGAGGAAACAGCAGCGGCAGAAACAGCAGCAAAAGAAGAAGCACCGGCAGCGGAGGAAAAACCAAAAGCCAAAAAGGCAGCGGCAAAAACAGGAGCAGCTAAAACAAAAGAAACCACAGAAGGTGTAACTGAGGAAAAAGCGGCACCAAAAGCCCCTGTTGCCAAGGGCACCAAAAAGGCAAAAGCGGAGGGAGACGAAGCCCCGGCCAAGCCAAAAGCCACCAAAAAGAAAAAATCGGAAGAATAATTCATAACCCCTTCATACTGAAAAAGCTGCCTTTGGGTGGCTTTTTTTATTTAATTAAATCTTAATTATTCTTAAATACCGATTTGTTTTCTAATTTCACATTTCAAACACCAATGAAATATGAAAACAAATTTTACAACACTTAAGCTCCTCCAGCTATGTTCCTTTATCTTTTTGTTTTCTTTTAGCAGCTATGCGCAGCTAAATTACCAAACAGGAGGATTCAGTACCTCAGGCGGCACCTATGTAGACCTGGGTACCAATGGTTCTGTGGTAACCATGACCGATAATGATTACGGGCACTCTGCTCCACTCGATATTGGTTTTACTTTTCGTTTTAACGGAACCAACTACGATTCATTAATTATGTATGTGGATGGTTTTATTAAGCTGGGAAGAGACAGTGCTTCCAGTCCGCTTTTGTTCAGCACCTTTGTGCAGCCACCTGCGGGCGGTCCGTTTAACAGCACCAGCACACTTGATACCAACCTGATTGTTCCCTTTGGACAGGATTTGTGGAACCGGGGAGGTTTGCAGACACCGGAATTCAGAATTTATACCACCGGATCAGTAGGTTCGAGAACCTGCACCATACAATGGAAAAATGTATGCGATAAATTGCAGAATGCAGTAACTACTCAGTACGATACCATTAATTTTCAGGTGATTTTGCATGAAACCACCAATTGGATAGAATTTATGTACGGACGTTGGGTAGGTTCAACCAACGCCTCCAATGCACGTTTTGCGGCCTGTGGTTTAAAAGGCAACAGCACACTTGCCAATCAATTATTAACAGTAACAAAAGGTTCCACCGTATCGTGGCAATTGCCTACCATTAATGCAGGAAACTATGTAAACAATGCAGTAAATTATGGCAATGCAGTAGGTGTGGCAAGGCCCGCTCCGGATATTGGAAGAACCTACCGTTTTACCCCTGTGGTATTTAATGATATTGCCGTATCGGCTGTTTACTCTATGGGAAAAGTACCTATGGGTGCCTATACACCAGACTCTATCAGAGCTTATATTACCAATCCGGGTGTAAATGCGCAAACCAATGTAACGGTTACCCTTACGGTGAGTGGAGCAAATACTTATAGCACCACTGCCAATATTGCAAGCATTCCATCAGCAGGCAATGCCATTGTATCTTTTGCTCCGTTTATGCCAACAAACTACGGCACCAATGTGGTGAATGTATCGGTTCCGGCAGATGATAACGCAGCCAATAACAGCAAAGATTATGGGATGTCGGTAAGCGAGCGTCATTATGCATATACCGATACTATGGTACCGGCAGGTCAGGCATGGGGTAGCGTAGCCTTTACGGTTTGGGGTTGCAAATACCGCATTACCGGAACAAGGATGATAACTACAGTGCGCTCGTTCTTATTTTCCAATTCTGATGCATTAGGCGATACCATATGCGGAATGATTCTGGATACATTAGGTAATGTACTGGGTCGCTCGCCAAGTTATGTGGTACAAGCAGCAGATTTGGGTACCTGGTTAACTTTTAATATTTCAGTACCTCCGGTTATAACCAACAGCGCATTTATAGCAGGTGTGGCCAACGGTGCACAAACCGCCAATATCTTTATGGGAACGGTTCAGAATGAAGTTCCGCTGAGGCCAAACAATACTTATTTTTATCAGATAACCAACAGCACAGCAAGCAATATCAGCACCCATGCAGCAGGTACATTTTTTGGTACTCCGGGTGTTACCTCTTTAGGAAGGTTACTGATGGAATGCACGGCAGATCCACTTCCGCCAACTGATGCTGGTATTACTTTAGCATACCCGGTAAATAATTTAACCGTGCCAACTGGAGTAAATATTCCATTGAGAGCTGTACTTAAAAACTTAGGCACCGCAACACAGGCAGCAGGTATTCCGGTGAGGTATAATGTAAACGGAGGCACGGTAAAAGGTCCGGTAAACAGCAGCGTTTCTTTAAACCAGAATGATACCAACACCGTTTTATTTACAGGAGCCAATGCACTTAATTTTGCTACAGCAGGAACGTATACCATTAAAATATGGAGCGGCCTTACAGGTGATGCATTGAGTTATAATGATACATTAACCATTACCCTTAATGCGGTAAGTTCAGGTTTGGGAATCCCCTATCGCCTTTCTACCAATATTCCGGCAAGCTGGTTATTACAGAAAAATCCAAACACACAGATTAAAACCACAACCGTAACACTTCCAAACGGAGTAAGCGGAGCCAATGTGATGTATTTTGATAATTTCTCTATTATTGGAGAAGGTTTAATCTATTCTCCCCTGTTTAATTTTACCGGACTTACCAATCCAACCTTACATTTCCATATTGCACATGCCCCATCAACCTTTGTAGCAAACGATTCATTACAGGTAATGGTTTCGGATAATGGCGGATTAAGTTTTACTGCATTGTATACCAAATCCGGACAAGGCACCACCCCTGCACTTGGAACCGTTGCAGCGCAGGGAACTGCCTATACCCCGGCCGGTGCAGCAGATTGGAGACAGGATTATGTGGATCTCTCCGCTTATGCCAATACACCTAATATATTAATTGCATTCAGGAATATGTCGGGCACAGGAAACCGCATTTACCTCAGCAATATAAATATTACCAACCCATCTGCTACCAACAATACACCAATCAATACCACAGGTAATTATACCAGTGGTAACTTTACCATTTCCCTTGGAGCAGCAGGAGCTGCCAATGGTGTATTATCTATAAACAGCTATATGGAAACACCGGTATCGGCAGCTAGCCCGGTTTACGCCACCAACGCAGCAGCCACTACCAACAGTTCGGCTATATTTACACCAAACAATGTAAGCACCAGGTTTTGGAATGTAAATTACTCCGGAATCGGAACCGGAAATTTACCTGCTACTGTAACTTACCAGGTAATTGTAGATTTCAGCACCATGCCGGGCATCCTTTTCCCCGATAGTATTTATGTGATGCGCAGAAGCGAACACAACGGATCGTGGACAGCAGTAAATACCACCCGTATTGGCAACAGCCTGGTAACCGGAAACATGACCGGGTTTTACGATTTTGCCCTTGGAAGTACCCTTACCTCCAACCCGCTTCCGGTTAATCTGCTGAATGTAAAAGCCACCCGCGAAAGCAAAAATGTATTGGTAACCTGGCAAACAGCCAGCGAAAAAAACAGCAATCATTTTGAGGTTGAAAGAAGTTTGGATAACGTATCATTTGTAACCATAGGTAAAGTAAAAGCCACAGGCAATACCACCGAAACACAAAACTATCTTTATGCAGATGCAGGTAACCTGATGCAATCTTACTACCGCATTAAACTGGTGGATATGGATGATAACTTCACCTACAGCCCTTCCGTACATGTGGATGGCATAAAAGAAGGAATCAGCCTCAATCCAAATCCGTTTATCAATACAGTAACCATTAACCTGAAAGAAGTAGCAGCACAGGAAATACATGTATACGATATGCGGGGCAAAGAACAATTATCCTTAATAGTTCCGGCCAACCAAAAAGAAATAACCCTTACAGAATTAAAACACCTGGCCAATGGCGTTTATTATATCACCATCACCACCTATAATGAAACCATTACCAAGAGATTGATTAAATCCGAGTAAGTATTGAGATTCCGGTAAAAAAGCTGCCTTCGGGCAGCTTTTTTTTTGAGTCTTGCGGTGGGATGAATGCATAATGACTAGTGCTCGGTGCTCGGTGGGGTTTTGCGCTTCCCGGAATCTTATTGGTGAGGGAATGTTGAATGTTGAATTTTAAATGTTGAATTTTAAGTGTTGAGTTAGAAGGCTGGACATCCCGGAATCTTAATGGTTAGGAAGTTCGAAGTTGAGGAGTTCGAAGTTTTTGAAAAGTTGAATGTTGAATTTTAAGTGTTAAATTTTAAATGTTGAGTTGGGTTTCTGTGCATCCCGCAAGCTAATAGTTTGGAAGTTCGAAGTTGAGAAGTTCGAAGTTATTTCAAAGTTGAATGTTGAGTGTTGAATGTTCAATGTTAAGTGTTGAGTAAAAAAAAGCACTTAAAACTTAACACTTAAAATTTTAAACTAAAATAACCTCAAACCGAGCACCAGTACCCAATGACTAATGACTAAATAACTAAGTACTGCGCACTGGGCACTGGGCACCGAGCACTGCGCACTGAGCACCAGTTAAACGTAGTCGAATTGTGCGGTAAAGTGACGGAGTTGTTTGGGTTGCCAGGTAATTTTCATTCCTCGGAGGGTTGATTTGCGTTGGTTTATTTCGGTGAGGGCTTCAATTACATAATCGATATGGCTTTGGGTGTAAACCCTGCGTGGAATGGCCAAACGAACCAGGTCCATGGGGGCGGGTTTTTCTGTTCCATCCGGTTGTGCGCCAAACATCACGGTTCCAATTTCGCAGGCACGGATACCCGCATGTATATACATCTCCACCGCAAGCGACTGACCCGGATATTGCAATGGGGGAATATGCGGCAACATATTGCGGGCATCAATATAAATGGCATGTCCGCCTGCAGGTTTTACAATGGGAATACCGGCAGCAGTAAGGTGAGTGCCCAGGTATTGGGTGGAGATAATGCGGTAATGCAGGTAATCTTCCTGTACCACTTCTTCCAGTCCAACCGCAATGGCTTCCAGATCGCGACCTGAGAGTCCGCCATAGGTGGGAAAACCCTCGGTAAGGATAAGCAGGTTTCTGGCTTGTTGCGCCCACTCATTGTTGTTCATGGCCAGCCAGCCACCAATATTTACAAGGGCATCTTTTTTGGCGCTCATGGTGCAGCCATCGGCATAGGAGAATATTTCCTGTACGATGGATTCTATGCTTCTGTCGGCAAATCCCGGTTCCCGCATTTTAATAAAATAGGCATTCTCGGCAAAGCGGCAGGCATCAATAAACAAAGGCAATCCATAGCGCTTACATATTTCTTTTGTTTCGCGGATATTTTGCATGGATACAGGCTGACCACCACCAGAATTATTGGTAATGGTAATCATCACCATGGGAATATGTTCCACTCCTTTTTCTCTGATAAACGCTTCGAGTTTGGCCGTATCCATATTGCCTTTAAACGGATGTTCAAGGGCGGGATTTTTTCCTTCTTCAATCACCAGATCAACAGCGGTGGCACCGGTAAATTCAATATTGGCGCGGGTGGTATCAAAATGGGTATTGTTTAAAATGTATTTGCCTTTGCCACCAACAATAGAAAACAGAATTTTCTCGGCCGCACGGCCCTGGTGGGTGGGGATAATATGATGAAAAGGCATCAGGTGTTTTACCGCAGCCACAAACCGGTGAAAAGAAGGACTACCGGCATAAGACTCATCGCCCTGCATTACAGCACCCCATTGGCGGGCACTCATGCTGCTGGTTCCGCTATCGGTAAGCAGGTCAATCATTACATTTTCAGAATCGAGGGTAAACAGGTTGTATTGGGCCTGTTTAATCAGCTGGGTGCGTTCTTCGGCCGAGGTGAGCTTAATGGGTTCAACCGATTTGATACGGAAAGGTTCTATAATGGTTTTCATGTGTTTTTGAGATCTGATGCTGCAAGAATCCAGATTAGTAAGGGCAAAAAACATGACTTTTAGCAGGTTAATGAATGATTTAAGTTAATTCACCAATCTTCAATGATTATTCATAAACTCGCATAACCAATTTATTATTCGTATGATCGTTATTAAACACCGCAGATTTTTGCCCGATAAACTAAAAGTAACTTCATGGGAAGTGCTTGAACCGTATTTTACCCAATTATTAAACCGCGATATACACACGGTGGAAGAGCTGGAAAACTGGCTGAAAGACCGCAGTGAACTGGAAGCGTTTGTAAGTGAAGATATGGCCTGGAGGTATGTGCGCATGACCTGCGATACCACAAATAAAGACCTGGAGCAGGCTTACCTGTTTTTTGTTACGGAAATTGAACCAAAAATTTCTCCTTTAAACGATCAGTTAAACCGCAAGCTGGTAGAGAATCCGCTTACGGCAACATTGGATAAGGATAAATATTTTATATACCTGCGGGGTATCAAAAAAGAGATTGAAATTTTCAGAGAAGAGAATGTACCATTGATGGCAGAAATTGCATCCGAATCGCAAAAATACGGAAGCATTGTTGGCAGTATGATGGTGGAGATGGATGGAAAAGAACTCACGTTGCAGCAGGCATCCAATTACCTGAAGAATCCTGACCGCAGCAAACGTGAGGAAGCCTTTAACAAGATTAATGAAAAACGCCAGGCACATGCGCAGGAACTGGATGAATTGTTTAACCGGCTAATTGCATTAAGACATAAAGTGGCAGTAAATGCAGGTTTCGAAAATTTCCGCGATTATATGTTTGCAGCTATGGGCAGGTTTGATTATACCCCTGCCGATTGTTTTGCTTTCCACGATGCCATACAAAAAGAAGTATTGCCATTGGTGAAAGTTTTTAACGAACAACGCAAGGCTGAACTGGGCTACGACCTGCGCCCCTGGGATATGGAGGTAGATACCAAAAACCGTCCGGCCCTGGAACCGTTTACCAGCGGTGCCGATTTGCTGGACAAAACCATACGCTGCTTTAAAAAGGTAGATGAATATTTTGCCTGGTGCATAGAAACCATGGACAATATGGAAAGGCTTGATCTGGAAAGCAGAAAAGGCAAAGCTCCCGGAGGTTACAATTACCCGATGGCAGAAACCAGCGTGCCATTTATTTTTATGAATGCAGCTTCATCCACCCGCGATGTGGAAACAATGGTGCATGAAGGTGGACATGCCGTGCACTCGTTTTTGAGCAAAGACCTGGAACTGGCATCTTTTAAAAACTGCCCGAGTGAAGTAGCCGAACTGGCCAGTATGAGTATGGAACTGCTTAGCTACAGCGGACAGGATGAATTTTATAAAAATCCGGAAGATTTTAAACGTGCCAAAGAAGAACACCTGGAAGGCATTATTAAAATTTTGCCCTGGATTGCCACCATTGATAAATTTCAGCATTGGATTTACAGCAACCCAACACATACCGCAGAAGAAAGAAAAACCTACTGGATGCAACTGAGCAAGGAGTTTGGCACCGGTATGGTAAACTGGAACGGTTACGAACATATACAGGCATATACCTGGCAAAAACAACTGCACCTGTTTGAAGTGCCTTTTTATTATATCGAATATGGCATGGCACAACTGGGAGCACTTGCAGTGTGGAGAAACTATATTCAAAACAAAACCACCGCTATTGAACAATATAAAAGTGCATTGAGCCTGGGTTATACCAAAACCATTGGAGATATTTATAAAACAGCAGGTATTGAGTTTAACTTTGGTGCTGCCTATATAAAAGAACTGATGGCGTTTGTAAAAACCGAGTTGGGTAATTTGTAATACGCCCTGCTCCTTTCCCAGAAACACCGCAAAAACAGTTTCAACCGCATGATTCCGGATCAGGTATTTTTTCATACAAAACACGTAAAACCCTTATAAACATTATCAATTAGTAGCTAACTACTTAGTTAGTTACTAATTGGTTAGTTACTGTTTGGTTAGTTAATAAAAAGTCCTATCTTTGAAGGTGATCATGGACTTATCCTTTTTAGATGACGATACCTCCCCGTTTGCATTTGGCAAAGTTGCCATGGGTGATACCTTTGTGAACAGGGTAAGCGAAAAAAAACGCCTGGCAATGAATTTTGCCAACAGGGTAAATACCACCCTTATTTCTCCGCGCAGGTGGGGAAAATCGAGCCTGGTAAAAGAAGTAGGTTTGGCCATGAACAAGGCGCACAAACAATACCGTTTTGCCTATATCGACTTATTCAGCATACGCACGGAAACAGAATTTTATGAAGCGTATGCCCGCGAAATAATTAAATGCACCAGCAATAAGTGGAATGAATGGGCCGCCAATGCCGCATTATTTCTTAAAAACATTACCCCTAAAATAAGTGTAAGTGCTGATGCCATTAATGATATGGAATTAAGTTTTGATGTAAAAGACATTAAAAAAAACTACGATGCCATATTAAACCTGCCAGCTAAAATTGCCAAAGAAAAAGGATTAAAAATAATAGTCTGCATTGATGAGTTTCAAAACATCACCAGCTTTACCGATAACCTTTCTTTTCAAAAAAGATTGCGCAGCTACTGGCAACAACATCAGGATGTAACTTACTGCCTCTACGGCAGCAAACGCAGCCTGCTTACACAGATGTTTGAAAAACGCAGCATGCCATTTTATAAATTTGGCGATGTGGTGTATTTAGATAAAATCTCCTCAAAGGATTGGACACCGTTTATAACAAACGCGTTTGCCAAAACAAAAAAGAAAATTAAACCGGAGCAGGTAGCTAAAATAATAGACATGATGCAATGCCATCCGTATTATATACAGCAGCTATGTTATTTACTTTGGATGCGAAGCGGTAAGATTGTGAAGGATGAGGAACTGGCCGCATCCATTGACGACCTGGTGAACCAAAATGCCAATTTATTTGAACGCGAAGCAGAGGCCATGAGCAATTCTAAAATTGCCATTATACGCGCCATTGCAGATGGTATCAACACAGGACTAAGTTCATCAGAGGTTATTTTTGAGTATAAGCTTGGGTCATCGGCCAATGTTACCAAAACGCTAAAAGCATTGGATTTAGACGAACTGATTGACAAACGCAACGGAGCTTATTACCTGATAGACCCTGCATTTGAACTCTGGTTCAGAAGGCGCTTTTTAAGAAAAAAAATCATATAATACCCAATACCATGAAAATACTATGCGTAGGACGAAACTACAGTGAACACGCCAAAGAACTTGGAAATGCCGTGCCGGAAAACCCGGTAATATTTAGCAAACCCGATACCGCATTGCTTAAAAACGGAGAACCATTTTACCTGCCCGATTTTAGCAACGATGTGCACCATGAAGTAGAACTGGTGATCCGTATCAATAAAATGGGCAAAAAAATTCAGGAAAAATTTGCCGGCAATTATTTTAATGAAATTGGTTTGGGCATTGACTTTACAGCAAGGGATATGCAAAGCAAACTAAAGGAAAAAGGATTACCCTGGGAACTGGCAAAAGCATTTGATGGCTCCGCCCCGATTGGCGACTTTTTTTCTATAGAAGGAAAAGATTTAAAGCAGATCAATTTCTCCCTCAAAAAAAATGGAACCACCGTGCAGCAAGGCAATACAGCCCAAATGATTTTTTCGTTTGAGCAGATTGTAAGTTTTGTATCGCAATATTTTACCCTAAAAGTAGGCGACCTCATCTATACAGGAACCCCGGCCGGTGTGGGCAAAGTAAATGCCGGAGATAAACTCGAAGGATTTGTAGAAGACAAACTGATGCTCACCTGCGAAGTGAAGTGAATTGGTCATTGGGCAATGGACATTAGTCATTAGTGCTCAGTGCTCAGTTTGAGGTTATTTTAGTTTTAAATTTTAAGTTATTTTTTTACCCAACACTTACAATTTAACATTCAACACTCAACCTTCAACATTTCAACAACTTCAACTTGCAAACCAATATGATGTTTCTTTAATTAGAATGCTCTGAGTCGTTTTGCTCACACCTGTCAAGCCGAAGGCATGAGATTTCACAGATTTGCACAGCCCCCCTTCGCCAAACCCAGCAAACACAGAATACTAAAACTCCCCAACAAATAACATTTCAATAACTTCGAACTTCCAAACCATTAAAATTCCGGGAAACCCACAACCCAACTTAACATTTAAAATTTAACATTCAAAATTCAGCATTCAACCTTCAACATTTCAAAAACTTCGAACTTCTCAACTTCGAACTTCCTAACTATTAAAATTCCGGGATGTACAGCCTTCTAACTCAACATTTAAAATTTAACACTTAAAATTCAACATTCAGCATTCAACCTTCAACATTTCAAAAACTTCGAACTCCTCAACTTCGAACTTCCTAACCATTAAGATTCCGGGATGTCCAGCCTTCTAACTCAACACTTAAAATTCAACATTCAAAACTCAGCATTTCCAAACCAATAAAATTCCGGGATGCACAGAAACCCAACTCAACATTTAAAATTTAACATTCAAAACTAAAAGTTCCGCATTCAACATTTCAATAACTTCGAACCCCTCAAGTAATAACCAAGCACTATGCACCAAGCACCAAGCACTAAGCACTAACCCACAGGTATGGTAATGTAAAATTCGGAGCCTTTGCCCGGTTGGCTGCTTACGGTAAGTTTGCCACCATTTTTTTCGGTAAATTCTTTGCAAAGCAAAAGGCCAATGCCAATGCCGCGTTCTCCACCAGTGCCCAGGTTGCTTTGATTGGGAGTACCCGAGAGCAGGTTTAATAATTTATCGTCTGTAATGCCTATGCCCTGGTCTTTTACAACGATGATGGTTTCTGTTTTGGTTTCGGTAACCGATACCTTCACTTCTCCGTGGGGTTTGCTGAATTTGATGGCATTTGAAATCAGGTTACGCAATACAATATCGAGGTGATCGGGATCCATTAGAACAGTGGCAGAGGGACTTACTTCAGAAACAAGATTGATATTTTTTACCCTTGCAATTTCTTTGAACAGGCGGTATACCAGCTCTGTTTTTTCAGCAATACTCACCTGCTTTTTATTGGTTTCAATGCCACCACGGATATGGTTTTTCGACCAGTTTAGCAGGTTATCAAGCAACAGATTTAGTGATTTTAATTGCTCACTAAAGGCGTTTTGAAAACTCAGAAACTGCTCCTGGCTCATTTCTTTTTGTTCCATTAAACTAACAATACCAAGCAGGGATGCAACGGGGCTTCGCAGGTCGTGAGAGAGTACAGAGAATATTTTATCTTTTATGGTATTCAGTTCATTTAGCACCACTGCCTGGTTTTCGAGTTCCCTTTTTTGCTTAAAAAGGAGTTGGCTGGCTTTCATTTCTTTGGAACGGCTGCGGTATAGCACAATAATAAGTGATACCAGCAAACAGGATAAAAGGAATAAGCCGATATTAATAAACCTGTGCATGCGTGCTTCGGCACGTTGTATGGATTTATCTTTTTCCAGCATGGTAATCTCATCCTGCTTTTTGTCGAGCTTAAAATTAAATTCTGCTTCCTGAATTTTTTTTCTTGACTCATCATTAAACAGGCTGTCTTTAAAGATGACATGTTCCTTTAAAAACATATTGGCCTTTTTAAAATCGCCCGTTCTTTCATAAGCAGAAGCAAGCAATTCAGAAGCCTCAGATGCCGCCAGTTTAATGCCGATATTAGAGGCCATCTGGTATCCTTTGGTGAGATGAGGGATACTTTCTTTAACCAGGTTTTGTTTCAGTTTAATTTCACCTATACCAAGCTCACATATTAATATCCCCTCCTGATCGCCCATGGCTTCACAAATACCCTGGGCCTGCCTGAAACATGATTCGGCAAGAGTGAATTCACGCATTTCAATATATCCTTCGCCCAGGTTGGTAAGGCAAACAGCAAGCGTATTGCTGTTGTCCATTTGTTTTGCAATAGGTAAGGCCGCATTAAAATAACGCATGGCTTTTTTTATTTCCTTTTCTTTAAAATATACATTTCCGATAGCAATGTATGATTGCGTTAAACCCTCTTTGTTTCCACTTTCCTTATACAGTTTAAGTGCATTAAAACCATAATATAAAGCCTCTTTATATTTATGAACCAATACATAAACTCCTGAAATATTTGCGTAGCTATTGGCTATGGTATGTTTCTCATTTAACTTTTCCCTTAGCTCAAGTGCTTTAAAAAGATAGGTAAGTGCTTCGGTAAAGTTTCCCATATCAGTGTAAACATTACCGATATTATTATATGAACCCGCCACTCCCTTTTCATCTCCGATTTGTTCCCTTATGGCAAGACCATCCTTATAAAAACGGAGGGCTTTGGGGAACTCACCCTGATTGTGGTAAATAATGGCAAGATTATTCAACACCGCTCCCTTGCCTTTTTGTTCGCCCAACTTTTCATAAATAGCCAGTGCTTCCTCATTTTTTGAAATGGCCTCCTGATGTTGAGATTTTATATATGCACCAATAGCCCAGTGTTTTAATGCATCAGCCTTCCCCTTTTCATCATGCAAATCCGCGGCAAACTCATACGCCTGACGTGAGTATATAACCGTGCTATCCGGATCAATCAGGTGATAATGGTATCCCAGTTCGTTCATTAAACGAACCTTTACGGTATCAAGCTCCTTATGCTGTAATAATAAAGTAAGGGTACTATCAACAGCATGTCTTTGTGCATCTACCCTAAGGGTAAGCAACAAAAAGAAAACGAGAAAGCCAACCTTAAATTTGTGAAACAGTTTAGTGATAATCATGCACAATCTTGAGGTCAGAAAGATAAAGAAAGTAAGAAGAATATTTGTAAATTTTCTTATTCATTTAACTATCTGAACATTATAGTAAGACAGGAGATGTTATAATAATTTATAACCACTTATGTGCGCAATTTTGTTTATTTGAATGTGTTTTACCGCAAACCATACCGGCACCTCTTTTCTTTAAAGCTTATCGTTCTGCTTGGTATGCTTATACCCTTCCATCAGCTCAAGGCACAGGTATTTCCGGTTGATTATTTTATCTCTCCCATGGATACCCCGCTATACCTTAGCGCTCCCTTTGGCTCCCTGCGTGAGAACCATTTTCACAGCGGTATGGATATCCGCACCTATGAAAAAACAGGATTACCCATATATGCCATAGCAGATGGGTATGTATCGCGCATAAAATATTCATCAGTTGGATATGGTAAGGCTTTGTATATCGATCATCCAAACGGATATACCAGCGTTTACGGACACCTGGAAAATGCCAATGGCGAAATTGCAACTTATATTAAAAAATACCAGTACGAGATCCGTCAGTTTGACTTTGATCATTTCCCCGGGCGAAACAGGCTACAGGTAAAAAAAGGCGATACGATCGGATGGAGCGGCAACAGCGGAACATCAACCGGTCCGCATTTGCATTTTGAGATAAGGGATACACGTACCGAAGAGCCCATTAACCCTCAATTATTTGGAATTAGTGCCGCAGACCAGCTGGCTCCTGCCATTAAACAGGTATTGTTTTACGAGTTAAGTACAAACAGGCCTTTGCTGGTAAAAAAAATCATGCTGAATGGTAACCAAATCATTAAAACCGATAGCGGCCAGTTGTACACCGATACCATTTCCCTAAACATTAAACGTTTGGGTACAGCCATTGAGGCGGTTGATTATTTAACAGACCCGAAAAAAGAATACAGCATTTACGGCATTGAGCTTTTTGTGAACCACAAACAATACTATGGTTTTCGTTTAAACCGTTTTCCCTTTGATGATACGCGTTGCGTAAATATTCATATTGATTACCCAGCCTACAAGGAAGAAGGCATCCGTTTTCAAAAACTATTTTTGGATGATGGCAATATCATTCCGCTATACACTTACCTGAAAGGGAAAGGAAAATTTACCTTTAAAGATAACCAGGCACATCTATTAAGTATACGTGTATGCGATATTGCCGGATACTCCCAAACCTTGTATTGCTATATTAAGCAGGAAAATTCGCCCCTGCCGGAACAAAAAAAGGGAAAACCGGCAGCCTTATTTTATCCTAAGCGAAATAACGTTTTTCAAACCGCACAGTTTAAAATAGAAACCGGAAATAAATCTTTATACGATACGCTGGAGTTTAATTACCAAACTGCACCACGTGCAAAAGGCATGCTCTCTGAACAACATATGGTGCATGATGCGGCAACTCCCCTGCACCGCAGTATTGCCATAAGCATAAAAGCCGACACCATACCGGATAAACTGAGATCTAAATTATTGGTAGCTTACGACAATAAAAACGGCTATATCCGCTCAGCAGGAGGTGAAGCCGAAAACGGCTGGGTAAGTGCACGCATCAGCAATTTCGAAACCTACTTTGTTGCCGCGGATACAGTGCCTCCCACCATCAATATCTTAAATGCTCCAAACAATACCGTAAGTGATACCCTGAGTCTGCGGATAAAAATAGATGATAACCTGGCAGGCATTTGTTGTTTTAAAGGCAGCATAAACGGCAACTGGGTATTGTTTGAATACGATGCCAAAAATGATTTGCTGGAATATTTTTTTGATGAAAATACACCCAAAGGAAAACTGGATCTGGAATTAAGTGTTTGGGATAAGAAAGAGAACGTTGCCACTATAAAACAAAGGCTCCAATTAAAATGACAAAACTAAAAGAAGGACAAAAAGCACCGGCATTTAGCGGTATAAACGAAAACGGAGATACAATAAAACTTGCCGGCTACAAAGGGAAAAAGCTGGTATTGTATTTTTACCCAAAGGACGATACGCCAACCTGCACTACAGAAGCGTGTAACCTGAGGGATAATTATAAGATGCTTAAAAAGCAGGGGTATGAAATTTTGGGCGTTAGCCCTGATAAACCTGCCAAACACCAGAAATTTATTAAAAAATATGCCTTGCCCTTTTCTTTGCTGGCAGATGAAGACCTTACCATTTCCAATGCATATGGCGTATGGGGCGATAAGGTATTATTCGGCCGGGAATACAAAGGCATTATACGCACCACCTTTATCATTAACGAAAAAGGGGTGATTGAAAAACTGATTGATAAGGTGGAAAGTAAAGACCACGCCAACCAGATTCTTTAAAATATACTTTTATCAGGAAGCAAACCGCAAGGCAATCCCAGGTACTGGCTGCTGATAACCCTGAAACTGTTTACGGGTGAAATGCTATCATACAATTGCGTGTAATCCCTATCGAAAAAATAATAAGCGTTGAGATTCCTGAACGGACCTGAACCTTTGCGGTAAGCATCATAGCCGGCTTTCCGGTTAATGTACGGGAAACGCAAACCATGGTCTCCCTCGAGTACAATTATTTTTTTACGCGGGTTGTTTTTATTGATATCCGTAATAAGGTTTCTGATAAGCTTATTGGTAAACACCAACTGATTTAAATAACGCTCCACAAAATAATTATCCTTTTTGCGGGTGTATTCTATGGCACTTCTTATTTTTCCGTCAGCCTCGAAAATAAAAGGATAATGCGGCAGTAATACATGCAGGTATTTAAACTGAGGTTTGTTGTTGGGGGCTGGTGCAGCTACTTCTGCAAATAAATGATTAAGCGATTCAATCTGCTCTTGTGGGGTAAGTTCCAGATACAATACCTTGGCCAGTTTTACCATGGATTTATCAAACAACAAGGTAAAGGCTGATTTATGAAAAAAATTGGTTTGATGGGTTGAATAGTTTCCCAGATTAAATATGGAATGATTGGAAATTTCATACCCTTGTTGCTCCAGCAAAGAGAAAAGTTTATTGGTTTGCATGGCTTCCAGCGCAGCCGGATAATCATCCGGATAACGGGCTTCTTTCATATCTTTAAAATAAGAAAGCTGCAAAGTGGAAGCAATAGAGAATACGGTTAATGAATAATTGCTCTTTGCATTTGAGGCAATATAGAAACCATTGTTGAGCAAAAAGGTATCGAGGCTGCTATTATCAAAACCGAAATTTTCTTTCAGAGATGAGGAACTGGCATACTCATCGAACACCATAAAATAAATATCTGGAAGGGAATCTGCTGTTTTGCCTGCCGGCTTTTGTTGTAAGGCCGCATCTGTTTCAAACTGCAGGGTATTTTTTTTTGCGTACACCACTCCTGCCACCTCAAACACATCAGCAATGATAAACAGGGCAAATAAGGCATTGAGAAAATAATTGAGTTTCCCGAAAAAAGCCTCTTTCCGTTTTCTAATAAAAAAAGCAACAACCCCAATAATAGCAGCAGTTACGGGAATTAATAACCAGGACGAAATGGTAAACAGATGCAATTGTGTGATGGCGGTATGGTAAAAATTAAAATAAAAAACCACCCAAATCCATATCACTAAAATAAAAGAGGTTTTAGCTGTTGATTGAAGCCATTTGTTGATTACCCAAAAAAACAAAGAGGTAAAGAGCAGGGCTACGATATAAAAAATAAAAACAGGTTTGGCCCTTAACCAATCGAAATAGCGGATAAAAGCATGACTAAAAAAGAAGGTTACAAACAACCAGGGCGATAAAGGCAGGGATTTAAATTTTTCTAAAAACCTTTTCATTTTACCTCCAGTAAATAAAGTATTCTTCCATTGTTTAACTGATGTTGCTTCATGATGCGGCAACGTGTATTCACCTCTGCTTCGAAATGCGCCTGTGTGTAGTTGTCAAAAATATCCTCCCGGTTTTTTAGCATCAGTTGCACATTGGAGTCGCTTTTGGGAACAAACTCTGTGATGATATACCTGCCCATAGCCGCGAGGCTGGAAACAAAATAAGCCAGCGGAATATTTTTAGCAATACAAATATGGTGTATGAGGGCAAAACCTATCACCAGATCATAACTACCCCTTTGCAAAAAAGATTCCCGTTCCTGATTGAGCAATCCCGTTGCAGGTGTTGGATCTGTGATATCCTGCACGCAGGTGGTGATATGGCTGAGCTTGTTTCTTTTTATTTCCTGGTACAACTGATCAACTGCGGAGGTGGAAGAATCAACCGCAACAACCTCTATCCCCTGCCCTGCCAGTATTTTAGAAAACATGCCGGTATTGCAACCTATATCAATAGCCGATTTTATTTGCAGTTGTTGTACAAACCGGTTGAATACGGTTTCTTTCTCCTGAATATAATCATCCTCCACCCAGATGGATTGGTAATATAAATCCCAGTCGAAATTAATAAACCTTGGCTCCAGTTTTTTAATCAAGCCTTTCAGGTTATCAGCTATGGCAAGCAGGTTTTGCTGTTTTAACTGATGCGGTGTTTGCGTTTGTTTTACGCTGCCTTTAAAAGATGCCTGAAAATATATATGCATCAATGCACCCATATTAAACCTGGCTTTAAAAGGAAGCAATCGGGTAAGCTGTTTTACCGGTATCCCATCGGGATAGAGCAAGAACAATTTTCCGGCCTCTGCATAATTATAATGCATAAGCAGCAGAGGACCCAGGAAACTTTCACAAAACTGCCTGTAGGCAATCCATGGGGTATTGGCCTCATAACACACAAAAGAGCCGGTATCAATTAAGCGCATGCTGCCGTTTACCATTTGCATATTAAACGGGGTGGCATCTTTTAAAATCATTCCGTGAGCCAGAGATTCTGTAAGTATTTCCAATGTATGAAGTGCCGCATCTTTCCATTGGGTAAAACTCCATTCCGCTGGATGGGTAATAAACGAAATTTGCTGAGGCCTGATGGTTTTATAGTGAGTAGCCTCATCAAAAACAGGTGTACTTACTTGTTCATGTGGGATAACAAATCCTTTCTGAAGCAGCTTATCATACAAACCTGATTGAATAAACTTTTCGTAATGCGGTTGGTAACCTTTATGGAGTTGACGGTAAATAATGCCGGCTGATTTAAATACAACCGTATGCGGATCTTTATAGGAAACATTTATGCGCGTGGCCGAACTCATTTTTGCTTGCGGAACAAATTAAAAAACAACTGAAACCAGGATTTAACCTGCATCCAGGCCGATTTAAAAAAGAATAAGGTACCAAGTAACGCACCAATAATAATTTGTACGATATAACTGGTGCTACCCGGATCAATATAGAGAAGAATATGAGTAAACAATTTCATCAGGTAAATATTTGGCTAAAATATGCCAATTGGTTCTTAAAATTCAATTTTAGTATGGTTTTGTTGGCCGGCTTGGTTTATTCTTGCATAAATTTTAACAGATGAAAGCAGATACCCGCACCTTAAACCGGTTTAGACTGGTGGCAGTAACAGAAGGATGGTCGTTTATTATACTCCTTTTTATTGCCATGCCATTAAAATATGGAGCAGGTATGCCTCTTATGGTAAAATATGTGGGCTGGGCACATGGAGCTTTGTTTGTGGCATATATGCTGCTGCTTGTACAATGCATCATCGCTTACGAGTGGAAATTTAAACGTTCGGTCTGGGCTTTTCTGGCTTCATTTATCCCTTTTGGAACTTTTGTGCTTGATAAGCAATTGAAAAAGGAACTGGCAGGTTGATTATTCCCTACGCATGAGCATAAACATCAGTTTAAAAGAAGTACGTATTAACTGGTAACTGATCCAATCGAGTATCCTGCCTAAAATGGTTCTTCTTTTCTCATATTGATCTGGCGTAATTTCTTCGCATCCTTTGGTTATAATTTCCTGTAGTGTTTGCCGGGTTTGGCGGGCAAAATTTTTATCCGCCACCTCTACGTTCAGCTCCAGGCTTCCATAATCGCTTAAAAAATTAATATTATAGGATCCAATGGTAACCCACTTTTCATCGGCAATAGCCAGTTTTCCATGTAAAACAGAAGGTTTCCACTCGTAAATGGTGATATTGTTTTTGAGCATCCATCCATACAGATAATTGCTTGCCCTTTGCACACTGGGTACATCAGAAACCCCGCCAAGTAAAATGGTAATTTTTACCCCGCGTTTTTGTGCCCTTTTTAATAAATGACGGATTCTGATACCGGGTAAAAAATAACTGGTCACCAAAATCAGTTCCTTATCAGCCCTTCGTATAGCCTGTCGATATGCACCTGAAATTTCCACCTTTCTTCTCAGCCAGTCGTTTTGGATCATCCGCACACGAAGCCCCCCTTTGGCGGCTATTTTAGGGGTTACCACTTTCTCATAACTTTTTTGCCAGATATCCATGCAGATATCCCTGATTTCAGCAATAACAGGCCCTCTTATTTCAACGGCAAAATCAAGCCAGGCTGTTTGTGTTGCTGTTCCATGGTATTTATCTGCAATATTAATTCCGCCTACCAATGCCACCTCCTCATCAAACAAGGCTATTTTATGATGCAGCCTTCTTCCTAAATGAAAACCACCGGAAGTAAACAACGGAGAAAATTCCCTGAACTGTATTCCGTGTGCCTGCATCTTAAGTATGGTTTTTTTCGATAACTGATCGGTACCAAATGCATCTACCACTACAAATACATTAACTCCTCTGCGGGCAGCATCCATCAGGAGTTGAATCACGCGTTTACCGGTTTCATCTTCATCAAAAATATAAACCTGCAAATGAATCTCGTAGGTGGCCTTGCTGATACAGGCAAATAACATATCAAAATACGGGGCACCACTTTGCAGCAGATTTATGGTGTGGCCACTTTTAAAAGTATGGTATGAAAAGATGGGTTTCAATCCATTCAAATATAAGATGAAACACTGTTCACTAAGCAACACAAATATGAATATATGTTAATGAAATTTTAACATCCATAGGGATATGCTGATGTATGTTTGAAAACCAATTAACCAACAACAGCTTAACTTATGAAACCAGCAAGAATTTTTCTTTACCTGCTCCTGCTATCAGGTGTGGTATTCTTTTCATGCAAGAGAGAAGCAGACACCATGCCTGTTTCTACACAACAGGATCCGGGCACCACAGCCGCTATTTATGCAGGCTGGCCTGAAACATTTGAAACCGGAACAAAAGGTGCCTATGCAGCTGCAGATGTTACCCTTTCTACAGGCTCCTGGAACCTGGCCGATGCTTTACTCGGCACATCAACCAGCGACAGAAAAAGCGGAACCAAATCGGTAAGGATTCAAAACACCGGAACAGTAACCATGAATTTTAATGTAACCGGTGGTGCAAGTCAGGTTACCATCAAACACGCTGTTTACGGATCAGATGCATCCAGTACATGGGAATTGTGGTACTCCACCAACAGTGGTTCTTCATGGACAAAAACCGGAAGCACCGTTACCACCTCATCAACCACGTTGAACACACAAACCTTTAACTTAACTGTATCAGGCAATATCCGTTTTCAATTACGTAAGTTAAGCGGTGGCCGTTTAAATATTGACGATTTTTCCATAAACGACAATTCATCAACAGTACCAACCAGAGATGATAATATGGCATTGGGAAACCCAAGTGGCGCTACAACCAATACTTCCAATACCAATAATTACCTGATGGTAAAAACGCAATATGCTTTGGCTTACAACAACTCCAGGGGAACAGCCAACTGGGTAAGCTGGCATTTAAGCACAGCGTGGAAAGGCAGCGCCCAACGTTGTGATTGTTTTAGCCAGGATGTGGCATTACCCTCGGGATATTACAGGGCCTCTACTTCCAATTATACCAATACCGGTTTCGACCGCGGACATATGTGCCCAAGCGAAGACCGCGATGGCAGTGATGCAGATAACAGGGCAACTTTTCTGATGACCAATATCATTCCTCAGTCTCCGATAAATAACCAGCAAACCTGGAAAAATCTGGAAGATTATTGCAGAACGTTGATGAATGCAGGCAATGAATTATATATTATTGCAGGAAGTTATGGCCAGGGCGGAACAGGAAGTCAGGGCGGAACCACCAATACCATAGCCAGCGGAAATATTACCGTTCCATCAAGGGTTTGGAAAGTGGTAGTGGTGTTGCCTGTTGGAAGCAACGACTTATCGCGTATCAGCACCTCAACAAGGGTAATTGCAGTTGATATGCCAAATATCCAAAGCGTAAATGCACAACCATGGGGTTACTACCGCACCTCGGTTAATGCCATTGAAACAGCTACCGGATACGATGTGATGAACCTGGTTTCAACCAGCATACAAAATACCATTGAATCTACTGTAGATAGCGGACCAACACAATAATCGTTCTTTATATATTCTTTTCAGAATAGCCCCCGACTGTGCTTTAGCTGGGGGCTTTTTCTTTTTATCAGGTTTCCACACTTTGGGTATGAAGCGCAAGCGTTGGTTTGCCCGGTTGCAGGCAAATAATATACATATCGCGTACAGGTGCAGGTGTTTTAAATAAACCGATCAACTCATAATTTTCAGCAAGATGCTGTTGAAGTGTTTTATAACGCTGGCTTTGTTCTTTTACAAATTCATCCTCCATATCCTGCTCCTCTATCAGTTTATAGAAGAGGTCGCGGGCATTTCCAATTTCAACAGAAGATTCACTGATTTGATGCGTGGAAGCTATTTTACTGATGGCTTCCTGCTCCCTATGCACATCAGGCCATTGATGTACATCAAAAGCTGCTTCTGATTCGCTGAGGTATAATAACCCGTTTATGAGTTGTTGTATTTGTTCCATTTGATTGAAGAAATAAAACGGTTATAAATATAAAGAGCCCCGCGTAAACGGAGCTCTCTGTACAAAAAAATAATAATTAAATTACAAATGGATACACTCTCCATAAGCCTGAGCAGCGGCTTCCATAATGGCCTCGCTCATGGTTGGGTGCGGGTGAACCGATTTTACAATTTCCATTCCGGTGGTTTCCAGTTTGCGTGCTACAACAACCTCCGCAATCATTTCTGTAACATTGGCACCAACCATATGTGCTCCAAGGAACTCACCATATTTGGCATCAAAAATTACCTTTACAAAACCTTCTTTTGCTCCGGCTGCGCTTGCTTTGCCACTTGCACTAAAAGGAAATTTACCTACCTTAATCTGGTAACCTGCATCCTTGGCAGCCTTCTCTGTATAACCAACAGAAGCTACTTCCGGAGAGCAATAGGTACAGCCCGGAATATTGTTATAGTTTAATGGTTCAGGATGGTGACCTGCAATTTTTTCTACACAAATAATACCCTCAGCACTTGCTACGTGCGCCAGTGCAGGACCTTTTACAATATCTCCAATAGCATATACTCCTTTAATATTGGTAGCATAAAAATCATCTACAGAGACTTTTCCTTTATCCGTTTTTACACCCACACTTTCAAGTCCCAGGTTTTCGAGATTGGTTTGCACACCAACAGCAGAAAGCACCATATCCGCTTCCATTTCCACCACACCTGTTTTGGTTTTTACTTTCACCTTGCATCCATTTCCTTTGGTATCAACAGATTCAACAGAAGCATCGGTCATAATTTCGATTCCCGATTTTTTAAATGCTTTGGCTACTTCTTTAGAAACTTCTTCATCTTCCACCGGTAAAATGGTTGGCAAAAACTCTACTATGGTTACTTTGGTTCCCATGGCATTGTAGAAATAAGCAAACTCACAACCAATGGCTCCGCTGCCCATTACAATAATAGATTTAGGCTGAGCAGGTAATGACATGGCCTCACGGTAGCCAATTACTTTTTTGCCATCAATTTTAATATTGGGTAACTCGCGGCTGCGTGCACCTGTGGCCAGAATAATATGTTTGGCTTCGTATACTTTTTTTGCACCGGCAGCATCTGTTACTTCCGCCTTGCCCGCAGAAACCAGCTTACCGGTACCCATTAATACATCAATCTTATTTTTTTTCATTAAAAAGGCAATGCCCTTGCTCATCCCTTCAGCTACACCACGGCTGCGTTTTACCACGGCTCCAAAATCGTGTGTGGCGTCTTTTACGGTAATGCCATAATCACCGGCATGTTTAATATATTCAAACACCTGAGCCGATTTTAATAATGCTTTTGTTGGAATACAACCCCAGTTGAGGCAGATACCACCGAGGCTTTCTTTTTCAACAATAGCTGTTTTTAAGCCTAACTGACTGGCTCTTATAGCGGCAACATAACCACCGGGGCCACTTCCTATTACTATTACATCGTAGTTCATTTGGTTCTTAATTTGGGTGCAAAATAATGGTTTATTCTTAATTACCGAATCTTAACCCAGTAAGGCTTTTACCTTCTTTTTGTCGCCCACAATCCATAAGGTATCATGCAACTGAAAGGTAAGGGAAGAATCCGGGTTTAACAGGCGTTTGCTGTCTCTTTCTATGCCCACAATAAGGCAATTTATTTTTTCCCGTAAAGCACTTTCCCTGATGGACTTACCAAGAAAAGGAAACCCCGGATGAACAGTTACCTGAATCAGGCTCATTTCGCTTTTGGTTTCCTGAGGCAATATATCTGCATTTTCTTTTTCTATACTGCTCTTAAACCCAATAATCTGATCATCGGTTCCGATTACTGCAATACGGTCGAAAGGATACAGTATTTCATTTTTACCCGGTACCATTAACATGGTTTTACCACGTTCTATTGACGCTATATTGATTCCGTATTTTTCTCTGAGGCCCAGTTCTTCCAGGCGTTTGCCAACCAGAGATGAAAGGCTGCTGATATCAATATAAGCAAGGTGGGCATCCCAGGGCAGCAACTGATCAGCCTGGTTGTTTTTAATCTGATGGTTTTCTCTCAGGTTAAAATTATTGATAAACCGGTTTTCTATTCTAACCGAAAAAGCATGCAACTTTCTGTTAAATACATAACCGGAAACCAACATAATAAGAAAAGCAACCATTAAAGCCGTAAGGGTAGAAAACAACTGCAGAAAAAGAAATGCCACCAGGGTAATGCCAAAAGCCACACGGCTTATTTCCATTACCACCATTGGACCC
Organism: Bacteroidota bacterium; assembly: GCA_051715425.1. Classification (GTDB taxonomy): domain Bacteria; phylum Bacteroidota; class Bacteroidia; order UKL13-3; family UKL13-3; genus JAJTFA01. The sequence continues at coordinate 143,067 of JBPXJS010000044.1, read as the reverse complement.
CTGTTATACTTATTTAGCCACAACTGGGTATATGATGGTTTATTCATTTTTTTGGTGGTAAGCATCCATAAAAAAGGAGCCATACAAATCAAGGCAAGCACTGCGGTAATCACCTTACCAATATCGCCCGAGATCCAGATGAGCGGGTCGATGATATTCTTAAACAGCAGAATAATGGCTACAATAATCACCGTGTTTAAAATAACCACCTGAAAGTACGATTTCAATACATTTTTCCAGTCGTTTTCGGCATTAATATGCTGTGCTCCTGTGCTATATCTGTTAAGTGTATCCAGCCATTTTTGCGGTAACCCCTTTTCTACAAAACGGTATAATGGTTCAGAAAACCTGATCATATAAGGCGTAAAAAAAGTAGTGATCACAGAAACACCAACAGCAATAGGGTATAAAAAATCACTGGTTACCTTTAGGGAGAGTCCAAGGGTGGCAATAATAAAAGAGAACTCCCCAATCTGCGACATGCTGGCACCGGCCTGAATACTTTGCTTTAAAGGCTGACCTGCAATAATGGCTCCCAACGTTACATGAACCGTTTTACCAATCATAACAGCAAGGGTGAGCAACAATACCGGCCAGGCATAGGTAACCAGCAGGGAAGGGTTGATAAGCATTCCCACTGATACAAAAAATACGGCCCCGAATAAATCCTTAACCGGTTTAAACAGGTGTTCTATGCGCTCGGCCTGGGTGGTTTCTGCCAACAAACTTCCCATAATAAAAGCGCCAAGTGCAGCAGAAAATCCGGCACCCGAAGCCAGTAATACCATTCCTAAACATAATCCGATGGAAAGGATAAGCAGCATTTCATCATTAAGAAAACGGGCTGCCTGTTTTAATAAACCCGGTAAAATAAAAATACCCGCCAGAAACCAGAGGATTAAAGAAAATAGAAGTTTGATCAGCGATTCAATTAATGCTCCTCCTTCCACCTGGTTGGTTACCGCCACTGTGGAAAGTAAAACCATGAGCAATACAGCCACCAAATCTTCAATTACAAGCACACCGATAACCATACCGGCAAACTTTTTATGTTTGATATTTAACTCTTCAAATGCCCTGAAAATAATTGTGGTTGATGAAATAGCAATAATTCCTCCGAGAAACATACTGTCCATTTTGTTCCAGTGCAGCATTTTACCTGCAAAGTAGCCTATCACCAGCATCAGTGTCACTTCAAACAAACCGGTAATCAAAGCGGCACTTCCCACCTTCATCAGTTTTTTAAAGCTAAACTCCAGACCCAGGCTAAACAGCAGAAAAATTACACCAATCTCAGCCCATACCTTGATGCTATCCACTTCTGTTACGGTAGGAAAAAAAGAAAAATGAGGTCCTACCAGCAAACCTGCAACAATATAACCAAGTACAACAGGCTGTTTTAGTTTCTTAAATAACAGAATGGCAATGGCAGCTGCACCCAGAATTAAGGCAAGATCGGATATAAGATGTGGAACATGAGCCATGGTGCTCAATATACACCCAAATTTTTTGAGGAACAAAAATACCGGTGTTTTAAAAAGCCTGTTTGAATGTAGGCTGTTTTTATTTGTTATTATTTTACATTTGCCGCTTACATACTTAAAACATATGAGAACAGCGAATATTCAAACAGAAAAAGGTAACATGAAAGTGGAGTTTTACGATCAGGATGCTCCCAATACCGTAGATAATTTTTGCAAACTGGCCGAGAGTGGATATTATAACAATACCACTTTTCACCGCGTAATTCCTGATTTTGTGGTTCAGGGCGGAGACCCTACCGGAACCGGTGCAGGCGGACCAGGATACAGCATTAAATGCGAACTTGATGGTGGCAACCAATACCACGACAGGGGTGTATTATCCATGGCGCACAGAGGAAGAGATACCGGAGGATCACAGTTTTTTATCTGTCATGGACGTCAGAATACACAACACCTTGACCGAAACCATACCTGCTTTGGCAAAGTGGTGGAAGGGCTTGATGTGATTGACCAGATCAGAGAGGGCGATAAGATTTTGACGATTACGGTTAGCAAGTAAAAATCCATACCTTTGTACTCACAATAACTCATTGAAAATGAAGGTAACTACAAGCAGCACAGAAATTCTTATTTCGCTGGAGAAAAATGCAATTAATCTGAAAGACGTGCAGCGTTTTATTGACTTTTTGCGGCTAAAGGAGATTACCTATAAGAGCAGAGCTGGTGATGATGATGTGGGAAATATGGCCAACGAAATAAACGAAGATTGGTATAAGAATAACAAGAAGTGATTTCAGGGATCATACTTGATACGAATATTGTTATTTCGGCCATGATTAAACCTGAAGGCGCGGTGGCCACTTTTATGTATACCGAGTTAATGAATATTCAGTTGATGGCGCCCGGATATCTTTTTCATGAAATATTAAGCAAGGAGAAAAAGATACTTGATATTACAAAATACTCGGGTGAAGAATTTCATGAACTCCTTCAGATATTAAGTAAGCGAATCACATGGGTTGATATGGGTTTAATTGAAGATATCAATGTGAACAAAGCCAATGACCTTGTTTCGGATATTGATCCAAAGGATTATGCTTTTATTGCATTATCTCTTCAAACAGGTAATCCGGTTTGGTCAGGCGATTTGCAATTAATCAGCGGGCTAAGAAAAAAAGGTTTTAATAATATTTATAACACAGAACAATTAAGAAACCAATTAGGGATAATATTTTAACATGCTACAACTACAGGTAATAAGAGAAAACGCAGCCGAAGTAAAAAAGAGGCTGAGTAAACGCAACCCGAAGTTTGCCGATACGGTGGATGAGGTATTAAAACTGGATGAGGAAAACCGAAAAATAAAACAGGAACTGGAAGCCAACCTGGCCGAGGCCAACCAGCTTGCCAAAAAAATTGGAGAGCTGATGAAGGCAGGTAATAAAGCGGAAGCCGAAGGCATTAAAGTTCAAACGACCTCGTTGAAGGAGCAAAGCAAAACGCTGGAAGAAAAACTAAAGGCCTCAGAAGAGTTGTTGTTTAATACGCTGGTAACTTTACCCAATACCCCAAATGAGATTGTACCTGAAGGCAAAACACCGGAAGAAAACCTGAATGTATTTGAGTATGGTGCCATTCCTGTATTGGCAGAAGGTGCGGTACCACACTGGGATTTAATTACCAAATACAACCTGATAGATTTTGAACTGGGAACAAAAATTACCGGAGCCGGATTTCCCGTTTATAAAGGCAAAGGTGCCAGGCTGCAACGGGCATTGGTCAATTTCTTTTTAGATGAAGCCCTGAAAGCCGGGTACGAAGAAATAGTACCTCCTTACCTGGTAAATGCCGACAGCGGTTTTGGTACCGGGCAGCTACCCGATAAAGAAGGACAAATGTACCATGCTCAGGTGGATGATTTATACCTGATACCAACAGCAGAAGTTCCGGTAACCAATATTTACCGCGATGTGATTTTAAAGGAAGAAGATCTTCCCATTAAAAATGCAGCTTACTCTCCTTGCTTTAGAAGAGAAGCAGGAAGCTGGGGCGCTCACGTACGTGGCCTGAACCGCCTGCACCAATTTGAAAAAGTAGAGATTGTGCAGATTGCCCACCCGGATCAATCGTACCAGATTCTGGATGAAATGGTGGAACATGTAAAAGGCCTGCTAACCAAACTGGAACTGCCTTTCCGTATTTTGCGTTTATGTGGTGGTGATATGGGCTTTACCTCTGCCCTCACCTATGATTTTGAAACCTTTAGCGCAGCCCAACAACGCTGGCTGGAAGTAAGCTCTACCTCCAACTTCGAAAGTTTTCAGGCCAACCGCTTAAAATGCCGCTTTAAAAATAAAGATGGCAAAAACCAGTTGGTGCATACCTTAAACGGCAGTGCCCTGGCCTTACCACGTATTGTAGCCACCCTGCTGGAAAATAACCAAACACCTGATGGCATAAAAATACCAAAAGTATTGGTGCCTTATACCGGGTTTGATATGATTAAATGATTTTAAGAAATAACGAATGATAAAAAGGCGCTCATCATCATGGCGCCTTTTTTTACTTACACAAATTCGTATCCGATATCCTTACGGAAATATTTCCCCTCAAATGAAATTTTTTCAGCGTTTGCTTTAGACATTTTAACTGCCTCAGCCAGGGTTTTACCCATAGAAGTAACTGCTATTACCCGCCCTCCATTGGTAAGTAACTGTTGCTGCTCGTCCGTTTTTGTTCCTGCATGAAATACCATAGAATCGGTAATACCCTCGGTACCTGTAATTACTTTTCCTTTCTCGTAATCTCCCGGGTAACCTGCCGAAACCAGCATTACCGTTGCCGCTGCCTGTGATGATACTTTGAGTTCCACCTCATTCAGTTTGCCTGAACCTGTTGCCAACATCAGTTCCACAAAATCAGATTCTATACGTGGCAATACCACTTCCGTTTCCGGATCGCCCATGCGGCAATTGTATTCTATTACAAAAGGTTCTCCGTTTACACTCATTAACCCAATAAAAACAAAACCCACATAATGTATCCCCTCCTGCTTTAATCCGTTGATGGTAGGTTTAATAATGCGCTCTTCCACCTTTTGCATAAAAGCAACATCAGCAAACGGAACCGGAGATACAGCACCCATACCGCCCGTATTTAAGCCGGTATCACCTTCTCCAATGCGTTTATAATCTTTTGCCTCGGGTAAAATTTTATAATGGGTGCCGTCCGTTAATACAAAAACAGATAATTCTATTCCGCTTAAAAACTGCTCCACCACTACTTTGCTGCTGGCTTTTCCAAACTTCTGCTCCCTTATCATGGCTTCCAGTTCTGCCACCGCTTCCGCATGCGTTTCACTGATTACCACTCCTTTTCCTGCCGCAAGCCCGTCAGCCTTTAATACCACTGGCAATGAATGTGCCTTTACATAATCAACGCCCTCATGTATATTTTCAAACGTAAACGTGCGGTAGGCTGCAGTAGGAATCTGGTATTTTTGCATAAACGCCTTGCTAAAATCCTTGCTGCCCTCCAACTGCGCCCCGGCCCTGTCAGGACCCACAAAAGGAATTTGCTTTAATTTATCATCGGCACTAAACTGATCTCTGATTCCTCTTACCAGTGGTTCTTCCGGTCCAACCACCACCAGCTTAATTTCATTATCCAGGCAAAATTTGCCCAGCATGGTAAAATCATTCGGGTCGAGCGGAACATTAATACCCAACTGGGCTGTTCCGGCATTTCCCTGCATAATGAACAACTTACTACAATGCTTGCTTTGAGTTAATTTATAAGCGAAAGCATGCTCCCTCCCCCCCGATCCAATCAATAAAATATTCATTTTTTCGAAATTTAGGCAGCGAATATACAAATCAAACCCAGATAATGGGCATTGGGGCTGGTGCGTAGTGCGCAGTGCTTAGTGCTTGGTCATTGGGCATTTGACATTGGTTACTTGTGCTTAGTTATTAGTCATTGCCTGTCCCGCAAGGTGGGAGTCATTGGGTATTGGTACTGGTGCTTGGTGCTCAGTTTGAGGTTATTTTAGTTTTAAATTTTAAATGTTAAGTTTTAAGTTACTTTCACCCAATTCAACCTTCAACATTTCAATAACTTCGAACTTCCAAACCAAAAAAATTCCGAGATGCACAGACACCTAACTCAACACTTAAAATTTAACATTCAACACTCAACATTCCGCATTCAACCTTCAACATTTCAAAAACTTCGAACTCCTCAACTTCTAACTTGCAAACCAATATGATGTTTCTTTAATTAGAAAGCTCTGAGTCGTTTTGCTCACACCTGTCAAGCCGAAGGCATGAGATTTCACAGATTTGCACAGACCCCCTTCGCCAAACCCAGCAAACACAGAACACTAAAACTCCCCAACAAATAACATTTCAATAACTTCGAACTCCTCAACTTCGAACTTCCTAACTATTAAAATTCCGGGATGTACAACCGCCCAACTCAACACTTAAAATTTAACATTTAAAATTCAACACTCAGCATTCAACATTTCAAAAACTTCGAACTTCTCAACTTCGAACTTCCTAACTATTAAGATTCCGGGAAACCCACAACCCAACTCAACACTTAAAATTTAACATTTAAAATTCAACCTTCAGCATTCAACATTTCAAAAACTTCGAACTTCCTAACGAATAAAATTCCCGTGAGTTATGCGTGAAACTTCATAGATTTGCCCAATATTTCATGTTTTGAAAACAGATTCTTTATTTACCATTACCGCAAAAACGCAGCAGGGACTTGAGCCTTTGCTGGCGAATGAATTACAAAAAATTGGGGCCACCCAAATTTCCATACATAACCGCGCTGTTAGCTATAAGGGCGATAAAACGGTTTTATACAAATCAAATTTATGGCTCAGAACCGCTTTACGCATTCTGGTACCTGTTGCCAAATTTAAGGTAACCAACGAGCGCGAGCTTTATGAAGAAGTGCGCAGAATAGATTGGACCAAATACCTTGATGTGGATGGAACCCTGGCCATAGATGGTATTGTAAAGTCGGACTTTTTTAACCACTCGCAATATGTGGCGCTTAAAACCAAAGATGCTATTGTAGACGAGTTCAGGGATAAGTTTGGCAAAAGGCCAAGTGTAGATATTGTGAATCCCTCCCTCAGAATTAATATCCATATTTTTAAAGACGATTGCACCATATCCCTCGATAGTTCCGGAGATTCCCTGCACCGCAGGGGATACAGAGAAGAGGCCAATATGGCTCCTCTAAATGAGGTAACGGCAGCTGCACTGATTTTGCTTACTGAATGGAACGGAGAGGGTGTGTTTATGGATGCCATGTGCGGAAGCGGAACCATTCTGATTGAGGCCGCCATGAAAGCTAAAAATATGGCTCCGGGATTATTGCACAAAAAATTTGGTTTTGAATCCTGGAAAGATTTTGATGCTGAACTATGGGAAAACATCAAACAGGATGCTTATAAAGCCATAAAAGAAACAGAAACCACATTTATTGGCAGTGATAAGGTATTTAAGGTTACCGAAATTGCGAGGCACAATGTGATGCTGGCCGGGCTTGATGAGGATATCCGCATATCCAATAAACAGTTTGAAGAACAGAAACCGCCTGCACAAGGAGGAATTGTGATTATGAATCCGCCCTATGGTGAACGTTTACCTGTTGAAGAAATCAATGCATTTTACAAAGCCATTGGAGATAAAATGAAAAAAGACTTTGCCGGTTACCAGGTTTGGATTTTGTCTTCAAACAAGGAAGCATTAAAACATATTGGACTGGCTACGTCTAAAAAATTTACGATATGGAACGGGCCTTTGGAATGCAAGTTTCACCGGTATGATATTTATGCAGGATCTAAAAGAAAACCTGCTGAACAAGACTTGTAATTTGTTTTATGTTGGTAAAAACGCCTGAAGAACTAAGCAGCATATCACCGCAAAAGCAGGTAGCCAATATCTTTTTTAAAAAAATGATCAGGGGATTATCTGCCAAACAGGTAGATGATGCCATACATGAACTAAGCAGTAAAATAGAACAGGAAATTGACTGCACCCAATGTGCAAACTGCTGCAAAAAACTGGAACCCGGAATAGAAGAAAAAGATATTGAACAACTGGCCGCGATAAAGCAGATGAGCGCTGCCGACTTTAACAGGGAATTTGTGGCTTATGATGGCCAATCCCTTTATCTGAAAACAAAACCATGTCAGTTTTTACATCAAAACAAATGTTCAGTGTATGAAATAAGACCTGGTGCCTGCGCGGCTTACCCTCACATGAACCAGCCCGACTTAAAATACAAACGCAGCATATGGGAGAATTACCATATCTGCCCCATCGTGTATAATGTAATAGAGGAATTAAAAGTAAGATTTGGTTTCAGTTATGAGAACTGACTTTATCACTGATATTTTTAATGAACTGGAAAAACTAAGTGAGCCAAATGCCGCTATCCCTAAAGGTATTATTTTCCCTTGCCTTAAGCTGCTCAATAAAGAAATCTATATTCAATGTATTCCATTTGAATCCTATCAGCAGCAGCATCCGGATGAAAATTATTTTTCCATAAAAAAAGATAACCCTCATGTGGTGATTACCGTATGGGAAGATGAGTGGCTGAATCACAGGGAAATTATTTTATCGCGAATAAAGTCTATGCTAACAGTGCGCAAACGCATCCATGCACGCGCAACTACCATTGAACGTATTGATAAAAAAACTGCGGATTTGTTTCTGGAACAAAACCACCTTCAGGGAAGTACTTCGGCTTATTACAAATACGGGCTTAAAGTTGGGGACGAACTGGTGGCTGTTGCTACATTTGGCAAAAGCCGGATAATGACAGATGGGCCTGTGTATTACCGTTCGTACGAACTGGAGCGTTATTGCAGCAAACTGAATATAACAGTTACCGGAGGGTTAGGAAAACTGCTCCAACATTTTATTAAAACACACCACGCCAAACATATCATGACCTATGCAGATGCAGCATGGGGTAAAGGGGAAAGTTATCTTAAACTGGGATTTGAATGGTTGGGGTATGGTAAACCTCAGCACTTTTACATCATTAACAATAAACGATACGCAGCCAACCGCCTGCCTTTGCAAATAAAAGAGGAGCAATGTTTGAAGGTGTTTAACAATGGCACCATCAAATATATACTTGACCTCAGGGAAATAGGAGGCTAAAGATTACACCTCGTAATCGGCCACTCTTCTTTCATACCTTGCTTCAAGTATAAAAGCCATCACGTTCTTGTGCAGTGGGTGTTCGGCATATACCAGCAATGCTTCGCGGTTTTCAAATTCGCTATACAAAATCACATCGGCTGATTCGGGTGTTTTAAGAAAATCTATACCCACCTCTATTTTTATCAATCCGGGAATTTTGCCGTTTAATGCTTCCAGCCTCTGCTTAATTTCGAGGGCATTTTGTTGTTTCGTATTGCCATTGGCTTCTTCTTTTAATTTCCAAAGCACCACATGTTTAATCATAATAGGAGTAAATTTGTGGCCAAAGTAATAAATTATTCCAGCCTTATTTACATAAATGATAAAAGTACCAGGAAAAGATTTGATTGTAATACTTGGCCCTACAGCAAGCGGCAAAACAAAACTGGCTGCAGCGCTGGCAGACCGTTTGGATGCTGAAATCATAAGTGCCGATTCCCGACAGGTATACAGGGATATGAATATCGGAACCGGAAAAGACTATGCAGATTATGTGATGAACGGTAAAAAAATTCCATACCACCTGATTGATATAGCTGATGCCGGATCAAAATACAATCTGCACCAATACATTAGTGATTTTAACACCTGCTATACCGACTGTGTTGGCAGGGGAAAACAAGCTATTTTATGCGGAGGAAGCGGATTATATATTCAGGCCATATTAAAAAACTATGCCTTTACCGGAGCACCGGTAAATGACCCATTCAGGGCGGATATGGAAACCAAAACACATGAAGAAATCATACAAATTTTTAGGGATTTACCTCATACGCCCTATACCAACCTGGCCGACCTCAGCACAAAAAAAAGAAGTATCAGGGCCATTGAAATAAACACCTGGCTTAAGGATCACGCTCCCGCCACTCCTATTGGGGTGGTCTTTACACCTGTGGTGTTTGGTTTAAATCCGGAGGTGGCTGCAAGAAGGGAAAACATCAGGTTACGCTTGTTTCACAGAATACAAAACGGCTTGATTGAAGAGGTGGAGCATTTGCTTAAACGTGGTATTCCAGCTTCAGATCTGGAGTATTACGGGCTGGAATACAAACATATCACCCAATACCTTACCGGTAAGGAATCTTTAAGTAATATGCAGGAAAAATTAACTATTGCCATTCAGCAGTTTGCAAAAAGGCAGATGACATTTTTCCGTAAAATGGAACGGGAAGGCATTAAAATCAACTGGTTTAACCCATCTTTGACTTTGGAGCAACAGCTTCAGTTTATTCATACACAATTAAACAAATAATACCATGTCGGGATGTGGTTATGTATGTCCGGTTTGTGAAGGCAAAGGTTATGATGAGGAGGGTAATGCCTGTGATTATTGCACTTCAGAAAAAAAACCGGCCATTTATCCAACGGGCAAGGGGTTAATTACGTATAAGAGGGTAGCCACTGTAATAAATACCTTAAGCGTTGCAGATAAGGCAACAATTTATTAACTTCGATTTTAATAACCTTATGAAAAAACTCATTCTTCTGCTCTCCCTCCTGTCAGGGATTCAACTATTATCTCTGGCACAGCCCTGCACTGCTGATTCGGCTATCGGTTCGGCCATGATGTACCCTGAAAAACTGCCTTTTGCCAAAGTGGGTATCTATTACCAGCAACCACTCACCTTCAGGGTTCCCAAAGATTCATTAATTAATTATAACGGCTTTCCTGTGCTGGCAACTGTAGATTCTGCACAGCTGGTATTTATGGGTGGGGTTCCTCCGGGATTTAATTATCAATGCACCCCTGCCAACTGCATCTGGATGGGAGGTACTTTGGGATGTGCCACGTTTTATGGCAAAAATGATGATACACTTGTTGCAGGAGAATACCCTATTAAAATGTATGTACAATCATGGATTAAGGCTGCAGGAACCGATATTGTACGGATTGATTCAAGCTCCAGTTACACGTTTAAGGTTTTGGCCTTCAACGGTGGGTTTGAGCTAACCAAAACAGAGCCACTTAAAGTGTATCCAAACCCAACCAGCAATGAATTGTTTATTGAAATGAGGGATATCCGCTCTGACAATAACCTGCTTGATATTTCAGATCTTACCGGCAGAAGCATATTCCATAAAGTGATTGATAAACCACAATCATTTCTTACGGAAGAGAAAATAGATATGAGCATTTTCCCTTCGGGCCTTTATATCGTAAGGCTTAAAACTGAAGAAAAAGTTTATACCGGTAAAGTTCAGGTCAGGTAAAAAAACACTCTTTTAGGCTTACAGTTTCACCCTCATTTGTACATGAAAGGAGCGCGGAGACTCTAAACGTGCGGGTCGGGTGGCGTATTCGTGGTTGGCCAGATTATTTACCAGCATGGCAATGGTAATAGCACTGTTTATCTGATACCCCAACCTGATATGATGAACCCAATCTCCATCTCCAACATTATTGAGGTAAGTGGAAATTCCAGGAATAAGGGTGTATAGCGGCTCATCAATTTTTTCATAAACACTATAATACTGGCTGCTGTAGCCAAACGAAACACGTTTATACATCAGTTCTATATCCGCCTTTACCAGATGCCTGTTTCTGTAAGTTAAAACCGCAGTCCGCTCTTTGGCACTTAAGCCATCAGCCGCCCGGAAAAATCCTTTCATATAATCCATAAACGGTTTTAAATGCGCGGCAGAATCGAGATCCACCGGGTATGTATAGGTATAACCGCACAAGGTTGTAATATGTACAGGACCAATATTTCCTTCTCCATCTACTGCAATTTCATAACCTGCTGTGCGTGTATTGGGGTAATTAACTGCTTTAAACCCAATTTTTCCATGTATAGGAATAAACGCAGGAACACCGCTTGAATAATCAATATAAAAACTATCCTTTTCCCATTGTTTAAACTGAAACTGGATCAGATTCTGGTACTCCTGCCAAAAAAAACAACCATCAATTGTTCCATTAAAACTACCAATTTTAAATCCTTGTTTTAAGCCAATTTCAGTATACCAGCCCCTTTCACTCTTTAGTTCCGTGTTTGGAAGCACCTGCAGGGAAGCCACCTTATCTTCTACCAGCCGCTCGCCAATGGTAGGAAACCTAAACCCTTCGCCATAAGAAACCCTTAGAAAAGTTTTGGAAGCAGCCTGATAATTTACTCCTGCTCTGAATAGGGGTCGCTGGGTTTCTTCTAAAGGTCCCTGCGCATTCACCTCATATCGAAGCCCTGCAGTGGTGTTCCACCTCCCGGTTTGGTATTCTACCTGTGTAAATGCCGCTGCCGAATAGGCTGTTTGGTTTCCGGGATAAACATTGCCTACCGCCCATACACGGGTAATGTAGACTCCGCTGATGGTATTAAATCCTTTAAACCATTTTTTATTCAGATTGAGGTCGTAGGCCTGCAGATTGGCTATGGCATCATTTTCACCCGGAAAGGCAACCGTATCTACAAAACGGGTAATATTATAATGCCGCATTTTTAAAGAAATGGTATAATTACCTGGCTTGATAAAAGTAATATGCGGATCAATGGACCAGATGCGGTAAAAATCCTGACCGGTTGATCCATCAAAAGGCCTGAGAATATTGCTGTCAGCATCCTGCCATAAGAAAAAACGCCCGCCTTTTTTAAACATCAGCGTTCCGTTTATTCCGGCTGATAATCCCGCGTATTTTTTAAACCGGTAACGTGTTTTTACATAAGTGCGGCCCCGGTACTGATCATTTTGTTCAATAAAACTGCGCTCCGCATTGATATTGCCACTGGCAACAAGATCAAACTGCCCGAATTTTTGTTTATGCGAAAAGAATGCACCAGTTGTAAAAGGTTGTGAGGTTCGTTCCCACCAGATGGCATGTTTCCTGCGCGGATTATCGGCAATGCCCTGGTAAAACTGAATTTTGGTTTGAGGTTTATTAACAGGCCATCCGGTGTTTAACGAAATGGTGCCACTGGATGCCGAGTTTCCATATAATACGGAAGATGGTCCTTTGATTACCTCTATCTGTTCTGCTGCTTCTATGGGCATTAAATCCCACTGCACATCTCCCACGTCACCGCCCATCATTGGCATATCATCCAGCAATACCATTACCCTGCTCCCCACATTGTACGACCAGCCAACCCCTCCCCTTATTAAGGCCTGCCCCTCCACCACACTTACACCGGGAACCCTGTTCATTACATCAGATAGCGTATTGGAATTGGTATTTTGTATAAGTGAGGGTCTGATAAGGGTTACCGACACAGCTTCACGCGCAACCTGCTTTTCCTGTTTGCTTCCCGTTATCACTACCCTTTCAAGTTCATTCACTGCTGCATCCATATAGTATGTAACCGTTACCTTATCATCTTCTGAAAGGCGCACTACCTGCTCACTGGGGTGGTAACCCACACATTGCATTTTAAGGCTGCGTTTACCGGGAGTAACCACTATTTTAAAAAAACCATTGGTATCTGCAATGGCAGTTTTGCCATCATCTGTTCGGATAGAAACCAGCTTCAACCCTTCATTGGATCGGGAATCGCGAATGATACCGCTGATGGTAGCCGTTTGTGCATAAACAGCAAAATGAGTGAGTAGAAAGAAGAATGTGAAAAGTAACCTGCAGGCCATTTAATATACCAAAATACACTTTTTAAAATAATATGCCTCTTTTTATGACAAAAGAAGGGAATAATACATATTGCATGCAGAAATGAAAAACATCAGGCAATTTGAAAATCTGCATATTATCCTTTGGTTAATAAAAGACTCCTGTTGGCTCATGCATTTCAAAACCGGAGGCACCATCATGGTTATTCCCACCATACTTGTTGCCTTTCATCTGGCCTGGAAAACGCGTAAAAATAAAAAACTGTTTTTGCCTAACCTGGCCGTATGCCTTTGGATTTGTGCCAATGCCACCTGGATGTTGGGCGAGTTTTATGGTTTCAGCTTCCAGCTTCCGGCTATTTCGTTTTTTATTCTTGGTGTAATTGCCATCGCCTCTTTCTTTATAAGCCGCATGGTTGCACTTATGAACACAAAAAAAATAAGGCAGGGGAAAAATACCCTTTGAATATTTTATTGTATATACCTGTTTTCTTAAAAACAAATACTAATTTTGGGCGGTTTTATTGTAAAACATACTATCCTATAGAATTAATAATTTTCAATTTACATGGATCATATCAAAAATAAGTTTGAAGAGATTGCACTTCCAAAAGCACAGGGAATTAAAGAATTTTTAAAAGCCAATTCAGGCGAGCAACTGGGTTCGTACACACTGGATTCAGTAGCCTCAGGCATGAAAGGAATGATTGGTTTAATTACAGAAACTTCATTGCTTGATGCAGATGAAGGAATCCGTTTCAGGGGCTATAGCATACCGGAATTGAGAGAAAAACTTCCGCGCCTGGAAGGAACAGATGAGCCTTTGCCTGAAGGATTATTTTACCTGATGCTGATGGGTGAATTACCAACTTATGACGAAATGTATGAAGTGGGAAGCAACTGGACCAAAAGGGCTGTTGTTCCAAAACACGTTTTTAATGTAATTGATGCTTTCCCTGTAAATACGCATCCGATGACCCAATTCTCGGCAGCTATTATGGCTATGCAAACCGAATCGGAATTTGCTGCTGCTTACCGCAAAGGATTGAATAAAAAAGACTACTGGCTTTATACTTTTGAAGATTCGATGAATCTGATAGCCCGCCTGCCAAGGGTGGCTGCCTATATTTATCGCAGGATGTATAAAAATAATGAGCATATTGAACCAAACCCTAAACTGGATTGGGCGGCAAATTTTGCCCATATGTTGGGTTATGGCGAAAATGAAGGTTTTAAAGAACTCATGCGTTTATATATGGTTATCCATGCCGATCATGAAGGAGGAAACGTTTCAGCACATACCACCCACCTTGTGGGATCAGCCTTGAGTGATCCGTATCTTGCATTTTCCGCGGCTATGAACGGACTGGCAGGCCCATTACACGGATTGGCCAATCAGGAAGTGATACGCTGGGTGCTTGATTTGCAGGAAGAGCTGGGCGGAGGCAAACCAAGCAAAAAACAAATAGAAGATTATATCAATAAAACCATTGCTGAAGGTAAAGTGGTTCCGGGATACGGGCATGCGGTGCTACGCAAAACAGATCCGCGCTTTACTGCACAAATGGAGTTTGCCAAAAAACATATGCCAGATGATGAACTGGTAAATATTGTTTGGGATATTTATGATGTTACTCCCGGAATTTTGGGCAATATCAAAAAAATTAAAAACCCATGGCCAAATGTGGATGCACATTCAGGCTCATTGCTGGTGCATTACGGCATGAAAGAATATGATTTCTATACCGTGATGTTTGGCGTTTCCAGGGCACTTGGAGTATTGGCATCATTAATATGGGATCGTGCTTTGGGATTCCCGCTGGAAAGACCAAAATCAGTAACCACAGATTGGTTAAAAAACCATATCGCAAAATCAAAAGCATCAGCTTAACGCATGCTTAAAAGAGTATATTTTTTATTATTCCTTATTACCACAGCCGGTTTGTCTATTACACACTCCGGCTGTGGCTTTTATTCTCATACCGGAGCATCCGTGCCTCCGGATGCCAAAACTTTTTCTGTGAGTTATATAGCAAATACAGCCAGTATAGTTGCCCCGACACTTAGCCAGGTGCTTACCGAGAGTTTAAAAAGAAAGTTTATTAACGAAACCCAGCTAAAACTTACCCAAACCGAAGGCGATTTGCAGTTTAGCGGTAAAATAACAGATTACCGTACAGCACCGGTAGCCGTTCAGGGAAATCAAACCAATGCAGTAAACAGGCTTACCATTACTGCTGAGATTACATTCGAAAACAAAAAAGACGCTACCAAAAACTTTACCCAAACTTTTTCCAATTTTGTTGATTTCCCCTCGGATCAAAACTTTGCTGCCGTAGAGGGGGAACTGATTACCAAAGTTACCGATATGATGGTGACGGATGTTTTTAATAAAGCATTTATAAATTGGTAGAAACAGGGCTTTTTCGTTAATTCGTACTTCTATCACGCCCCGTTTTTGAACAAAGCAGAATTCATAACACTCATTGAACATCCGGAAAACCTGGAAAAAGTGCATATCAATGCCTTAAAAAGTATTTCAACGGATTTTCCTTACCTGCAACAGGCTCAGTCGCTGCTGGCCAAAACCCTTTTTAATGAAAAACATTATGAGTTTGAAAAACAACTCAGAAATGCCGCATTAATGGTGCCCGACAGGGAAGTGCTTTATGCCTATATTCATGATCTGAAACAAGCTGAAATACCTAAGGCAATAACCACTTTGCCCGAAGTTAATATGCCGGTTGAACAACCTGCAGCTATAGAGGATTTACCACCAGTGGAAATGATGCCTGAACTGCAACCCGATCCGGTTGAGGAAGAAATTGCAGCTGTGCTTGCTGAGGATATGACCACTGAAAATGTAACCCCATCTGTGGAGGAAACAACTACGGAAGCCGAGAAACTGGTTTCTGCAGCAGAGGCATTGCTTAAAGACGCAACAACAGAGGAGGAGGAAACAGAAGAGCTTTCGCATAAAGAGCTTTCTTTTGTGGAGTGGCTGCAACTGGGAAAAGGAAAGCTGGCTGCTATTCCGGTTAATCAACAAGACAATCCGGAAATTAAAGACGATAAAACCGAAACCGAGGAAATAAGCGAAACCCGAACATCACCAGAAACACCCGCAGCACCTGAGGCAAAAGAAGAAGCCAAACCGGTGTCTAACGTAAATGCTTTTGAGAATATTCTCGACAAGTTTATTAAAGAAAACCCAAGTATAAGCCGGCCAAAGGCAGAGTTTTACAATCCGGTGAATGCAGCCAAAACAGGAGCCGAAGAAGATGACGATCTGGTAACTGAAACATTAGCAAGTATTTACTACAAACAAGGGTATTATAAAAAGGCAATCCGGGCTTACGAAAAATTATGCTTGATATATCCTCATAAAATGGCTTATTTTGCATCCCTTATTCAAAAAATTAAAACCGAAAACAAAGACTGATTATGTTCGTATTTATTTCTATAGTAATTATTGTTGCGTGTATCCTGCTCACGCTTATTGTTCTTATTCAAAACCCTAAAGGTGGAGGAATAGCCGCAAATTTTGTAGCTCCTAACCAGATTATGGGGGTAAAACGCAGTACCGATGTGGTTGAAAAAGCCACGTGGATACTTGCCGCAACCTTAATTATTCTTGCTCTGGGAAGTAATTTTGCCCGCCCTACAGGTGGTGATGCAGATGCTGCTGTGAAAGAATCGCGCTTAAAGGATAATATTGAAAATACAGCCTTGCCACCTGCACCTCCTGCGCAAAACCCGGGTGCAGCTGAACAACAAACACAACCAACTACCGCAACACCGGAAGATGGATCTCAACCACAGGAAAATAAATAACATTATTCTTTTATAAGTAAAAAAGCTGTGTCGGATAACACAGCTTTTTTTATTGCCCTTACGAGCTGATATATTGCATCAGCAATCGTTTGGCCACAGGTATCACGGTTTCCTCAAGCGGGTATTCGTAAGTGGTTTCAACAGAAAACGTAGCCGGATTGGGCAATTTTTTTCTGGTCCTTACCATATCTATTTTAATATTCTCGGCCGTATTCACAAAACTCTTGCGGTATGAGGTAAGGTATTGGGTGGAGACTGCCCTGAACTGGTCTTCTTCATGTGTAAATAATTTTACTTCATACTCATACACCTTTATTTCTTTGGCATCGCCCTCATGCAGCAGCATATATCCTTCGTTGCGGTAAATGGGTAAAATACCAACCGGCACCATAATCATTTCCTTTTCTATAAAATCATAAATCTCCTTCCCTTCATCCAGGTGCTTGCGTATTTCAGGTATGGAATAATTCACCACTTCTGAGAGGTGTTTCATCAGGTCATCATTGCTGATTACTTTGCTGAAAGACACCTTAAAATTTTTCAGGTCAATTTCAGATATCTGCTCAGGAAAAGAAGCAAATAAGGCATCACGCTGTTTCTGAAAAGAAGTGAGGTTGCGGTAATGAAAAACCAGATCAGACAAACCCGGATACAACCTTGTTTCATTAAACTGTTTGTGCACATCCTGCAGGTAAGCCAGTAACACATATTTTTTGTACTCAAAGTCGGTAATATGCTCGAAAAACCAATTGGGGTGAAGCGATTTCATAAAACATCTCCTTTCTAAAATTGATTAACGTAAAGTTAGTGAAAGTTATGCTGTTTTAAAACCAGTTAAGCACATATTAAGTGTGGAAATTTACAAGCCAATTGGGGAGGAGAGACAGAAAGAGAAACAGAAAGAGAAACAGAAAGAGAAAGGGAAAGAGAAAGAGAAAGAGAAGGAGAAAGGTAAACAGAAAGGGATAGAGAATGGGAAATTAGAATCTGCGCCTGAGGGATAAGGTTAAGCCCATAAAATAAGGATGCTGTTGTACCCAGTTTTCATTCTTTACCATAGAGTTGATGCTGTATTTAAACGTTGGATGCATTCCTATGGCTACTTTTTCATTTAAGGTATACGTGATGGCCGGATTTAAAATGGCGAATACACTATTTTGAAGTCCCGGAAAGGCGTCTGCTGTTTTTAGCACCAGCAAACCTGTATTATCATAAGAAACCATAGCGGCATCAACGGCACTGAGTGTTGCATAACTAACCCCTCCCTGCAACTCTATATTCCATTTTAGCGAGTTGGTTATTTTGTAGGTTACAAGCAAAGGAAATTCTGTCCAGCTATAGCGAATGCGGGTATTAAATGTATTTCCACCAAGGATAGAATCATTTGGGAAAAGCACCCCTGCACCACTCTCTCCTGCTCCATTGGTTGCGCCTGAAGCCGGTTTGGTGTCATAATAAAATTGCTGAGAAAAATTAAGCATGCTTATACCGGCTGCTACCCTCCATTTGTCGTTTATCATGTAATCAACATAAAAACCACCCGACCAATCGATCTGTGGTTTTTCTATGCTTTTACGCAATGCTATATTTTCATCAAGCGGCAGGTTTGCAGATGATGGGGCTTTTAAGTCATTCATTGAGTAGTGCCCTCCAACCATAATCAGCACGGAAAATTTTCCGGGTTTTTCTTCATCGTATTTTTCATCAGCCTGTTTACCTGCTGCAAGATATGCTTGCTTTGCGGAGTCTGAAACAGCAGGTACGGAAGCAGGATCAGCAACTGTACCGGTATTTCCTGCTACACCAGCTGGTGGTGCAGATGGATTGGCAGGTAAGGCACTTTCTGAAGCTGGTGGGGGTTGTTGTGGTAAATTATTTTGCACGGGAGAAGTTTGTGGTTCTGCTGAAGCAGTCGAAACTCCCTCTGGTTTTGCTGCAACTGGCTGATCTGTTTTGGAAGCAGCGGCAATAAGGCCGGCTGATGCATGATCAGGTTCGTTTGTTTTTGCCACTGGATGCGCAGCTGCTGAACCAGTTGTTGCAGCCTGAAGCATATTGGTTCTTATTTGCCTGCCGGGGCGTTTTTTTCTTTCTGCCTTCCTATCTGTTTTATCGGATGGTTTATGTTGCCCTGCAGTTTCTGCCAGCAATTGTTTTTTATTGGTTGAATTGGCAGGCAATGATTCTTTCTGAGAACGTTTTGGTGCCTCAGCGGCCATATCCTTATCGGTGGTTTGATTGGTTGAAGGAACAATGGTTTGTTTTACTTCGGCTACTTGCTGAGGATCATTCTGCGTTGTGCGTTTATCCTTATGCTGTATAGCCCGCTTTTTTTCAGCTCCTTTTTCAGTTTTCAAACTTTCCTCATCACTAAGAGGAGTTTCTTTAGCCAAAAGTTCTCCATTTGCCGGAATAACATTTACTTCAGAAGCAGCCTCAGAAATTTGCCTTGGAGCGCCAGGAGTTTGTTTTCCGGCACCTTCGGATGGGATATTTAATTGATAACCGATATATACCCCCGATACAAATAATAAAGCGATAAGAGATGCCCCAAGATAACGCAGCCATGGATTTGAAACAGGCTCCAGTGGTAACTGCGCTTCTATTTTTTGCCAGGTATCACTGTATGGAACCATTTCAAAATTATCCAGTTTGGTTTGTACTTTTTGCTCAAAACCTCCCTCACCAAGTTCTTGGTCAAGCTTGTCCCACAGCGACCCGGAAGGTTTTACCTCATGGTTGCCGAGTTGTTGCTGCAAATCGTCTTCAAACTTCTTATTTCGGTTCCTGAAAAGGCTCATTTAATATTTGATAATGTTTTGCAAGTACCGTTTGCATATACTGCCGGGCCCTTGCGTATTGTGATTTTGACGTTCCTTCCGCCACACCCAACATTTCCCCTATCTCTCTGTGCGTATACCCTTCCACTGCGTAAAGGTTAAAAATCATCCGGTAACCTTCCGGCATTTGCTGTACCAAAGTCACTATCTCTTTTGCTGAAATTTTAGTGATAATGTCGTCCTGATAAACAGCATCATAACCTTCCACATCTAAATCCTCCTGAAATTTGCGGCTGCGGTGTTTAAAATAATTGATCGCAGTAAACACCATGATCCTTCTGATCCATCCCTCAAAACTCCCCTCAAATTTAAATCGTGAAATATTGGTATACACCTTGATAAATCCCTCCTGAAGCATATCTTCTGCCTCTGCCCGGTCTTTTGCATAACGCATACAAACTCCAAGCATTTTTGAGGCGAAATGATCATACAACTGTTTCTGATACAGCCGTTTACCCTCAACACATCCCTTTATGACTTCTTCATCGTTCCAAGGCATAGCTAATACATTAGTCAAATATAGATGAAATTGGGTTGTCCCACCCTCAAAAATTCTTTTTGTCAGCCCTAATTGCCAAAATTTCGGCTTATGTTTGCCGCCCCGCAAAACTGTCAGTATTTGGGCATTTGGCACATCTTCTGATAAGTGTTTAGCACATTCTATTACTTTAACAAAAATTATATAAATCTATGGCAGTAAATCTTAAACCATTAGCAGACAGAGTTCTGGTTGAACCTGCTCCTGCAGAAGAAAAAACAGTAGGTGGGATTATTATTCCCGACACCGCTAAGGAAAAACCGCAAAGAGGCAAAGTTGTAGCAGCCGGAAATGGTAAAAAAGATGAACCGATGACCGTAAAAGCTGGTGATACCGTACTTTATGGCAAATATGCCGGTACCGAAATTACCATTGAAGGTAAAGAATACCTGATTATGCGCGAAGCAGACATTTTTGCAATTATTTAATCTAAACCAACCTAAACTAAAACTAATAATATTATGGCTAAAAAAATATCATATAATGTTGATGCCCGTGATGGATTAAAACGTGGTGTTGATGCATTGGCAAATGCAGTAAAAGTAACATTGGGTCCTAAAGGACGTAATGTGGTAATTGACAAAAAATTTGGTTCACCGATTGTAACAAAAGACGGTGTTACAGTAGCCAAAGAAATTGAATTAAAAGATCCGGTTGAAAACATGGGTGCCCAGATGGTGAAAGAAGTGGCTTCAAAAACAGCTGATCAGGCTGGTGATGGAACCACAACTGCAACTGTACTGGCTCAGGCAATTGTAAGTGCCGGTTTAAAAAATGTGGCAGCTGGTGCCAACCCTATGGATTTAAAACGTGGTATTGATAAAGCTGTTGATGCCATCGTGGAGAACCTGAAAAAACAATCGCAAAAAGTAGGTGACGATAACCAGAAAATTCAACAGGTAGCTACTATTTCGGCTAATAATGACGAAGTAATTGGTAAGCTGATTGCTGATGCCATGGCTAAAGTAGGTAAAGAAGGGGTGATTACAGTTGAAGAAGCAAAAGGTACCGAAACTGAAGTAAAAACAGTAGAAGGTATGCAATTCGACCGTGGTTATCTTTCTCCATACTTTGTAACCAATGCTGATAAAATGGAAGCTGAACTGGACTCTCCGTTCATTTTGATTTACGATAAAAAAGTAAGCAATATGAAGGAACTTCTTCCGATACTGGAGCAGGTGGTACAAACCGGTAAGCCGCTTTTAATTATTGCCGAAGATGTGGAAGGTGAAGCGCTTGCTACGTTGGTGGTAAATAAAATCCGTGGCTCATTAAAAATTGCTGCTGTAAAAGCACCAGGTTTTGGTGACCGCAGAAAAGCCATGCTGGAAGATATCGCCATCCTTACAGGTGGAACGGTAATCAGCGAAGAGCGTGGATTTAAACTGGAAAATGCGGACCTTACTTTCTTAGGTAAAGCAGAAAAAATATCTATCGATAAAGACAATACCACCATTATTAATGGTGCCGGAAAAAAAGAAGATATTACTGCACGTGTAGGTCAAATCAAAGCTCAGATAGAAAATACCACTTCTGACTACGACCGTGAAAAACTGCAGGAACGTTTGGCTAAATTAGCCGGTGGCGTTGCCGTATTGTATATCGGTGCAGCTACAGAGGTTGAAATGAAAGAGAAAAAAGACCGTGTAGATGATGCTTTACACGCAACCCGTGCTGCTGTTGAAGAAGGTATTGTTGCAGGTGGTGGCGTGGCTTATATCCGTGCACTTGATGCGCTTGATAAACTGAAAGGTGCTAACGAAGATGAAAACACAGGTATAGCTATTATCAGGCGTGCTGCTGAAGAGCCGCTTCGTCAGATTGTAGCCAATGCAGGTGGCGAAGGTTCTGTAGTGGTAAACAAAGTACGCGAAGGCAAAAATGATTTCGGTTACAATGCCCGTACAGAAGTTTATGAGAACCTGATTGCAGCCGGAGTTATCGATCCTACTAAAGTATCACGTGTGGCATTGCAAAATGCGGCTTCTGCTGCTGCAATGATCTTAACTACCGAGTGTGCTTTGGTGGAAGAGAAAGAAGAAAAAGGACCTGCTATGCCTGCCGGAATGCCTGGTATGGGTGGTATGGATTACTAAGATCAGTTTTCTTAAGCCTAATACAAAACCGGATCCTTCAACAGGGTCCGGTTTTTTTTGTTTAACTTCATCGAATGAAACGTATAGATGAATTACTTGCAAAGCCGGAAGAAACCGTAATCCTAAAAGATACTGATGCTGGATCAACTGATGGATTTAAGGATGAAACAGACGCCAAACAGCAGATAAATGAAGATATAGAACACCTGATTAAACTGCAGGAAAAACTATATGCAGATAACCGCTATTCCGTGCTTATTATCCTTCAGGCAATGGATGCTGCCGGTAAAGACGGGGTAATAAAACATGTGATGAGTGGATTAAACCCGCAAGGTTGCAGAGTAAACTCCTTTAAACACCCGAGTGATGAAGAGTATGAGCATGATTTTTTCTGGAGGTATAATAAAGCCCTTCCTGAGCGCGGTCAGTTAGGAATATTTAACCGCTCCTATTATGAAAATGTGCTGATTTGCCGCGTACATCCGGATTATATTCTAAAAGAACGCCTGCCCGGATATGAAGACACCGATAAACTGGATGCAGATTTCTGGCAACATCGTTTCAGGCAAATAAACCGCTTTGAAAAAAACCTTGCGCAGAATGGTACTATTATCCTTAAGTTCTTTCTTCATATCTCAAAAAGTGAACAACGCAAACGTTTGCTTAAACGAATTGAAAACCCCGATAAACAATGGAAATTTAGTTTTGCAGATATTAATGAACGGGCATATTGGGATAAGTATATGGTTTGTTATGAAGAAGCCATAGCCGCTACTTCTACCGAACATGCACCCTGGTATATCATTCCGGCCGATCACAAATGGTTTTCCAGAGCTGCCATTGCAGATATTCTGGTAAAAAAACTGGAGTCCCTCAACCTGCAGTATCCGGATTTACCTCCTGCTGAAAAATCGAAATTAGCTGATGCCAAAAAACGTTTGGAGTCGGAATAATCATTTATGTATTATTGCCTATGAAAGTTTTGAAACGAACCGGAGTTATTCTGCTAGTGATTATTATTTTTCTGGAACTGGCATTGTTGGTTACCGGCAACCTTTATGTAAACAAGGTGTTAGCCATGACCATCTTCAGCGGTAAAATGGGGCCTGATATAGATGAACTTGACCTTTTTGAAAAACATGAAGTAAATACAGGTGCACCACAACCGTGGCCTGTATCTGCTTTGTATAACAAACAGCCGATTAGTGATAGCCTCATTGGTAAAATGATCTCCTACGAAACGGTGGCATTTTTGGTAATCCGTAACGATAGTTTATTGCACGAACAATATTGGAATGGCTATAATGAGCACAGCTTGGCCAACTCTTTTTCTATGGCCAAAAGCATCACAGGTATGCTCATAGGTTGTGCGTTAAAAGACGGACTTATTAAAAGTATTGACGATCCTGTAGCGCTTTACCTGGATGAGTTTAAGAATGGAGAAAAAAGCAAAATAACCATACGCCATTTGCTCACCATGAGCAGCGGAATTGATTTTAAGGAAGAGTATGTGAGTCCCCTTGCATGGCCTGCCGAAGCATATTACGGACCAGATGTAAATACCCTCACTTTAAAATCTACAGTGGCGGCAGCACCGGGAAAAATATGGCATTATAAGGGAGGTGACACTCAATTGCTGGGTATGATTCTTAAAAAAGTAACAGGCAAACAGGTGGCTGATTATGCTTCTGAAAAACTTTGGAAACCGGTAGGTGCGGAAGACAAAGCTTTCTGGAGCACCGATGAAAAAGGAATGGAAAAAGTAAGCTGTTGCTGGTATACCAATACCCGCGATTTTGCCCGCCTGGCCGGTTTAATGATGCATAAGGGAAACTGGAAAGGGACACAACTGATTGATTCGGCTTATGTATCAGAATCTATAATACCTGCACCACTTGTTGACCGTGACGGAAACCCGAATAAAAAATACGGATTTCAATGGTGGCTGATGGAACATAAAGGTTATCCGATCTATTATATGCGCGGTATAAGAGGCCAATATGTTTTTGCAATACCTGATGCACATATGATTGTAGTGAGGTACGGACATAAACGGGCTCCGAAAGCAGGTGACGAATTGCCCGAGGATATTTTTGTATACCTCGATGCCGCGATGAGTTTAGCTCAACCAATAAATTAATTGATGATTAATTTATAGACTTTAGCACTTCCCTCTATTCTCAGAATATATAATCCCGAATGGAGTTCCTGGGTATTGATCACATTCTTCTCGGCATCTAATCTTCCTTCAAATTTCAGTTGACCATTGATATGATGGATAGTGAACTTTTTACCAATATCCGTAAAGTTAATATCAATATGCAGTTCGCCTGCTGATGGATTTGGATACACCTTACCGGCATGGCTTTTAACAAATTGAGCCTGATAAATACCCGTTGATAGATTGATAAATTTACGTGCAAAAGCCTGACTTGAGGCATATGCCACAAACACGTTTCCGTCCTTATCAAAATCAAGGGTTGGGCTGGTTACCTCACCGGCTGAGAATCCCGGAGGCCCGAAATAACCCCATGAGACCCCATCAAACTTCATGATACTTGCTTTGTTATCTTTTTGGAGGTGGGCAAAAATAACGTAAATAGAACCCCTTGACCTATCGAGACCAATGGAACCTCCCCCACCAATACTGTCTGTAAACTCTGCCGCTCCAACATCAGACCATATGGTATCGTTATATTGCTTTACCGTTAATTTGCCTGAACTTTTGCTGGTATAAAGTAAATAAAGCACTTTTTTCTTCTCATCTCTTACGATGGATGTATAAGCCACTTCACCCGGAGATATTCCACCGGAGCCGGCACTTACCCATGTGGTACCATTAAATCTTTTAACAACAGCTTTGTTTCCAATGGTTTGGTCAACATAAGTAACATATGGGGTGCCGCTCTTATCTACAATCATAGAGGTATACGTTGCCGCACCAGCTGAAATAGCGGAATCGCCTACATTGATCCATGATGAACCATTATATTTTTTTACGGTGGCTTTATCGCTGATTCCACCATCTGAATAGGCGATAAATGGTGATCCGGTATAATCAACAGACATTGTTGTAAAACTCGATGCTCCGACAGACAAACCTGCATTACCTACATTCTTCCATGAACCGCCTGAAGTGGTATCAAATTTCATCATGGTTGCTTTTCCAGCGTTACCATTGTCCTGGAAAACAGCGTAAGGAGATCCGGTGGTATCTATATAGAGTTTAGTAAAATTAATATCCCCGGCTGAAAAGCCATTGGAACCTGCATTTACCCAGGAGTTGTTATTGGAATTGAAACGCTTCACGGTAGCCTTATTTCCGGAGGTCGCATCCCGGTAAATTACATAGGGTATTCCACTTTGTTTATCTACTGCAATCATAGTTTGGTCAACCGTTCCTGCTGATAAACCTACCTTGCCTGACACACTGCCCCCGGCCTCCTGCCAGATATTTCCGCTTAATCTCAGCAGCTGCACTTTTTTTGACCACGGCAGATACGTGATATAAGGCAGGTTATTTTTATCAAACGTAAGCACACCACTTCCGCTTGAACTCTTAGCTACCAGGTGTGAATTGCCAACTGAATCCCATTGACCGGCCCGATAGGCATAAACCCGACCATACCAGTCGTCTCCGGTAAAGTACCTGCCCAATACATAAAACGAATCTGATTTATTCAGCACAGGTGCTTCACTGCTATAAGGAGCATCGTATAAATAGCTCCATGTATTGCCATTAAGCTTATACAACTTGTAAATATTATTCCAGTTTTTTGCTGCAAAGTAGAGTTGGCCATTTGAATCGAAAATTAACTGGGTATAGGTGGTTCCATTATTCGAATCAAGCTCCAAATACGCAGGTGAATTGCCAACCGTATCCCATTTGCTCAAGCCTGGTCTGTATCGTAAAACACTGGCAGAACCCTGGCCCGGCAAACTCGGAATTGTTCCGCTCAAATAAACACCTGAATCGTTTGGTGAGGTATTCAGGCTATAGTTACCATAAGGGTAAATGATATGTCTCAAATATCCTACATCATGAATCTTTACCCAATCGTTTGAGGTAAATTCATATACAACAATATCAGAAGCGCCTACAATTCCATAAGAGCAAGCTAAATAGGCTGTATTGAATTTATTAAACTTTAATTGTACTGGTGATGCGTAGCCATTATAAATATTTTGCGGAGTGCCTTTAAACACCCAATTGGTGCCATTAAACTTAAGTACATTTAGTTTTGAATTGGCAATAAAAGCAATGTGCAGGGTATCATTTCTGTCGAATTCAATGGTGGCATGCACAATGGTATTACTTCCTAACGGGGTAGAACAAAACGGAGTAAGATCTCCGAGCTGTTGCCAGCCATTGCCTGTTTTTTTAATCACTACTACCTCTTCAATTTGAGTAGTCTTATTTATTTTCCAGTAGCAAAAATGAGCTACATTGTTCTTATCAAAAGCCAATGGTTTAGCACTTAAACTAACCTGGTCGCTTATAAATTGTTTAAACTCATTAGAGTCTCCCAGTTCAATAGAGGTTTGCGCATTGAGCATGGTGATACCCAAAGCAAACATGATTGTTAAGTATAATTTCATAGTCAGGCGTTTACCAGGCCGATACTTCTTCTAATATGTACTGACTGGTGTTTGATGCAAAATAATCTGAATATTCCACGATTCCTATCATATTTATTTGAATGCCACGCTGATGTAAGCTGCTTGAGAGATCCCTATACTATTACTTTCTGCCATTTTTGTTCATAGCAAATAGCAGCAAAAACAGGCCGCCAACCTGGCATGAAGTGCATTAAACATTATGGTATGCGCAATGCTCCTTTTATCTTAAATACATGGCCGCCATTTATTGTCTGATGATCATTTGTTTGTGGTAATAATTACCAATTTTAATCAGATATATGCCTGACTCAAGCGGAAGATCGGTGCATGTAATCTCATTACCACCTTTGGCTGCCAAATTAAATAAAAGCTTTCCATTGATGTCGAAAACGGCAATATCCTCTTCCAATATGGTTTTAGAGCGGATAATAAAGCTGTTGTTTGACGGATTAGGGAAAACAACCGGCTTAACCATATCCGTTTCGCTAAAATCTTTAATACCTACGTTGGTGTTTAACAGTTTTCTTGCAAATGCCTGTACCGAACTATAGGTAACATAAGTTTCATCTGTTACGGGATTTACTGCAATAGAAGGACTGGAAATACCACCCGCTGAAAATCCGGGAGCACCAAAAATTACCCATTGGCTTCCATTAAACTTTTGCATGGTACCTCTGCCCTGCACAATACCTCCGGGGTAAACAACCAAAGGCGATCCAGTGCGATCAAGTCCGATGGATGGACCACCTGTAATGGAATCTGAAAATGCTGCAGCGCCCACGTCTTTCCAGTTGTTGGATTCAAGTTTTTTTACCGTTATTTTTCTGTCGGCCTTACCCACAAACATCAAATATAAATCCCCTTTTTGAGAACGAACAAGTTTGGTAAATAACGCTTCCGCTGGCGAAATATCCGGATTTCCAACAGCCACCCATGCTGTTCCGTTATACATTTTTACAGTGGCTTTCTCCCCGTTTCCATGATCTACATAGGCCACATATGGTTGATTTAACTCATTTACCACAACTGAAGTAAATGAAACCTTATCTGTAGAGAAACCTGCTGCACCCACATCACCCCAGGTTCCACTAAATTTTTTAACAGTAGCTTTTCCTCCTTTTGCTGCATCAGAATATACCACTACAGGTGCTCCAGCATGATCAATAACCAGAGAAGTAAAAGAGGCGCTATCATCACTAAATCCTGCTGCACCAATATTCACCCAGTTTGTTCCATCAAATTGTTTAAGGGTTGTTTTATGGCTGTTGGCCTCATCACCGTACAATACATAAATACTTCCGGAGGCTGAGTCTACAGCTATATCCGGATCGTTTGCAATACCGGCAGAAAAACCCTGGGCTCCAACGGTTACCCAATTATTGCTGATCCACCTTCTTACTGTTGCTTTTTTTCCAGCGGTTTCATCCTGAAATAACACAAGCGGTATGGCTGTTTTATCAAGCACCACTTTTGTGTGATTGGCCTTACCGGCAGACAATCCGATTTTACCTTTTACGGTTCCTCCAAAAGGTTCCCACTCATTGCCTGTTTGTTTAAGGCGAACAATTTCCGGCTTTAAGGTGGATGGCAATTCCTGCACCAGGTGTGGTGTAGCAGCCGTATCCAGTTCTGCTACAATTTTTGATTCCCATGCATAAACAGAAGATCCCAAACCGAGGGTATCCCAGTTGGATCCATTTAATTTAATCAGGTATTGCATAAGCTTGCTTCCTGAAAAATATGCTCCCAAAGCATACAGGTTATCATTTTTATCAAAAAAAGGAGCACTTGTTAAAACAGGTAAATCGTTTACAAAATCCCAGGTAGAACCATTATACTGGAATAACTTAGGCGTACCTGAAAGGGTAACACCATAATGAAAAGGCGTTCCTTTTGAATCAAAAAATACCGAACAATCTACCATATCCTGTGGGTTTGTGGCTGAGGTATCTTTTATCACCTGTGGCTGGCCCACGGTATCCCAGGTATTTAGTTCGGGGCTGTAGCGCAATACGGTTGTTCCCTTGGCTCCGCTGTATCCCGATGCAAAACCGGAAATATAAACAGCCGTATCGCCTGCTGGAATATCCATGGTATAACTTCCTACATTCTTTTTCAGGTTGCCCGCTGCATGAACGGTAATCCAATCTGTTCCGTTATATTTCATTACCAGAACAGAGCCATCACCATTATCATCAGAACCACTTATATAAGGTGTATTGTTTTTATCGAATTTGAGAAAAATGGGAGATAACCCGGTACCCAGGCTAATCTGAGGCGACCCAACCGTAAGCCACGTTGAGCCTGACCATTTGAGAACAGTAATTTTAAACGGATTATAAAAAGCAAGATACAAGGTATCAAAACGGTCGAAAGAAATAACCGGGTGATAAGCCTGCCCGGCAAAACTTAAATCTCCGCCAAAAGGTATCCATGAGGTACCCGATTTTCTAAGCACTTTTAATGTGCCGGATAGGGCAGCTCCGGGCGCCTGATTAACGGTGGTATAACAGAAATAAGGTGTATTATTTTTATCAAATGCCAGAGGTTTATTGCCGATACGGGCCGGATTCGCTACTAATTGGTTAAACTCTGAGGTATCACCTAACTCAATACCTAATTGTGCATGCGCACACAATGTGGAGGCGAGCAATACAAGCGTAAGTAAACTTTTCATGAGTGTTGGGTTTGATGGCAAAGTACGTAAAAAAAATGGCTACTTGAGCAGCCCGGGAGAAAATACCGGCCCCTTATCTCCTCTTTTTAAAGGAATTACACCCCCCTTTTCTATGTTGGTATCACCCGCCAAAAAGCCTATTTTCGTGGCCGTTTATGAGCAACAAACCATCTTTACCTAAAGGAACCAGAGACTTCGGGCCGCTGCAGGTGCAACGAAGGAATTATATAAAAAATACCATAAAGGGGGTATTCGAAAAATATGGGTTTATGCCCATTGAAACACCTACCATGGAAAACCTTTCTACACTGGAAGGAAAATATGGAGATGAGGGAGACCAGTTGTTGTTTAGAATATTAGATTCTGGTGATTACCTGAAAGACCTCAAAGAATATAATGACAAAATGCTGGCTGATGAAAGTCAGGATAGAACTTACCTGCCTTCCTACACCGGAAAATTAAACGACCTTGATGCCAAAGCAGCATTAAAATACATTGCAGAAAAAGGCCTGCGTTACGACCTTACCGTACCCTTTGCACGCTATGTGGTGATGAACCGAAATGAGATTACCTTCCCGTTTAAACGTTACCAAATGCAACCCGTATGGCGTGCCGACAGACCGCAAAAAGGCCGTTACCGGGAGTTCTGGCAATGCGATGCCGATGTGGTAGGAAGTGATAGTTTACTGAATGAAGTGGATTTGATTCAGATATACCATGAAGCGTTTACGAAGCTTGGTATTAAGTATGAATTGAAAATAAATAACCGGAAAATTTTAGCTGGGATTGCGGAAGTAGTAAAAGGCTTGGAACACATGAATACCATTGCCATTGCTATTGATAAACTCGACAAAATTGGCGAAGATGGCGTAAGAAAAGAGTTGACCGCGAATGGCTTTACAGATGGTGAAATAAACACCCTGTTTGACATTATCCGCATCAAAGGCAATGAGCAACTGGCTGCTTTAAAATCACATCTCAACAATTCATCAGAAGGATTAAAAGGTTTGGAAGAGCTGGATTTTATTATTCGTACCATAAAACAAACAGACAACCAAACCTTAAACCTGACAACAGATTTTTCGCTTGCCCGCGGACTTTCTTACTATACAGGTGCCATATTTGAAGTAGTAGCAACAGAAGGCTCCCTTACATCAAGCATAGGAGGTGGTGGCCGTTATGATAACCTCACCGGTATTTTTGGAATGCCCAATGTTTCCGGTGTGGGAATTTCTTTTGGCCTCGACCGTATTTATGATGTAATGGAAGAGTTAAACCTTTTCCCTGAAGAGGTTCAACCCTCAAAAACCAAAGTGCTGTTTTGTTATTTTGATGGCAAAGCGCAGGAGTATGCTTTAAAAGAAACATCCAAAGTAAGGTCGGCAGGGATTGCGGCAGAAATATATCCCGACACCACCAAAAAAATTGGCAAACAACTGGATTATGCCAATGCCCTGAAAATTCCTTATGCAGTAATTATTGGCGATAACGAAATGGTTTCAGGCAAACTGGTAATAAAAGACCTCAAAGCCGGAACCCAGCAGGAACTTACCATCAAAGAAATTATTCAACAACTACAATCATAATTCCCTCCGGGGCTTACGTAATGAATACCTACGATATACACCATCACCTCACACTAAGCGAAATTCAATTTATTCTTCAGGATAAAAAAACCATCCGCCTGTCGGAAGAATCGCGCCAGAAAATAACACGTTGCCGCACTTACCTCGATGAAAAAATGGCGAACAACGACCAACCTATTTATGGCATCAATACCGGATTTGGCTCCCTTCACAGCACCAAAATCTCGAACGATAACCTGGAGCAATTACAGGAAAATCTGCTTTTATCTCATGCCTGCGGAACAGGAGATACGGCCCCTCGTGACGCAGTAAAACTGATGTTGCTGTTAAAAATACAATCCCTGGCATACGGACATAGTGCAGTACAACTGGAAACGGTAGAACGCCTGATAGATTTTTTTAACCTTGATATTTTACCGGTGGTATACGAACTGGGATCATTAGGTGCCAGTGGTGATCTGGCTCCCCTCGCCCATTTGTGTTTGCCCCTGCTTGGTTATGGAGAAATCTGGGATAATACCAACGGCCATTGGGAGAAAGTGGAGAGTGCCACCATATTAAAACGGCATAATCTTACACCCATAAAACTAAAATCAAAAGAAGGACTTGCCTTAATAAACGGCACTCAGTTTATGAGCGCGTATGGGGTATGGTGTGTAATGCAGGCTCAAAGATTATGCGCCTTGTCGGATAAAATTGCATCTGTGTCATTGGATGCGTTCGATTGCCGGATTGATCCTTTTCATCCAGCTCTGCATATTTTACGTCCGCATAAAGGACAGGTGCAAACCGCCCAGGAAATTTTGGCCTGCCTTCAGGATAGCGCCATTGCATCAAGACCAAAAACACAGGTGCAGGATCCGTATGCTTTTCGTTGTATCCCTCAGGTACACGGAGCCAGCAAAGATGCCATATCTCATGTGGCCGGGGTAATGAGCACGGAAATCAATTCTGTAACCGACAATCCCAATGTATTTCCGGAGCATGATATGATTATTTCAGGCGGAAATTTTCATGGGCAAACCCTGGCACTTAACCTCGACTTTTTAGCTATAGCCTGTGCCGAATTAGGCAGTATTTCAGAACGCAGAACATACCAGCTTATTTCCGGTCAGCGCGGGTTGCCGGCATTCCTTGTATCCAATCCCGGATTAAACTCCGGATTAATGATTCCACAATACACTGCTGCCTCTATTGTAAGCCAGAATAAACAGCTATGCACACCTGCTTCGGTTGATAGTATTGTGAGCAGCAACGGACAGGAAGACCACGTGAGTATGGGAGCCAATGCAGCCACCAAATGTTATCGGGTAATAAAAAACCTGGAACGGATATTGGCCATTGAATTATTGAATGCTACACAGGCACTGGAATTCAGAAGACCGCTTCAGTCATCCCCTCATCTGGAAAAATTTGTTTCTATGTACAGAGAAAAAGTGGCGGTAATCAATAATGATCGTGCTTTGTATAAAGACATTGAACAATCCGTTGAATTTATAGAAACATGTCCGCTGATCTGGTAATGTGAACATGATTAAAATATTTGCCATCCTTCTTCTTTTTCTACAACCCTTCCGGCTCATTTCCGGTACGGCAACTTATGCGGTGTTTGGCAAGGTTAAAGGATATGAAATTAAGCCTGACAAGGACGGCACATCCCCGGCAGAGTTACAAAGGTTGATTACCCTATTGGTAAAAACTACCCCGCAAAAACTTATTCATACCCGTGCTGTCAGGTTTGTTTACCTCACCACGGAGAACATATTTCCTCACAGGAATAAAACAACCAGCTGCTCTCCTTGGTATGATGCTTTGCATATCAGATTTGGTGTATTAAGGTTATAGAAGCTGACAATATCAGCACCCTTCTTATTTCCTTTCTTTTTACATTAAATTTTCATCACCATGACTGATCAACAAAAAAATCAGGACAAGGGTAACCTCATTATGGGTGTTATCTGTCTTGTTATAATACTTGCCGGTGTTATTTATAATTTCTTCCTTAAATAATACCAAAAATCCCCTTCAAATAACGGAGGGGATTTTTTATTCCTATGCAGTTTTACTTTCAGCTATTGATTGGTATATTTCCATATCCTTTCATATGAGAGTTATATTACTGTTGTTTTGTTTTCTCTGTCTTGAACCTGTGGTAAACGCACAGTCTCAGCCAATGTATTTGAGTTACCCCCAAATTATTTTCGACAGTGATACCTGTTGCTGGAGAAAACTATCGGCAGAAAAAGAATATACAAAGGCTGCTGCCTTGGCTGAAAATTATCTGCAAAACAGTAAAAACATCACCAATAAACATGCACTCACCTGGCATACCGGTCAATTGTTTGCAATGGCAGGGGACTCTCAAAAAGCCATCAGGTATTTCAAAAATACCTATTCGGTATTTTACAAATGGTTTGGAGGGGAAGATGGGAAGGCGTGGTATTATTATGCCAAAGGGAGTGTAGCTTTCTTAGAGAAGGATGTGAAAACCCTTGATCATATTATTCTTACATGGAAACGAAAACTGCCGGCTGACAAGAATCTTCATGTTTTAATTTCCCTTAGTAAAAACCGCGATAAACCCTATAAAGATGCTTATTAAATTGGGGTTCACATAAATCTTTGCGATATTGGTATAACCTTTACTTATGAAACCTAACCTTCGAAACAGTTGTTACCTGCTTAGCCTTACTCCGGCCATAGCTGTTATTGCCGGTAACCTTACGGGAGGGATATGGGTGTTTTTGAATATTGCTTATTCCCTGTTCTTACTTGGCGCTACCGAATGGATTACCAAACCATTTCTGAGTAATAAACATGGAGGGAAACAGGATATGCTGCCGCTCTTTGTGCTTTGGCTTCATATTCCCTCACATATCCTGTGCATTGGTTCATTTCTGTATGGGGTACAACAAGAAATAATTATCGGTAAGTGGATCATCGGAGCTGCATTCAGCACAGGTGTAAATTCCGGATCTGCGGCCATTGTAGTGGCTCATGAGTTAATCCATCGCAGAAACAAAATACAGGTGTGGCTTGGAAGGTTTTTGCTGTTTACGGTTAGTAATTTTTACTTTTATACAGAACATTTAAGGATACATCACAAGTGGGTGGGAACGGCAAAGGATGCAGCCACGGCAAGAAAAGGACAACACCTTTATTCGTTTTTTTTAAGTAGTTCTATTGGGCAGCTAAAAGGCTCATGGAAACTGGAACAACAGCGCCTCAGTAAAGAAGGTAAATCAATATGGTCTCTGCAACATGATATGATCTGGCAAATAGCACTCCACCTTACACTGGCTATTTTGGTTGTACTAATATGGGGATGGTTGATATATCTGGCTTTTATGCTCCACTGCCTGGTTGCGGTTTTTCTGCTGGAGTACGTAAACTATATAGAACATTATGGATTAAAACGGAAAGAAAATGAAAGGGTAACGGAACAACTTAGCTGGCAAAGTAATGCCTTTGTAAGCCGCTTTTTACTGATTGACCTGAGCCGCCATGCCGACCATCATTATTACGCATCTAAACCATATCATTTGTTAAATACACACGCAAGTGCTCCGGTATTGCCAAGTGGATATTCCGGTATGTTTTTTATAGCTGCCATTCCCCCATTATGGTTTAGGGTAATGGATAAAAGGATTCCAAAACTCTCCAAATAATACACTCAATCGTTGTTTATGTAATCTTGTGATTAAATAACCCAATAATTTAGATACCTTATAACTATGGCAAAGTGGTGTCACTTTAATATAAACTTAGGAAGATAAGATTCAACTATCACGAACTTGTTAATAAAACTATGGTAAAAATTTCATCAATCTACAAATCAAAACTGGATAAATTAGTTGAATTCTTATATGCTATTTTAATAATACATGACTCATTAGAATTTGTTAAGGAGGAAAAAACTTATCATATTATCACAATCTATGGGCAACTAAGAGCATTGTTAACTGACAAAAGTTTAAGAAAACAAAAAAAGCGATTATTTGAAATTGCTCAGCTATTAGATGAAGAAATAACGATATTCTATATGCCGAATACTTTAGAGCAAGATTTACCCTTTTTTAAGAACAAATTATCCTTTCATTTCTCATCTCCTGCAATTTCACTGCACAGGAAATTTAAAAACCAAGAATTAATAAAACTATCCGACTTTTTAAACATTGAAATAGCTCAATTGAATGGTAATAAATTTACACCTTTGAATCTAATTGACACACTATCTAATAAGCTAGGAGGCTCACATTATGCTCCAGAAGTACAGGAGCACATCTTGAAACTAAAATCCTACAAAATAAACAATACCCCACTAATCGATGATTTCATTCTTAACATTGCAAGTATTGTAAGAGATATAGGAGTTAATTTTACTAAAAAAATATCTGAATTGGATTTTTTTCTTATGATCTATTTAGAATCGACAAACTCCTCTCAAAATTCTATATTCGAGTTTACATTGCCTAATGCGAATTGTAATCTTTCTTTAGGGATTAACAACAATAGATTATGTTTACTATTGCAAGGCTTAATCAACAAACCCATAAGAATTGATATAGACAAAGATATCCCGATTAAAGAATGGCAGACAATAAACATTGCACATCAAATAACTAATAATCTTGAATCAATTATTGTAATCTACATTAATGGAATTGAAGTTAACAGACATCTTGTAGCATATCCGATAGCCATCATTAATGAAATAAGCCACTATTCAAGGTATTTTAACAAATCAATAAAAGGAACCACCCAAGAACTTGAATTTAGACTTGGTGATACAATCTTTTTTTCGAACAGGTTAAGTGATGAGGAAAGAGAGAAATGCTTAAATTTCTTAAAGATAAAACGAGGGAAATGTTACTTTTTTCGAAGTAAAAGCTTTGGGTATTCGCACCCTAATCGTGAGAAAGGCATGGAACTAAACGGCAATATAGAGATAATAAACACCACCAGCCAATAAGCTAGATTTAGTATTGGCCTATCAAATATTGTCGCTCCTAATTTATCCGGAACGCATTGATTCTTTTTTGTACTTCCTCTTTATAAGTGCCGCCAACAGCAATAACCTGATCTTTTACCTTGATGGTATTTCCATCTGTTTCAGAAACAAACTTGAGGTTTACGATATACGATTTATGTACCCTTACAAAATCATTGTACTTCCTTAGTTGTTCTTCCAGGTTTTTCATGGTGCTGTGTATGGTCATCCGGCCATCGTCACTCCATATGCGCACATAATCCTTTAACCCCTCCACCAGCCATACCTTACTGATATCTATGCGCACCCACTTTCCTTCTGAGCGCACAAAAAGCATTTGTTCCTGTGTTTCAACAGCGGCAGTTTGGTGTAATCCGGGAAATTTAAGGTTATATGCTTTTTGTATGGCTTTCATTAGCCTGTAAAAAGAAACCGGTTTAAGTAAATAATCTACCGCATTAAGCTCATAACTTTCTAAGGCGTAATCAGCATATGCGGTAGTAAATATAACCATGGGTGGTTTACTAAGTGAGCGGAGAAAAGTGATACCTGTTATCTCAGGCATATTGATATCAAGTAACAATACATCCACCTCTCCGGCTGTTACAGCAGCATATGCCTCCAGTGCATTCCGGCAGGTTGCCACCACTTCCACATAAGGAACGGATTTGAGATGACTTAACAAAACCTCTATGGCTAAAGGTTCATCATCCACAATTACGGCTTTAAGTATGCTCATTGTGGTAAATCTATTTCTATTTCAATATGGTATTTATTTTCGTTAGTACCGCTATTCATGGTAAATTTTTCCGGATATAACAATTCCAGCCGTTTGCGTAAATTGTTTAAGCCAATGCCTCCGGCTTCATTATTTGAGTTTGTTTTCTTACTGAAGGTATTGGAGGCAAACAACCTGAGGTGATGCTGTTGAATAGAGAACTGGAAATCAATTTCTGGTTTTTCGACTGAGCGGGTATGTTTAAAAATATTCTCCAGCACAGGTAGCCAAAGCAAAGGAGCAATGAAATAATCTTTATCGGTATGCACACTAAAATACATTTGCTCATTGGCGGGCAAACGCAGCAACTCAATATCAATATACGACAGCATCACTTCCTTCTCCATATTAAAACTCACCTGTTGGTCGTTTGACTCGTATAATAAATACCGCAATACAGAAGATAACTTTAAAATAGCTTCAGGAGTTTCTGATGATTGTTTTAATGATAAAGCATATAAATTATTGAGTGTATTAAATAAAAAATGGGGATTAATCTGATTTTTAAGAAACCTCAATTCAGCCTCCCGGTGTTCGTGAATGGCGGCTTCCATGCGACTTATTTTTTTTATCGAGTGGTGGTAAATTCCCAGTAACGAAAAAATCATGAGCCACATCAGCATGATGGAAAAATAGGTTTGCATATCATTAAACATTTCCGATATGGCAAACGATTGGCTAACGGGCGACATAATGATGCTTACGTCATATGCATTTAATCCGGGAAAAACCATGGGTAGCCATTTCATCATAAACGTGTAGATAAATGACATCAGCACTATCCACAGAAACGCCAGCAGAAAATATTTACCCCTCTTTCCTTTAAAGAGGTATTTGGGCAATAAAAAAAGGTTATTTACATAGCTGAGTATGGCAAAAAGTGCCATAAAAATCAGCATCATGCCATAGTAGAAGGTATTGGAAAAAGCGTGCTGATCATCGAGATCAGGCAACTTGATAATGATGACCACTACCCAGAAGTAAATATTTAAAGCCACTCTGGAGCCTATTGCCTTAACCAATTTGTCTTTTGTTTTCATCACGCCAAAGATGTGGTTATTCCTGTTTTGCATAAACTCCTTTCGACCAAACCCTGCTTTTTTTCGACAAAAAGAAATCATCTATTTTAAAAGTCAGTTGATCTAATAGCGAAATAGATGTGCTCCCTTTAAAGTTTGTTTGCATCAACAATTAACCTAAAAAACATGAAAAAAACTATTTACATCCTCGCATTGATTAGCCTCTCCACCCTACTTAAGGTATCTGCCCAAATTTCTCCGGCAGATCAAACCAGGCTTCAATCTACGCTTGACAGTGTTTGTGCGGCATTTAAATTAAAAGGAGCCTCGGCAGCAGTTTTGATACCCCATGTAGGAGTGTGGAAGGGCGCATACGGCTACTCAAAAGATGGTGTACCGGTATCTACGGATATGCTGATGGGTATGGGCAGCAATACCAAAACCCATATTGCGGCAGTTCTCTTAAAACTTCAGGAACAGGGATTGGTAGACCTTGATGATACCATTGGTAAGTGGATACAACAGGTACCAAATATCAAAGGAAGTATTACCATCAGGCAGTGTCTGAACCATACCAGTGGTTTATTTGATTATATGCAAAACAGCAGCATAAATGACAGTATTCTTGGTAAACCTTCTAAAATATGGACCATGGAAGAAATCCTGCGTTTGGCAAAAACTCCACTGTTTGCCCCGGGAAGCAGCTGGGCGTACTCTAATACCAATTATATTGTTGCAGGCATCATTATACAGACCATTACCCAACAGGCTCCATTTACCGCTATGAAACAAATACTGCTAACACCAAACGGGCTGCACCATACTTATAATTTTGGAGAGCAGCCGGTTTCAGAACCAATTGCCAACCCCTGGAGCATGGTTGAAACCGGAACCGAACAAACAGATATGACCACCGTACCTTACCTCAATCAGGTTTTTAGTTTGGCCAACACTGCAGGTGCATTAATAACTACCGTTGAAGACAATGTATACTTCTGGCATAAACTGATTAAAGGAAATATACTGAGTGCTACTTCCTTAAAAGAACTCACACAAACGGTTTACCTGAACAGCAATACAAGTTATGGCCTTGGAATTTTCCGTTTAAAAAATGCCATTAATGGCCGAACTGTTTATTCGCATGGCGGAACATTTTTCGGATACATTAATGAGAACATCATAGATACCACATCGGGCATTACCATATCTGTATTAACAAACCAGGATAGTATAGAAAATGATGATTTACTGTATAAGGTAATTCCGGCCTTACACAAAGTGTTGCTTACCATTCCTGTTGGGGTAAAAGAAACAACTTTGGCCGATAAGCTTCAATTGTATCCGAATCCCGCAAACAACCAATTATACCTTAAAGGAGTTTCTGCTATAAAAGGTAGTAAGGTAGTTCTTACAGCGGTAAACGGAACAATTGCAATAAACAAAGAGGCCGATTCGGATTTGATTGATATTTCTGCTTTGCCCGGTGGATTATATATTGTGCAGGTACAGTTGGCTACCGGAGAACATGTTTATTATAAAAAATTGCTTGTAACACATGAGTAATATTTGGCTTGAATAAGGTTAAAGTCAATCACAAGTAAAACAAGTCACCGGGGGCAATACCTCCGGTGATTTTTATATATAATATGCTCATTTATTAAAACTGTACAATCTTTCACACAGTACACATCCGTAATGTTTGCTGATGGTAATTAGGTAATACATGCTTAAACTTTACAACACAAGCTGAGGTGAAATTTGCTGCAACAAATGAACAACCTCACCCGTAAAAGTTTTATTAAAAACCTGGGGCTACTGGGAGCAGGAGGAGTACTTGGTCCATTTGCCACAAAAGCCAATCAATCGAACAAACACTTTTCCTATAAAAATTCCCATGCTTTAAAAGAGCGGGTTTTACGGGTAGCACACCTTACAGATATACATGTAAAACCGGAGAAAATTGCGGAACATGGGTTTGCCAGTGCATTGCGTCAGGTAAATAACATAGCTGATAAACCTGACTTTATTATTAATGGAGGGGATGCCATCATGAATGCGGTTTCCTTCTCAAAAGAACAAGTAAGAAATCAATGGAATTCTTTTCATACCATACTCAGATTGGAAAATTCGCTTCCGGTATACCATTGTATTGGAAACCATGATTTATATGGATGGGCCATACCCGGAAGTAGCAAGGAACACGGTAAAAGTTGGGCAATGAATGAGTATGGATTAAGCAAATCCTATTACACCTTTGCGCAGAAAGGATGGAAATTTATTATACTGGACAGCATACATGCGCGTAAAACTGTTCCGGGGTATTTTGGTAAGCTAGACGAAGAGCAGATGACGTGGTTAAAACAGGAGTTGGAATCTACACCTAAAGAAACTCCTGTTTGTATTGTTTCACATATCCCCATACTGGCTATATGTACTTTGTTTGATGATGGTTATGTGAATCACAACCACTGGTTTGTTCCAGATAATACGTTACATGCCGATGCCTCATTGCTCAGAGATCTTTTTTACAGACATGGAAACGTAAAAGCATGCTTAAGCGGCCATATTCACCTCATTGATTATGTTGATTATTTGGGAACAGGATATTATTGCAACGGAGCAGTATCCGGTGGGTGGTGGAAAGGAGATCACAAGCAATTTTCCCCTTCTTTTATTATTATGAATTTTTATGCCGATGGTACAACGGAAAGAGAAGTTCACTATTATCAGTGGCGCGAAAAGGTATGAATTCTGTAAACGCCAATGTAGCCGGCATGATTATTTCTTTTCCGCTTCGCCTTCTTTTACCACATTGCTGTTAGGGTCCTTTATTTTATCGGTTAATGCAATTCCGCTCTTCACTTCCACATTGATACCATCTGAAATACCCAATTGAACAAACCGTTTTTCAAATACCTGAGGTTTGGTTTCAACTTCTACATACGGTTTTTCATTTTCAAATTGCAAAAGCGCCTCGGCAATGGCCAGCACACTATCCCTTCTGTCGAGCACAATATCTGCATTGGCACTATATCCTGCCCTTATAAAATGGCCATCCTTTAATTCCATTTTTGCCTTTATCTGAAACTGAATGGCTCCGTTTTCCTTTACTCCTTTTGGAGCAATGTATTCCAGCGTGGCCGAAAATTTATCTGCATCAATAGCACCTATGGTAAGAATAAGATCCATTCCTGTTTTAATTTTTCCTACTTCACTTTCATCTACTTTGCCTTCAAAAATCATTTCTCCCATATCAGCTACCGTAGCAATGGTTGTACCCTCATTAAACGTATTGCTTTCTATTACACTGCTGCCTTCCTTTAACGGCACATCCAGCACCATACCATCAATAGTACTGCGCACAATGGTATTGGTGGCATTCCCGGCCGACTTGCTGATGCCTTCCTTAATCAATGCCAGGTTATTTTCTGCCGTTTCCAGTTCTGCTTTCGAATTATTATACGCCAGTTGAAACTGCTGAAAATCGGCATACGAAATCATTTTGCCCTCATACAATTTTTTATTCCTGTCGAAATCAATTTTTGCATTATCAAAGGAAAGTTTAGCCCGTGTTACCCTGTTTTCAGCTTCATTTAAACTTACCATATTCGGAATAATCTTAATCCGTGCAATCATATCCCCTTTCCTTACTTTATCACCGGCAATTACATACAACTGCTCAATAATACCCGATACACGGGGTTTAATATTTACTTCCCTGCGCGGAACCACAGCACCGGTTGCCACTGTTTTTTTGATGATATTGGTTTTAAAAGCTGTTTGTGTTTTAAACTCTACAGGCTTGCTCTCCGACTTTTTATATAAGAAGAACAGCGTATATATAAATACACCTGCAAATGCCAAACCCAATATTATTTTAATTATCCTTTTCATTTTTTTGCAATCTTTTTCTGTTATCAATCATTTTATTCATTTCGCAAAGCTTCCACCGGACTGATAGATACGGCTTTTTTAGCAGGAATAATTCCGGCCATTGCTCCGGCAAAAATAAGAATACCTAATGCTTTAACTGCAATAGCAATATCAACACCCGGATTGCGGAACATGCCCTCTCCTCCATTAATGGCTGCATTTATAAGTTCCAGCAAACCTATACCGGCAACCAATCCAGCGTATCCCGCTACCGAAGTAAGCAAAACCGACTCCATCATAATCTGACTCATAATAGAGAGCGGAGAAGCCCCGATGGCTCTACGGATACCAATTTCTTTGGTACGTTCCTTCACAATAATCAGCATGATATTACTTACACCAATTACGCCCGCAAGTAATGTCCCTATCCCTACAATCCAAACCAATATGCGAATTCCATCAAACAACCCCATCAGTTTACCAAATTCTTTTTCAGTATTCCAACTTCCGATGGCACGTTTATCATCAGGGTGTATGCGGTGCCTTGCCTGCAATATAGCCCTTACTTTATCCTCGGTAACAGATGCAGGAACATCTGCCCTGGAGGTAATAGCAAACCAACCAATTTTGTTACCCCAGTTAAATGCCTGCTGAAAGGTGGTGAAAGGAACAAATACAGATTGTAAACGCTCCTGCGCATCTTCACCTGCTTTATCTACACTTAGCACACCAACTACTTTAAAGTACACTCCGTTTACCTGTAAGTCCAAACCAATTGGGTTTTCTGTTTTGGTAAACATCACGTCCCTTACCTGCTCACCAATCACACATATTTTACGCCTCTCTTTAATATCGCTGTAGTTGATAAAACGACCAGCATTGATAATAAAGGAATGTATCACTTTTGTTTCCGGAAAATCGCCTCTCACCGTAAATGGCCCGGTTTTATTTCCCCTTACCACATTGTTTTCGCCCCTGTATCCACCAAGCTGATTGGCCGGGGCAATTACTTCTGCTTCCGGAACCGCTTTCCGAATGGCTTCAATATCATCGTTCATAAAATTGAAGTTGCGGTTGCGTGGCAATCCCTGATAAGGCATAGAGGTAGATTGGGTCCACATGTAAAAAGCGTTGGTGGCAGATCCGGCAAATGCTTTTATAATTCCATTCTGCAATCCGTTGCCGGAACCGAGCATAATAATCAACATAAAAATTCCCCAAAACACCCCAAATGCAGTGAGTGAAGTTCTTAGTTTGTTTTTACTAAGCGTGGCATATATCTCATTCCATTTATCTAAATCCATTTCTTGTGTGATAAAGAAAATTTATTCATCTCTTAATGCTTCTATTGGCTGAACTGAGGCCGCCCGCTTTGCAGGAAAAAAACCGGCCATCAATCCGGCAACAATTAATAATACATTGGCATAAAGGGCAACCTTTAAATCTACCTCGGGATTTCTGAAAAAATCAGAGTTGGGTATCAGGTCGTTTGCAAACTCAAGTAAGCCTATGCCCAATACCAAACCAATATATCCGGAAACGGCTGTAATAAAAACACTTTCCTGCAATACCAG
This sequence comes from Bacteroidota bacterium, assembly GCA_051715425.1. GTDB lineage: Bacteria > Bacteroidota > Bacteroidia > UKL13-3 > UKL13-3 > JAJTFA01. The sequence continues at coordinate 99,363 of JBPXJS010000044.1, read as the reverse complement.
GCTGATAATACTTGCCGGTGTGGCTCCCAACGCTTTTCTGATACCGATTTCTTTGGTGCGCTCCTTTACCACAATCATCATTATATTGCTTACTCCTACTATTCCGGCTATAAGCGTTCCTATACCAATTACCCAAACAAAAATCCGGATGCCAATAATTACTCCCATGATGCGCTCAAACTCTTTCATATTGTTCCATACAAACACAGCCTTTTTATCTTCGGGATCAAAATGATGTCTGTCGGCTAATAACTTTTTTATTGATGCTTCAATTTCTTTGCTTCTATTCATATCAGCCTCGGTTAGTGTAACCACCAGCTGATCTACCTTCTCCGTTCCTGTATAGGTTTTTTGCGCAGTTGAAACTGGAATATAAGCCCTGCGCATATCATTCTCTCCGCCTTCATCTTTATACGTGCCTATTACTTTAAAAGCAATGCCGTTTATTTCAATTTCTTTTCCAACCGGGTTTTCAGTACCAAATAATTCCTGCACCAGCATTTTGCCCACACAGGCTACTTTGCGGGCCTCTTTCACATCCAGTTCATTAATAAATCGCCCGGTAAGTACTTCTATTTTTTCAGAATACACCATACCATAATTGCAGGCACGTACACTAAATGTTCCGTACTTATTCTTATAATTTACCTGATTAATATCCCAAAGATTGAGACGTGATGTTAAACTCTCTACCTGCTTATAACCATCATCAAGCAACTTGTGATCGGCATTGGTAAAACGGATATCGCGTCCCGGTTGAAGACCTCTGTAAGCATTTGCTGTTTTGCCCCCATTAAACCACAAACTGTTTACCGCATCTCTGGAAAACTGAAACTTTACCCCATTCTCCAATCCTGTTCCGGTACCCAGCAATACGATAAGCATAAATATTCCCCAGGCCACACTAAACCCTGTAAGAAAAGTACGAAGCCTGTTCTTACCAATGGTTGCAAATATTTCCTGCCATTTATCTATGTCAAACATTCCTTACTCCCATATTGGTTATACAATTAACCCGTCTTTTAGCCTGATGGTTCTGTCGGTCATTGCGGCAATATCATTTTCATGTGTAACAATAATCACCGTCATTCCATCTTCTTTATTCACCTGTTTCAGCAATTGCATCACTTCATAACTCGTTTGCGTATCAAGTGCTCCGGTTGGTTCATCGGCAAGAATTACTTTGGGCTGAGATATCAATGCCCTGGCAATGGCAACCCGCTGTTTTTGCCCCCCGCTTAATTCATTGGGCATATGCAATGCACGGTCGGCCAGCCCCACCTTATCCAGGTACTCCATGGCAATCTTATTCCGTTTGCTGCGGCTTACTTTCTGATAATATAAAGGAAGCGCAACATTCTCCAGTGCATTCTTAAACGAAATAAGATTAAATGACTGAAACACGAATCCTAAAAACCTGTTGCGCAACTGGGCAGCTTTGGTTTCATTAATATGTTTTATCAAGGTTCCTGCAAGAATATACTCCCCCTGATCATAATAATCGAGTATACCAAGTATATTTAACAAAGTAGATTTACCACTACCGGAAGAACCCATAATGGCAACCATCTCCCCACCATTTATATGAATGTCTATGCCTTTAAGAACATGCAAATTGTTCTCGCCTACCTGATATGATTTATTAATATTTTTTAGTTCAATCATAGAAAGCCTGCAATATAAGTTCTTCCCGTTAAAGCTTACCTATATTTACGTTAACGGCTTACTGGAGCTGGTGATTAGTGCTTGGTCATTGGTGCATTAGTCATTGGGTACTGGTGCTCGGTTTGAGGTTATTTTAGTTTTAAATTTTAAGTGTTAAGTTTTAAGTTACTTTTTTACTCAACACTTAACATTCAACATTCAGCATTTCAATAACTTCGAACTTCTCAACCTCTAACTTGCAAACCAATAAGATGTTTCTTTAATTAGAAAGCTCTGAGTCGTTTTGCTCACACCTGTCAAGCCGAAGGCATGAGATTTCACAGATTTGCACAGCCCCCCTTCGCCAAACCCAGCAAACACAGAATACTAAAACTCCCCAACAAATATCATTTCAATAACTTCGAACTTCCTAACTAATAAGATTCCGGGAAACCCACAACCCAACTCAACATTTAAAATTTAACACTTAAAATTCAACATTCAGCATTTAACATTTCAAAAACTTCGAACTTCCCAACTTCAAACTCCCATCATAAAAGTATTCCCTGAAAATTTGTGACTAGCAGAAAAGGCAATAAAAAAACGGATGACCATGGCCATCCGTTTTCTATTTTCTCAGGCAAAAAACTTAATTAACAATAACCGGAAAAGTAATATCCAGATCCGTTGACCCAACCTGAGGATCGGTAGATTTAGGTGCGGCTGATGTGTAGTGTTTTAATACCACTTTTAATGTACCATTGGCATTTCCATTGGTATATGTTTGCGCAGAAAAATGAAGCCCCAGAGGCAGGTTTTTGCTATCCTTATCCAGGTTGGAAATGGTAAGACGTCCGGTGCCTGAAGTATAAAAAAACTGATGTTCATCCTGCAGTTCCTTAATTTCTTGAGTAATATCACTCACCGGGTTTTTACTCTCATCCAATATTGTAATAGCTGCCTGGTACAAACTATCCGGATGCAACCTGATGGTATCAACAGTAATGGCAGTGCCAGGACCACCGGGTTGGCTCCATCCAAATGTTTTTGTGGTTCCTGAAACACTGTGGGTAAAGGTAATTTTTGCGGTTGTAATCAACTCGTTTTCGTCATCATGGTTGTCATCTTTATCATCATCTTTACATGCGTTAAAAGAAATCATGGCCAATGAGGCAAATAAAACCAAGATATTTTTGTATGTAGTTTTCATATGTTATTTTTATTGTTGTTAAAATTAGAATGGAACTGTTAAACGTAAAATATAATTGATGCCGGTATCATCTGTAAAATACCTGAACCGGCTCAGGTAGTCTCGGTAAGTGGTGTTGAGCATATTATTAACCCCGGCACTTACCTTTAGTGTTTGTTTACCCACCGGAATTTCAAAAGCATAGTTTAAGGAAAGCAACATATAAGCAGAAGGAGGATCAACATAATCTACCCCGCTTACAAAACGGTTTTGCCGGCTAACCCAGTTAGCACGCAACTCTGCAAAACCTTTCCGCGTAAATACCCACTTATTATATTGATAACCCAAAGAGAAACGAACCCTGTTTGCCGGCATATACATTAATGGCTCATTTGCTGAAATATCCTGCGCATAAAGATATGAACCACCTGCACCGGTCTTAAGGTGTTTAAACCACAGGTATGAAACCGTAAGATCGGCACCCGATAGACTGGCATTGGTTTGTGTAAATACCAATGTAGGAAATGCCCCTCTGATGGTTAATGTTGGTACCAAATCCGGACGCTGATAGATATACTGGTCAATATAATTGTGATATAAACCCAATTCTGCATTCAGTTTCTCTGATTCTTTCTTTATGGTGATATCAGCCATCATGGATTGTTCCGCATTCAGGTTTCTATTTCCTTTCTCATACGTAGCACTTGCGGTATGAAGTCCGTTGCTATACAATTCGTTGATTGACGGTGCTCTCCAACCTGTTGAAACAGTAGACACCAGCATCCAGTTTTGAGGTAAACGCCTCACCGCTGAAAGTATTCCGTTGATATTTTGAAACAAGCGGTTTTCTTCAAGCTGGTTTAATCTGCGTGTACTGCTTGCGTAAAGCCAGCGTATATCATACCTGATACCTGCTTCAAATGTCCAGCGTTCCGCATCCTTCCTTTCCATCAAATACAATCCAAGTGTATTGGCCGTAAAATCAGGAATAATAAAGGAAACACCATCGGCACTGTTATTCTGTAATATCCAGCTTACCCCCAATTTCCCTTTAATATGCTTAACCGGTTTATGCTCCCATTTTATATCGGTGGTATATGAACGAAGAGTAAGATCAAATGCCGGTCTGTTGCGCAATGCCTGGTTAAATGGCCTGTCTGTATCATACTCCTGGCGATGGTTTTGCTGGGCAGAAAGCAGCATCACCAGCTTACCTGCTTTTATATGATTGAGGCTGAATTTAGCTGAAACAATATCATGACTAACCTGCTGGTATGGCCTTGCAATATCGTACGTAAAACTATTTATGATAAGCGGTTTGCTTCTTCCAAGAGCTGCCATCAAATCGTCTGTATTGCCCATGTGAGATCCAATAAAAATACCCAGCTTTGATTGATAGTGGCTGTAATAAAACTCAGATACCCACTTGCCTCTACCGTAGGAAAGTGCCATTGACATATTCTGCTCTTCCATACCTGTGTTGGAAATAATATAAGATGCGGAACGGCTATCGCCTGCCTTGCGCAAACTACCTTGTGTACGCCAGCTTAAATTTTTATTCTTAAGATGTGTACCCTCCAGCAATAAAGAAACAGCACCCTGACGGTTATTGCTAAATCCATTGAGGGAGAACTCACCACCAATGCCCTTTTCTTTGCGGTAATCCCTCGGTGTTATCCGCACCACTCCACCAATGGCATCTGCACCAAACTCTACTGCCGAGGCACCTTTTATAACCTCTACCCTGCCGGCAATAAAGGGATCTATTTCCGGACCATGTTCAGCGCCCCATTGTTGTCCCTCCTGCCTTATTCCGGCATTTAGCATCACAATGCGGTTACTATGCAATCCGCGGATTACCGGCTTTGATATAGAGGGACCCGAATTCAACTGGGTAACACCGTTTACCTCACTAAGCAGTTCTGCAATATTTTGCCCGCGTTTTGCCTCCACAGCCTCCATGGTTAATACAGATTTGTGTTGGTTCGAAAATGTTGGATCATCAATATTCCGCTGGTTGGTAATTACCGTTTCGTGGATATGGTACGCTTCCGGACAAAGGTCGACAAGCAATATTTGCTGCGCAGGTAAAACAACTGTTTTAATTACCTGATGGTAGCCAATATAGGTAATGGACACTTTGGTATCGCCCGCTTTTACTGAATCAAAAACAGCGAGGCCCTTTTCGTTGGTAAGATGCAAATGACGATGGCCTTTAACCGAAACAGAAGCAGATACCAGCGGCTCATGGGTGATACTGTCGCGCACGAATACTTCCAGGGTAACAAAGTGATTACCTTTACTGTTTTGTGCAAACAGGTATGCCGGCAATAAGAGCCAGCAACATATTACTGAAAATTTCAGCAATGGAAATAAATTTAAAATAGATAATAATAATAAAGAAGCCCGGTGGGCTAAACACTAAACTGCATGCGGAAAAGCGGGGGGGCCTTTGTTTAAGAGTAAAACGGTGGCACCTGAATAAACCTGCTCTTCCGGAGAAGTATAGGTAACCACAAATTCCGCCATAAACTGATGGAATCCATTTTTAGCCATATCAAGAGGTGAAACAAAATGAAAATGGCAGCTAAAACATTTGGTAAGTGTTTTTTGAATATGTGAAGTGTGCTCGCAATGATCTGTTAAACCAGGCTGACAAAAATGATCATCCAGTTCGCAATGGTGCTGGGAGTGGTGCCCGTGCTGATCCATTAATGCTGCGTGTTCATCTTCCTCATGGTGGTGCAGGAGATTAAACGGCATTACTGTAATTAGAAAAACAGCAGCCAGAAACAGGGCAATATGGTTTACTTTCTTTAACAAAGAGGGAGCGAAGGTATGAAAAACGGCAGACTTGAGAAAACCTTATTTGCTGGTTTATTTTAAGCGGAAATCCCCCTTTAAAAAACATAATTTGTATACATTTGTTCGATTTTTTAAACCATATCAAATGACCAAAAGAGTATTACATGCAGCCACAGGAAATACACTGAGCTGCAAAGGTTGGGTTCAGGAAGCTGCTTTACGCATGTTGCACAACAACCTTGATCCTGAAGTAGCCGAAAAACCGGAGGACCTGGTAGTTTATGGCGGTATAGGCAAGGCAGCCCGAAACTGGGAAAGTTTTGATCTGATAGTAAAAGCATTGCAGGACCTAGAAGAAGACGAAACCCTGCTGGTACAGAGCGGAAAACCTGTTGGTATTTTACCTACCCATAAAGATGCGCCCCGTGTAATTATATCTAACTCCATGCTGGTACCAAAATGGGCCAACTGGGAAACCTTTCATGAACTGGATAAAAAAGGGTTGATGATGTATGGGCAGATGACAGCCGGAAGCTGGATTTATATAGGTTCCCAAGGTATTGTTCAGGGCACATATGAAACCTTTGCAGAAGCTGCACGTCAGCATTTTGGAGGCACCCTGAAAGGCACGCTTTCCGTAACAGCCGGATTGGGCGGTATGGGCGGAGCACAACCACTGGCCGTAACCATGTGCGATGGGGTATGCCTGGCAGCTGAGATGGTGGAATGGCGCATAAAAAAGAGGATTGAAACACGTTATCTGGATGTGATGTCCAGAGATATTGATCAGGCCATTGATATGGCACTAAAAGCTAAAGCAGAAGGTAAAAGGCTTTCTATTGGCGTGTTGTGCAATATTGTGGATTTACTGGAGCGCCTTATTGAAAGAAATATTACCCCTGATTTATTAACTGACCAAACCTCTGCGCATGATCCTTTGAACGGCTATTATCCGGAAGGTGTAGCCGAGGAGGTGGCAGACCGCATGCGCAAAACGGATCCGGATAAATATGTGAACCTGGCGCTGGATACGATGGCGCACCACGTGAAACTGATGATTGAATTACAAAGCCGTGGGGCCATTACATTTGATTATGGAAATAACCTGCGCGGGCAGGCCAAAGACCAGCGACATGTGGAAAATGCATTTGCCTTTCCGGGATTTGTTCCGGCATATATCCGCCCTTTGTTTTGCGAAGGCAAAGGCCCGTTCCGCTGGGTGGCATTAAGTGGCGATCCCAACGATATTCACGTAACCGATCAGGTAATGAAAGAACTGTTTCCTGAGAATACTTCCCTGCACCGCTGGCTGGATATGGCTCAGGAGCGTATTGCGTTTCAGGGATTGCCTGCACGCATTTGCTGGATAGGTCAGGGCGACAGAGAGAAAGCGGCACTTGCTTTTAATGAACTGGTACGAACAGGGAAAGTAAAAGGACCTATTGTGATAGGAAGAGATCATCTGGATACAGGATCAGTGGCATCACCCAACAGAGAAACAGAAGCCATGAAAGATGGCAGTGATGCGGTTGCCGACTGGCCAATATTAAATGCATTAATTAACACAGCCGGAGGTGCAAGCTGGGTAAGTGTTCATCACGGAGGCGGTGTAGGCATGGGATATAGTATACATGCCGGAATGGTAATAGTGGCAGACGGAACAGAAGATGCGGCACGCAGGCTAAAAAGGGTATTGCATAACGATCCGGCTATGGGCGTAATCAGGCATGCAGATGCGGGATATGATATTGCCATTGATACGGCACGCAAACACCGGCTTGATATTAAAGAACGCCTGAAAGACAAACAGGCCAAAGCCGGTTATTAACCCATTAAAAAAATCCCGTCACTGTTCTGGCGGGATTTTTTTATGTATACAAAATTCCGAACTTTTCGTTCCGAACTTTTCGGAATTTTGTATATTTGAATGATGAGAAAAGACAATATCAATCCTTTTCCGGTAAAAGGTTACGAAGGCCCAGAATACTTTTGCGACCGGGAAGAAGAAAGTAAAAGGCTGGTCAGTGCGATGAGAACAGGCCGGAATGTGACTCTTTTTGCAGTAAGACGGATGGGGAAAAGTGCACTCATACATCATGTATTCCATCAGTTAAAACAAAAGAATAAATCCACCTATTGTTTTTATATTGATTTGATGCCCACCAATAACCTGTCAGAGTTTGCCAACCAGCTTGGATTAGCAGTTTTGGGTAAGATGGACTCCAATACCACCAGGTTTTTACAACAGTTAAAAAGTATTGTTACCAGGGTAAAGCCCAATATAGAATTTGATGAAGTAACAGGCAAGCCAAGTATAGGGCTTGGGCTTGATAACGGGAAAGATGCGAAACACACCATTGAAGAAATATTTAACTACCTGAACCAGCATTCCAAAACCAAAAACATTGTTATTGCGCTTGATGAATTTCAGCAAATATTGAACTACCCCGAAACCAATGTAGAGGCTTTAATGCGCTCCAAATCACAACTACATACCAGGATCAATTTTATTTATTCCGGCAGTTCTAAACATTTGCTCAACAGCATGTTTAATGATGCCCGCAGGCCTTTTTATCAAACCACGGAGTTGATGGAACTCAAGTCCATTCCGCCATCAAGGTACATTTCATTTATTCAAAAACATTTTAAAAGAAAAGGAATAAGCATTGATAAAAAAACAGCATCTTACCTGCTGGATGAAGTAAGGAATCATACCTATTACGTGCAGTTTATTTGCCACCAGCTTTACAACAAAGGTGGCAGTGCTATCAGCCAAACAGATGTGGATGAGATGATGGATACCATAGCCCGGCAAAATGAGGGATTTTACTACAGCTATAAAAACCTGCTTACCGAAAAACAATGGGCACTGCTGGTGGCCGTTGCCAAAGAAGGGGTTGCTAAAAAGGTGGTATCACAAAAATTTATGAGTGAATACAAACTTGGTGCATCCAGCACGGTTCACTCTGCATTAACCGCCCTGATCAGCTCAGAGCTTATCCTGCAGGAGCCTGATGGCTATAAAGTGTATGATGTATTTTTCTCCAAATGGCTGGCAATTACTTTCTAAAATTCCGAACTTTTCGTTCCGAACTTTTCGGAATTTTATACCCCCTTTAACTTCTTGGATGAAACTGTGTGATCACATCACGCAGGTATTCCCGGTCTATATGGGTATATATTTCCGTAGTGGTAATACTCTCATGTCCGAGCATTTGCTGAACAGCGCGAAGATCGGCACCAGCCTCCACCAGAGAGGTGGCAAACGAATGACGAAAAGTATGCGGAGATATGGATTTACGGATACCGGCTTTTACTGCCAGGCTTTTGATGATATAAAAAATCATAACCCTGGAAAGTCTTGTTCCGCGGCTGTTCAAAAATACAATATCGTTGTTTCCGGTTTTGGGCGTGATATGCACCCTTACATGCTCCACATACCAACCGATGGCTTTTAAGGCCACCCCACCAATGGGCACCAGCCTTTCCTTATCGCCCTTACCTACCACCCTTACAAACTCATCCACAAAAGAGATATCTGAAATATTCAGATTTACGGTTTCACTTACCCTTAATCCGCAACTAAACATGGTTTCCAGAATGGCCTTATTGCGCATTCCCTCCGGCTTACTCAGGTCAATAGCCGCAATCATTTCATCTATTTCGGAAGTATCCAATACATCCGGAAGTTTACGCATGGTTTTGGGGGCCTCCAGCAAATCGGCAGGGCTTACCTTAATTAAATCTTCCAGCAACAGGTACTTGTAAAACGATTTAATTCCGGAAAGGATTCGGGCCTGGCTGGTTGGGGTCATACCCAGTTCGGTTATCCACCGCAAAAATTCCCTCAGGGTTTCCAGCTGCACCTCTTCAGGCATTTGCTCTATTTTTTTAAACTCAAGAAACTGGGTAAGTTTTACCACATCATGCAGATAGGCCTCCACTGACTTCGCGGAAAGCGACCTCTCCAGTTGCATATAGGCTTTAAACCCTTTTATATAAGACGACCAGTTCAAACGATTTCCTGCTGATTACAATTTGTACGAAGTTCGAAATAATTACATTTGCAACCAATGAAAGTTATCATCATCAACGGGCCCAATCTTAATTTGTTGGGCAAACGTGAACCTGAAATTTATGGTTCACAAACTTTTGAAAATTATTATGATACCCTCACAGCCGCATTTAGCGGAATAACTTTAGCATACTACCAGAGCAATGTGGAGGGCGAACTGATTAATAAATTACACGAAACCGGATTCAGTTATGATGGCATTATACTTAATGCAGGTGGTTATACACATACATCAGTAGCTTTGGCAGATGCTGTTGCCGCTATCAGCACACCGGTAATAGAAGTGCATATCAGCAATATTTTTGCAAGGGAAGAGTACCGGCAAATCTCCTTATTATCCAAACATTGTAAGGGAATAATAAGCGGACTGGGACTTGCCGGTTATGCACTGGCACTGCAATACCTGAATCAGGAAGCAAACAAATAACAGGCGGCAATAAAACCTGCAAAAACGGAACCCATCACAGCGAACTGAATCAGTTCTTCTACATTAAACCTTTTCATACCTTTTTTAAATTAATGGTTGAACAAAACATCCAAACTTACCGGGACATGATACTGCTGATAACAATTACAGCAATTAAGCCTGCCACAGAGAGCGACAGGTTTAAAAATTCTCTTTTTTGTGCTTTGGTGAATGGCATGGTCAAATCTCCTTTCTGATATATAAGACCATAAAACCCGCCCGAATGTTGCGTGGGCAATAATTTTTATAACGTGGCGTTATTTCTTTTTCAGAACTTTATCTCCGAGAAAAACCGGAGTCCTTTTACAAAATGCTGTTTTACAATACTGCCTTTATACACGCCTGAAAGTTCTGAAATATACTTCCGTTTTTGTTTATTGTTTTTGCGCAATGCCCACCATTTACCAAACCTGAAAAAGTAATGGGCATGAGCCCTGTGAACGGCTCCGCTGTATTTTGGAAATCCATTAATAAGAAAAAACACGGAGCTTAATAAATCCAGCACCGACCTCAGCGGCAGTAACCAGATCAGGGTGCCAAGGGGTAAATTTTTGGTAAGCATAATCAGGTTATTCCTGAAATTTAAATACGTTTTTTGCGGACTCATTTTATTTAATGTACCGCCACCCACATGATACACTTCTGCTGCCGGTACAACCATTAGTTTATAGCCCTGCAACTGGATGCGCCAGCACAAATCAACTTCTTCCATATGGGCAAAAAAGTGCTCATCAAATCCACCGGTTTGATGAAAAAGTTCAGAACGGATAAATAAACAAGCACCGGTGGCCCAGAAAATTTCCCTGGGTTCATTGTATTGGCCTTTATCTTCCTCCAGCGATTCAAAAATACGGCCACGGCAAAATACATATCCCAAAGTATCCATAAAACCACCACAGGCTCCTGCATACTCAAACAGGTTCCTGTTTTTATAATCTATCATTTTGGGCTGGCAGGCACCAACAGATGGATCGGATTCCATCAGTTCAATTACCGGCTCTATCCAGCGCTGAGGCACTTCAATATCGTTGTTTAGTAATACGTAATAATCTGCTTTTACCTCCTTCAGCGCGTGATTATATCCTCCCGCGTATCCATAATTTTCCTTTAACTGAATAACCTTTACTGCCGGGTAATGTTTCCGCACAAAATCAACGGAATCATCATCGGAGGCATTATCGGCAATATAAATATCGAGATGGGGATAGGTTGATGCGCAAACAAACGGAAGGAACTGCTCCAGCAATTGTTTGCGGTTCCAGTGCACTATTACAACAGCTACAAGGGGCTTACTCATCGTCTCCTCTCTTCTCCGGTTTCAGGTTAAAAGGCACAAAAACAAAGCTGGCAGTAGCTGAAGTAAGCAGCAATACACACATAAATTTTCGTGGATCCTTAAACGTAGAAACAAACTCCTGCTTTTTAGCAGGAAGAATCAGTTTTTTCTCAGCCAACTCTTCCATGGTGGTGGCATAGATATTAAAATCCCTTGCATAATCAGCCTTGGGAAATACCAGCTCCCCAATCTTTACCTCATGTTCTGTTGCAATAAACACCGGGTATTTGGAAAAACCTTCTGCAATAATATCCTGACTCACCTCCCTGATCTGCTGGTTAAAAAAACGCAGGTCTTCTTTTAGTGCATCAAGTAATTTAGAAAATTGTTCTTCTGAAAACATCAGGCAAATATAATGGGTTTAACGGAGGCTTAACAGGGTTATATTCTCAACATGGTGTGTATGCGGAAACATGTCTACCGGCTGCACTTTCACAACATCATACTTAGCCTGAAGCAACGCTATATCTCTTGCCTGTGTGGCGGGATTACAACTTACATACACCACTTTTTTTGCTTCCAGCTCCAGTATTTTATTTACCACATCTTCATGCATTCCGGCACGTGGCGGATCGGTAATAATCACATCCGGTTTCCCATGTTTTTCTATCAACCCGTCATTTAATACATCCTTCATATCACCGGCATAAAAATGGGTATTGGTGATGCCATTTAATTTTGCATTCACATGCGCATCCAATATGGCTCCCTCCACATATTCTATTCCAACAACCTGACGTGCATGTTTGGCCACAAAAAGGGCAATGGTTCCCACTCCGGTATATAAATCATATACATTCTCGGTGCCTGTTAATCCGGCAAACTCCCTGGCTTTATTGTACAGGGTTAATGTTTGGCTGGTATTGGTTTGAAAAAATGATTTAGGACCGATTTTAAATTTTAACTCTTCCAAAAATTCTATCAGGTGATCATCTCCATGGTACACCTGAATATCGAGGTCGAAAATGGTATCGTTATGTTTGGTATTGATTACATAAAGCAATGAGGTAATCTGAGGAAAAGAGGTTTTAATAAAATCCATTAACGCATTGATTTTTTCCCTGTCATCCCTTCCGAAACTCATAATCAGCATCCACTCGCCAGCCAGGGTATTTCTTAAAATCATGCCCCGCATTAATCCTTCCTGACCATACAGGTTAAAAAAGTCGTACTGGTGCTGCTTGCAAAAATCCCTGATGCTGTTTCTGATCTGATTCTGCAGATCAGCCATAAGCCAGCATTTTTGCACATCAAAAACCTTATCAAACCTGCCGGGTATATGGTACCCCAAACCGGCATGTTGTTCAGGAGTTAAATCCTCTGCCCCATCTAATGAGGTTAGCCAGCGTTTATGGGTAAAAGAATATTCGAGTTTATTGCGGTAAAACTGCTGAGAGGCCGATCCTAAAATAGGTTCAAGGGGAGAAAACGGAAATTTGCCAATCCGCTCAAAGGCATCCTGTACCTGTTGCTGCTTGTACCTGAGTTGTGCATCATAATTCATTTGCTGCCACTTGCATCCCCCGCAGGTACCAAAATGTTCACAAAAGGTGGTTGCGCGGTCGGGCGATGGGGTAACGATTTGCTGAATGGTGGCAAAGCTGAAACTCTTTTTCGATGAGGTTACTTTTACATCCAGTATATCACCTGGCACAGCGTAATCTATCATCACCACTTTTTCATCGTGCCTGGCAATACATTTTCCTTCACTGCCTGCATTCGCAACCTGCAGGTTATTGATGATATAAGACTTGAATTTGGATTTACGCATAAAGTATATAATCGGGCAAAAATAACCGGATTGGGTAAAGAACCTCGCAAAAATAATTCAATGAAAAAAAAGCCCTGAAGCCTATACGATATTTACTTCCGGTGTAATGGTAATACCAAATTTTTCTTTTACTGACTGCTGGATATCCATGGCGAGTTGCCAAATTTCGGAGCCTGTAGCCCCACCGTAATTTACCAGCACCAGCGCCTGGTCTTTATGCGAACCTGTGTTTCCAACAACTTTACCCTTCCACCCACATTGTTCTATTAACCACCCTGCGGCAACCTTTATCTGCCCTTCGGGAACGGGGTAACCCACCATTTCAGGGTAACGGGATTTTAATTCATTAAACTGCGCTGCAGGTATTTCAGGATTTTTGAAGAAACTGCCCGAGTTGCCTAATTTTTTAGGATCCGGAAGTTTGCTGCTTCTGATTTCTATTACGGCATCGCTAATGGCTTTAACCGATAATTCCTTTACCCCGTTTTTTTCCAACGTTTGCTGAATAGCACCATAACTTACCTGATATACGGGTATTTTATTTAACCTGAATGTTACGGATGAAATAATATATTTTCCTTTAACCTCATTTTTAAAGATGCTTTCGCGGTATCCGAATTTACATGCTGCACGGGTAAATGTTTTAATTTCAGCAGTTTCAATATCAATTGCCTCCAGGGAATCGAATGTATCTTTTATTTCTACCCCGTAGGCACCAATATTTTGCATAGGGGCGGCACCCACGCAGCCCGGAATAAGAGAAAGGTTTTCAACACCGGCATACCCCCGGCTGATGCACCAGAGTACAAAATGATGCCATACCTCACCGGCCATTGCCTTCACCCATACATGCTCATCATCTTCGTGCAGTTTTTCTATACCCAGCAGGCGGATACAAATGGCCATCCCGTCAAAATCTTTGGTAAGTAACACATTGCTGCCACCACCCAATACCAGTAATTTGCGCTCCACCAGATTAAAAACACTACACAATGTTTTTAACTCCTCAAGCGTATGAACCTCAACAAACTCTCTGGCTTTTACATCAATACCAAAAGTGTTGTGCTCTTTCAGCGATATATTTTGAAGAATATTCAACGCAGGCAAGTAAAGAAAAGAAATATAAAAATCAATAATCTGTTATGAACATTATATTTGTTAAGTGAAATTTCCTTTTCAGCAATTGCTTCTTAAGCGGCTTTTACTGGCATACGCGATATACACCGTATGTCGTATTTTATTCATTTCATTTAACTTAAGCTCTTATTCCAATCAGGATTCTCAAACCTTTATTGAGGCTTTTCTTTATGGGTTGGTATTTGATACTTCTGCCATCGTTTACACCAATGCCCTGTTTATTTTTATGCATATTTTGCCTTTGGGCATCAGAAAAAACCATATTTACCAGTTATTTTTAAAGTGGTACTTTATTGTAGTAAACAGTGCAGCCCTGTTGCTTAACCTTGCCGATACCGGTTATTACCCCTTTAGCGGAAAACGGTCAGGTATGGAACTATTCAGCATCAAACAGGATATTGCAGATCAGTTGGTTTCCTATATTACCGATTACTGGTATCTTACCCTGGCTCTTGCCTTTTTGATATTTGCCATTATTAAAATATACAACAGCATAAAAACCAGTGTGCCCGATGAAGGAAAAAAAATGGTGGAATGGCTCCTTATTCCGGTTTGGATTGGGTTGAGCATACTGGGTGCCAGAGGCGGATGGAACCTGAAACCTGTTTCTCCATTTGATGCAGCCAGAATGGTAAAACCGGAAATGGTTAGTGCCACTATCAACACTCCTTTTCAAATGATTATCAGCATACAGCAAACAGGAGTTGAAGAAGTAAATTTTATGCCTGCTGAAAAAGCTAAAAAATTATTTAACCCGGTAAAATCTCCTTCACCCAAAACAATTCCATCAGGAAAGAATATCGTGCTGATTATTGTAGAGAGCCTTGGTAAAGAATACATCGGATATTATAATAATGGAAAAGGATATACTCCCTTTATTGACTCTCTGATTGGGATCAGTACCCATTTCGAAAATGCCTATGCCAACGGGAAACGCTCTATTACCGGATTGCCTGCTGTTATTGCTTCTATGCCTTCATGGATGGAAGATGCTTATACCGGCAGTTTTTACCAGTCGAACAGGTTGGTAAGCACCGGAGGGTATTTGCAACAAATGGGTTATGAAGCCTCCTTTTACCACGGGGCAAGAAACGGAAGCATGAGTTTTGATAATTTTATCAGCATTACCAATGGCGGACGGTATTCTGGTTTGAATGAGTACCCCAACAAAGGAGATTATGACGGAAGCTGGGGTATTTTTGATGACCCATACCTTCAATACATAGCCCGCGAAATGAATACCAGGAAGCAGCCCTTTTTTACCGGCATATTTACCCTTTCCTCGCATCACCCTTACCGCATTCCGGAAAACGTTCAACACTTGTTTAAGGGAGGTACCTTGCCTATACACCGAAGTATTGAATATGCCGATTACAGTTTAAAACGTTTTTTTGAAACGGCTTCCAATATGCCCTGGTTTAAAAACACGGTATTTGTAATCACAGCCGACCATTCTGCAGAAAACGAAACTCCTGCGTATCAAACCATGGAAGGACTTTACCGCATTCCTCTTATTATTTTTGACCCATCTCAAAAGAAGCAGCTAACCATTACAAAAACGGTACAACAAATTGATATGTTGCCTGCCATGCTTACCATTGCCGGATACAACAAACCCTATTTTGCCTTTGGAAACAACCCGCTGGACACCACACAAAAAGGTTATGCCATACAGTATAACAACAATATCTACCAGATTGTGGAGTATCCGTATGTGTTGTTTATGGCCAACAGCAATCCTTTTCTTTTATGGGATTTAACACAGGACACCAAAACGCAGGTTAATTTAATGGCTACAGAAAAGGAAAAGGCAGCTGAGTTAACGGACAGGCTAAAAGCCGTGATTCAAACCTATAATTACCGGTTGATTAAAAACAAAACCGTTGCAGAATAATTATTCCGACAGCATAAGTTGCATTTTTTTGGGCATTCCTTTCACCACCATATCATAGGAGTGATCAATCAACAGCCGTAATTCTTTATCGGACAGATCAAGATTAAAATAAACAGTGTTCCAGTGTTTTTTATTCATATGATATCCGGGTTTAACGGCTTCGTATGTTTGCCTCAGTTCTATTGCTCTTTCCGGATCGCATTTCAGGTTCACGCTATCGGGTTCTTTTAGCGATATTAATGCAAAGGCCTTACCCAACACTTTAAATACAAGGGTATCCTCATCAAAAGGGAAGGTTTCTTCTACTTCTTTTTTGGTTAAACAATAATCTCTTAATAATTCAATATTCATTTGTAAAATACTAACTATTCCATTTCATCATTCCCTGGGCAAGCAGGGCTTTTACCTTTAGTTTAGACTGTTGCCATTTTGCACCATTAATGCCCGCTTTATAAGCGTTTACTTCATTCACAATCATGCGCACGGCATAATCGTAATATTTGCGCTTATAGGTTCTTTTAAAATCTATATCCCGGTCGGTTGATGTTTCCCAGGGTAATTCGCGGATAAAATGATTTTCGACCTCCTGGTAGAGGGGCGTTCCTTTAATCGGGTATGCAACAGTGATGGTAAAAATATCCGGATTCGATTCTTTCAGGTGTTTTACCGTTTCCTGAATATCCTGCTCTGTTTCTCCCGGATAACCTACCATAATAAAAGTTCCTGCCTGAATCCCTTTTTCCTGGGCCGCTTTTATCATATTTCTTACCTGCATCACATCTACCCTGCGGTCCATTAAATCAATTACTTTCTGAGATCCGCTTTCAGCCCCAATCCATACCCTGAAACATCCGGTTGCTTTGAGGTCGTCAATCACCTCTTCACTCATTCGGTCGGCACGTGTAATGCACTCATATGGAAAATGCAAATTTCGACTTTCCAGCTCAGCCCTGAATTCTTTTAACCATTTATGGCTTACGGTAAACACATCATCTACAAACCAAATACTGTCTACATCATAATTATTTTTAATCCACTCCATTTCATCGGCCACATGTTTTGCGCTGCGCCTGCGGTAACTTTGTCCGTATACTGCCCTGCTGCACCATTTGCAGGAATAAGGGCAACCACGCATGGTATTTAAAGAGATGGCACTTGTTCCATGTTTTGTTTTCCATGCATCAAAATACAGTTGAAGGTTTACCTTGGTTCTGTTGGGCAATGGTAACTCATCCAGGTTTTTTAATTTGGCACGCTCCGGATTTGTAATGGTTTTTCCTTCAACGGATTTATAGGTAACTCCTGCTATTTCGCTAATATCTGCGGTTGTTTTACCATCCAAAAACATGACCAGTTCCAGCATGGTTTCTTCGCCTTCGCCAAGTACAATATAATCGGCACCGTGCTCCAGAAACTTATCAATATGATTGCGAACTTCCGGGCCGCCTAAAACAATTCTGGTTTCAGATAGTGATGGCTCGGATCTGACAAACTGAATAGTACGTAATACATTCAGTTTGGTCATGAGGTTGGTATAAATTGCCAATACCTTTGGTTTTTTTTCGAGTATAAACTGCTTTTGCTCTTCAAAGCTTGAGAAAGTGGAGTCGAATACCTCGTTATCATATTCATATTTTTCAAGCCATGCGGATATATATAAAATACCTAAAGGAACATAGGGCCTCATGATGGCCTGCTCCTTGGGATCCTCGGCAATAAAATATCCGTGAGTAAAAACTATTTTCATTTTTTAGTGAATGGCTTTAAAGTAAAACCGGCATAAACAATATCTATACAATATTAACCTGTAAAATCAATCAAATGATATATGTTTTCCTGTTGATTGCACAGAACGCCCGAACACCCCTGTTTTCATTACACAAACTTATTTACTTTTTGCTGTGTAAGGAGGGTTTGAGGAATCCGGTAAAGCAAACTCATGGCCTTTTTTATATCCTTGTTTTTTTTCCAGGCAGCCATTGCCTGCCAGCTTCTGAATTTATAATGCACCAGGCGCTGCAATTGTTTATAGAATTCAGCAGGATAGGTGCTCTTAAACATCACCAGCAATTCATCCGAATCTGTCCAGTTTTGTTTAACGCTTAATTGCGATTGTACATTTTCGTAAAATTTGGTACCTGGCAGCGGATACGAAACAGAGATGCCAATATCATGCGGCATCAGTTTTTTTACCATCTGAATCGTTTTTTGAATATCCTCTGCTCCTTCACCGGGATAACCAAACTGCAAAAAGAAACATGGTTTTATGCCATATTGTTTCATTAATAAAGTAGCCTTTTCTATTTGCTCAACACTGGTTCCCTTGTCCATTGCATCCAGTATTTTTTGAGAACCACTTTCTGCCCCCACCCATACTTCCTCACATCCGGCCTCAGCCAAATAGATAATGCTATCTTCTTCGAGCAACAAATCAACGCGTGATTGTATTTTAAACCTAAACTGCAGGTCTTCCTTTTTTATTAATTCTGAAAACTGTTTTACCCATCCCGGTTTTAAACCAAAAATATCATCGGCAAACCAGATATGCTGGATATTGAACTTTTGTTTAAGCAGTTTAATCTCTTGTACCACATTCTCAGGGCTGCGCGAGTTGTAGCGGTTTCCGTAAATAGGTTTTGCACACCAGTTGCATTTAAACGGGCATCCCCTTGTGGTAACCATATTAATGGAAAAATAACCCTTATGTGCCAACCACATTTTTTGGTATGGTTCTATATTGGCAAGTTCCCAGGCCGGCAAAGGCAATTCATCCAATATGCGCAGGTTCTCGCGTTTCGCATTTTTTTGCAACACCCCATTATGGAGCCAGATAAGTCCGTTAATATCCTTCTCATCACCAATACCACGAACAATAAGCCGGCTTAATTCCAACAGTGTTTGTTCTCCTTCTCCGGAAATAATATAATCAGCACCTGCGCGCAAATACAACTCCGAATGATCTGTGGCATCAGAACTGGATATGGCTACTTTACACCCATTTTGTCTGGCCAGTTTAATCATCTCAAAAGCGGCATCACGCATATTGGTGAGGCACATTTTTGTCAGATAATTGAACCCATCATCGTATATCACAAAAAGTTTTGGCTTGCTTTTTTGCAAGGCAGGTGCTATTTCATTTGCCTTGCAGCAAAACATGGTATCAAAAAATGAAATATCGAACCGGTCTTGTTGCAATACAGCAGCTGCAAATAAAGTGGCCAGGGGAGCATAAGGTGTGCCTGCCTTAAACTGTTTTGGGTCAAAGTGCAGAAAATAAGAATGCGTAAGGAGAATATCAGCCATTCAGCAACACATTAAACTTTTCCTCAAAAAGCTGTCTCTCTTTCTCCAGTTGCTGCAATACCCTTTTCTGAAAATTTTGAGGATGGTGTTTAGAAACATATTTT
This sequence comes from Bacteroidota bacterium, assembly GCA_051715425.1. GTDB lineage: Bacteria > Bacteroidota > Bacteroidia > UKL13-3 > UKL13-3 > JAJTFA01. Next base: position 79,639 of record JBPXJS010000044.1, on the reverse strand, counting down.
CTGGACCTCAACGCATTTTCAAAATCCATTGCAGATAAATAGCTGAATTTAGCCCTCCATCTTTTAATGGTTAATTTCATAAAAAAAGTATCTATCCGATCTCCCAAACTATTGTTTAGTATAAACTCAAAAAAACGTTTGACAGGGCCCGAATTGCTTCTGCTGGCATTATCGTGCCTAACTTTGATATTTGGCAAAAAAGGTAAAGCCCATGGATTGGCTTCCAGCAGGTGCTCAAAGTGTTCAGATCCTGTTACCGGCAGCAAAGTAAGCAGCTCTGTTGCGGTAAAAATATTTTTATCCGGTATCTCCAGGTGATTGGTATCTACAAAATAGTTTACACAAAAATACCGGTGGCTATTAAACAGAAATATTTTTTTAAAGGCAATAAGCAAGGTACGGGCAACCCAAAGCCGCTGGGGTTTGGTAATGATAAAATAATCTATATCGCCTTTTTCATCAACAAATCCCTTGGAGAGTGAACCGGAAACGCAAACGCTTCGCACAAAAGGAAAACTTTGTATGATGCGGCCATACCTGCCGGCCTTTATCTGGTAAGAAGCCGCTTTTTTATTTCCATCCAGTCGCCTTTTTAGCTGCGATTTATCATCTGACAGGGAATAATAAACTCCGTTAGCATACACCATTCCGGCTTCCACCAATTTATCGAGTATTTCCGCAGCCTCATCAGAAGTAAGTTTCAGTGGAAGCGAAGAGAACAAAACCACCTCATCAGCTTTTAACGGATAGTTAAAAATGCCAAAGTATAAGAGAACCTCTATAAAAGAAGTCTCCGTTGCATTCAGCGCAAAACCTGAGGTACTTTGTATGGATCTGTTATTGTATAGCAATCTGATAAATGTAATTTAACTCCCAAATAAATCGTTTTTTTTGTTTTAATCTAAAAACAAATCCCTCCCGATCAGCCAGTTTCTGTATCATGTTTATGTTACAATCTTCGGAAAGCGACATCCAGACCTGTGTTTCAGGGCTCATGTATTCCTTTAACTGACTGAATAATTTTTTAAAATATTCAAAGTCTGCACCACAAAACCAGGCCTTTTCAGGTTCTGTTTCGGCATTGCGCGGGTAATATGGAGGATTAATGATGATATAATCGAACGTATTAACCGGTATCTCATCAAACAAATCAGAGCGAACAATGTTTACCGGAATATTTAATTTGTTTGCATTGTATTCCAATCCTTTTATGGCTATGCTGCTGATATCTGATGCCGTAACTGTTGCTGCCGCGGCCGCTGACTGAAAAGATATAAATCCGCTTCCGGCACCCAACTCCAGCAATGTTTTGCCTGTTAACTGTTCTTTATCCAGTAATTGCCACAAAAAGCTTGTGCTAAAAAAAAAGCCTGGATGAAATACGCCAGGGAATATGGTAAGGGTTATCCCGTTTTTGCTGTAGTTCCTTTCCTTTTTCATATACCAAACCAAAACAGGCCTAATGAAAACAGAAACAACCCATTTAATCAATTTATACATGGGTTTCATCTACAGCACTATTGGTTTTGTAATAAGCATCCATACCATTCCACATTAAAATCCCTGTATTTCCGGTTGCCGGTAATTCCATACTTTTTGCAAAACCTTTAACTCATAAGGCATGCTGTATATTCCTTTTTTATACCTGAATCCACTGATACTTTTAATCAATTTACGCTGGTAGTTTTTCATGCGGATATCCGATACTGTTGGATAATATGCATTCAATACCGTTTCGAAATTTTTTATCTTATCAATCATTTCAGGAGTAAGCCAGGGGGTAAGCGGATTTTTTCTTAAGTCGAAACTCTCCCACTCCTGATGGAGCCAGTCTTCCAGGTGTTGGGGAAAACGAAAACCACTTTCAAGCACTTTATTATACATATCCGATCCTTCAGTAGGCACCGGGCTATACACATAAATAATAATTTCCGTTGCCGGATTTATATCCTTAATGCGTTTAATAAACTGAATATCCTCATCAATTTGTTTCATCACCTGCTGAGGTGTATCCCCAGGTGTTCCGAGTACAAAAGAATATTCCGGAATAATATCAAAACGTTTCATGCGTGCGGCAAATGCGGCAATCTGCTCCCCTGTTTGCGTACCGCCTTTATCCATTTTTTTCAGTACCTCATCATTGCCGGTTTCCGCACCAAAAAAAATCATTTTACAGCCGGCTTCACGCATCAAAGCCAAAGTGGTATCGCTATATTTATTAATGGTATCTATCCTACCTTCACCCCACCAGATCATATTCTCATTTTTCATGAGGTTGGAAAACTCCACCACCCTTTTTTCAGAAACGAAAAAATTGTTATCATGAAACTCAATGGCATCAGCACCCCATTTGTTTTTGATATACATCACATCCTCATAAACTCCTTTGGCTGATTTGCCTTTCCACCTTGCATTATAAATGGGAACCACTGCACAAAAAGAACAGGTAAAAGGGCACCCAAAACTGCTGTGGTAAGCAAGCGTTTTTTTACCCAGATAGGTTTTACCCAGGTATTTTTCAATGCTGTAAAATTGATTCAGTTTATCGTAAGGGAGTGGATTTAGCTCATCGTAATTCACCAACTCGGCTTTAGGTGTTTTATGTATTTTTCCCTCTTTTACATAAATAAGGTTTTCAATACCTGATACATCGCTGCCACTTTCAAGGGCATCAATTAAAGAGGGGAAAGCATAATCTCCGGGGCCATTTATGACATAATCCACAAAACCGGATTCCAAAACCACCTTATGCTGATTGGCAGCAAAATATCCTCCCCAAACCATGGTAAGGTGAGGGTATTTTTGCTTAATCTCTTTTGCAAAAGGAATGGCTTGTTTTAGCTGCGGACCAGGCATTACAGTAAAACCCACATACTTTACCTCACCGGTTTGCAGGTAAGATAATATTTTTGCCAGTGGATTGGTTTCTCTGTTACCATCCACTATAATCCAGTTATATTTACCCTCCACAGCTGCTGCAACCTGAAGTACCGACATGGGTATGCGGTATTTTTTTTCGGCACTGCGGGGATTAAAAAGAAGAATATTATTCATTGCTCAAAAACTCAGGCATCATTGCCCGCAATGTAATGAAAACAAATTAGTGTATAAAAGCATTTATTTAATGTGACATATTGTTGTTTTGGCTGATGCGAACTGATTGCCCCGGGCTTTTCGCCTCTTATGTTTTCTTCATCACAAAAAGGCAGTTTTCCAGCCAGGCCCCATCGTGCCGGTGCCTGGTTTTTAAGCGAATTACCACCAATAGCCGGTAATACCATAAAAGAGGGTTAACCCATGAGAGCAACTGCTTTCTTTTAGTGAATTTATCGGAAAGCGGGTTGGTTATCTGATATTCATTTTCCAACAGATCAGCTTTAGTTATTTGCTGAGAAAGGATCAAAGAAAACCCGGTTTGTGTAAATGTATCTGTCCATTGTTTTAATGTAGCAGGTTGCTGCAGGCTTTGTATAATCCCAAAATCTTTGCGGCACTGCTGATTGATTCGCCTGATAACATCAGGTTTCGTACCCTCTTTCCAGATGGCATCAAGGGCAATAAACCTTGCTCCGGGTTTTAATACCCTGTAAATTTCTTTGAGCAATACAGGCAGTGTATCTGTTTCCGCAATGGCTAAAATGGATTCGGCATAAGCAGCATCAAAAGTATGATCGGCAAACGGCAGTTTTCCATCGGGTTTAATAAGGCACAGATTTACCACTTTGCTTTTATGGCAATATGATAATCGTTCTTCCGCCATATCCAGCATGGTTTCAGAAATATCAACACCCGTAAGTTTAATATCAGGTATCAATGCCAGATCAGCCAATGTAGCCCCGGTACCACATCCAATTTCCAGGACCGACATGCTGCCTTTAATCTCCAGGTGTTTGGTAAGTTTGGCGGTAGCACGTTTGCCTCCGGGATGAAGGTAAGCGGTACCCGTTTTAGCAAAATAAAAAAGCAGTTGAAATCCCATAACACTTAGAATGCACTGCAACACCTGGTGCAGGCCGGAAGCAAACCACCGGCTTTATTTATCGTTTTTCTGAATTCGGCAATTACTGAACTGTTCCAAATTTCCGGCAGGGTTGATTGATAAATATTTCCGATGGTAAGGTTATAACACCTGCCGTGTGCTGGTATTACCGACCCATCGGATTTAATCATCACATTACGGAATACATCATTGCAACGTTTACCAATTTTCTTTTCTGGTTGGTGGTAAAATGTCATGAGTTGCTCCTTTGACCGGAGATTGGGAGAAAAACTTACCGGAAAATTCCAACGGGTTTGATGTATTGCCTCCATTTGTTTCCATAGTTGTTCTAAATCCATTTTGGTAAGATCAATCTCATCTGTATTGGATAAGGTGGCTGGATAGCTATGGCCATACACTTTATTATGCTCCAGAGCCAGCCAGTCGGGGGTAAAGTTGGTATGCATAAACCCGATTTGTTTAAGCGGGTATTGATTAAAAAAGGTAACAAACTCCAGCATGTTTTCAATATTCCACTCGGTAATTACACAAAAAACTGAAATATCGGGTCGTGAAGAAAGTGTAAGCAGTTTTTCTATTCCCTCTACTGCTTTTTGAAAAGATTGCTTATTGCCCCTGATATAATTATGCACTTCCTGAGTCCCATCCAGAGAAATATTAATTTCATTTAGTCCGCACCGGCCAAGGTCTGCTGCCTTTTGAGGCAAAGTAAGCGCGTTTGTAGTTAAAGCTGTATATAATCCTTTGGCTGATGCAAGCTCAAGCGATTCCATCAGATGAGGGTACACCAGTGGCTCTGTAAATGCATATCCTATTTTTGTTTGGGGATAATAGTGTGCAGCCTCTTCCAAAATTTTGCTTATCAGTTCCCAGGGCATATTTAGCGGTTTGGTGCCTGTAAGGTTTTGAGCAAAATTGGTATCAGTATTTCCATTGCCCACATCACACATTTTACAATGTAGGTTACAAACATTGTTAACGCCCAATACCAGCCATTCAGGCCCATAAAACAGGTGTTTGGGCAACACCATTTCGTTTATCCGGTGTATTTTATGTGTAATACTCATCTTAAGAGATTGGGTTCATAAGTAGATGGCTCCCGTATGGAGGTTGGAACCTGAACACCCTTAAAAGGTGCCTTAAGTTCTGCCTCATAACGATAATATAATTGACCAAGAAAAGGAAATTCCGGGTAAATATGTGTAGTAAATCCCGACATGATTGTTTCTACCTCTGCTTTGCTTACTCCCCACTCCAGCGCCAACCTGTCGGCAGAAGGTTCCATAAAACTGATATAACTTAACTCCATTTGTGCATGCTCCTGTTTGGCATTAAAATCAATATCTCCGTTTAATGTGGTTCTGTACTGGTTTAAAACAGTCATAGTAGCAGTCACTTTTTGCTGAAAATTATTTACGGTATAATAGCCGGGAACATCATCCATAGTTCCTGCAAACGAAGGGTTAAAATACAGTTCATGACACCAGAGGCATTTAGCAGGTTTCCCCCCGTCAGACACCATCTGATCGGCATAGGCTCTTAAACGACCGGTTGCACTTTCATACATTGCCACACGCAACTGGCCATTAGCCATCACATCTATTACTTCATGCTCCTCTATATGAAAAGTATTGCTATCCAGCCGGCCTGTTCCTTCATGTGCTATATACGATAAACCCAAAGCTCCTGCACCTGCATAGGGCACTTCAATTAACCGGTGAACCTTACTTACTGTTGATTTTGTTAAGGCCACTTTCGTGGTATCGTATATGTATTGTGGCGGGTATAAACTGAATAATCCGGCAGCACCGGTAATAGCATAATAGTGGTTTGAAGAACCAATGGTTAATGCAATAAAACGGCCCAGATCAATACTTTTTTTCTGCTGATATTCATCAGACGTTCTAAGTAAATGAAGCAATTGTTTTAAATACCCTTGTGCATTTTCGCTAAAGCCGGCTTGTGCCAGATTTAATTGCATCTCATAGAGGCTAACCCAGCTTACTGTTTGTTTAAAACTACCCGCAGGCAATGCTGCACCAAGGTAAGATAAGGTCCATTTAAGGGCTGTTTCAGCATCTGCTGCTGTTTCGGCAGAGTAGCCCTTGTGCCAGCGCAGAACAATGCTCAATTCGGGTTCTGTTATCACCAATTCCTCGGCTTCATGCTTGCAGGCATCTGCCAGCATAAGAAGTATGGTAAACAATAAAAACCAATAAACCGCCTTTTTCATAAACGTCTCAAATATCAGGGATTTTGATTATTAATGGTAATCTTTAAACGGCCCACAACCAATATAAACATGGCAGCTATAACACATTGTGCGGCAGCGGCAGCAACCAATGCCAAAGAAGTAGAAGGTTTCCAGGTATTCATCAGCACCAGGTATAAACCGTATTGCAACAATGTGGCCACCAAATTAATGATTACTACTGTTCTTACTTTATTTCTTCTGAACAATTCGTATGCTGAGGGTAAGCTGATATAGGCTGCAAACATAAAAAGAGCGGAGGAAACCACTGAAGGTAAATCGAGGGGCATTTTAAAAAATATGCGCATAAAAGGTTCAAGTATCAATGATACCAGTATACTTAACACAAACCCCGGTAAAACAAACGACCGGCTTAATTGCCTTGCACGCTGATGATCTAACCTGTAAAACCCTCCGGCAAAAGGTTGAAACAAAAAAGCACTCCCGGCCTGTATCATAATTAATATACCAATAAGCACACGAAATCCGGCAAGGCTTGTATCATCCAGATAAATATCGGCACAAACCAGGTTGCTTCTGGAAAAAAACAATCCGGTAAAACCAAGCAAAGCAAATACGGAGGCGTGCCTGAAACTGCTCCATCCTGAAAAATTTTCCTGTTGCTGCTTACCTGATCCCATCCTATAAAAAAAGAAGAGCAAAACAATGGCCTTTACCACCTGCATAACTGACAGAATAGAAATTAATACCTGATACGACATCTTATCCCTGAGGAGGAACAAACCCAGCAAACCGGTTATAATAGATAATGATTCGGCCAGTATACCATTGATAAATTTTTTATGATACAAAACCAGCACATCTGCAGATTGAGAGAAATAACCTGCAACAAGCCAGATGGTGAGATGCATGGTTTCTTCCGTGCTTACTGAAAGCATAAAAAAAGACAGCAGCACTGATAACAACAACAGCGGCAAACGAGCCAGCAACATTCCTCTCCATAATGAACGGATACCTGATGGGGTTTTGCTGAACTCGCGTAATAAAAACTCTTTGTTTCCCCATGCCATACCTGCAACTGCCAGTACCCAAAAAACCTGCAAGGTGTTTAGTTTACCCCACCAATCAGCGCTGTATTGGTTAATTACCACAAAAGAAATAAGTAGGTTTGCGGCATATGGCAAAAGCTGCGTAGTTGTATTGGCCAACACCGCCACCATTCGCCTGTAAAACACATCAGAAACAGGAAATATACTCATAATTTAACCTGCTCTTTCAGGAGTTTATAACGTAGGGTATTAAAGCCTACGCCTCTGTTTTCGTCCGACAAATAAATTTCAAGACTGTCATTTATCACACACGACTTTTGTTTTCCGTTAGTGATTGAAAAAGTTAATCCGGTGCATGTTTCCTTATCTACTTTAAATAGTAACGGAATTGATTTCTGAGCAGGTCCCTGTAAATTAAAATACGAAAAAACAACCTCGTTATTTACAATAGAAAAATCAGTAACAAGCAGGGCCTCTTCTTTCTTGAAAAAATAATTTTGTTTTGTTTCTTTCTGACCCAAAGAAACTGCAGCAAGAAGAACAGGAGCCAATACATAATACCACCTGAAACGGATCTGGCACAACCATACTCCAGCAAATAAAAGAGCAATTAAAAAGTATAATCTTGGAAACCGGAGAGGCAAATACCACTCAACAAACCATTGATAGGGCAGATTAACACAAAGAAATAATACTACAGTAAAAAGAACGAGTAGCATCCGCTGTTTTAAAAACATTGGATAGAAAAAAAACAATGGTAAAGCGAGTAAGAGTAAACTAAAACTATTGCCATAACCACTGGTAAGCAAAGCAACCAATATCCATACGCCAAACTTAACCTTGCGTTCAACATTTGACAATGAACACAACATGGCAAAACCCAGAACCATCAACTTAAATAAAAGGAGTAAGCGGTAATAAAGCTGTGGCTGATTAAACCAATTCTCCTGATTCCACAACGCATCGGGAACAAACATGGTTTTGAGCAATACCTGCGCACTTTGATAATTGAGCGCATAGGGACAATTAATTTCACCGTCAAAAAGGCGGGGCAGGATATTAAATATATATCCGTGCCAAATATCATATCCGATAAAAGGAAGTGACACAAGCATCAATAACAGCAGCGTTAAAACCAAACCAAAAAAGGCTTTTAAATCTTTTTGAAGCAGCAGGAAAAACAAAATGACTGCTGTAATAATTTTAAGGTGAATACCCAGTGCCCATAAGCCTGATGCCAACCATATATTGCCTTTTTCATATTGTATATACCCCTCAGTTAACGTATAAAACAGCAGGATATAAAGCTGACCCTCATAAAAATTGCCTCTTAAAGGAGTGTAAAATAATAATGGAAAACAAGCCCATAACCACACCGGCATTGGGTAATAAGTTTGAATCCTGTAAAAAGCAAAAAGGAGGAGTATCCCGTTTAATATATTCCATATCAATTTGGCGTGGGCAACCCCTGCAAACGTAAAGGGGGTGCAGATTAAAACTGAAAGCGGAGGTACAGATGTGAAATTAAGGAAGAAATCCCTTTGCCCGGTTTCATATATGGCCAGATTAAATGCGGCAGGATCGTAAATCCAGGTACCCCATTTCCCTTCAATTAAAAAACGGGCCGCGTAATAATAATTTCCGAAATCTCCAGTGAGTTGATTTTGTCCCCTAATAATAAGGAAGATGATAAGAATGGCCAATGGCAAAAGATAAAGCAGGCCAGAATATCTGCTAATATGCTTTTTTATCTCCAAACAAGAGCAGTTTAGTGGTTTTTAAAACAATCAAACAATCGAGCCCCAAACTCCATTTGCGGATATAAAATAAATCAAGCCTTACCCTGTTGCGCAATGCATGGTTGTTTTTAATTTCACCCCTATAGCCCATTATCTGAGAAAGTCCGGTAATGCCGGGCTTAACGGATTGCCTGTGGTGGTAGCGGCTATCGAACTTGGAATACTGAAGGGTATGCTGCAACATATGTGGACGCGGACCTATAACCGACATATCACCTGTTAGTACATTAAAAAACTGTGGCAATTCATCCAGACTGAACTTTCGAAGTATGGCACCAATGGTAGTAATCCGGGAATCATCAATGGTAGCCTGTTTCATATCCGCTTCTGAGTTCAGATACATGCTTCTGAGTTTGTAACAGGTAAAAGGAATATTGTTTAATCCGCTTCTTTTTTGCTTAAAAAAAACCGGTCCCCTGGAACTTATTTTAATAATTACCGCCAAAACAGGAATAAGCCAGGAAAGCAGAAGCAACACAACCGGGATGGCAACAGCCAGATCAAAAAAACGTTTAACCCCGGCTGATAAACTATTGGTTATAGCAGGCACCACCTCTGGTATCTCTACTGTCAGATAATCATCTGAGGCGTAGATTGGAATAACTTTGCGACTACTTTCTTCGCTGGAGGAGGGCATAAAGAATACTGTTTGTTCTGACAAAAGTATCAATCATCCTGAAATTTCATAAATAAGGTTGCAAACAATACAAAAAACACAATACCCTTATTGGTTGTTAGCACCGATTCCGTTAGAAAAAACAGGCATGTTAATAGCATAAATGCCATAAAAATGGTATTTCCCCCAATAAAAGCGTGGCGAAACAGGAATACCAGCGTTACCAAAAGTAATATGAGGCCAATGGCACCCTGCACATACAAGCTCTCCACAAACTGATTATGTGGGCCATAGCCTAAATAACCGGTATCTTTCAGCTCCGGATTACCGGTATAAATGTCGTATGCCCTATACTTCTGATCCAATAAATCCTGCTTATCACCGGTTCCCACACCCCATATCCATGAGCGGTGCTCTCCGGCAATTTCTGCACATAGTTTCCAGATCAGTAACCGTATGGAGGTACCGGTAAAATGGGTATCGTAGCGATATCGTTCAAGACTCAATACCTTGAAATCTGTGGTTGTTTCCGTAATAAAACGCTCCCTCACTTTGGGAACGGATAATACAAATACCCCAAACAAACAAACAACAGCAATACCCACCCAAAATTTATTCCCTTTGAACCATTCTTTTCTTTCAGTAAAAAACCAGATCAGCATAAACAACCCAAGTACGCCTATCATAAGTTTGGATGAAAGCAATACCAGCATGAGGATATGAAACAACAGGAGATACCCTCTGAAATTACCCAGCCAATCTTTGCCCTCTTTATAAACCAACACCAATGCAAGCAGGGTGTAAGCAGCAAGATAAACCGCGTGAATCTGCACATGATGCGCAAGCTGGTGGTAGAACAAACCAGCAGTATTACCTGTTTGAAAAACATCTGCTACCGCAAAAACCAAACTATAACCAAGGGCAAGGGCAATACCTGAACAAAAAGCCACCCTGGCAACCTTCCACATCCCCTTTGCATCCATATTTGTGGTGGTAATGATGAGTGGCAAAACAACAAATGCCAGACGCCTTATGATAAAGTTATAAGCCTCATTTTTGTTTATGCTGATGAACCCCCAGCTGATGATATCAAGAACAAAAAAAGCCAGTAAAAGCAAACAAAAAGGAGAGCTCAAATACTTCTTTACCTTTATCTGCAAATTACCTGATACAAGCCATGCAGCACCGGCAACCATTATGGCAATATTATTAAACAACAAAGGCCATGGAAGCGTAAATGCAATTGCCGAAATCAAAAAAGGCATTAAAGTGGTTTCGATATATTGCTGAACCGATTTCACTTTTTCTGGCTGTTTATCATCAACTGTTCATATGCATCAATAATAACAGGCCAGGTATAACTGCTTTTAATTTTCTCCAGATTGTTTAGCCTGAATGCAGCCCCATTCTTCTCCGGATTGCCAGATTGGATAAGCTTTGTAATATCTGTATCTTCTGTAAAATAAAATGCATCTGCACCTAAAATGGCTGCATTAAATACATTCTGATTGGCACAAATCAATGCCTGTGATGCCATGGCTTCCAGCAATGATGGATTGGTACCACCAACGGTATGCCCGTGAAAATACAACCTGCAGTAATACCTCAGGTTATTCAGTTCATGTATATCATAAATGGCACCCAAAAACCTGATGGATTCATTGTTGTACTTCTGTTTAAGGTATGTGCCGTATTTATTTTGATAAGATCCGATTAATAATAAAGGTTCTTTTGCACCGGATTGTAAATAACCCCTGATAATACTTTCTATATTGTTTTCCGGTTCAAACCTGGCAATGGCCAGATAATAGCCAAAGGGAGGTAATCCATAGGTTTTTAACTGATCAGTAACGGCACCGGTAAATACATCAGCCCCGTAAGCAATAAAATGCGCCTGTTTGTTGTATCCGGTTTTAAGGTATTCCTGTATTCCAATAGAATCTGCCACCAATACATCGCTCGATTTCACCGCCAGCTTTTCTGCATATTTAAGAAACCGCTGCACCTTAGCGCTATACTTGCTGCGTTTCCACTCCAGCCCATCCATATTGGTAATAATAACCGGCTTTTCAGGTAACAAAAAATGCCAAATAGAGTTGCTGGTATAACCTAGCTGAAGAATAATATCAAAATCCCGCTTTCTGGAATCGCGAATACAATTAAAATCATAAATAAACTGCCCAAAAGTGCCCAGTTTATTTTCAGGGTCATTGCAATGAATAAGGTTTACCTGGTTCCATGTATTTTTTTGGTAGGGGTGTAAAGAGGAACAGTACACGGAAACCTGATGGCCCTTTTGGGTAAGCCCGGCAGAAAGGTATTCGGCCAGTTGCTCAAATCCTCCGTAATGGTTAGGAATTCCCCGGGTTCCGAGTATGGCTACTTTCATTAATGTTTTGCCGTTGCGCTGCCAAATAGTTTGTTCTTTATTTTTACAGCAGGATCATAAATCCACGCTAAAAACTTCTTTACAGGTTCATCATCTCCCACATGCCAATCTGTTGTTCTGGGTTTTTCTATATGGTGCTTATGTATGGTATATCCATAAGAAGCAATAGAGGTTCTGTGCATCCCATCAGGGAAATGTGTCATATCATAACCGTGCAGGGTATATTTTCTGGTTTGCTGAATAACCATTCTGTTGAAAGGAACCTCAATGGCTTTTTTCTCTCCGCTTCGTAAATCTTCCAGCTTAAGGTGACCTCCATACTCAGGTTTCCAATCTTTGTTTAGATAAAAAAGCATATTCAGATTTCTGTACCATTGTTTATTTAAAGGGTGGTAGTTAAAATCAATATGCATATCCAAAAAACTGTTCTTCTTGCCCTGATGTATTCCGCCACCATGAAATTTGGGATCTACAAAAACATCCTCATTGGTAATAAACTGCAGAAACTGCTGGTACCTGTCTGATAAAAGATCATCATGCAGTTCTTTAAGCAAGGGTGAAATACTGCTGAATGTTGATTTTTCAAATTTGTTGGCAGCAAAAACATAATCCCTGCTTTTTGTTTGAAGGTCGGGTATTTGCTGTAACAACAATTCCGCCTTATCCGGAAAACAGAATTGATCTATAACCAGGTGCGGGAAAGGCTTAGCAAGCAAAAACTGCATCCTTAGCTCTTCTTTATTGTTTTCTAAACGGTCAAAATCAATCATTCTTTAATACTTCTTTATAAGCCGCAAGCGTTTGTTGCGCGGCAAGTTCCCAATTATATTCATTCCTAACCTTTTGTTTCAATCTTTCGTCCGGTTGTTGCTGAAAGGCTGATTGAATGGCTCCTGCAATGGAATTTACCTCAGCAGGATCGCAATAATAAGCGAAATCACCGAAATATGCGCGTACATCGCCCTTATCTGCAACAACTATTTGACATCCCATGGCCGCAGCCTCCAGAGATGACAAACCTGTTGTTTCAAACCAACTGGGCAATACGTGTACCTTTGCTTTGTTGTAGTAAGTAAGCAACTCCTCCTGTTTTATCTCCCCAATAAAGGTTACCCCCTCCTTACCCTCTGCCAAACATTGTTGGTAATACGTTTTTTGATTGGGTGACGGGTTTCCTATAATAACAAGAGGGATATCCAGTTTCCGGCAAGCCCTGATCAGGTTCAGTTGGTTTTTCCGTCCCTCTATTCTTCCAACACAAAGCACGATATTTCTGGCTGTACCAGGCACCTCCATAAATAATCCGGAATTGATGGCATTGGTAACAACCTTGTATAATTTAGGGGTAACTCCAAAATCAGCCACCACCCGTTTATATTCACTTACCGAGTTGGGCAATATGCAGGAAGCCCTCCTCAGAATATGCTTGATTGACCTGCGGTTTCCCATATAAAAATACTTCCAGGTGCTTACTTTCTCTCCCTTTAAAACAAATTTGGCCAGTGTTTTAATGTATTCAATACTATGATAGGGCAAAAAACGGCTTAAAAAACCAAGAGCATCTTTCCGGTGTAGCCTGTCGTATTCTGCATAATCAACATATATGGTAGATACCATAAAAGGTTTATGGGTTCTTTGTACATGTCCAAGAATATCTTCCGGATCAATGATATTAAAAAAATGAATGAGGTCGTATTTATCATATGTTGCAGGCTCTCCCGATAAATGAAAATCAACCTGCACACCAAGTTTTTTTAAGGCAGCCGCTGTTTCCAGAATTTGTACGGTATCTCCTCCCCTCACCGTGTGTAAATTTGGCCGTGCTATAAATAATACCTGCATGAATATTAAAAGCGGGAAAATAATACTTTTATAAATATCTCAACTATGTGATGCATTGGCAAAAAAACTTAAAAAGGAATAAGTATAATTGTGCACAGGCTTGATATAACCTGCCCTATCTTATGAAGGAAACCAACAAATCCCTGCTTTTTTTACTGATCATTACTGGAGCCGCAGCATTACTGCGCCTGGCAGCTTTAACCACACACAGCATGTGGTGGGATGAGTTGTTAAGGATGAATATTGCCAACCCTGCTCACTCTTTTAATGATATTCTGAATTTGTGCCGTGAAGCCCGAGACCCTGCCCCACGCGCAATTTATCTGGTACTGAATGTTTGGATGACCCTTTTCGGATACAATGATGCCAGTGCCAGGTTGTTGGTAGCCTTAACGGGTATGGCATCCATACCTGTGGTTTATCTGATTGGAAAAGCACTGGCACATGCACGTGTTGGATTAATAGCGGCAAGTGTTACAGCCGTGAACTATTATCATATCTATTATTCGCTGGATATCGGTTATTACCCCTTCCTTTTTCTGCTTGCTGCATTATCCTACCTGTTTTTTATCCGACTCACCACCTCAAATACCATTTTAAATTTGATTTTATATGGCCTTACTACTTTTACTTTAATGGTGATGCACCATTTTGCCATACTCGTTTTTGCGGCTCAGGTAATTACCTATATTGCTATTTTCAGACAACAAATCTGGTTGCAGATAAGGTTTCATTTCAGGTATCTTTTGGTATCAGCATTCATTGGGTTTGCTTATTATCCATTTTTAAAAGATGTGTTTACCACACTTGACATGAACTTAAAATTGCCGAGCCCGGGTAGTTATTTTTTTATCAACTTTTTTTATGGATACTTTGGATATTCGGGAGTAACCACCTTTTGCGCCTTGTTTGCGTTTGCAATTTTTATGGCCGGTGCTTTGCTTGTTACAAGCCCTTATACTTCTAAAGATCCGGCCAAAAACAATGCTGTTCTGATACTCCTGATTTGGATACTTTTTCCGCTGCTTGCAGCTTATACCAAAACCGTGCAAGGCACAACTGCACTTATTGATCGGTATACGATTGTGATTTTACCTGGCCTCCTGCTGTGCATTTCCCTTGGCTTCGACTATATTATCAAATCTTCATTAAAATATGCTGCCATTACTCTTTTTATCTGTTGCAGCCTTATTGTGCTGATTTATGAAAGGGGATTTTATACATCAACCAATAAAGACGATTTTAAAGGGGTGGTTCGGTTTGTACAATCAAACCAGAAACAAACCAAATACCATGTATTATCAGATAAAAGCTGGTTCTTTAAATACTATTTCGATCAATACGGACTAACCCCTCAATACCTCGATCATGAGATATTAAGCGACCACCGTTTTTTGGTTACAGATAAAGTTTACCGGAACGAATGGCTGGTAATTGATACTAACCTGAAAGATATTTGGATTGTTTCGGCACATTTTCAAAACCTTGATCAGATGAAACATATTTGTGATACCATGCTGCAATCCCAACGGTTTACTTTACAGGAATCATTTGACGGGCATGATGCCATGGCCAGACACCTCATCAGGAAGTACTGATATCTTCCGGTGTGTTTGGCAAATCAGGTTCACCTCTCCTTATTCTGCGGAACTGATGAAACCCGCCTGAAAACGCCAGTACCCAGATCACATACTCCACTATATTGGTGATATAACTTCCCGTAAACTGATACACAAATACAAAAACAAATAATGCTGTGCAGTAATAATTGCCCAATACCTTTGTTTTAAAAAACAGATAAAAGATGGTTCCAAAACGAATAAGCAATCCAAAAATTCCAAATATGGCATAGGTTTCAGCTACTGCATTCGGAATTCTTACCACTTCCAGTTCCCCCCAATAATTAAAGTATTTCTGCACAATAATATAAGCCAGCACTTTCACCTGACCCAATCCGGCACCAAACCAGATGCTCTTTTCATTGGCCACCATTCCGGCCAGCATAAAGGAATCGGATGTGCGGCCTTTGGTTGAGGTATCTATTCCATAAAAAATATTATACAACCTGATAAAAACCGGATTCTCCGGAAAAAAAACAGCCAGAATGATAAAGCCGGCTATCACGACACTTACCGATATAAACAGCGCATAAAAAAAACTTTTTCTGTAAAACAGCTTTTTAAAATAAAGAACATACAACGATGCAAAGCTGATGACCATGGCACCTATCACACCCATTGATAATGACAGCAGCAGGGGAACCAATACCAACACCAGGATATAAATAGCAGGTGTGGTGTTTTGCTTAAACATTACTTTTAATAAATAATAAATAGCAATGGGCGCAAACAAAAGGGAGTAGTATGATGCTTCAAAAGTTAACAGCGAAAGCCTGTAAAATCCTTCTACCGATTGGGTAAATTTATTCATATACCATAAAAGCGGACGGTAAGGCGTAAAATAAACAATACAGGCTACTATGGTAAATATAAAATTGGCAACCAACAGTTTTCTGAAGATAACTTCCGGTTGAGCGTAGTAACGGATAAAATAGCTGAAGCTAACAACAAAAATATAGGTACTTATAAAAAGCCCGTTTGATACAAGGAAAGTTTTAAGGTCAACTCCGTTATAGAGATGCACCAGATCAAAAGGGATAAGGATGGCCAAAAAAGGAAGCAAAACGGGTTGCTTTTTTTTAAACAACAACCACAAATAAAAAAAGGGAGTAAGCAGGTTGGTATACAATAACCCGCCAGCCAGCCCTGCACTGTTAAAAAAGAAGTACAGGTAAGCTATTACCTGGTACTTATTTATACTGAATTTACCGGGCCTTTCCGACATTGTTAAATTGAATACCTGTGACGTAAATTTTCCAGAACAACATAATAAAAACAAACAGGAATACCATTTTTAACCATAAAATAGTTGTAACAGCTAACCCAACAATAGCCAGGGCAGGCAATAATGGTAAAAATGCTTCGCCCACGTTTTGCCCACCCAATATTTGTTTATTAAATAAATAATACTGAAAAGGAATATGGATAATAGTGGTACAAATTAGTGCCAGCAATAATCCAGTCATGCCGCCATAGCTATAAGCCAAAAGCATGGCAACCACGTGGGTGCCGCGTAATAAAAACTCGAACAGGGAATTGAGTTTTACATTGGTACTTGCATTAATAAAATGGAACGGAATAATAATAAGCAGGATTACCGCACTAAATGCAAGATAAAGTTTGATATAACCAATTGATTCAAGGTATACAGCATCACCAAGCCATAATTTAAACAAGATATCTCCACCTAAAAGAAGGGTAAGTATAATCGCCCATCCAAGCCCGGCAATCATCATACGGGAGCGTTTGTACACATTTGAAATGTCCTTTTTTACTTCATGGTAAGAGGCAAGTTTTGGAAAAACAAAACCACCGAAAGCCAGCAACACGTTATGTATCTGACTTCCTATCAATGCTGCAATGGAGTAATACCCTACCGTTTTCAGATCAGCGAGGTATCCGATAATGATGCGATCGCTTAAAAAACCAAGCAATGCAATCACTGATTGCAACCAATACCAGAAATGATAGGTTATCCACTCCGTATAGATCTCTTTAAGCTTTATGGTTAGTGAAAAATAATACCCGGAAAGAAATTTTTTAAGGGTAACAAACTGCACCACCAGATTAATCAGGTTTACGGCCACCGTGGCAACAAAAACATATAGCAGGTTTTGGGTAAGCAAAACAACAGCAATATTTACCAACACCACACTATTTCTGGAGAGGAGCGAAAGTCTGGCAGAATAATCAAACCTTTCAAATCCTTTAAAAACACCTGCTATTACCAATTCTGTAAATTTTAAACCGGCAGAAATTGCCCCTAAAAAAATAATGCCTGAGGTAACGGATAAGAGGGTTTCAGGAATATTAAACAGGTTTAAAATAATGGGTCGGCCAAGCAATAAACCGGCAAATGCCAGCATCATTACCAATAACATGGCAATAGAGAGATTCTGGTTTACCGTGCGGTAAACAGCAGCCTGATCAGCACGGGCATGAAACACCGATACCAGCCTGATGGTGCTATCCCCTATTCCAAGGTTCAGCACATTCATGGTTTGAATAATGGTATTGATAAGCATCCAGATACCATACTGCTCTATACCCAGGTTGGTAATAAAAACAGGCGTTGCAATAAGCATCAGCAGCGGATACAAACCCAAATCAAGAGAACTCCATAACGTATTTCTAATGAGCTGTTTGTTTCCCGACAGATTTTTAAACAAGGGTAATGTTGCCAACAGAACAAATATAGTATTCCTTTCGCTTTATGCATTTTTTTATAGATTCGCATAAATACAAAGCGATATGAACGGTAACCAACCACCAAGGATAAGTGATGATGAACTGGATATTGAGGAATTTGCAGCCAAACTTTACCGCATAGGTAAACGTGCCTGTTTTAAACTGCTGTTTCCTGTAAAACTCTTATTTCTTAAGCCTGTCAGGTTTGTTCTCATCATGGCCATATGTGCTGGTGCCGCAATTTTACTGCAACTGATACTTCCCAAAACTTACGAAGGCACCTTTCTGATTAAACCAACCGATAAAAATGATCTCACCTTTTTAAATGATATACATAGCCTTTATCTGGCTGCAAAAGATAATGATGCCGGATACCTTGCATCTTCATTGAATATTCCTGAAGAGTTGGCCCAAAGCATTAAAAAAATATCTGTTTTACCCATTAAAAAACAACGCTCTGCTGATACGGTAGATATGGCGAGTATCGAAATCAGGCTAACCCATCCGGCAAATTTCGATTCGATATCAAAAAGTGTATTGCGTTTTCTTGAAAGCTCGCCTCACTATAGTAAAGTGAAGGCATTGCGCACCACACAACTGGCCGATTTTAAAAACAAAATTAATTCCGAACTGAGTGAAATTGACAGCATCACAAGGGTATTATCCAACAATATGGTTCCAAGAAACGGTGGTGGATTTGTATACGGAGAGCCTATTAATCCGGTGGTGCTTTACGAAAAAGAATTGAGCCTTTACCGACAAAAAATGGGATTAACCTGGGATGAAAACTATCTGGATAACTTTGAACTGTTAAGCTCTTCGCCACCAACATCTAAACCATATTTCCCCAGATTAAAATATATGCTGCTTATTTGTGGTTTTGTTGGTTTGGTAGTGATTATAACCATGAATTACAAAACCTATCAAAGGTCAAGCAATTTATAGCCAACTGTGAGCTGCCACATTCCTGCACGTGTGCTGTAATCCAAATTCTGGCCACCAACGGTAATTTCTTTTCCCAAATTGGAAATACTGAAATCGTACCTCAGATCAACTGAAACCTTTAATATATCAACGCCACAACCAAGTATACCACCAACGGCAAAATTGTTAAAATTTGATTTATTAAAATTAGGGTCGCTATCTCCGCTTTGGGAGGCATTCATCAAAAACTGCAGATTAGGCCCTGCATAAAACCTGGTAATTTTAAGAAACTTTTTTCCTACCAGTAAAGGCACATCTATATAGGAAAGGGTTTGGTTAGATTCGAATCCGGTACTTGTTAATGTTCCCCTGCGCTGGTTAAACTGAAACTCCGGTTGTGCAAAAAAACCAAGAATGCCAACACGGGTATACACACCCGCTACAAATCCATAATTGGCTTCCTCACTAATTCCTGAAATTTTGGTAGACATTGAACCACGGTTTACACCCGCCTTTAATCCCAAAACAAATTTCTGTGCATGTATACTCCCTGCCAAAAACAGGAGTACTCCAAAAACAATAACTTTTTTCATACTAATACCTTTCACGCAATATACAAAAAAAAGGAGCTACAATTTCCTGCAGCTCCTTTTTATATGTGTTTCTAGCTTAGTTGTAAGCAGGTAAAAATCCGTATTGTTTGCCCAATTCCAGTTGGTTTTGCATAAAATTATTCGGGTACTCTACTTTTACATCCGAAATTTTATCTCCGCTCATTACCGGAACCAATTTTGGTTGAATAAACCCTTTGTATGGCGCCACATTCAGTTTCTCAAAACGATCACGTACCTCTTTCAATAATGTTTGATCTACCTTTACCCCGTAGCCTTCCACCAAAGCGGTAGCAGCTTTATAATCACCTTCAGATTTGATGCGTTGAATTTCGCGCAATAACTGGCCAAACAACTCCCTGAGTTTTTCGTAGTTGTTTACTTTCACATATGTTTTTCCATCTTTTTTCACCCATTCAATCACATTGTCGGCTTTTCCTTTTTCAAATGCCCAGGCGGCCACCAACTGGCGGTTGCGCATATGCGCCTCTTCCAGATTTTCTCCCAGTTGAATACGCGTTAATTGGGTAATTAAGCCATTGCGGATATAACCGTCATACTCGCATTTACCCACTTCCAGATCAGGCATTACACCCATTTCCACCAACTTTTTATCGAAGATATAATACAGGGCCACCAAATCAGCTCTTGCTTCTTCCAATGTGCTTGCATAGTTTTTTAATGTTTGGTCGGGATCCCCAACACCTTTATTAATCTGGCCTGAAGCATGACCAATTACCTCATGCATATCTGTATGCAGATCACCTGCTAATGAACCATATTTTTTATTACGTTCAATTTCTTCTGCTGTTAAAGCAAACTCCTGCATCATTGGACTTTTTGCACCCACTACATTATAGGAATGTACCACATTACCCAAAGAAACAGATTTTGAACCATGTTGCTGGCGAATCCAGTTTGCGTTTGGAAGATTGATTCCTATTGGTGTAGAAGGAGCGGCATCTCCGGCCTCCTGAATAACAGTAATAACTTTAGCGGTTATTCCTTTTACTTCTTTCTTTTTGTGCTCTGGCATTAATGGAGAATTATCTTCAAACCATTGTGCATTCGAAGCTATAGTGGCAATCCTTTTTGTTGCTTCCATATCTTTCATAGAAACCACCGACTCAAACGATGCACGTTTACCTATGGCATCACCATATACTTCAATAAATCCGTTAACCACATCCAGGCGACTTTCCGTATCGTTTACCCAGGCAATATTATACTCATCCCATTTTTTAAGATCACCTGTTTTGTAGTATTCAATAAGCAGGGTTATGGCTTTTTTCTGTGCTTCGTTCTCAGCTACATTTACCGCTTTCTCCAACCAGTAAACAATTTTTTCTATAGCTGCACCGTACATGCCACCCATTTTCCAAACCTTCTCCACCACTTTTCCGTTCTCCTTCATCATTTTGGAGTTTAAGCCCCAGGAAACAGGTTGTGCATCATCTTTATTAATTTTACCGGCATAATAGGCTTCTACCTCTGCCTGTGTTACACCTTCGTAAAAGTTATTGGCTGATGCTTTAATATTATCAATTCCTGAAGCCAGGTCTACAATTTTTGCATCCACTTTGGGATCAAACATAACGGGTTTCATAGCAGTTAAAAACTCATCAGCCGTTTTTCCGTTTAATGGCAACTGGGTCATATCTGCTCCTTTAACCACTTCGCTGAAATACTCAAAACTGCATTCAGGTACAAATTTCATATTGCTGTAGTGGTGGTGAATACCGTTTGAAAAAAATACCCTTTTGGCATACACTTCCAGCTTCTTCCAGTCTTCGGAGTTTTTATCTCCTTTATACGTTTGTAATACAACTTCCAATGTTTTGCGTATGGCCAGGTTGTGTTTGTATTTTTGATCATAAATAATATCTCTGCCGGCATTGGCTGCCTCATAGAGGTAATAAGCAAGCTCCTTTTGCTGAGGAGTTAATTCCTCAAATCCCGGAATCTGGTATCGCAATACCTGCAAATCGGCAAACCGATCGCATTCCACTTCAAACTGATCGTGGCCTCCTTCGGCCTTACCGGATTTATTGTCGCTTTTGCAACTGTACATGATTGTACCCGTACCCATGGCTGAAAGCATGATCATTGTTTTTAAGTTCATAAAATATTTTTTAATTGCTAAGGAGCAAATGAAACATATAAGGAGGTAAAAAACAATAATGTTTATATGAGCGGAAAAAGGGCGGGAATACGTATAAATCATTTATTTTGGCTTTCTGAATGAACAAAAAGCAGGAAACAATTAAACAATTGCTCGACAGGCATTATAAAGAATACAATACCAGCCGTTTTATTGCTGATGATCCCATTTGTATTCCTCATCTGTTCAGCACCAAACAGGATATCGAGATTATGGGATTATTTGCTGCAGTTTTTGCCTGGGGGCAACGTATCACCATCATCAACAAATGCAAAGAACTGATTGCTCTTTTTGATGGTGCTCCTTATCAGTTTATTACCCAACATCAACCCAAAAACCTGAAACAACTGCTTGGTTTTAAACACCGCACTTTTAATGATACCGACCTGTTGTATTTTGTTCACTTTCTTCATCACTGGTATCAACACTCTCCTTCACTTGAAACCGCATTTAGTAATGGGATGAAGGCAAAAGATAAAACAGTTGAAAGCGGGCTTAACCATTTTCGTTCCGTCTTTTTTGGTTTGGATGATGTTCCTGCACGCACGTTTAAACATATGGCATCTCCCGCTCAAAAATCGGCCTGCAAGCGCATCAATATGTACCTGCGATGGATGGTTAGAACAGATAACAGTGGCGTAGATTTTGGAATATGGCACTCCATAAAACCAGCTCAGTTGATCTGCCCTCTTGATGTGCATGTGCAACGCGTGGCTTTAAAACTTGGCCTGCTTACCAGAACACAAAGCGATTGGCAGGCCGCGGAAGAACTTACAGAAAGCCTGCGTTTGTTCGACCCCAAAGACCCTGTTAAATATGATTTTGCCCTGTTTAGTTTAGGTGTATCAAACAGGTATTGATTATAGCAACTTTTTTATTTCCATGGCTTTGTTTACCACATGGATCATAAACAAAACCGGCCAGATAAGCGCACTTTTAGAACTAAAATTAATAAGCACCACACTGGCAATAATACCGCAGGCAAAAGAAGCAATAACGATGTACCAGATCTGAAATTTGAGGTTCTGGGGTTTCAAAAAGGAGATCACTGCAAAAATTAATAAAACAAGTACGGCAGAAACTGCAGTAACATAAAGTATATTTATAAATTCGAATCCGTTTTCCATTACCTCAAAAATATGCACTACAACGTATTTATTGCAAACCCCGATAAACATTTTATTAAACTGGAATGGCATATAACCCATATCCACCAACCCATTATACGCCTGCAACTGCCAGCCTGGAGGCCCGGAAGATATGAATTGGCCAACTATGCCAAAAATATCCGCTGCTTTAGTGTTATTAATGAAAAAGGCGAAAATGTACCTTATAAAAAATTGACCAAAGATTGCTGGGAGACTGATACTTCTAAAAGCAAAAGCCTGACGGTAACCTATGAGTATTACGCAAACCAATATGATGCCGGAGCTTCTTATGCGGATGCAGAGCAATTATATATTAATCCCGTAAACTGCTTTATGTACGTGGAAGGGCGCATGGATGAAGCCTGTACCATTGAATTGATGGTTCCTGAAAATTACCGCATTGCCTGCCAGTTGCCCGTTAGCGGAAAAACCCTCACTGCTCATGATTTTGATCAACTGGCGGATAGCCCTTTTATAGCCAGTGCCACCTTACAACACGAAATATTTACCGTGGATAAAACCAATATTCACTTTTGGTTTCAGGGCAAACATGAAATTGATGTAGAGCAACTTAAATCAGATACCATCGCCTATACAAAAACACAAACAGATATGTTTGGCGAATTGCCGTGTAGTGATTATCATTTTCTTTATCATATGCTCAACAGGCCATTCCGGCATGGGGTAGAACATTCCGACTCTACCGTAATTGCCATGGGTAAATCAGATGCCGAAACACGTGATGAGTTTTACGACAGCCTTTTGGCCATCAGTTCTCATGAACTGTTTCATCTTTGGAATATCAAGCGAATCCGGCCGGTTGATATGTTGCCTTACGATTTTACCAAGGAAAACTACAGTACCCTGGGTTATGTGTATGAGGGGGTAACAACTTATTATGGCGATATGGTTTTGCTGCGTGCAGGTGCATGGAGTTGGGAACAATATGGCTGCAGTTTTGAGGGTGACTTTAAACGCCATATCGATAATCCGGGGAGGTTTAATTATTCCGTAGCCGAATCATCGTGGGATACCTGGCTTGACGGTTACGTTCCCGGAGTGGAGGGTCGCAAAGTATCTATTTATATTGAGGGTATGCTTGCCGCGCTTATTGCCGATATGTTAATCATTGATGGAAGCAATGGAAAATATGGATTAACACAGGTGATGCGCGACCTCTATCAGAATTACAAGGATGGCAAAGGCTACGATGCCACTTTATACCAACATCTTCTTGAAAAATATGCCGGAACTTCCTTTGATACCTATTTTAATGAGCTTATTCTGGGCAAAGGGCATTTCGATAAATGGCTGAACAATGCCCTTAACCTGGCCGGATGTTCTCTGATTGATGTAAAAGGCCATTTCAGGCTGGTTAAAAACAAAAAGGTAACTGAAAAACAGGCCCAAACATTTAAACATTGGACGGGATTAAGTGATTAATCATCGTTTTTAGGTTCATAGTATTATATTCGGACAATCATTGTTGCTATATGCAAAAGCTATATTTAGATTGCCAGTTGTGTGACAGCCAGAAAATTGGTTTTCTGGAACATTGCAATCAGGAACAAATTGCTAAGATAAATGCCACAAAAACCTGCAGCCACTACAAAAAGGGGCAGCATATTTTTTATGAAGGCAACCTTCCACTTGGTATTTATTGCCTAAGCAGTGGTGTTGTTAAACTGGTTCGCACAAACAATGATGGCAAAGAGCAGATTTTACGATTTGCCCAACCAGGCGAATACCTTGGGTACAGGGCACTTATTGCCGATGAACCCCTGGTAGCTACCGCAATTTGTGTAGAAGATGCTGTTGCCTGTTTTATTCCTAAAAAAATATTTACCGAACTGATTGATAATGTTCCTGCCATTGGCAAAGATATGCTGCGTGCTTTATGCCATGACCTGGGCGTGGTGGAAGAAAGGGTACAGAGTTTAGCGCAAAAAAGCGTGCGCGAACGTTTGGCCGAAACCTTATTGTTTTTGCATGCTACGTTTAATATGAGCGGACCCGAAGATGATACCGTTATTCATATTACCCTTCCGAGGGAAGATATTGCCAATATTGTAGGTACGGCTACCGAAACAGTGATACGCCTCTTAAGTGAGTTTAAACAGGATAAACTGATTGAGTTTGAAGGCAAGAAAATAAAACTGCTGAATAAAGATAAACTCGCAAAAATCTCGCGGGCTTCAGTATAAGCGCAGCAATAACTAATTTCTAATTAGAATTTATAGTTGATTCCTAGTTCCAAACCAATGGTTTGAAAAGCCTCGTTATAATCTTCTGTATCGCGGTAGCGATAAACAAGGATATTGTTTCTTAATCCGGCATGCAAAGCCAGATTTTCGTTTAATGAGTAAAGAATACCCGCGCTTGGTGCAATAATGAAATTACCTCTGTTGGTTGCCTCGGCATAATCCGATTTGCCTTCCATGGTATAGGCATAACCTAAATCCAAAGCGATATAAGGCTTAAGTTTATCGGTAGAAAATTTAAACTGGGCACCAATGGTAGCCGGTATTACAGATAATGAAACTCCGGAAACATTCGTTTGAACACCTCCAACATTTACTGATTTAAAAGGAATCATATAATAGCCTGTTCCAAAATTCAATGCAAGGTAATCATCAATATGGTATTGAAGTTTTACAGTACCTCCGGCAAAACTATTGTCCATTTTTCCGCTATAGTTTGATATAGGAAACAGAGGAGAATAATTCACACCAATAGAAAGCTGGGCTGATGCTTTAACCGATAGCAATGTAACTAAAACCAAAGAGAGTAATTTACCGTTTTTCATGCTTTTATATGTTTTATTATTTTCAGAAAAATTTACCGGACCATGCGTTTTCTGCCGCATTTACCTCAGAAATAAACCATTATCCCGGTTAGATTCTTCTATAACGTTGGCAAAGTAATTAATTCCTAACATATAGTCAAATAAAAAAGGCTGCCGGTTGGCAGCCTTTGTCTGGTATATCTTTATACATATTAACTCCTGTCAGCAACCCATTTGGCTACTTTAGGTGCCAGTTCTTTTTGGGAGCGGGCTCCAACAAATACCCCAATATGTCCACCCGGGAAAGGATACATCTCCTTATCCTTTGAACCAATTACATCATTAACAGGTATAGTAGAAGAGTTAGGGATAATATTATCATCCGTAGCATAAATATTCAGGAAAGGCATGGTGGCATTTTTCAGATTTACCTTATGCCCGCCAAGTTCAAACTCTCCTTTAATCAATTTATTAGCCTGCCACAGGTCTTTAATATACTTGCGGAACATCTCCCCTGCCTGATCCGGACAATCAGCCTTCCATTTTTCCATTCTCAGGAAATTCATCAGCTTGGCCTCATCTTCCATGGTATCCATTAACCCGATGTATTTTGCCACTCCCATACTTGGTTTCAACATAGCAAATCCATTGTCAATCATATCGGCCTTTACCAGTCCGCCATTGGCATCAATCATGGCATCAATATCAATATCTTTTGTCCAGCGGTAAAGCATACACTCATTTCCGGAGAAATCATATGGTGCCACATAAGTGGTAAGTGATTGCAGTTTTTCAGGGTATATAGACGCATAGATGGCGCTGAATGTTCCACCCTGGCAAATTCCCATTTTATGGATTTTAGGGCTTTTGGTGGATTTGCGCACAAAATCAACCGCATCATTCATAAAACCAAGAATATAATCTTCCATGGTTAAATAGCGGTGCTGGCGTTGAGGATAACCCCAATCCATAATATAAATATCCAATCCTTCTTCGAGCAATTTTTTCATCAGGCTGCGGTCTGGTTGCAAGTCCAGCACGTCCTGACGGTTCATAATAGCAAAAGATACCAACACCGGTATTTTACAGGTTGCAGGTGTTTCCCTTTTATAGTGATACAGTTTTACCAGGTCGTTTTGCCATACCAGTTCTTTAGGTGTGGTGCCAATTTCAACCTTATCCATTTTTTGAAGTACTTCAAAACCCTTCACCAGCTTTTCACTGGTTTTGGTCATTTCTTCCATTAATCCCGCAGCGTTCATGTTCATCATAGTAGTTATAGAAATTAAATAATTGGTACGAGTTTAAATAAAAAAGCCACAAAAGCAATCCCGTTTATGCGGGATTGTTTGTGGCCAGTTATCAAACCTCAATTGAATTATGCGTTTTTAGCAGTTTTACGTGTGGTTTTGGTTTCTTTTTCCTCAGTCACTTCAACATCTGCATCCAACTGCTTCTCCAACATGTTTACACGTTTTTTCAGTTCGTAAATGGTTTTGTATAATTCATCCATTTCCGTACGGTTAATTAAAGGCAGGTTAGCAAAAGCACCTTCCATTTGCAAATCGATATGGCGCTTTAATTTCATACCAATAGAATTTAACTCACCCTGCATTTTCGAATACTCTTCTGAACTGAAAAGGGTAACAAAATGCTTATCGTTGGTATTTAACCACTCGCTGTAAACGGTTAAAAAGCTGCTCATATCATCTCCGTTGCGCATTTTGGTATATACATTCTCAGCTACTTCTTCCATTGCTTTTACACCGGTATTGTACATAATGTACTGCATTTTGGTGTTAAACATATTAAAGGTATTAAACAGGTTGCTGATATCGTTCATCGCATCCATTTGTTCCTTTTGCTTGTTCTGTGGCATCAGCTTCATCAAAGGTGCTGCAGCATTTTGCATCATGTTATTGATGTTGGCATAACCACTCTGCATGTTGTTAAACATTTCAGTCATGTTTGGCATATTGCTGCCCATCATGTTCTTCATGTTATCATACATGTTTTTGTTCATGTCCATCATCTTGTTCATGTTTTCCTTCATCATGTCATTGTTCATCAGGTTTTTCATGAAATCAGGTTGCATGCCAAACATTTTATCCATCATCTCTTTGTAAAGAGGTGCGTTAAACATTTGTTTGAAAGAATCAGGTGTAAATGTTTTGTCCTGAATAGATTTGAACATCGGCATCCAGAATTCGAACATCTTCATGTACATCTCAGCATTGTTAAACATACCGGCAAACGTATCTTTAGAGGTAGTGTTTCCGTTAAAGTTTTTGTACATTTCGCTGTATGTGCTGGTCATGGTGTTCATCCATGAGTTGTAAAGACCCATCATATTGTCATACGATTTTTTTGCCTCGTCATTCATGTTTCCCATGTTCATGTTTTTCATCATACCTTGTGTGCTTTCCATCCAGTTTTTTGCAAAACTTGCCTGGTTGTTCATCCACATATTAAAAAATTCAGTTGGGTTACCGGTATTGGCAGTAGCATTGTTCTGGTTAAAGAACGCCATTTGCGAATCATACCATTTTTTGAAAAAATCAGAGCTAACGTCTGTGCTAAACATTGCTTTTTGCATTTTTTCTGAAGCTGAAGTCATGGTATCAACTGCCTGTTTCTGCATGTCGGCCATGGTTTCAAAAAGATTTTTGTTTGTGTTTTCCATTTTTATAGATAATTGTTTATAATGCAACGGTAAATGTGCTTTTTAAGGGCCATTCTACCCTCCTCCAAAAGCGGGCGCAAAATTAGTACAATTTATTATATTTCAATACTATATGTATTAATTTATCATTATGCCCCTCCAGCCCCATCCGGTATTGGGTTTTGGCTCGTATGATTTTTATCAGTTTCCCCTTTTATCTCCTTTATTTAAATAAAATTCTTCGCGGATTGGAAGTTTTTGCCGAAAAACTATATTGCACCAACTAATAACAAAAAACTATTATGGGACCTAAAGTTGGAGACGTTTTTACACACGACATTACCTACACACAGGAAAACGTAAACCTGTATGCTCAGATTTCAGGAGATGTAAATCCTTTACATATTAATGAGGAAGCAGGCAAAGCAAGTATGTTTGGCCGATGCATTATACACGGACATTACAGCGCCAGTGTATTTACCAAAATATTTGGCACCTTACTTTATGCTGAAGGGCATATTTATATGAAACAAAATACCACTTTCTTAAAACCTATGTTTACCGGTACAGCTTATCAGGCCGTTATTACCGTTAAAGAAGTTTATCCCGACAAAAACCGGGTATTGTATGAAACAAAAGTGGTTGACAAAGAAACAGGTGCTGATACCATTACCGGTGAAGCCCTGCTGATGAATAAAAAACAATACGTGTGGTAATTCCCTTACGCATCATAAAAAAAGGCATTCCTATCGGGTGCCTTTTTTTGTTTTATGTGCATGGATTTATTTATACCTGCAGTTAGAAATACATTGTTTGGCCTGCAGCTTATCATCCGCACTCAGTTCATTAAACAATAATGATTGTTCAAGCAATGGAGTGGCATCATCACAATTGCCATTTTTATAATAGGCAATACCCAGGTTCCACACCACATTGGGGTTATTGGGCAGCAACTGGTTGCTTATTTTCAGGTGATGCAAAAGTGGTTTCAGGTATTTAGTCCCTCCTCCACCTTCCTGCAACATTTTATAAGATTCTGCTGCATATAAATGTCCGTTTAAAAAATGTTCTTCCCGCTCACACGAGAGCTCAAAATACTCAGCAGCCCTCTTGTAATTTCCCTTTTGCAACAACATTAAACCCATATTAAAATTGGCATCTGCCTGGTATTTATTTAGTTTTAAAGAGGCATCAAAAAAGAGTTTTGCCGAATCGAGCCTTAATGTTTTAAGTGCAGTATCGGCATAGGCCATATTTAAATAATAACTTCCCAATGTGTTGAGTTCTGTTTCATTCATTTCTTTCAAACTCCGTTGTTTGGCCCTTATCAGTGTGATGGCTTTTTCTTCATCTCCTAATGAATGATAATAATTTAACTGCCCGGTATAGTAGTCGGTTTCCCCGGCATCAAATGGTTGATAAAATGGATTAAACAATTTGCTAACGAGATAGCCTGGTTTAGAATATGTAGTGGATGCGTACGGACTCATTTCGGCCGCATTGCCCTTCCCCTTTACAAAAACAGATATCAGCGGATCGGCATAACCAAGGTAATAGGCAGAATCGTGGTATAAACCAGTTTGTAGTTTATTAAACTGATTATTCAACACCACTGCGGCTTTAAACTGATATAAACTGTCGAATACTTTAAATTGCTGATAGAAGGTGTATGCTTCTGCATTTTTATAAAAAAAGGTATCAGGAAAAATATCCAGATCCCGCAAATCGATAAAACTTTTGTAGGCTGGAGTGAGGTGGTAAAGAAAAAAAGAAGAAGAAATATAATCTGTAAATAATTGTTGGGTTGCCAGGCCCTTTTCTTTTAAATAAACAGCTGCACCTGTTGGATTGGCATTGGCACATACCTGCAATCCATAACGATCGTTTGAGTTGAGTTGTTTATAAAAAACATTGCTTACCACAGCCAGATACAGCCCAAATCCCAACCCAATGGTTAATACATGCAAGGTTGTATTCAATTGAAATCTCTTTATTCTGCGTTGCAGGTATAAACCAAAAACCATTATGGCTTCTGCCAGATATGGGGCAAGTATCAGATGAAGAAATACCAGGTTCCTGTACGCATCCTTGGCTAAAACAATAAATGCCGCCACCAGAATAAGGTTGCCCAAACCAATGGTGGTAACAAATTGTTTAAGGCGTTTTGTTCCCGGCATTTGTATAAACCGAATAACCCAAAGCAGCAAAACGGCCAGCAAACATAACAGGGTAACCCAGGCCGGCCATTGCCAATAAAGGTAAGAGGTATAATCGGCCAGCTCTGTAGTAAACTTATTGGCTCCCAGCTGACCAAAAATTTCGAATGGTTGCCGGTACATTTTCCATCCATAAGGGTTAACAATTATACCAGCCACAGATAATACCAAAGCAGCAGAAAGGTAAAGAGGTTTTGTTTTTCCGGGGGCTTTGCCAGCCAGCAAATACTCCACCCATGCACCAACGGTATATATAGCTGAAATAACAATACCCATACCAAACGCTTCGTGCATATTGGTCCAAAGTATTTGCAACAATGGAATAATAATAAGTAGCTTAGGCTGGTTTTTGTATTGTTGAATAAGGTAAATAAAAGCCAGACTCAGCAGATGGGAAAACATTTCCGGCCTGCCTGATATCCTGAAACTGATGGTAACCAGAATAAGCATGACAACAAATGCCGCACCGTTGGTGATACCCGATTGTGCTATGAGATCTTTGTTTTTAAAACGGATCAATTTCCCTAATAACAGGATCATCATTAATGTTACTGCCACCTGAATAATCATGATAAAATCGGGGCCGCTTATTTTTGCCACCAATGCAATCAATACCTCAAAACCCCATTTAATATTTATCCAAGGTGAACCAGTATAGGTATAACTAAATACATCAGAAGAAGGAACTGACCCATTCTCCAGAATATAATTGCCAGTTGCCAGTTGCCACCACAAATCAGGCTCACGTATGGCTTTTAAACTTAATACCACACCCAACAGGTACAAAAGCACAACAGGTAGTTTATTTAAAAAATTCCTCATATTGAAGTCTCCAATGCAATTAAGTACTTTTTACATATAATTATAGATTAGTTAAACAAAGCTCCGGATTTTATTTACCAGTATACCCAGTACCCTTGCACCGATGGACCAAGGCGCAATGCAGGCAATGGCAATTTTACATAATTTAAGGCATCAGAAAGCGCCTTGGTAAGATTGCGGTTCTGGGGCAATATTTTTCTCCAGTCAATATCAAGCGAGATGAGATACTCATAATGTCCTTTGCCTTTATCTTCAGGCAAGCTCACACCCGTATAATATCTGTTCCAGGTTTCATCAATACTAAAACCACCGGTTATAGTTAAAAAATCAGGCCAGGCCCGTTCAAATGCTGAGTTTTTGGGCAGCCAGTCGTTAAGCGACAAAGCCAGCCAATAAGTTTGATTCATATAATCATCAACCACATTGGCCTTAGGGTTCACATCATAATAATAGGTATGTTTTCTAAAATAACTGAGCTTAATATTTACCGCATGAGATTTGGGGAAATGGTATTTTAACAAAGGAATAAAACTACCTGCTGAACCTGCAAGCACATCGCCCACACTAAATCCGTATGTTGGAGAAAACCCATCTTTTACCTCTATAATTAACTGCAATGCTGCACCCATGGCTCCGGCATACAGGTAAGCCGGTATAGGTTTCATGCCGGCCCAATAAAAACTAGCCTTCATTACCTGCGCGGTCATTACCCCTCCAATAAAATGTGCAGCCTTATCCATATTTTTAGCATACACATAATCCTTATCGTGGTCAATATGGAAACTTGTTTGCTGATCTTTCCACCATACCTCCTGAATATAAATATAGGTAGAGAGCAGGCTCACAGCGGTTACACCTCCTATAATAGCCAGCTTTCGTTTATTTACTGAAGATAGATCGGGCTGTGTATTGTTTAGCCGCAACGTATCGGCCACGGGCTGAGAATAACCCCTGATCCCGAATACAAACAAGGTTAAAAAGAAGATGGCAAAACGGATAAAAGGCATGGTATAAATTGGTCATTCAATGATAACGACCGTACAAAACATTTTCACCATGTTTTTTCTGAATAGTTACTTAAAACTTCTACATCATAACCGTTACCAATAAGCTGCGTAACCTTTTACCGTTGGACCAAGCCTGAGCGCAGGCAGCGGAAGTTTAATATAATTCAGGGCATCAGATAATACCCGGGTGGCTTTTTTATGCTGAGGCAATATTTTTCTCCAATCCACGTCCAGAGAAATAAAGTATTCAAAATTTCCTTTCCCATTATCGTCCGGATGGTAATCGCCTTTATAGTATTGGTTCCAGGTTTCATCAATACTCATGCCTCCCGTTATGGTTAAAAAATCCGGCCATACTTTTTCAACAGTGGAGTGTTTTGGCAACCAATCATTCACCGATAAGGAGAGCCAATAGGTCTGATTCATGTAATCATCAATCAGGTTAGCTTGAGGATAAATATCATAATAGTAAGTATAGTGTGGGTAATAGCTGAGTTTAACAGTAAAAGCATCGAGGGCAGGATAATGGTATTTTAAAAGCGGAACAAAACTACCTGCAGTGCCAAAAGCCACATCGCCAATGCTAAATCCATAACTGGGAGAAAAGCCATCTTTTACTTCTATAATCATTTGTAAAGCCCCTCCCACTGCACCTGCATACAAATACGATGGCAGTGGTTTCATTCCTGCCCATTCAAAACCCTCTTTCATGGCCTGTGCCGTAAACATTCCTCCAATAAAGTGACCGGCCTTATCCATATTTTTGGCATATAAATAATCCTTTCCACCATCCATATGAAAATGGGTTTGTTTATGTTTCCACCAAACGGTTTCAAGATAAGCGTAAGTTGAACCCAGGCTTAAGGCAGTTACTCCACCTACAATGGCAAACTTTCTTTTGTTTATGGCAGATTGAGGGAGGTTTTTACCCTTTTCAGGATGTACCTTTTCAGCGGTTTGCCCCCCAACTTTGTTTGAGAGAAGAAGTATCAATAAGGCAAACAAAAAATACAGGTGTTTTTTTGCCCTGCCGGTAAACGGATAGTTTATAATAATCGGGTATTTCTTTGGATCAGGTATTTTCATCTGGCTCAATAACCACGCGTTTAAGGTGGGTTTGAGGCAATGAAGTTATGATGCAAAAAGTTGATGTTGGCGGCAACACCAGTTCTGTTTATTGAAACACCAGTTTGGTTTATTTAACGGGGTTTCTGTTCGTTTAGCTTAAGAAAAAATGAGGACTTCATTGTTGAGTTGACATATCTATACTTGTAGCGTTGGGAATTTTGCTACCCCTTTCGAACGTAAGAATTAACATGTTTCAGGTAAATAAGAAGGAATACTTCGAATAGATTGTTTAGACCGGGTTTGACAGCTTTTTTAGACATTAGTACTTGAGATTTAAGATTTAGCTGTTTATCACTAAATTTGATTCATTCAATATAATTCACCATGACAACAGCAGCAATAAAGAAACAAGTTGATAATTATCTACCACTTCTATCGACCAAACAACAGACCCTGGTGTTAGAAATGATTAAAAGTTTCTTGAATGTAGACAACGAAACCAAACGAATCAGTCGTAAACAATACAACAAGGAATTAGATGAAGCAGTAGCGCGTGTTGAAAATGGAAATTTCGTTTCTGATAAAGACGCTGCTAAGGAATTATCTAAATGGTAAAATCTAGAGAGTCGCGTACCAAATCAAAACAAACAAAAAAGAAATCAGGGTTTTAAGAGTAAGACATACAAGTAGAGAACCGTTAGGTTACTAATTGGCCTGTTTATGACATGTCATTCAGAAAACACGATAGTCGCAAGCTGAGTGTGTGTTACCTTGGCTTGTGCCAGCGTTTATCGCGTGGACGCTAATATAGCAGATAACATTTCAGATAAATTAAGAAGCAATACTGCAATATGTCTTACATCTTTAGGTCGCATACTTTAGAGTATTCCTTGTGCAAAAGGATATTTTTTTGTGCAATGCATTTCATAAATATTTATGAAAATTTTGTTTGCGTAAAAGACTGTAACACTGTTATATAAATTATTTATATTGCGTATACTTACAAGTTAGCAGGCAATATAAGCGTCAATCAGAAAACTTATAATTATGAAACTTTCAGACTATGCAATCCAAAAATTGGTTCCTTATGTAACTGGAGACGGTTATGCTCCAAGCAGAAGTGGGCCTGAGTTAGTAAAACTATTTAACGAGTTTGGAGCAAGAGATTTATATGACTTTAACAAAGGTGGGCTACCCGATATTGGCAAAAAGAATGAACAAAGACCTTCTAGAAAGGAATATGTTGAAGCGCGACTGAGAGAATTTTCTTCTAAACCGGAGCTTCGAGACTTACTCAATCGGGTAATTAATGAATTAAACAAAGGGGATACTACAATTGACGACCTAAACACAATTTTTAATTCCGAAAATTTCTCAGTGGTTAAAAATGGTGAAACTTATGTTTTGAACGGAGGTGTGGTTGACAGACGTAAGCCTGTTATAAAACAAGCACATTTTCAAGACATTCAAGATAAAATTCTTGTAGCACTTGAAAGTGCCAAAGTATCAATTAGAGTTATCATGGCATGGTTCACAAATGATACTCTTTTTAATAAACTAGTAAAAAAGTATAAGGAAGGGATTGATGTTCACATCGCAATCTATGATGATGGTGTAAATAGGAAGCATGGAGTTGACATCGCTCAGTTACCACATAAAATGATTAAGCGAGGACAACGAGGAGGATTGATGCACGACAAATTTTGCGTTATCGACAACCAAATTGTTATTACTGGATCATATAATTGGACTGATAATGCAGAATTTAGAAATGATGAAAATATAACTGTAGAGCATGATCCTGAACAAGCAACAAAATTTTCAGTAGAATACAGAAGACTTGCAACATAATAAATGATGTTTATAAAAACGAGCTAGAGCTAGAGCTAGAGATAATATTAAACGACATGACGACAAACGAAATACTTCTCATTGTGCTGCCCATCGTAACAGCAATTCTAAGTAGTTACCTGACGTACTATTTTGCAATGAAATCTAAAAAGACTGAAGCAATGATCAAGTTTAAAGAGGAGAAATACTCAAATTTAGTTATTGCTCTTCAAGGTTTTATTGGCACAACAACATCTACTGCAACCAAGCGAAAATTCTTTGAGGAACAATATAAATCTTGGCTTTATAGCTCTGACAGTGTTGTAAAATCAATGAATGAACTCACTCGAATTCTTATTGAGGAGAGCGGAAAAACTCCTAATCAGCAACGGGGACGTAAAGTAGTTGGAAACATTATTCTTGAAATGAGGAAAGACTTAATTGGTAAAACCTCTCTTTCCTATCAAGACTTCCACTATACAGATGTAATCAACTAATCATTTAGCAGTCGAGACAAGAAGTTCCCGAATATCGACTTTCAAAAACTTCGAGATTTCGTAAAGCGTTTCAATAGACGGCTGTACTTCATTCGTACACCAACGAGAAACGGTGGACTCCGTTTTTTCAGGTGAGCGGCCAATACGCGTTCTAGTGGAATAAATTTAACCCTGTAAACGCTTGGATTTTTGAACTTTTATCCCAACATTTACATACTCAGCTGTGGATTGGTTAATTCACACTATGATGCTATAGGCAAGGCTTATAGAGACAATGTATAAAAGACAGATATGGAGAAACTACTAAAACTTATCGCATCGACAAAATTACAAGACTATACAACATATTACTCTGAAAATCCTCAAGTTTCCATCTGGAAAGAACTGTTGCTTTTTACAGATTTTAATGTGTTGAAAAAAATATGGAAATCTAAGAGTCAAGATGATTACGTGTATGTATCGACAAGTATTTATCAAGCTTATGAATATTATCAGGCAAGCCAACAATGTTCAATTAAAACAAAGCCATTACTTTTATATTATTGCTTTCTCAATTTGACAAAAGGAATACTTTTCCTTAAAACTGGCAGTGCACCAAACGCCTCATACCATGGTTTAGCTAAACCAAAAATGGATGATGATATATTAAATGTTAATGCTATAACTAATGACGGGCTATTTAAAGACTTAATGACATTTTATAAATACAATTGCACAAATGGGACAACCTTTTCCTTTAAAGAATTCATATCTGGAATACCAGAGTTAACTTATGAGATAAAAACATATTTCAATTTAGACCCGAAACTCTACAATTTGAATGTTACAAATTATATTGACGGTGATATAAAAATATCAATCCCATTAAACGATTTCAACTCTGATTCTGGTTTCAATAGTTTACTTGACGACTTTGACAAAACGGAAAATGAAACATATATATTCCTTGAACGTAAAGCAAAAAGTGATATTAGTTCAGACCAGCGATTAAAAGAGAGTATAAAGTTAATAAATAAATATTGTGTATTCAGCCAATTGGAGTACTCATACTATTTTAAATTATCCAAAGACATCCTGCCTATTGAAGCATCATACTTTGGTTCTATGTTTTTGCTAAGTAGTATTGTAAGGTATTTTCCAGCAAAATTATCGACATTTACAATTGAACGTGGCGATAATTCAGCAGCCTGGTTTATAAATCATTTTTGCGACATTGCATCAAGAGTTTATCCTAATTTAATGTTGAATACACTTATGGAAACTCAAATTAGATACGAATAATTAAGATTAGCCCAGCCTTTAACACGGGTCTTGCGTCAGGCTGGCTGATGTGCAAACTTGAAGCTTTGTGCCCCCGTTCTCGCGCATCTGTGATGCGTGAGTGGGATAGAAGTAAGT
Source organism: Bacteroidota bacterium (assembly GCA_051715425.1). GTDB lineage: Bacteria > Bacteroidota > Bacteroidia > UKL13-3 > UKL13-3 > JAJTFA01. Next base: position 42,296 of record JBPXJS010000044.1, on the reverse strand, counting down.
TGCAGTATTGTCTTGTTTAACTCGATAGGTGCTTTAAGAGAACTTAACCGAGTAAACGCTTGCATTTTTAAAGTTTTATCCCAACATTTACATAGATGGCTGAGGATAGGTTATTTCACAACTTGTCCCGCATGATTGCGGGAGTCTTACGTTATAGGCAACTTTAACAACGACACCAAAGGATAAAAATATGTTGACAGACTTTTTAAAAAAAGTTACAAATAAGTTCAAAAAGAAGGAGAAAGAAGACCTTTATTATGGTTATTATTTATTCGGACTCTTTGAGGACAAGCCAATTTGGGATTGGACAATTTGGAAAGAATGTCTCCCTTTAATTCAGCCAGTTATTGACCTATCGACAGACATTCCTTCAATCACAAGTTCCCAAGCTGTTCCTGTAACCGATGGTAAGGACAACCAATATGTTTCTTACAATAAAGGTTCGCTTCGATTCGGACAAATGATTTACAATGAAAAGAACAATAAGAAGTGGACGACAAAATATATCAAAGAGCCTAACTGGACTTACTTTGACACTGAGATAGTTTTTCCAACTTTTTCTTATTGCGAAAAAAACAAAGTTAATCCTGACATTTTTATCAAAGTAACTAATGAGAATCTCACTGGTTCTGCTCATCCAAAAATTAACCAATCGCTTATTGTACTTTTTAAAACAAAACTTGCGGACAACAACAAACTAAAAACTATTGAGCAAAACATTCAAGCATTGAGTAGCAAAATCAATGTGATTTTATCAGGTAAAATAACACGACCAAACATTTATCCAAGTGAATATGGTGCATATACTGACTACATAAGAGACGGTTCGCATGGTGTAGTGGACTATGAAACCTTAGACTTTAGTGAGAGATTTAAAAAGTATGGAATGCAGACAATCAAGAAAGGCAGCCACTAACAGCACATTGGTAATAGGCGAGGTTTCGTGCTCCGCAGATAGCTTTGCAGGTAATCAAACATTAGTTTTTCAAATCAAGTGTATTGAAATATACCATTTCCGCTTTCCATGGAAGCAAATTTAACCATGCATGCTCTTGCATTTTTGAAGTTTTATCACAACATTTACATAGATAGCTATCGATAGGCTATTTTACAACTTGTCCCTCATGATTGCAGGAGTCTGACGTTATCTGTAACTCTATGTCAACACTAAAAAAATCAAACTGAACATAATGAAACTGAACAGAATCTTATTTCTGAGCATCTTAACTTTATTGACTTCGTGCAGTGGTCAAATCCCTAAACAAAGAGATAAAATTGAAAATGACACATCTTCAATTAAGAACATTTGGGGTAGAAAAGTTAAAAGTGATGTCCCGATTAGTGACATTGTTCGCAGGATATTTCAAGATAAAAATGGATGTTTTTGGTTTGGTACAAATAGTGATGGAGTATTCTATTTTAATGGGGACTCCCTTGTAAATTATTCTACTAAAGAAGGTTTAAGTGGATATCAGGTAACCGCAATTATTGAAGATAAGAAAGGGGTAATTTGGATAGCCACAAATGGTGGGATCACAACCTATGACGGAAAGTCCTTTGCAAATTATGACGAGAAAGATGGATTAAATGGCAATGGTGTTTGGAGCTTGTTTGAAGATAGTAAGGGTGTAATTTGGGTTGGTACTACAAATGGTATTTGTTACTTTAACGGTAGAGCATTCGTTCCTTTTACACTTCCGGCAACAACACTTAAAAATGTAACGCCAGCTCTTTCCCCAAACCTGGCGTGGTGTGTTACCGAGGACATAAATGGTAACCTTTGGTTTGGCACAGACGGCAAGGGTGCATGTTTTTATAATGGTAAGTCTTACAGATATTTTACCACCGAAGATGGCCTTTGTGATAATTCTATTACATGTATTGTGATAGATAAAAAGCAAAATATTTGGTTTAGCAGTATGTTTGGGGGAATAAGTCGCTATGACAGGAAAGCCTTTACCAACTTTAATGTAAGTAATAACCAGATTAGTGACAACGAGGTTTGGACTATTTATGAAGATAAAACAGGAAACATCTGGTTGGCTTCAGAAGGTTTCGGAGTTTACCGTTACGATGGTAATTCATTCGTTAATTTCAGCACCAGGGAAGGTCTCAATATCCTTGCAGTACAGAGCATCTATCAAGATAAGTCAGGGAGAATGTGGTTTGGGGGTGGAGGAGGTGTGTATAACTACGATGGAAAAAAATTCACAAATATCAAAACAAGTGGACCTTGGAATTAATGCAACAAACCGTTGGTATAACAATGATAAAAAATGAAGAAGAGCTACCACTAACAGCACATTGGTAATAGGCGAGGTTTCGCGCTGCGCAGATAGTTTTGTGGTTAATCAAACATTAGTTTTTCAAATCAAGTGTATTGAAATATACCATTTTCGCTTTCCATGGAAGCAAATTTAGCCATGAATACTCTTGCATTTTTGAAGTTTTATTCCAACATTTACTTAGATGATAAACCACTTCACCCCACATACAGCAGCCGAAAGGTATTCAAAAGGAAGGCCGAACTTTCATACCAACGCCATTCATCACATCAGGAGGTTTTTACAACCTGAAAACAAATTCGATTCGGCATTAGACATCGCCTGTGGTACCGGGCTTTCTACACAAGCATTATTAAATATTGCAACCCAGGTTTATGGCACTGATAGTTCACAAGCCATGTTAGATTTTGGGTTGCAAAAGGATAAAATAAACTACCAAATAGCACAAGCAGAAAAACAACCTTTTGCAGATCAATCTTTTGACCTGATTACGGTTTGTTCAGGAGTTCATTGGTTCAATATTGACAAGTTTTTATGGGAAGCTAATCGTTTACTGAAAAGTAAATCATGGCTGGTTCTTTACGACAATTTTTTTTCCGGTGAAAAGGAAATGAATCCCGAATTTAAAAATTGGTATCACTCCGTTTATCTGAAGAAGTTTCCGGCTCCCAAAAGAAATGACCAGTACAATTGGGCAAATGAAAAGTTAAATGAAATGAATTTCGTACTCGTTCATGAAGAAACATTTAGCAATAGTGTTCCATTTAATATGGAAGAATTGGTTATGTATTTAACCACTCAAAGCAATATTATTTCTGCTGTTGAAAACAAAGGAATTACTTATAAAGAGGCCGAAACCTGGCTTAAGGCAGAGCTTTCGAATTTTTTTTCAAATAATGGCAATAATGCAATATTTTATTTCCATAATTGGATTAAATATTTACAAAATAGCAAATGAAACATCACTTATTCGTTGCTTTATTTATTTTTCTATTTCCCTTCAAGGTTTTATTTGCCCAAAACATTGATAGCATTCAATACATCCTGGATAGCGCTTTGTCAAGTTCACCCTTCTTTGGAAATATCTTAATCACCCAAAACGATAAAATACTTTTTGAAAAAAGCTATGGTTATGCCGATGCAATAAATAAAAAGCCTTTGACGAATAAAAACTCTTTTCAGGTGGCATCTATTTCAAAACAATTTACTGCCTACGGAATAATGATTTTAAAAAATAAAGGGCTGTTGAATGATGATAGTTTAGTTTGCAAATACATTCCAACGTTTCCATACAAAAACATTTCTGTTAGGCACTTGCTAACCCATACATCAGGGCTTCCCAATTTTTGGGACGACATAAGACCATACTTAGACACCATTAAATCAAATGGCAACAAAGATGTATTGGCTTATTTAAACCAACATCAACTTCCATTGCAGTTTGCACCCGGAACAACATTTCAATATGCTGATATTGGCTATGATTTTTTAGCCACCATTATTGAAAACATTTCGGGTTTAACTTATCAGGAATTTATGAACCAAAACATTTTTAAACCCTTAAAAATGAAAAATACAGTTGCTTACATGGTTACTGACATTCGTAGAATAGAAAATAAAAACCTTGCGATTGGGCATACCTATGCAAATGGGAAGTTTGAATATGCACACCTGCTAACAAAGTATAATTTCATTGCTTACTTAGGCGATTTTTATGGCGATGGTTCTGTAGTGACCACAACCAGAGATTTAGCCATTTGGGACAAAGCATTAAAAGAATGTAAGCTACTGCCTTGCAACATTCAAAATGAATCCATCACCGAAACAACATTTAACGGCCAAACAATCTATGCCAAAACCAATCCAAATATCAGCTATGGTTTTGGTTGGTTTATTAAACAAACACCGGCAGGTAAATTGGTTTATCACAGTGGCGGACATCCCGGAAACTCACATGTAATGTATCGCCTTTTAGATAAGAACATCACTTTTATTTTCCTCTCAAATGCAGAAACAACAAACCTGAGAGCTCTACGAAGCAGGATACTTCAATTGCTTCAATAGCCAACCCACAAAAAATATAATACCTGCAGAGAACCTAAAATCCATTTTGACCGCAGAATTTTTTAATAAATATGTAGAGAATATAAACGATAGAATGATTGGCAAATAGGTAACCGATAATTCCGGATCCTTTGTAAAAAACATGAAGCCGTATTTCACCCTGGTGGATATAATCACTCTAAGGTAAAACCTCCTGGTGGTTCCCTATTCGTTAAGCACTTAATAATCTAAAATTTGCCTTCTTTGTACGCATTCAACCTTTTTAGCAATTTATTCTTTCAATAAAAATGAATGAGTCACTCTATATCGGTAATTAAACAAACTCACCATAACCGGATATATAAGGTTATGTTCCTTATTCTTCTATAATGGTAAAAACCAACTTGCAGACAAATAATACCATTTTGCATACTTTTAAATAATAAGTCAAAAATAAATCTCAAATTTATACCCGGTTTAATGGTATGAAAAAAACAGTTATTGCATTGCTCCATTTAGGCTATTGGCTTTGTTACCTTATTTTAATATTGGTAATATTGGGCGTATTGTTTGGCGATGAAGGCCAGGTATCCGAAACCAGAATCGGTAATGCATTTCACGTCCTTATTTATTTTGCCCTGGTTCCTTCGGCCATTACCTTTTACCTGTTTTATGGGGTATTGTTTAGCAGGTATTTGCAACAACGCAAATTTGTGCTAACCGCTCTTTATGGTGCACTCATTGCATTGGCTTCAGCCATCATAGGATATTACCTGCTGAAATGGATCATCATGGCGAAAGATGGCAGTTGTTTTGGCAAAGAAGATAATGATGTAACACCTTTGGCGGTCATCTTATTTATGGCATTTATTGCAGCCATTTCGGGAATAATAGCGTTAGTAATTAAAGGATTTATCACCTGGATAGAAGAGGTAAAACTGAAGGAAGAACTGAAACTCAAAAACCGTGAAATGGAGTTGGCCCTGGTGAAGTCACAACTCGATCCGCACTTTTTATTTAACACCATCAACAATATTGATGTGCTGATTTTACGGGATGCCACCCAGGCTTCCGACTATTTAAACAAATTGTCAGACATCATGCGGTTTATGTTGTTTGAAACCAAAACAGAACATATTTTGCTGGCCAAAGAAATTGAATACATCAACAAATACATTGAATTGCAAAAGATAAGAACAGCCAACAGCAGCTATGTAAATTTTGAAGTATCAGGCAAAGTAAACGGGCAGTTAATGGCTCCAATGGTATTTATTCCGTTTATTGAAAATGCCTTTAAACACACCAACAATAAAAAAATACCACATGCCATTGATATCAAAATAGAAACCTCCCCTACCCGCACACAAATGATTTGCAGCAACAAGTTCGACCCCACACGCCAACTGCAGCAACAAAACCATGGTCTGGGAAATGAGTTAATTAAAAGGCGGCTTCAACTCCTGTATCCCGATAAGCATGTGCTGGAAGTTAGCAACAACCAACAAGTGTACCGCGTAGCCCTAACTATTGAGCATGGATAAATACAGTTGCATTATTATTGAAGACGAGCCGCTTGCCATGGAGCGCACCAAATTGTTTGTGAACAGACTGCCTTTCCTTACACTGGCCGCCACTTTCGACAATGCCCTCACCGCCTTGTTGTATTTAAAATCAAACCCGGTTGACATTCTCTTTTTAGACATTAATATGGATGAACTTTCAGGCATTGAGTTGCTGGAGAGCGCAAACATCAGTAGCCAGGTTATTATTACCACCGCATATCAGGAATATGCATTAAAAGGGTATGAGTTAAGTGTAACAGATTACCTGTTGAAGCCATTTACCTTTAACCGCTTTTTACAAGCCGTTACCAAAGCCCAAAAAGCACTTGCCTTAACCGTTGCAGAAACACCACCGGCCGATTTTATTTTTATTAAAACAGAAAACAGGCTGGAGAAAGTATCGTTTAAAGATATTTTATACATTGAAGGTATGCGCGATTACCGCAGAATACATATGCAAACCAAACGAATCATGACATTGCAAAACTTTAAAGAGTTGGAGCAACTGATCCCGGCAAGTTTGGTGTGCAGGGTGCACAAATCATATATGGTAGCCATTGATAAAATAGAAAGCATAGAGCGCAGCCGCATTAAAATTGCCAACCAAATCATTCCCATTTCAGAAACATACAAAGAATTATTTTATCAGGTAATTAATAACAAAGTTTAATAAGTAGGTTGGGGCCTCGTGTCAGCAAATAAGTTCCCGGCCAACTTGCAGAAGTTAATAGCCTGCTTGCAGACAACTTCATAGCTTTTGCCAAACAAACTGCCGCAGCCCACAGAATAGATAGAGTTTTGCCTCACAAAACCTATTTATGAAGAAAATTTCCTTACTAAGCATGGCATTGGTTTTTGCCTTTTGGGTAAACGCACAAGTGCTCACACAAACCATTAGAGGCACCATTGTGGATGCCGACAGCAAACTGCCTCTTATCGGGGCAACCGTAAAAATTATGGGCAGCAATCCGGTTATTGGCACATCAACCAACTTATCGGGGCAATTCCAAATAGACAAAGTGCCCGTTGGCAACATCACGTTACACATTTCATATGTGGGTTATGAGAGCAAAACCATTCCCAATATTGAATTGAATGCCGGAAAGGAAACCGTGCTCCATATCAGTTTGCAGGAGCAGGTGGTAAAAATTGATGAGGCAGTAGTAGTTGCTTACAGCACGGAAAAGGGAAATGCCCGAAATGAAATGAACATGGTTAGTTCCCGTTCTGTTTCACTGGAAGATTCTAAAAGGTTTGCAGGCAGCTTTAACGATCCTGCCAGAATACTTAACAATTTTGCCGGTGTAACCAGTTCTCAAAACGGAGAAAATGATATTATCGTCAGAGGCAATTCGCCAAAATATGTGCAGTGGCGTTTGGAGGGCGTAGAGATTACCAACCCAACACATTTTGCTGACCAGAATGGTGTTAAAGGAGGAATCAGTGCATTAAACAGCAGTTTGTTTGCTCCTTCCGACTTTTCTACCGGAGCTTTTTCTGCAGAGTATGGCGATGTGTTATCAGGTGTACTGGATGTAAAACTAAGGGCAGGCAATAGCCAAAAATTTGAAGCAACACTGGGGCTGGGTATCTTAGGTACAGACATCACCTTAGAAGGACCATTTAAAAAAGGGCATGGCGGTTCATACCTCATTAACTACCGGTATTCCACTGTTACATTAATTGATGATTTAGGGTTGGTAGAAGTTCCCGGTGCACTGAAGTTTCAGGATATGGCGTTTAAGTTGCTTTTTCCCACCAAAAAGGCAGGCGTGTTCTCTATGTTTGGATTGGGAGGATTGAGTGGCTTTAAGTTGGAAAATGTGGGACCCGATGTTTTTTCCACCCCAACCAATAAAGCCGCACCAGGCCGCTTAAGCGAGGACTTTGACAAAGACGCATTCTTAGCCAATTATGGACTAACCCACTCCATCAATTTGAACAAAAAGAGTTACCTGTCAACCACGGTTGCTTACTCCAATAATGGCATTTTGGAAGATATTTACAGAACCATTACCACCCAGGTAAAGGACCAGCAGGGCAATGTATTGTATGACTCTGCTGGTACCCGCCTGTTGAATTACAAAAACAGGTTATACAGAAGTGTTTACCGCGGAGCACTAACTTATAACAATAAGCTTAACGCCAAAAACACCATACAGGCCGGCACCAAATATGCCTTATTTGTTTTTGATATGAATACCAGTCAACTCAACAATACCAACCAACGCGTTGTAATGGTAGACAGGAATGAGCATATGGCTAACCTCCGCAACTTTGTTAATTGGAAACACCGCTTTAGCCCATTTATTACCATGGTGGCCGGATTCCACAATATGAATGTGTTGTATAATTCTAAATCAACCATCGAACCACGTATTGCTTTTCAAGCCAAACTCAATAGCACCAATAGTGTAAACTTCGGGTATGGAAAACACAGTGCCATGGAAAGTGTTCACAACTACTTTACAAAAGTAACCGATGCCAATGGCAACACTACAGAGCCCAATAAGAATCTTGATTTGTTAAAAGCTGATCACCTGGTGTTGGGTTATGAAAGAAAGTTATCCAAAAACATGCGGTTAAAAGCCGAGGTTTACTACCAATATTTATACGACCTTCCTGTAGAAAACAACGATACCAGTTATTATGCCACCATAAACGAAGCCAACGATTTTCGTTATGTAGCTTTGGTGAATAAAGGCACCGGACAAAACTATGGTATTGAAATTACCCTGGAGCGTTTTTTTGCCGACAATTATTATTTCCTCATCAACGGAACATTGTACAACTCCACCTATAAAAGTTTAGAAGGGGTTGAACGGAATACCATATACAATGGCAATTACCTCGTTAACATCCTTGCCGGTAAAGATTTCACAGGCTTGGGTAAGAAGAAAAACCAGGCACTCAACCTCAATGCTAAATTGTTTTTTGCAGGGGGCCAACGACAAATATTGTTGTTGCGCGATGCAAATGGAAACCTGGATGTTAATCCATCTGCTAACAGGTTTTGGGATTATAAAAATGCATACCGAAATAAAATTGACGATGTGTACGAAATTACCCTATCGGTCAACTACAAATGGAATAAACCTAAAGCAACCCACGAGTTGTACCTAAACCTGCAAAACATTACCGGAACCCAGGCAAGAATTTCCGAGTATTATGATTCTAAAAAACCCGATCGCGTAGATCACGTCAAACAATTCGGATTTTTTCCCAACCTCATGTACCGGTTATACTTTTAAAGAACCCAAGCCCCATCAAAGTGATGGTTCGAACCACGGAAATAAATCAGGAATTCCTTTAAATACAGCGCTTAAAGCAGGACATCCTAAATGAAAAAGCAGCATACCAGTGATATATCTTTGTTATGCTGCTTTAATAGTGAGGTTCAGAATCGATGCAGTCCGCCTGCTGGCGGATATGAATCCTACACTCTAACCATCTGAGCCACCCCGCCTGACATAAAAAAGCCCCACCATAGGTGAGGCTTTAAGCTTCTTGAGTAGCGGGGAGCAGAATCGAACTGCCGTCCGCCAACTGGCGGATATGAATCCTACACTCTAACCATCTGAGCCACCCCGCCTGACATAAAAAAGCCCCACCATAGGTGAGGCTTTAAGCTTCTTGAGTAGCGGGGAGCAGAATCGAACTGCCGTCCGCCAACTTGCGGATATGAATCCTACGCTCTAACCATCTGAGCCACCCCGCCAGACATAAAAAAGCCCCACCATAGGTGAGGCTTTAAGCTTCTTGAGTAGCGGGGAGCAGAATCGAACTGCCGACCTTAGGGTTATGAATCCTACGCTCTAACCATCTGAGCTACCCCGCCATATTTTTCAGATTTTTATTCCGCAGTATCTGAACTGCCGTCCGCCACCTGGCGGATATGAATCCTACGCTCTAACCATCTGAGCTACCCCGCCTTATGTTTTCGATTTTTACAGTATCGCAACTGTTGTTTCCTGTACTCCTGCCTCATTATGGTGATGAGAACCCTCTTTCCCCTTTTTCTCAAAAGGGCTGCAAATATAAAAACTCTAAGCTTACCAAGCAACCCCGGTAAACAGAAAGGCTTAAAAATCAAAAACTTTCATTTATGTTGTACAATTTCAGGTACTATTACCCGTTTATCTGTTGACAATTATGCACATGTTATGCACATTTATTACATTTGTATCATCTAAATTCGGAGATTCATAGATTTGAAAAAAATGAAAGGTAACGTATTTATTTTAGGCGCATTGTCGGTGCTCACGTTGGGAGGCTCATTATTATTGCTAACCAACAGAAGAGCAACCGCTGAATCTGGTTCAACCCATATTACCAGTTCACCATCTTATCCTACTTTTGGTATTGATATCCCATCCGACTACGAATTGCATGGTATTGATGTATCGCGCCACCAAAGAGATATTGACTGGGAAGCAGTTAGTAAGATGAGCCATAAAGACGTATCCTTCAGTTTTGCTTTTATTAAAGCTTCAGAAGGCCGCACCGTGGTTGATGATTATTTTAAAGAAAACTGGAGAGAAGCCAAGGAAGCAGGTTTATTGAGAGGAGCTTACCATTTTTACAGGCCTCACCTTACTGCTGATGAGCAGGCCAGCTTGTTTTTCCGTATGGTGCCCAAATTGGAAAAAGGCGATTTGCCTCCTGTACTTGATATTGAAATGAGGGGAAGTTGCCCTCCCGCGCGTTTAAAGAAAAACCTGAAGCGCTGGCTGGTGCTGGTAGAAAAGAAATATGGCATGACACCCATCCTTTACACCAATTATGGCTTCTTTAAATCATACCTCATGGGTAGCGAATTTAAGAAATATCCATTGTGGATTGCCCACTATAAAACACCAGATCTGAATTACAAAATGAACGAATGGCATTTCTGGCAGCATAGCGACAGGGGCCGTGTTAATGGAATCAGAGGAACAGTTGACTTTAATGTGTTTAAAGGTGAACTGGACGACCTCAAAGAGTTATGCAAAAAATAGGTTGATTTTCAATTTTCATATATAGAACCCCGGCTTGTTCCGGGGTTTATTTTTTGGGTTTTGTATTCGTTACCATCAGCACAAAACCAATGGTACCTATAGCAAGCACAGCCAAATAAGCGTATTTTTCTTTTTGAATAAAATCTATCCCCAGGTAAATCATCATTGCGGCAAAAATTACCGAACGGAAGATGAGGGCACTTTTGTGGCCCAGGTTTAACTTAGGCAGCACCACATAAAAAAATAGCACAATAGCGGCAACAGCCAGTAATAACCAGATCAGTTTTGGTTCCATTATAACCCCATTAAGTTTTTAATCTTGTAAAATATGTCGGTATTCTCATAAATCCCCCCAAAGGTTTCAGCCCCGGGGCCAAAAGCAAATACCGGAACCATAATGCCCGTATGCTCATTGTATGTGTATTTCGGGATAAAGGTTTGGTGATTTTTGGCGTTTTCGGTTAAGGCAAGTCCACCTGTTTCATGGTCGGCAGTAACAATAACCAAGGTGTTTCCATCTTTTTCAGCTTCATCAAGCACCATATTCAGTACCTCATTAAAATCGAGCAATTCAGCCTTCATATAATCAAAGTCCATATCATGTCCACCCCAATCAATCTGCGAGCCTTCAATCATTAACAAATAGCCTTTGGGGTTGGCATTCAGGTTGCGCATGGCCAATGCCGAAGCTTTTCTTAAAAAATCTCCACGCCCCTGCTGCATTTTAGGCATCCCGTCTGCAGCGGCAAGATAAATAAGCTTTGGAGCCGTGGGGTCATGCCATTTGGTACTATCAGCAATAGTAAGAAACCCCTTTGCAGAAAGTTCCTTTAATAAGTTACGTTTATCAGTGCGGTTTGTAAAAAACTCATATCCTCCGCCAATTGCAATATCGCAATATCCATCAAGCAATGAGGCTGCAATTTTTTCATACCACCTCCTGCTGAACATATGACTATAGAAAGAAGCAGGAGTTGCATGTACCACCGATGAGGTAACAGCCACACCGGTAGATAATCCTTTCTTTTTTGCCAGTTCAAACAGGTTAATATGGCTAATGCTGTCTTTATCAACTCCAATTGCACCATTATATGCTTTTTTACCTATGGCAAAAGCAGTAGCCCCGGCCCCGCTATCGGTAACATAATCATCACCGGAAGATGTTTTGCTAAACCCGATTACCCGAAAACGCTCAAATGCATTTCTGCCTTTAAAGAATGACATGGCTCCGGAAATTTGTGCAAGGCCCATTCCATCTCCTATCAATAAAATAACCTTACGGGGTTTTACCGGACCAGCTTGTTTAAAAGAGAAATTGGCAATGGCCACAAAACCTAAAGCCAACAGAAAAAAAGTAGTTCTGATTTTTTGCATGACACAAAACTACACCAATTCAAAAAATTTACCGGGTAAATGTCTTATTAAACCTTTAAATTCCATATCAAGTAATCTTAAGGAAAGGTTACCGGCATCAATCTGAAACTCAAATGCAATATCATCAATGCCAACCCGGCCTTTGTTTCTGATATATTGCATAATTTCCTTTTCATCCTCGGTAAGATCAAGCGGCAATTTGGCCTGCACCGGATATTGTTTTTCACCGAAGTCCCAGTTCATCAAATCAAACAGGTCATTAACACCGGTTATTACCGCTGCCTTATTTGATTTAATCAGTTGGTTGCAGCCTTGGGCATACAGGTCTGTAATTCTGCCGGGAAGTGCCATTACATCCTTATTAAAATAATTGGCTATTTCTGCTGTAATCATAGCCCCCCCTTTTATAGCTGTTTCGGCTACAATAAGCACATCACACAAGCCGGCCACAATGCGATTGCGTTTGGGAAAGTTTTCCCTGTCGGGATTGGTTCCACTTACAAACTCGGTAAGCAATCCTCCCTGCTCCAACATTTTTTTTGCGGTAGCTTTATGCTGCCCGGGGTAAATCCGATCTAATCCATGAGCCAATACGCCAACAGTAGGCAGGTTGTTTTTTAATGCCGCCCGGTGCGCATGGATATCAATCCCATAGGCAAGTCCGCTAACAATAAGGCAACCGCTTACGGCTAAATCTTCACATAACTGATCTACAAAAGATTTCCCATAATCGCTTGCTTTGCGGGTACCCACTATTCCTACAATTTTTGCATTGTTCAGATCGGCATTACCGAGGTAATACAGCATCACAGGCGACTCCGCAAAATGTTTTAAGCGAACCGGATATTCCTTATCGAGGTAACACAGCGGCTTTATCTGGTGCTTTTCTATAAACCTGATTTCTTTTTCGGCATCAGAAAAATTGTTAAATCCGGCTATCGCATCAGCGAGGCGTTCCCCGATTCCGGGAATACGCAATAGCTTTGACTTTTTTTGCCTGAATACAGCCTCTGCGCTCCCGCAATAACTGATCAGATTTTTAGCCAGTACATCCCCAATACCAGGAATTTGACAAATCGCTATCTGAAACAACAAATCCTGTTGCTGACTGACCTTTCCCACCTGGGCCACCATATTTTACTTATTTAAAACTACGTGTAATTAATTATGCAATCCATTTGCTGCTAATGACCAGTACAGAATTGCTGCTTCGCCCAAATACAGATACAATAAGTTCCAGGTTATTGCATTGCTCTACCATATGTTTTATTAGTTCAATCTCCCTTTCATTCCAGGGCTCATGAGATCGCGGAAAGCGTTTTCTTAGTTCTTTTATGCCATCGGTCAGGGATTCATCTGTTTTCTGCATGGGAATCTGATTCACCTGATTTCTGATTGTTTCAATCTGATCATCTGTAAGATGATTAAAAGCCTCTGCATGAAAATATGATTCCACTTTTATTCTCTGTGCAGCCAATTCCTCCTCAGTAGGACTTAACTTTCGCTGTTCTTCTTTTATGGCTTGTTCAAATGGCGCATAAAATGGTTTAATCAGTTTGCTTACCTCCGCATAGGTTAAGCGCCCGGCTAATAATCCACGAAAAGAAACTGCGGAAGCAATACCGGCATAGGATTTTTCCAAAGAGCCGGTTAATACCTTACCCACCACTGCTGCACTGAAGCGGAGTTCTTTCTCCAGCAATTCATCCATATAGGCCTTCAGGCGCTCTTGCGACAGCAAATATTGGGTATCGTCCGCAGGTTGATTTAACCTGGAATACATTGACGTTATTTCCAAAAAGCGGTATCCATACCTTTCCATTTTGGTAAATGAAACCCCGTTCACCATCAACATTTCCTCTTCTGTGTGAGGCACTGTTTCTACCATTTCTTTTAATGTGGCATCATGAAAAATGATATAGGGTGCCAGGTGTAACTCATCTGCAATTTGTTTTCGCAATTTTCTTAATGCCTCGTACAGGTTTACCGAGTCGTTGGCTTTACCAGGCATTTCTGTACTTGTATAGGATTTACCCTCCGGTTTAATAAAGCCCTTTTTGTCTTCAACAAAGGCGTGTAGCGGCAGTTCAAACTTCCCTTTTAAAATCAGGTCGCCAAAAGTGGTTAGCCTGAGTGTATTGCCTTCGTTATAGGCAATTTCCATAGCGCCAAGTTGAATCATTTGCATCAGATAATTGTACCAGGCCTTATTGGAAATATCTGCACCTGCACCATAGGTTTTTATCTGATCGAGTTTGCGTTCCAGAATTTCTTTATGCTTCATTCCCCTCAACACATCAATCAGCAGGTACATCCCGGCATTTACTCCCGACAAACGGACACGTTCCAATGCAGAGAGGGCTTTTTGAGCAAGTAAGGTGCCATCAAATGTTTTTGGCGGATGAAGGCATATATCACAGTTGCCACAATTTTCGGTATGTTGCTGACCGAAATAACTCAATAATATTCTTCTCCTGCAGTGAGCAGCTTCGGCAAAATCCTGCATACGTTTAAGCTTTTCTATATTCACCTCCTGCTGACCACTGGCTTCTGCAAATTGCCTCAGCATCATCACATCGCCCAGAGAGTAATACAAAACAGTATCACATGGCAGGCCATCCCTACCCCCACGCCCAATTTCCTGGTAATAACCCTCAATTGATTTTGGCAGGTTAAAATGAACCACAAAACGCACATTGCTTTTATCAATGCCCATTCCAAATGCAATGGTGGCACATACCACTTCAATCTGATCATTAATAAATGCCTCCTGTGCCTCGCTTCGTTCTTCACTGCTCAAACCAGCATGGTATGACTTTGCCTTGATGCCTGCCTGCCGGAGCTCTAAGGTAAGGGCATCAACTGTTTTTCTTGAGGTGCAATAAATAATCCCACTTTCATTTGGATGCCTTTCTATCAGGCGAATGATATCCCGCAATTTTTCCTTCTTATTTAAACCCTGCCTAACAGTTAGGGAGAGGTTGGGCCGGTCAAAAGAAGCAATAAACAATTCAGGCTGATGCAAACCCAGCAGGGTAAGAATATCCTGACGGGTAATTTTATCTGCCGTGGCGGTTAGCGCCATCATTGGCACTTTTGAGAATGTTTTGCGCAAGCGGCTAAGCTCTTTGTACTCCGGACGAAAATCATGCCCCCACTGGCTTACACAATGAGCCTCATCTATGGCAATTAAAGAGATATGCAGTTTGGTAAGAAACTGATCAAGCAATGCGAGTGCTTTCTCGGGAGAGAGGTAGAGAATTTTTAACTTGCTGTGAAAACACAGGGCGGCAATCTCCTGCTCCTGCTGCCAGGTAAGCGAACTGTTGAGGTAAGCCGCCTGAATACCATTTGCACGCAGCGCATCTACCTGATCTTTCATTAAAGAAATAAGCGGAGAAACCACAATGGTTAGTCCGTCAAAAGAAAGAGCCGGGATCTGATAGCAGATGCTTTTCCCCCCACCGGTGGGCATGAGTACCAGACAATCTTTCCCTGCGGTAACATGCTCAACAATTTGCTGCTGTAGCCCCCGAAATTCATCATATCCAAAATACTGCTTTAATAATTGTTGTGCCGTGCTCATATGGAACAAATAAACATGAATAATATAAAAATCCGCGTGGTGAAATACATATCTTTTATAAAGCCTTCACCGGTTGGACACTCTCTTTTTCCCGTGTTGGTTTTAACCCTCCTGTTTCCGTGATTACGCAGGTATCACACTGCGCAATCCGGAAATCTGAAGGAGGTATCACCCTTAATCCTTTTTGGCACCAAGCAGCAATACTTCGTTTACCACAATTTCTGTAGCATAGCGTTTGTTGCCTTCCTTATCGTTGTAAGAGCGTGTAATCAGTTTACCTTCAATAGCCACTTCCTGGCCTTTTTTCACGTACTTCTCAATAATCTGTGCCTGCTTACCCCAGGCCACAATATTATGCCACTGGGTTTCTTCTACTTTTTCGCCACTTTCATTTTTGTAGCTTTCAGTGGTGGCAATGGAACATTTGGCAAGTGTTTTTCCTCCGGTAAAGTTTTTTACATCCGGGCTTTGTCCTAAGCGGCCAATAAGGCGAACGCTGTTTCTTAAACTATTCATAGTTGTTTTTGTTTATGCCCTTTGCTATTTGCATCAGGCGGATTAAAAATAAAGTTTCCGCTAACCGACTCCATATCTTGCGGGCGCCCTTGCAAATCTGGCGGCCGGAAAGCAGTTGTCTTTTCATACCTGGTTTGTTTTTTACCATTGTTTGAATTGACGATGCAAAATTGTACCAGAACAAAATCATTATCCGTATGTTTTCCGTTTATATCCGGAAGTACACGTTTGTAAACGTTTGTACACGGATAAATCAAACCTGTTTTATAGTGAAACGGTTACAAAAACAGTCTGTTTTTCTTTTCTTTGTGTTATTGTAAATTGATCCTTTAAAAACAGTTTATTGTATTAACCAACCATGCTTAAACAACTTTTACTCCTTTTGTTACCCTCCTTATGTGTGGCACAAACCAAGGTATCTTACCGGGTTTTTTACAACAACAATATGGCATCTGAAGGGTTGAGGGTTGAGGTGCGGTATCAGGCTAAAAAAGCCTCCGACTCTACCTATTTCCATTATTCCAACGCTTTTTGGGGAGAAGAGAACCTGATGAATTGCGTGCGCGTATTAAAGGAAGAGAACCCCGGCTACACGTTTAAAATGGTACCCGACAGCAACCGAATGATTGTTTACCACCCCAGGCAAACCCATATTGTTTTTAACTACCGCATACGGCAGGATTACACCGAAAAGATAAAAGAGACCCCAAACAGGCCGCGTTTAAAAAACAACTACTTCCATATTCTAGGTCAGAGCTTATTTACCGTGCCGGAAGTTATTTTCGACAATGCCAATATTGCCCCCGAACTAACAGCAGAAATAAACTGGGTAAATTTTCCATCAAACTTTACCATACACAACACCTTTGGTACAGGTCATCAAAAACAAACCCTGATTAAAATTAAACTGTGGAGTGAACTTTATCATTCCCTTTTTGTTGGTGGCGATTACCGGATTTATCAGTTTCAGCACCAAAACCAGCCGGTATATTTTGTAATCAGAGGTCAATGGTTAAACAATTATGCCGATGAGCGAATATTTGCCGCCTTACAAAAAACAATCATCACCCAGCGAAAATTCTGGAACGATCACCGCTTATCCATGTACACCGTTTTTATGACCCCTTTGATCACCGTGAATGATAGCAGTGTTGAATGGCAAGACATGAATGGATCTGGTATTAAAAATGGATTTCTTATTCAGTCGAGCAATAATCCTTTTAATAGCTGGGATGTTTTAAATTATGTGTTGAATCATGAAATGATGCACGACTGGATTGGTGGTAAAATAAAAGCCAAACACGAAGAGCTTAATTATTGGTTTACCGAGGGCTTTACCGATTATTATACCTATAAAAACCGGTTACGTAGCAACGATATAACAAAGGAAGAATGGTTAAACTCCTTTAATGCTGATGTATTAAAAAAACATTGGGAAAATCCTGAAAGAAACCAACCCAATTATGTGATTAAGGATCGTTTTTGGGAAAGCCGGAATATTGAAAAGATACCTTACAGGCGTGGTGCTATTTTTGCCTTCTGGCTGGATAATCAGATGATAAAACAATCGAAAGGAGAAAAATCATTGGATGACCTGATGCGTGAACTGCTGGCAACCTGTGAAACAAAAAATGAACTTTTCAGTGACGAATTATTTCTTGATTTGGTGCAAAAATACCTGAATGACGACCTTAGCTATTTTTTTCAGAAACACCTGATAAACGGAGTTGATTTTGACTTTCAGAATGGTAGCCTGATTGATGGATTTCGGATGGATCACAGCGGTAAGGTGCCCGTGCTGGTTGCCGATCCAAAGGTATGGCCGGCTTATTTAAATATGAAGTAACAGGTTGACTTACCTGCTAAATTATTCACCACCCTCATCATAAAACTCCTCCAAACTTCCGAAATACTCGTTGTCCCAACCATCAATCATCTCCTCATAAACCTCATCGGGAATATTGCTGTGGCGCAGTTCAACAGATGTACCATGCTTATGCGGATGTAATTTAATGGTTACAATAGATGGTTCATCCTGCTCGCCAAAATACCATTGTTGTACTATTTTTTTTCCGGGGTCAAACTCCAGATTTTTGCCTGAAATACTATCGTCCCATAAAGAAAACTCACTGCCCGGTTCTGCGCCCATTACTGCTTTAGCCCCGGTCCATAGCTGAATGGTGCCTTCATTGGTTAATGCCGCATAAACTTCTTCTGGTGTTGCAGGCAATTCGTAGTATTTTTTGTAATCCTTCATGCCCAACAAAATTAGTCTTTTATCTCTTTCTTTTATCAACTCCATAGAACCATAACGAATTGGAGAAACATAAGTGCCGGAAATGCCTCATCAGGCCAAAATTCCTCAACTTTAGTACATTCGCAGTATTGAATTATAAAGTTTTATACAGCAAACGGATTAAAGAAAAAGCCATTGAGCTTGGGTTTAGCGCCTGCGGCATGTCTGAGGCCACATTTTTAGAAACCGAAGCCAAACACCTGGAAAACTGGCTCCAAACAAACCAACATGGGCAAATGTCTTATATGGCCAATTACTTTGATAAACGGCTCGACCCACGTTTGCTTGTTGATGGGGCTAAATCTGTTATTTCTTTGCTTTACAACTACCACTCGGATAAAAAACAAGCTGATGATACGGCTCCTGTTATTTCCACTTACGCTTATGGAGAAGACTATCATTTTGTAGTAAAAGATAAACTGTTTGAACTGCTCTCCTTTATACAAACCGAGATAACCGAGGTAAACGGCCGTGCTTTTGTTGACTCTGCACCGGTGCTGGAAAGAGCATGGGCAACACGGGCCGGAATTGGATGGATGGGAAAAAATACCAATATCATTAATAAAGGTAACGGATCCTTTTTCTTTTTAAGTGAGTTAATTATAGACCTGGAACTGGATTACGATACACCCGCCACAGACCATTGCGGCACCTGCACTGCATGCATTGATGCCTGCCCTACTGATGCCATTACAGAACCATATCATGTTGATGGAAGTAAATGTATATCCTATTTTACCATTGAATTAAAAGATGCACTCCCAACAGAAATGAAAGGCAAATTTGCAAACCGGATGTTTGGTTGTGATATCTGTCAGGATGTTTGCCCATGGAACCGGTTCTCCAAACCCAATAGAGAAATACGGTTTCAACCAGCAGAAACATTGCTCTCCATGAAAAGGCAGGAATGGATTGATATAACAGCCGATACATTTAATAAACTCTTTAAAAATTCTGCCGTAAAAAGAGCCAAATACAACGGTTTAAAAAGAAATATTGACTTTCTTGCATAAACACTGTTTATCGTTTGAAATGTTCGTTATAATTGTAAGTTATTTACTGTGAAATCTATCAATAAACTCTTTTTCTTTCTAAGCCTTTTCTGCTTTTTAGGCAGCAACGCTCAGACAGCCGATAAAACTACTGAACAGCTTGGCTATGGATTAAAGCTTGGAATCAACTATTCCCTTATTGGAGCAAGTTTCAACAATTATTCAGGATCTGCCATGTTTAATGGTGCCATGTTCATCAATAAAAAAATGAGTGATCATTTCACCTTTATGTTTGAACCCGGATACTCAGGTGTAAGTTTCAGGGAACAATCTTCGGACAAGCGCTATAATATGCACAATATAGATGCAGGCCTTACTGCTGTGTTTTATCCATCCCTCCTTTCCCGCGAATTTTCTTTTCACTTTGGCTTAAGGCCTTCATATCTCATGGCTTATTCAAGTGAGATTATTGAGGGTGGTTCTTATATCACCAAAACTTTTGATAACAATAAAAAC
Source organism: Bacteroidota bacterium (assembly GCA_051715425.1). Classification (GTDB taxonomy): domain Bacteria; phylum Bacteroidota; class Bacteroidia; order UKL13-3; family UKL13-3; genus JAJTFA01. Next base: position 22,129 of record JBPXJS010000044.1, on the reverse strand, counting down.
CGCAAAGGCAATATTGATGTTGGCGCCTTTGCCGGTATTTCTATTGCTATGTCGGAGTTTGTAAATCTGGAGTTGGTTTATAACTACAGTGCTACCGATAGAAATAATGCAACTGATATTAAGGGAAGACCCTCTACCATTGAAGTAGGCTTGCGCCTAAACGCTGTTTCCCTTAAAGAAAAAATGACCCGTAAAGAAAAATCGTTGCGGGATATCATTACAGGGTATAGCCGGGGATCATTGCTGGTGATGCTGGCCACGCCAAATACCGGTGAGATTGAAAAACTAAAGTCTCAGGGGAAAGAACAGGAAATTACCTTAATCAATAACGAAATTATTGCCCGTAATCAAAAGATCATGCGCGATTTCAGGGAAAATTATACCATTTCTAAGGTATACTTTTTTATGGATACCAGCGCTTATAAAATACTCTCTCGCAGTTTTGAAGGTGTTTTTGTAAATATCAATATGCAGGCCGATCCGGTAATAAAACCAGATACCAGCAATTATTTTGTAGCCGCATTTAATGAGGATATATCTACCTATACCAATAAAATGCACTATGGATTGTTTCTGTTTGATGAGAAATTAAACCCGCTGGATAAACCATTTAACCACCCGGGCAACCTTGTTTCGCCTGTGCTTGATGGAGATCCGTTAAACTACCTGAAAAAACGACCTAATTATATCGGGGTTCCTTATTACCGCATTATTGGTAAGTTTAATTCAAGGCTGCTCAAATATTTGGATTAGCAATACCTGTGCTCAATGCACACGGTCGCCCCTCACCTCCATATTTTTCATAATCTCTGCCTCTCCTTCCAGTATGGCGTTCCAGCGTTGCTTCACATAAGCTGCATCTGCATATTCTTTTGCCAGATCTAAAAAGGTGCGATAATGCCCTGCCTCCGAAACCATAAATTCATGATAAAACTCCTGTAATTCTTTATCGGCAACATGAAGACTCAATACCCTGAAACGTTCGCAACTTCTGGCTTCTATCATGGCAAAAACCAACAATTTTTCCACTAATTTCTTATCTCTGTCATCGGTTTTAATGGTCAGTTTTTGCAATTCATTCACATAATTATCCTTGCGCGTTTTCCCAAATTTAAAACCTCGTTTCTCCAACTCTTTCAGTACCTTTCTAAAATGCCCCCATTCTTCAGCGATAATGGCTGTAACCTCTTTCACCACCTTTTCTTTATCAGGATATTGCACAATTAATGATATGCCACTGCTGGCAGCCTTTTGTTCACAAAAAGCATGGTCTATTAAAATCTCATCAATTGTTTTTTCAGCGATATTAGCCCAGCGCGGGTCGGTTTCCAGTTTCAATCCCAACATACATTTTAGTTTCTTACAGTCAGGGTCAAAAGTAGTAAAACAACAAATAATTACTTACCCTCATTAAATCATCTAAGCATAAAATCATAGATAATGGAGGTTTCTGCTAAAATTATATACCAAAAAGCACAGTCATACTCAGCCTCTTTCGCTACATATCCACATCATAAAAATGCTTAACAAAGTACCATTTACAGGGGTATCCAGCCTTCTGTGCTTATTTTTGCAGCCTATGTTCAGATTATTTATTACCAGCGTTTTTATTCTCCTTTCATTCTTATCTCAGGCACAACCTTTTATAAACGATACCACTTATAAAGCCAGTTTTAGTACCTCATCAGGTATACGTGGGGTGTATACTTTCCTTCCCTTAACCAAAGGTCGCCTGTTGGTTGGCGGGGCATTCCAAACTTACAATGCCGTTTCTGCCAGTTTTTGCGTATTAACCGATACTTCAGGTAACCTCATCAGAACACTGCCGTTTAATAATACCGTTTATAAAGTTGATACCACGGTTGACGGATACCTGATGATAGCCGGGGCTTTTGACGCATATAATGGTTACCCTCAAAACAGAATAATTAAAATTGACACCATGGGTAATCTGGCTCCGGGTTGGCAAAATCCGGGAATAAACGGAGCTATCAGGGATTTTAAAATCCAAAACGATGGCAAAATTATTATTGCCGGGGAATTTAGTGCCACCGACTCTTTTAATCGTGTAGCGCGATTACATGCGAATGGCAGCGTAGATACTTCATTTAAAACCTGGCCCGGCATACAACTAACCACCACAGGTACCCCGTTTGCTATGCAGGTTGGATTACAAACAAGTGGAAAAACAGTGGTTACAGGTTATTTTAATCAATACTCAGGTATTTCTGCCAATGGAATTGTGCGCTTAAATCCTGACGGAAGTTACGACCACTCTTTTCAAACAGGCACCGGATCTCAGGTTGGATCAAACCCGGCTTCCGTAAATGCCCTTGCCATAAAAAATGACACGTTGTATATTGGAGGTAATTTTACTTCTTTTAACGGTATGGCAATTGGCCGTTTTGTCCGTATTTTACCTGATGGAACCACCGATACCGCTTTTGCCCAATCTATAGGTACTACCGGATTTAGCAGCACTGTAACATCCATATTACCGCTGGAAAATAACCGCATTCTTGTTGGTGGTGTTTTTACCAGTTACAAGGGTTTATCACAACGCAGATTATGCCTGCTAAACAATGGAAGCATTGATTATACTTTTATAAATACAGGCACTACATTTGGTATTAACCCAACCGGAGCCTCCGTAAATTTTATTCAGGTAAATCCGAGGGGGGATGCATATGTTGGAATAACCACAAGTGGCGGATTTCCAACTTTTAATAATGTTACCTGCAACCACCTCATTAGAATTGGAAATGGCAGCGCTTATTTACCGGTTAGCTGGCTCAACTTCAATGTGGTGGAATCAAACGGGCATCATCTTATTTCCTGGTCTACGGCAGCCGAGCACAACAGCCACTATTTTGAAATTGAACAGTCCGGGCCGGATCTCCTTTTCTATCCCGTGGCTCAGATAAAAGGAGCAGGGAATAGCACTAAAACAATCCATTATGCTCACAGCCTTCTAAATCAACAAGCTAATAATCAGAAAGTTTATTACAGAATAAAGCAGGTTGACAGTGATGGTCGTTTCTCTCTTTCTAACATTGTTTCATTAAACCAGGCAACGCATGATCCGGCATTTTCAGTTTATCCCAACCCAGTTTCTTCCGGCACTGTGTATATTTCATGCTCACCAGGATCAGATATAGAGTTAATGGATCACACGGGCCAGAAAATTTTAGGATTGGAAATACCGGCTACAGGTACTATCATATTACATACAGCCACAAGCCTCAAAAATGGTATCTATTTCATTCACAACACAAAAACAGGGCAATCGCTTAAGTTTATCAAGTACTAAATGTGCAACACCTCCAACCACCAATTTAAGTCTGGTAAAGATTTTCTTTATCAAGGTATTGCATATTAAAAAAACTCACATATCTTCGCTGCCCCATTTGAAAGAATGGGAATACAGATCGGTTAAGACTGATGGTTAATTACTTAGCATTTAACCCGCTCAGCAAAACATATTATTAAAATATTTTTTGTCAGGCACTTGCTAAGCTTATTTATTCCCTCTACCTTTGCCGTCCCTAAAAAATAACCATAGATAGTAAAAGTATAATATGCCTACTATACAACAATTAGTTAGAAAAGGCCGCACGGACGTAATCACCAAGAGTAAATCTCCTGCATTAGATTCATGTCCGCAGCGCAGAGGAGTATGTACACGTGTATATACTACTACACCAAAGAAGCCAAACTCGGCCATGCGTAAAGTAGCCCGTGTAAGACTTACGAACGGAAATGAGATCAATGCTTATATTCCGGGAGAAGGACACAACTTACAGGAACACTCTATTGTATTGGTTCGCGGAGGCAGGGTAAAAGATTTACCTGGAGTTCGTTATCACATCGTACGCGGTGCATTAGACACTGCCGGAGTTGACGGACGTAATCAGCGCAGATCAAAGTATGGTACCAAAAAGCCTAAGGCCGGTGCCGCTGCAGTTGATCCAAAAGCTAAAAAGAAGTAATTAGTAAGATTTAGGAATTCATACAATGAGAAAGACCAAACCTAAAAAACGTATACTTACACCTGACCCAAAGTTTAATGATACTTTGGTTACAAGGTTTGTAAACAATTTGATGTATGACGGTAAAAAAAGTACCGCATATTCTTTGTTTTATGATGCTTTGGAAAAGGTAGAAGCAAAAACCCAGGAGCGTGGTATTGACGTTTGGAAAAAAGCTCTTAATAATGTAATGCCTTCAGTAGAAGTAAAAGCCCGCAGGGTTGGTGGTGCTACTTTCCAGATTCCAATGGAAGTACCGGCCGATCGTAAGGTTGCTGTTGGTATGAAATGGTTGATTAACTATTCACGTTCACGCAACGAAAAATCTATGGCAGATAAACTTGCCGGAGAAATTGTTGCCGCTTCAAAAGGTGAAGGTGCTTCGGTTAAGAAACGTGAAGATACACATAAGATGGCTGAGGCTAACAAAGCCTTCTCTCACTTTAAAATTAGCTAATTAACAGTTTCAGGAAATAAATAAAATGTCAAGAGACTTAAAATTTACAAGAAATATTGGTATTGCCGCTCATATTGATGCGGGTAAAACCACCACTACAGAGCGTATTCTTTACTATTCTGGTGTAAACCATAAGATAGGTGAGGTACACGATGGAGCTTCTACAATGGACTGGATGGTGCAGGAAGCTGAACGTGGTATTACCATCACTTCTGCTGCAACTACTGTACCTTGGAATTACCGTGATAATAAATACCAGATAAACATTATTGATACCCCGGGTCACGTGGATTTTACCGTAGAGGTAAATCGTTCACTCCGTGTATTGGATGGTCTGGTTTTCTTGTTTTCTGCAGTTGATGGTGTTGAACCTCAATCTGAAACAAACTGGAGACTTGCAAATAACTATAACGTTGCCCGTTTGGGTTTCGTAAATAAAATGGACCGCTCAGGAGCCGATTTCTTAAACGTGGTAAAACAGGTTAAAGAAATGCTTGGAAGCAACGCAGTTCCTTTACAATTACCAATTGGAGCAGAAGACAATTTCAAAGGTGTTGTTGATTTGATCAACTTCCGTGGAATGGTTTGGAACGAACACGACAAAGGTATGACTTACCAAGTTGTGGAAATCCCTGCCGATATGGTAGAAGAAGCAAAAGAATGGAGAGAGAAACTACTTGAAGCTGTATCTGAATACGATGATACATTGATGGAGAAATTTTTCTCAGATGCCAGCCAGATTACTGAGCGCGAAATTCTTGATGCTTTGCGCAAAGCAGTAGTTGACATGAAAATCGTTCCAATGTTATGCGGTTCTTCATTCAAAAATAAAGGTGTTCAAACCATGCTGGATTTGGTAATGGAATTATTACCGAGCCCAATGGATAAAGAAAGTGTAACAGGAACAAATCCTGATACCGGAGCAGAGGTAAGCCGCAAGCCATCATACGATGAGCCTTTTGCAGCGCTTGCATTTAAAATTGCTACCGACCCTTTTGTTGGACGCCTTGCCTTTATGCGTGCTTACTCAGGTAAACTTGATGCAGGATCATATGTATTAAATACCCGCAGCGGCAACAAAGAGCGTATTTCGCGTATTTTCCAGATGCATGCAAACAAGCAAAACCCTATCGAAAGCCTCGGTGCCGGAGATATCGGAGCTGCTGTTGGATTTAAAGATATCAAAACCGGTGATACATTATGTGATGAAAAACATCCGATTGTATTAGAAGCAATGAATTTCCCTGAACCGGTAATCGGACTTGCAGTTGAGCCTAAAACACAGGCAGACTCAGATAAGTTAGGTATGTCATTAGCTAAACTTGCTGAAGAGGATCCTACTTTCCGTGTTCATACAGATGAGGAAACAGGCCAAACGGTAATCTCAGGAATGGGCGAATTGCACCTTGAAATTATTGTTGACCGTTTGAAGCGTGAGTTTAAAGTAGAGTGTAACCAGGGTGCACCACAGGTATCATACAAAGAAACAATTACTAAAGCGGTATCACACCGCGAGGTTTATAAGAAACAAACAGGTGGTAGAGGTAAATTTGCCGATATCCAGTTTGAATTGATCCCCGGAGATCCTGAAAAACAAGGATTGGAATTTGTGAATGAAATCGTTGGTGGATCTATTCCAAAAGAATTTATCCCTTCTGTAGAAAAAGGTTTCAAACAGGCCATGACCAATGGTGTGTTGGCAGGATATGCGATAGAAAGTTTAAAAGTTCGTTTGTTTGATGGTTCATTCCACGCAGTAGACTCGGATGCACTTTCTTTCGAACTTGCAGCAAAAATTGGTTTCAAAGATGCCGCACGTAAAGCAAGCCCTGTATTACTTGAGCCTATTATGAAAATAGAGGTTCTTACCCCAGAAGAAAACATGGGTGAAGTAATCGGTGACTTAAACAAACGCAGAGGTCAGCTTGAAGGAATGGATACTCGTGCCGGATCACAGGTAATTAAAGCCAAAGTTCCATTAGCGGAAATGTTTGGATACGTTACTCAGTTGAGAACATTGACTTCAGGTCGTGCCACCTCAACAATGGAATTCAGCCATTATGCTGAGGCTCCGCGTAACGTTCAGGAAGAAGTTTTAGCAAAAGTAAACGGTAAAGCAGCAAAAGCTTAATACAATGGTTAACCAAAAAATAAGAATTAAGTTAAAGTCTTTCGACTACAATTTGGTTGATAAATCAGCCGAGAAAATTGTAAGGACGGTAAAGTCGACAGGCGCAGTGGTTAGCGGACCAATTCCGCTTCCTACTCAAAAGAAGATCTACACGGTTCTTCGTTCGCCACACGTGAACAAAAAAGCACGCGAGCAATTCCAGTTGTGTTCTTATAAAAGAATATTGGATATCTACAGCTCAACCGCAAAAACTGTAGACGCGCTAATGAAATTAGAATTACCAAGTGGAGTTGATGTAGAAATTAAAGTTTGATTGTAAAGCACTATGTCAGGCATAATAGGAAAAAAATTAGGAATGACCAGCATTTTCGATAAGAACGGCAAGAACGTTGCCTGTACTGTTATCGAAGCAGGACCATGTGTGGTAACACACGTAAAAACCGCTGAAAAAGACGGGTACAATGCTGTTCAAATTGCATTTGGAGATGCAAAAGAAAAAAACACTCCTTCAGCACTTTTGGGTATCTACAAGAAAGCCAATACTGCACCTAAATTTAAACAAATCGAGTTTAAAGGTTTTGAAAACGAACTAAAAGTTGGTGAAACCGTAACAGTTGATCTGTTTTCAGAAGGTGAGTTTGTTGACGTAGCCGGAACCTCAAAAGGAAAAGGTTTTCAGGGTGTAGTAAAACGCCACGGATTTGGTGGTGTGGGTATGGGATCTCACGGTCAGCACGACCGTCAGCGCGCTCCCGGTTCTATCGGTGCATCTTCTTTCCCTTCAAAGGTATTGAAAGGAATGCGCATGGCAGGCCGTACCGGTGGTGTTCGCGTAAAGAAAACCAACCTCGAAATTCTGAAAGTAATTAAGGACCAAAACCTGTTGGTAGTAAAAGGTAGCGTTCCCGGTCATAAAGGTACTTACTTATTTATTGAGAAATAAACCATGGAATTAGCAGTATATAATATAAACGGCTCCGAGTCGGGTAAGAAAGTGAAGCTTAACGATGCTGTGTTCAGTATCGAGCCAAACGATCATGCCATCTACCTGGACGTGAAACAATACCTTGCCAATCAGCGCCAGGGTACACATAAAGCAAAGGAAAAAAGCGAAGTAAGCGGATCAACAAAGAAATTACACCGCCAAAAAGGAACCGGAGGATCACGTAAAGGTAGTATCAAGAGTGGTACTTTCGTAGGTGGTGCACGTATACACGGACCACGCCCACGTGATTACAGCTTTAAATTAAACAAAAAGCTGAAGCAACTTGCTCGTAAATCTGCTCTGGCTTACAAGGTAAAAGAAAACTCCATTATTGCTTTGGAGAACTTTAACCTGGATGAGCCAAAAACAAAAAAATACCTGGACATTATCAATAACCTGAAACTAAGTAACCAAAAGGTACTTATGGTAATTGCAGATTATAATGAGAATGTTTACAAATCGAGCAGAAACCTGCCAAAAGCAAAAGTAATGGCTGCAAAAGATCTGAATACTTATGAGATTTTGAATGCCAATAAAGTGGTATTGCTTGAAAATTCAGTACCGGTAATTGAAGAAATATTAAATTAATTACGATGAGCGTATTAAAGAAACCTTTGATCACCGAAAAATCTACTAGAATCAGCGAAAAGCTGAATCAGTATGGATTTGTAGTAGATAAAACTGCTACCAAACCAGAGATTAAAGAGGCGATTGAAAAAATGTACGGAGTGAGCGTGACGAATATCAGCACTGCAATATATGCTGGAAAAACCAAGTCGAGGTTCACAAAGCGCGGTATTTTCTCAGGAAAAAGACCGGCTTACAAAAAAGCGATTGTTACACTGAAAGAGGGTCAAAAGATCGACTTCTTCGCAAACATTTAACGAACAATGGGAATCAGAAAATTCAGACCAGTAACACCAGGTACCCGTTTTAAAGCGGCAAACACCTTCGATGAGATCACAGCATCTACTCCGGAGAAGTCACTGCTGGTGTCAAAAAAGAATTCCGGAGGCCGTAACAATACCGGAAAAATGACCATGCGCTATTTAGGCGGTGGGCACAAACAAAAATTCCGTGTTATCGATTTTAAACGCGACAAAACAGGAATTCCTGCCAAAGTAGCAACAATCGAGTATGATCCAAACCGCAGCGGACGTATTGCATTATTGCATTATGCCGATGGAGAGAAAAGATACATTCTGGCACCTCATGGATTAAAAGTAGGCCAAACCATTGTGAATGGAACAAAGGCTGCTCCGGAAATCGGAAATTCCCTTCCATTAAGTGAAATTCCACTGGGTTCATTAATACACAATATTGAATTACAACCCGGACAAGGTGGTAAGCTGGTTCGCTCTGCAGGTTCATTTGCCCAATTGTTGAACCGTGACGGTAAATACGCCATAGTAAAACTTGCATCAGGTGAAACCCGTATGATAGTAGCCACTTGTCTTGCAACAGTTGGTTCTGTATCAAATCCCGATCATATTCTGGAGCGCAAAGGTAAAGCCGGTGCCAACAGATGGAGAGGACGCAGACCACGTACCCGCGCTGTAGCCATGAACCCTGTAGACCATCCAATGGGTGGTGGTGAAGGAAGAGCTTCAGGAGGACACCCGCGCTCACGCAAAGGTTTAAAATCGAAAGGATACAAAACACGTACTCCTAAGAAATATTCAAACAGATTCATCATTGAAAGACGTAAGAAGTAATAAAGGAATATGGCTCGTTCACTAAAAAAAGGACCCTTCGTAGATGTTAAACTGACAAAAAAAGTTGACTCTATGAACGAAAACAAAAAGAAATCGGTGATCAAAACATGGTCACGCAGATCAATGATCATTCCTGATATGGTAGGTCATACCTTTGCGGTTCATAACGGAAATAAATTTATCCCGGTATATGTTACCGAGAATATGGTAGGACATAAATTCGGAGAATTTGCCCCTACCCGCACATTTAAGTCTCACCCTACTAAGAAAGATTAATAATGGAAGCAGTAGCAAAGTTGAATAATTGCCCAACCTCGCCCCGTAAAATGAGGCTTGTAGTTGACCTTATCCGTGGTAAAAGAGTTGAAGAGGCTTTTGGTATCCTTCGCTTTAACAGCAAACAGGATTATGCCAGCCGTATTGAAAAATTACTTCGCTCAGCCATTGCCAACTGGGAACAAAAAAATGAAGGCTCACGTGTAGAAGATGCACAGCTTTACATTAAAACCATATTTGTTGACGGTGGTGCCATGCAAAAACGTGTATTGCCTGCTCCTCAGGGAAGAGCTTACAGGATCAGAAAGCGCTCAAACCATGTAACAATGGTTATTGACAGCAAACTGGCCAACACTGTTGCAGCAAATGAAACTTCAAACCAGGAATAAAAAATAAAACAGAATGGGACAAAAAGTAAACCCGATAGGATTAAGACTTGGTATCATCCGTGGCTGGGAAAGTAACTGGTACGGTGGAAACAACTTCGCTGATAAACTTATCGAAGATGAGAAAATCAGAAAGTATCTTAATGCACGTATCACAAAAGGTGGTATTGCCCGCATCATTATCGAGCGTACCATTAAGCGTATCATTATCACCATTCACACTTCCCGTCCGGGCATCGTTATCGGAAAAGGTGGTGCTGAGGTTGATAAGATCAAGGAAGAAATTAAAAAGCTTACCAAAAAGGATGTTCAAATAAACATTTTTGAAATTAAGCGTCCTGAACTTGATGCTTCATTGGTTGGAGAAACTATTGCAAGTCAGATTGAAGGCCGTGTTTCTTACAAACGTGCACTTAAAACTGCCATTGCATCAACCATGAGAATGGGAGCTGAAGGAATTAAAATTACCGTATCAGGCCGTTTGGCAGGATCTGAAATGGCCCGTACCGAAACTTACAAAGAAGGACGTACACCATTGCATACACTTAGAGCTGATATAGATTATACCATTGCAGAAGCGCTTACCGTTTACGGTAAAATCGGAATCAAGGTGTGGATCTGCAGAGGTGAGGTTTATGGCAAACGCGATCTTTCTCCAAATGTAGGCCTGGCTAATACAGAACGTGGCGGACCAAGAGGCGGAGAGAGAAGAGGCGATCGTCCTGAAAGAAATGACAGAAATGATCGTGGCGGCCGCGGAGGCGACAAAAGAAGAAAGAAAAAGTAATTATTAACAAGTCATTAATAGTTTTAGGAAATGTTACAACCTAAAAGAACGAAATACAGAAAGCAGCAGAAAGGCAGAAACAGAGGTATTGCTACCCGTGGTTACAGCCTCGATTTTGGCTCATTCGGTTTAAAATCGATGGAACCAAATCAAATTACCTCTAAGCAACTTGAAGCTGCGCGTGTTGCCCTTACACGTTACATGAAACGTGAGGGTCAGGTATGGATCAGGATTTTCCCTGACAAGCCAATGACACGTAAACCGGCCGAAGTACGTATGGGTAAAGGTAAAGGAGCTCCGGAATTTTGGGTAGCCCCAATTAAACCTGGTACCATTATGTTTGAGATAGACGGAGTACCTATGGCAATTGCAAAAGAAGCCATGCGCCTTGCCGCTCAAAAACTACCGGTAACAACCAAATTCGTGGTAAAACCTGATTATACTGAATAATTATGAAAAACGCAGAAATCAGAGAATTGTCGGATAAAGAATTAAACGCCCGCATTAAAGAAGAAAAGCAAGGTTTAACCAAGCTGTACTTTACACATGCCGTTTCTCCTCTGGATAATCCGAACAGACTCAAAGAAAACAAAAAAACAATTGCCCGCTTGCTTACTGAGCAAAAAAGAAGGCAGTTAGCGAATGCCCAATAATAAGAAAAAATGGAAACAACAGCAGAAACTAGAAATTCGCGAAAAGTCATCATTGGAAAAGTGGTGAGCAATAAAATGCAGAAAACCATTGTGGTTTCAGTAGAGCGTAAAGTAATGCACCCTAAATACGGAAAGTTCATTAAAATGACTTCCAAGTTCAAAGCTCATGACGAGAAGAACGAGTGCGCTATCAACGATATCGTGAAAGTGATGGAAACCCGTCCGCTGAGTAAAGATAAAAGATGGAGATTAGTTGAAATAATTGAAAAAGCTAAGTAATCATGATACAGCAAGAATCAAGACTAAAAGTAGCTGACAACAGCGGAGCCAAAGAAGTACTTTGTATAAGAGTGCTTGGCGGAACCGGAAGACGTTATGCTTCGGTAGGAGATAAAATAGTGGTATCTGTTAAGTCAGCCATACCTGCAGGCGGTGTTAAAAAAGGTGCCGTATCAAAAGCTGTTGTGGTGCGTACCAGAAAAGAAATCCGCAGGGCTGATGGATCTTATATCCGCTTTGACGATAACTCCTGCGTATTATTAAATACCCAGGATGAGCCAAGAGCTACCCGTATTTTCGGACCTGTAGCACGCGAACTGAGGGAAAAACAATTTATGAAAATCGTATCATTAGCCCCGGAGGTACTGTAAAATGGCAAGAAAATATAACACACAAGCAAAGCTCCACATTAAAAAAGGAGATATGGTAATGGTAATTGCCGGTGACGACAAAGGAAAAAAAGGTCGTGTAATTGAAGTGTTCAATTCAAAAAACCGTGCATTGGTTGAAGGTATCAATATCGTAAGCCGCCATACCAAACCAAACGCTCAAAACCAACAGGGCGGAATTATTAAAAAGGAAGCCCCTGTAAATATCTCTAACCTTATGGTTGTAGATAAGTCAGGTAATGCAACCCGTGTTGGTCGTAAATTAAACGATGCCGGTAAACTGGTTCGTTATTCGAAAAAATCAACAACAGGTGAAGTAATTGACTAATTGATATGTATACACCAAGATTAAAAGCACAATACAGCAAAGATGTGATACCAGCTTTAAAAGAAAAGTTTGGTTACAAAAACATGATGCAGGTACCTAAACTAACCAAGATTTGCATAAATCAAGGTGTTGGTGCCGCAGTAGCTGATAAAAAACTGGTAGATCAGGCAGTTGAGGAAATGAGCATTATTGCAGGTCAGAAAGCTGTTCCTACCAAATCCAAAAAAGCGATTTCAAACTTTAAACTGAGAGAAAACTTACCTATCGGTGCCCGTGTTACTTTACGCGGAGACAGAATGTATGAGTTTCTTGACCGTTTGGTTGCCATTTCGTTACCCCGTGTGCGCGACTTTGCAGGTTTAAATGAAAAAGGATTTGACGGACGCGGTAATTACACCATGGGTGTTACCGAGCAAATCATCTTCCCTGAAATCATTCTTGATAAAGTAAACCGTATTAACGGTATGGATATCACCTTTGTAACTACAGCGCAAACTGATGAAGAGTGCCTGTCATTACTTAAGGAATTCGGATTACCTTTTAAAAACCAGAACAAATAAAACATGGCTAAAGAATCGGTAAAAGCACGCCAGCTTAAAAGAGAAAAATTGGTAGCCCGCTACGCTGCGAAACGCGAAGCATTAAAAGCTGCCGGTGATTGGGATGCAATTCAAAAATTGCCCCGCAACGCCTCTCCGGTACGTTTAAAAAATCGCTGTAAACTTACAGGTCGCCCTAAAGGTTATATGCGCGATTTTGGTATTTGTCGTAACCAGTTCCGCGAACTGGCTCTGATGGGCAAAATACCAGGCGTTACCAAATCAAGCTGGTAAGCTTAAAAAAATATTGGGCGGATTTACAGGTTTTTAAAATATCTCCTGTATATTCGCGCCTCGTTTAAAATTTTAACAAACCACTTAGTCGGTAAGAGTAAAAGCCTTGGCTAACTACCGGCAAGTAAAAAAAAGAGAATTATGACAGATCCTATTGCAGATTATCTCACCAGGTTACGCAACGCGATCAAGGCCAACCATCGCATTGTAGAAATCCCTTCCTCTAAACTAAAGAAGGAGATTACAAAAGTATTATTTGAAAAAGGTTATATCCTGAATTACAAATTCGAGGATATTCAAAACCATCAGGGTACTATTAAAATCGCCCTGAAATACCATCCTGTAACTAAAGCTCCAGCCATTAAATATTTGGAAAGAATCAGTACTCCGGGCCTTCGCAGATATGCAGGCGTTGGAGAAATGCCGCGTGTAATAAACGGTTTAGGCGTTGCTATTCTTACAACCTCCAAAGGTGTAATGACAGATAAGGAAGCCCGCAAAATGAATGTTGGTGGCGAAGTTTTATGTTTTGTTTATTAATATTCAGAAGGAGGTAAAAAAATGTCACGTATAGGAAAAGCACCCATAACATTGCCCAAAGGCGTTGAAGTTAACGTATCAGCAAGCAACCTTGTTTCTGTTAAAGGTCCAAAAGGAGAATTACAACAACAGATTGATCAAGATATTAAACTGAATATAGAAAATAATGAGCTAACCCTCACCCGCCCTACCGAACAAAAAAGACACAAAGCCCTTCATGGTCTCTACCGTTCATTACTGAACAATATGGTAGAAGGCGTTACCAATGGCTATACTGTTAAACAGGAATTGGTAGGTGTTGGTTATAAAGCTGCAACTGATGGAAACATCCTTGATCTTACACTCGGATATTCCCACCATATTTACTTCGAGATTCCAAAAGAACTAAAAGTAAAAACCGAGCAGGAAAAAGGTAAAAACCCAATCATTACCCTTGAAGGTTGCGATAAACAACTGATTGGTCAGGTTGCGGCTAAAATACGCTCACTGCGTAAACCTGAGCCGTACAAAGGTAAAGGTATCAAATTTGTTGGAGAAGCTCTCAGACGTAAAGCTGGTAAAACAGCTGCTAAATAAAAGTAAAAGATTATGGCAGTACTTAGAAAAATTGCAAGAAGAACAAAACTTAAAGCAAAAATACGCAGCAGGGTATTTGGTACCCCTGAGAAGCCTCGGTTAACTGTGTTTCGCAGCAATAACGAGATCTATGCTCAGCTTATTGACGATGTTCATGGCAAAACCATTGCCGCTGCATCATCAAAAAAGATAGCAGATAAAATAAACAAAACAGAAAAGTCTGCTTTGGTTGGTAAAGACCTTGCCGAAAAAGCAGTAAAAGCGGGTATCAGCACCTGTTCATTTGACCGTAACGGATATTTATATCACGGACGTGTTAAAAGTTTGGCAGATGCAGCACGCGAAGGGGGCCTCAAATTTTAATTAAAGTTCAAAGCTGAACAAATAACAATATGTCGACAGCAAACGTAAAAAGAGTAAAATCAAGCGATATCGAACTCAAGGAAAGAGTTGTTGCAATTAACCGTGTAGCCAAGGTTACCAAAGGTGGTAGAACTTTCAGTTTCTCTGCTCTGGTAGTAGTAGGTGACGGACATGGAATTGTAGGATACGGACTTGGTAAAGCCAATGAGGTTACCGATGCCATCACCAAAGGTATAGATGATGCAAAGAAAAACCTGGTTAAAGTACCTGTATTAAAAGGTACTGTGCCACACGATCAAAACGGTAAGTTTTGCGGAGGCCGCGTATTTCTTAAGCCGGCAGCACACGGAACAGGTGTAATTGCAGGTGGTGCAATGCGTGCGGTATTGGAAAGTGCCGGTATTACAGATGTACTTGCCAAATCAAAAGGTTCTTCAAACCCACACAACGTGGTAAAAGCTACCATCAATGCATTGTTAAATATGCGCGATGCTTATACCATTGCACAGCACAGAGGAATAGGATTAAAGAAAGTATTTAACGGACAATAACATGGCAAAAGTTAAAATTACACAGGTAAAAAGCATTATAGACAGGCCTGAAAATCAAAAGAGAACTATCAGGGCTTTAGGTTTTACCAAACTTAACCAATGCATTGAGAAGGAAGCAACTCCTCAGGTAATGGGTATGATCAACCAGGTTGCTCATTTATTAAAAGTTGAAAACGTTTAATTATTAAAGCGTAAGTACAATCATGAAATTACATACATTAAAACCAGCAGCAGGAGCTACACACAGACAGGGAAAACGCGTAGGTCGCGGTGAAGGAAGCGGAAAAGGCGGTACTGCAGCACGTGGTCACAAAGGCGCAGGTTCCCGTTCAGGTACTTCTACCAAAAGAGGTTTTGAAGGTGGACAGATGCCATTATACAGACGTATACCTAAGTTTGGTTTCAAAAACATTAGCCGTGTAGAGTATACTCCGGTTAACCTGGATACCCTGCAAAAACTTGCTGAGGCAAAAGGATTAAAAACCATTGATGTTGATGCTTTAATCAACAACGGATTGGTATCTAAAAAAGATCTGGTAAAAATATTGGGAAGAGGTGAGTTAAAAGCAACTATAGAAGTTAAAGCTCACGCATTTTCAGCTACTGCAATAAAAAATATTGAAGCTGTTGGTGGTTCAGCCGTTAAAATATAACGCATGAAGAAAATAATTGAAACCATAAAGAATATCTACAGAATCGAAGATCTCCGCTACAAGCTGGCGATTACCTTCTGGATGTTACTCATATACCGTGTTGGTACTTATGTAACGTTACCCGGTGTTGATGCAAACATGCTCGAAGGTTCTGCAAAACAGGCTTCAGACGGTATCTTTGGTTTGATTAATATGTTTGCCGGTGGTGCTTTTGCCCGCGGATCCATATTTGCTTTAGGTATCATGCCTTATATTTCTGCATCTATCGTTGTTCAGTTATTAACTATGGCTGTACCTTCATTCCAGAAAATGCAGAAAGAAGGAGAAGACGGACGCAGAAAGATTAACCAGATAACACGTTATTTAACTATTGCAATTACAGCAGTTCAGTCCATTGGTTTCCTTATCAACCTGAAATCAGAAAATCCTGGAGCCATTATCTCCAATACACATCCTGAACTGGTTAGTGATTTCTTCTTCATGCTTACCTCTATTGTTGTTCTTACTGCCAGCACCATGTTTGTATTGTGGTTGGGTGAGCGCATTACAGATAAAGGAATTGGTAACGGAGTATCTCTGATTATTATGATCGGAATTATTGCCCGTTTGCCATTTGCATTAAAGGATGAGTTTTTCTTTAAACTATCAGAATCAGGTGGAGGTCTTGTTATTTTCCTTGTAGAGCTTGCTGCCCTCTTTGCAGTAATTATGGGTGTGATTATGCTTGTGCAGGGTACCCGTAAAATACCGGTACAATACGCAAAAAGAATTGTGGGCAATCGCCAATATGGAGGAGTTCGCCAGTATATCCCGCTTAAGGTTAATGCTGCCGGTGTAATGCCAATCATCTTTGCTCAGGCGCTGATGTTTATTCCATCAACCATTGCTCAGTTTTTCCCTAATTACGAAACCATGCAGGGTATTATGTCTACCTTTATTAACCCTGCCTCTTTCGGTTATAATATTACTTTTGCTTTGTTAATTATCGTTTTCACCTATTTCTACACAGCTATTGCGGTTAATCCAAACCAGATTGCTGATGATATGAAACGTAACGGAGGATTTATTCCGGGTGTGAAACCAGGCAAAGCAACAGCAACCTTTGTAGATAATGTAATGTCGCGTATCACTTTACCGGG
The DNA here is from genome assembly GCA_051715425.1 of Bacteroidota bacterium. Lineage (GTDB taxonomy): Bacteria > Bacteroidota > Bacteroidia > UKL13-3 > UKL13-3 > JAJTFA01. Next base: position 5,060 of record JBPXJS010000044.1, on the reverse strand, counting down.
TGCAATATTCCTGGCAGTGGTTGCCATCCTCCCCTCACTTGCAGGAATACTTAATATTAACAGCCAGTTTGCTCAGTTTTATGGCGGAACTTCCCTGTTAATTCTGGTAGGTGTGGTATTGGATACATTACAACAGATTGAAAGTCATCTTTTGATGCGCCACTATGACGGATTAATGAAGTCTGGACGTATCAAAGGGAGAACAGCGGTAGGGGCGGCATAAAATAATTGGCAAATAAAAAAAAGCTGTTATCTTTGCAGCCCTTATAAAAACGGTATGTCGAAACAAGCGCTTATCAAACAAGACGGAGTAATAACAGAAGCATTATCAAATGCCATGTTTAGGGTTCGTCTTGAAAACGGGCACGAAATTATAGCACATATCTCAGGTAAAATGAGAATGAACTATATTAAAATTCTACCCGGTGATAAGATCTCCGTAGAGATGTCGCCATACGACTTAACAAAAGGCAGAATAATTTACAGATACAAATAAGATGAAAGTTAGAGCATCGGTAAAAAAACGCAGTGAGGACTGCAAGATCGTTAAGCGTAACGGTAGAGTGTACGTTATTAACAAAAAGAACCCTAAGTTTAAACAACGTCAAGGATAATAAAGAACTATGGCTCGTATATCAGGTATTGATTTACCAAAAAATAAGCGCGGTGAGATTGGTCTCACCTACATTTTTGGAATCGGAAGATCCACTGCCCAGTATATTTTAACTGAGTGCGGTATAGACTGGAACAAAAAAGTGTCTGAGTGGAATGATGACGATCTGAATAAAATCAGAAAGTATATCACAGAAGAACTTACCGTTGAAGGTGAACTTCGTTCAGAAAGACAGTTAAACATCAAGCGTTTGATGGATATTGGTTGCTACAGAGGTTTGCGTCACCGTAAAGGTTTACCGGTTCGCGGCCAACGTACACGTACCAACTCCCGCACACGTAAAGGTAAGCGTAAAACGGTTGCTGGTAAGAAAAAAGTAACCAAGTAATCATTAATAAACACAGAGAATGGCTACTAACACAAATAAAAAAGCTGCTAAGAAAAAGAATGTTGCAATTGACTCTAATGGTCAGGCACATATTAAAGCATCTTTCAATAACATTATTATTTCCATTACCAACAGCCAGGGTCAGGTTATTTCCTGGGCTTCTGCAGGTAAAATGGGATTCAGGGGATCAAAGAAAAACACTCCATATGCTGCACAAACTGCGGCTTCTGATTGCGCCAAAGTTGCAGTTGAACTTGGTGTTAAGAAAATTGAGGTGTTTGTAAAGGGACCTGGTTCAGGACGTGACTCAGCTATACGTACTTTAGCTGCTTCAGGTTTGGAAGTAACATCCATCCGCGATATTACTCCCCTGCCCCACAATGGTTGCCGCCCTCCAAAATCGAGAAGAGTTTAATTTTCAGCAATTACGATAACACAATACAATGGCTAGATATTTAGGACCAAAAACCAAAGTTGCCAGGCGTTTTAAAGAGGCGATCTTCGGACCAGACAAAGCTTTGGAAAGAAGAAATTACCCTCCGGGACAACACGGATTAAACCGTAAGAGAGCAAAATTAACTGAATACGCAGTTCAGTTATATGAAAAACAAAAGGCAAAATTCACCTATGGTGTACTGGAGCGTCAGTTCTACAAAACCTTTGAAGAGGCAGCCCGTAAAAAAGGAGCTACAGGCGAAAACCTGTTAAAGTTTCTTGAGGCTCGCCTAGATAATACGGTGTACCGTTTAGGTATTGCCCAGTCACGCAATCAGGCACGTCAGCTGGTAAGCCATTGCCATATTACCGTAAATGGTAAAGTGGTAAATATCGCTTCCTATGCTATGCGCCCTGGTGATGTAGTGGAAGTGCGTGAAAAATCAAAAAGTCTTGAGGTGATAACAGATTCTATCAATCATGGCGGAGCCAGAAAATTTAACTGGTTGAGCTGGGATGAGAAAGAAATGAAAGGAACATTCCTTGGTTATCCGGAAAGAGACCAGATTCCTGAAAATATTAAGGAACAATTGATCGTTGAATTATATTCTAAATAATTAAATAAATTTAATAAATGGCCATTCTTGCTTTTCAAAAACCGGACAAGGTTATTATGCATAAAGAAACTGACTTTTTTGGTCAGTTTGAGTTCCGCCCGCTTGAAAAAGGATACGGAGTTACTATCGGTAACTCATTGCGCAGAATCCTTCTTTCATCTTTGGAAGGTTATGCCATCACCTCGTTAAAGGTTTCAGGAGTTGAGCACGAGTTCTCTACCATTAAAGGCGTTATTGAAGACGTTGTTGAGATTGTATTAAATCTTAAGCAGGTTCGTTTCAAACGTGTTGTAGATGGCATTGATAATGAGAAAATATTCATCAACATCAAAGGCCAGGAGCAATTTACTGCCGGAGATATTGCAAAGCATACCAATACTTTCAGAATTTTAAATCCTGAAATGGTTATCTGCAATATGGATCCTAAAACACACCTTGAACTGGAAATTACAGTAGAAAAAGGTCGTGGTTATATTCCGGCTGATGAGAACAAACCTAAAGATGCGGTAATTGGTTTAATTCCAATTGATGCCATCTTTACCCCGATTAAAAATGTAAAATATACAGTAGAAGATTACCGTGTTGAACAAAAAACCGACTACGAGAAATTGACTATTGAAATATCTACAGATGGATCTATTCACCCGGAAGAAGCATTAAAAGAAGCTGCCAAAATTTTGATCCAGCACTTTATGCTATTCTCTGATGAGCTTATTACACTTGATACCCAGGTTAAAGAAGCACCTCAGGAGGTTGATGAGAATGTATTGCATATCCGCAAAATTCTTAAAACCCCTCTTTCAGATCTTGACCTTTCGGTACGTGCATACAATTGCTTAAAAGCTGCCGATATCAAGAGCCTGTCTGATCTGGTAAGTTATGATATCGGAGATTTATTGAAGTTCCGCAACTTTGGTAAAAAATCGCTTTCAGAACTTGAAGAATTGGTTCGCGACAAAGGTTTAACCTTTGGAATGGATGTAGCAAAGTATATTTCAAACGAAGAATAATAACAGAAATTGATCATCCATTGTTACTTGTTAATAATGATGGTTTACAAGAAAACAGATTATGAGACACGGAAGAACAGTTAATCACTTAGGCAGAACAGCATCGCATCGTAAAGCTATGCTTTCCAATATGGCTGCATCGCTTATCGTTCATAAGCGTATCACCACTACCCTGGCCAAAGCAAAAGAACTGAAGAAATATGTAGAACCTCTTATTACCAAGGGTAAAGAAGATTCTACCAATTCACGCAGGGTTATTTTCAGCTACCTGCAAAGCAAAGATGCCGTAAAGGAATTATTTGCTACTGTAGCTCCAAAAATAGGCGACCGCCCGGGTGGATATACCAGAATACTTAAGCTGATGAACCGCAAAGGAGATAACGCTGAGATGGCAATTATGGAATTGGTTGATTTTAACGAAGCTATGCTTGCTGAAAAATCATCTAAATCAGGTGCTGCTAAGAAAACAACCAGAAGGGCCGGAAAAAGTAAGAAAAAAGAAGCCACAGATTCAGCATCAACTGATACTGCAGCAGAATAAAATACTGAAGAATACACCAGGAAAGGCCGGGAAAACCCCGGCCTTTCTTATTTTTGTGCCATGATCATTCTTGAACCCGCTTTAATATCAGAAGATCTTCTGGAAAAACATTTTATATGCGACCTAAGCAAATGCAAAGGTGCCTGTTGCATAGAAGGCGAATTTGGTGCCCCGCTCGGGGATGATGAACTGGCAATAATAGAGGCTGAAATGCCACATATTCTTCCATACCTTACCCCGGCTTCCCAATCAGCTATTGAAGAAAAAGGTTTCTTCGAAAAAGACTCGGATGGTGATATTGTTACCACCTGCCTGCCTGCCGGGGAATGCAATTTTTCTTACCGCGATGAAAATGGAATATTAAGTTGTGGAATAGAAAAAGCATGGAAAGAGGGCAAAACCACTTTTCGCAAACCCATTTCGTGCCACCTCTATCCTATCCGCGTTTCAAAAGTTGGAGAATTTGAAGCCCTTAATTACCACCGTTGGGATATTTGTAAACCCGCATGCAAACTTGGCGACAAACATAAGGTGGCCATTTACGAATTTTTGAAAGAACCTTTGATCAGAAAATTTGGAGAAGCATGGTATAGAGAATTGGAAGAAATTGCTTCGGCCTTTAAAAGTAATAAAAACTAATCTCCCCTTTTCAATCCTCTTATCTCTCCTGCTACCAATAAAAAACCCGACTCTGATTTTCTCAGAGCCGGGTTTTTTATTGGTTTACTTATTTCTCTTAATTACCAGCCTTAACCAGTTTTACTCTTTGAGTGGTTCCGTTTAGGCTCGCGTTCATAAAGTATACACCATCTTTTAAGTCCTTAAGGGCTTCTATGTTGATGCTTTGATTGCCTTTGCTTACCATATAATCAGAGCTGTAAACTTCTCTGCCCTGCATATCACTTATCGTCACTTTCATGATACCTCCTGTTCCATTCAACACATTTAATGTAACTACGTTACTGAATGGATTTGGAAATACATGAACACCTGATGCTAAAGCAGGTTTTGTAAGATTCACCGCTACTGGTCCAAAATAGTCGGTTTTGCCATCGGCATCTACTTGTTTCAATCTATAGTAAAGAACTCCTGTGTTAATTTGTGTCAATACCTGAAGATCGGTAAAACTATAGTTACTTACATCTGCACTAAAGCCTTTTCCTTCTACTTCTCCTGCTTTGGTATATGTTTTACCATCTACCGAACGCTCTACTTCAAAATGGCTGTTATTAAACTCCGATGCCGTTGACCAGTTTACAACAACATCCTCTGATACCTGATTGGCTGACAAGTTTAACAACTGAACCGGTAAGGTTGATACCGCATCGCCTACAGAGAATGCCGCAAAAGATGTTATACCTGAGCGGCTCATGCTATAAGGATTGGATCCCGTGGCAGAACCAAATGATGATGGTGGAACCCAGCCTCCGGCATTGCTAAAGAAAACACCACAATT
>JBPXJS010000043.1:0-6139 GCA_051715425.1 Bacteroidota bacterium | reverse complement strand
TACCATGCTGTTGGCTGCATTGGTTACGCCCGAAGAAAAAACAAGCCATAACACCAGGCCCGAATAAGCAAATACGGGATAATCCATACCATCGGAAGATACCTGCATAGCCCGCCCGATGAAGAAAGTAAAAATGAGCATAAGTAGCAGCGGCTGCAGCACCGCCCACAAAAACCCTAACGCAGTTTGCTTATACTTTACTTTAATATCGCGCCAGGCAAAAAAATAAAGCAATTCGCTGTAATCAACCAGTTCTTTAAAGTTGAAAGCAAAGGCTTTTTTAGGCTTTATTTCGAAGGTGTGGAGTTCTTGCAAGGCTTTTGGCGGTAAAACAAAGCGCAAATTAGGAGAAAAAACAGTGAACACCCTAACAAGCACATTGCAAGTTATGCCCTGCATTTAACCTTAAGACAAACTACTTTTTTTTAAGCCAAACACATAGTTGCATGCCTTGATTGGTTCGTTTCATTAACGGAATTAATACAGCGTCAAAAATCCGAGGCATAAATGTTTGAGCCACATAATACTCGTGAAAAATAATTTCATACCCATTGACTTTGCTATGCTGTTGAAATGACTTGAGCGAAAACTCGAATAAATGATAAGGCTCATGCATAGGGCTTAGGTTAGAGACATAGTCAAGCCCGCGCAGTTTGTAATAACTATTAAGAATTTTAGCAATTAACCAGTTTGAAGAGGGAACTTCAATCTGCATTATCCCATCGGGCTTTAACCAGGTAAGCGCCTTGATTATTGCCTCCGATGGATCGTATAAATGCTCAAGCACGGCTCCAAAAGTTATAAAATCAAAAAAATCATTTTGGTAGGCTGCATTCTCAATAGAAGTATTTTGAAGTCTGTCTGGTGAAATTTCCATTTTACTGATAGCGCGTTCGTAAAATGGCTGCGAGGGTTCAAATCCAAACACATCGTAACCGGCATCTTTAAGTGCTATCATACACTTGCCTAATCCAGCTCCGATATCTAATGCTTTGTCTCCCACTTTAAAAGTGTAGAGTTTCTTTAATGTTTCAATTTCTGTCTTAAAATAATGTTCGTCTGGTTTAAAGTAATCCCCTCTCCAATACTCTTCCGGAGGCACACCGTAATGATCAGAGATTTTTTCTGGTATAGGTTGCGGGTTTGAAAAAATTAACCCGCACTGCTTACATTGAACTATTGTAGTTGCAATGCCTATTTTGTTTTTTGGATTTTTGCCTTGCGATTGATTAAGCCGTTTACCTATAATTTTATGATCACAACCTCCACACATGTTGCAACTCATCTTGTATAAAAATGAGTATCTCTTTTGTCGAACCTCCATAAGTGATAAACTCAAAATTAAAGGTTCATAGAACATGATGTACCTGCTCCTCCACTCCCACCTGATACTCCGGAGTTGCTTCCGCCATTAGCCCCGGCAGTTGAGGTTAGGTCAACTTCTGACACCGTGTTAGATAAAAGATTAATAACTGTAATTCTTCCGCCATACCCTCCATTGCCGCCCCTGCCGCCTTGCCCACTACCAAAGCCATTACCGCCATTACCACCATTACCTCCACCACACCGAATCATATTTGAAGATGTTGTTCCACTTAAAAATTTATACATTAGGTATAACCAGCCACCACCGCCAGCACCACCACCTCCGCCTCCACCCCTGTTACCCGCGCTCTGACTAAATCCATTGCCTCCGTTACCTCCCAATAAACTTATTGCCCCGCTTGCCGTTGATGAACTTCTGTTTATTGTTTTGGCTGCAATAAATCCGATGTTACCGCCATTTCCACCTGAGCCTCCACCTCCACCCGCAGTGCCATCGCCTCCACCACCCGAACCCCCTGGGGCTCCACCTCCACCAAGCAATAACGATACACCTCTTATCAATTCAGAAATTGGTCGCTTAATAATAAGTTGACCTGCCGGAGCACTCGAAGTCCGTTGCGCCCCACCAGCTCCACTTGAACCACTACCCCCAGCACCCCCAGCACCAGATCTACCACCATTCGAAGGAGTCGGGCCCGAAATTGCCGCTGCTTGTGAGCCGGTAGTTGCTCCTCCTGCTCCACCAGCTCCACCAGTTGTCCCATTACCAAGTGTTTGCGATGATTGAGCTGCGGGAGCAGAAGCGCCAACTGAAGATGTTGCACTCAAACCCGAGGTACCATTTCGTTGAATTGCATTTGACGAAGCATTTGAAATGTTTAAGGTATTTTTTACAAAAAGTTTAAATCCATTTAAATTAATTGACCCAGAAGCTTGAATGGTTAAATTGTTTAAATAAGCGTCCCGGGATAAGGCACCACTTGTCAGCCAACTTCCAACAGTTTGATTTGGACCCGTAATGGTAGCATCTCCATCAGACCCATCACCAAAAAAGGTGAGATCAATTGTATCGTTTGTGTCACTGAAGGGCTTAAATTTTGGAAGGTTATATGATATGGTTTGAGGAGTAGTGATTGTCCCTAAGTCTACATCCAATTGAGGCTTGGACTTATTTCCGCTGTCAAAACCCAAAATCATTGCCTTAACTCCATTTATCAAAATGGTTTGGCCTTCCTTCAAAACAGATGTTGGAGCACTAAGTGTAACAATGAAGCCACCAGTTGGATTTGTAACCGTTAGTCCTTCTGAGTACGTTCCAATTGTTCCATTCTCAAAACAAATCCAACCTATTGAATTAGTACCATTATATCTCGCATTAAAAAATATGTCGCTTTGATGATAACTAACACCTTGATAATGGGGGGTAAGTTGAGTAGATAACTCATCAAAAGTAAATCCAATATGTTTTCCAGTTAGATATAAATGCCGGAATGCATGTGAAGCATGAACTAACCTTCTTGGAATGTTTGGAGTTTGTGGGAGCTGTGCTTCCATTGGAATCTTCAATAACGCATCACACCCAAGTATCTCCCAAACTTGACTTTCACCAAAGGAAGTATTATTGAAATCCATTGAAAAGTGAGTCTCTTGATAAGGTCCGATACTTTTCAGGGACATTGGTGCTGCATTGGGTCCATAAAAATCTATTTGTCCCTCATGTAATCCAATTCCAAGTTGTCCACCATTTCCAATAATGTAGTCTCTTCTCACAAAGTTTAAACCTTCGTTATAGACAAAAGATCCCATTTGCTGGGTTGCTTTAATGATACCATTTTCATGAATGCCTCCAATAAAATTAGAAAAACTACCAATTGCTTGAGAAGGAGGTGAACCACTCTCCCCATAGCAACCAAAATAAGATGATCTTGCATTTACATTCGAAGAATAGTAATGACCTAAGCTATTATTGTTCCCGTGACATCCAAAATATTGATTCCCTAAAAAACTCAAATCCTCAAAACCATATCTTAGATTATCCCTAGCATCGCAGCCTATAAATGAAATTTGATTAGCATCTGGTCCTGAAATATAAAATCCACTGCCATTGTTATTACTGCTCACTACACCTTCCAATCTACTAAGAGAAACGTTTGTACCGAGATTTATAGCAGCACTCAGGGTTAAACCATGACCACTAAAAGCAAGCACACGAACATTCTTCATTGAAAGAACGGTCGATAACTCAATCCCACAATACAAAAAAGTAGGATCGCTTGGATTTTTGCTCTCGGCTTCAATAACTAAATTATTTAAACTTCCTCTTATTTGTCCTGTTACAATAGTCCATTTAAGGCCTGTTTTACTTTGCGGGAAAATTAACTTTGATTCGCCAACTGAATAAGGCAAGCTACTTTCTCCAACAATTTTTAGAGGTTTGTCGATAATATTTATTGTCTGCGAACAATAATATTTTCCAGATGGAATAAATATTGTTGCTGCTGATCCCTGTGGAAAGTGATCAATCAATCCTTGAAGAAACACTGAATTATCAGTATTACCCGAGCCGTAATCAGGTATTGCACCCCATCTTTTTATGTTATAGAAATCATTTTCAAAAATACCAACCCATCTTCCTGGTGACGCAAGTGGTATCGAATTTGGTTTAATAATGCTTCCACCGTTGTCAGTGCTTGTATTTGCAGTATCGAAATAGTAAGAACCATACCCACCATCATTAATCGAGTAATAACCAAGAATTTCCGACACTAGTTCATTCTGAGTAGTGGTTGAAAAAATATTACTAGCTCTCAACTCAGCGAGGGTATCAAAAGTCACGATCCTCTTTAGTGCCATAAGATTTGATAATTTAGGTTTTAAAATCAGAACTTTTCACGATTTGAAATTTCTTCTTCTTTAGAAGAAAGAATTTTTCAAAGGCTATGTAAGATAAATAAGAAATTAATATTGTGAAACTCAGAACTAAGAAATAAACGATAATATATTTTGCCTCACTTGACTTGAACTTCTGTCCAATGACTAATGCGTTTAAATGAATAACTACAGGATGGACAACATAGATACCATAAGAAATCCTACCTATAAAATCAAAAGGCCTTAGGTCCAGATTAACAAGTCTGTTGCTTACTCCTACTTGCCCTACAATTATAATCAGTGCTACCCCAGCAATTATTTCATTATCAATTACTGATGCAATGTGAAATTTATTAATGGCCGTTAAACCAATAATTATCCAGGCAAGTAACTGCACCACCTTATTGTCTATAAGTTTGATAAACCACATTTCATTTCTTTTGAAGAGAATGGCTCCGAATGAACCAATCAACATACAATGAAACCTACTCACATTAATTGCCAATTCCCAGACAGAACCGGGGAAGTAAAAATGAAGAAGTAATTTTAGGCTAATCAGAAAAACTACAATACCAGCAATAATCCAAACGTATTTTCTAATTCCTGCCTTCATAAGCCAAGGCCAAAACAAATAGAACTGCTCTTCAACACCCAGCGACCAATAGTGGCTCAATAAAGGAATAGCTGAATTAATAATAAAAGGAATATTTGCTGCGAAAAAAAAATAATAAGGGAGTGATTTAAAATACTGAGTCTCACCTGAACCAAACATTAACGCCACAACAACAATAAGGTAGAGGTAGTACAATGGCCATATTCGCAAGGCCCTTCGTAGATAAAATTTCTTTACATCAATTTTCTGTTGCTCTTCCTCCAGACACAATAAATAAGTGATCAGAAATCCACTTAGCACAAAAAAAATACTTACCCCAAAGCCAGCTAATGATAAACCCCGCGGGCTTCCATCATCTAAGGTTCCGAAAATGTGTGGATCAAGTCCAAATTCTTTTAGTGCAAGGGTGGCATGAGAAAATACTACCGCCAATGCAGCTATGGCTCTGATTCCATTCAGACCGGGTAAATGGTGGATTAGTGTTGCGACTTTTTGCGGTTTCACCTTTTAACTATTATTGCTTTCATTCGCTAAATAATAGTTTTAAACATGTCTTCAAGTCAAAAAGTACTTTTTCTTTGTCCATACCCCATCGCGCACTCGCCCTCGCAACGTTTCAGGTTTGAACAATATTTTGGAATACTTCAGGCCGCAGGCTTTCAGGTTAAAGTTTCTCCATTCCTGTCCGTTGCCGGATGGCGGGTGTTGTACCAGCCCGGCAACTATTTTACCAAACTGATCACCGTTGTGCGTGGATTTCTTTTACGGTGGGTTCAGCTTTTTACACTTCCAGCATACCACTGGGTTTTTATTCATCGGGAGGCTGCTCCGCTGGGGCCACCCGTCTATGAATGGATTATTGCAAAAGTTTTTCGTAAAAAAATTATTTATGATTTTGATGATGCCATCTGGCTGCCCAACACCAGCGGTGTAAACAAGGTAGCCGGATTTTTGAAATGGCATGGAAAAGTAAAACACATCTGCCGTTGGAGTTATAAAGTAAGTGCCGGCAATTATTACCTGTGCGAATATGCTGTGGGCTGGTGTAAGCAAGTGGTATTTAATCCCACCACTATTGATACCGAAACCTTGCATAATCCCCAACTTTATTCCATTCAAGCTAAAAATGGAATCCGTTTAGGTTGGACGGGCTCGCACTCTACCCTTAAATATCTGAACGAATTAATACCTGTGTTTGAACATCTGCAAAACGAATTTCCCAACCTCATTTTTCGTGTAATTGCCGACAAGCCTCCACAATTAAATTTAAAATTTGTAGAGTTTGTTGCCTGGAATAAAGAAACCGAAATAGAAGATCTGATGCAGATT
>JBPXJS010000042.1:0-129589 GCA_051715425.1 Bacteroidota bacterium | reverse complement strand
TAATGATCCTCACTTACCTGGATCCACTCAAGCTTCGTAGAAGCGGCATTTTGGTACATCTCTCATATGACTAAAAAAGAAGAACCCTGCAGGGGCGACATTTTCGCCCTCACTTACCTGAATCCACTCTAGCTTCATAATGATCCTCACTTACCTGGATCCACTCAAGCTTCGTAGAAGCGGCATTTTGGTACATCCCCCATATGATTAAAAAAGAAGAACCCTGTAGGGGCGACATTTTCGCCCTCACTTACCTGAATCCACTCTAGCTTCGTAATGATCCTCACTTACCTGGATCCACTCAAGCTTCGTAGAAGCGGCATTTTGGTACATCCCCCATATGATTAAAAAAGAAGAACCCTGTAGGGGACGACATTTTGGCCCTCACTAACCTGAATCCTCTCAAGCTTCATAATGATCCTCACTTACCTGGATCCACTCAAGCTTCGTAGAAGCGGCATTTTGGTACATCCCCCATATGATTAAAAAAGAAGAGCCCTGTAGGGGCGACATTTTGGCCCTCACTTACCTGAATCCACTCAAGCTTCGTAGAAGCGGCATTTTGGTACATCCCCCATATGACTAAAAAGAAGAGCCCTGCAGGGGCGACATTTTGGCCCTCACTAACCTGAATCCTCTCAAGCTTCATAATGATCCTCACTTACCTGGATCCACTCAAGCTTCGTAGAAGCGACATTTTGGTACATCCCACAAATGCCTAAAAAGAAGAGCCCTGTAGGGGCGGATATTTTGTCCTTCACTAACCTGAATCCTCTCAAGCTTCATAATGATCCTCACTTACCTGAATCCACTCAAGCTTCGTAGAAGCGGCATTTTGGTACATCTCTCATATGACTAAAAAAGAAGAACCCTGTAGGGGACGACATTTTCGCCCTCACTAACCTGAATCCTCTCAAGCTTTGTAGAAGCGGCATTTTGGTACATCCCACATATGCCTAAAAAGAAGAGCCCTGTAGGGGCGATATTTTTTCCGCGCAACAAAGAACGAAAGCTTCTGGGAACACACTATAATATCGCTCCACGCCTGCTTCATCGCATGAATCAATTCCCACACATCATCTTCGGATTTGTTAATTTCTTCCATGTCATCTCTGTGGCAGTTTATTTATACTTGCACACCGGATGGCAAAAAAAGGTGGCAATAAACTTAAACGTTGGGGACTGGCAGTGGTTCAGTTCCTTAAACACCTGTTTATTCTTTCGTGCCAGATTGGTTTGTTGCTTATTATTCTGTACCGGGTAATTCCGGTTCCGGTTACACCGCTCCATTTGGTAAGGGTGTATGAGCAGTTGCGCGATGGAAAAGAAGTGAAACTGAGTAAAAGCTGGAAAAGCATTGATTATGTTTCTGATAAATTTTGCCTTGCAGTAATTACTTCAGAAGATGTAAAATTTATACAGCATTATGGTTTTGACCTTGAACAAATAAAAAACTCGTTGGAACGGGGAATGAAAACAGGCAAAAAAATGCGAGGGGCAAGTACTATTTCTCAGCAAACTGCAAAAAATTTATTTTTCACCCCTAAACGAAGCTGGATCAGAAAAGTGCCGGAAATATTTATCACCCTATCGCTTGAATTATTGTGGACCAAAAAGCGCATCCTGGAAGTGTATATTAATATTATTGAAATGGGTGATGGTATTTATGGAGTGGAGGCTGCAGCACAAAAATACTTTAAAAAAACCGCTACCGATTTAAGCTCCCGTGAAAGTGCCCTGATAGCAGCATGCCTGCCAAACCCGCGCAGGTGGAAGGCCAATAAACCTTCCAACTATATAGACCGAAAAGCAAGGGGCATACAACGTTATATGCACCATATTGGCGATTTGCCCTGGAGAGAATAATCTACGTAAAATCACCTATATCCTTATTTGTACAATTTGGTTAGTTTTGTTTTAATGACTTACCGTTTGTTATTCTATATGCTACTGTTTGTTGTTGCGGTACCATTTACCTCCTTTGCACAGCAGGATAAAGACAGCACCGACAGCGATCTGTTTACCATGCCCAATGATACAGCAAAAGTAAACGCCTTAAATGCGCGTGGTATTAAACTTAAAAACAGCGAACCCAAACGAAGCGTGAGGGTGGCCACCCGTGCCGCTGAAATTGCTGCTGAGTTGAAGTACATCAAAGGAGAGGCTGAAGCACATAATATTATCGGTATGGCCCTATTTAATTCCGGTGATTATCAGGCAGCCTTAACAGAACATGAATTCTCCCGTTTGTTATTTCAAAAAATAAATGATCAGATTGGGGTTGCTACTGCAACATTTAATATTGGAAATATAAGCTTGAAACAGGGAGACGTAAGCACCGCCCTTAAACATTTTCTTGATGCAGCCAAAATTTGCGAAGCCGAACATGATTTGCCAAAACTTGCCAAAGCCTATAACAATATTGCCGTATTGAGCAGAAAACAGGGTAACCTGGAAACTGCCATTACCTATAATTTTAAAGCCCTCAACATCCGTTTACAGTTAAAAGACGAAGCCGCTTTACCTACCAGCTATAACAATATTGGCGGATTGTATTGGGAGAAAAAAGAGTTTAAAAAGGCGATTACCTATTACGAAAAAGCCATTCCATACATGTTAAAAAACAATGACAAAAAAAGCCTCGCTGTTGCTTATAACAATATTGGAATTATGTACAGGGATATGAAAGCTTTTGAACAGGCAATCCCCTTTTATGAGAAGGCTTTACAAATAAGGGAAGAAATTGGCGACAAGGCAGGTATTGCCACCAGTTCCATTGATATTGGAACCATTATGGAAACCCGTAAACGTTATGATGAGGCGATTACCTACCATACGAGGGGATTAAAAATTGCCGAAGAAATTGGAGATAAAGACATTACCAAAGCGGCACATATTGGCCTGGCCTCTGCCTATTCCGGATCAAAGCAATACCAGAAAGCCTTTGAGCAAATGAAACTGCAGGATCAGATAAAAGATAGTTTAAACAATGCCGATATGCGTGTTTCGCTGGCTGAGATGCAAACCAAATACGAAACAGAAAAAAAGGAAACAGAAATAAAACAATTGAATCAGGAGAGAAAACTAAAAGAGATTGTGATGAGGGATCAGGAGTTAATGATTGAACGGGCCAGGTTAATTCAAATTATACTGGCTATTACCATTTTGATGGTGTTGCTCATCAGTGTTCTGTTTTATATAAGGTACAAAGCAAAACAAAAAGTGAAGATGCAGGAAATGGTGCTTAAACAACAGGAAATTCGCAACAAAGCCATTATTGAAGCCGAAGAGAAAGAAAGAATCCGCATTGCAAAAGACCTGCATGATGGAATAGGGCAACAGATGTCGGCACTGAAAATGAATATGTCGGTTTTTGAGAACCAGGCCAGGCAATTACCGGCCGAGGATTATAACAAGTTTACCGCGCTTGAAGCCATGCTGGATGAATCTATTAAAGAAGTGAGAAGTATTTCCCATAATATGATGCCTAATGCTTTATTGCGTGCAGGATTGGCTACAGCCATCAGGGATTTTATAAACAAAATATCGGTAACCGGTATGTTAAAGGTAGATTTACAGATTGTTGGCCTTACAGAAAGATTGGAAAGCACCACGGAAACTGTGCTTTACCGGGTAATGCAGGAACTGGTAAACAATATTATTAAGCACTCAAAGGCAACACAGGTAAGTATTCAACTGATTAAACACCCATCCAGACTCAATATTATGGTAGAGGATAACGGGATCGGGTTTGATGCCAAACGGGTAAATGATTTCCCCGGAATAGGATTAAAAAATATCATATCGAGAATACGGTTTCTAAACGGAGAAATTCTGTTTGATTCCACACCCGGAAACGGCACCACTGCCATTATTGATATTCCTGTTAACGCCTGATATCTTCCGGATTTACAACCGCCATGGTGGTGGTGGCTTTTGCAATCAGCACCTCTCCCACCCACAGTTCGCTTTCGCAAAAGTGCAAACGTTGTCCGGCTTTTAATACCACACCTCTGGCCTTTACCACCTGGCCTTTGCCCGGATTTAAATAAGATACCTTGAGCTCCACCGTAACCACACCCTGACCATGTTTTACCAAGGTAAAAGCGGCAAATCCGGCAACTATATCTGCTATAGTAGCGGTAACTCCCCCGTGTACAAAATCCATTTGCTGCAGGTGGTGTTTTTCGAGGTTCAATTCTCCTTCTACCAATCCGGCTTCTATTTTGGTGATGTTAAAGCCCAGATAATGAAGAAAATGATTGCCCTGAACTTTGTGTTTCACCATTTCCTCAAAATCTGCTTCTGCAGGTGTAAATCTCATACGGTTTTTAATTACTTTTGAAACGTTGCGAAAGTACACAAACCTGATGCAAGCACAAACTGCCATATCTGTAAAAAACTACCTTAACCGGGAGATGCTGGAATCCAGGGCTCACCACTGCACCCTGTTTATCAATATATCAAACCATCAGGTGGTATTTTTAGCTGCCGATACCAACCAGAAAGAAGTGGCAGGGCTTTGCGCCATTGATGCTCCTCAAGGCCATTTATTTGAAAAAAGCCTCTCCGACCTGCGTGAATTATTTAACCGGTTTGAGTTTTTTAATAAAGAGTTTCAGGCAATACATATGGTGATAGAAACCCCGCATTATACCATTGTACCCGAAGCATTATTTGTTTCAGAAAAAGCGGCCTCTTACCTCAGGCTGATCCATAAAATATCGCCTGCAGAAGGCGTATACCATACCAGAAGCAATGAACGTGTAACCCTTTTTTCTGTAAACCAGCTTTTTTATCAGGCATTAAAAGTGATGTTTCCGGCCGCTACTGTTCAGCATTATGCAGCCACGCTTATTGATTCTATTTTTAACTCGGTAAGCAAAAACGAAAAAGATATTCTTCATGTAAACCTGCACTCCAATTATATGGATCTGGTGCATATAAAAAACAGCCAGCTCCAGTTTTACAATACCTTTCCTTTTGAAGCCGATACGGATATTGTGTATTTTATCCTCTCGGTTGCCGAGCAGCAAAAAATGAATCACGATCGCCTTGGTATCATTCTATCAGGTGATATCAGCAGTTCTTCTTCGCTGGTAAATATGCTTAGAAAATATATCCCCGAAGTGCATTTACAAAAAAGGCCGGAGGAATATACCAACCCTGCTTCTTTCCGCGAATTTCAGGAACAACAATATTATACCTCAATTGCAGGCTTGTTGTGCGAATTATAAGCGGAAAATTAAAAGGGATTCTTCTGCATCCACCCAAAGGACTTCCGGTAAGGCCAACTACAGACAGGGCTAAGGAAAGTTTATTTAATATTCTCGAAAATCATTTTAACCTCGATGAGGTGGAGGTATTGGATCTTTTTTCAGGAACCGGAAATATTGCTTTTGAATTTGCCTCCCGCGGAGCATTACATGTAACTGCTGTTGATTTGCATGGAAAATGTGTGGCCTGGATTAAAGAAACCAGCACACAATATCAGTTAAACCAGATTAAAACCATCAAGAGTGATGCCTTTGGTTATTTAAAAAAAAACACCGGCCGCTTTGATATTATTTTTTCTGACGCGCCTTATGCCATGAAAGAAATTATACAAATACCTGTACTGGTGCATCAGCAAAGACTGCTTAAACCTGATGGCTGGCTTATTGTTGAACATGAATCGAATTTGGATTTGAGCCACGAAAGCGGTTTTTTTGATAAAAGAATCTACGGTCAATCTGCTTTTTCCTTTTTTAAACAACAGGAAACCATTTTACTGTAAAACCCATTTTTACCTTAACCTTTGCAATACCCATGAGTAAACGAATAGCATTATTCCCCGGCACTTTTGATCCCATTACCGTTGGGCATGTAAATATTGTAGAACGGGCCCTGCAGTTATTTGATGAGATTGTAATTGGCATTGGCCACAACAGCAGCAAAAGCACCCTTTTCCCGATTGAACAGCGGGAGCAATGGATAAAAGATATTTACCACTCCATTGATAAAGTAAGGGTGGAAAGGTATGAGGGACTTACCGTTAATTTTTGTGAAACCGTTGGTGCCAACTACATTTTACGCGGCCTGCGCAATATGGCCGATTTCGATTACGAGAAAAATATTGCCCAGATGAATAAGATGGTTTACCCTAAAGCAGAAACCGTTTTTCTGATGTGCGATCCGGTTTATACCCCTATTTCTTCATCCGTAGTAAGAGACCTGATCCGCAATGGTGGCGATGCATCGGCTTATTTGCCGGCCGAAGTGAGGTATAAATAAAAAAGGCCCTTGCGGACCTTCTTATTAATTAAAATATTCTCTCATTTTATCGAAAAAACTCTTGTCATGTTTTCCCGGATGGGGTTTAAAGTTTTCAGCATCCCTTAGTTTTTCCATTATGGCTTTTTCTTCAGCAGTTAGTTTTTGTGGGGTCCATAAATTGATATGCACCAACTGATCTCCGCGGTGATGTGAATTTAACTCAGGAATTCCTTTTCCCCTTAAACGAAGAATTTTACCTCCATGTGTTCCGGCATCAATTTTCAACTTTACCTTGCCATCCACCGTTGGTACTTCTATATTGGTACCTAAAGCGGCATCAGCAAAATTGAGGTGCAGATCGTAAACAATATTATAACCTTCGCGCTTTAATACGGGATCTTCAATTTCTTCAATAACAATAATCAGGTCTCCGGGTATTCCCCCTCTTTGTGGTGCATTTCCTTTGCCGCTCATGCTTAATTGCATGCCCTCAGCCACACCGGCCGGAATATTTACCGATATCACTTCTTCTCCGTTGTTTACACCTGTACCGCGGCAATTGGAACAGCTTGCGGTAACGGTAGTACCCTCGCCATTGCAGGTAGGGCAAACGGTGGTTGTAGCCATTTGGCCCAGAAAAGTTTGGGTAACCCTGCGCACCTGGCCGGCACCATTGCAGGTACCACAGGTTTTTACAGATGTTTTATCCTTGGCACCGGAGCCTCCGCATGAGTTACAAGATACTTGCTTATTTACCTTTATTTTTTTCTCTACCCCCTGTGCTATTTCCTGCAGGGTAAGTTTTACTTTAATTCTGAGGTTGGTTCCTACATTTTGCCTGCGACCACCGCGGCCCCGGCCACCACCACCTCCGCCAAAAAAAGATTCAAACGGGCTGCCATCACCAAAAATATCTCCAAACTGGCTGAAGATATCTTCCATATTCATATTGCCGCCACCATAATTGCCACCACCACCAAACCCACCGGCCTGATGTCCAAAGCGGTCGTAGTTGGCTTTTTTCTGTGCATCACTCAACACTTCGTAAGCTTCTGCTGCCTCTTTAAACTTATCTTCTGCTTCCTTATTGCCGGGATTTTTATCCGGATGGTATTTAATAGCCATCTGGCGGTACGCCTTTTTAATTTCGTCCGCTGCGGCATTTCGCCCTACACCCAGTACTTCGTAATAATCTCTTTTTGCCATATTGTTATTTCTACTGAAAGGTTATTTCATACCTGTCAGGTAAACTGTTTCTGTTGTTTCTTACTCGCCCACCACTACTTTGGCAAAACGAATCACTTTATCACCAAGGAAATATCCTTTTTCTACCTCATCCACCACTTTATCTTTTAAATCTTCAGTTGGAGCAGGGATTTTGGTAATGGCCTCATGAAAATCACTGTCGAAAGGCTGACCAATGCTCTCCATGGCCTTAAGTCCTTTGCTGATTAAAATACTTTTGAGTTTGTTGCTTACCAGTTCTACACCTTCTTTCACAGGGCCTACCTCTGTGGCTGTTTGCATGGCTTTTAACCCACGCTCAAAATCATCGAGCACAGGAAGCAAGGCAAGCAGCACCTCCTGATTGGCAGTTTTATAAAGCTCCATTCTTTCTGCGCTGGTTCTGCGTTTATAATTATCAAACTCCGCATATAACCGAAGGTACTTGTCCTCCACAGCTTTTAACTCTACCGCCCAGTCTTTTTCCAGGGCTGACTCATTTTCATTTAATTCCTTCACATCTCCTTCAATTTGTGACTTTATTTCATCCGGGGTTTCCGAAGAAACGTCCTTTGGCTGGTCCACCACCACTGGCTCATCGTGCTGATTGGCCTGATTTTCTGTGTTATTTACTTCGCTCATGTGCTTTTTTTTCTTGTTAAACAAAAACATGCTAAAGCCTATTGGTCAAATACGCTGCCATTGGCTTTGCCGTGTCAATTTGACACCAGCAAACTATCCAGCTTTTGCTCCAGTGCCTTACCAAATAAGTCTTTTCCAACCACTTCTCCATTTTCATTCAGTAATACATTGGTTGGAATTCTGCCTACCTTAAACTCCTTTACCAAAGGGCTATCCCACCCTTTAAAATCACAAAAATGGTATTTCCAGTGCAGGTAATCCTGCTTAATGGCTACCTCCCATAAATCTTTTTTGGTATCTATTGAAACCGCAGCAATATCGAACCTGATGGCTGATTTTTGCAGTTTAACCCTATAGGTTTCATACACTTTAACCAGTTCGGGATTGAGCTTGCGGCAGGCAGGATTCCAGGAACTCCAGAAATACACACAGGTAATGCGCCCTTTAAGGTTATTGCTGCTTAGTGTATCTCCGTTTTTACCAATAAAAGTAAAGGCTGGTTTAACCTCTGGCGGAGACATGGCCCAACATACCACAAGGGTAATAAAAACAAAAAGAGAATAAAGGTACCGCACGGTACAAAAATGCAGTTTCCTGAGCAAAATACCTTAGTCTATACGTGTAATATCGGCTCCGATGGCGTTTAAACGTTTGTCAATAAACTGATAACCACGATCTATCTGCTCAATATTGTTGATGGTACTGGTTCCGTTTGCGGCCAATGCAGCTATGAGCATAGACACCCCGGCACGTATATCGGGTGAACTCATGGTAATTCCCCTGAGTTTGGTTTCGCGGTTGGAACCAATCACCACAGCCCGGTGAGGATCGCACAAAATAATTTTAGCACCCATATCAATCAGGTTATCTACAAAAAACAGGCGGCTTTCAAACATCCACTGATGAATAAGTACGCTGCCTTTGGCCTGTGTCGCGGTAACCAGGGCAATAGAGATCAAATCCGGGGTAAAAGCCGGCCATATTCCATCCTTTATCGTAAGAATAGATCCATCAATCAACGACTGAATCTTATAAGAATCCTGAGCTGGGACAAAAATATCATCGCCTCTGAATTCCAACTCTATACCCATTTTTCTGAAAACGGAAGGGATTACCCCCAGATCAGGAATGGAGCAGTTTTTAATGGTAATTTCCGATTGGGTGGTGGCAGCAAGTCCTATAAACGAACCAATCTCAATCATATCAGGCAGCATGCGGTGGGTGCAGCCTCCAAGGTTATCAACCCCTTCAATGGTAATGAGGTTGGAACCAATGCCACTTATTTTGCCACCCATTGAATTAATCATTTTACATAATTGCTGCACATATGGCTCGCAGGCAGCATTGTAAATCTGTGTTTTGCCCGGTGTTAAAGAAGCCGCCATCACAATATTGGCAGTACCGGTTACAGATGCCTCATCCAGCATCATGTAAGCGCCCTTTAAACCTTTTGCATTAATTTTATAAAAGCGGTCTTCGCGCAGGTGTTCAAATGTAGCTCCCAGGGCTTCAAAGCCTCTAAGGTGGGTATCTACAGGCCTGCGGCCAATTTTATCACCACCGGGTTCAGGAATATAGGCCATGCCAAAACGGGCCAGGAGCGGACCAATAATCATAATAGATCCGCGAAGGGCAGCACCTTTCTTTTTAAAATCATCGCTGCGGAGGTATTCCAGGTTCACATCCTTGGCTTCAAAACTCCAGGTATCTTCATTTATCTTTTGGGTAACTACACCCATATCACCAAGCAGTTCTATTAACTTCATTACATCCCGGATGGCAGGAATATTCTCTATCACCACCTTCTGGGGTGTAAGCAACACCGCTGAAATAATCTGTAAGGCTTCATTTTTAGCTCCCTGTGGAACCAATTCCCCTTTCAACGGCTTACCGCCTTTTACCTTAAATGAACTCATATTGTTTAATTCGTTTGGTTTTATTTACCCTTACGAATTAACGGGAAACAATGCAGCTTACGGTGCTTGCTAATTCACATTTCCTTTCCGGCAAGTTGTGGATTGTCTGATTAGGAGGAACCTGTTGTGCTTAGGTAAAAAAAACTTAATTTGCCTGCAATAAATTATACCAATTATGATACGCGCACCATTTAACCTAAAAAAATGGATTGACGAAAACCGCCATTTATTAAAACCTCCTGTAGCCAATAAAAATCTTTACCCCGAAGGAACAGATTATATTGTAATGATTGTGGGTGGACCCAATGCCCGCAAAGACTACCATTACAACGAAACCGAAGAATTATTCTACCAACTGGAAGGAAATATTAACGTAAAAATACAGGTTGACGGAAAAGCCCAGGATGTGCCGCTTGGCCCCGGTGATATGTTCCTTTGTCCGGGAGGCATACCCCACTCTCCGGGAAGAACGGAAGGTTCAATTGGACTGGTAATAGAACGCGTAAGAGAAGGAAAGGGTTATAAAGACGGCCTGATGTGGTTTTGCGAAAAATGTAATAATAAACTGCACGAAACCTTTTTTGAACTTCACAATATAGAAACAGACTTTTTGCCAAGGTTTAAAGAATACTACGCCTCCGAAGACAAACGCACCTGCAAACAATGCGGCCACGTAATGGAAACCGACCCGCGATTTGTTTAGAAACTGGTGTACGGTGTTGAGTGCTTAGTGCACAGTCATGCAAAACATAACCTTTGATATCGTTTTATGATGCAAAAGTCTTACAGGGAACTGGAAGTTTGGAAAGCCGCAAGAAAAATTGTTAAGACAATATATCTGCTTACTTCTGATTTTCCTGAATATGAGAAGTATTGTTTGACTCAACAAATAAGGCGCTCTGCTATATCCGTTCCATCTAATATTGCTGAGGGAGTTGGCAGAAATAAAAACGCTGATATTATTCAGTTTCTCTATATTTCACGGGGATCACTTTATGAAGTGGAAACACAGTCTTTTCTTGCCTTCGACCTAAATTATTTTTCTGAAGATACCCTTAATCATATTCTAAATGAAACCGAGCAAACCGGCAAACTCTTCTCGGGCTTTATTAAATATTACGAACAAAAACAATAAACACTTTGCACCAAGCACTTTGCACTAAGCACCAGTTATGACAACCAAAATAGACGTACACGCGCATATACTGCCTGAATTTATTCCTAACCTCAAGGAGCGTTATGGATATGGTGATGAATTTATTTACCTCGACCATTACCAGCCGGGGCGGGCCAATATGATGAAGGCTGATGGCAGTTTTTTCAGGGCTATTGATGATCTCTGCTGGGATCCTAAGGCCATAATCGGGCATATGGATAAGCATGGTGTGCAAATGATGGCGCTCTCTACTATTCCGGTATTGTTTTACTATTGGGCCAAACCCGAGCACACGCATGAGTGGAGCAAGTATATCAATAATCACCTGGCACAGATACAGCAGGAATATCCGGAGCGGTTTACCGGATTAGGAACTTTGCCTATGCAGGATATTACACGTGCGGTGGAGGAACTAAACAGGTGCAAGCATGAGTTGAATTTACCCGGGGTGGAAATTGCCACCAATATTTTAGATAAAAACCTGGATGATGAAAGTTTTTTCCCCTTTTATGAAACGGCAGAAAAACTCGGCATGTGCATTTTTGTTCACCCATGGGATATGATGGGGCAAGATAAAATGAAAAAATACTGGCTACCCTGGCTGGTGGGTATGCCTGCTGAAACATCACGTGCCATTTGCAGCATGATTTTCGGTGGAGTGTTTGATAAATTCCCTGACCTTAGGGTAATGTTTGCACATGGCGGGGGGTGTTTTCCGCATACAATTGGTCGTGTAAGCCATGGCTACCATGCCAGACCCGACCTTTGCAATATCAACCATGTGGCCGACCCACGCGAATATGTAAAGAAGTTTTATATTGATTCTTTGGTGCATGATGAAGAGGCTTTCAGATACAACCTGAAATTATTTGGTGCAGAAAAAATTGCGTTAGGCAGCGATTTTCCATTCCCTTTAGGCGATTTGGAACATGGTAAATTTATTGAGATGATGAAAGACCTTGATGAAGCCACAAAAGAGCAGGTATTGAATAAAACAGCCCGTGAATGGTTGGGCTTAAAATAAGTTACAAAGTTTATTAACCGCGTGATTTTTCGCGAATTTCTGTAGAAAGAATCTCGTACAATTGCCGGTATTCCGGCAGGCTTTGCAACAGGGTGAGGTGTTTTTCAATGGTAGGAATATCATTACGCCTTGCCGGACCTGTTTGCACCTCTGAAGGTTGATGTGATTGAACTTTGCGGGCGGTTTCTTCTATCAGGGGTTTTAACAGATCAGATGGCAGGTTGTTTTTTGCAAGGATATCAAATGCCACCTGGTATAAATAATTGGTGAAGTTATTGGCAAAAACAGCTGCCAGGTGCACCATCTGCCTTTGGTGAGAATCGGCATAGGTTATATTGGGGCTAAGTAAGGAAGCCAGTTTTTTTAGCAGATCAAAATTACCGGCAGTATTTGCTTCGAGGAGAAACGGCACCTTGCTGATATCCGCATCAATGTTTTTGGTAAATGTTTGAAGCGGATAAAACACCCCGTAATCTGCATGCCTTCCCAGAATACTCATTGGTGTAATTCCGGATGTATGCACCACCATTCCTTTTACATCTATCTGCCTGTTTATTTCAGCAATGGCAGCATCTTTAACAGCAATGATATAGAAATCAGCGGCTGGTGTAAGTAAATCTAAATCATTAATACCAATGCTGCCGGTTTCTTTAGCCAATGTATTGGCATTGGCCAGTGTAGGGGAATAAACACATGTAATGGAAACCCCGTTTTTATACAGTGCCTTTGCCAGATGTGTGGCAACATTTCCTGAACCTAAAATTGCTGCGGTATACAACATGTTAAAACTTGGTGTTTACAATATTGCATTTACTTCGCTAAATACAAAATACCTATGAAACCGTTTGACGCCTGAATTCTTTTATTCTTCTAACAATGGCAAGCGTAAACCCAATGACCATAATAATGGTGCCGGCCCAAACCAAATTAATCCAAGGAAATACAATGGCCTTCATAATAATAAAATCATTGGCGGTATCGCGTTCTGCTGTTTCAACAGTTATTTTTCCGGTTTTAGGGTCTACCCCGGTAAAGCGCAAACGCAGGCCTGCCTCATCAATTACATCTTCAAAATCTACCACGGCATTATTCTGTATCCCATAAAGCGGAGTAGCGTCATACACCCCTTTAAGCGTTACCACTTTAAACTCGGCACCAAGCAACAACTGCAGGTTACTCATATCTACCTTTCCATCCTTTATGTTTGAATTTACCTTTTGCAGAATGGCATATCCTTTATTGGTTACAATGGTGTCACCCACATTTATTTCGTGTTTCGATTCATGTATAAATTTACCCGCATTTTTTTCTTTAGGCACGGAGCTGATATAAGTAAACACATCGTGTGAGATATAATGTTTGGTATCCGGATTAGCCACCAATCCCATCTTAGGGTTAATCTGTGCATTGGGATACAAATCAAATTCATACAATACCTGATTGGTTTTGGAATCTATTTTTTTGTAATGAACCTGATAGTAGTTATTTACCCATTCGGTAGAATCACTCAGGTATTCAATTTCATAATCGCCCATACGAAGTGGTTTCCCTTTCTCCAGGTATACATGTTCCATATTGGCTTTTTCATCAAACTCCGGGTTAAGCATCATGCCACTTTGGTTTACGGAAATTACTTCCTTATTGGCAGATGATACCAGCACACCCATTAATAACACCCCGAATCCGATATGCCCGACAGAAGATCCGGCCATGCTAATTTTTCCTTTTAGCTGAGGCAACAGCATATCAATATTAGCCGATAGGGCATAAGAAGCAGCAAACAACAAACCGATATAAAACCAGTTATTCAATTCAAAAAAGAAAAACAACCCTGTAGATACCACAATTGCAATAGCTGCATGTATCAGGATTCTTCTGATGGTAACGGCCGTGTTCTTTTTGTATTTTAACAGTTGCCCGATACCGGTAAGCAAGGCTATGATAATGGCCATAGGCATTTGCCACTTATTGTAATGCGAAATCACATCGGAAGGAGGAGCCATATTGGTTCCAAAAAGCTTATTAAACACCGGAACAGAAGTGGTCATCACCACCTGAAATGCAGAAATAACCAATACCAGGCTGCCAATAAACATCCAGAACTCGCGGGTGTATACTTCTTCTTCCTTAGCTGATGTTGGAACCTTTTTAACCAAAAGAACAGCACTGGTAATTAAAAACGAGCCACCAAGAATAATCATTGGCCACTTAGGAAAATTGTATTTTTCAACCGCTATTAATCCAACAATAAATAATAAAAAGGCAAAGGCATACAACAATTTGTGGCGTTGTTGTTCCAACATCACAAAAGCCGGAAGCCACACAAAAATGAGAATAAATACCAGCAACTGTCCGCTCATACCCAGATCTGTGAAAGAGTGAACAGATGCATTTCCTAAAATTCCACTGCGGGTTAAGAAGGTAGCGTACAATACCAGTAAAAATGTAAGCAGGATAAGAATAAAAGAAACACTCAGGGCATTTCCGCTGTGTTTATAAATAATCATTACATGCACACCGGCAATAAGAATTAGCCAGGGTATGAGGGAAGCATTCTCTACCGGATCCCAGGCCCAGTAGCCGCCAAAACTTAAACTTTCGTACGCCCAAAATCCACCCATTATAATGCCGGTACCAAGCACCATTACACTTACCAAACCCCATGGCAATGCCGGTTTAAGCCAACCTGTATAATCACGTTTCCATAAAGCGGCAATGGCGTATGCAAACGGAACAATGGTAGTGGCAAATCCAAAAAACAAGGTAGGCGGATGGATGACCATCCAGTAATTTTGAAGCAGGGGATTTAATCCGTTTCCGTCTGCAATTTTTGATAAATAATCAGGCTTTTTAAACAGAGGAGCATTACCCATAGCTACACGCAACAATTCAAATGGGCTGCTTCCTAATTTGTAGCCAAATACTTTAACCCCGATAAGCATAGAGGTAAGCGCAATCTGAGACAACATCAATACAGCCATTACAGGGCTTGTCCATTTGCCAGCACTTCTGATCAATATATTCCCAATAACCATTTGCCAGAAAACCCAAAGCAAAAAACTTCCTTCCTGCCCTTCCCAGAAACAGGAAATCATATACTCAACAGGCAATTCACGCGAGGAGTGTTGCCAGGCATAATGGTACTCAAATAAATGCTGGTGGATAATAAAAAACAGAATCCCAACAATGGCCAGAACAGAAATGGTATGCACATGGAAAGCATTTCTGGCAATTTTTGCCCAGCCTTCATCATTTCTGTTGGTGGCCACATACCAGGCTATGGTAGCCAGCACAGACGTACAAAAAGCAAGAACCACGGCAAAGTGGCCGAGGTTCCCGTATAATAACCGTTCTCCTTCAAATACAACTTCGTTCATAAATAGTTATGCGGTATAAACTGAATTAAGATTCCTTTACCTGCCCATCGGTATATTTTGACGGGCATTTTAACAATATTTTAGAGGCAACAAACTCCTGCCCTTCCATCTTTCCTATAATCACAATCTTCTCAGAGCGGTCAAAATCCTGCGGTTCCGGTGCATGATAAATCACTTTACGCTCTTCGCCCTTTTCATCCAAAAGGTAAAAAGTAAAATAGTTGGCATCCTTTTTTGGATCGTAGTATTTTTCCTTTTCCCTGTTTAATGTTCCTACCACATGAAACTCTTTGTCCGGATTTTCTGATGCAACAGAAAAACTCTCGTAAGTGCTTGCATCACCATAGGTACTTACAATTGCCCCAATAGCCAGTGCTATCAAAACAATCAGTATAATATGCATTTTTTTCATAGGGCTACTTATTCTCCTCCAGTTTTTTCAGTTTCCTGTCTATATAAATCAGATAACCCACAATTCCTGTAAAAATTACAGCAACTACCGCAACCACCACCATATACTTATCCGTATCGGCTGCATTAGCCATTTGAGCGGTATGTTGTGTTTGTAATAAAACGTTTAACATCATTATTAAGCATTATGTTTATGATACTCCAGCTTTTTGTAGCGCAATGAAATATTGGCTATCCAAAAGCCGAGTAAGGTCCAACCAATAACGGCCGGATAAAATACAAGCCTTAACCTGTTATCCAGATCATAGGTATTAAAACCAGGATTGCCGCCATTACCAGGGTGCAAAGAATCCGTAAGACGGGGCAATACAAAAATGAGAACCACAAATACAGGAAAGCAAAATATATTGTATACCGCAGATACCCTTGCACGTTTCTCTTCATCTTCAATGGAGCTTCTTAAAACGGTGTAGGCAAGATACATCAGCATACCAATGGCAGCACTGTTTAATTTAGGATCATTGGTCCAAGGCGTGCCCCAGGTGTTCTGTGCCCAAATCATTCCTGTAATAAGTCCCATAAAACCATACAACAAGCCAATATTGGCAAATTGTGATGCCATCATATCGTCCTTTATATTTCCCTTTGATAAAAAGCGGATAGATCCAATCATGGATGCCAGCAAAAGAAATATCATTCCAAACCACATGGGTACATGGTAATACAGGTTACGTATGCTTTGTTCAAGTATGGGTAAATCCGGAACGGGCAAAAGCAGTCCTCCGGTTAATGCATATAATAAACAGGCCGCACCCAATAATTTCCACCAGCTAATCATGGGCGCAAAGGTATAAATTTAGGTAAGATTAGCAGGTAAAATTTCAGGATTATCTATAAAAGAAAAAGGCTGACAGGAATTAACCCTGCCAGCCTTTAAGAGAAATATTTTTTGTTTAGTTTTTGATAAACTTATTGTTATAAACAACAGCGCCTCCGGCCGATACTTCTATCAAATAAATGCCGTTGTAAAGGTTGCCGATATCAATGGTATTTTTTGAACTTCCGGTTGCCGGTGCAACTAATACGTTCTTACCTGCCAGATCAAAAATTTTGATTTGTGCATTACCAACAACTGACTCCAGATTAATTGATAATTTATCTTTAGCCGGGTTAGGGAATACGCTGATATCTGCCGAAACCACAACACCGTTGAGGTAAGAAACCGGTATAATGGTAGTGTAAGTTGTTTTTTCGTTCATGTCAACCTGCTTTAAGCGGTAATAATTCATTCCGTTAAAATCGGGAGCATAATCTACAAACTGGTAAGCTGAATGCCCTCCATAGGTTCCTTTTCCTTCTACTTCTCCAATTTTGGTAAATGTATTGTTGTCGTAGCTTCTTTCTACTTCAAAAACCTTATTGTTAATTTCCGAAGAGGTAGCCCAGTCGAGCACCACACCGTTTACTTTCTTTGAGGCATTAAATGCTGTCATCACCACAGGTAGCGGAGCCTGAACAGGGTGCAGGATAATAACAAAACGATCAGATGCATATGAGGCAGGGTTGCTGCCAACTGTAAATGAATAATCTGTTGATGAATTGATAAGGGTTAAAGAACTGGTGAACTGATCCAACAGGAATAACTGAACGGTAGGCTGAATATTTTGTGGACTAAACTTTAACCTGTGGGTACCTGCATTGGCAGCCAGTCTGGCATCCAGGTAAACAGAATCCGTAAAGGCAGGATAAGCTATAGAATTAATGGCATATCTCAAATTTCCGGGTGTATTATAGGTACTGATACTGCCATAGCTATATCCCATTTTACCACCATCATAATAACCTTCGAAAGATTGAGAACTCGCGTTATCAAATGCAAGGTAAGTTTCATCCATTGGGGTTCCGGTAGAGGTATTAAGTATGATAGTTAACTGAGCAGGTCCGGATGAATTCTTAAATAAAGAAATACCGGTTTGACCGGTAAACTTTGACGTTTCGGTAAAACTAACGGTACCAGCAGTAACGCTGTTATTGGCTCTTACCCAAAAACCCTGACCTGAAGAAATAAAACGCAAACTGGCGTTTCCTGTTTGGGTAACTTTATTGTAGCTGGTATAAGCACCGGTAGGATTAAAACAATGTACCAGATTTGAAACATTGGAGAATGTTACGGAATGTAAATCAACTGTTGCAGCATAAGGATTACCAATTAAATGCCAGCCTTCTGTATTCACATCATCACAACCATTGCTGCAGGTAAGGCCTGTAATATCCTGTGAACCGGTAAGCAAAGTACCGGTAGCACTTAAAGTTACCGCACTTGGTGTTGGGTTGGTATTATCGAGCAAAGCGCAAGCCTGACCTACCCTGTCGCCACGAATAAAAACCCTGTAACCTGTGCCGGCAACCAGATTCGTGGAAGATGTGGTACTCACGGATGTCCAAGCTTTTGCGGCCTCTCCATAAGTTAACATAGATGGGCTATTAGACAAGGTTGCATCAAATCCATTGGTATGTGCGGTTAAGGTTGGACAGGTTGTTCCTCCCGAGCCTGAACCGGTAATATGTATTTGTTGTTGCCAGTTATTGCTGATATTGTTGGCAGTGGTAACAGGTGATGCAAGGAAAATCCATTTACGCGCTGATGAGGGCACATGTCTTTGAGCAATCACATTACCACTAATTGTTCCGGTGCTTCTTCCTACCTGGGCTGTTTTACTGGCAGTAGAAAGTAATGTCAGGTTTCCGTTCAGGTTAAGGGTTCCACCTGTGCAGGTAATACTGTCGGAAATACTTATCGCATCAGAAATAGTAGCCGTATTTGATGATTTTGCGCAATTGATGGCTACCAAGGTAACTGAACTCGAGTTCCTGAAATCCAAAGCTTGAGAATTTGTTCCCTGCAAAGTTACAATGGTATTACCCGGTGTAAAAGTTCCTGAATTGGTAAAATCTCCTCTAAGCTCAATTGCGTTATTAGATGTAGTAAGTGTAGAGCCTGTGTTAATCGTTAATGTACCATCAACACGTAATCCACCACCTAAGGTAACAGTACCTATATTTGTGGCTCCCGAAGTTCTTCCTATATTTAAGTTATTGAACGGCATAGTAACATTTGATGTATTTTCTGCATCAAGTGTGCGGGTTCCAAAAATAAATACAGTAGAAGAGCCGGGGCTAACAGTTCCTGTACTGGTATAAGTGATTGTGCCATTAATATAAATGAAGCCGGAAAGGGAAACGGTTCCACCCCCACCCTGATTGATAGTAATGTTAGCAAGTCGTCCTTTATCACCACTAACACCTGCTCCTGAGATCGTTTGTGACGTTGTTCCTGTAAGAGAAATAGTAGCCGATTGTGCGCTTGTACTTGTTCCCTGATTATTTGAATTATCAAGATTACCTTTAAGAGAGATGGTTCCTGTACTTAGCAGAATACTTCTTGAACTGCTTGTTGTGTTTAAAACCATATCTCCGTTTACGGTAACCGTAGAACCAATTGTATAAGTAACAGTTCCTGTGCTTGTTTTATCCAGTGTAAGGTTAAACAAGTTAAGCCCGTTTGGAATGGATACCGATGTGAGATTTGCAATATCATAGTAAACAGTTCCGCTGTTATGGTTAAATGTTCCGCTTGTAAGCACTAATGCCGTATTGCTTAAAAAAAGATTTGCCGGAGTACTGGTAAAAGTTCCTCCGTTAATGGTAAAGCCTGTAAAAATAAGATCTCCGGCACCTGTTGCATCAAAAGTTCCGGCATTAAATGCCCCTGCTGCAGCTGTAAGGGTAGACCCGGCATCAAAATTAACGGTTCCTCCATACCCAGCACTCATGGAAAAATTGGCACATTCAGCGGCACCGGAAATAAAACAATCATCTCCGTTTGTACCGTCAAAAATTACGGCATCACCAGCTCCTGGCGTTCCCACTGGATCCCAGTTATCATCATCAAACCAATTGCCGGAATTATTTCCATTTGTCCAGGTCTTCTGTGCAAGGGCTTCGTTGGTATTAAATGCCAGCAGAAGTAATATAGCACCCAGGTATTTATACAGATTCATGAGAGTATTATTTAGGCTTCGAAGTAATCGAAAAATAATGACAGAAACAACCTTTCACATAAAAAAAATCAACATTCACAAAAAGATTGTACTATTTAAATAAAAAGTCAATAATTTCGAGGTTGTTAATCTATTTTGTATTAAAGCTAAATACCATGAAAAAACTATCCTCCATTATCTTTTTTTTGGCCATATTTTGTGTAGCCAAAGCTCAAAATACCTATACCTGGAATGTATTAGCAGGAAGCTGGACAACGGCAGCCAGCTGGACCCCAACCAGAACAACCCCTGCAGCCAATGATATCCTGATATTTAACGGTAGTGTTACCCCTACAGCCAGTGTTACCAACCTGCCCCGCCAAACTGTGGGCCGGCTTCGGGTAATCAATAATGCTTCTGTCAGATTAAATGGAGGAACCTGGACCTCAACAACAGGCACCCTTGTAAGGTCAGGAAACACCATTACCGGCACAGGAACCAGTTTTTTAACAGAAATAAGGGTTGGCGAACAGTTTTACACCGGAACTTTGCCTTCACCCACAACAAGAGGTGAAATTGCCACAATAACGAGTAACACGGTAATGAATTCATTCGCTTCCGGAACAATTGCTTCTTCATCATATTTCATACCCCCAAGCATCTTCGTGAAAGGGGGAGCCTCACCTGCACTTGAAATTCAAAGCGGGAGTACTTTGATTTTAGCGGGAGCCAATCCTCCTGTTTGTATTTTTGTAGACTCAGGAACAACTGCATCCATTGCCGGCAGGCTTATTATGAGCAGCGACCGTAGCCGCCTTTATGGGGTGGACTCCGCAAGTATTGTTGTACAAAGTGGCGGGGCTATTCGCACAGATAGTACTTTTACCGGAAATCCGTTTACACAGGTTGGCGTTTCCAATACCCATATTTTTGCCCCTGGTAGTTCATTTGAGTTTCTTATCGGATCCAATTTGTTTGGCTTAAGCAGTCCGGCCTCCAAAGCTTATTTTAGTAAAGGAAGTAATTATATTCAGATGTCGGCAAATGCCCCTTCTCTATCAGGAAGAACCTATGCCAATTTTATTTATCGTACCTCGGCAACCATCAGTTCAACCGGCAGTAATACTTTTGGAATAGACAGCCTGATAGTTGATTCCGGTGTTTTTAATTTGAACCTTACAGGTGCAATTTCCATTCTGGGCAATATCAGGGTGAACAGTCCCGGAACACTCAATTTTTCGCCTGCTACTCCCTCAACAATCACCATGTCATCAACAACACAGCAGGAAATTTCAGGTAACGGAACCCTTACATTTACTAATCCGGTAAATTTTGCTGTAAACAACTCCAATGGAGTAAAACTGAACAGGAATCTTGCTTTAGGCGGGGCCAGACTTGTGTTAACCTCAGGCAATATTAACCTGAACGGGAACTCACTCACGTTAGGCACATCCGCAGTTGCTCCCGGTTCGCTTAGCCGTTCGGGTGGTAATGTGCATGGTACCGGAACGTTTACCAGGTGGTTTGGCACTACGCCATTAACCATGGGACAAGATACCGGTGCTTTTCCAATGTCTGAAAATAACAATACACACCCGCTCTGGATTAGCGGAACACCAACAACAGGTGGAACAGTAACTGTTGCATACAATAATACTTCAGGCATAAGCACCATGGGAACCCCTTTTAACGATAATGCCACTAACAATGTAAGCGTAAATGTTCGTACCAACCGCAACTGGGTTGTTTCTACCGGAAACGGATTTGCCGGAACAGGTTTGGGATTAAGATTAGGAACCACAACAGATCCCGGTACTCTAAACAACCCAACCAATATCCGTATCACACTGGCATCTGCGGTTGCTCCGGGCACTGCTGTTGATGGAGGTGGCACATTTACCTCTCCGTATGCAGAAAGAAGCGGTTTAACAGATGCTCAGTTAAATAACACATTTTATATCGGAGCCAACAGCACACAAAACCCGCTTCCTGCATCTTTAATTAGCTTCAACGGCAGGGTTTTACAAAATAAAGATGCTGAAATTTCATGGGTAACAGCAAGCGAACTCAACGTTTCTTCTTTTGTATTACAGCGTAGTTTGGATGGTTCCGAGTTTACCAATGTTTCTGAAATAAAAGCCAAAGGGATCTCCTCTGAAAAAGTAGCTTACCTATTCACCGATATGGGTGCATTTTCTCAACACAAAACGATCTACTATCGCCTGAATACCATTGATGCCAACGGACATTCAGAACTTTCCCCGATTATAGCTCTTACCGCCTCGTTTCCTAAAAACAGTGTGGCATTACCAAACCCGGTAAATGCAGAAGTAAATATCAGTTTTAACACCTTGCTGAACGGGCTGGTTACCATTGATGTGAAAGACATGCAGGGAAGATCTGTTTACAACACCCAAACAGAAGTAAAAAATCAATCTGGATTGAACCTTAACCTGAGTGATTTAAAAGCAGGAATTTATATGCTTCATGTAAACAATGGTACTATGAATCAAATGATCAGGATTCAGAAATACTGATTGTTACCCATAAATCAGAAAAGGCTTCCCCAAAAGGAAGCCTTTTTTATTATTTTCGAATGTTGGGATGGTAAAAAAGAAACATATCAGGAACTTTCGTACCGGCATCTTTTTACTGGATGTTCTTACTCTTGCGGCCACTGCCTTTGGGGGGCCACAGGTGCATTTTACCCAAATCCATAAAAAAATGGTACTCAGGAGGGGTTATATTACGGAGAACGAATTGAAAGAACTTAACTCTCTGTGTAATATGTTACCCGGCCCCACCTCAACCCAAACCATTACTGCCATTGGATTTATTAAAGGTGGTCCGCTGCTGGCATTCCTTACCCTTGGTGTTTGGGTGCTACCAGCAGCTTTAATCATGGGCTTTTTTGCTTTTGTGGTAAACAGGCTTTCCCTTGAAAATCCCCGGCTCGATTTTCTTAAGTATATTCAACCTATGGCAGTAGGTTTTATCATTTATGCTGCTTATAAAATTAAAGATCTTTTTGTTAGCAGAATTCACCATTGGATACTGATGCTGCTGTCTGCCGCTGTAGCCATTATCTATACCACCCCTTATATTTTTCCGGTGTTGCTCCTTATCGGGGGTATTGCCTCTACCCTGCTAAAACGAACAGATTATAAAGATGTGCACCCTGTTAAAATTGGAAACTGGAGCAACCTGTTTTTATTTCTTGGGGTATTTTTACTTTCCGCTTTGTTAGGCGCAATTACCCACAATAAGGCTTTTCTTCTTTTTGAAAACACCTACCGTTATGGAAGTATCGTATTTGGAGGAGGGCATGTGCTTATACCCATGATGTTTAACCAGTTTGTGGAGTTTAAACAATATATTACAGCAAACGAATACCTGGCAGGCGTTGGTGTTTTGCAGGCTGTACCCGGACCTGTTTTCAGTATTTCTTCGTTTACAGGCGCTTTGATTTTAAGAGACTGGGGATCATGGGGTATGGTACTGGGGAGCATTATCGGCACTGCTGCCATATTTTTACCCGGTATTTTCCTCATATTCTTTATTTATCCCATCTGGAATCAGATTAAGGTTTTCTCCCCTGTAAAAAATGCCATTGAAGGAATTAATGCAACTTCCGCAGGGCTTGTGCTGGCTTCGGCCTACCTGCTGTTTAAACCTGTGGAAGTAAATGAAATGAATATGCTGGTTTTGCTTGGAACATTATTTTTACTTCTTACCACCAAATTCCCTTACCCAATCGTTGTATTATTATGTATTGTTGCAGGAATATTTTTTTAATGAATACCCGATATACTTTTTTGCTGCTTTGTTTCAGCATACTGTTTATAACCAAAGCAAAAGCACAGGCTGATGCAGATTTAATTCAGTTCTCAGGCCTGGTGGTTAGCACCGACAGCCTGCGTGCACTTCCGCTCGTTTCTGTTCATATTAAAGGACTAAACAAAGGAACCTACTCAGATGCTTCAGGCTTTTTTTCTTTCGTAGCCCGCAAAGGCGATACCATTTTATTTACCTCCATTGGGATGAAAGAAGCACGTTTTGTAATCCCGGCCAACCTCATCTCAACAAGGTATTCGATTGTACAGCCGATGTCAGAAGATACCGTGTTTTTACCTGAAGCTGTCATCCATGCCTGGCCTACCCCTGAGGAGTTTAATTACTATTTTGTAAAAGCCAATATTCCTGATGAATACGGGAATGCAGCACGACACAACCTGAGGAGAAAACCACTTTATACATTAGGTTCTGCCATGATTATGGACGGTCGCGAAAATCAGACCTACGCAGCACAACAGTCCGCAAACAAATATTATTACAACGGACAATTACCGCCTCAGCGCTTGTTTGACCCTTTTGCATGGAGCCAGTTTTTTAATTCCTGGAAACGCGGGGATTTTAAGAAAAAATAGTTCGCTCCCGTTTTTCTTCTTTTTCTTCTACGTTTTACGCCATTTAACCTTTCAATAATACTGGCTTAGCATTGCTAATCTACTTTTGCATTGCTAAATTTAAACATATGAAAAGAATATTTTACCTGGTTACCCTTTTTCTCTCTGTTTCTGCTGCCAATGCACAAACCCGCCTGAACGAAACGTTTCCCTATCTGGCCCCGAATGATACCCTTACCAGCAATGGTTGGGTAGTTACAGCGGCCAATACTACCAATGTGATCCGCTCCAGTGAAAGCGGATTGTCTTTTTCCGGCTACGTAAGTGGTGGTTCAGGAAATGCTGCATTGGTAAAAAATACAGGTCAGGATATTTACAGGGAATTTAGTCCTGTTTCCAGCGGATCCGCTTATTGTGGTTTCCTTGCCAATATTATTACAGCAAATACCACAGGAGATTATTTTTTTGCATTGCTTCCCAATAACAGTACCTCTAATCTTACCGGCAGATTGTATATCAGAAATTATGCTGCCGATACCAATTACTTTCAGGTAGCCATCAGCAAAAGTACCGAAGCAACCGTATATGCTCCCGATACTTTCCCTAAAAGACAAACCTTGTTGTTTATGGTAAAATATACCTTAAATACAACTACAACAACAGATGACTCCATCAGGCTTTATATTTCAAAGGCGGGTGTGCCTGCAACAGAACCTGCTAATGCAATTGCTTATCCCGTGAACCCGACCCAAACAGATGCACCCAATATTGCGCGTGTAGTGCTAAGACAGGGAACTGCAGGTAATGCACCAACCTTGGTTATTGATGGGTTAAGAGTTGGGCATACCTGGAATGATGCACCTCTTCCGGTTAAATGGAGTGATTTTACGGTAACTGCCGGAAAGGAATTAAATATGGTAAAATGGAGCACAGCTGCTGAAACAAATAACAGCCATTTTATTATTGAAAGAAGCAATGATGGTGATCACTTTGATTATGCCGGTACCGTTAAGGGAAAAGGCCATTCTACTCAGTTGCTTTCATACAGCTATGCAGACAACCATCCAAAAAACGGAAACAATTACTACAGAATTAAACAGGTTGATTTAAATGGTAACTTCATCTATTCAAAAACGAGTGGTAACCAATTTGCTAAACCAAACACTGATAACAACACCAAACCCGTTTACCCATTCTTTAAGCATCACCGTAAATACTCCTGCTGTTTCTTCAGCCTCTGTTGAGGTGGTGGATTTACTTGGAAAAGTACATTATCAGGCAATGGAAAAGCTGGATGAAGGAACCAATACCTTTCAAATAAATACCGCTCAACTACCTACAGGCATTTATTATATAAGGGTTAACAATGGCGTATCCTTAACCACTCAAAAAGTAATAAAGAAATAATCAGGGACTGCCCTGTTTCACCAAAAAACCTCCGGAACCAATAATCCCGGAGGTTTTTTTATTTGTTATAACGCAAATTATTCTGCTTTTGGGGCTTCTGTTTTATTCGGTACTATCACATACACATCTTCATCATCCCTTTTCATCAGGTATTTTTCGCGGCCAAATTTCTCCAGGTTCTTATCGTTGGAAAACAATTCATTGTATTGCTTACGTGCGTTTTCAATTTCCTGCTCGTAATACCTGTGCTCTGCCTTTACCTTGTTGTGTTGCTTATGCAGCTTGTATTGATCGATAACACTGTTTTTATCAGAAAAAAAGAGCATCACCACAAACAGCGAGGTGGCAATAAGGTATTTATTGGTTACAACTTTTTTCCAGTCAAAAATCACAACTCAAATTAAATACAATTTAATGATGGCGGATACACAAAGATTTGCACAGCATAACCAGTTGTATACAAAAACAAAACGCTGCGTGTTGGCGCAGCGTTTCGGGTATCAGAAAATAACCTGGGTATTATTTAATAAACTTAAAATCAGTTCCTGGGTAGTAAGCATTTTTACCAAGTTCCTCTTCAATTCTTAGTAATTGGTTATACTTGGCTATCCTGTCGGTACGGCTTGCCGATCCGGTTTTAATTTGTCCGCTGTTTAGCGCCACTGCCAGGTCTGCAATAGTGGTATCTTCGGTTTCACCACTGCGGTGACTCATAATATTGGTATATGCATTGCGTGTAGCCAGATTTACAGCTTCAATGGTTTCTGTTAAAGTACCAATCTGATTTACTTTAACCAGAATAGAATTGGCCACACCTTTTTCAATTCCTTTTGCCAGGCGTTTGCTATTGGTTACAAATAAATCATCGCCTACCAGTTGTACTTTATCTCCAATGGTCTTGGTCAATTCAGCCCAACCTTTCCAGTCATCCTCAGCCATTCCATCTTCAATAGATAAAATAGGGTATTTGTTTGTCCAATCTTTCCAGTAAGCAACCATTCCGGCTGAATCCATTTCGCGTTTATCTGATTTCTTGAAGGTGTACATTCCTGTTTTCTCATCATAGAACTCAGTGGTGGCAGCATCCATGGCAATATAAATATCCTTACCAGGTTTATATCCGGCCTCTTCAATGGCTTTAAGCACGGTTTCAATAGCTTCTTCATTGGAGGGAATATTTGGTGCAAATCCACCTTCATCTCCAACATTGGTGGAATATCCTTTTTTCTTTAACACTGCTTTAAGGTGATGGAAAACTTCTGTTCCCATACGCAGGGCTTCGCTGAACGAATCGGCTTTTACAGGCATAATCATAAACTCCTGAAAATCGATGGAGTTATCGGCATGTGCACCACCATTTAGTATATTCATTAAAGGGATAGGTAATGTATTGGCATTAACCCCACCTACATAACGATAGAGTGGCATATTGCTTTCTATAGCGGCAGCTTTGGCGCAGGCCATTGATACTGCAAGAATGGCATTGGCACCTAATTTTGCTTTGTTATCTGTTCCGTCAAGTTTCAGCATCTGACGGTCAATCTCATTTTGCTCAAATACATCAAGGCCGGTTAAGCGGTCGGAGATTTCTTTATTGATATGCTCAACTGCATTCAACACGCCTTTACCCATGTATACTTTTTTATCACCATCTCTTAACTCCACAGCTTCGTGTGCTCCGGTTGATGCACCTGAAGGAACTGCCGCACGGCCCAGGGCTCCTCCTTCTGTAATTACCTCGGCTTCTACCGTTGGGTTTCCTCTGGAATCAAGAATTTGTCTTGCATGGATATTGATAATTGAACTCATTTTATTATTTATTATTGGTTAGAATTAATTCATCAGTTTTATAAAATCATCAAAAAGATACCTGCTGTCATGCGGTCCTGGTGCCGCTTCTGGGTGATACTGCACAGAAAATGCCTTTCTGTTTTTCAGTCTGATCCCTTCAATGGTATCATCATTCAGGTTGATATGGGTAATTTCTAAATCCTTATTCTTTTTCACATCATCCGAATTTACGGAGAATCCATGGTTTTGCGAGGTAATTTCGCAATGGCCGGTAATGATATTTTTTACCGGGTGGTTTAATCCCCTGTGGCCATTGTGCATTTTAAAGGTGGAAACCCCGTTGGCTTCGGCCAGTACCTGATGCCCAAGGCAAATACCGAAAAGTGGAATATTGTTATGGAGGATTTCTTTTACCGTATTTACTGCATAATCCATGGTAGCGGGATCACCCGGGCCATTGGAAATCATAAATCCATCAGGTTTAAATTTCATCATTTCAGCAAATGATGTTTTGCCGTTAAACACACCAAGGTAACAATCGCGTTCGGCAAGGCTTCTCAGGATATTTTTCTTTACACCCAGATCAAGCACAGCCACCCGTTTTGAGGCTTCGGTATTACCTATATAATAAGTGGAGCTGGTAGAAACCTGCGATGATAATTCCAGCCCTTCCATGGAAGGTACTTTGGCCAGTTCTGCTTTTAACTCCTCCACTGTTTTATTATCAGAGGATATAATGGCATTCATGGCTCCTTTATTACGCACATGTCTCACAATTTCCCTGGTATCGATATCGGCAATGCCAACAATATTATGCAGGGTAAAATACTCCTGAACGGTCATGCCCGCCATTTTACGGGAAAACGGCACATTAAATTGTTTGCATACCAGTCCGGAAATCTTAATGCTATCGGATTCAACCTCTTCTGCAGCAATACCGTAGTTACCGATATGTACATTGGTTTGCACCAGTATCTGACCAAAATAGGATGGGTCGGTAAATACTTCCTGATAACCGGTCATTCCGGTATTGAAACAAATTTCACCGGTAGTGGTGCCAATTTTACCTATTGAAGTTCCGGAGAATACGGTTCCATCAGCCAGAACCAAGGTAGCGGGGAATTTTATTTGTTTATCCAAGGTGGGTTAGATTTTGGCAAAGATAAACTTTCCCCATATTTTGCCACATTCAAATTATAAACAATGAATTGGGGCAGCATTTTTCAGCTATTTGTGATTATGGTATTGTCGTTTTCCACCTATGCCGAGTTTAAAGGGGAAGAAGAATACATTAACTCAGAACTCCATTACCTGAGGGTGCAAAAAAGCTACCAGCAACTGGCCAATTTTGAAAAGGAATACGGGAAAGAATGGAAAAAAGTGATAAAAGACAAAACAGAAGCTTTTAAGAAGGAGAAACTGGCAAACTGGAACAAAATGGTTTACAAGTCGCTCTTCATTGTTTTTTTAGCCATGGTTTCCATCTTTTACGCCATCAGGTATTTTTACCTAAACCAAAACCTGGATGAAGACGATGAAGTGGTATCCTTAAAATATAATACCACCGGCTGGGCCATGAACTTTGTATACCTTCTTACCTGCTCAGCCTGGTTATATTATTTTAGCAACAACCTTGACGGGAGTTTAATTATATATGGGCTTGCGGTGGTAAACCTGATGCTTGCCATTATTGACCTGAATAAGATTTTTCAGTTAAAAAAGGGGGTGGCAAAAACGGCCAAAACCATTACAACCATATTATGCATTATTCTTTACTATCACTTTATAGCAATAGCCGTAATACAATACATGCCCGCTATTTTATCAGTAATTGAATTGCTGAAGAAGGTAGATACACCAGGAATCTATTAAAGAAAAATTATTACGCCTGCGCAGTAGGCCCGCCAAAATTCATCGGAATAGGCGGGAAACCATCTCCGATATTAATCTCCCCGTGCATTTCTTCAAACTTATTGATATTGTCACTTAATGCCATCAGCAACCTTTTGGCATGCTCCGGAGTTAATATAATGCGTGATTTTACTTTTGCCTTTGGTACCCCGGGCATTATGCGAACAAAATCTACCACAAACTCTGAATTGGAATGCGTAATAATAGCCAGATTGGAATACACCCCTTCGGCTGTTTCTTCACTTAGCTCTATATTGATCTGGTTTGGATTTTCGTTTTCCATGATGATTAATTAAAAATCAAAAGTACAAAAAAAAGAGAAGCTGAGGTGTTCCTGATATTTTTAAATTACACCTGATACCTGATAAACCAAAGCATAAAAAAAGAGGCCCGAAAGCCTCTTTTTTCTTATTATCATTAAACCGGTTAGTTGGATTTTGCCATCTCTCCTTTTGAAGCCATTAATGCTTCGTACTCTTCTCTTGATCCAACAATCAGTTTTTCGTAATCGCGCATACCCGTACCTGCTGGTATCAGATGTCCTACAATTACGTTTTCTTTTAATCCAAGCATTTGATCTACTTTTCCTGAAATAGCAGCCTCATTCAATACCTTGGTAGTTTCCTGGAACGATGCGGCACTCATAAAACTATGAGTTCCCAAAGATGCCCTGGTAATACCCTGGATGATCTGACTTGCTGTAGCAGGAACGGCATCACGTACCTGAACCAGTTTTTTATCCTGGCGTTTAAGCATGGAGTTCTCATCACGCAGCCTGCGAACATGAACAATTTGTCCTGGTTTGAGGTTGGCTGAATCTCCTGCATCAAGTACTACCTTTTTATCATAAATCCAGTCATTGGTTTTCTTGAAGTTCCATTTGTCGGCATTTTCACCTTCAAGGAACAAGGTATCTCCCGGATCTTCGATTTCCAGTTTTTGCATCATCTGACGAACAATAATCTCAATATGTTTGTCATTGATTTTTACACCCTGCAAACGGTATACTTCCTGAATACCGTTTAGGATATAACGCTGAACTGCAAGAGGACCTTCAATCCTTAAAATATCCTGAGGGCTTATTGAACCATCAGATAAAGAAGATCCTGCTTTTACGAAATCATTCTCCTGAACAAGGATATGTTTAGAAAGTGATACGAGGTATTTTTTCTGCTCGCCATCTCTTGAGGTGATAATAACCTCGCGGTTACCACGCTTAATACCTCCGAAACTTACCACCCCATCAATCTCTGTTACAACAGCAGGATTTGAAGGATTACGTGCTTCGAATAATTCCGTTACACGTGGAAGACCTCCGGTGATATCGCGGGTTTTACCAACCACACGTGGAATTTTCACCAGAATCTCTCCTGCATTAATGCTGTGTCCTTCTTCTACAATAATATGTGCACCTACAGGCATATTGTACTCTCTTACAGGTTTGCCTTTTGCATCAAGGATAATGATAGAAGGTATTTTGGTTTTGTCTTTCGACTCAATAATTACCTTCTCTTTATGTCCTGTTTGCTCATCTGATTCTTCCTTGTAGGTTACATTTTCGATAATGTTTTCGAAACTGATTTTACCGGCAAGTTCAGAAATGATTACGGCATTGTACGGATCCCATGTACAGATACGATCTCCTTTGGCAATTTTTTGTCCGTTTTTCACAAACAAATGCGCACCGTAAGGAATGTTCACCGTAATAATGGTTTGACGGGTATTCTCATCCAAAATACGAATCTCACCCTGACGACCCAACACTACTTCTACTTTTCCTTCATCTGTATCCGTTTCCATGAGTGTAGTTCTGATTTCCTCGAACTCCAGTAAACCACCAAATTTTGCATTCATTTGTGATTCTGATGCAATGTTTGATGCCGTACCACCCACGTGGAATGTACGAAGTGTTAACTGTGTACCTGGCTCACCAATGGATTGTGCAGCAATTACACCGCCTGCATCTCCGCGTTGCGACATGCGACCTGTTGCCAGATTACGTCCGTAACATTTACCACAAATACCCAATTGGGTTTCGCAGGTTAATGCTGATCGTATTTCTATCTGCTCAAGTGGTGAAGCTTCTATTTTGCCTGCAATTTCTTCAGTGATTTCGTCACCTGATTTGCAATACAATTCTCCGTTCAGAGGATCGTAAACATCATGCAAACTGGTACGTCCAAGAATACGCTCATACAACGATTCAACAACTTCCTCGTTATCTTTAAGCGCTGACATCATGATACCACGAAGCGTTCCGCAATCTTCTTCATTTACTACCACGTCCTGGGCAACGTCATGCAACCTACGTGTAAGGTAACCCGCATCCGCTGTTTTCAGAGCCGTATCGGCAAGACCTTTACGAGCACCGTGCGTAGAAATAAAGTATTCAATTACCGAAAGTCCTTCTTTAAAGTTGGATAAAATCGGGTTCTCGATGATCTCACCAGTTCCACCTGAAAGGTTTTTCTGTGGCTTGGCCATCAATCCCCTCATACCACCCAACTGACGGATTTGCTCTTTAGAACCACGCGCTCCGGAATCCAACATCATATAAATTGGATTAAATCCTTGCTGGTCTTCTTTCAGTTGTTTTAACAAGGTATCAGCCAAACGCGAGTTGATACGTGTCCAAATATCAATTACCTGGTTGTAACGCTCGTTATTGGTAATAAATCCATTGTTATAGTTGCTCCAGATATCTTCCACTTCAGCCATTGCCTGCTTCACAAATTTCTCTTTCTCGGCCGGAATCATTACGTATGAAAGGTTAAATGATAAACCTCCCCTGAATGCATAATGGAATCCAAGATCTTTGATATCGTCAAGGAAACGTGCAGCGCGATCCATTCCTGAAATACGAATTACACTTCCTATAATATCACGAAGATTTTTCTTGGTTAATGTTTCATTTATAAAACCATATTCCGAAGGTACCACCTGATTAAAAAGTACTCTTCCAAGTGTGGTTTCAATCAATTTGGTTAGTAACTCACCTTCTTCCTTCACGGTTACACGGCATTTAACCAGTGCATGCAAATCCACTCTTTTCTCATTATAAGCAATAATTGCTTCTTCAGGAGAATAGAAGGTTAATCCCTCGCCCTTTACAAAATGCTCAGGGGTTGATTTGCGGCCTTTGGTAATATAATAAAGACCCAATACCATGTCCTGAGAAGGAACCGCAATAGGTGCACCATTTGCAGGGTTAAGAATATTGTGAGAAGCAAGCATTAATACCTGGGCTTCCAGCACTGCAGCGTTTCCAAGCGGAACGTGAACAGCCATCTGGTCACCGTCAAAGTCGGCATTAAAACCTGTACATACCAACGGATGTAACTGAATGGCTTTTCCTTCTACCAGTTTGGGCTGGAAAGATTGGATACCCAGCCTGTGGAGTGTAGGAGCACGGTTTAGCAGAACCGGATGTCCTTTTAATATATTCTCAAGGATATCCCAGATCACTGCTTCTTTGCGGTCAACCAGCTTTTTAGCAGATTTTACCGTTTTTACTATGCCACGCTCAAGCAATTTGCGGATAATAAACGGCTTGAATAACTCAGCCGCCATATTTTTAGGAATACCGCACTCGTGTAATTTTAAGTTCGGACCTACCACAATTACTGAACGACCTGAGTAGTCAACACGTTTTCCAAGCAAGTTCTGACGGAAACGACCTTGTTTACCTTTAAGCATATCGCTTAATGATTTCAGCGGGCGGTTACCTTCTGTTTTTACAGCACTTACTCTTCTTGTATTATCAAACAGGGAATCTACAGCTTCCTGTAACATACGTTTTTCGTTACGTAAGATTACCTCTGGAGCTTTGATTTCCATCAATCGTTTCAAACGGTTGTTACGGATAATTACACGCCTGTATAAATCATTCAAATCGGAAGTTGCAAAACGGCCACCTTCCAATGGAACGAGTGGGCGCAACTCCGGTGGAATAACCGGCAGAATTTTAACAACCATCCACTCCGGACGGTTATCTCCGTGCTCCTGTGAAGCGCGGAATCCTTCAATAACTTTCAAACGTT
Source organism: Bacteroidota bacterium (assembly GCA_051715425.1). GTDB lineage: Bacteria > Bacteroidota > Bacteroidia > UKL13-3 > UKL13-3 > JAJTFA01. Next base: position 95,989 of record JBPXJS010000042.1, on the reverse strand, counting down.
TTAAAGCTTCCTGCTTACGTTGCTGTGAAGTTTCGTTTTGTGCTTTATGCCTTAAATCGTATGATAAAGTGTCGAGGTTGATACGTGACAATAAGAACCACAATGCATCACCGCCCATTTTGGCAATGAATTTATTCGGATCTTCATCATCCAGGTGTTGATTTTCCTTAGGTAAAGAATCCAGGATATCCAGATACTCTTCTTCAGTTAACAAATCATACATCTGCACACCATCGGTACCTTTAATACCAGGCTGACATACTACATAACGCTCGTAATAAACAACCATATCGAGTTTCTTTGTAGGAATACCCAACAGGTAACCAATTTTATTTGGCAGTGAGCGGAAATACCAGATATGTGCAACAGGTACTACCAGGTTGATATGGCCAATGCGTTCGCGTCTTACTTTTTTCTCAGTTACCTCCACACCGCAACGATCGCATACGATGCCTTTGTAACGGATACGTTTGTATTTACCGCAATGGCACTCATAATCTTTTATAGGGCCGAAAATCCTTTCACAAAACAACCCACCCATTTCCGGTTTAAAGGAACGGTAGTTAATTGTTTCCGGTTTTGTTACCTCACCATGTGATTTTTGCAGAATAGACTCCGGTGAAGCCAGACCTATTCTGATTTTGGTGAAATTACTTTTGATCTTTTGATCTCTTTTAGACATATAATTATGTGCTTTACTTTTAATTGAATGTGTTGCCTGATCTGTTTAAGAATTACTCAAGTGTAATATCTAAACCTAAACCTCTTAATTCATGAACCAATACATTGAATGATTCAGGAATACCAGGTTGTGGCAGATTATCACCTTTCACAATAGCCTCATAAGTTTTGGCACGACCGATGATATCGTCAGATTTCACGGTAAGGATTTCCTGAAGGATATTGGCTGCACCGAATGCTTCCAATGCCCAAACCTCCATCTCACCAAAACGCTGACCACCAAATTGTGCTTTACCACCCAACGGCTGTTGTGTAATAAGCGAGTATGGCCCGATAGAACGTGCGTGCATCTTATCATCAACCATGTGGCCCAGTTTAAGCATATAAATTACACCTACTGTAACCGGCTGGTGGAAACGCTCGCCCGATAATCCATCATACAAATATGTTTTACCATATTCAGGGATACCTGCTTTGCGGCAATAATCCAGTACCTGTTCATCAGAAGCCCCATCAAAAATCGGAGTAGCAAACTTGATACCCAATTCTTTTCCGGCCCATCCTAAAACGGTCTCATAAATCTGTCCCAGGTTCATACGCGATGGTACACCAAGTGGATTTAATACAATATCCACCGGAGTTCCGTCATCCATAAAAGGAAGATCCTCATCACGTACAATACGGGCAACAATACCTTTATTACCGTGGCGACCGGCCATCTTATCACCCACTTTAAGCTTACGCTTATTGGCAATATAAACCTTAGCCATTTTCAAAATTCCGGTTGGTAACTCATCACCTACCAGAACGGCAAATTCTTTACGTTTAAAGTCGGCAATTTCCTGGTTCAACTTGTTTTTGTAATTCGATAAAACCAAACGTACGAGTTCGTTCTTATCGGCATCAGTTGTCCAGTTATTGGCATTGATATGGGTATAGTCAATATCATTCAGGTTCTTCATGGTGAATTTGGTTCCTTTCGGAATCAGTTCTTCGTTGTACACGTTGAACACACCCTGAGAAGTTTTGCCTGAAAGAACGGTAAATAATTTCTCTACTAAAGTAGCTTTGATATCTTTTACGTTCTTCTCATGCTCGTCCTGCAATTTGCCTACACGGGCTTTCTCTTCCTGCTTGGAAAGTTTTTCTTTCTTGGCTCTGGAGAATAATTTTTTATCAATTACCACACCTGAAGATGAAGGTGGTGCTTTTAAAGAAGCATCCTTCACATCTCCGGCTTTATCACCAAAGATGGCGCGAAGTAATTTTTCCTCCGGTGATGGTTCCGTTTCTCCTTTTGGAGTAATTTTACCAATGAGGATATCCCCTTCTCCTACCTCACAACCTACACGGATCAATCCGTTTTCATCAAGGTTTTTGGTAGCCTCTTCACTTACGTTAGGAATATCGTTGGTTAATTCTTCTTCACCACGTTTGGTATCACGTACTTCCAGCTCGTATTCTGTAACATGGATAGAAGTAAAAATATCTTCTTTTACCACGCGTTCAGAAATTACAATCGCATCCTCAAAATTGAATCCCTGCCATGGCATGAATGCTACTTTAAGGTTACGGCCAAGAGCCAGCTCTCCGCCTTCTGTTGCATATCCTTCGCACAATACCTGTCCTTTTTCCACTCGGTCGCCTTTGCGAACAATTGGTTTAAGGTTAATACACGTATTTTGGTTGGTTCTGCGGAATTTAATCAGCTTATATATTTTAGATTCGTTACCGAAGTTTACCAAACGATCTGTTTCGGTTTGTTCGTAACGTACCCTGATTTCATTTGCATCAACATACTCCACCACGCCTTTTCCTTCAGCCACAATAAGGGTACGCGAATCGCGGGCAACACGGCCTTCAAGACCTGTGCCTACAACCGGAGCCTGTGGGCGTAACAAAGGAACTGCCTGGCGTTGCATGTTCGATCCCATCAGCGCACGGTTTGCATCGTTATGCTCAAGGAAAGGAATCATGGAAGCTGCAATAGATACAATCTGGTTAGGGGCAATATCCATAAAGTCGAGTTTCTCAGGCTCGAGCATCGGGAAGTCACCTTCGTAACGTGCTTTTATACGTTCTTCTCTGAAGTTACCTTTCTCATCATAATCTGCATCAGACTGAGCGATGGTTTTTCCATCTTCATCTTCTGCACTCAGATAAGTTACCGGCTCGTTTACCATTACTTTGCCATGATGCACTTTAAGGTATGGAGTTTCGATAAAGCCCATTCCGTTAATTTTTGCATGCACACAAAGTGAAGAAATCAAACCGATATTCGGACCTTCCGGTGTTTCAATCGTACATAAACGGCCATAGTGGGTATAATGTACGTCACGCACCTCAAAACCTGCACGGTCACGACTCAAACCACCCGGACCAAGGGCACTCATCCTTCTTTTGTGAGTGATCTCGGCAAGCGGATTTGTTTGATCCATAAACTGTGAAAGCTGGTTGGTACCGAAGAATGAGTTGATTACAGATGACAATGTTTTTGCATTGATCAGGTCTGTTGGGGTAAACACCTCATTATCGCGGATATTCATACGCTCGCGGATGGTACGTGCCATACGGGCAAGACCAACACCAAACTGAGAATATAATTGCTCACCAACTGTTCTCACACGTCTGTTCGACAAGTGATCAATATCATCCACGTCTGCACGTGAATTTGATAATTCAATAAGATACTTGATGATGGCTACAATATCGTCCTTGGTAAGTACACGTACTTCACTTGATGTGGTACGCTCCAGCTTACGGTTAATACGGTAACGGCCTACTTCACCAAGATCGTAACGTTTGTCGGAGAAGAATAACTTATCAATTACACCACGCGCTGTTTCTTCATCAGGCGGATCTGCATTACGCAGCTGGCGGTAAATATGCTCATGCGCTTCTTTTCCGCTGTTTGCTGTATCTTTTTGCAGGGTGTTTAATATGATCGCAAAATCATTGTGGCTTGATTCATTTTTGTGAAGCAGAATGGTTTTTACATCTGCATCAACAATCAGATCAATATGATCTTCTTCCAGAATGGTATCACGCTCAATAATTACTTCATTACGTTCAATAGAAACCACCTCACCGGTATCCTCATCCACAAAGTCCTCAACCCAGGTTTTAAGTACACGTGCCGCCAATTTGCGACCCAATACTTTTTTCAAACCTGATTTGCTCACTTTTATTTCTTCAGCCAGGTCAAACAGGTTAAGGATTTCCTTATCTGTTTCATAACCGATGGCACGAAGCAAAGTGGTAACAGGGAACTTTTTCTTACGGTCGATATATGCATACATCACGTTATTAACGTCAGTAGCAAACTCAATCCATGAACCTTTAAACGGAATAACACGGGCAGAATAAAGCTTGGTTCCGTTGGTATGGTAAGATTGACCGAAGAATACACCGGGCGAACGGTGAAGCTGTGAAACAATTACACGTTCAGCACCATTAATAACAAAGGTTCCGCTTGGTGTCATGTAAGGAATGGTACCGAGGTAAACGTCCTGAACGATTGTCTGGAAGTCTTCATGCTCGGGATCATTACATGATAGGCGGAGTTTTGCTTTAAGGGGAACATTGTGGGTTAATCCCCTTTCGATACACTCATCAATAGAGTAACGTGGTGGATCAACAAAGTAATCGAGAAACTCGAGTACAAAAATATTTCTGGTATCTGTTATCGGGAAATTCTCCTGAAAAACCTTGAAAAGGCCTTCATTGGAACGGCTTTCAGAGGTGGTATCCAACTGAAAAAACTCGCGGAACGACTCTAATTGTACGTCCAGAAAATCAGGATAATCAAGAACTTTTTTTACAGACGAGAAATTAATTCTTTCTCCTGCATTTATTTGTTTATTAGCCAAGGGATTATGGTTTAAAACTGACTAAAAATATATATCAATTCTATAAAATAGAAATTTGACCCGCGGCCGAAGCCGGGGTCAAATAATGTAAAAAGGCTGAGGACCAATTACTTGATCTCAATCTCAGCTCCAGCTTCAGTAAGCTTAGCTTTCAGATCTTCAGCAGTAGCTTTATCAACACCTTCTTTCAAAGGTTTTGGAGCTCCGTCTACCAATTCTTTAGCTTCTTTCAAGCCAAGACCGGTAAGATCTTTAACAATCTTTACTACGTTTAATTTTGCAGCACCAGCGCTTTTCAAAATTACGTCAAAAGATGTTTGTTCAGCAGCAGGAGCACCGGCACCGGCACCACCAGCAGGAGCTGCAACAGCTACCGCAGCAGCAGCAGGCTCAATACCGTACTCGTCTTTAAGGATTGTTGCTAACTCATTTACTTCTTTTACTGATAAGTTTACTAACTGTTCAGCAAACGCTTTTAAATCTGCCATTTTAGTTTAAAATTTAATTGTTATTTAATTGTTGAATTTGATTTATTATTTAATTACTCAGGACGCTCAGAGAGGGTTTTAACAATACCGGCCAGTTTGCCACCGCTGCTTTGAAGAGCAGAGATTACATTTTGAGCAGGAGATTGTAACAATCCGATAATTTCTCCGATTAATTCGTTCTTCGATTTCAGCGCAATGAGTGACTCCAGTTGATCATCACCGATAAAGATATCAGAATCGATATAAGCGGCTTTCAGCATAGGCTTTTTGCCATCTTTTCTAAAGTCTTTGATGATTTTGGCAGGGCTTTTACCGTCTTGTGCAAACAATAAAGCAGTATTGCCTTTTAGAGAATCAACCAGGGCTCCGAAGTTTTTATCAGTACGTTCAATGGCTTTTTCGATCAGGGTGTTTTTAGCCACTTCCATTTCGATACCACCTTTGAAGAATTCTCTTCTGAGCTCACTTGTTTTCTGTGCATTTAATGCTGATACATCAGTTACATAGATGTATTTGTACTCATTCAGCTTCTGAGCGAGTTGTTCAATTATTTCACCTTTTTGTTCCTTATTCATAACTGATAATATTAAATGCCAGGGATTGATTTTGTATCAACCGAAATACCCGGGCTCATGGTGCTGGAAATGCTCACACCTTTTAAGTAGGTACCTTTGGCTGATGAAGGTTTTAACTTCACAATTGTTTGAATCAATTCGATTGCGTTTTCGTAAATTTTTTCAGGAGCAAAAGACGATTTACCGATTGAAGTGTGGATGGCACCTTCTTTATCTACTTTAAAATCGATTTTACCTGCTTTTACTTCTCTTACCACTTTTCCTATCTCTGTAGAAACAGTTCCTGATTTTGGATTTGGCATCAGGTTACGTGGTCCGAGGATTTTACCCAATTTACCCAATTTTGCCATTACGTTTGGCTGGGTAACGATGATATCGATATCTGTCCATCCCTGCTCAATCTTTTGGATAAACTCATCTAGTCCCACAAAATCCGCTCCGGCATCTTTTGCCTCAGCTTCTTTATCAGGGGTTACCAAAGCAAGTACACGTACTGCTTTTCCGGTTCCGTGGGGTAATGATACCACACCACGCACCATCTGATTGGCTTTCTTAGGATCAACACCCAAACGGATATCAATATCCACTGATGAATCAAACTTGGTGTAGGAAATGTCTTTCACCAATTTTGACGCTTCAGTTAAGGCATACTGCTTGTTTGTGTCAACCTTTTTTAAAGCCTCTTTTCTTTTTTTAGATATTCTGGCCATTGCTAGTTACTTTTTACTTTTTTACTTCAAACGGAGCATCACCTGTAACGTTGATACCCATACTTCTTGCTGTACCTGCAACCATTTTCATGGCTGACTCTACTTTAAAGCAGTTCATGTCCTGCATTTTATCTTCAGCAATTTTCTTAATCTGATCCCAGCTTACCGATCCCACCTTTTTACGGTTTGATTCAGCCGAACCTTTTTGTGCTTTAGTTACCTCAAGCAACTGAGATGCCACTGGCGGAGTTTTAATAACGAAGTCGAAAGACTTATCGCTGTAAACCGAAATGACAACCGGCAATATTTTGCCTGCTTTATCTTGCGTGCGGGCATTAAATTGCTTGCAAAACTCCATAATATTTACACCCTTTGAACCGAGTGCGGGACCAATTGGAGGTGCAGGATTGGCTGCGCCACCTTTGATCTGGAGTTTAATAAATCCTGTTAGTTCTTTAGCCATTGTATTTTATTATTAACTTTCTTTTTCTACCTGAACGAAGTTTAGTTCCAACGGTGTTCTTCTTCCGAAAATTTTCACCATTACCTTTACCTTCTTTTTATCTTCCATTACTTCTTCAATCACTCCGCTGAATCCGCTGAAAGGTCCGTCAATTACTTTAACCGACTCATTTACAATAAACGGTTCAACCATTGATTCTCCCTGTTCTGAAATTTCGTCAACAGTACCTAAAATCCTGTTTACTTCAGCCTGGCGAAGCGGGGTTGGGGTAGATTTACCACCTAAAAATCCTACTACACCATTTACGGTTTCTATAATATGCGGAACTTCTCCGGTTAATTCACCCTGAATAAGGATATAACCCGGGAAGTAACTTTTCTCTTTTGATGTTTTTTTACCATTTTTTATCTGGTAAACCTTTTCAGTAGGAATCAGTATTTGCGGCACCTGACCACGTAGTCCGGCCCTGTCGAGTTCAGACTCAATAATTGCCTTTACCTTTTTTTCCTGTCCGGTAACGGCACGTACTACATACCATTTATATTGATCCTGTTGTGTCATTGGTTCCATGAATTACAGTTTAGCTCTGGAAAATCTGATAGAAAAATCCAAGCGCGCTGCTGCTCAAAATATCAATTACGTAAATCACCAATGCAATCAGCAGGGAAGCTATCATTACAATAATGGTGCTTTCCTGAAGGTCTTCCCAGGTTGGCCAGGAAACCTTGTTTACCAATTCATCGGTTGAGAGTTTAAAATATTCTTTTAGCTTTTCCATGTTTTTAAGCTTAAACGTTTTAGCGTTTGTTGGCAGGAGTGGAGAGATTCGAACTCCCATCAACGGTTTTGGAGACCGCTATTCTACCCTTGAACTACACTCCTGTTTGATGCCAAATGTTGGGTGGCTTGTGGCCGACCCAACATTTAACACCTGATTATCAGATAAATTATTCTAATATTTCAGTTACCTGACCAGCACCGATTGTACGTCCGCCTTCACGGATAGCGAAACGGAGGTTTTTCTCCATAGCTACAGGAGCAATCAGTTGCACAGTGATGGTTACGTTATCACCAGGCATGATCATTTCCATTCCGTCAGGAAGAACAACTTCACCTGTTACGTCAGTTGTACGTAAATAGAACTGAGGGCGGTATTTGTTAAAGAATGGAGTATGACGTCCACCTTCTTCTTTTGATAATACGTAGATCTCAGCTTTGAATTTGGTGTGTGGAGTTACTGAACCTGGCTTGCAAATAACCATACCTCTGCGGATCTGATCTTTGTCAATACCACGTAACAATAAACCTACGTTATCACCAGCTTCACCACGGTCAAGAATTTTACGGAACATCTCAACACCTGTGATTACAGAAGTTAATTTTTCAGCACCTAAACCGATGATTTCAACCGGATCGTTTGAGTTGATTACACCACGCTCGATACGACCTGTAGCAACAGTACCACGACCAGTGATCGAGAATACGTCTTCAACAGGCATAAGGAAAGGAAGATCAACTGCACGTGGAGGAACAGGGATATAAGTATCTACTGCATCCATTAATTCCATAATTTTTTCAACCCACTTAGCGTCTCCGTTTAATCCACCTAAAGCAGATCCGCGGATAACAGGGATATCATTTCCAGGGAATTCGTATTTAGAAAGCAAATCACGGATTTCCATTTCTACGATTTCAAGTAATTCAGCATCATCCACCATATCCACTTTGTTCATGAATACAACGATACGAGGCACACCTACCTGACGGGCAAGAAGGATATGCTCACGGGTTTGAGGCATTGGACCATCAGTAGAAGCAACCACAAGGATAGCTCCGTCCATCTGGGCAGCACCTGTAACCATGTTTTTAACGTAATCCGCGTGACCCGGGCAATCTACGTGAGCGTAGTGACGGTTAGCAGTTGAATACTCAACGTGAGCCGTATTGATAGTGATACCGCGTTCTTTTTCTTCAGGAGCCGAGTCGATAGAATCGAAAGAGCGGGCTTCTGATAATCCTTTTTCTGCCAATACTTTTGTGATGGCAGCGGTCAAAGTAGTTTTACCGTGGTCAACGTGACCGATAGTACCAATGTTTACGTGTGGTTTACTGCGGTCGAATTTTTCTTTAGCCATAATTTTAGTTTATTATATTTTTAAAGTTTAAAGTTTCATATCCGGTATTGTTCCCTTTAAAACTGAACAATCATTCCCTCTTCACTGATACCCTTTGGAAAGAAATATATTCTTTCGCCCTCTCCTTTTATTGAGCCGTTGAGCAGAATCGAACTGCCGACCTCTTCCTTACCAAGGAAGTGCTCTACCACTGAGCTACAACGGCTTGTTGTTGTTGGTTCTTCTTAAACTCCATGAACACAGGAATATCGGAACAACAACGGCAGTAAAGCCCTACCAACAGTAAAAGGCCATTGATTTTTTCAATCAATGACCAATTAAAGATTGGTTTGAGCGGGAGACGAGGCTCGAACCCGCGACCTACAGCTTGGAAGGCTGTCGCTCTACCAACTGAGCTACTCCCGCTTGTTTAAGTCAGTTGAGTGGGGAGAGAAGGATTCGAACCTTCGAAGTCGTAAGACAACGGATTTACAGTCCGTCCCAGTTGGCCACTTTGGTATCTCCCCAATCCTGTTAAACAGGTGAGCCACTTGCCGGAATCGAACCAGCGACCTACTGATTACAAATCAGTTGCTCTACCAGCTGAGCTAAAGTGGCGTATTTTTTATGTCAGTTTAGCGTGCAGAGCAAGGCTCCACCTCCCGATAGCTACCGGAAGAGCTAAAGTGACAATGTTGGTATTTTTAAACCTGCAAAGAACTTTTAACACTATGCGCCTTTGAAAAAAGGACTGCAAATGTAGTGTTTTGCAGGATGATTACAAGTAGGAAGCAAACTTTTTTTATTCAAAAAAGCCTTAAAGAGCAGAAATCGTAACAGCGCGGCAAAAGTGCCTGATGAAAACCAAATTGTCAACTTTTTTTTTGAATAGCATGAAATACAGCAAAATAAAAAAGGGCAGGTGTGTTTTTCACCCGCCCTTTTTCTACTTATCGTATAAAATTACATGGCCGAAACCACGGCTTTTTCCTGATGTTTTTCTTTGTACTTTTTAACCTGGGCTACCAGTTTATCCAGCACCAGGTCAGTTGATGCCTCAAAAGTGGGGCTTTGCTCTTTGGCAAAAATAGGGTTTGAGTTCATATTTACTTTAACCTCAACAACTTTGTTCTCTTTTTCAGAGTCATTTTCCAATCGTAAAAATACTTCAGCACTTCGAATGCCATCGTAGAAGGTATCCAGTTTTTCAATTTTCTTACTCACGAAATCAAGCAGTTTTTTGTCAGCTTTAAAATGGATGGATTGAATGTCTACTTTCATGTTCGTTCGGTTTAATTTTTAGCGGATTTGCCTACCTGCCCGGGACTCACCGCAATTATTTTTATTTAAGCAGGAATTTTAAGCTCTTGGGTGCTTGTTTTTATAAATATTCTTTAATCTTTCTATACTGTTATGTGTGTAAACCTGTGTTGCTGCAAGGTTTGCGTGGCCCATCAATTCTTTAATGGCATTAAGGTCGGCTCCTTTATTGAGCAGGTGTGTGGCAAACGTATGCCTTAGTACATGGGGACTCCTTTTTTCGATAGATGTAACCTGGGTAAGATACTTTTTTACCACATTATACACCAGTTTGGGATACATTTTTACCCCGCTTTGTGTGGTAAAAAGGTATTCGCAATTAACTCCCTCCACATTTCTAAGTTGTTTAAAACTGATTAGTTCCTGCTTAAGTTCTGCAGTTACCGGAATAATGCGTTCTTTATTGCGCTTGCCCAGTACCTTAATGGTATCGCGTGTAAAATCCACATCGGTTTCTTTTAGCCCTATAAGTTCAGATAGGCGGATGCCGGTGCTGTAAAATAACATCAGCAACAATTTATCTCTTCTGCCCTCGTAATCGTCTCCAAAATGAACATCATCCTGATCAAACAAGCGGGCCATATTTTGTTCTTCCACAAAAACAGGAAGTCTTTTACTCACTTTTGGTGGTTGGACTTTTGCAAGCGGGGTAACTGAAACAATGCGCTCCTTCATCAGAAAACGATAGAAGGATTTAAGTGACGATAATTTGCGGTTAATGCTGCGGGCAGTTACCTTTTCATTCATCAGCTGCACCAGCCAGCTTCTAATCATCTGGTGATTGATTAAACGGGGATGATCAATTTCGTATTGGCCGGAAATGAATTGAGAAAAGGCTTCAAGATCGGTGCGATAGGCTGAAATGGTATGCGGAGAAAAGTGTTTTTCAAAGGTGAGATACTGAACAAACAAGGTAATACTTTCTTCCATCATACCCGGGTCACAATTAAGATAACCGAAGGTAGATTTTTGACACCAAAAAACAAAACAGCCCCACATAAATGTGAGGCTGTCAATTATTTAGAGATAAAACGTTAGCTTCCTGCTTGTTGCTGCATATACAGTTTGTAGGCGGCACGTATGTTCTGCTGGCGCTTCTTAATACAAGGTTTTGTAAATGACTGGCGCTCACGTAATTCTTTAACAACGCCTGTTTTCTCGAATTTCTTCTTGAACTTTTTCAGGGCTTTATCTAATGATTCGTTTTCTTTTACGTTAATGTAGATCATATTGGTACACCTCCTTCCTTTTAGTCTCCTTATGTTTTAGTTAAGGGACGGCAAAGAAACTGTTTTTACCCGAGAATCACAACTTTTTGTCCTGATTATGTATATTAAGGTTTTGGTTGATTGCCATAAGGACAATGTTTGCATCCGCTTTTACAGCAAAATCCTCTTTGAAGGTGATATTTTTCTGTAAACACCCAATACCCTTGTGCATTGATATAATAATGCTCTCCCTCCAGGAGTGCGGCCTTGGCGGGTACTTTATTTTCTTTATTCAGACAATTGCTGCCGCTCATGGTTTATAAAAGGCAAAATTTCCTGTATTGATACCTGCTTTAAACTGTCCCTTTGGAGCACCATTAATGGCAAACCTCAGCACGGTGGATTTTTGTACGTAATCAATTGCATCGGATACATACACTTCATTTTTATAAGGATCAACCCCAAGGCCATAAAAGGCTTTTCCGTTGTTTAACAAAAACGGAACAATGGGAACCTGATTGTCGAAAACCGACATACTGAAAACACTTCCTGAAATCCATAAAAGTTGCTTTTTATCCGCACTCATGCGGAGTTTTGATGCCCCATCTTCATAATTACCCGCTTTCAGGTTTAGCTCTACCACTTTGGTTGGTATATCAATTTTATGCAAAGAAGGATTGGTAGTTTTACTTTTATTGCCTTTGCACAAAACCCATAATTTACCTACTGCATCGCTTGATATACTTACGGGTTCCATACCAACAGCGATGCTATCCTTTAGTTCATCAGTAAGGGTATTGATGATGTAAATTTTATCTCTGTTGGCATTGCATACAAACAATTCATCTCCCACCCACTCCATCTCTTCGCTCCACCCTGGTATAGTAATTGTTTTGGTAATTTTTTTAGAGATCAGATCAATTACCCGCACTGCATTGGCGTAATACTCGGAAACATAACCTTTCTCATTTTTTGCAACCATATACCTTGGGGAAGTAAAACCATTGATGGTACCTGCAGAAGTGTAATTAACGGGATTAAGAATTTCAATCTTTTGAGAGTTATTGATAACAAGATAAGCAAGGTCCTTATGAACAGTTACTGATTGCAATACATCACCAAGTTTTCTTTTGTTTACCGATTCAAACACATTATCGCTTACACTGCCTGTATTCTGATCTATTACAGAGAGGGTAGCATTACCAAATTGGTAGTTCCCTTCATTGGCAATAAACACAACCCCTTCCGCCTTTGATGGGAGCGGAAAGTCATCCGGTGTTTTTTCCTTATCATCACATGATGACAAGAATGCCAAAGCGCATATCAGAATGATTAGTTTTTTCATAAAGCGGATTTAATTAGTAATAACCAGTTTGTATGTATAAAAGTTGTGTGCTCCCCTGAGGGTACAAAAATACATTCCTGGAGCAAACCCATCTGCTGATATAGTCAGGTTTGTTTCGGTAATGGTTTCATTCCATACAGTATTGCCCTTAATATCAGTTATTTCAATTTGGTGAGATAATGGAAGTGCAACAAACCGAATAGATTCCGACCGTGAAATCATATTAGATAACAGGTGTTTTTCATCACCGTTTGTTTCTTTTAGCGAGGCCTGCAACTGCACATGAATAACACCAACTGCATCCAGATCAAAACCACCCGAAGCAAACGGGGTTGGGAAAGGATCGTTGATTTTATTGCCCAATACATCGTAAGAAGCATATGAAGAGCTTAGGCTGCCCACCACATCCTTAATTTTAATATGGGTGATAAACTGAAGATTAATGCCGGCCGAATCTTTAATATCTTCCAGGTCGAAAGGAGTTCCCCAGTTTACGCTGTATTTACCAGCCAGGTTAACAATAAAATTCGGACTATTGCCCTCCCCGTTAATGATCTGCTTATTGGTTGGGGTATAACTTCTGGCAGGAAACCTCACATACCTGTTGCCATCGGAACTTACCTCCACAAATGCCAGTTCCAGAAAAAAAGTAGTATCTCCAATTACCGGAATCCCATTTTCAAAAACGGCAAAATCTGCACCCTGTCCATTTTTTATTGGTTTATCAAACTGTAAAATCACTTCTCCCCCATCTCCAAGGCTTACCACCCCATTTTCTCCTGCTTTACCAACTGCACTAATTTCATCTCCAACGGTGGTGTACCCAAGTGATACTTCTTCCAAACTCTGATAACTTCTTTTTACTGTGGATTGGCTTGCCCAGGCAGCAAAAATATTACTGTCTTTATAGATGGCCTCTTCATGACCAAATGGACGCTGAGCTACCAACAAAAATGGGATGCTGACGAAAATGCTTAACAGAATATTATTTTTCATTACTCTTTAATCAGTTTAGATGTATGTATACCTGCGGATGTTTGCATGTAAATAAAATAAATACCTTGTTTTAACGAAGAAATATGAACCTCAGCCCCTGCCTTAGTTTCCCCCGACATCACCATTAACCCTCTTGAATCGTAAATATGAAAACTTACCGGGGAATCTTTCTCAGTGCCAAATATCACCATATCTTTTGCCGGATTTGGATATACAGAGATGGTGGTGTTATTGTTTGCCATATTGTTTACCGCGGTAAATGGAGAAACAGTAAGGTTATCTATAGCAAAAAAACCAGGTGTGTTCATACCAAAAGATCCATTGTCGCTGGAGGTAAGAATAAACTGCAAACTATCTACTGCACCTAAAGCTGATAAGTTCATCCATTTCCAATCTTTAACAATATAATCTTTGCTGTTATCGGCAAACCTGTAATCAGCCAGATAAAAATTAACCGAATCTGATTTAACCGTTCCATTCAGGTAAGCTTTGGCTGTAAGAATAAAATAATCTGAATCATTGCCGGTTGCACCTCCAAACTTTTTTGCAAATGCATCTCCGTTTTTCATACTTAAAGCTGCATAGGTGGTATTGGTTACATAAACACCTGCCAACACAGGTTTTTCCGGCAATGCAGATCCAACCATTACTTTGGAGCGTTGTTGCACCACAGCATAATTCGATGAGGAATCCACCCCTATTCCGGAGTAAGCTGCATACAAGTTTCCATAACCTGCACTAACTGTATCCATAACACTGCTTATGGCAAAACCACCGTTCCAATAATCGCCAAAGGAAGACACCGCAAATGATGATGGAAATGTAGCCAACCCGCTTTGATACATTTCGATTAAGGTAGCATTGCTTTTGTTCCAGAATTTACCTGTACCCAGATTGAGATTTTCAAAATCGGCAGTATCAGACTTTGTGATCAGATCATCTAAACAAAAGAAGGAAGGTGTATTCATCCCAAACTGTCCGTTGTCGGAAGAACGCAATAAAAACTGTAGTGAATCAACCTTACCAAGTGGATATAAATTAACCCAGGCCCAGCTTTTTTGAATATAATCCTGAGCATTGTTTGCAAACCGAAAATCGGCCAGATAAAAATTAACACTGTCATTCTTTAACAAACCATTATGCCATGCTTTAATGGTAACAAGAAAATAATCAGAATCGTTTCCGCTGGTACCTCCAAATTTTTTGGCAAATGCATCTCCGTTTTTCATACTTAAAGCAGGGTAAGTACCATTGGTTAAATAAACTCCCATAACGGTATCTCCGGAACCTGCGTTGTTTACACGGAGTATACTCCCACCCTGCCCGATTGCATAATTGGATGATGCGTTATTTCCTTCTGCAGCGTACGATGCGTATAAATTATTGAACCCTGCTGTGGTGTCGTTTTTAATATTTGAGTAAGCCCAGCCAGCACTCCAGAAACCAAACTGACTTTGGTAAGTATTTGGCAATTCAATATTGCCACTTAAAA
Organism: Bacteroidota bacterium; assembly: GCA_051715425.1. Taxonomy (GTDB): domain Bacteria; phylum Bacteroidota; class Bacteroidia; order UKL13-3; family UKL13-3; genus JAJTFA01. The sequence goes on along the minus strand of JBPXJS010000042.1, from coordinate 80,728 downwards.
ACTTACCGGTTACCGGTTTCCCTGATCCGTTCTTATAAGATCCGGAGCTCAGAGAAATATTTTCAAAATGGGATACCCGTTGCGCATTGGTTGATTGCAGTGCGAGGCAGAGTACAAAAAGAGTAAATAGTTTTTTCATTATTTTATATTTTAATTGATAGTGTAAGCGTGTAATTTCTTCCAGGCATTGGACGCTCCGGCAGCACCACATAGGTCTGATTCCAGAGATTAAAACACTGAAGAGTGATGGCGTATTTTATTTTCTTTCTCGTAAAGCCAAAACCTGCTCCCAAATTGCCAATGGTGTAATCATTTAACCAGGAAGAATTATCCGTTGAAGTAAACCGCAGTCCGTTGTATTGTTGTTGATATTGAACAAACCAACTTTTATGATTTATCCTGAACAGGTGCTGATGAGAAAGCCGCGGAATATAAATCAATTGTTTTCCCACGGATTCATCATTGCTTAACGCGGAACGAAGATTGGTGGTTTCCAACAATGTCGCTGTTGATTGAAGAAGAAAGGATAGTTGCCCGACAGTTGCTGTGTATCTTATCAAAGATTCCATCCCTGAAGATTGTACCTTTCTCAGGTTTCGCGGGGAGGGGTAAGAACCGGCAGACACCCACACAATCCAGTTATCTGTAATGCGATTGTAGCCCGTAAGTTGAACCGACACATGATGCCCGTTCAATCCTTTTGCAAAAACCATTGAAAGCTCTTCACCCCAGCCATACTCCGGATTTAACTCCGGATTTCCACCAGGAGAAAAATACCTTTCATTAAGGGTAGGGAAACGATAGGCTGCTGAAATATTTCCTGTTAACCGAAACCAACTATTTACCTTGTATTCAGCACCGGCAAATGGAATAAGCGGTGCGGAGCGTTTATCCGGGAACTCCTGCCTGAGGCTTACTGTTGTGAACAGGTTGTTTTTTTTATTCTGGTATTTCCATGAGGTAAACAGGGCAAACCTGTTTAAGCTTTTCCATCCGTTGTAAGATTCATGATACCCCTGAGACCATGTATTACCAAAACCTGCCAGCAATTTATGTTGCTGGCCTGCTTTAATGGTAACCTCAAATTCTGCTATTGCGGTATGTATATTGCTTTCTGAATAAATGGATGTAACAGCATCTTCATAAATCAGCAACTCATCAAACCAGCCGCTTCGCAATGAGGTAGAAAAAATTCCCTTTCCCCTTTTCCATTCTCCGGTAAAACGCAACGCCCTGTCGGTTTGTTTTGCAATACTACCTGATGCAGACATGGTAGGAGGCAAATCCCTTTTACCATCCTGATACCATACAGCCATATTCACCTCATTATACCTGTTTAACCGGAGGTAACTTTCATGCATCAACCCAAGCATATTTACTTTAGCATGTTGTTGCTGTTGTTGCGGATAATCGGGTAATGAGGTATTTTTAAACGGGAAATTATTTAACCCATCATTTTTATACACCTTAAAGGAATTGTACCATACTTTACCTCCGTATGAAAGAAAAAAAGCTTCCCTGAAGTTTTCAAAACTGGCTGCTGTAAACATAACTCCGGCATGCCAGCCAGAGTTATATTGCGGAAGTGAATTTAACCTTACAGCACCTCCAATAGCCCCGCTGCCAAACAATGCACCGTTGCCCCCATGCTCCACTTTTATCTGATCAAAAAAATCAACGGGCATTAAAGAAAAATCGGCAAGACCCATCATGCTGTTTTGAAGATTAAACCCTTTCCACAAAACAGCCGTGTGTTCGCTATTTGTGCCACGAAATGAAGGAGTGGCAATATTGCCGGGGCCATACGTTTTTATAAAAACCGGAGTTGACAGGGAGAGCAAATCAGAAATATTTGCATGTATGGAAGTGAGACGTGTGATGGAATCGACCCCGGTAACTTTTACACCGGCATTAAAAACATCAAACCTGCTTGATTTTATGTTTACTTCCTTTATCCAAACAGCAGTATCGGATACCTGTGCCCTGGCAGACACAAATACAAACAATAAACATACATAACTTATAACTCTTTGCATACGAAAAAAAGTTATAGCTATGGGAAAGATTGGCGATAAAAGTTGACTAAAAACAGGGTCAGCATTTTATCATCTTGCTTTTTGTCCCGAAAGCTACATGATTGTTTGTTAATGGCAGGTCTTCTGACTTGCTTCCTTATGCTCCGGTCTTCCCATACACCAATGGTTGTACAGTGACAAAGAATGGAGCTGAAGTTTTCGGTTTAACCCGAATGAAGCTTACAGCAGCGGGAACTGTTCAGGAGTTACACCTGATTCCCTTTTAATCCCTTTGTTCAATAAATTGAATGAAGGAACCAATTAACTGAGGCAAAAATAAAATTAAAATTAGATTTGTGTAAGCATACTTCCACATTTTTTTTAACATGCTGAGCAATTGACATAAACAATTTAAAATGACAAAAACATCTACAGACCACCTGCAAAGTTCATTGCGTTTGTTTAAACAGTATAAACAACTGGCTGAAGGAGCTATTGAACAACTGAGTGCGGAAGAGCTATTTACAAAGCCGGATGAGGAGTCGAACAGCATTTTTCTTATCATGAAACACCTGAGCGGAAACATGCAATCCCGCTGGAGCGATTTTTTGAATTCGGATGGAGAAAAACCATGGAGAAACCGCGATACAGAGTTTGAACAAAATGTGATGATGACAAAAGAAGAGGTAATGAAGATGTGGGAAAAAGGTTGGGCCTGTTTATTTGATGCCATTACCCCATTAACCAGCAGCAACCTGGGAGATATCACCACCATAAGAGGGGAAGCACATTCCGTAATGGAAGCCATCAACAGGCAAATTGCCCATTACAGTTATCATGTTGGCCAAATTGTGTTTCTTGCCAAAATGTTGCGAAAAGGGCAATGGAAAACATTGTCGATTGCAAAGGGAAAATCGGATGAGTTTAATGCAACATTAAAACACAAGTAATATATAAATGACTACAAAAGTACTTTTTCTGCATGGGGCATTGGGTTCAAAAGCCCAATTTGACTCCATCATCCGTGAGCTTCCTGAAGGGATTACCGGAGATGCTATAAATTTCAACGGGCACGGAGGTAGCCTCCCCTCTCCTTCAGGTTATTCGTTTAATTCCTTTGCTGATGACATTTTGAATTATGCCAACAGCAACGGCATTGATAAGCTTAATCTTTTCGGATTCAGTATGGGTGGGTATGCAGCACTCTATTTTGCAAAACGTTATCCGGAGAGGGTAAACAAAATATTTACCCTCAATGTAAAATTTAGTTGGGATGCAGACAGCACGCAAAAAGAAATTGCCATGCTTAATGCAGAAAACATGATGCTGAAGGTACCCGGATTTGCCAATAACCTAATGGTACAGCACGGGCTTAATATGTGGAAACAGGTATTGGATTCCACCGCTGATATGATGAAAAAACTCTCTACTACCGTGATGCTCACCAATGATGATTATAGCAAAATAAACTGTGAGGTATTGCTTGCGGTAGGAGACCGCGATAAAACATCGGGCATTGAACAAACGCTGGAGGTAAGCAAAAAACTGAACAATGCAGCCTTATGGGTAATTCCCTTTACAGCGCACCCGTTTGAAAAAATGGATCAGCAGCAGTTAATTTACCAGATAAAAACTTACTTCTCCAAATGATAAAGTATAACCCCAAAGAGTGGTTTAGTCTTATTTTTCGTTTTCATAAAAGCGATACTTTTAGAAAACTGTTTTGGCTGATGTGCAGCATGGCCCTTTACTCCTGGCTTATTGCATATATTGAAATTGAAATCCTTCACCTCAAGTTTAGATCTACCACGGCCATGCACTCGTTGCTGGGTTTTGTTATCTCCCTGTTGCTTGTGTTTCGAACCAATACTGCTTACGACCGCTGGTGGGAAGGAAGAAAGATGTGGGGGAATCTCTTAAACATTTCCAGAAATATGGCCATCAAACTTCAGGCATTTATTCCCCAAACGGATATGGAAAGCAGAGATAAACTATCCCATCTTTTGTCAGAGTATGCTGTTGCTTTAAGGGATCACCTCAGCAGGAATGTTGCCAAACAAAATAACCAACCCCATAAACCGAATCTGATAGCATCAGAAATTTTTAACACCGTAAACAACCTTTATAAAAACAATACGATTAGCGGCAATCAACTCATCATTATCAATACGGAGATAAGCGAGCTGGCAAATATTTGCGGAGCTTGTGAAAGAATTAAAAAGACCCCCATTCCTTATTCGTACAGCCTGTTTATAAAGAAATTCATTTTTATTTATATCATGACCATGCCCTTTGGATTTATCAGCGACTTTGGGTACTGGATTATTCTGCTAACCGTATTTGTGCTATATGTACTGGTAAGCATAGAAATGATTGCAGAAGAAATTGAAGACCCCTTCGGAAATGATTCAAATGACCTGCCGATGGATGAAATAGCACAAAATATAAAAAGGAGTGTGACAGAAATTATGAGAAATCCATAGTACGCATCTGCTATTTTGCCTTTTTTAACAAGCACCTGCCTGAAGAGTTCCGGAACGGCCGTGAATAATTATTTTTATTTATAAATTTAAAATGATATAATCGAAGAACAAATCAATAACTCATGAAAAAACTAATTTACTCACTTTCATTTCTGGCTCTGTCATGCACCGTATTTTTCGCCTCGTGTGATAAAAAAGACTCGGATGATAACAATACAACAACTACCACCACATCAACCACTTCTACTACCTCAACAACAAGTACCGGCCCTGGTCCTGCTCAGGATCAATCGTTGCTTTTTGGTGAACTGAACTTCCCGGGTTTGATATCGTTTTGCTCTGCAGGACAAGGTGGCTTTTACTCTATCACCGCTGCTCTGGATCCGGCCAAAGTAACCTTTTACTTTTTTGGTTCTCCAATGACAACCAAAACCTATAATGTAACACTTGGTGCGCCTTCTGATGGAAACTCCGTGCAAATATCAACAGAACCACAGGTGGGACAAAAATGGATTGCTAATGGAGGAACTGCTCAGATTACTATTAATCCCGACAATACAATCACTTGCGAATGTGTGAATCTTACTTTCGTAAGAGCCGGACAACCAAATACATTGGGATCAGCTAAAATCAGCTGTAATTAATCCTTAATCATATTTAAAAAAGGCTCCTTAAGGAGCCTTTTTTGTTTAGATGAAAATAGATCTGGCATATACCCTGGATAAAAGAGCCCTGGCAATATGGCGAATACTTTTGGGTTCGCTGGTTCTTCTGGATTTATCTATCAGGTATACGGATCTATCGGCATTTTATACAAACGAGGGTTTTCTTCCTGTTCATTTTTACAAGGCCTTTTGCACTTCGTTTCCTCATTTTTCTATCCACCATTTTAGCGAGGCTCTTATCTATCAGCAGCTATTAACCGCAGCTCTTGTTATTGCTTCTTTATTATTTATTGCCGGTGTACAAACAAAAATTTCCGGAGTAATATGCTGGTTCCTCCTAAGTTCCCTCAATACCAGAAACCCGCTGATTCTTCAAGGTGGAGATGACCTATTGCGCTTAGGATTCTTCTGGTCAATTTTTTTACCAACTGATCATTTTTACACCTTGTTTGGCAAAAAGAATACAAACCGCGGATACACTTTTAAAAGTATAGCAGCAACAGGGCTGATGATACAAATTGCATGCGTGTATTTATTTTCTGCCCTGCAAAAATCATCACCTGAATGGCATTCCGAAGGCACCGCCTTATATTACGCACTTAGTCTTGACCAGATCGTATTCCCTGCAGGAAAATGGCTCTATCAATTCCACGATGTATTACCTGTACTTACCCACCTGGTTTATTATATAGAATTAATTGCCCCACTGCTGCTTTTTGTCCCATACAAAAACAATATGTTCAGGCTTACAGGAATTGTTTTGCTCATATTATTTCATGCCTTTGCAGGTATTACCCTATTTGTGGGATTATTTTCTTTTATAGGAATAACCATGCTGCTTTCATTACTTCCATCACCGGCTATGGATTGGTTTTCGAAACGCCATATTGATGAACAGGAACCGCCACAGGAAGAGCCATTGATAAAGAAGTTTGCCATAGCCTTCCTTTCAGTTTATATTATTGCCTGGAATATGGGGAACGCCCCTGTTTTTCCTTATAAGATGAAACCTTTGGTTGCAACACCGGGACATTGGCTAAGACTTGATCAAAACTGGGGGGTATTTGCCCCGCGTGTGTATAAGGAAGATGGCTGGTTTATTCTGGCAGGATATTCAAAAGACTCCTCCGTTATAGATATTTACCGGAACGGACATCCGGTTTCTTTCCAAAAACCACAACAAATTGTGAGTGAAATAAGCTCCGACCGCTGGAGAAAACTGGGTGAGCATTTGGTGAGCAACCATTACTACTGGCTTAGAGATAACTATTGCAGGTTTAAACTGAAGGAATGGAATACCCAATACCCGGAAAGAAAAATAAATAAGCTCGAGTTAATTTACATGCTGGAAATGACCCTACCTGATTACCGGGACAGCATACCTGTGAAAAAAATACTTTGTACCTGCTATCAGTAAACAAAGGAAAAACTGTCGCCATCAAACAGCCCCTTATCACTTAACTTCAGATGTGGAATAACCAGCAAAGCCATAAAGGATAAACTCATAAAAGGAGCCCTTAGGGATGAGCCCATTTGCTTAGCCATGGCATCCAGTCTGGTGTATTTACGCTCCACTTCCCATGCATCTAGGTTGCTCATTAATCCACCAACCGGTAGCGGCAATATTTCATCAGCTTCTTTGTTAACTACGCATAAGCCCCCTTTGTTTGCAATGATATGATTAACCGCCCTGCATAAACTTTCATCATCAACACCAACGGCAACAATATTATGGCTGTCGTGCGCAACCGAACCGGCAATGGCACCTTCCTTTAACCCAAAATTTTTAATAAACGACACGGCAACGGGTGCATCCATATATCTGTTTACCACGGCTATTTTCAATATATCGTTTTCCGGCTTGCAGTGTTTTCCGGTAACAGAAAGTTTATTTGTTATCAACTGACCATCCAGACATTCGATTACCCATTCATTTTCTTTTGGTTGATATGCAAAATCACCGGGGCTTTTTTCCGAACAGTTAAACTGGTTAATCAGTTTAACTTCTGTTGCAGGAATCAGGGATTTCCCCTTATCAGCAACCAGCTTGCCTTTAATATAAGTTTGATCAATTTGAAAACCGGAAATATCTGAGGTAATAATAAAATCTGCAGGATCACCAATGTTTAATAATCCTACAGGTAATTTGTAGTGTTTAACCGGATTGATACAGGCCACCTGCAACACCTTAAACAAATCATTTCCTTTCTGAAGGGCTCTTTGCACCAGTTGATTGATATGTCCTGCGATAAGTGAATCGGGATGTTTATCATCACTGCAAAACATCAGGTGTTCAGCATGTTTTTCCAATAATGGAATAAGTTCATCAAAATTTCGTGCTGCGCTTCCTTCGCGGATAAGCACTTTCATGCCTAAAGAAAGTTTCTCCTTTGCCTCATCAATCATATAACACTCATGATCGGTGCTGATACCGGCAGCGATATATTTTCGGATATCATCTCCCCTTAATCCGGGTGCATGGCCGTCAACTGGTTTGCCGTAATGATGAGCCGACTTTATCTTTTTCAACACTTCTTCATCGTTAAAAAGCACTCCCGGAAAATTCATCATTTCCGACAAATACCAGATATCACTGCGCTTAAGAAGCCTGTCAACATCATTACTATCCAATATGGCACCAGCGGTTTCAAATATTGTAGCGGGAACACAACTTGGGGCACCGAAGAAAAACCTGAAAGGTGTTTGGTTTCCATTTGCAATCATATAATCAACTCCCTCCAACCCATTCACATTGGCTATTTCATGAGGATCGCTCACAGTTGCCACGGTTCCGTGCAATACAGCCATTCTGGCAAACTCTGAAGGCACCAGCAAGGAACTTTCAATATGTACATGTGCATCTATAAAACCAGGAAGAATATATTGCTTATAGGTTTTTCCCGTTTTTTCAATGGATGTAATAATGCCTTCAGTTACCGTTATTTCAGCCCCATATATTTGCCTGCCCTCAATATCAATGAGGTTTGCTTCTATTAACATGTTATTTTCTTAATTCGTCAACCCAAAACATAAAAGGCATAAATGTGCGTAATCCCTCGGCAATCCATACAGCTCCTGTTTCACCCTGCAAAATTACACGTATAGGCTGGTTGAATTTTAACTCATACTCACTCATGCTCTGGAGGCATGCCCCGCAACTCGTGATGGGCTCTTTCACTTCGTAATCATCTGCCTTTACAGTTATTGCCATTGCCATTACCGGCTCATCCGGATATTCTGATCCGGCATGAAAAATAGCCACACGTTCTGCACACAATCCGCTGGGATAGGCGATATTTTCCTGATTGCTGCCCTTAATAATTTTTCCGTTTTTAAGTCTTAACGCACAGCCCACATGAAACTTTGAATATGGGGCATATGATGAATGAACTGCTTCTTTGGCCAGTTTTAGCAATGCCATATCCCCTTCCTCCAACTCTGTGTAGCTGTCATATTTTTTCACAACCGACTCTTTTCTGATCTCTTCCATCCTCAAAATATATTATTAGTCGAGTATAAGAATTATTTTGCAAAACTCAATTACCTGCACGTAACATCCATGTTAAAAATAAAAGGCCTTCCGTTTTGGCTGCTCCTGCTTAGCAGCACAGGATTGTTTGCGTGTTTATTCCCGTTTTTTAAACACCAGCTAAATCCTGATGCTGTGGCATATATAGCCATTGCTGAAAAATATGCTTCCGGAAATTTTCAGGCTGCATTCAGCGGCTACTGGTCACCACTGATATCGTGGCTGCTTGCACCTTTCTTAATCATAGGTGTTCCGGCAATAACTGCTTTCAAAATCATTAACCATATAGCAGCCCTTTTTGCAGCTTCAAAGTGTTTACGCATTTTTCCGGCACTACGGTCGGGTACCCTTTTACCATTTGTGATCTCCCAAACCGTGTACATCACCGCAATGATGCATGGAATCTGTTCCAGCACTCCTGACGTGGTATCGGCTGCGATAATGATTCAGGTACTACTTCTTTTGCAACAACTGATGGCTGAGCCTGAAAGTAAAACCATTTCGATACTTGCAGGAATAATAAGCGCAATCGCATTTTATGCCAAACATTATAACCTTGCAGGGTGTTCTATATTGTACCTGCTAACCTTTCTTCTTTTACTTAAACAAAAAGATATAAAACCAAAAATAACCGCTCTGGCCGGCTCATACCTGCTGTTTATTGTTTTATGCCTGCCCTGGGCTTATCTGAACCTGCAAAACAACCAGAAATTTACCTTTAGCACAGCGGGTACATTTAATATGTCGATGCTCCGGCAGGCGCATATGCCACAACCCGGACAAGAAGGTAACCACCTTTTAAACCTGCCTTATCACACCTTTACTTACGCTTCCATTGAAAATCCATTAACCTACCCGGTAAGCAAATGGACACCCTTTGATGACTTCAGCAGTTTTAAAACCTATATTGGTTTTCATGTACCCAAAAATATCTGGCATACCCTTCAATTTTTTGCCCACCTGCTGTTTTTATTTATGGTGATATGGGTAATGCTGCGTTCCAGGCTAATTGAAAAATGGAGGCCCGCATCCTTTCAATTATTATCGGCCTTCCTTTATCCGGCACTTTATATGCTCATTGTTTCAGAATACCGTTATCTTATTGCCAGTGAAATACTTGCTATTACCTTTCTCTTTTATCTGGCAGCCGGAGCAGGTAAAACGGTTTATACTGTTTTTCTTGGGGTTTTGCTGAGTTCTTTTGCGCTTTATAGAACAATTGACTACCCGAATAAAGGAGAAGAAACATTTGCAACAGCAGAAAATATTTTATCTGCGGAACCACTTGAGAATAAAGCCTTCGCAAGCAGTCCTTCGCTTTGGAATCAGTCGGTTTCTATTGCTTTTTTTACCGGGGCTAAATTTTACGACTCACTAAAACCCGACTTGTTAAAAGAAAATGCAGGTGTTTTAAAAGAGCGACAGATATTATACTACTTTTGCACGCAAAAAGAGCTGGCCACCATTGATCAGACCTACCGGATTATTGCAGAAAACAAGGAGACGGTATTGATTAAATGGCAGTGAACCAACAGGGAGGTCAGGATTGCAAGACCAGAAATATGATAGTAAAAAAAATACTTGTTATAGGAGCAGGATTATCTTCTTCGTACCTGATAAAATATGTATGTGATGAAGCCGGAAAAAACAACTGGCAAATTACCATTGCCGATTCCGACAAACAATTGGCAGAAACAAAAATAAAAGGAAAGAACCATGCCACAGCTATTTCACTGGATGTAAACGATTCCTTTGAACTGGATGAGGTAATTGCCGCGCATGATTTGGTTATTTCTCTGTTACCGCCTTCCATGCATATTGGTGTTGCTAAAACCTGTATAAAAAACAAAAAACACCTCATCACTGCATCTTATATCTCGCCAGAAATGCACCACCTCCATGTGGAAGCATTGAAAGCAAATATCATTTTACTGAATGAATGCGGCCTTGATCCCGGAATTGATCACTTATCGGCTATGCAACTCATTCACCGCATACAACATCATGGAGGCACCATTCAATCATTTAAATCTTTTTGTGGAGGGTTGGTAGCGCCAGAGTTTGATGATAATCCCTGGAATTATAAGTTTACCTGGAATCCCCGTAACGTAGTACTGGCCGGACAGGCAACTGCGAAATACCTGGAGCAAAAAGAACTTAAGTTTATTCCCGCATCAAGAATTTTTACGCAAACAGAACCTATACAGGTAGCTGGTTATGGCGACTTTGAAAGTTATGCCAACCGCGACTCTTTGGGTTATATAAAACCTTACGGAATAGAAAGTGCGCATACCGTACTGAGAGGAACACTGAGACGAAAAGGCTACAGCAAAGCCTGGAATATGCTTGTAAAAATGGGGCTTACAGATGATACCTTTGTGATTGAAAATGCCTCAAAACTTACCTACAAGGATTTTGTGAGTGCATTTGTGCCCGAAACCGGGTTAGACAATCTGGAAACACGGGTGTGTCGCTTTTTAGAAATAGACAGCACTTCGCAAGAGTTTAAAAAACTGCAATGGCTGGGTTTATTTGAAGAAGAAAAAATAAAGCTGAACGAGGGAACTCCAGCTCAGATCCTGCAATGGTTGCTTCAGCAAAAATGGAAGCTGCACAAAGGAGAATTGGATATGATTGTGATGCACCACGAATTGAAGTACGCTATAAAAAACGAAAACCATATCCTGCAAAGCTCCCTTGTGGTGAAGGGAGAAGATGAAATACATACGGCCATGGCCAAAACAGTTGGACTGCCAATGGGAATTGCAGCCAAACTGATTCTAAGCGGGAAAATAAAAAGCACCGGTGTGGTAATGCCTGTTCATGCCGAATTTTATGAGCCCATTTTAGAGGAACTTAAACAATTTGGCGTTGAGTTTACAGAAACCCTTGCTTAATATTATTGCGGTTTTAACTAAACAACCTTTAGTAACTGCATTAAGCTTTTTCTTTACAGGTGCAATTTGTTTTTTACCATTCTATCAATACCAGTTTAATCCGGATACGGTAAGTTATGCCGGAATTGCTTGGTCATGGATTTCCGGTGATTTTGAACAAGCCATTAACTCGTATTGGTCGCCATTGTATTCCTGGTTGCTTGTTCCGATTATTGCAACCGGTATTCCTGTTTTGATTGGATGCAAACTGATTAATTTCATTAGCGGAGCCATCATCCTTATCCTGTTAAACAAGCTCTTTAGCCTGATTATACATTCTCCTCCCCGTCTTTTAGGTTATTTACTCTTTTCGGCATCTGTTCTGCTCCAATATGGACTGGCCTTTAGCACACCTGATGTATTAAGCACCTGTATCTGTATTGCCTTTATTTATTACTTATTGCAACCGGGTAAATCTCTTCAAACGGGCTTAGCAGGTGTTATGGCCATTTTTTCCAAATCGTATAACTTATACGTGGTGATCATAAGCCTGATCATCATGGTTGTGCTGAACCGCAACCATTGGAAAAAATACGGTACTGCCGGTTTAATCATTGTTGGTGCTGCTTTGGCCTGGTGTGGTATTATTTTTACAAAATACCAACAATTTATGTTTAGTGACGCGGCTTCATTTAACTTCTTTCTTTCAGGCCCGGATTACACCAATTATCCCATGCTGATTCCTGAAGACTGTGCTTCTCTTAGTCCACTTCATTTATTCAGTGAATGGGATGATCCTTCACTCTTTCATATTAAACAATGGAGGCCCTATTATTCCTTTGAGGATATTGGTTTTTACCTGAAAAACAACTTGCTCAAACATCTGGGGAAAACGCCCCTTCTTCTCCTTACAGGATGGTTTATTTCTCTGTTGTATTTAAAACAGATAAAGAAAAACGATATGCTGTTTCCTTTATATATTATAACCCTCCTGTTTACCCTGGGCTATTTTGTGATACTTACAGAGAAGAGATACCTGATATTTCCTTTACTCGTGGTTATTGGAATTATTTTCTCTGTACTCAGGCAAAACAAATGGAACACTGTTTTAATCATTTGTATTTCGCTTTTCTCCATGGTGCAGTTTATGGCGCAGCGCATCCAATCAATACATACGGGTAAAGATGTATATACCCTTTCAGATCACATAAAGGCCGGAAGTAACATTGCCGCCACCACTGCTGCATGGAACCGTGCTATAGGAATATGCCTATATAAAAACACCAGACTTCATCATGCCCTCCATTTTTCTTCCGTTCTTTTGCCCTGCAATAACCAAATCAGTTGGTTTATCGCCTTTAAGGGTGAGGTTCCGGATTCGGTGGTTGTGGCACAATCTGGCGAACTGGTTTTGGTAAAGTGCGGGCAACGCTAAGTGTACCACAAAGCCTGCCAAAAGATTTCAACATCGGGGGATGAAAGTGCCACATGAGGTATACCTTGAAAACAGTATATTGCGTTATACATTTATTCCTGAATGAAACAGCTACTGATCTCCTTTCTTTTGTTGCTTAGCCTTGGTGCTGTAAAAGCCCAAACCGACAGGCCATTTACCGGAACCACCAATAAAAAAGCAGAAAAATTGTTTGGAGAAGCACTTCAGGCATTTACCATCATGGATTATAAGAAGGCATTGCCACTGCTGAATAAAATACTCGAAGAGGATCCTAAATTTATTGATGCCATGATGTTGCTTGCCGATCTGCGCGAACAAAATGATCAGTTTACCGAAGCCATAAACCTATACCGGAAAGTAATTGAGATTAACCCCGATTTTCAGATACCATACTATAAACTGGCCTATGCGGCATTGAGTTATGGTGAGTTTGAAACAGCCTTAAATTATATCAAACAATACAAGGAGAAAAAAGGCAACCAGATTGATGCAGGTAAAATAGCTCATACAGAAGCTATAGCCGCTTTTGGAACCAATGCGGTAAAAAACCCTGTACCTTTTGATTCCAAAAATTTGGGCCCTGCTATTAATTCTCCTTTAGATGAGTATTTCCCGGGAACCACAGCCGATGAACAAACCTTGATTTATACCCGACTTGAAGGGAATATGACAGAGGAGTTTTATGTGAGCAAAAAAGGAAATGACCAAAACTGGACCAAATCTTTTAATATGGGTCAGCCCATTAATACAGATCAGAATGAAGGAACGGTTTCCATTTCTGCTGACGGACAATATGTGTTTTTCACTGCCTGCAACAGGGCGAATGCGGAGGGAAGCTGTGATTTGTATTTTAGTGCACTTGACGGAGATCTTTGGCGGGAACCACGCAGCCTGGGCTTTCCGGTAAATACACGGGCCTGGGAATCGCAACCCAGTGTTTCATTTGACGGACGTACCTTATACTTTAGCAGCAACAGACCCGGAGGATACGGAGAAATGGATTTATGGTATACCACTTATACCAAAGGACGCTGGAGTCCACCCATTAATATGGGTCCCGAAATCAATACCCCCGGAAACGAAGAATCTCCTTTTATCGCCAAGGATGATCAAACCCTGTATTTTTCTTCTGACGGACATTTGGGATTAGGAGGCAATGACCTGTTTATCTCCAGAAAACAAGCCAATGGAAAATGGGGCCAACCGGAGAATCTTGGATTTCCTATTAACTCCCATAAAGACGAGAGATGCCTGGCCATTGCTGCAAACGGGGTGGATGCTTATATTGCTACTGAAAGACCCGGTGGACTTGGAGGTTTGGATATATTAGGGTTTGTATTGCATGAAAAAATACGTCCTATTAAAACAGGTTATGTGAAGGGAATAGTTTACGATGCAAGAACGTTAAAAAAACTACGAGCACGCATTGAACTGATTGATCTGGAAACAGAGAAAACCGTTATTGAAGCCGTATCGAATAAACTCACAGGGCAGTTTTTATTTTGTTTGCAGGGAAATAAAAATTATGCCCTTAATGTTTCGTGCGAAGGGTATCTGTTTTATTCAGAAAACTTCTCTCTGAAAAACCAGCCGGCCACCGAACCACTTACTCTGGATGTACCGCTAAATCAGATTATAGAAGGCGGACGCGTGGTATTAAAAAACATATTCTTTGATGTAGATAAATTTGAACTGAAAGCAGAATCGAAAGTGGAGTTGAATAAATTAATTGCATTCCTTAAAGCCAATGCCACCATGAAAATAGAAATTGGCGGACATACCGATAATACGGGTGTAAAAGAAAAAAATCTTGCCCTCTCCAACAACCGTGCAAAAGCTGTGTACGATTATTTACAGCAAAACGGAATTGACGCTGCACGATTAAGCTATAAAGGTTATGCCGAGGTGCAACCCATTGCAGATAACAAAACAGAAGCAGGCCGCAAACAAAACCGGAGAACCGAGTTTAAAATTTTGGCCCGGTAACTGTTTATCATTCCTACCATACCATTTCCTTTTTTTAACGTATATGAAAAAAATTGTTGCTATTTCCGGAAGCACTAAATCGGCTTCTACCAATATGAGCCTGATAAAGGCAATAAAAGAGTTAACAACAGATATTTTTGACCTGATTATTTTTGACCAAATAGCTGCTCTTCCTCATTTTAATCCTGACCTGGATTATACAGATACCCCACCTGCTGAGGTTGCGGCCTTCAGGCAGTTATTAAAATCTGCTGATGGTATCCTGATCTGTACACCTGAATATGCCATGGGCGTTCCCGGGAGTTTGAAAAATGCCATTGACTGGACGGTATCTTCCTGCGAATTTTCACATAAACCAACCGCATTAATTACGGCTTCATCTGTGGGGTTGAAGGGCCACGCTTCTTTGATGGAAACACTGAAAATAATAGAAGCCAATATCACAGAAGAAACACAACTGGTTATTTCGTATGCGAAAACAAAAATTGGCAATAACAATACCATCACGGATGAGCACACATTCACTCAGGTAAAAAATCTATTGGCCGCATTTCACCAGCTAATGCCTCATAAAAGTACAGTGGCCTGATTTTGTATACATGGCAAATGAAGATAAATTGCCTGTAATGCTTATATTAGCATCATCACAATTTGGGATAACCAAATCACATCATATGCATGCTGTTTAATTCAATTGACTTCGGTATATTTTTACCTTTGGTATTTATATTATACTGGTTTGTTACCAACCGGAGTTTATTGCTGCAAAACAGCCTCATCGTATTATCAAGCTTTGTGTTTTATGGTTGGTGGGATTGGCGCTTTTTGTCATTGCTTGTTATCAGTGCCCTTACTGATTACATTGTTGGTATTCTTTTAGGCAAAACCGAAAAACCAGGGCAACGAAAGATGTTACTTGGCTTGAGTATCCTTGTTAATATCGGATTACTTCTCACCTTTAAGTATTTTAACTTTTTTGTACAATCCTTTGTTTCCGGATTTTCTTTACTTGGTTATACTTTTCAACCTTATACACTTCACCTGGTACTTCCTGTAGGCATCAGTTTTTACACGTTTCAAACTTTAAGCTATGCTATTGATGTATATCGCAAAAGAACAGAACCCACCAATAACCTGATAGCGTTTTTCGCTTTTGTGAGTTTTTTCCCTCAACTGGTGGCGGGTCCGATTGAACGTGCAGCACACCTGCTTCCGCAATTTACCCAACCAAGAATATTCAGCAGGACACATGCAGTAAGCGGATTAAGACAAATATTGTGGGGCCTTTTCAAGAAAATAGTGATTGCCGATACTTGCGCAGGTTATGTAAACCATCTGTTTAACCACAGTGACCAATATACAGGTAGCACCCTCGCACTTGGCGCCTTTTTATTTGCCATCCAGATTTATGGAGATTTCTCCGGGTATTCTGATATTGCTATCGGCACAGGGCGTCTGTTTGGGATTAACCTGATGCGAAACTTCGCTTTCCCCTATTTCTCCAGAGATATAGCTGAGTTTTGGAGGCGCTGGCATATTTCACTAACCTCCTGGTTCAGGGATTATATTTATATTCCGTTGGGGGGAAGTAAAGGAAATAACTTCACCACCATCCGCAATACCTTTATTGTTTTTTTATTAAGCGGCTTGTGGCATGGAGCCAACCTTACCTTTATTGTTTGGGGAGTTTTTCACGCGCTGTGTTTTCTGCCCCTGCTTTTATTTGGAGCAAACAGAAAAAACCTGAATACGGTAGCCTCCGGAAAAGTATTTCCATCTGTAAAAGAAGTGTTACAGATATTGTTCACCTTTACACTTACCACCTTTGGCTGGATATTTTTCAGAGCCGAATCATTAACCAGTGCATTGGCATATATAGGCAACCTTTTTACACCTGACTTATTTTCTGTACCTGTATTGCTTCCGCTAAAACTTTTATTCTTTATTGGTTTATTGCTGGTAATAGAATGGGCAGGGAGGGAAAAAGAATTTGCATTGGAGGGTTTATTCACAAGCTGGTACAGGCCTTTACGCTGGGCTGTTTATCTTATTCTTAGTTTAACCATTCTCATTCATTTCGGTAAAGACCAACAATTTATTTACTTTCAGTTTTGATGAAGAAATTTATACTGCATATCCTTACCTTTTTCTTCATACTGATGTTGGTATTAATGGCTGCCATATTTTTACCACCTACACCACGGGCATCTGAATCCTTATTGTTTTCGCGCATCCGTAAAGACTCTTTATTGCAATATGCACCATCCCCAAGAGTAATTTTTATTGGTGGATCGAACCTGAGTTTTGGAATAAACAGCAGCATGATCCATGATTCATTAAACCTGTTTCCGGTGAATACGGGCATTCAGGCCTCTCTGGGTTTGTTATATATGTTAAATCATACACTCCCGTATATCAGAGAAAAGGATGTGGTGGTTATCTCCTCAGAATACCAGCAGTATTTTGGCCAATCGGCATACGGAGGGGAAGCCCTGCTAAAAAGTGTGTTGGACCTTTCACCATCAGAGTTAACAAATTTAAACATTAAACAATGGAGAAATATTTTACCCTATTTACCCCGGTATGCTTTAAGCAAATTTTATCCATCAGAATATGTTCATTACAAGAACCTGAATGTGTATGGTGTTGATGCCTTCAATGTATATGGGGATGTATATACCCACAGGGATTCATTGCCACAGCCATTTAAAGCTTATCCCCCGGAAAAAAGACCTCTGAATACAGTCCTGTTAGATCAACTTGCGTCTTTTAAAAAGGAGTTAGTTCAGAAAAAGGCAATACTATTTATCACATTTCCCGGCATTCAGTTCACGTCTTTTTTAAACAGCAGAAAACAAATAAAACAGCTTGAATCTGCCCTTCATCAAAGAGGATTTAAGGTATTAGGAACCCCGGAAAAATACGTGATGCCCGATTCACTTCTATTTAATACCCCCTATCACCTGAACGGAAAAGGAGTGAGTGTCCGAACCGGATTACTCATTCATGATCTCGGCTCACAACTGTAGGAAGAGTTACCTCACAAGTAGTTTTTCAGTGTAAACCAGCATGCCTGAATTTACCTTTAAAATATACATACCCTTGCGCAAGGTCTCCGCAGAAAAAGAAGTTTGCCCTTTTGCAAAACGAAGTACACAGGAACCGGCCATATCGTATACAGCAACTTCTGTAATGGTTTCATTTTGCACATTAAGTTCTATTTGATTGTCCTTATATAATACTTTCAGCTTTTTTACCAGGTTTAATAAATTACCCGTAGCGCTTACCCCTTTGCTTTGAAGCCACCAGGCAATGGTATCAGGTATCGAAGGACTAATACGTTTATTATTAAACGGGTTCATGTAATGAATAATATCAGGCAAACGCACAAAAGTGGCGGGTGTGGTAATTTCTTTTTTAAACCGCTCGTACTCTGTTGTTACAGGTACATTGATATCCTTTTCCAATCCAATAAATAATAATGGTTTTAACGAGAGGTTGTAGTTGTGAACAACAGAATCGCCTATGCGGGTATACTCTGCCCAAACAGCTGCAGGTACTCCGGCAAACGGAGGCGTTGATCCATTCCATGTGCCCGACCTGATCAGTTGAAAATAGGCTAGCGTCTGTGAAGCTATCAGATCTGTTTGGGTGGTATCGCTGTTGCACATACGGGGGAAAGTGCGATACTGATAAGCAAGCAAAGAATCGAATGAGGTGCGGGCTCCGGCCAGGTTTATCAAAGCAAAAATATCATTGCGTTGTTTTGATATGTAGGGAATTAACATGCCACTTTCACTGTGTCCGGCAAGTATAATTTTTGACGCATCAATATCATTTCTTGTTTTTGCATAATCAACGGCACTCATTACCGGAAGCCACAATTTGCGAAAAGTAATAGTGCCCGGATTCGGATAGGTATACTCAATCTTATCATAGCGCAATACAGCATAACCTTTTGCTGTTAATGCTTCAGCCAGGTCTTTATATGGTCTCAGTGTATCACCATAAATAGCGGGATAAAAACATTGCACCGTTGCACCCAGCAAAGGCAATGTGGCGTTACGGTCATTCGCCCCGGAACCCGGACAAATAATAATTAAAGGAAAAACACCAACAGAAGAAGGTTTGGTAAGTGTACCATTCAACTGTAAACCTTCATGCACAAATGATACTTCAACTGATACCTGTGCTTTCAGGTTTAACAGCATGGCGCAGGCCATCAACAATAAGATACTTTTTTTCATAGGGGTTAAGTTTAAATGGAAAGAATCAGAATTTTTGATGCCACCTCTGCGAGTAGAAAACAAACAATAAAGGATACTACGGATTTGGTACCGCTGATATGAAAACAAATGCTATAAGAACGGTACATGAGAATAACAGACCATACCGTTGCAACAACAGATACAACAATGAGCAAGATCACTTTTCCTGAAAACACATCATTCATATTCCCACTTCCGGCTGCCTTGAGAATTGCCTCTCCGGTTTGAGGTTCGATAAAAAAACCGGTAATAACCACCAACAAAAAAGGTGCTTTTGCCAGCATCTGGGTACCTACAATATCAATTAACCTGAAGGCATTTCCGGAAAGAACCCTGCCTGAAATAAGGAGAAATAATATCATGGAAAAGACATTTATAAACATCATTCCTGCATGAGTGATGATAGGTTTAATGCCTGTGATATGCACATCCACCACCCCATCCAGACTTAATGGTGTAAATGACAGCAGTATCACCATTAAAAGGATAAAAAAACTTCCCAGGCCAAACGCACTCCATCCTGCAATCAATTTAAACGGATTAAACAACCATGTTTCGTAGTTCGTTTTCATAGGCTATTTCTTGTTTTTCTCGAGCTTATTGAGTTTTGAAATAATCTCATCGAGGTAATTACGCACGCTGGGATAACTAAGCCCCATGATCTTTGCCATATCTTTAAGGCTTCCGCTTGATTTCATAAAATCAATAACGAAAGCCTGCTCCTCCGGGGTAAGGGCAGATAAGGTTGGCATTTGGTATAAACCATCCACTTCTGTTTCACAATTCATACATACCAGCTTTTTAACACTTAGTTTATTCTGGCAACTAGGACAAAGCTGAGGTAGTTTTTTTTCAGTTGTTAAAGCCATTACTCATGGTATAATGAAACAAAACTAATTAAAATATTAATATTATTTAATAAATTATTAATTTTATTCATTTCAAGTTCCATTTTATTTACAAAACATCTCATTTCTTTAGCCAATTGTGCTTTGCTATACAGAAATGACTTTATGATATTTTTATCAGGTACACAATTCTTATCTTCGCACCAATGAGTAAGCACAGCACCTACACCAATTACGCTAAAGAAGTATTTCAGATTGAAGCAAAATCCATCAGTGATTTAAGCAAATTAATTGATGATAACTTTGGCAAAGTGATAGATACGATCCTTAAAAGTAAAGGCAGGTTGGTAATAACCGGTGTGGGGAAATCGGGATTAATTGGCCGAAAAATTTCAGCAACCCTTGCAAGCACTGGAACGCCAAGTATGTTCCTGCATCCGGTTGAGGCTTTTCATGGCGATTTGGGTATGCTAAAAAAGGAAGATATAGTAGTGGGTATTTCATATTCAGGTGAAACAGAAGAACTGCTTAAAATTATTCCATTTATCAAAGCTTCAAAAATTCCGTTGATAGGAATGAGTGGGAATCCTCAATCAACACTCGCACAACACAGCAACTTTCATTTAAACGTAAAAGTATACAAGGAGGCTTGTCCGCTTGAACTGGCACCCACCTCATCAACAACTGCTACCTTAGCCATGGGCGATGCATTGGCTGTGGCACTGATGAAGGCACGCAATTTCAAATCGGAAGACTTTGCCAAATTTCATCCCGGTGGAAGTTTAGGACGCAGGTTATTAACTACAGTAGAAGATTGCATGTATAAAGACAACCTACCGGTGGTTTCATTAAACGATTCGATAAAAACAGTGATTAATACCATGAGTGCAGGCAGGCTTGGTTTGGCCATTGTTGAAGACAAAAACAATATTAAAGGAGTAGTTACTGATGGAGACCTCAGGAGAGCTATGGACAAGTTTGCAGAGAAACTATTTAGCCTTAAAGCAAAAGACATCATGACTCCAAACCCTAAAACAATAAGCAAAACCATGAAAATGGCAGAGGCTGAAGAATTAATGACCAAACATAAAATTACTTCCTTGTTGGTTGCTGAAAAGGGTAAACTGGCAGGTGTGGCGCAGATATACAGTGTTTCTCTGTAAATAATACCTTTTTTTAAAACAGCGTTTTTAATTGCATTCCCTCAGGCAGAATTTAAAATCCTGTTTCCGGAATTTTGTTACATTTGAGTAAGTCTATGAAAACGCTGATCACTTGCCTGATGCTGCTTTTTGCCGGGATGGCAATGGCGCAAACAAATATCATAAGCACCAATCCGGTTGCCGAAGACATTCTGAAAGGAAACTACAATCCATCCTTATACACCCCAACCCCAACTTATACCAAACAACAAATCATAACAGGGCTTTGGAACAACCTGAATACGGATTCCATGTTAAGTTATCTGAACACCCTGGCATCTTTTTATAACCGGAATACCGGATCGGATACGATATCTCCTGTTAAAGGAATTGGCGCAGCAAGGCGTTGGGTATTTGAGAAGTTTAAACAATTCAGTTCCCAACAATCAAACAGAATCATTCCATCTTACCTGCAATTTGATAAATCCATTTGCGGAATGGCACAACACAGAAATATTTATTGCGTATTGCCCGGTACCGATACATCCGATAAATCAGTGGTGATGGTGGAAGCGCATATGGACAGCCGTTGTGAAGATGCCTGCGATACTTCCTGTATGGCCAATGGTATGGAAGATAATGGCAGCGGCACTGCTTTGGTGATAGAACTGGCAAGGGTAATGAGTGCATACAGCTACAAAAATACCCTTGTATTTATCGTCACCATCGGAGAAGAACAGGGGCTTGACGGAGCAAACGCTTTTGCATTATACTGTGCTGCCAAAGGAATAAAAATAGAAGCAGTGCTAAACAATGATGTAATAGGTGGCATTTTGTGCGGCAAAACGGCTTCTCCTCCGGGATGCCCCGGTGAAAATACCATTGACAGCAGCAGCATGCGAATTTTCTCCTTTGGCACCAATCTATCGTTGCAAAAAAACCTGGCACGTTTTGTAAAAATGGAATTTTTTGATGAAGCAGCAGCACTCCTTGACATCCCTTTTACGCTACATATTATGAATGCGGAAGACCGCACAGGCCGCGGTGGTGACCATATTCCTTTCAGGCAGCAGGGATATCCTGCCATTCGTCATACATCAACACATGAACATGGTGATGCCCAGATTAGCCCGTCATACACAGACCGGCAACACACCACAAGAGATGTACTTGGTAAGGATTTGAACGGAGACCAGATTCCCGACAGCCTGTACGTGAACCTTAACTACCTGAAGAGAAATGCAATGGTTAATGCTACCGGTATGGCCATGGCAGCCTCAGGTCCACCCAATGCTCCTGAATTTATTACAGGAAACGATGGAAACGGCATTACCATCAGAATAACCCCAATTGCAGGAATACAAACTTACAAAATTGGGGTGCGCACCACCAGAAATGATTTTGACACGGTACTAACTATAACAGGTATCACAGAAACAAAATTGTACAACGTGAAAAAGGATACTTTCTATTTTATTTCGGTGGCTGCCGTTGATGTTAATGGTATTGAAAGCAGGTTTGCTCCCGAAAAAAGTGTGAAAGCGGTACAGCAGGCGCCAACCGGTACGGAAGAACTGACCAAAACGAATGCACTTGAACTGCTTCCAGCAAGTCCGAATCCATTTGATGAAACCACAACCATTTCTGTAATGGTAAACAGAATTCCTGAATACAATTTCGCCTGCATCCGAATTGCAGATATACAAGGCAGGCTAATACAAAAACTTCCCCTTGAACTGAAGAGTGGCATCAACGAGGTGCTTTATGAACATGGATTTAGTCAATCAGGCACTTATTTTTATTCGCTCGAGGTAGATGGTCAGATTCTTTCAACCAAAAAACTGGTATTTTTAAAATAACTCATTTCGTCCATTCAAAACCTTGATTTTATTGGGTAAATACTACCCTTTTCAGTAAACCTTATTCATTCCGTTTAAAGTATTAAATTCGCAGCATGACTTTATATGAAAAAATAAAAACCGGTACTTTTTTAATAGCCGGCCCTTGTGTAATTGAAGGGGAAACAATGGTAATGAACCTGGCAGAAAAAATATCCAAAATAGCAGATGAACTAAAACTCACATATATTTTCAAGGCATCCTTTGATAAAGCAAACCGTACCTCACTCGATTCTTACCGCGGAGGTGGTATGGAAGAAGGACTAAAAATATTGCAAAAAGTAAAAGATCAGTTTGGTTTACCTGTTACCACCGATATTCACGAAAGCAATCAGGCCAAGGCAATTGGAGAAGTGGTAGATATTATACAGATACCTGCATTTCTTTGCCGCCAAACAGATTTATTGGTTGAATCGGCTAAAACAGGCAAAATTGTAAATATTAAAAAGGCCCAGTTCCTTTCCGGTTTTGATATGAAATATGCCGTAAAAAAAGTAGAAGGAGCAGGAAATAATCAAATTATACTTACAGAACGTGGAACCATGTTTGGTTATAACAACCTGGTGGTTGATTTTAGAAACCTCGTAGATATGAAAACATTTGGTTATCCGGTATGCATGGATGTAACACATAGTGTGCAACGCCCCGGAGGACTGGATGGTAAAAGCGGAGGAAACAGGGAATATGCACCATATATGGCAAAAGCTGCTGCTGCTGTTGGTGCAGATGGTTTCTTTTTTGAGGTGCATGAAGATCCTGATCACGCAAAAAGTGATGGGCCCAATATGATTCCATTAAAGGACTTTAAAGCATTGCTGGAAGATACCATTATCCCTTACAGGAAATAATTATTTAGCCGGCAAGTACCAGGTAACTCCTGCAGTGGTGCTAAACTGGATAATCCCTTCTTTATTGGATACCCAGACACGGTTGATGTTTAGCAGATTTTTTTCAGGATTTTGGTAAAGGGGTAATTCATATACCTGATTATATGATTTCCCATTGCTTAAAAATGTTTGGTGAAATACCATGGGAGAAGAAACAGACGGCCCCCAGTACCATCCATCCGATTTTTTATACGTACCTTCATCATTGGCATTAAGCAAATTTTTCTCATACATCAGGTTTTTTGATGAATAGTAATAACCCGGTTGAAGTGCATCAGAAAACCTGAGCATCAATTTCTGTTCCTCATGCTGAAGGGAAAGCGTTAACTGATAATTATACAATTCGGATTTATAGGTTACAGCTCTGACTTTTCCCTTTGTTTCGATACACTCGTCTCCATCATCCTCTACATTTATTTCGGCAGTAGCTGTTGAAGTATTAAAAACTTCACTCATGCCGCTACCTGAAGTGGCAGTCATCCTTGCCGGTACTGACAAAAACATTTCCTCATTCTCAGAAGGAAATGCTGCCTTAAATAATGTTTCTCCATCTGGACATGGTTCACATGCAAAAAACAGAGCAGCACAAAAAAACAAACCGATTATTTTCTTAACCATCTTTCGCCATTTGACAAATAATACCCAAGAAAGCCTGATTTTAAAGAGTGGTAAATCCCCTTCACCTTGAGTACTCCGGTTGGAGAAGCATTATTATCACATTGATAGACGTTGTTGTAGTTTATCCCATTTAAGGTGAGAACCGGATAAAAAGTTACACCCGGGGGTATGGTATCTGCGGAAACAGGCAAATCGAAAGTGGCATCCTTTATTTGTATAAAAAGCTTATCTTTTAATTTGGGAAGCGAATCGCGTTTAATTCCGGTGGTGGGCATACCAACAGTGTATTTCTGACGTACCACCCTGATGGTTAAAGGAAGAAGGCTACCAGTAAGCAAATCAGCCTGCTGTTCAATTTCCAAATCGTCATTACACTTTCTGGTTCTTCCGTTGCTGCACGTTTCTGTTCTTAAATTTACAGGAATATCAAAAACCGTTATTTTTTCCTTTTTATATGTATAGTCAAAAGACAGGCCACTGTCATTTACCAATGTAATAAAAGTTAATGTACTATCACCAAGCCATGCCCTGCTTGAATCCAATAATCGTATAGTGCCCAATTGAGCCTTTTTGCAACCGTAATATTCACAGTCATCGTAATAACTGCTGCTACCTCCCATATCACCACCTCCCCCGCAGGATTGGAGTATAAACGGCAAGCTTCCTGAAAGTAATATAAAAAGTAAGTACTTTCGCATACCGTGAATGTACAAAAAAAACAATTCAAAGCCATTATTTTTGACATGGATGGCCTTCTTATAGATTCAGAGCCTTATTGGAAAATAGCAGAGAAACAAGTGTTCGGTTCTTACGGCCTTGCGCTTACAGACGATCTGCTGAGACAGGTGATGGGATTTCGGCTAAGTGAAGTGGTGCAACACTGGTACAATTACCAACCCTGGCCCGATGCTGATTTTAAAGCCACCGAAGAACTTATTTTACAAACCGTAAAATCCCTTATTATAAACCATGCAGACGCCATGCCCGGGGTGATTAAAGTTTTGGAACAGGGTAAGACATCGGGAATAAAAATGGCTATTGCTTCGTCCTCTTCTATGGTATTAATTGAAGCGGTGGCAGAGAAACTAAAGATACGGCCGTATTTTGATGTGCTTTGGTCAGCAGAATTTGAACCTTATGGCAAACCCCATCCGGGCATATTTCTCTCCACGGCAAAAAAACTGGGTGTTCAACCAGGGGAATGTATGGTGTTTGAAGATTCAATAAACGGGGTGCTGGCGGCAAAAGCAGCCCGAATGTATTGTATTGCGGTACCTGAAGAAGCTACCCAAAACGACCCCAGATTTATTATTGCAGATCAACAATTAAATTCTCTGGAATCTTTTTCTATTTCTTCCATTTAATTCCACAACCAATGGCTTTGGTTTGGATTTTAGTAATTGGTTTGTTGGCCAATAGTTCCGCAATGGCAGTTTCAACATATTTTTCTTTTACTGCGGCAGCCTCTTCGTAATTATCATCAATGGCGCCTATATACTCCACCACATTTCCTTTTTTTGTTTTTCTGAGCAAATAAATATGCGGGGTGCGCGTGGCTCCGTATGTTTTGGCTATTTCCTGTGTCTCATCATACAAATAAGCAAATGGATATTTTTTTTCTTTAGCCACCTTCTGCATATTTTCATAAGAATCCTCCGGTTCCCTGTTTTTGTCGTTGGGATTAATTGCCACAACCGGATAACCTTGAGATTCGAACTTATGATGCAAATCAATAATCCGTTGCTCATAAGCCTGAGAAAAAGGGCAATGGTTGCAGGTAAATACCACTATAAATCCTTTGGCCTTTTTGTAATCACTAAGGGCAACCTTACGTCCGTCAACGTTTAACAAACTAAAATCCCTTGCTATATCACCCGGTTTATAGCCGGTTTGATCACCCGTTTTAAATGAGTATACAGTAAAACATAGGAGTGACAATAAAAACAGTGTAGCCTTTTTCATATTATTTAAATGTTGATATTACGTTTTTCAATTCATCGTAGGTAAGTTCACCCTCATGAAAATATTCTTTGGCAGAGGCCCCACGCACAAACCAGGTAGCTGGTATGGCTCCACTCCATGTTTTATTTACCAGCTCTATCCAATCATTTGGGTTTGTTTCATTCATAAATACCACCTGAGCCTGTATTTTTTTATCATTTATAAATTTGGGTAAGCGGCCTGTCAATTCTTTTTTCATATCATTACTCACCAATATCACCTTTACTTTGTTTCCGGCATATGCTGCATTAATTTTCTCAAAACCGGGAAGTTCTTCTACACATGGTTTACACCAGGTTGCCCAAAAATTGATGACGTACAAGGTATCATTCTGTTTATTGTTTCTCACCGCTTCAATCCATGCTTTATTTACAAGCGGAATTGATTGAGGAGTAGCTTGTAAAAAACCTGTAGTAAGAATCAATAAGAACAAATATTTCATTTTACTTTTTTTCTTCTGTTGCGTTCGTAATCTTCAAAAATAAACTCCCCCAGTCCGTTAAGCGAACTGTAGAAAGCCTTTCCATTATTGGTTTTAGTAAACTCTTTAACAAATTGCTGCAGGTATGGGTCTGAGGCAATCATAAAGGTTGTGATTGGGATACCAAGTCTTCTGCACTGTGCAGCCATGGTTAACGTTTTATTGATAATTTTTCTGTCGAGGCCAAAACTGTTTTTATAATACCGGTTGCCTTCCTTTAAACAGGTTGGTTTTCCATCGGTAATCATAAAAATTTGCTTATTGGGATTCTTCCGTTTACGAAGCATATCCATAGCCAGTTCCAGGCCTGCGTATGTGTTGGTATGGTAAGGCCCTACCTGAAGATAAGCCAGGTCTTTTAATTCAATAGGCCATGCATCATTTCCAAAAACAATAATATCCAGCGTATCTTTTGGGTACCTTGTCCGAATCAATTCTGCTAATGCCATGGCTACCTTTTTTGCCGGTGTGATGCGATCCTCCCCATATAGTATCATAGAATGGGAAATATCAATCATTAAAACAGTAGATGTTTGGCTCTTGTGTTCACGTTCACGTATTTCCAGATCATCCTCTGTTAATTTAAACACATCAATTCCGTGATTAACCTGAGCGTTATGAAGAGAAGCGGTTAAATCTATCTGATCAAGCTGATCGCCAAAATGGTATCTTTTTGTATCGGCACTTATTTCATCACCGGTGCCGGTATGCACACTTTTATGATTGCCCTGGGGTGTTTTTTTCAGCTTCCCGAAAATTTCATCAAGGGAGGTTTTACGTATATCTGCATTTGCTTTTGATGATGGCATAAATGTGCCGTCAAAAGGATCTTCATTGATATAACCGTTCTTTTTCAGGTCTTCTACAAAATCACCTAAACCGTATTGATTATTGGTAAACTGATACTGGTGATCAATCTGATTCATCCATTCCAGTGCCTCGGCCACATTACCGTTGGTATATTGCAGCAGCTGAAGAAACAGTTTAAGTAATTCATCAAACTTATTTCCCTCAGCCTGTGGTATATATTTTGTAAATCCGAAACCTATCATACGCAGTAAACAAATATAGGAGAAAAAGAGTTTATAAAAGCTCCGAATATTTCATTTTACCTTTACACAAATATTGTATGTTTGAATCCTGAATTTTATTGATATTACCAACATGAAAAAACTGACGCTGTTATTCCTATTTATTGCCGGAGTTCAATTTGCCCACGCACAAAAGGGTATTTGTATTGCTTTTTATAACCAGGAAAATTTGTTTGATACGATTGATGATCCGCTAAAAGATGATAATGAGTTTTTGCCAGGTGCAGAAAAAGAATGGAATACAGAAAAATACAAAACCAAGCTTGCCAATATGAGCGCTGTAATTGCTGCCATGAATGAAGGACAAGCTCCGGAAATTTTAGGCATGTGCGAGGTTGAAAATGCACAGGTACTGACAGATCTTACCCTTCACCAAAATATTAAGGGCGAAAAATACAAATTCATCCACTTTGAGGGTCCCGATAAAAGAAGTATTGACAATGCGCTGTTATATAAGGGAAATCAGTTTAAAGTATTAAACGCTGCTGCTATACCGGTGAATATGCCTGATGATGCGGATTTTAAAACAAGAGATATTTTATATGTAAAACTCGAAACCAAAAACAAAGACCAACTGGTTATTTTTGTTAATCATTTTCCATCACGCCTTGGTGGCGAAGCAGAATCAAGACCCAAAAGAATTTTCGTAGCATCTCTTCTCAGAAATATGATAGATACCATACTCGAAAAAAATCCCAATCAAAACATCATTCTCATGGGAGATTTTAATGACGAGCCTTCGGATGCCAGCATGGATTCAGTGCTGCGTGCAAAGGAAAGTATGTATAACCTTTATGGTGGCAACCTGTATAACCCAATGGTTGAAATTCAGCAGGCAGGTTTAGGATCACATATGTACCGAGGAAAATGGAGCATGCTCGATCAGATTATTTTGAGCAATGGATTGGTAATCGGGAATCAGAAATACATTTTCAGAAAAGAATCGGCCGATATGTTTAAGCAACCATGGATGCTGGAAACAGATCAGAAATTTAAAGGATCTCCAAAACGCACTTATGCAGGAAAAAAATATATCGGAGGGTATAGTGATCACCTTCCGGTATTTCTATATCTCGACCTGAAAAAATAACTACTGCTAATTGCCTACTCATGCATGAGGAAAAACATTTTGAAGGATCTGCTACTGTAAGAGACATTGTGATAGGTATGAGTGACGGGCTTACGGTACCTTTTGCCCTTGCTGCTGGCCTTAGTGGTGCTATTCAAAACAATGATATCATTATCACTGCAGGTATGGCCGAAATTGTTGCCGGATCTATTGCCATGGGATTAGGCGGATACCTTGCCGGTAAAACAGAAATAGAACATTACGACTCTGAACTGAAAAGGGAATATGATGAGGTGGAGGTTTTTCCCGAGCGCGAAAAACAGGAAGTACGGGAAGTGTTTGAAGAATACGGTTTGAGTAAGCAATCCACTGAACTGATTGTAGAGGAATTGGCAAAAGACAAAGACAAGTGGGTAAACTTTATGATGCGTTTTGAACTTGGACTGGAAAAACCTGATATTAATCGCGCACGTCAAAGTGCATTAACCATAGGCTTTTCTTATATAGCCGGTGGAATAGTACCTCTTGCGTCCTATTTTTTTACTGATACAGCCAATACCGGATTAGTTTATTCCTGTGTGATCACCACTTTGTGTCTGTTTGTTTTTGGGTTTCTTAAAAGCAAAGTAATTGGTCAACCACCATTCTTTGGGGCGCTTCGCATTACTTTTATTGGTGCCATTGCCGCTGCGTCTGCATTTTATGTTGCCCACCTGATTAATTAATGCAACGTTGCACATTACCCTGTTGACTATTGTTGCGATGAAAAAGTCTATCCTTCTAAAAATAATACTTATTTGCAGCTTCATGGTGCTGCTTCACTCCTCTTGTGGTCAACGTTACTGGTTTCGCAGCAAAGTAAACGTGGATAAGGATACCACACAGGCAGAAAAGCAATACCATATAATCTGGTAAAATAATGTTTAAAACTCCTCTAGCTATTGTCTTCTTCTCCTTATTTTCTTACACCTGTTTCGCTCAGTCAAAACTGGAAATTGGTAAAGCTGTACAATCAGATTATCTGATTACAGCAGATACAAGCGTATTGCGCAAGAGCCTGCAGGCCACCCTTGCTGATGGCACTACCATTAACAAACTGTTTATTGTTTCTGAAAACCAGTTTCATTACCTGATTGGGGAAGGAACTTATAAGAACTATTATAAAATGATTGCCGTAGCGCTGCAATACGATATTGTTACCAGAACATATTATGCTGTAAAGGGTATGGGGCATGTTACCTGTGCTTCGGCAGCCTGCAATTCCTGTAATGCATTTAAAGAAAATGGCCGGATTATTGGTTGCCAGTGCAGGGAAAAATCTACCATCAGCAACCAGTGTAACTTTACCAAAAAAGAACTTAGTTTATTTTACAGCACTTACGTGCGTATGCTCAGTCAGAAAAATAAATAAGCATTGATAGGAACAGAAAAGGCTGTCTCATTTGAAGAGACAGCCTTTTCTGTTTATTTATTGGTATTCAGTTTTAATTTTTGCGGGTCAGTTTCAACACAGTCACTTCATCACCCTGCTTAATGGTTACAAAGTACATTCCGGCTTTCAGGTTGTTAATTCCCTTTAACTCCATCTCATTGTACCCTTCACTTAAGTTTTCACTTTGTGTGGTGATGATACTGCCTTTTATATCTGTAATCACTATCTCCGCTTTACCTGCTGCTGTTGCCTGTAATACAACACTGGCGTTGCTGCTGTATGGATTTGGCTGAACCTGTGCAAACTTCACTCCGTTGCTCATATTCACCATCCGGGTTTCACTGTATGTTATACTGCCATCCATATCTACCTGTTGCAATCTGTAGTACAATACATCCACTCCTGCTGCGCTGGCTGATGCCTGAGCCTCTCCATCCAACAACTGATATGCCGATTTGTTATTGGTGGTTCCCTGGCCTTTTACCGTTTGGATATGAGTAAACATTCTTCCATCGGTTGAGCGTTCTATTTCAAACCTGTCGTTGTTTAACTCAGATGCTGTTTCCCATACAAGCAAGGCAGCTCTGTTTTGTTTCACTGCATTAAAGCTTAATAACTCAACAGGTAATACTCCTCCGCTACCCACTCCAAATGGTGAGAAGGAGGTGATACCTGTGCGGGTTTGGGTGTATGGATTTGTTCCTATAGCTGCTGATGCCGTATTGCCCATCCAGGTAGTTCCGTTGTGCCTTGCTACATAACTGGCTGCACGGTTAAAGCCTCCCAACTCATCGCCTGTGCTCCATACCAGACTTACCGTTGCATTGCTTCCACCTGCTACCGATTCATTAATAATCCAGGTGCGGTTTACTGCATTGCTGGTTACTTTGGCTCCTGTTGGTGTTGAGCCGGTATAGGTGTTGGTTACACTATCAATTACCCAAACCGTATAGGTATCGGCTGTGCCTGTATTGGTTAAAACTACCCCATTGTATGTTGTATTTCCAACAGGTATAATTACTGATCCGGTTTTACCTGCTGTGCCTACATTATTTACCAATACCCTGCCCGTGCTGTTGGTACGCACATAACTGCTGGCGCTGCCTGTACTGCTGTAAGAGGCATTACCCATCGTAAGGTTATTGCTGCCAAGGGTAATTACTCCAGAGGTTAATATCAACGAATCGTTGAGTACCACTGCTCCACCTGTATTTACACCTGCGCTGTTGTTTACCTGCAATTTATTGTATGTACCTGCAGGAAGTGTTTGCGCTGAGCTGCCTGAGAGGGCAATGGTTCCGCTGGTATTGGTAAATGTACCACTGTTGCTGATGGTACCAAAAATACCTAAACGTGATGCTGTATTGTTTAAGGTTAAGGTTGCACCGGTATTTATGGTCAGGTTATTACATTGTTGTGCATCTACAATTACAGGCATATTAGGTGCTCCGCTGTTGATGGTTACGTTGGTAGTATTCGTTGGTACCAATGGACAACTCCAGTTGGCTGTATTGTTCCATGCGGTGCTGGTAGATCCTATCCAGGTGCCGGCTGCATTTACCGTAATGGCAACTGCCGCTGATGTATCTGCATTACAAACACCAGAGCTTACCCTGCGTTTATACCAGGTGTTTTGTGTTAATGCTCCCGGAGTATAGTTCTGTGTATTGTTGGTACCGCTGGCTGCAGCAAATCCTGCACTTGCACTGGTAGTGGAGCTTAACCAGGCATAAGTATATGAACTTCCGTTACCGCCTGTTGGGGTGCTACCTGTTAAGGCGGCAGGTGTTGAAGATGTACAAATGGTTTGATCAGCTGTTGCACTATTACCGGCAACGAGATTATTTACAGTTACATTAACCGTATCGGTTCCGGAGAAGCCGAATGTATCTGTAACTGTTACTACATAAGTAGTATTGGTAACCGGAGAAACTGTTGGATTTGAAACCGCACTTGCAGTTGGGTTCCATGAATAGGTGTAAGGAGAAATACCGCCTGAAGTAACAATAGAAGGAGAACCGATTCCTACACCACTTCCGTTACAAGTAGTTTTATCTGTACCGGCATCTACAACCATTGCCAGGGAAGTTGAGCCTGCATCAGCTCCCATATAAGTAACTGCAGCACGAATGGTATTGTCATAATCAACGTTGATTGAAGCAATACGTGGTGCCCTCAGGTATAAATCGCCATTTGAAGGACCTGCTAAATGAAGATCTGATGAATCGATAAAATTAACTACCCGGTTTTGGGAAAGGCTATCAGATACCGTTGCTGTTTTCCAGGCACCCATATTGGCAATATCTGCAGCATTTAAATAACCCATCACTGCTTCTGGCCCCTCAGCTAAATAATTATTATAGGCCAGGTTAGAAAACTGGCTGATATTGGTACCGGCATGGTATATAGCATATGATTTTTGAACCCCGGTAGTATTTACAATCGCATTTCTGAAAATATTATTTCTTACATCCAGGTTAGAGGTAGTTGATGAAGAAACCGCAAATGCTGCACTCACATCATTAGTGGCAGCTACCCGGCTAATGCTTCCGTATAAATACACTGTATTATGATTTACTCTTACCCCACCTGTATTGCCAGCAATGAGAATACCCACAATAGCATTTGATCCAATGGTGTTGAGTCCATCACCCGAAATGTTATTGATAAAATTGTTACTGAGTTCAATATTGCTATTCGCCAATCCGGTATTTACACCAATACCTTTCCCACCCCATCCACTTGTACCTGAATGTAAAATACGGCTGATATTATTACGGCTAATAGCAATCGAAGAGTCATTGCTTCCTAAATAAATACCCCATGCATTTTGATTCAATGATTGCACATTTGTTATGGTATTTTGAGAAACAGTTCCGTTTGTTACATCAGCCCCCACGATACCGTATAAAGTGATACCGGTTGTGCCGAATATATTATTTACAGTATTGGAAGCAATAGTAAATGACCGGATAGATCCCACTGAAATACCATATCGAGACATTGTATCTAAAACATTTCCAGTAATAGTTACCGCATCGTGGTTAAAACCTATATTACCAAAAACCTGGAAACCGATTGATGCCGATCTAACATAATTATTGAGCAGTGATAAGGAATCATTATCGGATCCAAATGCGCTTACTGTACTTCCACTTGAAGATACCCCAACTGATATGACACCTGTTCTTGGCATCACAAAATTACAATTGCGCACGGTATTGGATACCGCACCAAGGTTATTCCCTAAACTGCCTATATGAATACATGCGGTAGTCCCTGATGATTGTAAGTTCTGAAACGTAAGGAAATTACCTGAACCCAAATAGCGTCCATCAAAAATAATTCTATCGGCTCCATTTAAACGAACTAAACCTCCTGCAAATGATCCAGAAATGGTGCGTGTTTGACTGGAATCTGGTTGAATGGTGATGCTGTAATTTCCTGCACCACTTTCAATGGTTTGGTTCAATGCCACAGCTCCGGTTTCTGCCAAATCTGATTTTACAAACACATTGATATTACCTGAAACAGCATTGTTATTAATCATCTCAAACAACCCTCCGGCATTAGTTAATGAGGTGTATGTTTGTCCGGCACCAACATTTATGTTTCCGCTGAGCAGTTGTACAATATTAAATGTATTGTAACCATATATAGGAAAACTGCTGGCGGTAAGTGCAACAGATGAAGGTACGGTGCGGATAAAATTATTATTCACCACTGTTACATTAGGCGTTGCTGACATATCCTGCGCTAATACAAAATATTGAATTTGATCACCAGGTGTAACAGAACCACCTGTAAGCAACGCAAAGTTCATATTAAAATCAAATGGGGAAGTGGTATTGGTTGCTTCCACCCATTTCCAGCCATTATCTGCACTGGTATTACCAACATAAGCGTTGGCATTGGTTGATTTCTTAAAATACAAACGTGGTCTGGTACCTGCAGTTGTGTTTATCGATCCTGATGTATCGGATATGTTGGCAAACGCACTGAGCAACCTGTTTGAACTGGCAAATACATTGGTTAATGGAGTAAAGGTAATTACCGGAGGAATATACTCTCCTCCTTGCTCATAAGCACCCATAGCAGGTGTGGTTGCATTTCGTGTTACGCCAAGGAGGTCTGTGGCTGTCATTGCTACCGGAGTTCCCGTATTTAAAATTGGTGAAGCTGCCGTTGGCCTGATAATGGTATTGGAATTAAATGCCGGATCCACATTCAGAGAAACGGAATCTCGTTGTGCGCCCATAATGGTTTTCCATGCAGTAAGAGTAGTCTGATTAGCAGAGCTTATATATCCTAAAACTCCATTTGCACCGCTTACAAAGTAGTTATTGTAATTAGAAGTGGTAGCAAATGCCGTATTGGCAATCGTACTGTAAATTGCAAAACTCTTTGCACCAGCAAGCCCTGTTTGAGAATTTACAAAAATATTATTACGCATATCTACAGAGGTACCTGCAATAAAGAGCATACAAACACTTAAATGAGGAGTGGTTCCCACATTTGGAACTGGCCCAAATAAATGAATAGAGTTATTATATATTCTGTAGGTTCCTGCAACAGTAATCCTTATACCAAATGCATTAAAGGTCGTGCTGGTGCTACTGTAATTCATGGTTGAGATATCAGATATCGCGTTGTTATAAATATTCATAGTAGTAATGGTTCCCAGCACATTAATACCATAAGCACCCCATCCTCCTGAACTGGGGTTGCGCACTCCGTTAATTACATTGCTGTGCACGTTGGCAGTAACTAATGTTCCTCCTAAATTGATAGCAACAGAACTCGTAGAAATACCACTAGGTTGGGTCATATTAAAAATGGTATTGTTATTAATAGTAGCAAGTGTTGCATTCTGTACATCAATACCGGAATAAAGCACAACAGCAGAAGCTGTATTAGATCCGACAGAATTGTTTGAAATGATCAAGGTATCATTCATACCTGTGCTGGCAACGCCACGGCAATAAATGCCAAAATATGCTTTGCTAACACTGTTATTGATAATGGAAAGTTTATCATTATCAGCACCGGTTCCGGTGGTTGATATAGTAGTACCACCGGCAAAAATCCCTAACACACCGGTTGCTGTAGAAGATCCTCCCTGAATATTGCAATTTTGTATGGTTACATTTCTTGAACCCAGACCGATACCTAAACTGCTAACAAAAATAACAGCAGAGGTGCCTGTATTGTTGTTGATCAAATTCAACTCGCGGCTATTATTTCCGTAAGCAGAACCATCTATAATGATATTATCTGCCCCGTTTAAAGTAATCAATGATGTTGCCGAACCTGTAATAGTAGTTACCAATCCTGATGCCGGTTTAATGGTTAAGGTATTTACAGCAGATGAACCCGAAAACTGATTAATAACAATAGGAAATGTTTCAGCTGTTGAATAATTGGCATCGGTTAATGTGAAGGTAACAGGCCCTGATACACCGCTTGAATTAAGGGAAGTTACAGCAGCTGTCAATGTAGGGT
Organism: Bacteroidota bacterium; assembly: GCA_051715425.1. Classification (GTDB taxonomy): domain Bacteria; phylum Bacteroidota; class Bacteroidia; order UKL13-3; family UKL13-3; genus JAJTFA01. The sequence continues at coordinate 44,481 of JBPXJS010000042.1, read as the reverse complement.
AATTTCCGGATGCTCCAATATTATAGTTTCCTGAAAGTGGTGAACTGATCGTTCTGGTTCCTGCCGGAGCAGTTACGGTTGGGGCATAATTTGAACTGGAAACAGTTATTTGCGTGCATTCTCCATCAACCACATTGCCTAAAGTTGGGCTTGCTACAATATCGTAAGTTACCCAGAAATAATTGGTGCCCAGTGCCAGCGCCTGTGAACCTGTTACGGTGTAAGTTGCAGCTGGTGAAGTAACAGTAGAACCATACTGAGTGGTGGTTGAAAAAGTATTGGTAGTGCCTGTATAATATACTTTGGTATTCGCAATATTGGCGGCAGAAGTAGAACCATTGGTATTTAAACTCAACTGGGTAAGCGTAAGCGGATTCGCAGTACCTCCGCCTGCTACTATCTGTACTTGTATAATCTGCTGATTTACGCTGGAAGGAATAACGGGTGCTGTAGAGCTTTGTACAGTTGTAGAAGAAGTATAACTCATTGGTATTGGAGCCCACGTATACGTAAGCCCTGATGCAGGGAACACCGTACTCGATATAGTGCAAGCAGCCCCATTTGAAGATCCTGCCGTTGTAGATGCCCAGGCTGTGGTTGTTGTTCTGTTTTGATAGATTGTATTGTTTAGCCCCCTTAAACCTACCATAGCAGTAGAGGACGCTCCTGCATTACTTACCGTACCATATACATTGCGTACAACCTGATTGATCAATACACCGTTGGCCTCATCCAGTTGAATCTGAAAATTAAACGATTGTCCACTGGCCAGATAAAACTGCAGATTGGTCCATTGTGCAACAAAAGTGCGGTTTGGAGCCGTACCTATCACCTGACTGCGTAATTCAGAGGAGGCGTTTATTCCCTGCAGGTCAGCTGAAAAGCTGGTGGCCACCTCAAAGCCTGTATTGGTTGATGAAAGAGCCGAGCGGGTAGTGGTGCCCGGGTTGGTTGCTCCAAAACTTAAATATCCGTTTTCACTCACATATACTTGTGTATACGCTGTTCCATTAAATGTAAAGGTAAATGGAAGCGTAATGGAGAAGGTAGCATCATCCATAGCACCACCTGAAGAATGCACGGTGCCACCGGTAATAGGCGTATATGTTCCGGAAGAAGAAGTAAAACTATAGCCCATGTTCTGAGCATATAAATCATTCATCATACAAACGCTCCATATCGTAAGAATAAGTGCTGTTTTTGTTAGCCATTGTGCGTAATTCCTGATTTGTAAATCTGGCATGTGTTGAGTAATTGTTGTAATCATAAGCTTTTATTAAATATAGTTTTGTTGGTTTACTATTGTTAATTATTGGCATAATATTGAACAATCTGCTTATTCTTAATATCTGGCCATAAAAATTATCGTTTTTTGTACGAGTGGTAAATATTTAAAACAAATTGCCATTTAACAGGATATAAAAAGTAGTCGTGTCTAACTTTTTGAGACGAATACTTCAACAAAACCTGCTGCTCACCTTTCAAATAGGTGAAGCTTGCCGCATTTTGAGTTCTTTTTTAACAACGTGAACAGTCATCTTTAATATTTAAACCTTCTTAAACTTAGTATTCCGCAAATCTTAAAAATGGTTTACTTACGTAGCATCTTTTAGTAAAACTTCCAACAACTTTTTATGTTTGTAAGAGCCATTTAATATTAAGTTGCAATACCTGTACTCCCGCAAATTCTGCCTTGGTTATCACCAAAAAAAATGTTCCGGCAAATAGTTCCAATACCCCTTAACTGTTTTAAGATGATGATATAACTCTTTTTATTATCATGCTCTTCTTAAGTGCCCCTATACTCAAAGCAATGGTTACTTTAAAAAAGCATTTCACTATATCACACAGGTATAGCAGCTTAAAAAAGCATTAAAATAATCCTGATTTTATAGCCAAAAGGAAGCACTTCAACCATGCTTTTCTGGTCTGGTAAAATTATTCTGAAAATATTAGATGATAGTTTTCATAAATGCGTTATTTCTTAATTATATTGCCACTCATGCATTTTTTATTTCCTCATTTCCTTTGGGCGTTAACAGCCATCAGTATTCCAATTATTATTCACCTGTTTCATTTTCGCAGGTATAAAAAAATCATTTTCAGCGATATCAGATTCCTCCAACAAATACAGCAGGAAAGCAAGGCCAAAAGAAAACTGAAAGAATGGCTGATTCTGGCATGCCGGATATTGGCTGTTTCTCTTATCGTATTAGCCTTTGCCCAACCTTTTATTCCTGCTGCACCTGATAGTGATATCAAACAACAGCAAACGGTGAGCATATACATTGATAATTCTTTTTCCATGAATAATGATGGTAAAAATGGCCAACTGCTCGAAGAGGCAAAAAACAAAGCACATGCTATATTATCGGCTTATTCAAATACCGATCGTTTTCATATCCTCACCAATGATTTTACAGGAAAACAAATGCGGCTGATTAATAAGTCGGAAGCCGCTCAGGCTATTGATGAAATCCGCATCACATCCTTATCCAGATCAATACCTGAAGTATTTACCCGGCAAAAAAGTACTATAGGTCAAACCAATCAGGGAAAACTTCTTTTTTATATCAGCGATTTCCAAAAAAGTGCCACCAAAACTTCCGAACTGAAAGCCGACAGCAGCTTTGCTATTAATTTTATCCCTCTTGCGGCAAATGCATATAATAACCTCTCTGTTGATTCTGTTTGGTTAACCAGCCCCGTTGTTAGGCTAAAAGAAAATGCTACCTTAAAAGTAAGAATTAAAAACCATGGGAAAGAAACCATTGAAAACCTTGCCATTTCTCTGAAAATAAACGATGTTCAAAAGGGCCTTGTGACGGTCTCCTGCGGGCCTGGTGAAAGTGCCACCGCAGAAATGAATGTGGTGGTGTCGGATGCCGGCTGGCTTAAAGGAGAAGTAAGCATTACAGACCACCCGGTTACGTTTGACGACAAGTATTTTTTTGCTCTTAAACCTGTTGAGTCGAACCAGGTTCTTTGTATCAACGGCTACGCTCCCTCTTCATACCTTAATCACCTTTTTGCCACCGATGTTGCATTCAGGTTAACCAATACCAGCCAGGATCAGATAAACTACGCTGCTTTTAAATCATTTGACCTGATTATTCTTAATGAAACCAAATCACATTCCTCAGGTTTTAATGATGAACTCAAAAAATACATAGAAAATGGTGGTCAGGTGGTTATCATTCCATCTGAAAAAGAAACTGATTTAGGTGGTTTAAACACCCTCTTAAACACATGTGGTACCTTGTCCTATTCCCGACAGATCAAACAGGAGCTTAAAGTAAGTGATCTCAATCACCGTGACGACCTGTTTAAAGCTGTATTCAGCAGTATTCCCCGCAATATGGATCTACCCGTTATTCACCAGTCCTATAGTTTTAACACCAGCGGACAAGCCCGGGGGAAAAAAATCATTACCCTCAATGATGGCAATAGCTTTTTATGGCAATCAACATACAAAAAAGGACAGATCTACCTCCTGTCTGTTCCATTAAAGGAAACCTGGAGTAATTTTCCAATGCACTCCCTGTTTGTGCCTGTATTCTTTAAGCTGGGCCTTGGGTCAGGCAAACAACTGCCGCTATCCTATCATATTGGAAGCAATAAATGGGTAAAACTACCCGAAGTGGAGGATATCGAAGGCGAAAAATTGTTGCGTTTTTCCGGTAACAAATCTGAGCTTATTACAGATATGGTGAACAAAAATGGCTCTACAGAAGCTTTTGTTGGTGACGAACTGAAAGATGCCGGGGTATATCAGCTTACCTCGCAAAACAACAAACAACAGGTGGCAATGGTTGCCTTTAACTTTAACCGCAATGAATCGGCCCTGCAATCATACCCGGCAGAAGAACTCGCATTGCTTGCAGGAACTTTTGGCAATGCCAGGGTAAGAACCCGTGATACCGATGTGCTTGCGTTTGAGCTAAAAAATGAGGTTTCCGGTACCCCGTTATGGCGCATTTGTATAATATTGGCTTTGCTTTTTGTGGCGTTTGAAATACTTTTGTTAAAACTTAAATAACACGGGAACAAGGGTAAACCACCAACCTCCTGATGTAAACAAATGAAAATTCTTATTCTCAACGCCACCGTATGCGATCCGCAATCGGCACTGAACGGCAAAAAATGTGATTTGCTTATCAGCAATGGTATGATTGAAGAAATACAACCTTCAACAAAAAAATTCTTTAACAAAAGCGGGATTAAATCACTTGATGCAAACGGACAATTCATTAGTCCCGGGTGGTTTGATATGCGGGCTTCTCTCCGGGAACCAGGGCTTGAATATAAAGAGACCCTTGAAAGTGGCGCTAAAGCAGCAGCAGCGGGAGGGTTTACCACCATAGCCTGCCTGCCTGATACGGAACCAGCCATGCAATCTAAGGCTGATATGGAGTATGTACTTAGAAAATCAGACGCTCTTCCGGTGAATATTTTGCCCTACGGTGCCATTACTAAAAACAGAGCAGGTGAAGAGTTAAATGAACTGTTTGATATGCATCAGGCAGGTGCCATTGCATTTTCCGATGGCAATAAAACCATTGCACATGCAGGGATAATGATGCGTGCCATGCAGTATGCCGCTAATTTTGGCGGACTACTCCTGAGTCATGCCAATGACCCGCATATTGCTGCCGGTGGCTCCATGCATGAAGGACAGGTAAGTGTAAGCCTTGGTTTAAAGGGTATACCTAATATTGCTGAAGAGATTATTATTGCACGGGATCTGGAGTTGATCCGCTATACAGGCAATGCCCTCCATTTTTCTCATATATCCTCTAAAGGAAGCGTGGATTTAATCCGCAAAGCAAAAAAGCAGGGGTTACAGGTAACCGCAGATGTTGCAGTAGCTAACCTGATATTTACAGATGACACCCTCAGTACCTTTGACAGCAATTATAAACTATCTCCTCCCCTACGCGGCAAAACAGATCAAAAAGCACTTTGGGATGGCATTGCAGACGGAACAATTGATTGCATCATCACTGACCACCAGCCGGAAGATACGGAACATAAAGAGGTGGAATTTGAATATGCCGCCCATGGCATGACCCAACTTCAAACTGCATATTCCCTCCTTCAAATGTTTAAGCCGGCATCCATAACCACGGAAATGCTTGTGCGTGCCCTATCTATAAACCCCAGAAAAATTTTAAAACAGGAAAACATAAGCCTCACCAAAGGAAGTAAAGCAGAATTAACATTATTCGATCCCAAAGGTACCTGGGAATTAAATGAAAAAACAAACCGGTCTAAATCAAAAAATTCTCCGGTTTGGGGTACAACACTTTCAGGCAAAGTAATCGCCATTATTAATAAAGACCAGCTAATAAAAAACGCATGAGCAGATCAATAAATGCCTTTAAGGCACTATACAAAAATTATTCAGAGAAAGGCGATACCAGCGCACCAGAAGCTCTTCTCGCATTGTTTGATGATAACAATGATTTTCTTTCAAAGGTTACCACATTTGACCAGTTGATGGCTGCACATCCGGCATTTGCTGAATTGGAAGAATATGCTTTTGACCTGTTAATGTGCCACCACCTGGAAAACAACAACAGCAACGAAGATTATTTTGATTCGAAAGAGTGGCTGGATATTGAAGATAAAACCATTGAGCGGGGCACAGAATTGCTAAACATGCTCCTCTATATCAGTGAAGCCCATGATACGGAATCTCCGGTGGATCTGGAAGATTTCCTCTATGAGTTTCTGCTGGTAGATGAAGACGAGTTTCAGGATGAACACAGAATTTATGAAGACCTGATTACACATCAGGAAATTACAGAAGAAAATCTGGATACCATTCTTCATATTGGCAAAGAAGTAAGCGAACGCTCTGAGATTAAAGAACTCTTTACTCCTATTGTGCTGTTCTTTAAAGAGCCGGATGCAAAAACCTTAACCAAAGAACAACACCATAAACTTTCTCCCGTGGAACGCTCTCTGCTTGCAGCCATGTTTGCGTATTACTCCTCGTAATGCCCCAATCAGACCTGCACTTTCTTAGAAAAAACTTTCCTTTATTAGGGGAAGAATTGTTGGTGGAAATTGCGGAATCATGCGAAACCATTCACCTCTCAAAAAATGCAGTGATATTGAAAGAGGGACAATACGTGCAGTATATTCCGCTTGTTATAAATGGAACTGTTAAGGTAAGTGGCAGCTTTGAAGAGAAAGATATTTTGCTCTATTATATTAAGCCCAGTCAAAGTTGTATCATGTCTTTTAATGCGGGGCTAAACAACCTGCCAAGTAAAATAGTAGCCATGGCTGAAGATGATTGTACCCTTGTTCTGCTTCCTGCCAATAAAGTGGCTGAATGGATAAAAAAGTACCCGGCTTTAAATACCATATTCTACAACCTTTACCACCAGCGATACACGGAACTGCTGGAAACGATTAACCTTCTTCTTTTTGCCAAAATGGATGGACGTGTTTACGATTACCTTAAACAAAAACAGCTTATCCACTCCAAAAAAATACTGCCTGTTAAGCATAAGGAAATTGCTGCCGACCTTGGTACAGCAAGAGAAGTGGTAACGCGTGTTTTAAAAAGGCTGGAGCAGGATAACAAAATCGTCCAGCATCCGGAGGGTATTGAAGTATTTTAATGACAGGTGACCAAGGTCACCTTTGTTCTGTTTGTTGTGTTCTACATTTGTTCCTGCAATGCTCAAAAACAACATCGTAAAATTTACCCTGATCTGTTTGGTATGTTTGCTGATGATTACCGGCATTGCATTAGTTATTCAAACCTTAACCAACAAATAAATTATGAAAAAGAACATGGGAAATGCTGACCGTATTATTCGTTTAATCGTTTCAGCGCTATTTGCTTTTCTTTATTTTTCAGGAACCGTAACCGGCACACTGGGCATTATTCTGCTTGTAGCAGCCGGTGTTTTCACCTTCACCCTGTTAACCGGATTTTGTCCGCTTTATTCCATTTTTGGTTTTAACACCTGTCCGGTAAAAAAATAAAACCGGTAACTTTTAATGATAGCCGTGGGATGTATGTTCACTAAAACACGGTTATCATTATTACATTTTTATTACCTTTGACCCTTCATTTAAATATACCTCATATGATGAAAAATATTTTTCTGATGGCGCTGGTTATGATCAGCTTTGTTGCATGTTCACAACAACAAAAAGGGAAAACAGTTGCTTCCAATACCCAAACAGGTGGGGTGATTTCACCGGCAGGATTTAATGAAAAATTACAAAAGGAAAAAGGTGTATTAATAGATGTAAGAACACCGGGAGAATATAAGAAAGGCCATTTAAAGGGAGCAAGGTTGCTTGATATTTTCAGTGATAACTTTGAAGCAGAAATTGATAAGCTGGATAAAAATGCCACCTATTTTGTTTATTGTGCTACGGGAGGAAGAAGTGGTGAATGTGCAGAATTGATGCAGAAAAAAGGATTTAAAAAAGTATATGATATGGACGGTGGAATAAGAAAATGGCAAAGTGAAGGGTTGCCGGTTGAAACAAATTAATTGCTACTTTTTCTTTTCCAGAAACCCTTTTATCAGGTTGTTTACGATGCCGTACTGCTCAATCATCAAAAAATGGCCTGATTTCTCAACCAGGTGCATTTCACAGTCAGGGATCATAGCAGCTCCTTTCACCGCAATAGTTTTAGGAGTTTCGCCAGCATGAATAATTCTGTTTGGAATAAGCTTATCATTAGCTCCGAATAATAATAAAACAGGCTGCTCCAACTGGGGTAAAAATTGCTGAACCTGTTCATTTAACATTCCACTTACAGAAGCCATGACCATATCCTTCCATCTCTGCTGCGGGTGTGCCCTCATCAGTTGTTTCACTTCTTCAATAATTACTTCACGCTCCTGATGATGACTAAAAAAACTTTCATTAATAGCCTGTTCCAAATGAAACTCATCGGAATAAAAAAAATCACCCAGATTCATCAGAGGCTGCATCATTAGCCGCTCATGTGGGTGAAAGTACTCTATACCAGCCGGTGCCACCAATATCAGTTTCTCAATTACCGAAGGATATCGCAGAGCAGTGATTATGCCTATTTGCCCTCCCATTGAATGCCCTGCCAGCACCACCTTTTCTATTTTTAATCCTTCAATAAATCGCCTTACACTTTCCGCATAAAAAAACATAGAATAGGGATAATTACCTCTGGAAGAAAGTCCGTTGCCGGGCAAATCAATAGCAATACAACGATATGTTTGGGATAGCTCCTTTATTTGCTTTTTCCATACAGGCAGGTAATTGGCCAGGCCATGCACAAATAATAAGGTTTCTTCTCCCTTTCCCTCATCACAATAGGCTATTTTTATGTGATCGTGAATTTCAAGGTACTTTATATCAAACGGGTAACTTAATTTTAATGCTGCCATCCGCGTGAAAGATATGTTGATTTAATTACTTTTGAAAATGCCTCCATCCGAAACCTTTCTAAAAAGAATGAATCACCTCAACTCCTTGTTGATGGTAATAGCGGCTGTACTTGCCATGTATAAACCTTTCGAGGTCTTTTTATTGGCATTTATTATACTTGGTCCGCTTCATTACCTTACCGAAATTTCGTGGCTGGAAAAAAAAGACTTTTACAGCAACAGCAAAACAGCCGCCTGGTTGTTTCTTCCTCTTTGCCTGTTATTGATGCTTCCGGAGGTAATAAAACATACCGGATTATCATCCATAACAACCTTGCTGATGATCATCGCTTTTGTTTACGCATTTGTGCTGGCTGGTACCACATCGGTGATAAAAACCGTTATTACCCTTCTGGCAACAGTTGTTTTTCTTCGTTTTAGTGGATTGGATACTTACCCGCTTGTTACTATTGGTTTTGTTTTGCTGCTGCCAACCATCATCCATGTTTGGTTTTTTACAGGTACTTTTCTTGTTACAGGTGTGCTTAAACAAAAAAATGCCAGTGGTTATTTATCAGTAGCCATTTTTATTATCTGCAGCCTTCTTACACTCATGATGGGTCCTTTTCAACAAGAGTATGTACCCTCCTCTTTTGTATCGGTAAATTATAAACTTCATGCCCTCAATAAAATATTATCCGATCTCTTCCATATTGGCAATATCAGCAACAAAGAGAGTGTACTAAGCGATTCCACATCGTATAGGATCATGAGTTTTATCACCTTCAGTTATCTCTATCATTACCTTAATTGGTTTTCTAAAACGGAAATCATCGGCTGGCACCGCATTTCTTATTCCAGACTGGGAAGTATTGCGGCTGCGTGGATTGTACTATTGGTATGGTATTTTATTCACCCTCAATCAGGCTTTTGGGTAATCAGTTCCCTCAGTATGTTGCATGTGTTAATGGAACTGCCACTGAACGTAAAAACGTTAAAGGGATTTTTTACAGCATAAAAAAAGCTGCCCGAAAGCAGCTTTTTTTATAAAATGATTGTTGATTACTTAGACAAGAAATATCTTACGCCTAATCCAAGACCACCCAGATTTGGAGTTATTCCAAAACCGCTGGTTTTAGCACCATTATCTGCGCTTCTGTAATAAATCCAGTTGCCCATTGACATAGAGATACCCCAGCTTTCTGAAGGAAACCATGCAAATCCCGGAGCTACACCAATGTTCATTCCCGAAAAGCTAACGTCTGCAGCTGTTTTACCTGAATTGTAGGCAAATGATGCACCACCTGTTAAATAAAAACTGCTTGCCAATTCAAAATACTTTTGTGCACCTACACCAAAATCCATTGATGATTTGTTACCACCACGTGTGCCAGCTTTGTCCTCTCCTGTAAATCCTACCATTGCCATTAATTCTAAACCATCAGAAAGAAAGTAACCACCATTTACACCAAGACCAAACACACTGCCACTTGTAGTACCGTTGTCGTTGCTTTCAAAAAATACAGAACCACCAAGGGCAATTGTTCCCTGGCTTACCTGAGCTGAAGCAGCAAAGCCCACGGCAACTGCTGCTAATGATAATAATAATTTTTTCATAGTTTGTAAAATTTTTACGAACGCTAAAATCCGAATAATTTGTTCAATTACAATCCACACAAACACATTGAAATGTGCATAAGCTTAGTTTTTAAGACATAATTGCCAAATACATGATCAAAATCATACCCCTGATTGAGGTTTGTCATATTAATAAATCGGGGGACCGGTGATTTTTGAATTGCTGAACCACAACATACCAAATGGCCATTAACACATTGATCCTATTAGATGAGTCCTCTGTATCAGGGCATTTGCTGGATCAATCATTTCAACTATTTGGTGAAAGTTCAGATAACCACTTTACCTGTGCTTTTGTGGAAGGAATTACCCAAAAACAACTTCGGTCTATTTTTACTGATGAACAATTGGTAAATAACCAATATTCATATAAAGACATTTTTTCAAAGGTGATGAGAAAACAGGAATTGCTTCCTGTAGATGATATCACTTATAGATTTATTGAAACCTGCGAACAAAACGGTATTAAGGCTAAAGTATATCGCGGAGAAAATGAACATGCTGGAATTATTGACGACAGCCGGTTCTACGACCTGATGATTGTTCCTGAAACGCTCATCAGTTCAGCGAAAAAAAACAGAATAGCATCACAAACCGTTGAGGCTGTTTTGCGCAAAGCCGATTGTCCGTTACTTATATTAAACAAATCTGCTGATCCTTTTAAAAATATTATCATCCTTTTTGATGGCACAGAACGGAGCATGGAAACTATTAAAATGTTTGCCTACCTGATGGGTGATCAACTGAAGAAACATAGGGTAATTTTAAATACTGTTATTAATGAAGATACCATTATTCATGAAAAACAGGCATGCGAATACCTCAAGATGTACCAGCCCTTTTTTGCTATACACCGCATTTACCCAGAAAACTATTATTCTGATCTGTTAAAACTCTTAGGCGACACGGATGAGTTTCTTTTGGTAAGTGGCATCAGCAGAAATGACCTGATTGAAGACCTTATTTTTAACCAGCATCATTCCTTTTTTCTCGAAGGAAATCGCTCTATATTTATGTATTGATTGAAATATGTCAGAAACGCTTACCACATCAAAAACAACATGCTACCATTGCGGAGACGAATGCAAGGATGATATCCTTGAATTTGAATCGCATCAATTCTGCTGCTTTGGATGTAAAAATGTTTACGAATTACTCTCCCAAAACAACCTCTGTGCGTATTACGATATGGAGAACACTCCTGGCATTACGCAACGTTTTCCCGTATCCGGACATAAATTTAACTACCTCGATGATGAAGCGGTGATAGCTAAACTCATCTCTTTTAAAGATGAGCGGATCATGAAGGTACAGTTTCATATTCCCACCATGCATTGCAGTTCCTGTATCTGGCTGCTCGAAAATCTCTACAAACTTAATCCTGCTGTCTCTTCTTCCCGTGTTAATTTTTTGAAAAAAAGTTTATCAGTCACCTTTATTCATCAGGAGACCTCCCTTCGCCATATTGTTGAACTGCTTACATCACTTGGTTACGAACCCGCCATTCACCTCAACGATATTGAAACGACTATAAAAAAAGACGAAAGTCGAAAAATTTTATATCAGATTGGCGTAGCGGGATTCTGTTTTGGCAATATCATGCTCATCAGTTTTCCGGAATACTTCGGGCTGGACAGCCTAACCAAAGCAACCTTCTCCAGATTATTCGGCTACCTCAATATGTTCCTTTCTGTTCCTGTATTCTTATTTAGTGCAAGAGATTATTTTATCAATGCTTATAAAGGCCTCAGAAAAAATTTCATTTCCATTGATGTGCCCCTTGCGCTGGGTATTCTGGTATTATTTGCAAGAAGCAGTTATGAGGTTATTTCCGAAACCGGTATAGGTTATTTTGATACACATGCAGGCCTGGTATTTTTTCTGCTAATTGGTAAATGGTTTCAACAAAAAACGTATGACACCCTTTCCTTCGAACGGGATTATAAATCTTATTTCCCGGTTGCGGTTAGTGTAATAAAAGACGGGAATGAAACAACAGTACCTGTTACCAACCTCCAAATTGGCGACCGCATCATTATACGTAACAATGAACTGATACCGGCCGATTCTATCCTGCTAAAAGGCAATGCACATATCGATTTTAGTTTCGTTACCGGAGAATCAAATCCTGTTGATAAGGTATTGGGAGAAATGATTTATGCCGGAGGAAAACAGGCCGGCAGCACCATTGAACTGGAGGTATGTAAAAAGGTTTCGCAAAGTTACCTCACCCAATTGTGGAATAACGAATATTTCTCAAAAGAACATAAAAGCCGCATTCAAACTTTTCAGCAAAAAGTAAGTAAGTATTTTACCATTGGCTTATTGCTCACTGCATTTGGTTCAGCAGGCTGGTGGCTCATTTTTGATCCATCATTATCACTCAACGCATTTACCTCCGTGCTCATCATAGCCTGCCCATGCGCACTTGCCTTATCCAGTCCGTTTGCACTTGGCACGGCAATGCGTATTTTAGGGAAATACCGCTTTTACGTAAAATCTCCTGAAACGGTCGAACATATTGCCCGCATCAGTGCAATAGCTTTTGATAAAACCGGCACCATCACGCAACCTTCAGAATCGGTGATTACCTGGCAGGGAAATCAATTATCAGAACAGGAAAAAAGATGGGTGGTATCTGTTGTAAAAAATTCCGTGCATCCCTTGAGTAAAAAAATCAGGTCATTGTTTAATGAAATAAATGTAGCAGCCGCTACAGATTTTTTTGAAATCAGCGGAAAAGGACTGGAAGGCAAAACAGAAGGGCACCATATTATGGTTGGCTCTTATTCCTTTCTTTTTCCGGAAACCCCTGCTCCTTTTATCCCTTCGGCTGAATTGGCTACAAGGGTATTTATCAAGATAGATAACAAGGAAATAGGATATTTTAACATACGACACACCTACAGGCAAGGATTAAAAGAACTTATTTCAGGATTCAGAAAAAAATACGCGATGTATTTGCTTTCCGGTGATAACGAAAATGAAAAAAGCAGGCTTGGGCATTTATTTGGTGATGAGGAGGAATTGTATTTCAGGCAATCACCAGAGGATAAAATGCGCTTTATAGAAAAGCTGCATGGCCAAAATAAAAACGTGATGATGATTGGTGACGGACTAAATGATGCCGGAGCGCTGAAGGCGGCAGATGTAGGTATTTCGGTTAGCGAAGATACCTCCCATTTTTCACCTGCTGCTGATGTGATTATGGATGCTGCTGTATTTTCTCAGCTTGATCGTTTTATCCGTTTCAGTAAAAATACCCTTACCGTTATTCATTGCAGTTTTATTATTTCATTAATGTATAATATAGTGGGATTGAGTTATGCCGTTCAGGGTACTCTCTCTCCGCTTATAGCTGCCGTACTGATGCCATTAAGCTCCATTACGGTGATTGGATTTACCACCATAACAACATCAATATTTGCTAAAAAAGGAGGACTTAAATGAGTGTAATGTATGTATTAATAGGTTGCAGCCTGTTGCTTGCCATAGGATTTCTTGCTGCTTTTATCTGGACCGTAAGATCCGGTCAGATGGATGATGACTATACCCCATCGGTAAGGATCCTGTTTGATAATTACCCGGCACCTGCTGCCAAAAAAGAGGAAACTGAGAAACATGATTAAGATCATGAATCAACCTAACCATTGTCATATTATCGTCATTCACCAGTAAATAGTTTTGTTTCATTAATCACACATAACCGGAATACCTATGCAAATCGAAAAGTTTAACTACGACAACAGAATCGTCCGCAATTTCTCTATTGCCACCATGATATTTGGGGTAATAGGGATGCTCGTTGGATTGCTTATTGCAGTGCAGTTGTATCTGCCCGCAGCAAACCTCGGCCTTCAATTCACTTCATTTGGTCGTTTAAGGCCTTTACACACCAACGCCATTATTTTTGCTTTTGTTGGTAATGCCATTTTTGCCGGGGTTTATTACTCCCTGCAACGTTTATGCAAAGCCAGAATGTTCAGCGATTTTCTGAGCAACCTGCATTTTTGGGGCTGGCAGCTCATTATTCTGAGTGCAGCCATCACCCTGCCTTTGGGGCTTTCCACCTCCAAAGAATATGCTGAGCTGGAATGGCCAATTGACATTGCTATCGCATTGGTTTGGGTAGCATTTGGTGTAAACATGATCGGAACCATTATTAAAAGAAGGGAAAAACAGATGTATGTAGCCCTTTGGTTCTATATCGCCACATTTGTTACAGTTGCCGTTTTGCATATTGTAAACTCTATTGAACTTCCGGTAAGTATGTTCAAAAGTTACATGGTATACGCAGGTGTTCAGGATGCACTGGTGCAATGGTGGTATGGTCACAATGCCGTTGCCTTTTTCCTTACCACTCCGTTTTTAGGAATGATGTATTATTTCCTTCCTAAAGCAGCCGGACGCCCTGTTTACTCTTATAAACTTTCTATCCTTCACTTCTGGTCACTTATATTTATTTATATCTGGGCAGGTCCTCACCACTTATTATATTCATCCCTCCCTGATTGGGCACAATCACTTGGGGTGGTATTTTCCATTATGCTTATTGCTCCATCATGGGGTGGTATGATCAATGGTTTGCTAACACTCCGTGGTGCATGGGATAAGGTTCGCGATGAGCCTGTACTGAAAATGTTTGCCGTTGGTATTACTGCATACGGTATGGCCACTTTTGAAGGACCAATGCTGTCATTAAAAAATGTAAATGCCATTGCCCACTTTACCGATTGGATTGTGGCTCACGTGCACGTTGGTGCTTTAGGATGGAACGGGCTGCTTACGTTTGCTATATTATACTGGATGATTCCAAGAATGTATAATACAACCATCTATTCCAAAAAATTAATCAATATCCATTTCTGGCTGGCTACTTTAGGAATTGTATTTTATGCCATTCCAATGTACTGGTCAGGTTTTACCCAAGGTTTAATGTGGAAAGAATTCACTCCTGAGGGTACTTTACAATATCCTGAGTTCTTAAAAATAACCATTCAGATATTGCCATTGCATATTTTACGCTCAGTAGGTGGTACCCTATACCTTGCCGGTTTCCTTATCCTCATTTACAATATTGTAAAAACAATGAAACAAGGCTCGTTTACTGCCAATGAAGCCGCTGAAGCACCTGCTCTTGAAAAATCGACCCTGTTTGCAAAAGGCGATTTCTGGCATGCCGTATTGGAGAAAAAACCTGTGATGTTTACCGTTTTAGCAGTTGTAGCTATACTTATTGGTGGTGCGGTAGAGTTAATTCCAACCTTCCTTATTAAATCAAATATCCCTACCATTTCCAGTGTAAAACCATACACTCCTCTTGAGCTCCAGGGACGCGATATTTATATACGTGAAGGATGTAATGCATGCCATACCCAATGGGTTCGTCCGTTCCGGAGTGAAACAGAACGTTATCAGGGTGAGTATTCAAAGGCCGGAGAATATGTGTATGATCATCCTTTCCTTTGGGGATCTAAGCGCACCGGACCAGATTTACACCGCATAGGTGGAAAATATCCTGATAGCTGGCACTATCATCACATGATTGATCCACGTACCATGTCACCAGGTTCGGTAATGCCTCCATATCCATGGCTGGCCGAACAGAGTCTGAACACTGAAAGCACTATGCCTAAAATGAAAGCACTAAAAAGCCTTGGTGTGCCTTATACCGATGATGAAATAACAAATGCCAATAATAACCTGGCGCTGCAGGCTGAAATGATAAGTGCCAATTTGAAAAAAGATGGTATTGCATTGGATGCCAACAAAGAGCTGGTGGCCATGATTGCATACCTCCAGAGACTTGGTGCAGATATTAAAAAACAACAATCAGCCTCAAACCAATAATTAAATTATGAGACAGTTTCTTTCTAATGTAACAGGAATGGAGAACTACCTGATATTCTCCATGATGATCTTCTTCTTCTTCTTTGTAGGCCTCTTATGGTGGGTTTTCAGAGCAGACAAGAACTACATCAACAGGATGAAAAATATGCCTTTGGAAGATTCTGACAACAACAATTAATAACCAGACGATATGAAAAAAATAATTGTTCCCGCACTTATGCTGCTTTTAGCTCATCCTTTAATGGCTCAAACAGCGGCATCATCGCCAAAAGTGTCTTTTTCTGAAGTATTGATTACTTTAATTATTATCCTGGCACTTGTCATGCTGATTGTTGTATTTACCCTTCAGCAGGTAGTAACAGTATTGAAAAAAGAAACCCTTGGGGAGAAATACCATTACGAAGAAGACCGCAGCTTCTGGGAAAAGATGTTAAGCCTTAAACCTCTTGCTGCCGAAAAGGATATTGACCTTGGGCATGATTATGATGGAATCAGAGAATTGAATAACCCTATTCCACCATGGTTTAACGTGCTGTTTTACGGTACCATTGTATTTGCTTTCGGATACCTTTTGCTTTACCATGTTTTCGAATCAACACCTTTACAGGCACAGGAGTATAAAAACGAACTGATATTGGCTGAGCAGCAAAAAGAAGAGTATGTGAAAAAAATGGGTAACCTTGTTGATGAATCCAATGTTACAGCCATTGATGATAAAACAAAACTTGCAGCAGCAGCTACTGTTTACACCCAAAAATGTGCCGTATGCCATGGAGAAAAAGGAGAAGGCAAAGTAGGTCCTAATCTTACTGATGAATACTGGATACATGGTGGCGACATCAAATCTGTTTTTAAAACAATAAAATATGGTGTACCGGCAAAAGGAATGGTGGCATGGGGTAATTCACTTAAAGCCCTGGAAATGCAGGAACTTGCCAGCTATATTCTAACCATGCAGGGCACCAACCCTCCCGGAGGCAAAGAACCTCAGGGCAATAAATATACACCAGAAGGTGCTGTTGCTGATAGTACCGTCTCATCAACCGATACTACTGCCAGTGCACAATAACAACAACATTTAAACAGAACCCCTTCACCAGTTGAGGGGGTTTTGTACGTTATAAGAATATGTTACATTTCAATTAAAGATTATGAGCAACGAAGCGATACCGGGGGATGGGGAGATTTACAGAGACACGATATCACTGGTTAATAAAAAAACCGGTGACAGACAATGGGTGTATCCTAAAAAACCAAAAGGGCCTTTATACAAAGGCAGAACATGGTTCAGCATCTTATTAATGATTTTGTTGTTTGGTGGTCCGTTTATGAAAATCAATGGCCACCCGCTCTTACTTCTCAATATCCTGGAGCGTAAGTTTATCATCTTTGGTATTCCATTCTGGCCACAGGATTTACCATTGTTTGCATTGCTGATGCTCACCTTTGTGGTATTTATTATTGTATTCACAGTGATGTTTGGAAGGGTTTGGTGCGGATGGGCATGCCCTCAAACCATTTTTATGGAAATGTTGTTTCGTAAAATAGAATACCTGATTGAAGGGGATTTTAAACAACAGAAAAAACTGGATGATCAACCATTGGATACAGAAAAAATAGTAAAGAAAGGATTGAAGCATACCATCTTTTTTGCTATAGCAGTAGCCATTGCCAATACCTTTTTGGCTTACCTCATTGGTATTGATGAAGTAAAAAAACTGGTAACCGATGGACCTTCAGCCCATATGGGTCAGTTTATAGCCCTCATTATTTTTTCATTTGTATTTTATATTGTATTTGCCAAAGTGAGGGAAATTGCCTGCATTGTTATTTGTCCTTATGGCCGTTTGCAGGGGCTAATGCTCGATAAAAATTCCATTGTGGTGGCTTACGATTTTGTGCGCGGGGAGCCAAGGGGATTTAGAAAAAAAGGGGCTGAACAAAACCTGGGAGATTGTGTGGATTGTCACCGATGCGTGCAGGTTTGCCCAACCGGAATTGATATACGCAACGGAACCCAGCTGGAATGTGTAAACTGCACGGCTTGTATTGATGAGTGTGATGATGTAATGGATAAAATTCATAAGCCTAAAGGTTTAATCAGGTACGCTTCTCAGGAGCAAATAGCAAAAGGAATTGGCAGGCGCTTAACGTTCAGAAGCGGTGCCTATCTTACTGTGCTTACCTTGCTCATGTCACTACTTACTTTCTTTATTGTTACGCGAAAAGATATTGAAACCACTATTCTGCGTACACCGGGAATGTTATACCAGCAACAGGAAAACAACCAGGTAAGTAATATCTACAATTTCGAAATTGTAAATAAAACCTTTACCGATCAGCATGTTCAGGTAAAACTAACCGAACCTGCCGGTGCCACCTTAAAAATGGTAGACCGCGAGAGCAGTGATATGTTGCTTACCGAGGACGGAATTATTAAAGGTTCTTTCTTTATTCTTATTGATAAACCCAATATCAGGCAGAATAATATTCCTGCCAAAATAAGCATATACAGCAATGGCAAATTGCTTGAAGAAATGAAAACAAATTTTGTTGGCCCGGTAGCAAACTGATGATTACCTTAGCAAAAAATAATAATATGAAAATAAACTGGGGGCATAAGCTCGTTTTTTTCACCGTACTGTTTATGATATTTGTGGTAAGTATGGTTTATTTTATGATTAGCCAAAAAGTAGAATTGGTTGAAACAGACTACTACGAAAAAGGCATGAATTATCAGAAGGAAATTGATAAACACATGGCAACAGAAGGGATGGATCACCATATTGAGTACCTTGCTTCTAAACAAAGTATTTCGTTCACCACGGCCATTGGCGGAAACATTTCAGGCAAAATAAAATTCTATCGTCCCTCCGATTCTTCATTGGATTTTGAGGATGAGTTTACCCTTAATAACGAAGGGCATTTTTCTTACCCCACCAATAAACTGACCAAAGGTGCATGGAAAGTAACTTTTGAATGGAAAGCAGGCAATGAAACAATGGCTGCCGAGAAAGAAATATTTATAGAATGATTTTTTTAACCGCATTTCTTACCGGATTATTGGGCAGCTTTCATTGTGTGGGTATGTGCGGGCCGATAGCACTGGCATTGCCGCAAATTGGAACAACACCTGCACAAAAAATAACAAGCCGTGTAATTTATAATCTCGGACGCATCAGCACGTATGCTTTGATTGGAATGTTATCCGGTGCTTTCGGACTTGGGCTGGCCATTGCGGGATTTCAGCAAAGTATAAGCATTGCTGCAGGAGTACTTATTATCATAACAGTCATACTCAGCAGCAACTTTATTGAGAAAAAAATTGGTCAAACTTTCCGCAAAATCAGTGGTAGTTTAATGGGCCGTTTGTTTCAGCAAAAAAAATATTCATCGCTTTTTCTTATTGGTGTATTAAACGGTTTATTACCCTGTGGTTTTGTATATATAGCACTTATCGGATCAGTGGCAACACAGGAAATCTGGAAAGGGGCACTGTTTATGGCCTTATTTGGGGCAGGCACCTTTCCGTTAATGTTTGGTGTTTCCTTAGCCGGACAGTTTATTTCCCTTCAAATAAGAACAAGAATAAGTAAAATGGTACCTTATGCCGCAGTGCTTATTGGCTGCCTTTTTATATTGAGGGGAATGGGGCTTGGTATTCCTTATGTGAGTCCGAAAATATCAGATGAGCAAACAATGGTAAAAGATTGCGGACACCAATCAACTGATCAAAAAACATCTCATGCTGATTGAGCCCATTTCTATTCCTTCATATAAATAGGAAATATGCTCGTTTTTTTGTTGCAACCCTAATGTATATATCATTGGTAAATAATGATCATTGGTGGGCACCGATAACTGTGCCGCTTTTCCCATCTTTTCATAGGAAATAAGTCCTTCATGGTTGTGGTTGTTCAGGTATAACTTCACCTTCTCATCAAACTCAATACTCCAGTCAAATGGTTTAGGGTTGGGATCATTCCAGTTTAACATTCCCAGGTTGTGCACAATATTACCACTTCCAACTATAAGCAATCCTTTGTTGCGAAGTGCCTGTAATTCTTTTGCCAATGCATAATGGTAAGAGGCAGGCTTCCCATAATCAATACTTAACTGAAAGGTAGGGATATCCGCCCCCGGATAAAGATGCTTTAAAATGGTCCAGGCTCCGTGATCAAAACCCATTTCATGATCGGACAGGATATTTACTGATTTCACTTCTTTTTTTACCTCTGCAGCAAATTCAGGCGACCCTTTTGCCGGATACTTTACTTCAAATAATTCTTTGGGAAACCCACCGAAATCATAAATGGTTTTGGGGTTGGTGGTATCAGCCACATAAGTTCCCCTGGTAAGCCAGTGTGCCGAAACCACCAAAATAGCCTTGGGTTTAGGCAAGGTTTTACCTGTTTTATTTAACATCCGGGTAAATGCATTGTCATATAAAGCGTTCATCGGATTTCCATGACCGATAAATAAAACCGGCATCTTTGGCGAGTTTTCACCACCCAGAAGCGTATTGCCAAAAGAACGTAATTCCATCATACCTGTTAAAGTTAAAAGAGATGCCGACCGTATAAACTCTTTGCGATTCACCAAACAAAGGTATTAATTAATTGTATATACAACAAATGACGGGGCATGTATTTTAAAATCACCAGGAGATCGGAAACCATGTTATCATGCTGAAGCGATAATAAACACACTTGAGTGAAGCGTTGTGAATAAATTAATAATTAATTGACAAGGCTGGCATGAAATCTGACTTAATTTCGCAACCAAACTTTTATACTATTTATGACCCGATTATTTTTAACCACCATTTTCTCAGCACTCACCTTTTTATCAACTTTCGCCCAAACCCAAATGCGTGAGTATGATAGCTTTAAAGAAGAAAAAGAACTAAAGTCTGCCTTTTTAAAATTCGATATGACAACCTTTGCTCAGGATAAAGTGGTATTTGTATGCGATACCATTGAAAAGGAAGTAAAACCAGCAGAGTTGAACAGTTTAATGAAATCCTACATCAATATTCCTAAAAACAGTCAGGTAAAAAAAGCCTCCGAAACCAATAACGGATGGATTCAAACTTTTGGCGTTTACAAAGGTGAAGATGCCATCATGTATGTGCGTTTTACCATAAGCCCCGTAACCGGAAAACTGGAAGAAGTAAACGTAGAGAAAAACAATTAACAGCTATACGTTAGCACATAATTTTCAATGGCCTCCACATGAATGGTTAGTTCAATGTGGAGGCCATTTTTATGTATATACCCTTTAATCTCCATAGGGCTGGTTTGCCAAATAAAAGGCGCTATAGATAAGTGTTCTTTAAAATCAAGTTCCTTTAATCCATAATACTTGTATAGTGTTTCCTTGGCCGACCATAAAATTGTTTGCATTCCTGTAAGGTAATCCGCGTCAAAAAATGCCTGCTCATCTTCCCGGGTAAACTTGTGGCTCACCCTGTTTATCCGCTGATCTATTTGTTCTATATCCAATGAAACTTTTTTTACCTGAGAAATAATAACAGCCGCAAAATCGTGTGAGTGGGTAATGGAAATGAAATGCTCTACCCCGTTTACCAGCAAGTGAGGCTTATTAAACTGATCCTTTAACAATACAATTTCTCCTTCAGGAAGGAGTGTTTTAATAAGCAGCCGGCTGGCCAGCCAATGTTTACTGTCCTTGTTGCTGCTATGGTTGTCGGTAACACTATTGTCAAGCATGGATAACAAATCTTCTTTCGATTCTGTTATTTTCCAGATGGCTAAAACTGTATTATTGCCGGGATGTTTTATTGAATAAACAGGCATGTCTAAAATTAAGATTTCAAAAATAGCACATTTTAGCGGTCATAAGGACGCCATATTTGCGCTTGGATACGGACTTACACCGGATCTCTTTTACAGTGGTGGGGCTGACGGATATATTGTGGAGTGGAACCTTATCACAAGAGGAGACGGAAACCTGCTTGTTCGGGTACCCAATCCGGTATACACTTTTTGCCTGCATCAGGAGGCTCAACTCTTATTTTGCGGAACAGCATCCGGCAACCTGCACGTTATTGATTTAAAGCAACGAAAAGAAATCCGCAATATTGAAGCACATACACTTGGAATATTCGATATAAAAATAAGCGGAGATTTACTCATTACCGCAGGAGGCGATGGGAAAGTGAAGGTATGGAAGCTTCCCATGCTCTCGCTTGTAAAAGAACTATCCTTCTCAGAAAAAAGCGCGCGTGTATTAAGCTTACACCCAACAAAACAACAAATAGCAGTTGGGTACAGTGATTTTCATATCAGAATATTTAGTACAGTGGATTTCACTTTAACACAAACCATAGCTGCACACAACAATTCCGTATTTGCCTTAACCTATACACCTGATGGCAACAGCTTGATTTCAGGCGGACGCGATGTAATGTTGCGAAGCTGGGATGGTAAAAATAATTATGAATTGGTTCAGGATATTCCAGCACATACCCTACATATCAATGCCATTGTTTTTAACCCGGCAGGAGAACTGTTTGCTACGGTAAGCATGGATAAAACCCTTAAAATTTGGGAGGGCCATACGTTCGAATTATTAAAAGTGGCAGATAAAATAAAATCAGAAGGACATATCAGCTCAGTAAATAAAGCACTCTGGCTAAACAATACCCAACTCCTCACCTGCAGCGATGACAGAACCATTATGCTATGGGAACTGGAGCACGATTAAAACCACCGATTAATGTGCAGATGTGTTCTAGTTTTAAATGTTAAGTGTTAAGTTTTAAGTGCTTTTTTGAGTGTTGAGGTGTTGAGGTGTGATAAAACAACTTACTTCCACACAAAAGACAGGTGCCCACCTCTTGTGAGCCAGCCAATGTCTAATGTCTCCCGCCTTGCGGGACAGGCAGTGACAAATGCCCGTGTCCTATGACCAATGCCCAAAAACGCTAAAGCAACTTCAAACTTAACTTAACAATACGATCCCACTAAGCACCGAGCACCAAGCACTGCGCACCAAGCACTAATCCCAACTATTCTTTTCCTTTTTCTCCTGTAAAGTGATCGTGAGGGTATTTAAACAATACATTAAAGGTGGTGAGTGAACCGTAAATTCTGGTGATATATTGTTGCATATTCACTTTATCTTCATCAGATAGCTGATCATGTGCGTTGATTCTTTGTTCCATTACCCGAAGCCTGTCGCGCAGCATAACTATTTTATGGAAAAACTGATCGATGGGAATTTCTTTTCCCTGAAGATTGGTATCTCCGGGTTGAAGGATCATTTTACCACCAATCCATTTGCTTCCAAGGCTAACTTCTTCCTGTATATCGGTCCACCTGCGTAAAATGCCTATCAGGGTGCGCTCCAGTTCTGCATTGCTGATGATATCTTCCGGAGGTTCTACGGCATCTATTATTTCAAGCGCATTCTGGCTGCGTGAGATTTCTTTTCGCCCTTCATTAATAAACATTACTGAATAAAACTCTGTTTTAGTATTAACTACTACACCATCACCATACTGAGTGTGGCGTACCCTGGAACCAATTCCTAATTCTTTCATACGTGTAAAGTCAAATTATATAATTCAAGTTTTTTGCAATATGCAATATTCATTTTATCTGTTTTGCTTAAATCTTTATTATAATTGAATCCGGTTAATCAATGTTAAAAGCGTGAAGATTTCAGAAATAATGAATTGCCTGGAGCAGGTGGCCCCTCTCCAACTGCAGGAAAGTTACGATAATGCCGGATTAATTACCGGTGAATCAGGCTGGGAGGTAACAGGTGTGCTCGTAACATTGGATGCCACGGAAGCCGTGATAGATGAGGCCATAAGCAAAAAATGCAACCTGGTGGTAGCCCACCACCCTATCGTTTTTAGCGGACTCAAGAAAATAAATGGTAAAACCTATGTAGAACGCACCATTATAAAGGCCATAAAAAACGATATTGCCATTTATGCCATCCATACCAACCTGGATAATGTGCAACAAGGGGTAAACCAGAAAATTGCTGAAAAACTGGGCCTAATAAATACCCAAATTTTACAACCCAAAAGCGGGTTATTAAATAAACTGGTAACCTTTGTACCCCACGCATCGCTTGAGCAGGTAAAGAAGGCCATATTTGAAGCTGGTGCAGGCAACATAGGTAACTACGATGAGTGCAGTTTTACCGTAACCGGAAACGGAACCTTTAGGGGAAATGAGAACAGCAACCCGGCAGCAGGGAAACCAGGCCAGCAACATACTGAACCCGAGAGCCGTTTGGAAACCATATTCCCTTCATACCTGAAAAACAAGGTTTTAGCTGCGCTATTCCAGGCACATCCCTATGAGGAAGTGGCTTATGATATCTACCCCCTTGAAAACCAATGGAACGGAGTTGGTGCAGGTTTGATAGGTGAATTGCAGGAACCTATGGAATCGATAAATTTCCTTAAGCACCTGAAAATCAAAATGAATATTGAAGCCATCCGATATACGGAGGTAGATAAACCCATACGTAAAGTTGCCGTTTGTGGCGGTGCCGGAAGTTTTTTACTCAGGCATGCGATTTCGGCCGGTGCAGATGCCTATGTATCAGCCGATTTCAAATACCATGAGTTTTTTGATGCCGAGAACAAGGTAATGATCGCTGATATAGGACATTATGAGAGTGAATTTTTTACTAAAGAGCTACTTAAAGAAATAATTCTCGAAAAATTCCCTACATTTGCCGTCCTTTTATCAGAAATAAACACTAATCCAATAAAATATATTTAACCATGGCAGTAGCTACCGAAGTTAGCGTTGAACAAAAACTGAAAGCCCTTTACAAGCTTCAGATTATCGACTCAAAAATTGATAAACTCAGATCAGTTCGTGGAGAACTTCCAATGGAGGTTGCAGATTTGGAAGACGATATCGTGGGATTAGAAACCCGTATTGAGAACATCAAAACAGAAATCAAAAACCTGGAAGATTCCATCTCAACCAACAAAACCAAAATTTTAGATTCCAAAGCCAATATTAAGAAATACGAAAAGCAACTTGAGAACGTAAAAAACAACCGTGAGTTCGAAGCCCTGAATAAGGAAATCGAAATTGCCGGTCTTGAAGTGCAGGCTGCTGAAAAACGTATTAAAAATGCTCAGTTTGATATTGAACAAAAAAACTTAAGCATGGAAAGTATTGTAACTGAACTGGAAGGACGTAAAGTTGACCTGAAAAATAAAAAAGGTGAACTGGATACCATTGTTGAAGAAACAGAAAAAGAAGAAAAGGAACTGAACAAATCACGCGATGAGGCTAACAAATTCATCGAAGATCGTTTGTTGCACTCATACAACAGAATTCGCTTAAGCGTAAAAAATGGTATTGGTGTTGCCCAGATTGTTCGTGATAGCTGCGGTGGTTGTTTTGCCAAAATTCCACCACAACGCCAGTTAGATATTAAGCAACGTAAGAAAATTCTGGTATGCGAACATTGCGGACGCGTATTGGTAGATTCTCAACTGGTAGAAGAAGTAACTGTTTAAATACGTTTACCTACATGATATTGATTAAAAGAGCCAAAGCTGCATTGCTGTTTTGGCTCTTTTTTTATGCCTTTTCATTACAGGGAGCGCAACCATACTTTAGCTTCACGCCTGCACTTATTGAAGCGCAGAAACATATAGTGAACCTGAAAATAGAACAAGCCAGGCAATTACTTGCTGCAGAAAAAAAATCACACCCGGATAATATTGCTCCGGTTTATCTCGAGGCTTATATTGATTATTACCTGATGCTGATCAATCAGGATGATGTTGAAGTGGCGCGTTTGGAAAAACAAAAAAATACCAGGCTTCTGCAATATGAAAAAATACCGGTAAGTTCTCCTTATCATTTGTATGCTCAGGCGCTCACCTATTTGCAATGGGCCACCATACATATACAACACGAAAAATATGTGAGTGCTGCCATTGAGTTCAGGAGTGCCTACAACCTGCTCCACCTCAATCAGCAAAAATTCCCTCAGTTTCTTCCAACACTTAAAGAAATGGGTATGCTTAAAACAGTGCTTGGTGCCGTTCCAGATAATTATCAATGGATACTGAGTATTACCGGATTTAAGGGCAATATCAGAGAGGGGATTGCTATGGTAAAAACATATTTAAACAGCAATATACCCGATGAGCAGTTTATTGAAAAAAACAGTGCCAGGCAGTACCTGATTTTGCTGGAGTTAAACTACAACAGCAAAGAAGAGGCATGGAAGTATTGCGAAGAGTTTACCAAAGATGTGTCAACAAACCTGAGTGCCTGTTATATCAGATCCTTTGTAGCCATTAAAACCGGTAATAACGATGATGCCATCAATACCCTTTTAAATAAACCAACAGGAAATGAGTATGTCCCTTTTTTGCTGCTGGATTACGAATTGGGTATTGCCAAACTGAACCGCCTTGATTCCGATGCCGATATGTATCTGAAGCGTTTTGTTTCATTCTATAAAGGAAGAGAAACCATTAAAGATGCCTACAAACGCCTCTCCTGGTTTTACCTGATACACGATAACAAAGAGAAATACGAGATCTACAAAGGTTTGTCCCAAAAATATGGCGCATCTCTGAGTGCGGAGGAAAAAATGGCGGAAAAAGAATCTCAGTTTCTTTACACCCCACATGTTCAGATCCTGAAAGGACGGTTGCTGTTTGATGGCGGATACCTGCAAAAAGCAGAGCAGGTTTTTAACGGAATTAATGAGAAAACGCTGATAAACCAATACCAGAAAATTGAATTCCAGTACCGTTTGGCCAGGGTAATGCATGAGCAAAAAAAACTCTCCAAAGCCATAGAACTTTATATCCGGGTAATTGAGTTATCTGATGGCACTAAGTTTTATTTTGCCCCAAACTCCTGCCTGCAATTGGGTTATATCAATGAAAAACTGGGTATGATAAAAACTGCAACCTACTATTATGAAAAGGTGCTTACCTATAAAAATTACGAGTACAAAACCAGCATTTCGCAAAAGGCCAAAGCCGCATTAAATAAGCTTCAGAAATAACACGACTATGACAAAAGTCATGGTATTAATACCTATGTTTGAACAACTTTGAACAACAATTAAAACATATCATTATGATTAATTTCGATTATATAGAAGCCAACAAAGATAAATTCCGTGAACAATTTCTTACCGCCAAACCATTCCCTCATATTGGTATTGACGGAATATGCGATGAGAAAAAACTAACTGAACTTTATCACAGCATTCCTGAAATTGAAACCCCAAGTGCTGATTATGTATTTGCCAAAAACAAGTTTGAAAAATCTAAATTCTGGCAAATGGGTGGTTTGTTTAAAGAACTTTATGATGACCTCACCTCTGCACGCTTTAATGATTGGGTTAAATATGTGACCAACGAAGACGTATTTATTGATACCGACTTCTACGGTGGTGGAATACATCAGGGAAAATCGGGCAGCTTTTTGGATATGCATGCCGATTTTAACTACCATCCGCTAAAAGAAACATGGTTCAGAAACCTGAACCTGCTTTTGTACCTGA
The DNA here is from genome assembly GCA_051715425.1 of Bacteroidota bacterium. Classification (GTDB taxonomy): domain Bacteria; phylum Bacteroidota; class Bacteroidia; order UKL13-3; family UKL13-3; genus JAJTFA01. Next base: position 17,065 of record JBPXJS010000042.1, on the reverse strand, counting down.
ATAAAGACTGGAAAAAAGAACATGGAGGCGAACTGAAACTGGAACATAGCGAAACAGGTGTTAAAACAGAAGTAGATGTGCCATTTAACAGATTGGCCATTATGCATTGCCGCGGATATACTTTCCACGGGTATGATCCCATCCGTTTCCCTGAAGGTAAATACAGAACTTCTATTGCTGCCTATGCTTATACCTTGCAGGAACACCCATCAGAAAGTGCAAGAACCACTGTTTGGAAGGTGGAAAAAAGCAGTCCGGTAAAATACCTGCTCTCCAAATTATGGGTGCCGGCCGTTAAATTAAAAAGTAAATTCAGCAAAAGTAAAACAGCCGACCATTAATCTTTTAGATTTGTGGCATGCCATACCTGCTTGCCATTTTAAAAGAACATTATACGCATCATTTTAACTGGATGCGGTTTTTGGGTGTTATTCTTTTTACCGGAACACTGGTATACCTGAATGAAGCCCACGACCTGATTAAGGACCAGATTATTGAATTTCCCCACCTCATCAGGGTGCCGCTTTATTTTGTGCTGTTTTATACCATTTACCTGGTAACATCCTTTATTGCCTGTGGTCATATCAAACATAAAAAAGAGTTTTTTCTTCTTGCGGCCATTGCCTTTCTCATCAATGCATTCGACCAATCCTATTATTTATTGTGGCAATTTAAATCAGCCACCTACAGCTCACCGGCCTTAAAAGAGGCTGTTATTTCCTTTGCAACCCAGGCAGTATCTATTGGGTCGGTTATTTTGCCAATGGTTTTATTTTATTTCTTCACCAAAAACCGCTCGGCTTTGCCCGGATTTTATGGATTAACCTTTAGAAACCACCCTTCGGTAAAACCATATCTGTTTATTCTGGCATTAATGAGTGTGCTTATTGGCTTCAGTGCCTTTACCAGTGGTATCAGCAGTTATTACCCCACCTTAAAAAGATCGGGGTTGGTAACCTATGCCAGTGAGCTGGGCTTAAGCCGTGCTGCCGCCATTGCCATATTTGAAACGGTTTACGCCTCCGATTTTATATCTGTAGAGCTGTTTTTCAGGGGTTTGCTCATTTTTGTATTCAGCCGCTTTTTAGGCAATCAGGTGATGCTTCCTATGGCAGCCTGTTATTGCATCTTTCACTTTGGCAAACCGCTTCTGGAAACCATCAGTTCTTTTTTTGGAGGCTATATTTTAGGCGTGTTTGCCCTTTATACCAGAAATATCTGGGGAGGCATTATTGTGCATATGGGCACCGCCCTGCTGATGGAATTGTTTGCCTCCCTGGTTTGATTTATTGTTTGCACAGCAATCGAATAATTTTATATTTGCACCCCTTAACGTATAAATCCTCGCATACTTGCTGGAGTTAGACGGAATCGTTCTTAAGAATACAAAATAATACATGCCCGGATGGCGGAATTTTGTGAGACTCTGTTTTTTTTTCAAAAACAGTTAGTCGAACAATCCCGCAGCATGCGGGAGGTAGCGAAATCGTTCTTTATAACACAAAACAACAAATGCCCGGATGGCGGAATTGGTAGACGCGCTGGTCTCAAACACCAGTGAGCTCACCCTCGTGCCGGTTCGACCCCGGCTCCGGGTACTAAAGCGGAATGACTTTTTCTTCTTAAAGTCTTCCGCTTTTTTTATGCCTGCGGAATAAAATCAAAAAATCATACAACCTCATTTCTTCTTTTTCTTAGCCGCTTTAGCCACCTTATTATACTCCAAAGCCAGGTTTACCCAATACTCCAGGCGTTTAGCGGTGTTCAGCACCTCTATATCAACAAACACATAACCCTTCATTATTTTACCGGTAAAATCCATAGGCTTGCAGCCTTCCTTTTCCATTACCTCGTCATAACGTTCCGGATCAAGTCTTACCATAAGCCTTTCTGCTTCCACACCCACACACATTTTATCATTTACCATAAAACACAACCCGCCAAACATTCTTTTTTCCTCCACGTTCCTGTGTGTGCGTGCTATAATCTCCCGGGTGCGGTCGGCTAGTTTTTCATTGTATGCCATTGTTACCAATTTTAATACAATTTACTAAATCCAACCGATATCCTAAAAAACTAAATTTGATTCCCCTCTCACAATTATATGATTATCTCCTGAGAGCCTATGCTATTAATAAACCTGTTGGTAAGGGCATCGGCATAAATTCCATACCCGTTTACCAAGGTACCTTTTATTTGATGCAACTCTGATCCGATAGCATATAATATGGCACTCTCAGATGGATCGCTGTTGTTTTCGAAACGGATTACACGTACAATTACAAAATCCCTGATGGGCAAATGCCGGTGCGAATTATAGGTTGCCAGGGTTACCAGGTTAAAATCATAAGTATAGCCATCAAGGTATAACTCATTGAGGGCTTCGGTCATTGTTTCAAAGGCCAGCATATCTTTTTCTGATGTTTTCTATTTTTGTATGCAATTGTTCTATCAGTGCAATCTCCATAGCTTGTGCTTCCAGCAACCGTTTGATTTGTTCTTCCATCAACAGATTAATCTTTTGGTTGATATTTCTGATTTCCATTTCTGCCTTTAAATTGATGAGGTAATCATTCTCGGCATGTTGTCTGTCTTTTACTTCCTGCCGGTTCTGGCTCATCATAATAATTGGCGCCTGCAGGGCAGCAATAGCAGAAAGCAGGAGGTTCATTAAAATAAAAGGATAAGGATCAAAAGCCTCTGTACCTCTTATCATATTATAAATAATCCAAACCGATAATACAGCAATAAAGAGAATAATAAACTTCCAGCTACCACCAAATAAAGCCATCCTGTCTGCCAGGATATCGCTGCGTGACAATACACTTTTTGCCGGGTGACTTAACTGTTCAATGATGAGTGCCTCTTCCCTGATTGCATCTTCCACCAGGAGATGCAATTTTTTTATTTGCTCATCATCGGTTGTGTTATTCAATATTGTTCTCTTCATATGATACTTTTAAAATACGGTACAAACAAAAAAAGGCGGGTATACCCGCCCTTTGTTATTACCAACATCAACAAAGCGCTAATCCCTGGATTCTATAAACGACTTTTGCAGTGCATTCATTTCCTCATTAAACTGACGTTTAAATACTACCCAATTGGTATTGCCATCAGCTTTATAGTGATCAACTTTATTTTTCATGGAAATATTTTTATCCTCCAGTAACTGGATCTTTTTGTTGTATTCCCTGCTGCTTTCCTGATTCTTTCTTATTTTTTCAGCTCTAAGTTCGGCAATGGTCTTTTTGTTTGCCTCTATTTTTTCCTCCGATTCTTTTTTAAACTGGCGGTATTCAGCCACAGAATCCTTTTGTGCCTGAATAAGATCTTCTTTAGCCACTTTCATATCTTTTCTGGCATCTTTTAACTTTCCTTCATTTTGCTGTGCAACTGCAGCTAACGACAGCATAAATATCAAATAAACAAATCCTATTAATTTTTTCATTTTGTGTTGATTTAACGTGTAAATAATTTTAACCGGACACCCTTTGATCTCCAATTGGCATCCGGTTAAATTGCAAAACTTTACAAACCTGAGTTGCTATAATTTTTCAATAATAGCGTTCAACTCGTCCTTGGTTTTTCCAAGTTTCTTTTGAACTTTAACCATCATTTCTTCACGCTTACCGGTTTCATAGTTAAGATCCGCATCTGTTAAAACGGGAAACTTGGCAATAAGCTTTGTTTTTTGTTCTGTCCAGTTTGATTTTGCATTGCTGCTGGATGATTGTGTTGTTGTACTCATATAAATGGTTATTAAGTGTAACAAAATATTACCATACAAAGTTGCAACACATCGGCAGTAGAATTATTACACAACATTTATATTAAATTATATGATTCACACTTAAAAAACCAGGCTGATTAATGAGTCATATTATATCCGTTCCAGAGAGGTGAGGCGCTTATGTTTTAACTGTTTAAAATGAGAGGTGGTAAATCCTGTAACCTTTTTAAACTGATTGGATAAATGAGCTACGCTGCTGTAGTGCATTTTATCTGCGATTTCTGTAAGGTTTAGCTCTTCATAAATGAGCAATTCCTTTACCCTTTCTATTTTATGATTAATAATATGATGCTCTATAGTGATTCCACAAATCTCTGAAAACAGATTGGCCATATAGGTGTAGTCGTAATCGAGTTTTTCACTTAAATAATCAGAAAAATTCACCTTTGGAACCTCGTCCAGGTAATGCACCATCTCAATAATTACTTTTTTAATTTTTTCAACGAGGATGGCCTTTTTATCATCCATTAACTCAAGACCAGTTTTTAGCAACCCAAACTTTAATATTTTGCGTTGCTCATCCGAAATATCTTGTAGTATTTCCACTTCACCCAATTCAACAACTGTGTAGGTCAATCCCAGATTTTTCAGTTCTTCTTTTACAACCATTTTACAACGGATGCAAACCATATTTTTAATGTATAGTTTCATAAGAAATAAATGAACTTGTGTAAAATCACATACCCTGAAAGTTAGATAGCCGGGATACTTAATCTACTCGTAAAGGTAACTCTTTAATTCGGCACTTCGCTTATAAAAAGCTGAAAACCCCCGATAATCCGGAGTTTTCAGCTTTCATTAAATTGTTATATCCGTTTACTTCACTACATCCATGAATTCAACCTGAAACTCTACTCTTCTGTTACGGGTACGACCTTTCACCGATTCGTTGGTATCTACCGGAACTGTTTCTCCGTAACCCTCCGAACTCAGGCGCAAAGGATCCACCCCTTTTGCTATCAGATAATTTGCAACTGCTGCTGCTCTGTCTTTTGAAAGCGTCATGTTCATATCATCAGCACCCACATTATCGGTATGTCCGCCAATTTTCAACTTATAGGTTGGGTTTTCAGCCATTACCTTCACAATGGCGTTTAAAATAGCAAATGATACCGGCTTAATTACGGCCTTTCCTGTTTCGAACTGGATACCCTGAAGCGCTTTTTGAAACAATTGTTTTACTTCCTTCTTTAATTCAGGACAACCGTTATTGGTAGGAGTTCCAGGGATATTGATACACTTATCAATATCATCATATACCCTATCATTATCCGTGTCAGGACATCCGCTATGTGACGGGTCACCGGCTACCAACGGACACTTATCTATTCCATCATTTACCCCGTCATTATCAGTATCCGGACAACCATTGGTTGAAGCAGGACCTTTCACTAAAGGACACATATCTCTTGAATCTTCTATACCATCTTCATCTGTATCCGGACAGCCTTTAAATAAAGCTACTCCTTTTACCTTAGGGCACAAATCATCTTCATCTCTTATTCCATCGCCATCTGTATCCGGGCAACCATCCATAGCCAATACTCCGGCTACATTCGGACATTTATCCTTACTATCTATTAATCCGTCACCATCTGAATCGGGACAGCCTTTTAATTCAGGTACACCAGCCATATCAGGGCATTGATCATCCATGTCAGCAGTACCATCCTTATCACGGTCAGGACAACCCTTAGTATTTGCAGATCCGGCATCTTTAGGGCAATTATCCTGATAGTCTACCACACCGTCCTGATCTGTATCCAGCGGACATCCTTTGTCATCTACTTTCACACCTTTTGGCGTATCATTACATTTATCATTCTGATCGGATACACCATCTCCATCAGCATCCTTAGCTCTTCCAAGGTTTAAACCTAAACCAATGGTATGTAGCAAAAACTTATCAGTACCTGTTGGCTCAAGCGGTGGTAACTGATTCGGATTATTATAAGCTGTAGCCATATATCCAAATGTTGCCTGGTAGTTAAAACTTAACACCTTTGTTACTTTAAGTCGTAAACCAATACCACCAACAATAGGGTAGTCCAGCCCATCATTAATGTCGTCTCCGCTAAATCCTGAAAAACCCATTCCAGCAAAAATATATGGAGCCAGCCAGGCATCTTCCGGAATAAGATGGCCGTTGTTTAGCTTATACTTAATGTTTAAATTAGCATGCTGCATGGTGCCCTTGAAACTAATATCGGGAGCAGTGGTATTGTAAAACCCCCATGTACCGTAAGTACCCATTACCGTAGCATCAAAAGAGGCATTCAGGTATCGGGAAACAGTAAAACCACCTAATAAATTTTGTTCAAAATCTCTTGTTCTGAAATCAAGCATTCCGTTTCCCAGATCTCCGGCATATGTGCTGATTCCACCCATAATTCCCAGGTTCCACTTTCGCTCCTTGGTTTGTGCATGTAAATTCAGGCTTAACAGGAGGAATATAAAGACCCAAAGTACAGGGTTTAACTTATTAAAAGAAGTAGATTGACAGGGTAATGTTGGTAATAATATTTTCATAGTTCTGTGAATTAATTTTCACAAATCAAAGGTCGATGGTATTACCCCTTTTCCAGTTACAGAAGTTTAGCTATAAGTTACATCATTCACACCTTTTTAAAACGGGATCAATGGTAACAAGGAAGGAGGGAAATCTAATTCCAAGAAAACTAATCTGAAACCAACGCAAAAGATCAATGTTCAGATGAAAACTACTTGCGCTTTTTTGGTTTACTTTTATCCTTAAAAAATCCTCTCAGGAAAATACTTTGTTTGGCTGCATCCATATTCTGTTTAAACCCCTTGGTTCCTTGTTTTACATTAACAATGGTTTTATTGAGATCTTCTGCAAATACTGTATCCATAAATAATTTGCCTATGGTTCCTTTTCCTGAATGAATATTGGTCATAATAGCAGCCAGATCATTGGTAATGATGGCTGTATTGTCAATGGTTGTTTTTAAAGTCAGTAACATATCATCCATGCTGATGGGAATAGCTGTAGCAATCATATCTCCATCCGCTATTTCCTTCATTCCCTTTGTACCGGGTGATATGATCAGGATTTTATTCCCCATCAACCCATCTGAACCTATAACGGCTTTTGCATCCTTTTTTATAAACTGTTGTGTTTTCAGGTCTATCACAACATCTACCTGTACCGTTGTATCGGTAATCATTTCAATGGCCTCTACGGTACCTACATGAATACCGGCAAACCTTACATTGTTGCCTACCTGTAACCCATTCACATCCTTAAATATCGCACTTATTCCGAAGGTACGACTAAATATTTTTTTAGTTTCCCCAACAAAATAAATTCCTGCTGCGAGTAATACCAAGCTGATGGAAACAAATATTCCGAGTTTTAATTTATTTATTGCTTTTAATTGCATAACCTGTTTTTTTTATGATCGCGATCCGGATTGCGGGCATTAATGCCATACCACATTTTTATTCAAAAAAAGACCTTACCCATTTATTTTCCGATTTCTCCAGTTCTTTGCAGGTACCCTCTTCTTCAACACTTCCATCCTTTAGTACTACAATTCTGTTCGCAGTAATTCTTGCGCAAGCCATATCGTGGGTAATAATAACCGATGAGGTTTGATACTTTTTTTGAACATCAAGCATCAGCTCACTTATTTCTTTTGATGTAATTGGATCAAGACCTGTTGTAGGCTCATCGTATAAAATCAGTTCCGGCTTTAATATTAAGGTGCGGGCAAGGCCCAGGCGCTTACGCATACCTCCGGAAAGTTCTGAGGGCATTTTATCAAGCGTTCCCTCAAGTCCCACACTTTTTATGATCTCTTCTGCCAGTCTCTTTTTTTCACTCCACTTCATTTCTTTCTTATCTCTTAAAGGAAACAAGAGGTTTTCTAAAACTGACATAGAATCATAAAGGGCACCGCTTTGAAAAAGGAATCCAACACGTTTTCGCACAGCATTCAACTCCATTTTATTTAAATCTGCTATGTTTTTCCCCAGTACTGTCAGTATTCCATCATCAGGTTCAATAAGCCCAACCATACATTTAATCAACACCGATTTACCACTTCCAGATTTACCTAAAACAACCAGGTTTTCTCCTCTGTTTAATATCAGATTGAGGTCCTTTAACACCCTGTTGGAGCCAAACGATTTCTGAAGATTTTTCACTTCAAGTATCAATGAAGTTTCATGAACATCGATTGATTTGTCTACTGGTTTTGAAGTGATTTTCATTTTTCAGTAAAGAAATAAATCAGTAAGCTGAACCGCCACCATATCAATAACAAAAACCATAAGAGAAGCCTGCACAACAGAAGCATTAGCTGCCTGCCCTACTCCTTCTGTTCCCTTATTCGAATAATATCCCTTATAACTGGCTATTAAGCCAATGGCCATGCCAAAAAAAACAGTTTTAATAAGAGAAGGCACAATATCCGAAAAGCTAAGCTGAGCAAATGCCTGGGCGAAAAACAGATGAAAACTTACATCACCTTTAATATTTACCCCTGCAAAAGAACCGAGCATAGAAATAACGTCATTAAAAATGGTGAGCACAGGCAGCATCAACATGGTTGATAAAACCCGTGTAACCACAATATATTTAAAAGGGTTTGAACCAGATACCTCCATGGCATCAATTTGTTCGGTAACTTTCATGGAGGCCAGTTCCGCTCCAATTCCTGACCCTACTTTTCCTGCACAAATCAGGGCAGTTATCACAGGGCCTATTTCCCTTACTATTGAAACGGAAATCATAGCTGGCAGCCATGATTCAGCGCCAAATTCCGTTAATGTAGGACGTGTTTGAATGGTTAATACCAACCCCATAATAAATCCGGTAATGCCAACCAATGAAAGCGATTTATATCCGATAATATACGATTGCCGCATCAGTTCATTTATCTCGTAAGGAGGTTTAAACACCTCCCTGAAAAATTGCCCGAAAAAAATGGCGAAATCAGCCATTCCCTCAAAGAAAGAATGTAAATATGCTGAAATCAGTTTTAGTTCACCCGTTGAATGAAGTTTATTTTTTGGCTGTTTTGCGGATCCTTTATGGTGTTTACCAATTACGTGCATCTTTAGTTTAAATAACGCCTGAGTATCCAGGCAATCGTTTCATGTTGCTCCAACATACCGGTTATAAAATCTATGGTTCCGGCATCCTTACCTTTTTCACTAAACTCTTCAATATCCTTTCTTATATTCACAATCACACTTTCATGATCCGATAAAAGTTCCTTGATCATGTCTTTTTGTACAGGGTAGGTATCTGCAGATTCCTTAAGGCGCGTGGTGCTGCAAAACTCATTCATGGTACCTATGGTGTTGCCTCCCAACTTACTTATTCTTTCCGCAACAAGATCGGCCATTACCTCAAGTTCATTATATTGATCCTGAAATAATTTATGAAGTTCCATAAAACTGCTTCCTGACACATTCCAATGGAATTTTCTTGTTTTTATATAAAGGGTCATTTCATCAGCTAAAACTACTGATAACAATTGTATGCTTTTGGTAAGGTGTTTTTCTTTTATTCCTATTTCCGGTTTCATTTTCAGATGGTATTAAATTGTTAAAATAATTAAATATGGGTTGCATCACTTTTATAATATTGCATCAGGGTATATGAGATAACAAATCCCGAAACAATTCCCTCCAGCACAATAGTGAGTACAACAGTGAGTGGATTAACATACTCCCCCATTAGTGGCACCGTATCATGCAGTTGTTCCAACAAACGGGGATCGATTACAAGGAAATAAAAACCGGCAAAAAGCGCAAATGGTATGGTGCATGCTGCCGCAATGGAACAACCAAACCATAAACCCGGCAAATACTCAGGGTAGTTGCCGGACTTTACCCGATAAGTGATAAATCCACCAAGAATACCTCCAAAAAGAATGATGAAATTAAGTGCCCTGAACTCAATTATCTGGATCAGGTCCATGTATTTCATAAACAAAAAATAGGTAACCAGTAATACAAAAACGATTAATCCGGCTTTCACCACAATCCTTACGGTTGATATCCTCTGATCTCCTGTGAAATAACGATTCATTGTAGAATATTTAGTTTAATCTGACGAACTTTCAGGTTATAGAAGCTAATCAGGTATGATAGACAGAATATATAAGATTATTTTACGGTGTGATGCTATATAGAGCAAGGCACTTTATTTATACGTAAATACTTAAACGGTTTTCGGTTTGGTGTTTCTAAATACCATTCCGGAAACCAATATCTGGGTAATACTTCCAAGTACCTGTTTGAATGTATTTTTGGATGAGCCCACCACAATCTTTTTCATAAGATAACCTGCAGTTAAACCAACCAGGGTTCTTACTACTTTTTGCCTGATACTGGTGCTTTCAGTAAACCGACCAATAGAATTAGCAATCAGATTAACCGGTTTTATGTCTTCAACATTCTGCACCACCTGAGACTTCAGGTCCAACCAGTTTTCGGATTGTTGAACTCTTAACCGCTCAATAGCAACCTTAAGATCTGCTGATGATATCACCTTGTTTATCATAAGTTAACTAAGCATTTTTAAAATAATAAAATTACTGATACGAGATTTTACCAGCGGATGAGCAAAATACAGGATCAACACGGCAATGGCATATACAGATGCCAAAGTTAAAAATCCGATATAGTTACTTCCATAATAATCTCCTATCCAAAGAGCCACTGCAATACTCAGCATCACAATAAAGAGGATAATGGCTATCATTAAAAATAAGCGCGAAATCAGAGACGAAGAAACATCAGCTGTTTTCTCCACTGTTTCAAGCTTAAGCAGCTTTAAGCTGGTTTCTCCATAAGCCTCCAGTTTATCCAGAAGTGAATCTTCCTTAATTAAATGATCTTCCATTCACCTGTTCATTAATTTTATAAATAAGTGAAATCAGCCCGGTAACCTGTACATTACAACAAACCACCAGGCTGATCTTAAGCGTTATGGTGTTGTTTACCGTTATCCATAAACTCACCGGCCCTGTCTTTTACGGTTTGAACTTCGTTCTTTACACTTTCAAGAAACAAGTCCAGTTTTTCCTTTATATCATCCGTCAGGTCCTCCCCTTTTGCCAATATTCTTCTTCTTGTTTCAGTTCCTTTTGCAGGAGCAAATAGGATGCCCATTACGGCTCCCAATGCTGCTCCAAGTACGAACGCGCCAATTACCTTGGTAGTGTGATGTGAATTTTCCATGTGTTTTTTTGTTACTATTAGTGAATGATTAAATGATTAAAGAGCTTCTTGATGCAGAAATCAGGCTATGGTGTTGCTCCCTCTTGCTGACACGTGTTTGGTATCAGAACACAATAATCAACACCAGAAGAATAACGATAATGGCTCCTACTGAAAGATACACTCCACCGTTATCATTGGTCTTAAGTCTGTCCCTGATTGCAAGTACTTCTTTTCTCAACTCCTTTTTTTCTTCTTTACTTAATGTAGATTTATCGATTGCATCAATTTGATTCAGGCGATGCACGATAGCCTGATTTTGTGCATTTCTTTCTTCTTTTGAAATATGTGTTACCGGAACAGGATTTTCTCCGGAAGAATAAAATGGAACAGCCAGGAATGCCGCAAATGCAGATATGATATAAATGATATATTTTTTCATAACAAGCGTTGTTTAATTTATTTGAATGATAGTTAACCTTTACCTTTTATAAAGCGAAGTATTACTGCAATCAATGCGATGAGCAGTAAAATGTGAATGATACCTCCTGAATTGTACCCCAGATAACCGATAGCCCAAAGGATTACAAGTACTACGGCCAATGTATATAACAGATTATTCATGGTATTAATGTATAGCTAAACCAATTGTTGAAACTCCGGTTGAAATATCTGCAAAAAGCCCTATCCGTTTATTAATGTGAAACTCTGTTCCTATGTGTAAATCGAGAAATAAGGAACTTCCCTTTCTGTAATAGTTCTTATCACCGTAATAACCATCATCCCAGTTAGAGTTGACAAGAGCCAGACCCAGTGAGCCCCCTAGATAAAAATCCCAACGCTCATTAGCCTTTAACAGGTCATCGAAATAATAGGTGCCTTTTACACCCACCGGAACAACAGTTTCTGTATAGGAGTAATAACGTGATGGATTATTATTGTTACCCCAGTAGTATTCATTGCTGTACCTGTAAAAGCTAAGAAAAGGTGCCAGGGTAAAATTTTTGGCCACATCAAACTCATAGTCGACATGAAAAACGGGTACAGAACGTCCCACATAGCCATAATAGCCGGAATAACCACCCACTCCTATTCCCAGATTCAACACTTTGCCGTAAGTAGACTGTGCTTGCGTACCTGCCCAACATAAACTTAAGCTCATAAGAAGTATTGTTTTAGTTGCGTTCATCATCTGTATCCTATTTAGAATTTTTAACCGTAACGTCTTTCAGTGCACTTCCAAGTCCCTCCAGATCATGCCTAACTTCTGCCTTAAATGAAGTCCAGTTGTTTTTATCGGCATCTGTGTAATCAGCAATTTTTTTCCTGATATTTACATTGCGTTGTTCGAGTTCATTGATTATTTTCATATCACCAGCCTTAACCTTACCCTTTTGAGTTGATCTTCTTTTAAAAGCAGCTATTACGTCATCATTTGCGGCCATTTGCTCTTCTGCTTCTTTCTTAAACAATTCGAAATCTGCTATAGAATCTGTTTGAGCCTTCAGAAGATCTTCTTTTGCCTCCTCCAGTCCTTCCTTTGCCTTTTCCACCTTTTGTCCTGGCGAACTACATCCGCTGTTAAACAATAGAAATATACCCATTGCCGTAATTGTTAGTAATCCTCTTTTATTGGTTTTCATATGGTTCATTATTAATATGTTTATTAAATTAATTAACTGGTTTCTGAGCTTATCAATTCGAAAGCTCTGATAAGCAAAGATGGTCATTCAGGCGCTTGAAGCTGTTACACTACTCTTATCAATTGTTACATCTTTCACATATTGTGCAGAGCACCTTAACGGTTATTGCCTGACAATAATAAACTCCGTATTTCTCTGCAACTGATATTCTTCATCAGAGCACGATGAAACCACATCATCCTCACACGGACATGTATTTGACAATTTCGATTCTCCGTAACCATTTCCGGATATTCTTGAGGGTTTACTAATTCTTCGTTTAATATATTGAGTTGTACTTTTTGCCCTTTTATCCGACAATACCTGATTATACCCCCTGCTTGCTCTGCAATCTGTATAGGAACTTAACTCAACAACCATTTCCGGATAATCATTCATTACCTCAACAATTTTGTTCAGTTCTATTTCAGCATCAGGTCGTATATTGTATTTATCCAGGTCAAAATAGATGGGATTCAACTCCAGTACAACTGCTAAATCGGCTTTTACCTTTAACTTTTGAGCAACACGAATGGGATCCTGTTTTTTCATCAATACCACATCTGCCTTCACTATATATTCCTTACCAAAAGTGCTTGCCACATTTGTGCCATCATTAAATTTGTCTTTTCTACCCCGCAGCTTATAATTTCTATTTGCTGCCGCAACAAAACTGTAAGAACCGTTAACCGATGTGGTTATGGTATCAAGCATGTTATCGTTTTCATCAGATAGTGTAATAAATGTATGAGGTACAATGGTGCCATTTTTCTCTTTTGCTATACCGTCAATCTTTTTTCCACTATCTACAGGTAAAATCTCAAATGCATATATATCATCTGACCCGCTTCCTCCAATCCGGTTGGAGGAGAAATAGCCCTGGGTCATTTTATCGTTTACAATAGCCGAAAAATCATCGTACCTGGTATTTATGGGATAACCCGGATTATATACCTTTTCAAACCCCTGCGGTGTTAAATCGCATATAAATATATCGAGCCCTCCCAGTCCATAACGTCCATTAGAGGTGAATAACAATTTTTTGCTGTTTTCTTCATAAAACGGAAACATCTCATCACTTTCTGTGTTCACCTGATTACCCAGGTTTTCCGGTTTAGCCCACACACCATTCATATCTTTGGTGGTTCTGTAAATATCTGCTCCACCCAATCCACCTGGCATATCACTGGTAAAATAGAGGGTATTCCCATTGGCAGTTAAACAAGGGTGCCCCACTGAGTATTGTGCATTATTTAAAATGAATGGTTCAGGCTCAGTCCATTCACCGTCCTTGTAGTAGCTAAAGTAAATCTGCAGTTCTACCACCTTATCTTTACTCTTGTCCTTATAATGATTTCGGGTGAATGCAATTACCGACCCATCTTTACTAAAACTTGCCGGACCGTCATGCATTTTTCCGTTCAGTTTACTATCGAATACTACCGGACTCTTCAACTGACCGTCATTTACCTCGGAAATATACATATCAAGGTATGGTTGTTTCAGCCAATTATCTTCTTTTGGAAGAACCTTATTTGTTCTGCTGGATGTAAAAATCACTTTATCTTTATAATAACTGGGAGCAAAATCCACGGCAGGTGAGTTAACCCGTTGGGCTGTTACCCTGTATTGTCTGTTATCCTTCAGCATTCTGTTCAGATTTATCCTGTTGGCAGCAAAATCTTTTGCCCTGATATCATTGGGTGCTAAACCAATAAACTTATCCATTGAAAATCCGGCTTCTGCATACTTGCCGTTATCCTTGAGCACCATTGAATAATTAAAATAATCTTCTGGTATTACGCCTGCAGCATTGTTAATTAATGCAGCATAGGTTTCTTCTGCCAAGGTATTGGAATCGAGATTGCGGTAACTTTCAGCAAGACTTCGTTGTCCTGATGGGGTTAGGCTTTTGGAATCTTTATAGGATTCAACAGCTTTACTATAAGAATAATTGAAAGTATACTTGTCTCCTCTTAACTCTTTATTCGACTTATCCTGTGCATATATATTTGTGCAAATCCCGGCTGATATAATCAGCGGCATGATGATGTTTTTCATTTGTTTTAGTTTAAAGATTAGAAATACCGTGGGGTGTGAATTTGTTTATTCCCAAAAAGGAGAAAATCATACCTTAATACAATTTCATGACTTCCCTGATTGTATTTGGAAGAACTCATACCATAAGACCAGTCGTATGAATAACCAATGTGTAACTTCTCAGTAATATCAAGTCCGATTAATGCTCCCACGGCATCTCCGGAACGAAACATACCCCCGAGAAGCAGTTTGTTCATTAAAACAAACGATGCTGTCACATCAGCCTGCGCAGGCGCTCCACCGGTAACCTTTAATAAGGCAGTGGGCTTAAAAGCAAGATTATCAGAAAGTGGAAGCATGGTACCTGCAATCAGGAAATAATGTCTTTGTTCTTTCCCGATAAGCGTATTACCACCTGCCTCTGTAGATTTGGTAATGCTGTTCTCCAGCAGGTTGGGAATAGAAATTCCCGCATAAAACCTCTCTCTGGAATAATAAGCACCGAAACCAACATCCGGTGTAATCTTGCTGTTGATATTATTTACAAATACAGGATCGTTTTGCTGATCCAATTCCAGTGAACTCAGGTTGGCCTGAAATATTCTGGCACCGGCACTTAAACCCAAAGCAAGTTTCGACCTTTCGGTTAACCGCATGATGTAGGCAAAACTACCTGTGGCTGATGTGGTGGCCATTGGACCGGCCTTATCGTTACAAACGGCTAATCCTAACCCTATATGCTGGTTTCGTAAAGGTGCATGAAGGGTAAGCGTTTGTGTGAGCGGGGCACCTTTGAACCCTACCCATTGAGACCTGTGAAGTGCTGTTATTGTTAATGCTTCCCTGCTACCTGCATATGCCGGATTTATCACCAATGTATTATACATATAATGGGTATACATAGGCACTTGCTGCGCATTGAGATTAACACTACCAAATATGATAGCAAGCAAGACGATTATTTTATTAACTGTTTTCATATTATTCTAATTATATTGTTTAATGATGCTATTATCTGTTCAGATAAATTGTTCCTTTTATTACCGCAGATTTGTTGTCTAAAACAAGTACATAATAATAGATCCCAACAGGCAATTCGTCTCCACCTATAATCAGACCTGATGAACTTTTTCCATTCCAGTTATTTTTATAAGGACTCTGGCTGAATACCTCATTACCCCAGCGATTGTAAATGCTGATGCTGCTTCCAGGATAACTCTCTATACCACGTATTACATACATATCATTAATTCCATCACCATTTGGTGAAAATCCTTCAGGTATAAAAAAGTCTGTTGGAAATGTTTCAATAACTGAAATATTATCAGTTAAATTCAGATCAGACTGATATCCGCTTACCGTGGCTGTATTGCTGTAGTTTCCGGTTGCATTTACAATAGCTGTTATTTGCAATGTTGCAGAGGCTCCGTTTTGTAATGTATCAATCTTCCAAATCCCGGTTTGAGATAAATACACACCTTTTGTGCTGATTGAAGAAACATAAGCATATCCGCTTTGCAGCATATCGCTGACAACTACTCCGGTTGCATCATATGGTCCGTTATTGGTTATCACAATAGTAAATACAACCTGATGACCTATAAGAGGCCGAAGAATATTTACAGTTTTAGTTACCTGCAGATCGGCAACACAATTGGAGACTATTATATTAATACTTGCAGGTATTGAGTTACAGCCCCCGGTTGATAACGTTAATATATAAGTTCCCGCATTCGAAAGTGTTACATTGGGAATAACCGGATTGGGCAATGAAGATGAAAAACCGAGGGGACCCGACCACTGATAGGTACTGCCTGAAACGGCCTGAGAAGTAAGTAACAGACTACTTCCATTACAAACCGGAGAGTTGCTGCCGGCAATTGCCACAGGTGTAGGTGTTACTGCAAGTGTAACATTTGCAGAAGTGTCATTAGCGGAACATGCTCCGGCTATAATCACGTGATAATTAAATCCTGAATCCACGATATTCACTGGGTTAATAATGAGGCTATCAGAATTTGCACCGGAAATATTTCCTCCGTTAATAAGGTTCACTGTACCTTTTCTCCACTGATAGGTGATACCACCTCCGGAAACATTGGTGGTAAAAACGGCAGTACCTCCGGAACATACTGCCTGATTAACAGGTGCAGAATGAACGATTAAAGGGAAACCTACTATTAACGACACATTTAACGAGGTATCATTGGCTGAACAGGTTCCACTTATAATAACATTATAATTTGATCCGGCATCTGAAATACCTGCCGGATTAATTTTTAAACTATCTCCGTTTGCTCCGGATATATTTCCTCCGTTAACCAGAAGAGTGGTTCCTTTTCTCCATTGATAG
>JBPXJS010000041.1:0-473600 GCA_051715425.1 Bacteroidota bacterium | reverse complement strand
CCCAACCAAAACCTCGCACTATGCACTGAGCACCAAGCACTAATCCCAACAGCGCAGCTGGACAGGGATAACTGAAGCCACCCCCCAACGGGATCACGCAAGTAATCCCGAATCATACCCACAGATAAGCAAATAACTTCCCAACTTCGAACAAAGAACTTACATCAAACACCCCCCAACCAAAACCAAGCACTGAGCACCAAGCACCAATACCCAGTGACCAATGCCAACCTACCCCGGCAGCGCAGCTGGACAGGGATAACTGAAGCCACCCCCCAATGGGATCACGCAAGTAATCCCGAATCATACCCACAGATAAGCAAATAACTCCCCCAACTTCGAACAAAGAACTTACATCAAACACCCCAACCAAAACCAAGCACTATGCACTGAGCACCAAGCACCAATACCCAGTGACCAATGCCAACCTACCCCCCCAGCACCTCTGCTAATATTTTATGAGATTTTACCTCATGCAGGGTATCAGTATGGTTCTGATAAAAAAGAATAAGATAATTGAGTATATCGGTTCTGTCCTTATACCCTATTGAAATTTGATGAAAAGATTCAAAATCGGATTGAAGCAAATCAGAAATCATTTCACTATGTGGAGGATCAATATGTGAAGGATTTAACGGGTCGTATTTTTTATATTCACCCTCATTCCAGTCGAAGCTGTTTGTTAATTCAGTATAAGATCCTTTGGGCCAAAAACCCATATACCGGCTTAGTTGAAGCAGGAAATAAACCGGAAAATTTACCACCTGGGTTTGAATATCCAGCAGTTGAATGGAACTAAACAAAAATCCAAACAGGGCTTCATCTGGTTGGTTTTCCTCTTTGATTATTTTATAAATAATTTCCGCAGTAAAAATTCCAATGGCGCTTTTTATCACATCAAAATGCAATTGCTTTAAAGCGGGTGTGCAGCGCAGTTCTTTGATGCGCTGCATGTTTTTGTTTTGTTGGTGGTATACTTCTACCTCAAGTAAGGTAAGCGGCAAAAGTTGCGAAGGTCTGATACTTCCTTTTTTAGAGCGTACACCGTTCACCATATACGTTTGCACCCCATACAGATCAGTATAGCAGGTTAATACCACACTGGTTTCTGAGTAATCTACCGTTTTAATAACAATGGCCTTGCACTTGTTAAGCATCAGGTGCAATATTAACGGAATAAATAAATGCGCAGATAAAAACCGTTAATTGATGAAAAGAATTTTGGTTACGTATGTTTCAGTGCCATCTGCATTTGATGAGTAAACCATGTATACTCCCGTTGCTGCTCTTTTTCCTTTAAAGTTTAACCCATTCCAAACAGCCATTCCGCCATTTGCTTTTGTTTCGTAAACAAGGTTTCCGGCTATGTCGGTAATTTTTACATTCGCATCCTTCACCAATCCCTTAATGGCAATATTGCCTGTATATTCGGGTCTTACCGGATTGGGATACACAAGCACCTCTCCGTGCGTCAGTCCGGCATCAGTGGCATCTCCCATATAAGAAATAATGCCCCTATCTGTGGCCATAAACACTTCTCCGGTATTGCCATCAATTCCAATTTCATAAATGGCATCCGATAATAATGGGCTATTGGTAGAATTAAAATTTCTTAAAATGCTATAACCATCGGCAGATAGTAAAAACACACCACCGTTTGCTGTGCCAAGCCACTTTCTGTTAGCTGCATCCACTTTAATGCAGGTAATGGGATTATCACCAAGCAGGTTGGAGTATACCAGTCCTGTTTTTACAACAATTCTTCGGGCATCAAAATCCTTGTTTGCTTTAAAAATATCCTGAGGATTACTAAAAATACAAAATCCTTTTTCTGTGCCTACCCAAATTTCCCCTTTTTGATCCTGAGCCATACTCAACACGGTATTGCTTGGCAAAGCACCATTTTGTTTGGTTGTGGTAAGCAGTTTATAATTATCATCATTGGTATTGGCCGGAGTACCGTTATCATTAAATACCAGCAATCCCTGTCCTTTGGTATTAAATGTCCATTTATTGTCATAGTCGTCACAAATAATATATCCAAAGCGGGTATCTATATTAGAGGTAAACTGATAAGATATCCATTGGTTATCCTTGGTGAAAACAGATAGGGGACGCACACTCCCAAAATTGGTTACCCAAAGATTTCCCTGTTGGTCGAACGCAAGGCCGGAAACAAATGTGGGGCGGTAGGAAGGGGAGTTAAATGGCTGCAGGGTACTATTGCTGCTGTCATAAAAGTTCAACACATTTCCTGCATCATCCATTTCAAGCAGACCAAAACCAAAACTGGCAAAATATATTTTTTTGTTATCGGGGTTTATGGCTACGTCAATAAAATCTCTGCTATCTTTAATTTTAGTGTTTGTATTGTCTTTAAAATTGGTCCAGTAATTATTGTTAAAGGAATAGAATTTATCATTGTTGCTTCTTGGAGCCCAGCCGGCCCCATTTCCAAAACCATCTACCTGCCCAGCGGCTACCCAGAGTTTACCATTATTAAAGGCCATTTTTTGGGCAGAATTGGCATAAGGTCCGCCCGGCCCTATAAATTCAAGTTCCTGGGTGGAGCGGTTTACATGAATAAGACCCTGATCAGGAACAATATAATACAGGTCGTTTTCTTTAGACACCACGCAGGTACTGGCAACCATTTGAGGCCTGCTTTGAATGGTGCCTGTCGCATTCATGGTTACAATTTCGGCATAATTGGTAATCACCAGATTATTATTGGTAACCCGTATGTCAACTGTTGGGCGGGCTCCCATATTGTTAAAGGAAGAAACGGACCAGCTGATTCCATCATAGGTAAATATAGCAGAATCAACAACGGCATAAAGTTGCCCGTTAAAAACTTCCATATGATTACTAAATACTGATGTCTTGAACAGGCTCCAGTTGTTATAATCGCTCAGGTTTTTATTATTTAGCAGGGAAGCACGGTATATTCCGTTTCGGGAGGCCGCGTAGATATGGTTTTCAAATATGGCCACATCAGAAATCTGAAGGGTACTGGCATTAGGGCCGAGATCCATATAGGTATCTTCCAGTTTTTTCTTTTCAAGATCAATTACTGCAATCCCAAAACTACAGGCCAGGTAAGCCTTTTTGTTATAAATGGTAATATTGTTAATGGTTTTCTCTCCAATGATAACCTTATTTAGTATTTCAGGAATATTATAGGTGTTGCCATCGCCCAATAAATCAATATTGGTATTGCTGTAGCATATAATAATGGTTTTGGTGAGGGCATCGTAGTCTATGGATTTGGCTTCCACATCCGATAAGCCTGTTATTTTAGACAAAACTTCTGTTTCACCACTTTCTTTGTCGTAAGTAAAAAGGGCACTTTTCGAAGCCACATAAATCAGGTTCTCCACCTCCGCCACATCATTATTGGTTCTGAAAGAAAGGTGTACCCTCCATCCATTAACAGGCGCTTTTGCCTGCTGGGCCTTCAATCCATTGGCGAGGAAAATGATAAGTAAGAGAAAGAGGGATCTCTTTTTAAGCATATGCAAAAAGCTAACGTTTATGGGTGTTTAATGTTGTAGCTGCCACGAAAATATAAATTTAACTGGCAGTGAGGCAGTTTTTTCTATTTTTGCCGCTCTTTATATGATCTGGCAAAACTTCGGACGTTTTATTTTAAGAAACCGCTTTTGGCTGCTTATTGCCTTGGGGGTGCTTACTGTGATCTTTGCTGTACTGGCATCTCAGGTAAAAATGACCTACGATTTTGCCAAAGTGGTTCCAAAAGATGACGAAGATTTTATTGAATACCTGAAGTTTAAGGAAACTTTTGGCGAAGACGGCAATATTCTGGCTGTTGGGATTCAATCCGATAAGTTGTTTGAAAAAGATTATTTCAACGATTTTTATGCATTATGTAATTCTATAGAGAAAACCGAAGGGGTGGATAAAGTGGTGTCAATCCCGAAGATGTATAATCTGGTTAAAAATGACAGTATCCATGCGCTGGAGTTAAAGCCTCTGTTAAACCGCTACCTCGATTCACAGGAAGAGGTGGATTCTTTTAAAAACCTGGTGATGAGCCTGCCTTTTTATAAGGGCTTATTATACAACGAACAAAGCAATGTGGCACTTATTGCCATTACCCTCAATAAACAAAAACTCGACTCCAAAGATCGTATTCCATTGGTAAGTGAACTGGAGCGTTTGTGCAATGAGTTTGGAACAGAACACCAAACAGAGGTTCACTATTCCGGATTGCCATACGTAAGAACGGTTTACGCGTCAAAGGTTGCAGGGGAGATAAAAATATTTACCTACTTATCCATTTTTATTACTGCCCTTTTTATTTTCATTTTCTTCAAGTTTTTCTCAGCTGTTCTTTTTTCCATCATTGTAGTGGTTATCTCGGTTATCTGCACGCTTGGAAGTATTCACCTGTTTGGTTACCGCATCACTTTATTAACCGGAATTTTACCCCCGCTCATGGTAATTATTGGTATCCAGAATTGTATTTACCTGCTTAATGTATACCACCAGGAATTCAGGGCACATGGCAATAAAATGCTGGCCATTATGCGCCTGATTACCAAAAACGGATTGCCTCTGTTTCTAACCAATATTACTACCGCAGTTGGCTTTTGTGTGTTTAGTTTTTCGGGAAGTGCCATACTCGATCAGTTTTCAGTGATCTCAGGTATAAATATTATGCTGGTGTATATTATCTCTCTCATATTTATTCCAATCGTATACAGCTACCTGCCTCCGCCTAAACCACAGCATACCAAACACCTGGATAGCCACCGGCTGATGCGGGTGATGGAGTGGTGTAATTATTTGGTATACAACCACAGAAAAAGTATTTATATAGTTACCATACTTGTTTGTATTGTTTCCGCATGGGGTGCATCCAAGGTGCATACGCTGGGTTATGTTGTTGATGATTTGCCTGTAAAAGACAAGGTTTATACGGATCTGAAGTTTTTTGAGAGCCATTTAAAAGGAGTATTGCCTTATGAGATAAGCATTAACACCCGCAAAAAGAATGGTGTAAAAGACCTGGTGACCCTCCAAAAAATAAACCGCCTGCAAAAGGAGCTGAACAATTTTCCTGAGTTTTCTAAAGCGGTGTCCATTGTTGATTTTCTGAAATTTGCCAATCAGGGTTACAACAATGGCGATCCAAGGTTTTATATTATTCCCGGAGCCCTCGAAATTCCGGAACTGATGTCGTATATGCCTAAAAATGCAGGTTCCAACGGAAGCCTGGTAAAATCAATGGTAGACAGCAATTACCAGATTGCCCGTATCAGTGTGCAAATGGCTGATGTGGGATCGGTGGAGATGAAAAACTTAAACAATAAAGTGCAGGTGCTGGTTGACGACATTTTTCCCAAAGACCAGTACAAGGTAAAACTAACAGGAACAAGCGTTATCTTTTTAAAAGGCAATGATTACCTGGTTTCCAACCTCCTTCAAAGCATGGTTTCTGCATTGGTTATTATTTCCATTATGATGGCCTTTCTTTTCTTTAGCTGGAAAATGGTAACCATATCCCTGCTTCCTAATATTGTTCCGCTTTTAATGACCATGGGCATCATGGGCTTTTTCGATATCCGCCTGAAACCGTCAACCATCATCATTTTTTCTGTTGCTTATGGCATCGTGGTCGATTTTACCATTCATTATCTGGCAAAGTACCGCAACTCTTTAAAGCATAATAACTGGAATATGAAAACCGCCATTCCGGAGTCTTTAAATGAAGCAGGACCAAGTATCATTTACACGGCCATCGCCCTGTTTTTTGGGTTTATCATTTTCGCAGCGTCCGACTTTGGAGGAACTATTGCATTAGGTGTACTCACTTCTTTATCCCTTATTTTCGGGATGCTCATGAATCTCCTGTTGTTGCCATCCCTGCTGCTTTCACTGGAGAAATCCATCAATGCCGAAAAAGAATTTGGCAAAACCTTTATTGATATAGAGCCTGAGCCGGGCGGAAGCGATGAGGAGTAAGGGCTTTCATTTCTATCAGCTAAATCCTATTTTCGCACACATTTTTATAAAATAACGGTTGCTTAATGGAGTGGGGCATTTGAAGTAAAAAGAGTGCACACAGCTTACTTGGTTAATCACCCTTTATTTATTCATTATTTTACGTATGACCAAATACAAAGAATACAAAAAACTTGATTTCCCTGCTTTTGAGGAGGAGATATTAAAGTTTTGGAACGAGAACGGCATTTTCGAAAAAAGTGTAAGCAACCGCAATGGTGCCAAATCATTCGTGTTTTACGAAGGTCCGCCAAGTGCCAACGGTATGCCTGGTATACACCATGTGATGAGCCGCACCGTAAAAGATATTTTTTGCAGGTACAATACACTCAAAGGATTTCAGGTAAAACGGAAAGCCGGATGGGATACGCACGGCTTGCCGGTGGAGTTGCAGGTTGAAAAAACGCTGGGTATTACAAAAGAAGATATTGGCAAAAAAATATCTGTAGCCGATTATAATGAGGCTTGCCGCAAGGATGTAATGAAATTTACAGATGTGTGGAACAACCTTACGGAGCGAATGGGTTATTGGGTAAACCTCAACGATCCTTACATCACTTACGAGAACAATTATATTGAAAGTTTGTGGTGGGTGCTTAAGCAATTATACAATAAGGGATTGTTGTATAAAGGGTATACCATTCAGCCATATTCTCCAGCAGCAGGTACAGGGCTCAGTTCACATGAATTGAATCAGCCCGGCACATATAAAGATGTAAAAGACATGACTGCTGTGGCCATGTTTAAATCCGTGAATGCACCTTTCGAGGGTGATGTGTATTTTCTGGCATGGACCACTACGCCATGGACATTACCATCTAATACGGCATTAGCTGTTGGAGCAAAAATTGATTACGTGGCGGTGAAAACATATAATCCGCATACACATCAGCCATGTACTGTTATTCTTGCCAAAGAGTTAATGGGCAAATATTTTAAGGAAGAAAGTGCTGAATTAAAACTGGAGGATTACAAACCCGGTGATAAACAGATTCCATTTCTTGCGGTGAAAGAAATAAAAGGAAGTGAGCTGAACGGCTTACGTTACGAGCAATTACTGCCTTTTGCAAAAGTAGAGAACGGTGATGCCTTCAAAGTAATACTTGGCGATTTTGTAACCACTGAAGATGGAACCGGTATTGTACATATTGCCCCAAGTTTTGGTGCTGACGATTTCAGGGTGGCCAAACAAAATGGTATTGGCAGCTTAACACTGGTTGATAAAAGAGGTAAGTTTTTGCCAGAAGTGAAAGATGATTTGTTTCTTTACGGTGAAGAGTTTGTGAAAGAAGCTTACCTGAATGATGCAGAAAAGGCTGCCGAACTGGAGATACAAAAGAAAAAGTTAAGTGGGGTTATTAAAGATACATCAAAATTAAATTACCTGAGTGTTGATGAACGCATCATCTTAAAACTTCAAACAGAAGGCAAATTATTTAAAAAAGAAAAATACGAACATACCTATCCGCATTGCTGGCGCACCGATAAGCCAATCCTGTATTATCCGCTGGAAAGCTGGTTTATTAAAACAACAGCGTATAAGGATAAACTGGTTGAACTCAACAAACAAATAAACTGGAAACCTGAACACACCGGAACCGGACGTTTTGGAAACTGGCTGGAAAACCTGGTAGATTGGAATCTATCACGCTCACGTTATTGGGGTACACCTCTTCCAATCTGGAGAACCGCTGATGGCTCAGAAGAAAAATGCATAGGAAGCAAAGAGGAATTGGAAATTGAAATCGGAAAGGCAATTGCAGCCGGTTTAATGGATAAATCATTTGATGTAGTTGATCTGCACAAACCATATGTTGATGATGTGATTCTTGTTTCATCAAAAGGTGAAAAGATGCTGCGTGAACCGGATTTGATAGATGTATGGTTTGATAGTGGTGCCATGCCTTATGCCCAATGGTTTTTCCCGAATCAGAATGAAGAGATATTTAAAGCCAACTACCCTGCTGATTTTATTGCAGAAGGTGTGGATCAAACGCGTGGATGGTTTTTTACCCTTCATGCCCTGGCAGTGTTGTTAAGCGAGTGCAGTGATGAAATAAAGGCCATTAATAAAGAAACCGGAAACCCCGGAATTGCTTTTAAAAATGTAATTGCCAACGGACTGGTGCTGGATAAAAATGGCAATAAAATGAGCAAACGCCTGGGTAACGTGGTTGATCCTTTTTCCACGATTGCAAAATATGGTGCGGATGCAACACGCTGGTATATGCTTAGCAACAGCGATCCCTGGGATAACCTCAAGTTTGACCTTGAAGGTGTGGCAGAGAGCCAGCGCAAATATTTTGGTACGTTATACAATACCTATTCATTTTTTGCCATATATGCCAATATTGATGGTTTTGAGTTTAATGAAAATGATATTACCCCAATAGCCAAACGAACAGAGCTCGATCGCTGGATAATGAGCAAACTCAACAGTTTGATAAAAACCGTGCGCGAGAAGATGGACGATTATGATGCTACTCCTGCAGTGCGTGCTGTTGAAGAGTTTACCTGCGATCATTTATCCAACTGGTACGTAAGGTTAAGCCGCAGGCGTTTCTGGAAAGGAGAGATGAATGCCGATAAAAAGGCTGCCTACGAAACATTGTATCAATGCTTAAGTACCGTTTCTCAGCTCAGCAGTTCTTTTGCTCCTTTTTTCAGCGATTGGGCTTACAAAAACCTGAGAGGAAAAGCAGAATCGGTTCATTTAACGGATTTGATTGGTGCAGATGAAAGTGTGATAGACAATATGCTGGAAGAGCAAATGGAGTATGCACAAAAAATTTCTTCTCTCGTCTTATCCATTCGCAAAAAGGAAAATATCAAGGTGCGTCAGCCCCTGCAAAAAATTCTGATTCCGGTGGTTGATGCCAGAGTAAAAGATGAAATAAGGCATGTAAAGGATTTAATTCTGTCGGAAGTAAATGTGAAGGAGTTGGAATTTATTGATGCCATCGATAAAAGCATTAAGCCCAATTTCAGAATATTAGGTAAAAAAGTGGGTTCTAAAATGAAGATTGTGGCCGATTTAATCACCGCCATGAGCCAGGATGATATATCGGGTTTGGAAAAAAATGGCCGTTTTACCCTTGAAAATGGGGGCGAAAACATAGAAATTTTGCCTGAGGATGTAGAAATTTTATCAGCGGAAATAAAAGGCTATAAAGTGGCTAACGAAGGTAAGGTTACAGTAGCGTTGGATATAGAAATGTCTGATAATCTGATAACTGAAGGTATCGCCAGGGAGCTGATCAGTAAGCTGCAAAACCTCAGAAA
Organism: Bacteroidota bacterium; assembly: GCA_051715425.1. Taxonomy (GTDB): domain Bacteria; phylum Bacteroidota; class Bacteroidia; order UKL13-3; family UKL13-3; genus JAJTFA01. The sequence goes on along the minus strand of JBPXJS010000041.1, from coordinate 464,291 downwards.
AGAGAGCAATTTTGAGGTAACCGACAAAATTAAGGTGCGTATTGAACCTAATGGGTATATAAAAAATTCCATAATTTCTTACAAAACATATATTTGCACGGAAATTTTAGCAACCGATCTTGAATTTGCAGAGCAGATAAGCGGGGGGGCTGAAATAGAAGTAGACGAAAATAAAATTAACGTTCAACTAATTAAAGCAAATTAGGCATTAACATGGCAAAGAAGATTACTAAGAAGCCTGCGGCAAAAAAGCCTGCAAAAAAAGCAGTGGCAAAAACAAGCTCCCCTAAAGGCGGTAAACCTGCTGCTAAAAAAACTGTAGCAAAAAAGGCAGTAGTTAAAAAAGCAGTGGCAAAAACAAGTTCCGCCAAAGGTGGTAAACCTGCTGCTAAAAAACCTGTAGCAAAGAAGGTGGTAAAGAAGGCCAGTGCTCCGAAATCTTCGAAACCTGTTAAAAAAGCACCTGCTAAAAAGGTAATTGCCAAAAAAACTTTGGTTAAAAAACCAGTTCCTAAAAAACCGGTTAAAAAAGTTGCACCTAAACAGCCTGTTAAGAAGGCACCTGCTAAAAAGGTAGTTGCCAAAAAGCCGGTAGCTAAAAAAACGGTAGCAAAAAAGGTGGTTAAGCCTGTTGCTAAAAAAGTAGTGAAACCGATAGCAAAAAAGGTGGTGAAACCGGTAGCCCAAAAGTCGGTTGCCAAGCCCGTAACTAAGGTGGTGGCAAAACCTGCTGCTAAGCCAACCCCTAAAGTTGCACCAAAATCAGCCGCTCCTGCCAAACCGGTGGTTAAAGCAGAAGCTCCTAAACCCGAAATTAAAAAAGTAGTTTCTTCAAAACCTGTATTTGTTGAGAAAAAGGATGATAATGATGTAGTTGTAGAATCAAAACGCTACAGTGATAGGGATTTACAGGAATTCAAAGAGATTATTAATCAAAAACTTTCAGTAGCCCGCGAAGAGTTGGCTAACCTCATTGACCAGATGCAAAATCCTGGAATGAATGCAGGTGATGATTCTGATAACTCATATAAAACGCTGGAAGACGGAGCTGCTTCAGCAGAAAAAGAATATGTAAGCCAACTGGCTGCGCGTCAAAAGAAGTTTATTGAAAACCTGGAAAATGCCCTGATCAGAATTGAGAACAAAACTTACGGTATATGCCGTGTAACCGGTAAACTGATTTCAAAAGAGCGCTTACGTGCCGTTCCACACACTACGCTAAGTATGGAAGCCAAGTTGCAGCAATACAAATAACAACAGGCTTAAAATATATTTAAAACACACCTTTGGGTGTGTTTTTTTTTGTATTCCGTAACAAAAAGGCGTGTTTTACGTATAAGATAACAAAGCCTACACCCTTGAAATCTATAACTCTACTACTCACCCTGTACCTTTCTTTCTCTGTTGCCGCGCAGCAGGCCGATCCACCCTCAGCACAAAAAATACAGCATCAAACCATTATTCATGGTGATACGCTGAATGATTATTATTTCTGGTTGCGCGATAAATACAGCCCTGAAGTAATTAATTACCTGTATGCAAATAATGCTTACGCTGATAATATGATGAAGAGTTCAGCAACTTTGAGAAAAGTATTGTTTGATGAGTTCCGATCGAGAATCAAAGAGAATCATACCTCTAAACCGCAAAAGCGCAAAAATTTCTTTTACTACTCAAAAACGGTGGCAGATAAGGAATACCCAATGATGTACCGCAAAAAGGATAGCCTGAATGCTCCTGAGCAACTGGTTATAGACATGAATGAACTGGCTAAAGAGTTCATGTATTTCTCCCTCCAAATGGCTAATTACAGTCCCGATCAATCTTTGCTTGCCTACGGAGTAGATAACAAAGGGCATAATATGTCCACTTTGTTTATTAAGGATATTGATAAGGATACGGTGTACCGTGATGAGAAAATAGATAGTGTTCTTTCTCTGGTTTGGATGAATGATAACAAAACATTTTTTTATGTGAAAGCCGAACCTAAAACCAAAAGAGGTTATCGGGTGTACAAACATATTTTAGGGAATGCCCCATCAACAGATATATTGATTTTTGAAGAGCCTGATAAAACATTTGAGATTGGTTTGGGAAGAAGCGCTTCCGAAAAATTTATCATCATGGGGGTGAGCAAAACCAGATCATCCGAATCATGGTTCTGGAGCGCTGATGATGCAAATGCCAAACCACAACTGTTTTTAAAACGGCAACCAGAGCTTAGTTATGATCTGAATCACTATAGCGGAGATGAGTTCTATATTCAAACCAACCTGAATGCAAAAAACAGGCAGTTAATGAAAGCACCCGTAAATGCTAAAAGCACAAGAGAATGGTCTTCCGTTATTCCTCACCGCAAAGGTGTTCTTTTTTTAGGGTATACCTTGTTTAAAGATTATCTGATATGGGAAGAAACACAACATGCAAGCCAGCGGGTATTGATTAAAAACAGAAATACCGGATTGGTGGATACCATTAACCCTCAGATGGAACATTACAGCATTTCATACGGTGTGGAGGATTATCATTACGAGCATACTTCGGTTATCAGATACACGGTTTCAAATGCAATTACACCGGGTATTACCTACAACTACCTGTTAAAGGAAAAAACTTCAACCGTTTATGAAAGGGATACCTTGCCTGGTAAGCCTTATGATCCGGAAAAATATGTGGTAGAAAAAGTTTGGGCAAAAGCCCCTGATGGGGTATTGGTTCCCATAATGCTGGCATATAAAAAAGGACTTGTTAAAAATGGAAATAACCCGCTTTTCTTAAATGGGTATGGATCTTACGGGTCAAGTTTATATCCTGATTTTAGCATCATAAATATAAGCTACCTCGACAGGGGTTTTATAGTGGCAACAGCTCATGTGAGGGGGGGCAGAGAAATGGGAGAGGAATGGTACGATGACGGACGGATGTTAAATAAGAAAAACACATTTACCGATTTTATAACCTGCGCTGAGCACCTCATTAAAGAAAAGTATACGAAACCCTCTAGATTAGCCATTTCAGGTGGTTCAGCGGGTGGCCTGCTTATGGGTGCTGTGGTAAATATGCGCCCCGATTTATTTAAATGTGTGGTAGCTGATGTGCCTTTTGTTGATGTAATCAATACCATGTTGGATGAAACCATTCCGCTTACCACTTTTGAATTTGATGAATGGGGAAATCCTAAGGTGAAAAAGTATTATGATTATATGTTGAGTTATTCTCCGTACGACAATGTAAAACCCGCTGCCTATCCGGATATGCTGGTTACTGCAGGGTATAATGATGCACAGGTGGGTTATTGGGAGCCGGCAAAATGGGTAAGTAAACTCAGGGAGTTTAAAACAGATACCAATATGCTCCTTTTTAAAACAGAAATGGAAGGCGGGCACGGAGGTGCTTCAGGCAGGTATAATCAGCTTTCGGATATCGCTTTTAGCATGGCGTTTATTATGAAATCTCTTGGAGTAAAAGAAAATTATGTGAGCATAAAAGGAAAGGTAATTGATGAAAATAATGAGCCGGTAAGTTATGCCAATGTGTATATTGATGAGACAAAAACAGGAACAACTACAAATGCAGAAGGGGAGTTTGAAATTAAACTGAAAGAGTTTAGCAATGCTACATTGGTGGTGCAAAGTATCACCTATCAAAAGCAAAAAATAAAGCTGGGAATTAAATCACGCATTACCGGATTGGTTATTAAACTCAAATCAGAACATGTGCAGCTAAAAACGGTTAATGTTGTTGCAAATGCTGCAGATCCCGCACTTGGAATTATTAAACAGGCAATAAATAAAAGGAAAGAAAACAATAACAGGGTTCAGTCTTTCGCAGCTGATGTATACATGAAATCAACCGTTAGGCTAAATGAAATACCCAAAGAAATGCCTGCTTTTTTAAAGCTGTTGGCTAACGGAGAAACCATTGATTCCAATGATATCGGACTGGTATATTTGTCGGAGTCTGTTGCCAAATATTACCATGCAAAACCCGAGAACACCAAAGAGCAGATGCTTGCTTCAAAAGTTGCAGGCGAAAAGCAGGGATTTAGCTGGAACCGTGTTGGTGATGCTTTTTTTAATTTATATGAAACCACCATCAGCCTGCCTTATTACAGCGAGAGGCCTTTTGTTTCTCCTATAGCACCTTTGGCTACGTTAAGTTACAGGTATAAATTCAGAGGCAGTTTTTACGTAGAGAAAAAAGAGATAAATAAAATTGAAGTAATCCCGCAACGCAAAGGCGATCCCTTGTTCAAAGGATTTATATACATTACTTCAGATGATTATCAGGTATTTGGTTCAGATCTGTTTATTACCAAAGATGCCCAGATACAATTTGTAGATACGGTGCATTTAAAACAGGAAATGATCAATATAGAAGATACCTGGGTTCCTTTGCAAACAAAGGTCTCCAGCCATATCAAAGTGTTTGGATTCCGGGCTACGGATATGAGCGTGGCAGCCATTGGAGATTATCAGTTAAACAAAAAATTCCCTCCTAAATTTTTCGGAAATGAACTCTTCAGTATCGATAAAAATGCAAACAAAAAAGACAGCAACTATTGGACTTCCAATCGTATTGTTGTATTAACTGATGAAGAAGCCTCGCATTATTCAAAAGCCGATAGCATATCAAAAGCCAAAAATTCTCCTCAATACCTTGACTCGATGGCACGCAGGCGAAATAAAATAACCATTGGCAAAATATTGGTTGGCGGATACAACTATTCCAGGGTTAATGATACGCTTTATAAATCATTGTCTTTTGATCCTCTTTTAACGGCATTTGGATATAATACAGTTGAAGGGCTATATACCAATTATACCATACGTTTCACCAAATCATCCAGAGACGAAGATGAGGCATTCTGGAGTGGAAACCGCTCCTCCTTTTCTGCTACTTTCAGGTATGGTTTTATTAATAAAAATATGGCCCTTGGCGGAACTTACTATAGAACAATTGATGCACGTACGCGAACCTATATCAGCTTTAAAGGGGGGCGGTTTGTTGAGCAGTTCAATCATTCGGAGCCAATTAACAACATCATCAATGCCGGGTACACCTTGTTCGACAGGTTAAATTATATGAAACTGTTACAAAAGGATTTGGCATCCGTAACGCTGACCAGAGAATTGTTAAACGGGGTTTATGTGAAAGGGGGCATAGCGTTTCATCAAAGAGAAGCAATGGTAAATCATGCCGACTTTTCTTTTGCCAATAAAAACAAAAGAGCCTTTACATCCAATAACCCATTAAATCCTCTAAATGATGCACCTGCATTCCGCATCCATCAAACATTTGAAACTGATATAGCGGTGAGGTATGTAATCGATCAGAAATACGAGAGTTATCCGGGTTATAAAATGGTGGTCGGGTCCGCATACCCCGATTTATACTTTAACTACAGGCAGGGCGTTGCCGTTAGTAACTATAATTTTAATTATCAATATATTGAAGCAGGTACCGGTAAAGATATTGATTTAAAATTACTGGGCATGTTTAGTTTCGATATTACTGCCGGATTGTTTTTATCTTCTTCAGGTATGCAGTTTGCCGATTTTAAGCACTTTAATGGTAACCAAACCTTGTTTTTGCATAACCCAAGAAATGTGAATGTAGCTGGTTCTGAAACACGCACCCGGCTAACAGGTTTCCACGCACTTAGTTATTACGGGTTCAGCACCAATGATAAATTCCTGGAAGTGCATGCCAGGCAAAATTTCAGGGGATTCTGGTTAGGAAAACTGCCTTTGCTCAGAATGCTGAAAGCGCATGAGAATGTAGGAATAAATTTCGTGTCAACTCCGGTTATTACGTACAATGAGTTATACCTTGGACTAAGCAACCTGCTTACCGCATTCCGCATTGATGCAGGCCGGGTAACATCAAGTGGTGCTGATAACAACTGGTTTGTAAGATTAGGTGTAGCTTTTTAGTTTTAAACCTTTAATATAATTAATACCTTTGCCCGTAATGGAAAGAAATAAGTTGGTTTTGCCCCTAAGCATTGTAATGGCTGTACTTGTCATTGATCAATGGGTGAAATTTTATATTAAAACACACTTTTTTTTGGGTGAAGAAATAAATGTGGCCGGAAACTGGTTTAAACTTCATTTTACAGAAAATTATGGAATGGCATTTGGCCTTGAATTAGGAGGAGAATGGGGTAAGATTTTGCTTACGTTATTCCGGATAGTGGCAGTTGGGGTAATTGGTTGGTTCATCACCCAGTTGATAAAGAAAAATGCACATACAGGTTATATCATTTCATGGACATTGATTGAGGCCGGTGCTTTGGGAAATATTATTGACAGCTTGTTTTACGGCATTTGGTTTAATGAAAGTACGCCTTTTGATAAAGCACTGTTTATGTCTCCTTCGGGTGGTTATGCAGGGTTGTTTCACGGCCGGGTGGTAGATATGTTCTACTTTCCCGTTATCCGCACCACTTTGCCTGATTGGGTTCCGTTCTGGGGAGGTGAGTTTTTTGAGTTTTTTCGCCCCGTTTTTAATGTGGCAGATGCTTCCATCAGCATTGGTTTTATAGCTATTCTTATTTTTCAAAAATCGTTTTTTAAATCAGATACACCCGAAACTGCCGTTCCTTCCGTTAATATGGAAAATCATCAGGAATGAGAAAAAAAGCAATCATATTTATTTTATGCTTGTGGTGTTTAAACACCGCAAATGCCCAGTATGTAGGCCTTTCTGTTGGATATACCATACCTTCCGGCATGTTTGGAAACAGCAGTTTTGCTGATAAAGAAAGTGGCTTTGCAACCGCAGGTTATACATTTGGGCTCAACTGTAACTTTCTTTTAAATGATTATTTCGGAATCAGTGCAGATATCAGCAGAAGCGTGGCAAATTTTAACACATCCGGATTTTCCTCTGAACTGAACAGAACCTATCCTGGTCTTCAATACGAAGTTGATGTACCAAACGGGTATATTATTCATACCTCATTGCTGGGTTTGCAGGGGCGGCTGGTATATAAGAAAATGGCATATGGTATCCGGTTAATGGCCGGTTTCGCAAATATGAGTGCTCCTGAAAAAAGAATAAGCCAACAGTTTTCGGGAAATACATTAACCGTCATCACCGAAAGCAGAACAGATATGGCTCCTGCATTTAGCTGGGGTCTCTCCGGATCCTATCAGCTCAATCAATATCTGTATCTGATAGGTAATGTCGATCAGGTGGTATCTGATCTGGAATTTGATTTTGATTACAGGTCCAATACCCAGGATAAAAACAGGTTGCCGTTGGATATGTTTAAAGCAACTTTAGGACTGGGCATTCATATTCAGGATAATTAATATGCCCGTTTCCCGTCAACTTTACTTGAATGTATTGGGACTGGAAGGCAATCCTTCTGCCGAAGAAATAAAAAGAGCATTCAGAGACCGGGCAAAGATGTTTCACCCGGATGTGAGCAAGGAACCCAATGCCCAGGAAAAATTTGTATTAATTACCGAAGCTTATGAGTACCTGATGGATTATCAGTCGGGGAAAATAAAGAGCAGACAGGTGTTTTCAGAAGAGCAATGGGCAGAGCAGCAAAAACAACAGGCAAGAGCAAGAGCTGCCGAAAATGCCCGGATGAAGTATGAAGCATTTATTAAATCCGATTACTATAAATCGGCTACATCAATAGCTGATGCGCTTGACTTTTTTATTATTGCCATTACCGCTTTTGTATTGTTGCTTATTTCATATATGGCATACAGGGAAAATGGAAGCTCGGGGTTGATAAGCGCCCTGATCATTGATGTGCTGGCAGTTTCTATTTTTTATTATATCGCACGATACACCGATACGTTTTCATTGTCTAAATATTTTCATGCCTTTGGTTACCTCTTTAGGTGGAAATATTTTCACCTGTTTTTTTTATCCATTATAACCATCTGGGTGTTTTTTGATATTGGCCTGCAAACATTTATTCCCGTTACTACGCTCTTGCTCACTTATATTTCTTTTCCCCTCATTGTTTTTTTTCTGATGCGTTTCTTTTTCAAAAGAAATGACGTGATGCTTGCTTTTGGTATAATGCCTGCGTTTATTTCCTTCCTGCTTATTGTGAATTATACTTTTACAGGTCCCGTTACAGAAGAAACCTACCATTACAGGCCATATGACACCGAAGATTCAGGAGAATCAACACTTATTTACCTGGAGAATGATGTGTATGACGAGTTTGCCGGTGTTCGCCTGTTTTATTATTTCGGAGAGGTAACTTCAGCCAATACCATTACCTATCATACCGCAACCGGATTAATTGGATTAAAGGTGGTAAAACAGCACCGCTTTTATATGGATTATAATTGGGATTAATTACTTAGGCTGGGGCCTGTAAAATTGCATCTTCCCGCTTTTTATGTCGTTCAGGTTCCAGTTGCTGATCATTACTTTTCTTACCCCGTTTACATTTTGCTCTGCTACTTTAATTTTCCCTTCAGTTCCCACTTCATACAGGATGGCGGTATGCACAGCCATTTTCCAGCGGGTAACCGATGTTTCTGTTTTCGATTCCATGGTAACATTATTGATCTGCATAATATCACCGGGAAATATTTTTTCTTTTTTATAATCAACTGGTTTGCCAAACCGGTAGGGTGGGGTCCAGTTGGCATCGGCAGCATTTAAAGCAGCGTTGGCCAGGTCCCAGCATTCACCGGTATCAATTTTTTTTCCTACAGACTGATTTACGTAAGCAATAATTTTCTGATTGGTTACAGGAATCTCTTCTGTAGCGGCAAAAGGAAATAAGAAAAAGAGGGCGATCAATAATTTCATGCATTCAAACAGTTTAATCAAATATAAGGAAGATACCGATGGTATCAGCTGCGAAATAATAAGGCCGGTTTGTGAACATACAAACCGGCCTCGGGGTTATAGGGTTAGGTTGTTTTATTTACCTAATTTTACTTTCAGGTTACTGTCAAGGGCATCCAGAAACTCTTCTGTATAGAGGTAATGGTCGCCATGGGTTACTTTGTTGCCGTGAATACAAACAGCCAGATCCTTGGTCATTTTACCACTTTCCACGGTTTCAACACATACCTGCTCAAGCGCATGGCAGAAGTTAATTAGCTCCTGGTTATTATCAAGCTTCCCGCGAAACTCAAGACCACGTGTCCATGCGAAAATAGAAGCAATTGGATTGGTAGAGGTTGGTTTGCCTGCCTGATGATCTCTGTAGTGGCGCGTTACCGTTCCATGTGCTGCCTCTGCCTCCATTGTTTTTCCATCAGGGGTAACAAGGGTTGATGTCATTAAACCAAGTGATCCGAAACCCTGAGCAACGGTATCGCTTTGCACATCTCCGTCATAGTTTTTACAGGCCCATACAAAATTGCCGTTCCATTTCAACGCAGAAGCCACCATATCATCAATCAAACGATGCTCATAGGTAATTCCCGCTTTATCCATTTCGGCCTTAAATTCATTTTGATAGGTATCTTCAAATATGTCTTTAAAACGGCCATCATACTTTTTAAGAATGGTGTTTTTGGTTGACAGATAAAGAGGCCATTTTTTCATTAATGCCTGATTAAAACAGGCGCGTGCAAATCCACGTATAGACTCATCTGTATTGTACATAGCAAGAGCTACTCCGTCACCTTTAAACTGGTATACTTCGTGCTCAATTACTTCTCCGTTTTCTCCCTCAAACCGGATGGTAAGTTTTCCTTTTCCTTTGGTTACAAAATCAGTTGCCCGGTATTGGTCACCAAATGCATGGCGTCCGATACAAATAGGGGCTGTCCAGTTTGGAACCAAACGAGGTACGTTATTACAAACGATTGGCTCACGGAACACGGTACCATCCAGGATATTTCTGATGGTTCCGTTTGGCGATTTCCACATTTGTTTCAGCCCAAATTCCTTTACCCTTGCCTCATCAGGTGTAATGGTGGCACATTTAATACCTACATTGTATTTTTTGATAGCCTCAGCAGCATCAACTGTAATCTGGTCGTTGGTAGCATCGCGGCTTTCCATGCCAAGGTCGTAATATTTAATATCCAGATCCATATAAGGAAGAATCAATTTATCCTTGATAAACTTCCATATTATACGGGTCATTTCATCCCCATCAAGTTCTACAACAGGGTTATTTACTTTTATTTTTGTCATGCTTTGAAACGTTTAAATGTTGGTGCAAATATGAAAATTCTCATGAATAAATAAGGATAAAATGCCAATCTGTTTCATTTCCGTTCAAAAAGATCACGTATGGCTACAGAGGCAACGGTGCAGCCAAATACGGCAGGCATATAACTCATGGTACCCGGGGAGGATTTTTTGTTGGTGCCGTTTACTACTTTAATATTCATGTAACTTGCCGCTTCTTCAGCTGAGAACACAGCTTTTAAGCCTTTACGGATACCAAATTTGTGCAGGTATTTTCGGGTATACTTTGCCAGGTGGCAGTTATATGTTTCTGAGATATCTGCCACTTTAACCTGGGTTGGATCTACTTTTGAACCGGCACCCATAGAACTGACAAGTGGAATATGGCGGTCAATACAAGCTTTTATAAAAAACACCTTAGGCGATAAGGTATCAATACAATCCAGTGCATAATCAAAATGGCCTTTATCCAATACTTCATGGGTAAGGTTATCTCTGAAAAATTCACTGATTACGGTAAGTTCTATTTCGGGATTAATATCTTTTATTCGTTGTGCCAATACCTCCGTTTTAAGCATTCCATCAGTGCTAACCAGCGCGGGTATCTGCCTGTTTCTGTTGGTTTCTTCTACCACATCAGCATCCACAATGGTCATTTTCCCAACTCCTGCCCGTGCAATCATTTCGGCAGCAATTCCGCCAACTCCTCCCAGCCCAACCACCAATACATTGGAATTAATAAGTTTTTCCAGCTTGGCCTCGCCCAATAGCAATTGGGTGCGTCCCATCCACGGTTTAATTTCTTTTTTCATTTTTGTTTGTTACCAAAAACCCTGGCAAATGTATTAAAGAGTTCTTCTTTTAGTATGTGTTCTTCCGTATTTCTTATCTCGGCCGCTTTTCTGTATATATCTGCAATATGAAGGTGATTGCTTGTGTCTGTTTCGAGAAAAAAATGGCCTTCCGGTAAAAACCGGAGAATGTCATCGCTTTTGTAATTAAATAGATTTTTACCGAAGGAGAAAATAGCCCCATGTTCCAGGAGCGTATCAGCCTGTTGCCGGTTTCCATTAAACTGATGAAAAATAAAACATACATCTGTAGTTTTAAGATAGGGAACAAAATCGTAATAGGTTTTTACAGCGTGTATAACAACAGGAATTGCTTTTTGTGAAGCTATATCGAGTTGCACTTCGAACACTTGCTTCTGAATGTTTAGTGGGATGGATATGGACAGATCCATCCCAATTTCCCCAACGGCCAATACCTTTTCACAGGATACGGCATCATTTAGTTTAGCCATTACCTTGGCTGCACTGTATTTATCGGAGAACCAGGGATGAACCCCGCATGAAATGCCATAGTTTAAATGAACAAGTTTAGCTGCATGAGGAGGCAAATAGGCATTGCGGATCACAAACTCCTCCAGTAACCTTGGTTTATGATGGGTGTGAATATTGATATACGAGTCCTTTGAAGGATACATTCACACGAAAATAACAGATTGTTAATTGCATTTCACCACACCTTTGTAAATTGCACCTCATATGATTAAAAAACCTCTCCTTATCCTGGCTTTTATTTCACTGGTTTTCACCTCCTGCTACCTTGGTCGCGGGCTGATTTACCTTTACCCGGATATTGATGATCACAAAAGGTTTCCATCTAATTATATGCATGCGCATAACAAACCTTTTGTTTTCTACAAAGGGTTTATTGGCAATAACAGCATTCCGCATTCTGTGATGATGGATGGCAAACCACGGCCTTTTGAAGAGTTTCTGGTACTGAATAAAACGGTAGCGTACCTCATTATTAAGGAGGATTCCATTATTTATGAACGTTACCTGATGAACCGTGACTCATCAAGCCTTATTCCCTCATTCTCCATGGCCAAATCGTATACTTCTGCGTTAATAGGATGTGCCCTAAAGGATGGTTTAATACAATCCGTAAACGAACCCATAACCAATTATATTCCTGAACTAAAACCAAACGGATTTGACAGCATTACCATTAAACACCTGTTGCAAATGACATCAGGTATTAAGTTTAAGGAAAGTTATAAGGATCCTTTTGGCGAGGCTGCTAAGCTGTATTATGGAAATGATGCAAAAAAGTATTGCAAGGAACTGGAGTTAATGGAAACTCCCGGTACACAGTTCAGATACAATAGTGGGAATACCCAACTCCTTGGTTGGGTTTTGCAAAGGGCATTAAAAGGGGAAACAATTACCCATTACCTCGACAGAAGAATCTGGTTCAGGCTGGAACCTGAGTTTAACGGTAGCTGGAGCCTTGATAAAGAGGAGAACGGATTGGAAAAAACGTTTTGTTGTTTAAATGCAACTGCCAGGGATTTTGCCAAATTTGGCCGTTTATATTTAAATAACGGCATGTGGAACGGAAAAGAAATAATACCTGCCGAGTGGGTGAGAGAAAGTCTTAGTCCGGTGGTAAAAGAGGGAAGTGTTGATTATTATAAATACCAGTGGTGGATACGAAATAAGAATGGGGAAGATGCTTTTATGGCATGGGGACATCTTGGGCAGTATATTTATGTATACCCTTCTAAGAAGTTAATTATTGTTCGGCTGGGCGAAGATTATGGAAATGTGAACTGGCCCGCATTGTTTTACGATTACGCCAGAAATATGGAATAAAAGAAAAGGCCGCATTTGCGGCCTTTTCTTTTATTCCGATAATAAACCGGATAAGATATTATTTGTTGTCGTTTCTTGCATCGCCTAACCTGTCCATCACACAACGGAAACCAATTGTTGCTGTAGATAGATCCTGATCAAGATACCTGCGGTTGCCCGGGTGTAACCAATAAGCTTTATCGTTCCACGAACCACCTTTGTAAACCCTTGCAATATTATTTACCAGCGTACTTGCTGAATATTCATATTGCTGATCAATTTCAGAATATTTAAGCTCGTCTTTAAATCCGATATTGTCAGATTTCTGGTAGTTTCTGCGCTGGCCAGGAGTGATTTTAGTAGGATCAACATCTTTATAAGGAATACGTCCCAAACTGTCTTTTTCACTTACAAAACCATCCGCATCGGTTACTTTGGTTTTATAAACGTTACCCCTGAAAGGATTCAGGTCATTGGCATCTTCCCAGGTAAGCGGACGATAAACATCCATCACCCATTCACTCACATTACCTGCCATATGATATAAACCAAAGTCGTTAGGAAGGAACTCATCACTCTTAACTGGTGCAGTATAGAAAAACGCATCGTTCAACTTACCGGCCACACCTGCAGCATCACCTCTTCCACGTGTATAGTTAGCATACATATTGCCACGCGTTTTTTCGGTATCACTTCTTCTCAGTGTTAAGCCATCCCATGGATAAATTCTTTTCACATCAATGTTTTCATTAAACTCAGGAGAGATATAAGAATATGCAGCATATTCCCACTCTGCTTCTGTAGGCAGGCGGTATTCAGGTAATAAAATACCATCTTCCATTCTTACCTGCCTTGTTTTTCCCTGAGGGCTAAAATCACGCAGTTCTTTTTTTACACTTGGTGTATATAATCCCAACAGGTAAGCTTCCGTATTAAAGTTATTGTCATCTACCGATTTCTCTACGTCAAGGTGAATTAACCCTTCTCTGGCCATAATCATTTCGTTCACACGGTCGGTACGCCATTGAGCATAGGCAGTAGCCTGAAGCCAGCTAACACCAACTACCGGATATTCCCTGTAGGCAGGGTGACGCAGGTAATAAAGTACGTAAGGCTCATTGTAGGAAAGTTTATTTCTCCATACCAGGGTATCAGGCAAGGCTTTTTGGAAAATAACCGGGTTACTTACATAAACCCTTCCAAGCCAGTAAAGGTATTCAAGGTAGTGAAAGTTGGTTACTTCGGTTTCATCCATGTAAAAACTTGGAATAGATACGCGCCTTTTCAGGTTGTTGCGCTCATAAGTTACATCCTGTTCCTGAGAACCAAGTGTAATGGTACCACCCTCAACAAATACGAGACCCGGGCCGGTTTCCTGTTCCTTGAACTTGTGGCGCTCAAAGCCACCCCATTTAGGGTCATTGTATTTCCAACCGGTGGTTGCAGATTTTTTATTTTTGTTGCAGGATGCACTCATGAATAAAACATGTGCAAACAATACAGCATAAACAAACTTTGAAGCGTACTTCATATGTATTAGTTATCTTAAAGTTTTCAAATATAACGAAAAAAAAAGGATATTAGTCCAGCTTTTTCTTTAAAATTCAGGGCAAATAATAGGTTTAAATGTTCTTCTTTCTTTCCGCTTCCTTGAAATTTCAAACGATAAGGAAACTTCGTGAGATCCGTAAGTTGCAGATTTAGAGTTAGAAACTGTCACATCGAAACTGTAGCCAACCCTGAATTTAGGCAATTTTAAGCCTACCAGCACAATTACCGCATCTGCATTATTGGTGGTTTGCCTGAACCATAATCCGGTGGTAAGTGCTTGTTTTTTAAGATACAGGCCCAGATTAAGCTGGTTATAGTTGCGTTGCTGCATATATAAAATACTGGGGGAGAGCATCATTCTGTTTTTTTCTTCCCTTTCATGGGTCAGGTATATATTGGCGCCTGCATGAGCAGTATATCTTCTGGGCAGTTTAAATTCATCCGCAGAACTGGTGGGGGAGTAAAAAGATTGGTTAGGTTCCGTCATATTATGCACGGCAAAGCCTCCATAGATAATGTTTGTGTAAAAAAGAAGTCCGGTAGAAAAGTTAAGAAAACTGATCTGTTCACGCCCTACTTTTTCAGTAGTTTGTTTGATAAAACCGTAACGGTCATCAATCATATCACCAAACCGAAACTTGTTAAAATCGTAGGATCTTTGATGGAAATCAGCCTGAATACCGGCACGCATGGAAAGTTCACGGTTTATGGCTACATGATAGGCATAGGTAGCACCGGCAACTGTAGCTGTAAGGTTCCCGTCTCCGGCCACATCAGTCATTGCCAAAAGTCCAATACCCCCGTTTAGTTCCATCATGTTCATATCAAAGGAGGCAATGCCGGTACGGTAATTTTTATTTAGCCCGATATACTGGCTTCTTCCGCTGATTACAAACCGTGCATTGGTGGCAGAGCCCGCAAAGGCAGGATTGGTATAAATTGGATTGGAATAAAACTGAGATAGCTGCGGATCCTGAGCGAACAATCCGTTAGATAATAATATCAGCCATATGACAGCGGGAAATTTACCCATTTTCTAAGGTTTCGAATATACGAAAAACTTCTAAAATTCAGGACATTTAATGGACCTGATCGTTCTTTTCGGTGTTCTTTTCTTGAGTTCGAATGCCAGAGATACCTCGTAAGATTGTTTGGCACCCGGACGCGCATCAGATAAAGTGGCATCGTATGAAAATCCAATCCTTAACTTAGGTAAACGCAATCCCAAAAGAAATATTATAGCATCAGAGTTCACTGAGTTTTGCCTGAAGTAACCACCAAATACATATTGCCCTTTGCTCAGATAGAGTCCTGCATTCAGCTGGTTAAACTGTTTTTGCTGCATGTAGAGAATATTAGGGTACAAGGTGGTGGAGAATTTAGGTGAGCGGCCTTTGGTTATCGGAATCATAAGACCCATATGCCCGGTATACCTCATGGGTACATTTGAACGCGTATCGGGGTCTCCGGATTCGGGGTAAAAGTCTTGCTGAGGTTCATTCAGGTTGTGAATGGCAAATCCGCCATAAAAATAATTGGTATATGCTACCATCCCTGCGGAGAAGTTGGAATAAAATACCGTTGGCGAAGTGGGTAGTTCCTGTGTAAGGTATACAAAGCCCTTCTGTTTTACGATCTGGTCGTAAAACTTAAGTTTGCCAAATTCAATTGATTTTTGAAATACAGCACCCTGAATGCCTGCCCTTACTGTAAGGTATTTGTTAATGATGATCTGATAAGAATAAACACCACTCAAAGAAATCGTTCTCAATGTACCTTCACCAGCTTCATCACCGGTAAGCATCACCCCGATTCCTCCGTTTATTACATCATAATGTTCGTCATAGGATGCGGAAAATGTTCTGAAAGTGCCGGAAATAGTGGGCCACTGACTTCTATAGTTGATTACAGCACGCCCCACAGTTGAGCTGCCTGCAAATGCCGGGTTGGTGTAGATGGGATTGGCATAATACTGAGTAAATTGAGGATCCTGAGCATGAACCCCCAAAGCCAATATAAGCAGCATCAGTATATGAGTTACCCTGTTTTTAAATAACTTAAACCCCTGTTTCATTCATTAATTAAGTAGCCGGCCAGTATTACCCTTTTGTAAAATCTTACCAACAAAACGATTTCAGTTAAGCAGATGTTTTGTATTACACATACAATTAATTTCTTTTGTTAGTCGTTAGGTTGAGGAATCTACAAAGTTTCAATTATAACGAATTTAAACTCTGATATGCAAACCATATTTCTTAAAATTGATAAAGTAACGCTTTTACTATTTGTATTTCTTAGTTCGTTTTTGAACGCTCAAACGGTGAAAACCAAACACATTATCAATTGGCGTACATACACAAATCATAAATCTGCCGATATAATATTCTCCAAATTTACGTCATTTCCAGAGGCCTTGTTCCCTAAAAAAGGCTTAAAACATCTTCCTTATTTTCAATTTGTTGGTGATGCTTTGTCTCCGGTTGTTCATTCCGTAGTGGTTAATCCGATTCAATTTCAGGAAATGAATCAGGAGGAGTTAAAACAGTTTATTCATGCAGATAAATCGGGGGTAATAAAGCCCGAATTTGAAATTGGATATGAGAAGGGGTTGCCCAAAGTTATTGTTACTATGGTTCCGGTGTTGTTCAATAAAAGCAAGGGTGTTTTTGAAAAACTAACTGCGTTTGAAATAGTTGTTCAATACGGCACAGGTGGCCGCACTTCTGCATCATTTGGCAAAAAACCTTCATATGCCACCACATCTGTGCTGGCTACCGGAGAATGGATTAAAATTGGTGTGGTAAATACCGGAGTGCATGCCATCAGCAAACAATACCTCAGGTCTGTTGGCGTAAATCCGGATGCCATTAATCCGCAAACAATAAAAATATACGGCCATGGTGCCGGAATGTTGCCACAAAAAAACAGCATAACCCGATATGATGACCTTGCTCAGATGGCTGTTTTTGTTGATGGTGAAGGGGATGGGGTGTTTAATGAGAATGATGTGGTGCTGTTTTATGGGCAATCTCAGAAAGACGTGTGGCGGTACAATACTTCTACAGGAATATTCAGGCATGAGAACAATATTTATAGTGATACCACTTATTATTTTTTTACATACGGAGGTGCAGCGGGCAAAAGAATTGTTACTTCAGCACCAGCAGGTACTGCAACCTATCAAACATCCTCTGGTGATCTTAAATACTATTACGAAACGGATGCAGTTAATCTGATTAAGTCGGGCAGGATATGGTTGGGTGAAGAGTTTGATAAAACGCTTACCAAAGATTTTTCACTCTCGTTTCCTTCACTTATTCCCTCAGAACCTTTGCGTTTTACTTCTTCAGTGGTTGCCCGGTCTTTTTCAACCAGCAATTTTTTTGTAACAGTAAACAATCAAAGCCTGATTACCCATAGCATACCTGCCATCTCTGGTAAGTATGACGGGGCATTTGCTTCTGATGCTGACGGGTTAAAATCAGCCATTTTTAATTCAGGTCCACAGATAAATATTAATTATACATTCAATCAAACAAGCCCGGGCGCTGTTGGCTGGCTCGATTATTTTGAAATCACAGGGCGCGCACAGCTTGGTTTAAGTGCACCCCAACTGGTATTTACAGATGCAAGAACCATTACACCTGGAAGAATTTCTGAATTTTCCATCGCTTCTTCAGTTCCGGCAAATATTTGGGATGTTACCGATCCGGTAAATATTGCCAATATCCCTTCCTCTTTTGCTAATAATGTGGTTAAGTTTTCCTCGCGCACCGATTCACTTAAAACCTATACTGCCTTTAGCGGTTCCTTATATTTTACGCCTTCTTCAGGTCAGAAAATGGCCAATCAAAATTTGCATGCATTGCAGCCAGCCGATCTGCTTATTATCACCCACCCGCAGTTTATGAATGAAGCGGCAGTGCTGGCAGAGTTTCACAGGAATCACAGCAGTTTGCGTGTTAATGTGGTCAATATTCAGGAAATCTATAATGAGTTTTCTTCAGGCTCGCAGGATGTAAGTGCAATAAGGGATTTTGTAAGAATGATGTATATGAGGGCGCCTTCTGCTGCCGACAAGCCTAAATACCTTACCTTATTTGGAAGAGCATCTTATGATTATAAATACAGACTGGCCGGAAACACCAATTATATCCCCACTTTTGCCAGTATCAATTCTCTTGATCCCGTAGGTTCATACAATTCTGATGATTATTTTGGGTTGCTGGACGATAATGAAGGAAAATGGGAGTCGGAGATTGATGCCAATAACGAGATCCTGGATATTGCAATAGGGAGATTACCTGCTCAGGATATGGCCCAGGCATCTGTAATGGTGTCTAAAATTATAAAGTATGCTACAACGGGTGATTTAAACGATTGGAGAACCAAAATCGTTTTTGTAGCCGATGATGAAGATAGTGGAATACATACCACCCAGGCCGATGGGTTAGCAAATTATGCCATCGGTAATTTTAAAAATTATAATGTAAGAAAAATATTTATTGATGCCTACAGGGAAGAATTGGGAACAGGTGGGCAGCGCAATCCGGTAGCCCAGCAGGAAATAGTGAGAAGCGTGGAGCAGGGAGCTTTAATTGTGAATTATACGGGTCATGGAGGAGAAGTAGGATGGGCAGAAGAGCGGATTTTAAATACGGATGATATCAATGGCTGGCAAAATGGACTAAAATTACCCTTGTTTGTTACGGCAACATGTGAGTTTAGCCGTTTTGACGATCCGGCCAGGACATCAGCCGGGGAAATGGTGTTGCTTAATCCCAACGGTGGGGGAATTGCTCTGTTTACCACAGTAAGGTTGGTAAACTCGGGCTCTAACCTTGCGCTTAATACGGCTTTTTATACACGCGTTGGCCTCGATTCTGCTTCGCTTCTTCAGCCTAAAGCCATGGGTGAAATCTTACGGCTTACCAAAAATGATTATATCGATCTGAATACCCGCAATTTTGCCTTATTAGGTGATCCTGCTCTTAAATTATCGCTGCCTAAGGCCGGTATGAGCACACTTACCATTAATTCCAATGCGGTTGGTGGGGTACAGGATACCATAAAGGCACTTCAGAACGTTACTGTAACAGGGCAAATGAAAGATTTTTCAGGCGCTCCCCTTACCACATTTAATGGCGTGATTTACCCAACTATATACGATAAAGCTACCACATACCGCACTATTGGGAACAATCCCTCAAGTCCGGTTTTACCTTTTACCATGCAAAACAACGTGATATACCGGGGGCAGGCCAGCGTAAAAAACGGAACGTTTAGTTTTTCATTTGTGGTGCCTAAAGATATTGCTTACCAGATTGGAAACGGAAAAATGAGCTATTATGCTCAGAATGGGGTATATGATGCCATGGGTATGTTTGACCGGTTTTTGGTTGGTGGCACTGCAGACAGCATTGTTCCTGATGAAAACGGACCCGATATTAAAGTGTACCTGAATGATGAGAAGTTTGTATTTGGCGGCATTACGGATGAAAACCCTCTGCTGATTGTAAAACTCAATGATCAGAATGGTATCAATATTACCGGCAAGGGTATAGGAAGAGACATATCTTTAAACCTCAATAACCAAACAGATAATACCATTTCACTTAACGATTATTATCAGGGAAAAATAGACGATTTTACAAGCGGGGAGGTGCGTTTCAGGTTAAAAAATCTGGCAGCCGGGAAAAATACCCTACGTGTAAAAGCCTGGGACACGCATAATAACCCTTCAGAAAGCATGCTTGATTTTGTGGTGGCATCTTCGGAGAAAATGGCCATCAGGCAGATTCTTAACTATCCAAATCCATTCACTACCTTTACCACCTTCCACTTTGATCACAATAAAGCCGGATTACCTTTGAGTGTGATGATTCAGATATTTACGGTAAGCGGCAAATTGTTGAAAACGCTGGAGTCAGATGTAGTGAACTCGGGAAACCATTTTGATAATTTGTCATGGGATGGTAAAGATGATTATGGAGACCATATTGCCAAAGGGGTTTATGTGTATAAAGTGAAGGTGAAGGCTGGCTCAGGGGATACTGCAGAGGAGTTTCAAAAGTTGGTGATACTGAATTAATTTTAATAAATACCGGAATACCTTTTATTTTGCGCAAATGATATTGATGAGAAGTATGAATGTTATAAACAGATGTTTGGTTCTTGTAGTATTGCTTTTTACAACGCCACTATATGCTCAGTTTACCAGCATTGACGGCAGGCAAAATACCATTACCACAGCCGTACCTTTTTTAATGATTACTCCTGATGCAAGATCCGGTGCTTTGGGAGATGCAGGAGTGGCCATGCCTGATGATTTGAATGCCATTCACTGGAATTCAGCAAAGCTGGTATTTAACGAAAAAAAGGGGGGAATTGCCGTTTCTTATACGCCATGGCTCAGGGCGCTTGTACCAGATGTTTCCCTGTCTTACCTTTCCCTGTATTCTAAAATAAATGACCGTTCTTCTTTTGGTGCTTCTCTCAGGTATTTCTCATTAGGTGAAATTCAGTTTACGGATGCAACCGGTAACAGTTTGGGAAATTATAATCCCAATGAACTGGCTGTTGATGCAGCTTATGCCCAGAAGTTGTCGGATAATTTCTCTGTAGGTATAGCCTTTCGTTATATTTACTCCAATATAGCCGGTGGAGCCAATTTTTCCAACAATGCCATTAAGGCCGGAAATTCTTTTGCCGGTGATATTACTGCGTATTACAAGAATAAAACCAAGATAAAAGGATATAAAGTGAATTATGCCTTTGGTGGTGCAGCAACCAATATAGGAAGCAAGGTAACCTATACCGATGCAACGCAGGAAAACTTTATACCTATTAACCTTAGGATTGGTACGTATACTCAGGTAGAGATTGATAAATTTAATACCCTCGCTTTACTGGTTGATTTTAATAAATTGTTGGTGCCAACGCCACCTGCATTGGAAGTAGATGCAAACGGAAGAACCAAAATTAACTCAAACGGAAAACCAATTATTGTAAGAGGCCAGGACAATAACGTACCGGTGGTTTCGGGCATCTTTCAATCGTTTACTGATGCTCCGGGAGGGTTTGATGAAGAGTTAAAGGAAATTAATACGTCTGTAGGTCTGGAATATTGGTACGATAAACAGTTTGCCCTGCGTGCCGGATACTTTTATGAGCCGCTTGAAAAAGGCAACCGCAAGTATGCAACCATGGGAGCAGGAATCAGATACAATGTTTTTACCATTGATGTGGCTTACCTCTTCTCTTTCCAGCAACGTCACCCGCTGGAAAATACACTTCGTTTCAGCCTTGCTTTTGATTTTGATGCTTTCAAATCTCAAAAAGAAGGAAATAAAGACAACAACAGCATTTTTACTCCTCCCGCACAATAATGAGAATTGGTTTTGGATTTGATGTGCATCAGTTGGCCGAAGGGTACGACCTGTGGCTGGGTGGAATAAAGATACCGGCACAAAAAGGCGCGGTAGGTCATTCTGATGCCGATGTATTGTTACATGCCATTTGTGATGCCATTCTTGGTGCATTGGCACTCGGAGATATTGGCAAACATTTCCCTGATACCGACCAATCAATTAAAGGAATAGACAGCAAAATATTGTTGGCTAAAGTTGTTTCCCTGATGGAAGGCAAAGGATACAAAATCGGAAATATGGATGCCACATTATGTCTGGAGGCTCCTAAAATTATGCCTTATGTTCCGCAAATGTGCGAGACCATTGCAACTATTTGTAAAGCCAATACTGGCGATATTTCCGTTAAGGCCACTACCAATGAGAGCATGGGCTTTATCGGGCGCAAAGAAGGTGTTACGGCTTACGCGGTAGTGTTGCTGCAAAAAATTAACTGATCACTGCTGATAGTGATTCCAGTTTCATTCCCCTTGATCCTTTCATAAAAATATTGGCTCCCGATACCGGATGAGCAGATAAATATGCCGCGGCTTCTTCGGTGGTTTCAAAACTGAAGAAGGAAGTTTCCTTGTTTTGGGCATGAAACATATTGCCAACAAGCAGCACCTTGCTAAGTTCCAGTTCGCGGCAAATTTTTATCATATTGGCATGTTCCTGTTCTGCATATATACCCAATTCAAACATATCGCCTAATATGGCAATCTTTTGCGGAATCTCCATAGCTGCAAAATTCCGGAGAGAGGCTTCCATGCTGCTGGGATTGGCATTGTACGCATCAAGATAAATGGTGTTGTGTTCTTTTTTAATTACCTGCGAACGGTTGTTTTGCGGAATATATTTTTCAATCCCTCTTTTTACTTCGGCCGCAGTGAGCTTAAAGTATAAACCACATGCTACAGCGGCCATCATATTGTCAAAATTGTAATCACCGCTCAAGTGAGATGCTATGAGCTCTGTTGAATCATTCATCCGAAATACAATTTGTGGACGCAGTGCTTGTGCATATCCTGTATAGTCGGCCTGTGTGTGTTTATCGCCTGCATTACCGGCATAGGTAAGCTTTTGTGTGAGCCTCGAGGCCATACGCATCAGCCACTCGTCATTAGCATTTACAAAGGCAGTTCCATTATTCTTTAACAAATAATAATAAAGTTCACTATTGCTTTGCGCCACTCCTTCTATACTCCCAAAACCCTCCAGATGGTCTTTCCCGTTATTGGTAATAAGGCCATGAGAGGGTTGTGCAATGTCACAAAGCAGGGCATTTTCTCCGATATGGTTTGCCCCCATTTCGATTACAGCAATTTCATGGTTTTTATTTAGCTGAAGCAAGGTAAGTGGCAACCCGATATGGTTATTGAAATTACCTGGGGTGGCCAATACCTTGTATTTTTCACTTAATACAGCGGTAATAAGTTCCTTTGTGGTGGTTTTTCCGTTAGAACCAACAATGGCTAAAACAGGAATATTTAATTCTTTTCTGTGGTGTGTGGCAAGTTGTTGCAGTGTGTTTAATACATCATCAACAAGCAGCAATTCCGGCTTGCTTTGATCTGTGGCTTCATCAATTACGGCATAAGCTGCACCCTTTGCCAATGCTTCTGCTGCAAATGTATTGGCATTAAAATTCGGTCCTTTTAATGCAAAAAAGATGCAACCCTTTTCTATCTTACGTGTATCTGTACAAACCAGCGGATGCTGGCAGTACAATGCATACAATTCCTCAATAGTCATAATTAATAATTAATTTAGAAAATGCTTTGTTAACTTTGGTTGAGCAAACATGCAAATTATGAAACGCATTTTAATCCTGACTTATCTACTGTTGTATTGTGCAATACTTCAGGCACAGACATATAAGTTTTACTATTCCGACTTCCCTAAGTTTTTAAAAGACAATACAACAGATACGCTTAAATACCCATTTTCAGGGGGAATGAATGCTCCCCAATTTTCCAATATTGATTTTAATAGTGACGGAAGAAAAGACCTGTTCATTTTTGATCGTGCAGCCAATAAGGTGCTTACTTTTACACGCACCATTAACGGTTTTGTATATACCCCGCAGTTTGAAGGCCGTTTTCCCGGCTTGCGCAATTGGGCGCTTTTAAAAGATTATAATAATGATGGCAAAGAGGATCTTTTCACAGAGATATCACAAAACAGAAATGACCTGAAAGATACCGTTCAGGCTGTTTACCAAAACGGGTTAAGGATTTTCAGAAATATATCCAATACACAAAGCGGGTTAAATTTCAGGTTAATTAATAATCAGATTATGGATACCGGTGGCATGTGGGGCCCGCCTTTTAATATCCCGAGAGAAGCCGCCAACGTTGCTATAAATAATTCAGATATTCCGGCCATTGAGGATTTAGACAACGATGGAGACTTAGATATTTTATGTTATCAGGGAACAAGTTTTACTGCTACCTACTATGATAATTTCAGAACCAATAAGCTGAATATTACTTACCCTGTTGATACCAATATCTTTATTTTAAGAGATGAATGCTGGGGTTATATGCAGTTTGATGTGAACTCTCTAAAAAACCGTTTTGTATTGCATCTTTCCAAAGATCAGCTTGGGTCATGTTTCTTTCAGATGTATGGCAAAAAATCGCGTAAACATTCAGGTACTGCACAACTTATGCTGGACATTAATGGTGATGGGGTAAAGGATATTATTTACGCTGATGTCGGCTTTAATACGTTGGTTGGATTAATTAACGGAAGGGCACAAAACTCCAAAGGAAGAGACTCCATTGTGTCACAGGATACGCTGTTTCCCAGCAATACTACCCCTGCCGATTTTGTTCTCTTTCCGGCAGCATATTATGCAGATATAAACGATGATGGAAAGGGTGAACTGCTGGTAACCACCAACGATCCGGTGGGTGCAAAAAGCACCAATAATGTATGGGTATACAATAATACAGGAACACATGACAAGCCTGTTTTTAACTATGCCGGTAACAATTTTGCAATATATGATCAGACCATTGATTTAGGCACCAGAACAATACCTGTAATTGTTGATATTGATGGAGATGGAGACAGGGATTTGATGGTAGGCACCAGTGGTGATTTTGAAAAGACAAAAAACCTGAACGACCGCATTGTTTGGTATGAGAATATCACTTCCAATACACAACCGGTTTTTCGTTTAAAAGACACCAATTTTTTGCAGTTAAGCAAGGATACCCCGATTATTCAGATGCATCCTGTTTTTGCCGATATGAACGCTGACGGCAAACCCGATTTATTATGCGGAGATGAGCCCGGAAATATTCATTATTATATAAATACCAGTACCGGAACCACCCCATCTTTTGCCCTGCAAACAAGGAAATTGGGTAATATAGATGTTGGCTCACATGCAGCACCTGCTGTTTACGATTTGGATAAAGATAACCTGCCTGATCTGATTGTCGGAAATAAAGGAGGCATACTAAAGTACTATAAGAATACAGGTGTTGCCGGAGTTCCTCAGTTTTCTTCGGTTCCTACCATAGATTCATTGGGAAAAGTTTTTGTGAATGAATCCTACATTGATCCCTTTGGGAATAAAATTGTTTACACCACAGGTTACGCTGCTCCTGTATTAAATGATCTTGACAGCAATGGTAAACCTGAACTGATTGTAGGCTCAGAAAAGGGAAATGTTTATTTGTATAAAGATGTTGCTGCACATCAGGACAGCATATATAGCGCAGAAGAAAATATTTTTGTTGATTTTAGCAGTGATGTGAATGGGAAAGCCATTCGGTTTGGCTTTAGAAGTGCCCCTTTTGTAGGATTGCTGGATGGAGATAATAAGGCTGATATTATTGTAGGAAATATCAGGGGCGGGCTTAATTTTTATGCTTCTACCAATCGCGGAGGTCCTGTTCCTGTTGTCAATGAGACGTTTTCAGGCCCCGCTTTCCGGTTGTATCCAAATCCTGCAGGTAATGAAGTTACTATCGGAACAGAAAATCTTCCGGCTAATGTAAATTATCACTTTTATGATATAATGGGTAAAGAAGTGCTAACAGGCGAAATCAGCAGGTTCTACTCGGAAAAAAGTGTAAACACAGAAAACCTGAAGCCTGGCTTATATATTATTATTCTGGAAAACAGCGGATTCAAGAGCAGCAAAAAGCTTGTGATCAATAGATAATAAAGCAGGTTTATTATTCCCTGTCGGCTTTGTCCTTCATGGATTTCATCGACTTAAGGTCTGATGATTCGCACTTGCATTTATCTCTCGATTCCTGTTTATAATACATGAGTTGCCCGTCAGAAGTTACAACCAGTTTATTGCAGTTGTTCTCATCATTAGAAAAATAATAATGCATTACTGCTGCATCCTGACTAACAATGGATTTATTAATATCCTCATTATCGGCCAATTCTTCAATATCTCCATCAAGCAAGGTTGGTGCATCAACTTTACCGGTAATATCTAATAACCTGCCTTCAATTAAAAGTTTTCTTCCAGACATCATACTCTTGTCTGTTGGGTATCTCGACATCAGATAGGATTCAGACATTTCTTTATCACTTGCAGCTTCAACTGCAATATTTAAATAATTGTTTAACAATTGTACACCTCTTATCATCTCCGCCTTCCAGTCTGATGTGTCAATGGTATTGGAGCAATATGCCCTGGCTATAATTTCTAGTTCGGTAGCTTTTTTCTTGTACTTGTTCAGAATAAGCAACCCATTAAAATCAGGTTCGGAAGCGCATAATTTGGCTTTTATTTTGGTACCTTTTGATTTGCTGAAAATAAGATAACTGTACTCGCCCTTGGCATAAGCTTTCATAGCACTGTCGTGTACAAACAAAAATCCTCCATTAAAACTCCAGTAACGCTCTACCGCAAATTTTATAGATGCATTGTAAGCGCTGTCAGCAAATAAAACCACCACTAATCTGGAGTCTTTTAGTTTGTCAATATCTTCTTTTTTCTTATCGCCAAACTGTGCAAACGATGAACAAATATGAAGCAGCAGCAAGGCTATGGTTAAGATAATTTTCATGTCGTTAATTTTTTTGCTAATGTACAAATTTCAGAAATAAAAAGGAGGGCAACTTGTTTTTGATGTATCGTCTACATAATCAAGGAAGTGAATGCTATTTACTTAGGGTAACAGCAGCTTCCCCTGATTTAAAAAGTCCGGCCGGATTAGGTTTGGTTATGGTAACAATCAGGGTGTCCGGATGTAGCAGGAGTTCAATATCATCAAAAATGCGCCTGGCAACTGTTTCAATAAGGGATGAAGGTGTTTTCATGTTTTTATCTACCAAACCATAAATGATTTCATAGTTATAAACCTGATCAAGGGATTGTAAATCTTCTCCTGACAATACCTCCCGGCTTAGTTCAATATGGGCGATAAAACGACCACCCAGGATGTTCTCCTGCTTGTAAACCCCATGGTGGGCGAAAAACTCAAGATTGCGGAGGCTACAGGTGTATTTCATTTTCCAAACTTTTAAAACCCGTTTTTATCATCTATTTTCGCGGCAATATATATACTTCTTATGACTACTACATCAAAAGAACAATTTCATGCGGCCAACAAGCCAGATCAATATAATCACCCGGATTACTACCTGATGGATGAGTTACTTACCGATGAGCATAAAATGATTCGCTCTATGGTACGTGATTATGTAAAAAAAGAATTGTCGCCCATCATCGAGGATGTGGCTCAAAAGGCCGTTTTCCCTTACCATATGGTGAAGCAACTGGGCGATTTGGGTTGTTTTGGCCCTCAATTGCCTGTTGAGTATGGTTGCGGAGGCATGGATTATATTACTTATGGCATTATGATGCAGGAATTGGAGCGTTGCGATTCCGGTGTACGATCAACTGCTTCAGTTCAGGGATCGCTGGTGATGTATCCCATCTATAAATTTGGAAGTGAAGAACAACGCAACAAGTATCTGCCTAAACTGGCAAAAGGGGAGTGGCTGGGATGTTTCGGACTTACTGAACCAAACCATGGCTCAAATCCGGCCGGTATGACCACCAATTTTAAAGATGCCGGTGATGGCAAACATGTGATTCTGAACGGAGCCAAAATGTGGATCAGCAACTCGCCTTATGCAGATGTGGCGGTTGTTTGGGCAAAAAATGAAGAAGGTAAAATCAAGGGACTGATTGTAGAGCGTGGAATGGAAGGTTTTACAACGCCTGAAACACATAATAAATGGAGTTTAAGAGCAAGTGCAACTGGAGAACTGGTGTTTAATGATGTGAAGGTTCCTAAAGAAAATATAATGCCCGGAGTGGAAGGATTAAAAGGTCCTTTAACCTGTCTGAACAGTGCCCGCTATGGCATCAGCTGGGGAGCTTTGGGTGCAGCTATGGATTGTTATGATACCGCCCTGCGTTATTCAAAAGAACGTGTTCAGTTTGGAAGGCCTATTGCGGGGTTTCAGTTACAGCAAAAAAAGCTTGCTGAAATGATTACCGAAATTACAAAGGCACAACTTTTAACATGGAGACTTGGGGTATTAATGAATGAGGGACGCGCCACGCCTGCACAAATAAGCATGGCTAAAAGAAATAACGTGGAACTGGCATTAGATGTAGCCCGTAACGCCCGCCAAATGCTGGGAGGTATGGGAATTACAGGAGAATATCCCATCATGCGTCATATGATGAATCTTGAATCAGTTGTTACCTACGAAGGAACACATGATATCCATTTGCTGATTACCGGTATGGATGTTACCGGTGAAAATGCATTTGTTTAAATACTTATACCTGTTGCCCAAAAAGGCAGACCGCAAATCCGGTCTGCCTTTTTTTTTGCCGATTGATATTGACTTAACATTTCCTTTAGCATTAAATAAAACAAAATAAAGGAAGTGGTAAAACTGCCAGAGTTGATTTGCTGACAACAAATCAAACTGAAATGAAAAAACTATTACTCTCCTCATTTGCGCTGGTTGCATTATTTTCAGCCAAGGGCCAGATTCCTTTTCCTGTAAACATAGATACTACCTGGGCGGTAAAAACAATTTGGATGCCTAAGTCTCCTTTGAAGCAGCAGGTTATTTTTGTAGGTGGTATTGATACCATTCAAACAACAACTACATATGGAAATGCAGCCGGACAGGCTCCTGCCAAACAATGGCATGACTATATCGCATTTCTGAAAGATAATCAGGCAACAAACGGTGAACTTGGATGGGTTGTGGTAAACCATGAAATGACTGAGAAAAATGATAAACTTGGTGATGGCGGAGGAATGACCATGTTTAAACTGAAAAGAAATAACGGAGATGTGCTGGAGGTGGTTCCCCAAACTATTGCCGATGGAAGGACGGGCAAGTTTTTTAATATAGATTTCGTAAACACAGTAGGCGAAACCGGTATGAACTGTGGCGGAATAGCCGGACAAGATGGAAGAATATGGACAGCAGAAGAATGGATGCAAACAAGTAATGCAGCCATTTATAATAGCGGAAACGGTTTCCGTGATACAAGTGATTTTATTATTGGAACAACAAAACCTGCTGGTTTCCCAGGTATGAATGGTAAAACCTTAAAACGTTATCAAAACCTGAACTGGATGGTGGAGGTAGATGCCAAACAGGCCAAGGCTGTGCGTAAACAATACAATTGGGGGCGTGCCGGATGGGAAGGTGGTGTAATTATGGCTGATAATAAAACGGTTTATCTTTTTGAAGATGCTTCTCCTGGTATTTTAGGAAAGTTTGTAGCAGCAACTGCCGGAGATTTTACCAGTGGCCAGATGTACGTTTATAAGCAGGATGCACCAACCAAATGGATACCGATTGAAAATAACCTCGATACACTTGTAAATTTAAATACAGTAGCAGTTCGCAGAGGTGCTTCCATGTTTAACAGGTTAGAATGGGGACAGCAACACAATGGTAAAATATATATCTGTGAAACCGGTCGTGATGCATTTAATTATAACTCCGGAATTGCAAAAAACGGGGTTGTGGGAATGCCTTTGGTTCAGGGGTATAAAACAAGATATAAAATAGTAAATGGTGTTGATTTTCCTGGCACTGATGCACAGGCAGCAGATTCTGTAAGGTTAGGAAAATTTGCTGATTATTACGGACGGGTTATAGAGTTTGATCCGGCTACAGATATAGCTCGTTCTTATATTGAAGGTGGACCACTTAGTGCTAATGCAACCGGTGATGTGGCCGGTGTTTATCCTGCCATTCATCTGTCTAATCCTGATGGTGTTGATTTTATGACCATAGGCAGCAAATCGTATATGATTATTCAGGAAGATTTAAATGGAATAAACTGGAACAGGATGCCGGCAGGTCTTACTAAAACAACCTGTGAAACGTATTTATTGGATATGAGCATATCTAATCCAACGTTTAACAACCTGATCAGAATTACAGCCTGTGCTCCGGGTGCAGAAATTACCGGTGCTGCTATGATAGACAGCAAAACCATGCTCTTAAATTCTCAGCATCCGGATGCAGGAAATGTGTTCCCGTATAACAATTCACTTACATACGCCATCACTGGTTTTGACGGTTCTTTCCCAACTTCAACCGGTGAGGTAAATAAGTTGGAAAAGGATGCTTTTCACATCTGGCCAAATCCGGTGGCGCGCGAATTATCTCTTAATAAAATAAGTGATGTAGCCATTTATAATGTAAAAGGCGAGCGCGTAAAAGTATTGAGAGATGTGGAACGCGTTGATATCAGTGATCTTTCATCAGGAATGTACTTTATAATGAATACCTCAGGTGAAAAAGTGAAATTTATTGTTGAGTAGTAGTACAATAAATAAGGCCAATGATAAACCCGGATGCTTATGCTCCGGGTTTTCAGATTTTAATACCATTTCATATTTATGAAAAAAATCTCCATATTTTTATGCTTTACCATTATTAGTATTGTATTACTTTCCGGTTACAGACAAACGGCAATAACTCCTTCCGGAACAATAAGGCAGCATTATAAACATCGTATTGATTTATTTAAAAATGCACTGCTGGCAACACACCATATTGCAGAATCGCTTGATGAAAAAAGGATTCCTGAACTTAGGCAGGAGTACCGGAAACTAAGAGCGGCCTATAAATCATGCGAATATTTACTTGAAATACTGGAGCCTGTGTTGGTGAAGGAATACATAAACGGTGCACCGTTGCCAAAACTCGAACGTAAATCTTTCGGACTGAATATTCTGGAACCCCGGGGGCTTCAGGTACTTGATGAGCTGATTTGCGGGGAAGAGGTGGTATCCTCAGCTAATGAAATCACCAGTCAACTAACCGGGCTGATTTCATTAATGAATAATTACCCGGAGGATACAAAAATTTACGACAGGCAGGTGCTGGAAGGAATGCGGCTGGAACTTATACGGATATTTACGTTGGGGCTTACCGGTTTTGATGTGCCTGCTTCCGGAAATGCTATACCTGATGCTATTACCGCAGTGGAAATAATGCAGAAAGATTTCTTATTATATGCGGAAACTGAAAAGATAAAAAATGGTAAAGCAGGTAAAAAAGTAAACGATATGTTTGTTTCGTTTATTCAATATTTAAAAGCTAATAATGATTTTGACAGGCTGGACCGGCTTGCTGTGCTCACCAGATATATCAATCCACTTTATGCTTTATTGTATGATGTGCAAAATACTGCTGGTATTGAACATTCAACTGAAACGGTTGTTTTAAACTTATTGCCCCCGGTTAATTTGCACAGCCGCAACCTGTTCGACAGAAGTTTTCTGGACCCTTTAAAGTACACCGGACTGCCACCTTCGCTTTACTCCGACTCACTGGTTTTGCTCGGCAGATTGCTCTTTTTCGATCCCATTCTTTCAGCAACCAATGACAGAAGTTGCGCAAGTTGCC
Organism: Bacteroidota bacterium; assembly: GCA_051715425.1. Classification (GTDB taxonomy): domain Bacteria; phylum Bacteroidota; class Bacteroidia; order UKL13-3; family UKL13-3; genus JAJTFA01. Next base: position 432,667 of record JBPXJS010000041.1, on the reverse strand, counting down.
ATAAACCGGAAAAGGGATTTGCTGATGGATTGACTATGAGTGAGGCTACCGGTCATTCTGGTACCGTTTCACGCAACTCACCAACTTTGTTGAACGCGGTTTTCAGCGAAAGGTTTTTTCATGATATGCGTGCTGATGCTTTGGAAGATCAGTTGGAACATGTGATCATAAGCGATAAGGAGTTTAACACCACTGTGTTTGAATTATGCAATAAACTTTCCCGAAGCAGCAGTTATAAAAAATTATTCGCTGATTGTTTTCCGTCATACGCGGAGAATCCGGTTAATAAGCATACTGTAGCATACGCCATTTCAGCCTATGTAAGTTCGTTGATAAGCATGAATTCACCTTTTGATAAGTATGTAAGAAGGGAAAGTAAAACTCTCCCTGATAACGTAAAAAGAGGCTTTAATCTCTTTATGGGAAAAGCCGCGTGTGGTACCTGCCATTTTGCACCGGTGTTTAATGGAACGGTGCCTCCCCTCTATCAGGAAAGTGAAAGTGAAGTTTTAGGAGTGCCACAACATCCGGATTCAAAACAGCTTGTTTTAGATCCTGATCCGGGAAGAGCTGCTGCTAAACTAAAAGAATCTGCGCCTTTTTACATGCATTCTTTTAAAACACCAACGGTTAGAAATATTGCATTAACGGCCCCATACATGCACAATGGGTCGTATCAGAATCTGGAGAAGGTTGTTGATTTTTATAATAAAGGAGGTGGGTTAGGTCTTGGTATGCAGGTGCCTTATCAAACCTTGTCGGCAGACTCACTTGGCTTAAACGATTCCGAGCAAAAGGATTTGATTGCTTTTTTGCAATCGCTCACTGATACTGCAGGCTTAACACATTCTCCTGTAGCATTGCCTTTGTTTGAGCATCATCCGGAATGGAATAACAGAAAAATCGGAGGGTTGTATTAATCGGTTATGTTGCTGAAATGTAGGGCATACTTCCTCTTTGTTTTTTTTCAAGCTGCGGTTTGGACTTCTGTCTTTGCTCAGGGCTTAACTTATGAACAGGAGATTAAAACAATTGTAAACAAGGGATGTGTACCGTGTCACAGGGAAAATGGTTCTGCACCTTTTAAACTGGATAGTTATGCGGATATAAAAAAGAGGGCAACATTTATCAGGCACGTGGTGTTGAATAAAATAATGCCACCATGGAAAGCAAACAATCATTACAGGCAATATGCAAACAATAAAGCTTTACCAGATGAGGAAGTAAAACAGCTTATATCGTGGATAGATCAGGGATGCGCAGAAGGAAAGCCGATTGGTGTGGCGAAGAAATCAAACTTTCGAACAAAGGTATTGCAACTTTCAAATCCTGATCTTGTTCTTAAAATGCGGGCTCCGTTTGTTGTACCGGCAATAAACAGAAATATATATATCTGTTATAAAATTCCCTTCGAGTTAAAGCATGATACGTTTGGAAAGGCTATAGCGTTTATTCCTGGAAATAAATCCGTGGTGCACCATGCAAGTTATCAGATTCTGGAGGTGGCCGATGATGTTGATGTTTTTAATGGTCCGGATTATTTTGTATTTGATGAGGATACATTAAACAGGGTTAAAGATGACCATGATTACCGTTTTTTTAACCTGATTGGAAAGGATGGAAAGTTGCCTGAAGAAACATATCATAACGGATGGTTGCCGGGAACATCTGTTCAGCAATATCCGGAAGGTATTGGATTCAGGTTGCCTAAAAAAGGAGTACTCCTTATCAGGAATTTTCATTATTCGCCAACTCCTGTTGAACAGCAGGATTTATCATCCTTTCATATTTATTTTAGCAAAGTAGCACCCGAAAGAAAAATTGGTTTTGCAGCATTCAGGCCAAAAAATCCTGCACCCGATGGCAAATGGTATATAAAGGCCAACGACAGTAATTTCACCGCTCATATCAATGTGAAATTCCATAATGATGTTTCCCTCCTTAATATAAACCCGCATATGCATCATCTGGGTAAATACTTTAAAGCGTATGCCATTACTTCTGCCTTGGATACCATACCCCTTGTTGAAATACCGGAATGGGATTTTAACTGGCAGGAGTTTTACAGGTTTAAAAAGATGATTAAAATTCCGGCTGGTTCTGTATTACATGCTGAGGCTATTTATGATAACTCCGCCCGTAATCCTGAAAACCCTTATCATCCGCCACAAGATGTATTATTTGAATGGGGAATGAATGACGACAGCGAAATGATGAGACTGGTGCTGATTTATTTGCCTTACTGGCCTGGAGATGAGAAAATCAGTCTTGAGTGAAACTTTTTTGCCTGTTTAGTGCAAACTTTACCAGTAAAATTAATACCGGCACCTCAATAAGAGGTCCTATTACAGCGGCAAATGCAGCACCGGAGTGAATACCGAAAATACCAATGGCTACCGCAATTCCTAATTCGAAATTATTGCTGCCGGCTGTAAAAGAAATAGTGGTAGTTTCCTTATAGTTTCCGCCAAGCTGTTTAATTAAATAAAAGGTGGAAAGAAACATGAGCAGAAAAAAAATGGTAAGTGGGATAGCCACCTTAACTACATCAAATGGAATCGAAACAATCATTTCTCCTTTAAGACTGAACATGATGATGATAGTAAATAACAGGGCAATCAATGTAACCGGGCTTATTGCAGGAATGAACTTTCTGTTAAACCAGTCTTTACCTTTTATTCTGATAAGAACATACCTTGAGATTAAACCGCTAAAGAAAGGTACACCAAGATAAATGAGTACACTTTGTGCAATCTCGCCCATGCCAATATTCACTTCATAACCTTTTATTCCTAATACCTGTGGCACCCAGGTAACATAAAACCACGCATAGGCGCTATAAAATAATATTTGCAATACACTATTTAGTGCAACCATACCTGCACATAATTCATTGTCTCCTTTTGCCAGATCATTCCATACCAATACCATTGCAATGCAGGGAGCTAATCCTATAAGAAGCATTCCCGCCATATAATCCGGATTGTTTCTCATAAAAATAAAAGCCAGTAAAAACATAAGTGCAGGACCCAGAATCCAGCTTTGAAATAACCCAACCGCAAGTATTTTAGGATGTTTTAATATTTTACCAATCTCTTCATACTTTACCTTTGCAAGAGGTGGGTACATCATGAGAATAAGTCCAATAGCCAGAGGGATATTGGTTGACCCCTTTTGAAACTGATTTAAAAAGACTTGTGATTCCGGAATAAAATAGCCAATTCCAACACCAACCAGCATGGCTAAAAAAATCCATAACGTTAAATAGCGATCAAGAAAAGAAAGTCGTTTATTCATGTTAATTGGGCATTAGTCATTGGGCATGAAATGTTGAATGTTGAATGTTGAGTTTTGAATTTTAAGTGTTGAGTTGGGGTATTGTACAACCCGGAAGAATGTTGTTAGTGCAGACGATGTTTCGTTTGTGTGCTTGGCGTACGATGCGAGTGTGGGTGTGAGTGTGAGTGTGGAATGATCTAAAAATCTTCTCAACTTCGAACCTCCCAACTTCGGACTTCCCAACTTCAAACATCAATCAAAGCAAAAAACTTAACATTTAAAACTAAAAACCCTCACCACATCGCCACATTTGTACATCATTTTATATTTTTTCCGAAAATGTTTTACAGTATTGTTTTATTTCATCGCGTACCTGTGCAAATTGGTTCATGATTTCTTCATCGGTGCCTGTTGCTTTTGCGGGGTCGGTAAAGTTGTGGTGATACCGCTCTGCCTTCCCGGGGAAATAGGGGCAATTTTCGTTGGCGTTGTCGCACACGGTAATGATATAATCAAAAGGGATTTGCAGGTACTCTTTAAGGTTGTTGGAGGTATGGTGGGAAATGTCGATACCATCTGCTTTCATGGTTGCAATGGCACGCGGGTTTACTCCATGTGTTTCAAGTCCTGCGCTGTATATATTGGCTTTGCCTTTGGTAAATTGTTCCATATAACCATGGGCAATCTGGCTGCGGCAACTGTTGCCTGTGCAAAGTATAAGTATGTTTTTCATCTTAATATATTCTTCCGTATTTTAGAATGATACCAATTTGGCCACCGTGATAAGCAGTATGAGAAATAATTCTTCCCAACGCGGCCGCTTTTGTTTTTGTTCCAAATTCTTTAGTGGTAATCTCTTCATCCCACTGTTCACTTGTAACAGAAAGAATAGCCTGACTTAGAAAAGATCCGGACGTTTGGATATATTGAATGAGTTCTGCGAGGTTTTTGTATTGTCCCTTATCTTTTCCGGAACCAAGGGTTTCAATGGAGGCACTTATCTCCAGGCCGAATACATTTCTCGAAAAGAGTTGCTCTACCTCACCTATATGTTTTAGCAAAAAGCCAATACAGTTCGAGTCGGGATGTAGTCTTTTTTGTAAGTCTTGCTCAGTGATATTTACCAATAAATTGGTGAAGCGGGTTCTTGCTTCTTCCCAAAGGGAATGTAAGGTTTCTGTTTTATTCATGGCAGGTTCTATTTTTAGCAACAGCCTCCTCCCGGAGTGCATACGGCATCAGTTGTTGGTTTTTCAGCATAAACGGTGATGCTATAAATGCCTTTTCCGCTTTTGGTGTATTCATCAATCTCTTCTTGCGAAAGATAATTAAGCAAAATATCATTTGGAATAACAATAGGCTTTTCTTTTTGAATGGTTACGTTCTTAAACCCACTCTGATGAATGATGCTGAGGTAATGTGTTTTTTGTAATGCTCCGGCAACGCAACCAGCATACATTTCGGTAGCGGTTTTAATTTTAGCCGGCAAGTCGCCAAGCAATACCACATCAGAAATGCTGAAATGCCCTCCTGGTTTTAATACCCTGTAAATTTCGGCAAACGCCTTTTCTTTGTCAGGCACCAGATTTAATACGCAGTTACTTACAATTACATCTACCCGGTTTGCCGTAAGCGGAAGTTTTTCTATCTCTCCCAATCGGAACTCTACATTGTTAAAACCTAATTTATCTGCGTTTTCGCGTGCAAGGGTTATCATTTTTTCTGTCATGTCCACACCAATCACTTTTCCAGTTTCTCCAACAAAAGCCCTTGCTACAAAGCAGTCGTTACCTGCACCACTTCCAAGATCAAGTACGGTATCACCAGGTTTTATTTGTGCATGCTGGGTAGGCAATCCACAACCCAAACCTAAATCTGCATCAGGGTTGTAACCTTCAAGCGTGGTATAGTCATCGCTCATAATATTGTATACCTCTGTGCTGCATCCACCCGCACCGCAGCATGAGGCTGCATTATCCTGTTTGGTTTGGGTAGCAATGCGGGAGTAAATTTCTCTTACACTTTGTTTAAGTAGTTCGTTGTTTGTTTCAGTAGTGTTCATTGTTCTTATTATTTACAGCAGGTATTTTCCGGCTTGCGTACAAGCAGGTCTTCTGCCAGTTTGTTAAATCCGGTAACAAATTCCTGCAACTTGTCCCAATCAATACAGTAACAGGATTTTGGCCCGTTTAATGTGCCCTGTATTAAGCCCATATTTTTTAGTTCTTTCAAATGTTGTGATACGGTTGATTGCGCCAACGGCAATACCTCTACAATCTCTCCGCAAATACATTCCTCTCTTTCTGCCAGTGTTTTTAATATGGCAATCCGTGCAGGATGGCCAAGGGTGCGGGCAAAATCCGATAGTGTGATTTCATCGCTTAAAAATTCACCTTTTTTGTTAATGGCCATTTTAATATAATATATATCGCAAATATACGATTAGGCAAGTGTTTGCAATAGTCTTCATGTTTTTTGCATGAAAATATAACTTAACTCGCTGATTTGTTGTGGTTAAATTTTTATCAGGGCAGGGGTAGGATGCAATTGATTTTTTCAAACCTCATGAAAGAATATTATTCTTGTGCCGCTAATAAAAGAATATGTATCAGATTAAGTTTGGAACAGACGGATGGCGGGGAATTATTGCCGCTGAGTTTAATGTAGAAAATGTGAAGCGTGTTTCTCAGGGAACCGCAACGTATATAAAGAAGAATCACTCTGATAATTTATCCATCGTATTGGGGCACGATTGCCGCTTTGCAGGTAAATTGTTTATGGAAACAGTTGCACAGGTAATGTGTGCCAATGGCATAAAAGTGACAATGGCCAAAGGTTTTGTATCTACACCAATGGTATCATTGGGTGCGGTAAAATATAAAGCAGCTTTGGGTGTAATCATTACTGCCAGCCATAATCCGCCTGAGTATAATGGCTACAAACTAAAAGCTCATTACGGTGGTCCATCAAGTCCTGCGGTGATTGATGAGGTAGAACAGGCCATACCTGGTACCAATGTAGAAATAAAACTAAGCAGCATAACTGAACTGGAAAAAAGTGGAATGATTACCTATGCTGATCTCGAAACACTTTACGTAAATGAAGCTGAAAGTAAATTTGATCTGAATGCAATTAAAAACTCAGGGATGGAGTTTGCCTATGATGCCATGTATGGTGCCGGGCAGAACGCCATGCGCAGGTTGTTTCCGGATATTACCCTGCTGCACTGTGATTATAACCCTGGTTTTGATGGTCAGGCACCTGAGCCTATTCATAAAAACCTGCATGAGTTTAGCGAGCTGATTAAGATTAGCGAAGATATTGATTGCGGTCTGGTTACTGACGGAGATGCTGATAGAATTGGTTTGTACAATAAAAAAGGGGAGTTTGTAGATTCCCACCATATTATTTTATTGCTGGTGCATTACCTGCATAAGTACAAAGGATTAAGCGGAAAAGTAATTACCACGTTTAGTGCTACTTCAAAAATAACGGAATTGGCAAAAGCCTACGGATTGGATATAGAGATTACCAAAATTGGATTTAAATATATCTGCGAAAAAATGGTAACAGAAAATGTGCTGGTGGGCGGAGAAGAAAGCGGAGGTATTGCCATTAAAGGATTTATACCGGAGCGCGATGGAATCTGGATTGGCTTAACCTTATGGGAGTTTATGGCTAAAACAGGAAAATCGCTGGATGATTTAATACAGGAAGTGTATGATGTAGTTGGCAAATTTGCCATGGGCAGAATTGATTTGCATATTACGGAGGAGATTAAACTGCGGGTACTCGAATCATGCAAGGCAGGTAAATATACCCATTTTGGCAGTTACCAAATTGAAAAGGTAGAAGACCTCGATGGGTTTAAATTTCACTTAGGAAACGGAGAGTGGGTAATGATCAGGGCAAGTGGAACTGAACCTGTATTGCGTGTGTATAGTGAATCATCTTCTCAGGAAAATGCAGAAGCCATACTGGAAGCCACCCGTCAAACGATATTGGCATAAACGGATTTACAATTTCAGTACAAATAAAAAAGCTGCATTCGAATGATGCGGCTTTTTTTTAAGCGGTTTTTCATTATTGGTAATTTCTGCTAAGTTTACATCAGATAATCTCTACCCTTATGAAAAAAGTATTCCTGCCATTCTTCTTTATTTTTGCAGTATCTGTTTTTGCTCAAACAGCCTATCAGATTCCTCCTAAAGAAATAATGGAACTGGCTGATGTACCTTCGCCTGCCCAAACATTGGTAAGTCGCAACAATACCTATATGTTGCAGCTGGAGCGACCTTTGTATAAAACACTGGAGGAACTTGCCGAGCCGGAATTAAAACTCGCAGGTTTACGCATTAATCCTGAAAACTTTGATGTGTCGCGAAGCATCTATTATACCAGTATCATCCTTCAACATCTGGCTACCGGTAAAACGATTCCTCTAAAAAATATGCCTCAGCCTCTCAAGGCTAAAACCATACAGTTTTCTCCCAAAGAAGGATATGTGAGTTTTGTGCAAACGTCATTTGATAAACTTAGCCTTTGGATTATTGACATTAAAAGTGGAGAAGCAAAAAAAATAGTAGAAGGTGGATTAAATGGCGTAATGGGAGCAGCATATGTTTGGAGTGATTCCGAACAGTTTCTTTACGCCCGCCTTAAGGGAAATAAGGGAAGGTTTGTTGAAAGCAGGGAACTGCCTAAAGGACCATCAACACAGGATGCAACAGGAGTGAAAGCGGCTGCACGTACTTACCAGGATTTATTACGTAACCAACAGGATGAAACAAAGTTTGATTATTATACCAAAGCCTCTATATCAAAAGTATTTCTTGATGGAAGAACAGAAAATTTTCTGCCGGAAGCAGTTTACAAAAGGTTCTCTGTTTCTCCCGATGGCAATTATGTGTTGGCAGAAACGGTAAAGCGTCCTTATAGCTACACCCTCACCTATGGTTTCTTTCCTTCCGAATCAAACGTGCATGATCAGACAGGAAAACTGGTTTCAACGATCTATCAGCGACCGCTTCAGGATAAACTGCCAACCAACTTTGATGCAGTGGAAGCCGGAAAACGAAATATATTCTGGAGATCGGATAAACCGAATACATTAATCTGGTGTGTGGCTCCTGATGGGGGAGATCCTGCTAAGACAGTAGAGCATCGGGATGAATTGTTTGAAAGTGATGCCCCATTTACAAACAACAGAAGTTTATGCCTGATTAAAAACCGTTTTTCAGGAATTGAATTTGGAAATGATGGACTGGCTATTGTGAGCGATTACTGGTGGAAAAACAGAAATACACAAACCTATATCATTAACACGGCTGATCCCAAACAAGCTCCAAGGGTAATTTATACCAGAAGTTCAGAAGATGTTTATTCAGATCCGGGCGATTTTGTATCAACTTATAATCAATACAACAGGGAAGTATTACAATTCAGCAAAGATGGGAAAAAACTGTATCTCACCGGTGAAGGCTGTTCTCCCGAGGGTAATAAACCGTTTGTTGATGAATTTGATATAGCTACCGGAAAATCAAAACGATTATGGAGGGCAGATGGTTTAAACACGTATGAACGCATAGTAAGGGTAATTGATATGGAGAAAAAAATGTTGCTTACCAGCGTGGAGAGTCCTAAGGTTTATCCGAACCTTTATCTGCGCAATATTGCAGGTAAAGCTAAACCACAGCAAATAACTTTTAGGGAAAACCCTTACAAATCGTTAATGCAGGTAAGCAAGCAAAAGATATTTTATAAGCGAAATGATGGTGTTCAGCTATCGGCTACCTTATATCTTCCTGCGGGTTATGATAAAGCCAAAAATGGCAGGTTACCCATGTTGATGGAGGCTTATCCTACAGAATACAAGGATGACAAGGCAGCCGGTCAGGTAAAAGAATCGCCTCATGCATTTATCGCTATAAACTGGGCTTCACCTGTGTTTTGGGTAACGCGCGGATACGCTGTACTGGAAGATGCCCAATTCCCAATTATAGGAAAAGGGAATGATGAGCCAAACGATACCTATGTTGAACAATTGGTAGCTGATGCTGATGCGGCTATTAAAGCAGTGGATAGTATGGGTGTGGTTGATAAAACACGTTGCGCAGTAATGGGGCACTCTTACGGAGCTTTTATGACGGCAAACCTGCTGGCTCATTCTAATTTATTTGCAGCCGGACTTGCACGAAGTGGTGCGTATAACCGTACCCTTACACCATTCGGATTTCAGGCGGAGGAACGCAATTACTGGCAGGCAAAAAATGTATATGATCGGATGTCGCCTTTCACATATGCCGATAAAATTAAAACGCCTATTCTGTTAATACACGGAGATGCCGATAACAATCCCGGAACTTTTACCTTACAAAGTGAACGTTTGTTTCAGGCCATAAAAGGAAACGGAGGTACTGCACGTTTGGTGCTTTTGCCTTTTGAAAGCCATGGATATGCCGCACGAGAGAATATCCTGCACATGTTATGGGAAATGGATTCCTGGATGGAGAAGTATGTAAAAGGGAAAAAATAGATTTTAGTTACAGCTTAAATTTTATTGGATTATTATAAACCGACAATGATGAGAAGTCTTTTCTTGTTTTTCTTTATGTGTTTTGCTTCGCTTATTTACGCACAGCAAACCAACTGTTATCAAAAACTCAAAACCGGTAAATTTTATTATGAGGTAAACGGAGAGCGGATAAATATAACCCGGACAAAAAACAAACAGATTGAATCGAATGTCTCAGGTAAATCAAAGTTGATATTAAAAATAAGCTGGGAAAATGATTCCACTTATTCCCTTACTCATATTAAAGATGTAAATATGCCCGGTTGCCTTACCAAAGGAGATTGGATTAAGGGTCATATTATCAGGTGCGATGGCACTTCCTATCGCGTTCGCTATTATTCTAATAAGTGCGGCAATGGAGAGGCCGATTTTAAAATGGGAGAGTAAGTAAATAGGGTCACCGGTATATCTTAAACATCATATTCCCTTTTTCAAATTCTTTTCTGTTATTTATCAGGTACACCAAGCCAGCTACAGTTTCAATTCCCAGAGATACCATACCGGAAACAAAAAAAGTAACTATTGCCACAGGAATACTATTTTGAATATTAATCTCATTTCCATATGCAGCAAAATAGGATGTGATAGTAATCAGATAAATCGGATAAAAAATTTGTCGTACCGTCCGTGCGCCCTTATCTGACTTAAATGAGATAAATTCAAGATCGGAGAGGGAAACTATACCAATTTTGGCAAGTGCAATTGTGGAGTCTGAAAGAAATTCTTTTATATGGGTCTTTCTGATATCTGTATTCCCTTTTAGCCTTATCTTTATATTCTTCTCTTCCTTAATACGGAAAACTTGTTTTGCAGAACTGTCTGTAATTTCCAGATAGGGCTTAAACAGGTAAAACTGCGCAAGGGCAGTATTCCCCAAACAAAAGAGAAGAATAAATGTGAGTGATCGTGCAGCAGGCATAGTCAAATATAGGAAATTGGCGGAATAACCAAGGAGTTGGCAACTAACCGGTGATCAGTATCGCAATCCACCCCTTCATTTGTCGCATTGGCCGGTTTTATTTGTTATAGAATCAAGTTAAGTTTGTACCACTAAACCAAAAATAACAATGGAAGCAACTAACAATGCAATAACGGTGGAAGCCATAGTAAATGCGCCTACAGAAAAAGTATGGAATGCATGGACAGCTCCGGAACATATAACCAAATGGTGCCAGGCATCACCAGACTGGCACGCACCTTACGCAGATAATGATATTCGCACAGGTGGAAAGTTTAAAACCACCATGGCTGCCAAAGATGGAAGTTTTAGTTTCGATTTTGAAGGAGTATATGACCATGTTGAGCATTTGAAATCAATGGAGTATACTATGGCAGATGGACGTAAGGTAAAAATACTGTTTATATCAGAAGGGAATCAAACGAGGGTAACAGAAACGTTTGACCCCGAAACAGAAAATCCGATCGAGATGCAAAGAGGTGGATGGCAGGCCATTTTGGATAGTTTTAAAAGTTACACGGAAGGATTATCATAACAAAAGGTTTTCCCCCGTTGATGAATCTGGCTAAATACTTATTTCGGAAATGATATTGTTTTGGGGTAATGAAGGTAAACAAGAGAATACTGAAAATTTGTAAAAACGGACACAGGTATTACAAGAGCAGTGATTGTAATTCCTGTCCGGTGTGCGAGCAGGAGAGAAAGCCTGAAAGCGGATTTTTGTCAGAACTTGTAGCCCCAGCCAGGCGCGCATTAGAAAACGCTGGTATTACCACCCTGGAAGTATTATCAGCATATACTGAAAACCAGATTTTGGCATTGCATGGAATGGGACCTTCTTCTATTCCTAAACTCCGTGAGGCTCTTTTGCATGTTGGCCTGTCATTCTGTGAAGAAGGCAAAACAGCAAAATGATTTTTTTGCATATTGATCGGTTATATTGCATGAAATTATTGTTGAAGGATGTTTCCTCATACGGTTGAAAAACCCAAATACCGCGGGCCATATTATAAACAGGCAGCTAAAAATTATTTTATATTTAAACGGTACTTTAACTGGTTGTTTAGCGGAGATACTTATGCCAGAGTACAGAAAGAAACAACATTTGATCATCTGCTGATCAGGCACCGCTCATTTCTCTTGCGCCCCTTAAAAGATGTAGATATGTACCTGCAGCACAACAAGGTCACGAACCTTAGGTTAGCTATTGGTCATTTACATCAGGTGGTTATAAAGCCAGGAGAAACGTTTTCTTTTTGGAAACTGGTGGGTAAACCAATAGCAAGAAAAGGTTATCTGGAAGGACTGGTACTCGAAAATGGTAAAGCAGGAAAGGGAATCGGTGGTGGCCTATGTCAATTAGGGAACTTGTTGTATTGGATGGCACTGCATACACCGCTTATCATTAAAGAAAGGTGGAGACATGGGTATGATGTATTTCCTGATATTAACCGCACCATACCATTTGCCTGTGGAGCAACATTATCATATAATTATGTAGACTTACAACTGGAAAATCGTACGGAATATACTTTTCAAATAAACCTTTGGCTTGATAAGGAATACCTGAATGGTGAAATCACCTCAGATCAGAAAATAAATCAGCAGGTGGAAATAGTGGAGAAGGATCATTCGTTTCAACACCAATGGTGGGGCGGTTATACCAGACATAATAAAATATATAAAAGAATAACCAACCTTTCTGATCAGACGGTGCATGAGGAACTGGTAACTGATAACAGTGCTGTAATGATGTATAATCCACTACTTAAACAGTAATAAACTTAACCTGAATATTAGATGGTATTTTTTTATCATATTCCAGAATTATAGTAGAAACGATATTATTATATACTTGAAAAATGCAAGAAACTACAAGTAAACTTCAACACCTGATAAGCACTTACGCTGAAATATTCAGAAAATCAAATCCTGATTATTTTAAGCGTAAACCCTCTCCCGAAAAATGGAGCAATCAGGAAATACTTGGCCATTTAATTGACAGTGCAGCCAATAATCACCAACGGTTTATACGGATACAATATGAACAAGAACCGGCTATTGTTTATGATCAGAACAAATGGAATTCACTAAGTTTTTACAATGCGCAGGATATGCAACAACTTATTAACCTATGGGAAAGTTATAATATCCATTTGTTGGAAATAATAAAGAGAATACCCGAAATCGATTTACAAAAAACAGGCAGAACCTCCGGTGAGCCAGTTACCTTAAAATGGTTAATTACAGATTACGTAGAACATATGGAACATCATTTAAAGCAGATGACCAGCCAGATTTAGTTTAGTTACGGATGTATAACCTTATATCCTGATATCAACCCCCGGTAAAGCCTTTTTAAGCTTTTCTATTTCCTGAGCAGGTATATAATTTCCAAGCAAGGCAAGTAATTTAAGGGTTTTTAATTTATATAAACCGGCCGGCAGCGTGGTTAGGGAATTGTAGCTAAGAACAAGGGTTTCCAGTTGCTGCAATTCACCAATACTTTCAGGCAATATATCAATCCTGTTATTGGTAAGTATCAGAACCTTTAGTTTTTTCAATTTACCTATTTGCTGTGGTAACTTTTTAAGTTTATTGTTTTCCAGATTCAGAATCTCAAGAGATTTATTTTTACCTATGGATTCGGGCAAAAATAATATCTCGTTAAAAGATAGATTAAGCTGTTTTAACTTTGATAATTTTCCAATATCGGATGAAATGGATGAAATTTTGTTATTACTCAGGTCAAGTATGGTGAGCTTTTTTAACCTCGTAATAGAAGAGTCGAAGTAAGTAAAGTTGTTGTTGCCGAGTTCCAGAATTTCCAGATTTACGAATGATGTTGGTAAATCAGCAAGCTGGTTTTTTTTAAGCAACATAAACCGTAATGGAAGAAAACCTAATTCTTCGGGCAATACGGATAGTTTGTTTTGATCGGCAAGCAATTCATCCAGTTTCTTTAGTTTTCCAATGCCTTTGGGCAATGTGGTTAATTGGTTTTTCATTAAACTTAAAAACCGCAGGTTGCTAAACACAGATATAGAGTCGGAAAGGTAAGTAAGTCCCTTTTGCCTTAAGTTTAAAACAAACACACTATCTCTGTTGGCCAACGCATCATCCATGCTTACATAGTTTTTATTACTGCGGTACCATAAGGAGTTGTTTTCCTGGGCATGCAAAGCTTGTACAAGGAATAAAGAAAGTAATAGGAAGGGTAAAAACTGTTTCATGGAATTGGTGTGAAAAATAAAAACGGCTGCATCCATGAAATATGGATGCAACCGTTAAATAAAAAAATTATTTAAGAATTTTGATGGTTTGGGTATCACCACCACTTCGCAGGTTAAGGAAATAAGTACCCTGGTTTAAATGCTCCAGATTGAGTATGATCTTATTGTCGCCTGTTTTTAGTGTAGCGCTTTTGTGGTATACTTCTTTGCCGCTGATATCAGAAATAATCAGATCAACTTCCCTGTTGTTTATAGAATTGATCATGATTTGAATATCATTGGTAAAAGGATTAGGAAATACATCAGTGAGATTAAATGTAACAGCTTTTTCACTCAGGTTTATGGATTTGATGGAAGAGTATGATGTTTTGCCATCCAGATCTGTTTGCCTGATGCGGTAATAAATGGTAGTTAAAGGCTGGTTCATATCTGTTACCAGATAATGCTTTATGGTAGAAGAGTTTCCTGCACCTTTCACTTTTTCAACCGTTATAAAATCAGCACCGTTTAAGCTTCTTTCAACTGTAAAGAAATCATTGTTGGTTTCACTGGCTGTGCTCCAGAAGATATTTACATTATTCTTACCGGCTTTCTTCAGGTTAAAATCCACTAGCTCAACAGGCAGGGCTGCCAATGTACCGAGGTTATTTTTGTTGGCAAACACAATGGTGGTATGTGTATTAAACTGAATAGAGTCTCCTGCAGCATCAACCTGTTTTTGTGTATTGCTTCCGGGATGCTGGAAGGAAATGAAGCCATATTTAAAGTCAGGTGTAAATGTTAAGCCTGTGGGCTCACTTCCGGATGGGGTGGTGGCAAAGAGTTCTACTTTTGGATTGGCTGGTGTATGATCCGGACGCACAACCCACCAGTGGTTACGGCTTCCATCCTGGTTTACCCATAGGTTACCAAGATCATCGAATGCAAGGTTATCGTTGCCTGTAGCCCAGCTTTCATTCGCACTGCCCGAACCATAATTAATATTGTAATTCACGCTGTTGTTTCCTACATAATTCTCAAAGTTTGATACGGTTGTTCCGTTATCTGTAAAACGGTAGATAATGGAGTTTCCTTTCGAAGTAAAGTAGATCATGCCGTTTAGTGGATTTATTTCCACATCTTCTACTCCGTTAAAATTGGTTCCACCTAAACCGGATATCACAGATGATACGGTATTGCGTTGTGCCTGTGTGGTATTCGGAACAACAATCCAGTTGCCTGAACTTCCATTGCGTTGAAGCACATATAAGGTACCTGAATCCATGCGCATTTTCTGGAATGCCACAAATTTGTATACACCTTGCGAGCCACCGTCTTCACCAAAGTATGCTGTTAGGCTATCGTTTTTGAAAACAACATTTTCATGACTCATACGTCCCATTGCCCATAACTTATCCTTGATGCCATCATTATTATAATCTTTTACCTGACGGGTTAGCGGATCTATTTCTATATGCCAACCGATATCTTCATATCCATCAGCGTTTGCATCTCCGGTGGTATAGGTTTCTTCTGAAGTTACAGTTGTCATCCATGGAGTGAGACCGCCTGAACAGTTTCTCGCAGTTTTTACCAAACCGGCTGCTCCAAAATTAACAGCACCTGATGAGTCTTTTCTCCAAAGCCCGGTTGAATCATTAAAGCTGATGTAAATGATACTTACCCCTCCCGGATCTGTTTCATGGTTTATGGCCAGTGCACCTCGCTTGCTGCTTCCGTTAATTGGAACATAATTGGTAAAGTCATTATTAACGTTTAATGTTCCACCAAAGGTTAAAGGGTCTCCTGTTTTAATAATTCTCTGAAAGGTGTGCGTGCCTGTTGGATAAACCAATAGCGGAGTTTGTGCAGAAGGCTGCACTGATGTGAAACAACCGATATGATTTGGTGTTGCACATGGATTAAATGGTGCTGGTGCAGCAATAATACTAAATATAGAATTAGAGGTATCAGCAAGGGTTGTGTTTGCTGAATCGCTTATTCTGATTAAACAGTTGGATGAACTGATATTTGGTACACTCCATGCATAAGTTTGTGCAGATGCTGCAACCGTATTGGTTATAAAATTCCACGTATTGCCGGTATTGGTGCTATACTCAAGTTTTACTTTACCGGAGAGGGTATTGTTTGTCCAGGTGATATTGTATGGGGAGTTGGAATAAACCAATTCTCCTCCGTTAGGTGTTTGAATAACAACAGGTGCAATTGGTATGGTATCACCGGTTAACCTCATGTTAAAGCTGATATCGCTGCTGGTAGCATTTACCTGATGTATTTCCACAGCAATGGTATTCCATCCGGATACAAAGAGCCCGGCCTGGGTAATATTAAAATTGTTTAATGCCGTTTCTGATGCGCCATCTGTGGTAACGTTTGCAAAAGTAGAATCAGTGATTATTCCTGCCGGCATACGGTCTCTCCATACTTCTTGACCGTTTACATATATAACTGCTCCGTCATCTCGTACAACAGAAGCTTTGTAATAAGTGTACCTGGCTGCATTAGGAATAAATATGTTTCTGCGGAAATAAGTCGTACGGTATTTATTGGTAGAACTTGGTCCAAAACTTACCACAGTAGCTTCACCACCATCACCATATCCCAATTCAGAAGGGCCGCTTGCCCATGAGGAATCATTGTAAATGCTGTCTTTCCATGAAGCACCTGGAGAAGTTCCCAGATCTCTGTATTTCCAGTGGTATCCGAGATTGATTAAGGTATCTGTTCCAATACTGAATGGAGAATTTGATAAGTCGTTCACAGAAACATTGGTTGAATCACTTAACCTGATTAATCCATTGGTAGTGGAAATATTGGGTACCTGCCAGGTGTATTGGCCACTGCTACCGGTTATTCCGGTTGCAATAAGATTCCAGTTGCTTCCTCCATTAACTGAATATTCTAATTTTACTTTAGGTGTATTTGCACTCCACCTGATATTGATATGTGCACCCATGTTCAACTTTTCGCCTCCATTGGGAAAAATCATTGCAACAGCTGGCAATGGTACTGTATCTCCCCATAACCTGCAATCAAAGCTGAGGTCAGAACTGCTACCTGCCTGTTGATGTATTTCCACGGCAATGGTATTCCAGCCGGATGTAAATCCTGTTGTTGGAATAGTTGACAGCTGCCATGCTGATTCATCAGCACCTCCTATGGCAACTGGTGCCAGGGTATTGTATGCAATTGTTCCGGTTGTGAGGTTATCGCGGTAAACTTCATTTCCATTTACATAAACAGCTACTCCGTCATCGCGTACTACCCCAAGTTTAAACTGGCTGTATCTGGTAATATCTTCTATATAAATTCTTTTTCTGAAATAGGTGGTAATGTATTTATTGCTGCAACTTGGGTTTTGCGTCACCGTTCCGCAAGCATTCACCAATGTTATTTCACCTCCATCGCCATAACCAAATTCTGCATTTCCACTTGCCCACAATGAGTCGTTAAAGGAATTTGATACCCACGTTGTTCCCTGATTGCTGCCATCATCTTTGTATTTCCAGTTGCTTCCCGCTGTGATAAAACTATCACTATAAATGGTAAATGTAGCATTGGTTGTGTCGAAACGTGTACCTCCTCCTGTTGTATCGGTAAGTTTAAGCCTGTAAGAAGGGGAAGCTGTTAAAGGTAAAGTCCAGGTAAAAGAGTTTCCATTTACAGAGGTGCTTACCGGAGTCCAACTGCTGCCATTGGTAGAGTATTCCAGTTTCATATTGCGGATATATTTTCCATAAAATGTTACTGTGCGGGTAGACGCTGCTTTCCAGAACTCACCTCCGTTAGGAGAAGTAATTACAGGAACCGGATTGTTACTGAATTTAAATGCCCTGCTTGTAATAGCATTTACACTATCAGATATTACGGCATACCAATCGTATTTGGTATTATTTTGCAAACCTCCCGGCCATGAAATGGAAGCGGTTGAACCGGATGGAACGTTCACCGTTCCAAGGTTTGTAAATGATCCGCCCATATTATAATCAAGCGTAAACTGACTGTTTGCATCTGTTTCAAACTGATTTAAGGTTGGCGAGTAAGTGTAAACATATACTTTGTCTTCTGATGGGCGAAACTCCATAATTCTTAACCATCCATTTCCTCCATTTGTTCTGTCCTGATAATCGGATAGGAGGGTATGCACAGTATTGCTATTAAACACATCTGTTCTGCGGGCTTCTCCATTTGGATTAATATGTCCGCACAACATAAAATGAAGGTTGGCATTATTTTTTAATCTGTTGTAAATAGCTTGTCCCTGCGCACCAAAGCTGGCATCAGAGTTAATAATCCAATGGCTGTTTACAATGCCTCTGTGTGTTGGGTAAGCTTTTAATAAACTATCAGCCCAACGCAATACCAGCGTATCCATATTGGTATCATACTCAAAGCTTATAGAGATAAAGTTCATGCCACTTGCAGAGAAAAACTGAAAATGGTTATTGTTTTTTACCGGATCGGAGCTTCCTCCGTAATATGGGCGTCCGGCAAAACGTGTTTTTCCAAAGTATTGATTATAAAAGGTACTTGAACCGTTTCTTCCGGAACCATCGCCTGTTGCACCCTGATCATGATTACCCACGCAGATACCATATGCAAGTCCATGAGCAAGTTGTGTAGTTACCGGATTTTCCAGTATACTCATAGAAGTATCCGCACGTTGCCATTCAACAGGATTTCCATTGTTGTCACCGTTTTGCACACAATCACCAAGCTGTATAAGGTATTTGATATTTCGGGCCGATTTGTTGTTTACTATCCAGTTTGTTTGTGCTTTAAAAATGGAATTGTTTCCTCCGTTAGCCTGTTGGGTATAAAATTGTGTATCGGGTAACGGAATAATGGTAAAAATGGGAGAGTCCTGCACGGGACGTTGTCTGCCATAAAAGGTTACCTGTAAAGAGTGATTTTCGGGATCACTTACGCCAATGCCTAATGTGGTTGATCCGTAATTTGCTGATGTATCTGCAGGCGTAGTAATGGAACCTGCTGTTGGTGGAAAATTTAATGGAGTGGAAATGGCATTAAAAGGCGAACCTGAAACCCATAATGGAGTTCCCACTAAGGTACCATTTATAGTTGTTGATCCGGAATTTTTCAGAATGGTTCCGGTACTGTCATTCATGCGGTAATATCCCAAAAGTCCGGTGGTGTCCGTAATTTCGGTATTCATATTTCCTGCAATTTGCTGTTGGCTGCGTGCATAATTCCAAATTCGTACCTCATCCATCTCTCCGCCAAAACGTCCTTGCGCGGTGCCGGTTGAGGTCATTGCGGTTGCCAGGGAGGCATGCTGAATACTAAGAAATTGAGGTAACCTGCCAACGCTATCTGTTTTCTCCAGTGCTCCGTTCAGGTATAATCTCCATTTTTGTCCGTCATAAGTTACGGCTCCGTGGTACCATTGGTTATTGCTTATTGCGGTAACACCGGAAACCGGGTGGTTTAATCCGGGAGATGCTTGTCCGGTTCCTTCTTCAAAATCGGCACACAATACATTGCCTGTTGAGTTAATTCCGAAAAAATAATTAAGGTCAAGATTACTTCCATCAGATTCTCCTCTGCCTTTTGCTATTAATGGTACAGCTGTAACACCTCCGGTACCTGTAGAAGTGGTTGATCCGGTGGCAGTTCTTCTGAACCAGCACTCGAGGGTAAATGTGGAAGCGTTTAAAGGCAATGCAGTACCAAAAGTTACATGTTGTGAACTTCCGTTAAACTGAAGCGCTGTTGCCGGTTTGCGGATTCCTTTAAGTTCAAAATTAAAGCTTACATCAGAACTTGTTCCGCTTTCCTGGTGAATTTCAACAGCAATTATATTCCACCCGCGTTTAAAAAAGCGGGTTTCTGTGGTAAATGAATTCCAGGCTGATTCTGCGGCACCACCAATGGCTGTTGGCGCCAATGTGGTATAAGATATGGTTCCGGCCGGCATATTGCTCCTCACCACTTCCGAATCGTTCACATATACTACTGCACCATCATCTCTAACCAAATTGATGATGAAATGACGGTACAAAGACGTATCGGAGATATATACTAATTTTCTGAAATATGTGGTGATATATTTATTGCTGCATGACGGGTTCTGGGCTACTGTACCGCATGCATTTAGCAGGGTGGCTTCTCCTCCGTCACCATAACCAAATTCGGCATTACCGGTTAGCCAACTGCTATCATTAAAGGCAAAGGTTCTCCAGGTTGTTCCCTGATCACTTCCGTTATCCCTGTACTTCCAACTGGAACCAGGCGAAATATAAGTGGTATCCTGTGCTGTTGCTTTGCCGGTAAAGGCCATGCAAAAGCAAAAAAATAATAAAAGTGGGAATAGTTTTTTCATTGTTTAGGTTGGTTTTTGTCCAGCCAAAATTCATTCCACCACATTATGAAAAGGTAATCCGGAGGTTATTCAATGGTCGCCTGGGTATTATCTTAATGCTATTGTAATATTAATTGCTGGTCCCTATTTGATCCGCATAGAGAGGTATTGGTTCAGGACATTCTGGTACTTTTGGGGTGTTTGGCCATAATAATGAGGAAAACCCTTATCTTGCGTATTGTTAACTAATTAGCTAAACACGGAGCCTTAAACTGCTCTATTAAAATATAAAACGATGAAGAACTTTATTTTGTTGGTATTTGCAGCATTCACCGGAATCATTATTCTGGAATCTTTTGGAACCATTGGTTTAGGTAAGAAAGATGGAACTGAACCAGGATATACCGGATCACCCGGAGACTCTTTGAAAAACTGTACCTTTTGCCATGGCGGAACTGCTATAAATGTAGAAGGATGGATCAGGTCGGATGTTCCGGCAGAAGGTTATACTCCCGGAGCCAGATATACCATAACTGCCACCAATACAGAAGAGGGTGCAACTCGTTTTGGTTTTAGTGTATCTCCTCAGGCACTCAATGGAACTTTGCTGGGAACAATGGTTATTACAGATACCACCAGAACCAAGCTGGTAGGAAATGATAAATATGCCACATACAGGGCTGATGGGGTAGAGGGCGTGGACTCACTTTCGTGGTCGTTTGATTGGATTGCGCCACCGGCCGGCACCAGAGATGTGGTTTTTTATGGTGCATTTAATTCTAATTTTGATGGGCACAAAGAAGGAGATAAAACATACCTGACATCTTTGCGTATTTTGGAAAAGGGCACCGTTTCAGTTCCTGATCTTCAAAAGGCGCTTTCTCATGTTACGATATACCCTAACCCTGCAGGAAATTTATTATATCTTAAAACAGATTCTAAATTAAATCAGCAGGCAGCCGTGATGATTACAGATATTACCGGCAAGCTGGTTTTGGAACAGGTACTAAGCAGCCATATTTATCATGGTGGTCAAGCCATCAGCACAGAAAATCTCAAGGCAGGAGTTTATATATTGAAGATACAATCCGGAAATCAGTTTAGCGCACAGAAAATATATATCGTACGTTAGTCTTGCCTTTATAAGCTAAAAACATTGGTACCGGCACCAGGTGGTGATCTTTAACTGGTGTAAAATTCAAGTGTTTGCCGCAAGGTTTTACCGTATATTGCATCAGGCAATTGGAGTTATCCATAGCAAAAAAATATGATAGAAAATTCAACAGAATTAAAATTGGCTGTATTGATTGATGCAGATAATGTTCCTTATGCCAACGTGAAAGAAATGTTTGAGGAGATTGCCAAATACGGTACCCCAACTTTTAAAAGAATTTATGCTGATTGGACCAAACCTACTGTTTCAGGCTGGAAGAATGTATTGCTGGAGAATGCCATTACTCCCATACAGCAGTATAGTTATTCCACCGGAAAAAATGCATCTGATAGTGCTTTGATTATTGATGCCATGGATATTCTTTATACCGGCAAAGTAGATGGTTTTTGTATTGTTTCAAGCGATAGTGATTTTACCAGACTGGCCACACGTTTAAGAGAGGCCGGTATGAAGGTAATTGGTATTGGAGAGAAAAAGACATTGAACCCTTTTATAACAGCCTGTGATAAGTTTATTTATATAGAAATTCTGAAACAACAAGCTGTTCAACCTGAAGGGAATGCTGAAGATACGGGTAAAGCTGCAAAGGGCAATACCAGTAAACCCTTGAATAAAATTGATCCCAAGCTGATCAAATTATTTGCAGATAGCATCTCCGATTTGGCCGATGAGAATGGCTGGGCTTTTTTAGGAGAGTTAGGTAACCTCTTGCTTAAAAAGAAACCTGATTTTGATCCCCGGAACTATGGCTATCCAAAAATGCTTCCATTAATAAGAAGCATGAACAAGTTTGTAATTGATGAGCGGGAATCGGGCAAGGGTAATATCAAACACATATACATTAAGAAACGATAGCCGTTTCGCAACCGACTGAAATAAAAAAGCCTGCTTAGATTTATCGAAGCAGGCTTTTTTGTAAATGCTGTTAACTATTAAACTCCTGTATCATGAAGTGCACTTTCAATAATAAATGGATGTTTGGTTGGGTAAAGGTTGGCTTTGGTTAAGGCTTTCATTACAACAAACAGGAATAAGCCGGCAAATACACCAAGGAATCCAATTTCCATTAAACCCCAACCTTGTGAAGGCGTTTCAAGCACACCTGTCGGGTTGTGATCTGTAATAGCAGTAGCAAGGTTCATAGCACCAGGCATTACCATCAGGTAAACATCATTCCAGTGTCCGATAAGGATACATGCGCCTACAAAAGCACCAACACCTCTGTGGCGTTTTGCTCCCCTTCTCATAAAGATAAAGAAAGGAACAAGAAAGTTCATCACCAGATTAAAGAAGAAGGATAGTTTATAGGTACCCTCCAAACGTGGTTTATAGTAAGCCACCTCTTCAGGAATGTTTGCATACCAGATTAATAAGAACTGCGCTACCCACATATAAGTCCAGAATATGGAGAAGGCAAACATAAACTTACCTAAATCATGCTGATGCTCATCCGTAACGATATTGAGGTAACCTTGCGAGCGGAGGAACCAGGTAAAAAGGTACATGGTGGTTAAAGCACTAACCCAACCAGTAGCAAAATTGTAAATGGTAAAGATGGTAGAATACCAGTGTGCATCCATACTCATGGTAACATCCCATGCAAACATGGAGAAGGTAAATCCGAAAATAAACAGGAATGCTGCTGATAAACGATATGATTTATCGAAGAAAGTGGTGTCTGTTAATCCTGAAGAAAGCGTGTCTTCCTGACGTGACCATTGTCTCATTTTAGTCGCACACCATATCCAGAATCCGGTAAACAGAATAACACGTGTATAATAAAAACCTTTATTAAGGTACCATGTTTTTTTCATTAAAAGCGGATCTGCTTCCATTACACCGGCATGTGCCCAATGATATAAAGTGGTTAATCCAAGAATTAACACAACGATGATGGCAATAGCTCCTACAGACATAAATTCACTCATTGCTTCAGGAATACGTCTGATGGCTACGTACCATCCGGCATTGGCTAACTGGCTGATAGCAATAAACACAATAGCGCAGGTGGCAATAATGAAAAAGAAATAAGCATTGAACAATATACTGCCAAACAAACGCTTTAACGGCAGGTGATGATTCTGTTCTGCAGTGAAACCTTCAACAGAAGGATGATAGGTAAAGTATCCGATTAAGGCAAGCAATAACCCAACACCCATAAGGATGAAAGTAAAGCGCTTGGCTTTATCAGTAAACACAAATTTTTCTTCTCTGATTTGAACGTCTGTATGTTCCATTTTTTGTGAGTTATTATCAGGTTAATTATTTGGTTGAAGCTGTGGTTACGGCCGGTGCCGGTGCAACACCACTCAATTCATAAATGTAGTGGATCACCTGCCAGCGTTGAACGGGAGTAAGTACTGATCCGTATGAACCCATCAGGTTTTTTCCGTGTGTAATACTATAAAAAGCCTTTCCTGCATTAATGGTTGGAAGGCGATCTGAATAGGCTGGCACGCGAGGGTATTTACCATCTGCTACAATTGTACCTTCTCCTTTTCCATCTTCTGCATGGCAGGGAGTACAGTTAATATTGTAAAGTCTTTTTCCTTCTGCCAGATTGTACTCAGATTTAGGAATTGGATTTTTCCAGGCTGAGGCAGCTTCATAGTTTTCATTGGATTTGGTAACGCTGTAGTTTGCATAATCTAATTGTCCGCGGGCGATGGTACCTTTAACCGGCTCACGCATGTTCATTCCATGCGGGTTGATGGTGTTCGGTTCATCAGCTATTTGCGAAAGTGGTTCGTATGCAAAAGAATGATACATGTTTGGCGCATATTCTATACCCGGATTGTCGCCACCTGCGCTGCAGGCAGTTATAAGGGTTGCAATACCGGCTAAACCTAAAAGTGTATATATTAGCTTTTTCATATTTCCTTAATCCTTTCTCTTACTTCCAGTGCTCCACCTGAAACAAGAATGTTTTCAAGCGATTTTACATTGGTTTTGTTTTCATGAATATTTACCGCAATCACAAAACGGTCGTCTGTAACACGAATATCCATCACATCGGTATTTCTGCCCCAGAACATTCTGTTCACTACAAAAAATGATCCCACCATACCAAATGCGGTAAAAAGAATACCTAATTCAAAAGTGATTGGAATATAATCCGGACCAATAAGTGAGGGTTTTCCGCCAATATTCATCTGCCAGTCATTGTATGAGGCGTAAGTGATTAAAGTGAGCGCGGAAGCAACACCTAACATTGCGAAAACGAAAGCTGAAATGGAGAGGCGTGTTCTTTTTACCTTCATCACACGGTCGAGTCCATGAATAGCAAATGGTGTATACACATCATGCACATCATAACCATCGTGCATTAATTGTTTTGTTACTGCGTAAGTTGCATCAGGGTTATCATAAACCCCTAAAAGCATTTTATTATTATCCATGTACTGCATCTCCTTTCTTAGCATGTGTAGCATGTCCGTGATCACCGTGGTGAGTAGGAATGATTGATTTTATTTCCGCCATATTAATAGTAGGTAAATAGCGGCAGAATAAGAAGTATAAGGTAAAAAACAAACCAAAGGAACCTATCAGGATACTTACCTCAATATAGGTTGGTGTATACATGCTCCAGCTTGAAGGAAGGAAATCGCGGTGAAGAGAAGTAACGATAATTACAAAACGCTCAAACCACATTCCGATATTTACGATAATCGACATTACAAAAATAAACCAGGGTGTAGAACGTGCCCACTTGATCCAGAATACCTGTGGTGCAATCAGGTTACAGGTCATCATGGTCCAGTAGCTCCACCAGTATGGTCCGAAAGCACGGTTAAGAAACGCATATTGTTCATACTCCACACCGGAATAAGCTGCCACAAAAAACTCAGTGATATAAGCCAAACCTACCATGGTTCCGGTAAGCATTACCACTTTACACATGGCATCCAGATGCCCCATGGTAATATAATCTTCCTGTTTCAACACCACGCGACCAACTACCAGCAGGGTTAATACCATTCCAAATCCGGAGAAAATCGCACCGGCCACAAAGTAAGGAGGGAAGATGGTTGTATGCCAGCCTGGTACCAATGACGTAGCAAAGTCCATGGATACAATGGAGTGTACCGAAAGTACCAGTGGGGTAGAAATTCCTGCAAGAATCAGGGATATCATTTCGTAACGGTGCCAGGTGCGGGTTGAACCGTTCCAGCCCATGGAGAAGAAGTTGTAAATGAATTTGCGGATTTTAGTAGTTGCCCTGTCGCGAATGGAAGCAATATCCGGAATCAATCCGATATACCAGAACACCAACGAAACGGAGAAGTATGTTGAGATGGCAAATACGTCCCAAACAAGTGGTGAGTTAAAGTTAACCCATAAAGAACCAAATGCATTTGGAAGAGGAATAGGCCAGTAAGCCACCCATGGGCGACCCATATGTGAAAGGATAAATGAGGCTGCGCAAATTACCGCAAAAATGGTCATTGCTTCTGCAGAACGGTTGATGGACATACGCCATTTTTGACGGAACAGCAACAATACGGCTGAGATCAAAGTACCTGCGTGACCAATACCCACCCAAAATACGAAGTTGGTAATATCAAATGCCCAGCCAACAGTTTTATTCAAACCCCAAACACCTAATCCTTCCATTACTGTCCATGTGGTAGAGGCAATCCATAATGCCAATACCAGTGCAGAGAGGGTAAATCCAAACCACCAGCTTTTGGTTGCTTTTTGCTCCAGCGGGCGCAGAATATCATTGGTAACATCTGCATAGGTTTTGCCACCGGTTACTAATTCTTCTCTTATAGGAGATTCGTATGACATGTTAATTTAATTAATTACTGAGTTATTAGAATTATGAATGATGTTCTGCAGCTTCATGTGCTTTTTCTTTATGGTCACCTTTGTGCTCTTCATGACCATGTCCGTTGCCTTTGTGTTCTCCGGCAATAGCTTCATTCACGTTGCGAATTTTGGTCATGTATTTAACAGAAGGCTGAACATTGTACTCTTCAAGCATTGCATAGCTGCGCTCGTTTTTGAACAACTTCGAAATTTCGCTGTTAGGATCATTCATATCACCAAACACAATTGCGTTGGAAGGACATGATTGCTGACAAGCCATTTTGATATCTCCATCCTTAACGTTGCGGTTTTCCAATTTGGCCTGGAGTTTTCCGGCTTGAATACGCTGAATACAGAATGAACATTTTTCCATTACACCACGTGAACGAACGGTAACGTCTGGGTTAATAACCATACGACCCAAATCGTTGTTCATGTAGAAGTCGAAATCATCATTTGCACGGTATTTAAACCAGTTGAAACGTCTAACTTTAAACGGACAGTTGTTGGCACAATAGCGTGTTCCTACACAACGGTTGTATGCCATATGATTCAAACCTTCTGAACTATGAACCGTTGCCAATACCGGACAAACCGTTTCACAAGGTGCATGTCCGCATTGCTGACACATTACTGGTTGGAACTGTACTGCAATATTTTCAAAATCAGTGGTTGAATCCGGTCCGTTAATAATAGGTGCTTCGTTATCTTTAGAAAGGAAACTGTATGGCATTCCACTCTCTCTTGTGGCTTTTTTGCCATCCTTATCTTTAAAGCGATAGTAGCGGTCGATACGAATCCAGTGCATTTCACGGCCACGCAGTATTTCTTTTCTACCAACTACAGGTACATTATTTTCTGCGTTACAACTTACCACACATGAGCCGCAACCGGTGCAGGCATTCATGTCAATGGCCATTCCCCATTTGTGACCTTTGCTGTCGCGCTCGCTCCATAATGAAAGGATATGCGCATCAAAATGGTTTCCGGCTTTTGGATCTTTAATATATTCACTCAATGAAGCCTCACGTATCAGGTTACGGCCTTCAATGGTATGGTGGGTTTGTGTTTGAGCTATTTCATAATCATCGCCAGTTTTCTCCACAGTTACATCACCGCTCATGTAGCGGAAAGTGTTTCCGTTGTAGGTAACAGCAGGGTAAGCATTCTTTCCCACATACTTAGCAACTTTACCTCCGTTTGAGCGACCGTAACCTAAAGCAATAGCCACCACTCCGGTTGCCATACCTGGCTGAACAAGCACCGGCAGATTTTCTATCATACCACCTTTAAATGACACTTTTACGATGTCTCCGTCTTTCAGGTGAAGTTTATTTGCTGTAGCATTGCCTATAGCAGCATAATTATCCCAGGTAGCTTTTGAAATTGGATCTGGTAACTCCTGCAACCATGGATTGTTGGCATGTGTTCCGTCTCCTAAACCTACCTTGGTATATAACTTAAGCTCAATTTTATCTTTGGTTGCTGTATACGCCTGATAGGCCGGATTAACAGCTTCCGATGGCAATGATGCCATTTTGTAAGATTGTGCTGTTTTTGCAGGAGCTGTATAGAAACCATCATGTATGCAGGTGTTCCAGGTTTGTTCGCTGGCACCAGGGATAATAGAAGATTTCCAGTTGTTTTTGAGGTACGTGTAATAGTCAGTGTTATTGCCGGCCCATTTCAGGAAGCTTTCCTGTGCCTGACGTGTTTTAAATACAGGCGAAATGGTAGGTTGGGTAAGACCAAAGTACCCGGTTCTTGGTTCAGCATCGTTCCATGATTCCAGGTAGTGGTGATCAGGAGCGTTGAATTTGCAAAGCGAAGAAGTTTCGTCAATTGACTCGTTGGTTGAAACTGAAACAGTTGCTTTTTTAATGGCGTCTTCCAGTTTTTTGCTGTTGTAATAACTGTAAACAGGATTGCTGTTGTAGAAAATAACTGCATCAACTGTACCGCTTGCCAGTTCATTTACGAATGTTTCAAAAGCAGCATCTTCGCTGTATTTTTGGTTAGAAACATTGTCAAGATCTATGGTAGTTCCGATGTTTCCAAGTAAGCTGTTAATAGCATTTACCAATAACTGATTATCGAGGTTGTTTGAACCTGAAACTACCAGTGAGTTGGCGCGTGCATTCCATAATTCCTTGGCTGTGTTTTCAATCATATTGGCAGCAAACTCAATATTCTGAGGTGCTGCAAGGGTAGGGGCACCGGCCAGGGCTGCAATTTTATTGTATAAACTGATCAGGGCAACTCCTTCAGCGTTTGGTTTAATAGGAACGCGCACATCGGCATTTGAACCTGTAAGAGAAAGGGTAGATTCGAATTGAATATGACGGCTCATAGTGGTTTTGCCTTCACCAACTTTGCGGTTTTTAACCCATTGTTTGGTATACTCAACCGGAGAAATCCATGTGCCAAGGAAATCAGCACCAAAGCTCACAATCACATTGGCCTTATCAAAAGAATAACCAGGAACTACAGCCTTACCAAATGCTTTGGCGTTGGCTTCAATCATAGCAGCATTTGAAACAGGTTCGTAGCTGATATGTTTGGTTGATGGGTATTTTGAAGCAAATTCTGCAATTGCTTTTTTAGTAGTTGGGCTGTTTACTGTACCGGAAATAATGCGGATATTTTTGGCTTTACCAAGTGCAGTGGTAATTTTTGAATCCAAAGAACTCCAGTCAATATCTGTTCCGTCAGCTTTTGCACCTTGAAGGCGCTCATTATCATATAAGCCTAAAATGCTTGCATGACCGCTTGCACAAACACCACCCTGAAACAAAGGTGACTGCTCGTTACCTTCAATTTTAATCGGACGGCCTTCGCGTGTTTTTACCAGAATAGAGCATGCTGCTGCACAGGCTCCGCAAGTGCTGGCATACCAGTTTGGTATTCCCGGGGTAATGGTTTCCGGTTTTACAATATAAGGAATGGCATTTTTAACAGGTGTGGTATTACATGCTGCGAGGGCAACAGCAGAAATGCTAAAGCCAAAATACTTAAGGAAGTCTCGTCTGTTTGACGTTAACTCTCCGTCTTGTTCGGTAAGTGCTTCTTCTAAAGGAATTCCTTCAGCAAATTCGTTACGTTTACGCTCCAGAAACTTAGGATCGTTGTTTAACTCTTCTAAGCCTTTCCAGTATTTATTTTTATTTTCCATTGATCAGTTTTTTCCGTTTGTAATTGATAATCTAATTCTCAATGATATGTTGAGTGATTAATAATGGCATTTACCGCACTCAAGTCCTCCTGCGTTGGCAACCGTTACATACGATTTACCCTCAGCTTTCAGATCAGCATGCAGTTTTTCATAATAATCATTATTTGCCACATCAACTTTGGCTTCACGGTGACAGTTAATACACCATCCCATTTGTAAAGAAGCGTTTTGGGCAACAACCGGCATTTTCTCAATTGCACCGTGGCAAGCCTGACATTCTACCTTACCAATTTTTACGTGTTGGGCGTGGTTGAAATAAGCCAGATCAGGCAGGTTATGGATACGTACCCATTTAATAGGTTTTTGTGTTTTAGAAGGGTCGTAAGCTTTTTTCTCATTATCCCAACCCACTGCATCATATATTTTAGCAATCTCAGGTGATACCTGTCCGTTGTATTTTGCACTTGCAGTTACATGCATATGGCAATTCATACAGGTGCTTGGAGAAGGAATAGTAGCTTGCTTACTTTTATCTGCACCGCTGTGGCAATACAAACAGTTTATTTTGTACTTACCTGCATGTAATTCATGTGAGTAATTGATTGGCTGGGTTGGCGCATAATCTTTTTGTACGCCTACTTTTTTATTGCCGTAATCAAATCCGTATAAACCTATTACCACGGTAAAACCTGTAATCACTAAAATGGTACCTACTACCGGATGTTTGGTAAACAATTTATACTTCCAGGTAGTACGCGGATCAACAGCAGGTTCTTTTTCGGCTGCGGCTTGCTCCGGAAACTTGGTTTCATAAATTTCCTTTACCGTGTTTTTAATACGCATCAACACAAACACAATCACAAAAAGGATCAGTGCCATAATGCTGAGTGCAATAAAAGTAGTATTGTTATAGAAGCCATCCTCGGCAGGAGCAGCCGTTGAAGTAGTTCCTCCGGCAGCAGGAACAGCAGAAGCTGTTGCCGTGGCAGCAGGTTTCTCGCTTTCAGCTTTTATATAATCAACAATAGAGGTTATCTGGGCATCACTCAGGTTTTCAAATGAAGTCATTAAAGCTTCATTATTCTCCTTGTATACCTGAACCGCAACTGGATCACCGGCTTTAACCAAAGCCTGAGAGTTTTTGATCCACTTCACCAACCACTTGGCATCTCTGCGTTTGTGCACATCTTTCAATGCCGGTCCAACAACCTTATCGTTGATGGCGTGACACGAAGTACAATTGGCGGTAAATAATTTTTCTCCTTCTGCGGCATCGGCCCAGGCCATGCTAACGGAGAAACTGAATAGTGCTAAAAGCGAAGTAATTTTTAAAAATTTCATCGTAACAATCTGATTGTTCAACTGTTGTGTAATTGAGTGATAGCAATGGTTTTGACGCATTCCTACTTCAAAGCACGCGCAAATATATTCACAAAAGTAAAATTAGTGTCAGGATAGGGAAAAAAATATTATTTAGAAGATATCTAAATAGTGGATAGCGTTTTAAAACGCTATCAATCAGTTGTAAGTGCTGTGTTTAGAAACCTCAATATCAGCAGAAATATGTTTGTAATCCAGTGTTTCGTAAACAGAATTTTGGCTGATAAATTCGGGGACAATATCTTTCATTTTAGATACCACACGTTCGTTGTTCTGTTCGTTATACAGCCCAAGTAAATTGTTTATTTGTAAGTTCACCCACTCAAAATCGTAGGTTCTTACCTTGGCAATCATAATTTTAGGGTGGTATGTGGGTAATGTATTTTCCTGATCAGCCAGTAATTCTTCTTTTATCTTTTCGCCTGGCCTTAAGCCTGTAAATACAATTTGAATGTCTTCGCCCAGTTTTAGCCCTGATAATTGGATCATTTTTTTAGCAAGGTCTATAATCCGAACAGCCGATCCCATATCAAATATATAGATCTCTCCGCCCTGTCCCATATTTCCGGCCTCCAGCACCAACTGGCAGGCTTCAGGAATGGTCATAAAAAATCGAGTGATATCTGGATGTGTAACTGTAATAGGGCCACCTTCCTCAATTTGTTTTCTGAAGCGCGGAATAACAGAGCCGCTGGAGCCAAGCACATTTCCAAAGCGGGTTGTAATGAATTTGGTACCAATTTTTCCGCTGCGGAACAATTCCGTACTCAATGCCTGAACATAAATCTCGGCAATACGTTTGGATGCACCCATTACGTTGGTAGGGTTTACGGCCTTATCCGTTGAAACCATTACGAACTTCTTTACTCCATATTTTACAGACAGATCCGCAATCAATTTTGTTCCACCCACATTTACCCTGATAGCTTCACCGGGGTTGCTTTCCATTAGTGGCACATGTTTATAAGCAGCGGCATGGTAAACCACATCTGGTTTATACTGCTGGAAAAGTGCCTCCATTCTGTTGGTATTGGTAATATCGCCAACCAGAATTTCTATGGTATTGGCATATAAACCTTTATGATTTTCTGATAATTCACCATCCAACTGGTAAAGAGAAACCTCTGATTTATCAACCAGAATTAATTTCCTTGGCTTAAAATTATTAAGAATTTGTCTGACAATTTCACTTCCAATTGAACCTGCAGCACCTGTTATCAATATTGTTTTACCAAATATCTGTTGTGCTACAGCTCCCTTATCAAGCACAATTTCATCACGCTCAATCAGGTCTTCAATTTTTACACTCTTAATCTGGTTAAAACTTAACTCTCCATTAATCCAGCGCTCAACTGGTGGTACGTTTCTTACATTTACATCAAGGGTTAGGCAACGTTCTATAATTTCCTGCTTTCTTGATTTAGAAATATCCTGAGGCGAAATAACCACTTCTTTTATATTGAGTTTTTTAATGACGGTTTCCAGGTCTCTTCCGCCATGGTAAATGGTTACACCATCAACATAATTTTTGTATTTCTTCTGGTCATCATCAAAAAAGGCTACCACCTTAATATCCCGGCTGCCATTTTGTTCCAGTTTTCTTTTGGCAATAATACCGGCCTCTCCGGCACCAAAAACAGCAAAATTGGTAATATTGGATTCATCGGGCCGGTTAATCTGCATATACATCACCTTGGCCGCAACCCTGAAAGAATTCATTAGCAAGGTGGTACCTATATAATCAATAATAATAATAGATACAGGAATAAGTGCCTTGGTATCCAGGTTAATTTTGGTGTAAATAATATTGATGATACTGATAACAATGGTGCTGAAAGTAATGGTATAAAACACCCGGATGGCATCCTGCACGCTGGTATGGCGAATAATGCCTGCATAAATCCGGAAATAAAGGATAAACAGGATTCTGATAGCCAGAACAAGGGGTAAAGTATAGAAATATTCCGGGTTAAAAGCATCCTCAATAAAGAAATTAAACCGAAGGAGTGTTGCTGAAATAAAAGAGAAAACACAAATAAATATGTCAATTGAGAAGATCAGCCACCGCGGTGCATTGCCGGTTTTGGGGAATAAGGAGTAGAGTAAGCTCATTTTATCTTTAACTTTACGAATATAAAGAAACTATTATATACAAATCCAAACTATTTATTATCAGGTTATTATTTTGATAATGGTTTGTACTATAATTACGATATCTTTCAGTAAAGAGTTTTTCTTAATATACTCCAGGTTAAGAGCCAGT
Source organism: Bacteroidota bacterium (assembly GCA_051715425.1). GTDB lineage: Bacteria > Bacteroidota > Bacteroidia > UKL13-3 > UKL13-3 > JAJTFA01. The sequence goes on along the minus strand of JBPXJS010000041.1, from coordinate 399,500 downwards.
TTTTCAGGCATAATTACCTGAATGTACTCCTTTTCAGGGTCGCTGGCTTTACCCAGTAATTCATTTTCCTTATAATATTTCAGGGATGCAAAATCTGTAATTCCCGGCCTTACGGAAAGCACTTTTAATTGTTCATGCGTGTAATAATCCACATAGCGCCTTACTTCGGGCCTGGGCCCTACAAAACTCATACTGCCATTAAGTACATTAAATAATTGGGGTAATTCATCGAGTTTAAACCGTCTCAGGTAATAACCAACTTTGGTAATCCTTGGGTCACGCATGCCTACCGTAAGTTGTCCCCTTTTTTCGGCATCTGAATACATGCTGCGGAACTTATAAAGGGTAAAGTTGCTGTTGTTAAGTCCAACGCGCATTTGGGTAAAAACGGCAGGCCCTTTGGATTCCATTCTAATAAGCAGCCATAACAACAGAAAAACCGGTGAAAGGAGTAGTATGCCAATGAGGCTGAATAGAATATCAAAAAGGCGTTTCAAAGTGATTGCAAGTTTACAATCCTGCCATCATCTTTCAAAACATCCTTATCCCATTACTTCCTGAATGGATTGAATTACAGCATCAGTTACCTGTTTTACCTTATCAGGTGTTAATCCAACATAAACAGGTAAAGAAATCTCATTACAATACATATTATAGGTTTTAGGGTAGTTGGTTATATCATAACCCCTGTTCACATAAAAACTCATCATAGGAACGGGTATAAAATGAACATTAACCGAAACCTGCTTTTCAAATATCTTAGCAATAACTGCATCCCTTTGTTTCTCAGTTGCCCCTTTAATTCTTAGCGGGTACAGGTGGTAGGATGATATGGCTACATCATTGGCATACTCAGGAATGATAGCCCAGCTATATTGCTTAAATGTTTCTGTATACTGTTCAAAAATCTGCTTCCTTTCCGGAAGGATTTCCCTGTCGTACCGCTCCAGTTCAACCAGGCCTATAGAGGCCATAATATCTGTCATATTCATCTTATAACCGGCTTCAATAATATCGTAGCGCCAGTTACCAGGTATACTTTTGGCCAGGGCATCTTTGTTCTGGCCATGAAGCGTTTTTATACACAGGTATTTGTATATTTCTTCATTATCAAATGGAGGTGGCAGATTGAGGGCAATGGCTCCGCCTTCTGCAGTGGTAAGGTTTTTTACGGCATGAAAAGAAAAAACAGATACATCTGTTAATGAACCGGTACGTTTACTGTTGTAAAATCCTCCTATGGAATGCGCAGCATCTGAAAGTACCATTATTCTCCCCAATTGTTCCTGTTCTTTTGTTGCTGGTTTAAACAGGCTTTTTATCTCAGGCTTATTTACCAATGCGTTGATACCATTGTAATCACAAGGATAACCACCGAAATCAACCGGCATGATTACTTTTGTACGCTCTGTAACTGCCTGGGCTATCTGATTCACAGAAATATTAAAGTCATCTCCGATATCGACAAAAACAGGCTTGGCTCCGCAATGCACAATCACATTAGCTGTTGCACTGTATGTATATGCCGGCAAAATCACCTCATCCCCCTCCTGAACACCAAACCAGCGCAGCATAATTTCTAACCCGGCTGTGGCTGAATTTAAGCAAAGGGTGGCTTTGTTTCCTGCATATGCAGTAAGCTCTTTTTCGAACTTTTTTGTTTTTGGGCCTGTAGTAATCCAACCGGATTTTAGGGTATCGATTACTTCATCAATAATTTTTTGGTCGATGTGCGGAGGAGAAAATGGCAGCATAGGTATCTTTAAGTATTAAGTATAAACAATACCTGCGAAATAAGGATTTTCAGATGAAAATCGCTAAATAAATAAGATGGTGGGGATGCGACTGCAGAACAACAGTCATTAAAAGAAAGCCAAAAGAGATGCCCTTAGCTAATGGGAAAGGCTGCAAATAAAAGTTAGGGGTGCGGTGAAATCCGGTTATGCCTCAACTTTAGGGTTAAAGATATCACCTTCATTTTTACAAATGCGAATCACTTCAGCATAATGTTGGTGCAGGGCGGGCTTTAAAACGAAATTTTCCGGATGGAAGAGAATGGAAATATCCTGCTTTAGTTTTGCTGATTCTGCAAGAACCTTTCTGAGCATATTAAAAATAACAGCAGGTTGTTCAAAGAAAAATATATTGTCGAAGAGGACGGTGGGAATAAAGCGAATACCATGATCCGAAGAAACAGGTAACCCCGGAAGTGCAATATTTCTGGCGTGACCAAAACTGAAATCAACCTTCACGTGGTGCTTAATGAGATTCTCTGTAAGTTCTTTTGTGCTAAATTTCAGAAAGTGACTTCTGTGATATTTTACTGGTTTTTGCAGCAGGGAACTCAATGTGGTTACCTGTTCAGTAAAAGATTCCGAGTTGATACTATGAAGCCCCGTTTCTACACCTGCCTCCAAAAGAAGGGATAAGCATTTCATGTAATTTGTATCACCAATATGGTAACGTAACCCGTAACGTGTAAAACTTCCTGATTTTGGCGCACCTATTAACCATACCGGATTTATCTGGAGTGTGATATCAGTTGAAAGCAACGCTTCAATCTCCCTAAGAAAAAGATTTTTATCTGATATTTGCCCTAATCCTATCCATTTATCTGCATGAGTTAAAGACTTGATAATGGAATACGGATGAGAAGGAGAAAGCCAGTCTATATCGTGGGTGAAGTAGATCAATATTTTTATTCCTGGTTAGTTGAAAACACCGGCCAGTTGGTAGATGCGTTGAGGTGTTAATGTGTTGAGGTGTTGAGGTGTCGAAGTGTTAATGTGCGAATGCGTTAAATGGCCAACTTTGAACGAACAAACTCAAGCTTATTATTTACATGCTAACCGAGCACTTTGCACTAAACACTTTGCACTAATTGATGCGTTTGGTCATAATATGAGACGGGCCGTTTTCGTCAGTGATATTCCAGCCATTTCGCTGGTAGGAGGAGATGGCTTTGTTGTTCACTTTTCTTACAGAAAGGGATAAAACAGTTGCTCCCATGTTTAAGGCACGTCTTTCAAACTCCTGTTGCAGCAAGGTTCCTAAACCTTTTTTATGAAGTTCAGGAGAAACCCCAATTACTACCAGCCCTGCCTGTAATTGATTGCCGGATTTTGATGAGGTGCTTTTTGTATTCTCCTGTTTAACCGTTGCTGGTTGTTTGATCAGCCTTCGTTTTATATTGGTCCAGATAAATTTGTATTTGGCTAATATTTCCGGGTGAAAAAACAACCATGGCCTGAAAATCATGGCGCGAAGCGCGCTGTTAAAACCAAATTGGGTCATGCCTGAACTTGCCCCGTATGCATCGCGCCCATCCATCAGATATCCTCCGCAGTAGCCAATACACTTTCCGTTCTCTTCTATCCAGTATAAAAACTTATTTGAACCGCTCAGGTACCATTTTAGCATGTCGGCAATAAATCCAATACCCAACAGACTTGTTAAAGAATCGGGGAAAGCGGCTTTGTGGCAACGGGCAATTGTTTTCAAATCATCCGCCTTTGCATCTTTTATTATATAGTTTGTAGTTTCTGCCATAAAGATTTTGCGAGTACCTGTCTGTCGAAATTATTTCTTACATAAAGCCTTCCGTTTGCCCCTAACTCATGCAAGAGCGTTTTGTTATTAAACAGTTTTAACGCCTGCTGTGCCAGATGTGATGCATTTTCCGGCTCAAAGTGTAGGGCACAATGTCCGGTGTCAACAAATAACTCCTTTGCTTCCCCATCCACACCCAAAAGCACAGGCTTACCAAAACTAAGTGGTTCAAAAATTTTGGAAGGGATTGCTCCCAGGAACAAATCATTTTTCCTGAGGGGAGTTACATAACAATCGCATGCTGCTACCACATCAGGCATTTCACTTCTTGGAACATTGTTAACGAAAATAATATGGGTAAGACCCAGTTGTGCCGTAAGCTCAATTAGTTTCGGTTTCTCAGGGCCGTCACCTACAATCAAAAATTTTATCTGAGGATATGCACTCAGTTCTTTTGCTGCATGTATAATTACCTCCAACCCCTGAGCATGTCCTATTATGCCTGCGTATGCAATAACAAAATCGGATTCCAACATCCCATATTTGTTTCTGAACCCTGATCTGTTTCCTTCTGTAGAGAATTGTTTGGTATCAATTCCGTTTCGGAAGAGGTGGGTATTTACTTTTGGGAATCGTTGATTGATGCTGGTAATGATACCTTGGGTTTGTCCGCTCACCAGGTTGGCATTTTTATAAATAAAGGATTCCAGTTTATATGAAAGTCCAAGCATGATCTTATTGTTTACGATACCCAGCTTTTCGGCACTTTCAGGCCATAAGTCGGATACATTAAAATCAAGTTTACTGCTTTTTATCCATTTAAGAAGTAGGGCTGTGATTCCCAGAAAAAGGGGAGGGGATTCACATATGATCAGATCATGTCGTGGTACCCTGAAAAGTCCAATAAAAAGAGAAGAGAATACAAAAGAAAAATAATTAAGAAGCCGGGCCAAAACCCCCTTGCTCTTTTTTACATATATCCAGCTTCTGTAAACGGTAAGCGGTCCATCGGTTTCCTTTTTAAAGAATTTACCTGTATACCCCTCATATATTTCCATTTTGGGATAGTTGGGCATGGCCGTAAGGATGCTCACCTCTGCGCCAAATTCACTTAAATAACTGGCAAGTGAATGCAACCGGTTTTGTGGTGCACCTGTTTCAGGAGGAAAGTATTGGGTGAGGATAAGAATTTTCATGAAAAAGAGTTGGACAGAATAATTTTACCTGCCCGCAGAGGCCAGTTTTCTGTTCAGTTTTTCCTTAAAGAAGGGATGCATGGTATACCATTTTTTACCCTCTTTAGGCTGTGGTTTGATGTTTAATGTTTCTTCGGCAAGTGCAAGCACGGTTTTACCTGCCAGTTGTATGACCTGATCAAAAGCCATTTCCCTTGCAGGTATCAGGTGATCAGCACCACTAATCTTTAATTCTTCTTCATAAAGAATTGGTCCGGTATCAATTCCGCTATCAATCAGATGAATGGTTCCGATAACAGGTTCTCCATTCAGCAGTGCCCATTCCACCACATTCATATTTCTGTAGTGAGGAAGTTTCCCGGCATGGGCATTAATGATTTGAATGCCTTGAATGGAAGTGATTTTTTTTCTGAAAATTCCGGCACCACAATTCACCAGGTATTTAATCTTGTTGTCGGTAATAAACTTTACTGTTTCGTCACTGTTTAATGAACTTACTTTATGGATAACCGGAATGGGAATGTTTATGACCTCGTTGGAAAAGCTTTGTTTATTGCCAAAGTGTTGTTTGAATTTTGGAAGTAAAAACTGAGTGAATATGCCAAGGCGATATTTTTTAAATTCTTTTTTTATCCTCCCTCCGGGGTTTACATAAATCATAAACTTAGGCCGCAAACCAACCTTGTCAAATCCCAGCTGAGCCGATTTTACAAATTTACCCGAAGGATTAATGGAGATAAATGCGATTTGCTCTGAAAGCGTGTCTTTATTTAGCATGCTTATGGATATAGAATAAAAGATCGGTATAATATTTACTTGCCCACGATGGGTATTTCAGCGGGCAATACATTCCCCATATCGGATAAGATCCTGTTATTCCTCCGGTGCGGTGTGCTCCCACACTATTCAGTTGCTGGATATAGGCAAGGAAATCGGCCAGTTTTAGAGCAGTGTTCATGTAGCGGGCTTCTCCTGTTATTTCATACAGTCTCATGAGGATAATACCTAATTGTGCGTTACCTGTATTACAAACATAATTGGCTCTTTTTTTCCAGTCCTTATCAAGTCGTGCTGGCATTACCGGTAAAATTTCAGCTTTATGCATCATAGCTTCTGCTGCAAGTTTACCGGCCTGAATATATTTATCAATTCCTAGCCGTTGTCCGGTTTCAATTAATCCATCTGTGGTATACGATAAGGTATGGGTAACAGGAGCTTCATTGTTCAGCAACGTATTATCACAAAGCTCAAACCAGCCATTGGCATGTTGGTGTTTCAATACAAAATCGCAGTTTCTGATGCAGCTTTCTTTATACTTTTCGTTTTTGGTAATCTGATACAATTCTGCAATGGGTGCAGTAACGTAAGTATCGTACACCCGTTTCATTTGTTTAAAGTTGGTGCTGGTCCAGCTACCGTCTGCATCCTGAGTTCCAACTATCCAATCAGCTCCTTTAATGGCCGCATCAAGGTATTTTTGTTCGTTGGTTTCTTTGTATGTTCTGATAAGTCCCCTCAGCACCTGACCGGAATTAAAAACTACGGGAGGTTGGCCGTCACCTTCATAAAAGCCTTCCCATCCGCCTTCCGGTTTTTGTAAACCCAATTCCCAATCAGCCATTCTAATGGCTCTTTGTTTATATTCTTCGTCACCAAATAAATGGTATGCATCCCAAAAGGTTGGTATAATGTATCCGGTTACTTCAGGATAACCTTTGGTCCACCTGTAAAATTCATAACAGCCCACGCCTCCTGATCCAATAACATCCTGAGAATGTTTTAGCCAGTTGAGTGACTTCTTTGCCAGTTCTGTGTGTTTTTTGTTGTTTTTGAGAATGTAGTTTTCCCATTGCTGGCTTGATAATAGACTAAAGGCATTTTTTACAAGCACCGTAAAATTAGCCGGATTTAATGTGCTAAGCGCAAGGGGAACAAGTTTTCCTGTGTGATTCTTTATTAGTTTGAGTGTATTCATATGGTATTTCTTTTTACTTTAGAGATAACGGCTTTAAATTTTCCGTTTTGGTTTCTGGGTATGCTCTCTACTTCATTAATTTCAAGGTTAATCTTACCCAGCTGGCTTTCCATGCGGCTTTGGATAAGGCTTAATTGATCCGGGTTAAGCTGCTGCGATGTTACCAATTTTATTTCAAACATCTCTAATGTATGTTGAATCAACTGAGCTTCAATAATCTCAGGAATGTTGATAAATATGCCATGAAACCGCACCATCTCGCGCCCATCCTTACCCACCACGGTATCTTCAATTCTACCTATTATTTCATCAATTACCGGCATTTGCCTGCCACATGGGCAATTCTGATTCTTGCTTAGCCGAAGCATATCACCTATTCTGTAGCGTATTAAAGGTTGGTCATAATTAAGTGTACCTGTGCAAACTGCTTCACCTTCTTCACCAGGATTTACAGGTTTTCCCTGTTCATTTAGAATTTCTATTATTCCCAGATCCGGACTTATATGCAAACTTCCGGATTCACATTCGGTTATCATGCCGCAGTCTTCAACACCGCTATAGGAGTCAAAGGTAGGGCAGCCATACACCCTTCGGAAAGTTTCCCTCATTTCGGGAGTTAATTTTTCACTCGAGGTAATAACGGCCTTGAGTTGTGGAGCTTTGATTCCTGCCTCTTCAATAAAACGTGCAAGAAAATAGTTGCTCATGGCATAACCTGTCATGTATTCGATCCGATGTTTAAACATACCGTCTACATAGTTGGCTACTGTTTTTGGGGAAATATGGTATGCTGAAAAATAGACCTGCTTTTCAACCAGATTATATCTGTAGAATGGCCCTTTTGCGTCTCCGTCTTTTATAATTCTTCTGCCACCAATAGTTCCGCGAGGGGTTTTCCTGTTTACTCCTGCCCAGTGCCTGATGCGTGCTTCAAATCCCGCGCTCCATGCCTGATGCATCCGTGGAGAAATAAGAATTTGTGTGGGCGTTCCGGTACTTCCGCTGCTGGCAAAAAAGTCTCCTCCGGGTTCCTTTGTTGATGCAATCAGATCTGTGGTTCCAAATGTTCTTAACTCATCTTTCTCCAGATAGGGCAAATGACTTAAGTCTGATAAGGTAAAGTTTACAAGGTCATGCAGGGTAAAGCCCGAATCGGTGAATTTTTTCCTGTAAAATGGTACATGGGAAAAAGCGTGGGTCAATATTTTTCTGAGTTCTGTATTCTGATACGCTTCCCATTGCTCAGGGGTGTATTTTTCCCGCGTTTTAAAGCCTGTCAGTTCCTTTTCGAATATACCTCCAAAACGTCTTTTCTGCCACTTGTAGCCATACAGGGAAATGGCATAATTCTGAAGACTAACAGGAAGGTATTTATATATAATATCTGTTAAGGCCATTGTTAAATGCTATTTACAAGATGAATATGCTGGTTAGCGATTACTTCAATATCATATTTTTCAAGAACTTTTTTTCGTCCTTTCAGCCCCATTTCAATTAGCTTTTCTCTTTTGCACTGGTAAGACAGGAGTTTATCTGCCACTTCGTTAATTTCTTTTACAGAAAAAAGATGCCCTGTTTCATTTTCTTGAATCATATCATCAACCCCGCCAACTTTAGTTGTAAAGACAGGAAGGCCTGCAGACATTGCTTCAAGTATGGAGATGGGCATCAGGTCAAAATGTGTAAGCAGCAGATAAATATCGGCATCTGTGATTGTTTTAATTTTTTCTTCTCCTATAATAAAGCCTTTAATCTTTACATAACCGGAAGAGACATACTCGGCCAATTCTTTTCTCATATTATCCAGTTCAGGGCCTTCACCCATAATGGTGAATTCAAACCGGTCACTTTTAGCACATACCATTTTTACCACCTGTATCAATTCAAATATCCCCTTTTCTTTGGTAATCCGGGATGCTGTAACTACTTTGATTTTGCCATTTGATTTTTCCGCTGTTTTGGGACGACTAATGAATTCATTTGAGGTTACCGGATTGGGAATTTCAACCACCTTTGCATTTGGGAAATGTTTATTAAAGTAATTGTACCAATAAGGCGAACCAACCACAAGGGCATCTGGAATTTTTATACACCATTTTGAAAGCGCTCTGTTAAAAAAAGTGGATTCGTGAAACGTAATAAAACGCGCACTTACGTTATTAAAAATAGATTTAACGGAGAAAACCCTGGCAATGGCACAATAGCAAATTTTATCGTAAAATCCCCAATAAGGTGATGCGATTACATAGATGGCGTAAGGCTTAAATTGCAGAAGTACATATATGAATTTTATTTTCAGGACAAACGATTCCATTAACCTCACAAAAACGTTACGTCCCCAGAAAAAGTTGGTATCAAAATGTTTTGTTTTGCCGGATTCAAATAGTCCTACATCGTACCACATTTGTGTTATTGCTGTCATTCCTCCTTTCATTGATGGGGTAGGAAGCAGGTATAATATTTTTTTATCGGTATTAAAGTTTATTTTGTTTTTGTGCGACATTGAAATGGTGTTCATAAATATAGAAATCCAAATGATTTCTTACGGATATTGTGATGATTTAGAGAGATGTTCCTTTAAATTGTACTAAGGGTTTGAAATACATTGAACCAGTTTGTTGGTTTGAATCTCAAGGGTATTTTGTGCTGCAAGTAATTTTCCTTCTTTTATTAAAAGTTTACGACACGCTTGATTGCCGGTAACATATTTAACTGCAGTTACTATTGCCCGGGTATCACGCGGGGGAATAAGGTAAGCATGTTTAAGATGAGTGAGTACATCAGGAATACCTCCAACAGAAGTGGTGATAACGGGTAAACTATTGGCAAACGCTTCCCAGATGGTTCTTGGAAATCCTTCGTGATAGGAGGGGATAACATAAATATCTGCCCCACGGTATGCCTGATTAAGTTCGGTTCCGGAACTTAGTTTACCAAGAAAATGGATATGGTTAGCTACACCGCATGTTGAAGCAAATAATCTGAGTTCCTTCTCGGTTTCATTTCCCTCTTTCAATTCCCAGCCGGCAATATTCAGTCTTACCGGCATCCCATCATTTCTAAGTATAGAAACAGCCTCTACCAGTTCAAACAGCCCTTTTGCCCGGTCAATTCTGCCGGTATACAACAATGTTGTTTCATGTCGGGTGCAGGTATCTGTTCTATCATAGAAATCAGAAGAGGAAAGGGTTGTGGTGCTTATCTGGTCAATTTTTTTTGCAAGTTTGCTGTACTTGTCAAACAATAGCTTTGAGTTAACAAGCAGGTTACTGTATGGCAGCCTTTTTCTAAACAGGTAATCATTAATGAGGAGATAAACTTTAATGGCATTATCCCTTAAAGTTGGCGTTTTCCAGTGTTTAGCTGCTTCCCGGTAATCACCTACGGCCATAAACCAGATTTTTTCCGCAGGCATATAATGATGCATAAACGGAGCCAATGCGCAAGGGCATCTTACTATCATGGAATCGCAAGTGCTTAATGTTTGCTTAGCCTTTTTCATGATATTCCTGTGAAACAAAGCACGGTGCCAGGCTGGTGTTGTTATGCCCAGATTAATCAGGGTAATATGAGTTGATTTTAGCCTGTAGTCATTTGATCCACTTTCAAAGGGAGTAGCCTCATGAACCAGTAGAACCAAACCGCTGCATTCATTTGCCAATGCATCAATAAATACACCGAAATAGGATGGGAAATATATTCCATCCGGTTTAAGTGATGCTGGTATGTGGTAGTAAAAGGCTAACTTCAATATAAAAGGCTAAGCAGTTTTTTTGCTTATGGTATGAATAAGCTTCAACCATTGGGGTATTATATTATCCCGGTAGAATAGCTTTGCATGATGGTAAGCTTCCTGAGAGATTTTAGTATATAGCTTGCTGTTTTCAATCAATAACGAAACTTTATCAGCGAAATCGTTTTCATTAGCCAGAATAATGTCATGCTCATGTTTCCATGCAGCTTTAATCTCTCCAACAGCATTACTTACAACTGGTAATCCACAAGAGGCGGCTTCTGCCACAGCCATTCCGAAACTTTCATACTTTGTTGTGTTAAGTAGGATATCGTGTGTATGGTAATATGTATAAAGTTTGGAATTATCCACCGGGCCGGTAAAAGAAATAAAAGGTAAAAGCTGGTTTTTTTCTGCCAGAAACTGGCATTCTTTTAATTTGCCTTTATCGGGCCCAACCATCGTGAGGCTTGCCTTGTACCCCCGCTGTCGCAAATGAAGCAAAGTATAAATAGCAAGTTCTGGCTGGTAAATTTCACTAAATGCCCTAACCCAAAGCAGCTTCACATTCATTGAAGGAATACCGGATCGTTCTTTATAAGGAAACAAATCTTGATTTAGCGGATTTGGTAAATGTTGCACTTCAAAGCCCTTTTTTGTAAAAAAAGATTGAAGGAAAACTGAAGGTGTGATAATATGCTTGCTTCTTAGCAATAAAGGGTTTAAGAAGTTGTGTATGGTATCATACTTTTCTTCAAGGGCACCACCGTGGAGAATGGAAATATAAGGAATCCCTTTTAATCGAAGCAATAAGGTGTAAAAATAGGTGAGGTACAAAGTTCTGCTGCTGTAAACATCAACAAAGGCTATGCTGTATGACCTGTTTATAATGTGAAAAGTGGTGTCCAGAAAGCGCACTATCGGGCTTTTTTTTCCGGAAACAGTGCCCACCAAATGCCCCATTTCACTCAGCTTTTCTGAAATACTTTCCGAGGGGCCTTTACTTCCTGATGTTGAAGAAATGAAAGTACCGATAAACAGTACCTGAGATGTCATTTTTTATGTACGATGAGAAATTGGTCAAGAACAAGCGCATCAATCCGATGATCAACAAGAGCCCTGAAGGCTGATTCAGGAGATGATACAATGGGCTCTTCATGAACATTGAAACTTGTATTTACAATCGCCCCGCATCCGGTCAGTTTATAAAACTCATCTATTATAGCATAATAATAGGGATTGGTTTCTTTTTTTACCACTTGTGGTCGGGCTGTTCCGTCTACATGAACCACGGCCTGCAACTGGTCGTGATATTTAGGATCAACATCGTAGGTTATTGTCATGTAATCGGCAGCAATATCCTTTTCCTCATATTTAGGCATATATGTTTTTACCATATAATCAATAACTGAAGGAGCAAATGGCATAAATTCAGTACGGTTTAATCGTTGATTGAGGGTGTCGTTCACGCTTCTAACAAACGTATTGAGGATCATAGAACGTTTTCCAAGGGCACGGGGGCCCCATTCCATACTGCCGTGCCAAAAGCCTACTATGGTATTATCCTGCATTAATTTGGCAACCCTTTTAGGTGCTTCATTTCCCATATCTTCTACAATGTATTTATCTTTATCAATGTTGTTTAAAAAGGTTTCCAGATCATTGGTATAGTCTGGTCCAAGATAAGTATGAGTAAAACGATATTGGTTTGTAAGCTTATTTTTATGATCCTCAATATCGGCCAGATAAACAGCCCCAATAGATAAACCCGAATCTCCCATTGCGGGTTGAACAAAAACATTTTCTACCAAAGGGTGTTCGAACAGGAGCTGATTGACCCTTACATTAGCAAATACCCCGCCTGCAAGACCAAGTTTGATTTTTTTGCCACCTTTAAATTTGTGAATGGCATAATCCATCAATTGCACCATTACTTCTTCTGTTACTTTCTGACAGGCATATGCTATATCTTCTTTGCTGTATCCTGCTGTTACTTCTTTCAGCCATGCATCAAGTATCCATGCATTTTTAGCGTATTGCTGACCAACAGCTGATTCAGACTGAAAGTTAACTTTCGTTTTCAGATCAAGGTTACTATCAAGATTATATTGTTTCCACAATGTTTCAGATTCATTAAAAGGAAACCGGGTGAGTATTCCATTTTCGAAATGAAATGCTCCCCTGAACTTTTCCAGTAATTCACCGGGCTTACCATAAGCGGCTAATCCTGTAATCTTTCCTTCATGCCTTGTGGGTCTGAAACCAAGCAGTTTGGTAATTCCGCTGTAGAATTGACCTACAGAAACTTCGTGACCAAATGATTGCAGCAGTTTTAATCCTTCTACGGAATCAGGTTCATAAAATGTGATTGATTCCCCATCGCCATGACCATCTGCAGTAAATACGAGATCGCACTCAAATGGAGCGGCATACCACGCACTTGCAGCATGAGCAAGGTGATGGTTAAAAAATTGAACTTTCGCATGAATAAATCCTTCTTTTTTCAACTCCTCTTCAAATGTGTCTGTATTTTTATCAGTAAAATTTGAATCGGTAAAACCCAGAAAAGAAGTAATGCGGTTTAATATTTCGCCATTTCTGTTTAACTGCGTTTTATTAAAACGGTATTTTACTTCGTTCTTGCTGATGCTTAAAAAGAACTTACTGCCAAACGCAATGGTGTTTACCTCTTCTGGTTTAATATGATGCTCTTTAAGCAATCTTTCTACTGCTGTTTTGGGCCAGCCGAAATCCTGTTTGATACGACTAGTTTTTTCTTCCTCAATGGATGCCAGAACTTTTCCGTTTTTCAGCAGGGATACGGAACAGTCGTGACTAAAGTTAATTCCTAAGATGATTGACATTATTTAGTTGTTTTAATCGGGTACCAGTTATTGTTTTTTAAGCTATTGTATTGTTTTGAGTTGTAAAACCCAAGGTATGTACTTTCTTCTTCTATTTTTTGTGCAATAATATCTCTTTTCTGAATTTGACCAATTACAGAACATAACAAATCTGTTCCGGTAATAGCAGATTCTACCAACTTACCAGCCGGGTGAATTCCTGGTGTATAAGATAATGTCTGCCTTTTATAAACCGCACCGGTATCAATTCCTTTATCAATTTGATGCACTGTTACCCCAAGCCAGTCTGGTCGTCCAAAATAGTAAGACCAGAAAATGGAGCTTCCTCCTCTTAAACGGGGAGCTATAGCACCATGCACATTTAGCGTGCAAATGGCTGGTATATTAAAAATATTAGATTTCAGTATTCCTGCGCCTGCCTGAATTAAGAGGTCAGGTTCTGTATCCAATATTGTTTGTGCGCTGTTTTTCCCATTAACAGATGAAACAATGTGGTCATAAGGTATTTCCTCTGTCTTAAGTAGTGCTTTTTGTATCTGTTTTTGTTCCTCAAGATGCCTGTTCCAATCAGAAGAGCATGGGCGCAGAAAATAATTATCGACTCTTTTCTTAATGAACCAAATGAGTCCCCTTTTTTTTATTAATTTTTTTTGTGTCTGAATCCGTTCCTGTAGAAACTCTTTTTCAGAGCGGTTCACTGCAACTACTGTTACGTTTTCAAACTCTTTTTTAATGGAGTTGATCTGGTGCAATGCCAGCCAGTCAGTTTGAAGTGAAGTATAGATGGTTATGCGCATCTGATAGAGTGATATATGAAATTGAGTTTTGCAGACAAGTAAGCGGGTGAGTTATTGTATATACCTATTCTTGGCAGTTCAAAGAGTGTATTGTTCCTGAGTGATGGTTTTACCGCAAAGGCAGCAATAAATCCCTTTTTAATAACACTGTTGATTGTCCGCTGGTCATAATCTCCAAAGGGATATGAAAAAGTTTTTGGCTGTTCACCTGTTAAATTTTTCAATATGTCAGAAGATAAACTAATTTCATTATTTATATCATTTTCTGAACACAGATTCAGATGCGGGTGGTTATGTGTATGGCAGCCCAATTCAGCTAAGGGATGCACACTCAGTTTTTTAACCTGATCCGGAGTTAAACCCCAGAAAAGTTCATAGCCCGCTTCGTCAGAAACAGCTATTTTTTGTTCTTGTATTATTTCTGTAAAGTAGTCAAGAATATCACAGCGGTCATTTTCAATGATATGTCTGGTAGTAACAAAAATGGTAAATGGGGATTCCATTTTTTCAAAAACCTTAAGTCCATATTCATAGTTATTTGCATACCCATCATCAAGACTGATATTGAGACCTGGTTTACCGGCAAGTAATTCAGTGGTTGATATTAAGGGAATATTCTCCTTCTTTAACCATAAAATCATTTTTTCAAGGTCATCCGTATGCATTCCAAAATGCAACTTATGAGGAATATCACGGAAGGTTTTCCCATAGGTTCCATGCAGAAGAATAGAAATGCTTCTTTTATTTTTATAAACTGACCGGCAAAGGTTAAAAAAACCTGTTTTATGAAGAATGTTTAGCAGCATTTAGGATGATGGGATTTGTAATTGCTTCAATCATTTTTTTAGCCTGACTTTCCAATGTATTTTGTTTAGCAAGTTGATATCCTCCGGTGATTAAATTTGCTCTTAAGACCGGATTGACTATCAATTGTTCTATTGCTTCAACCAGCTGGTCAACCTTCATAGGATCTATTAACAAGGCTGTTTCTTTATCAGAAAGAAAATGTGGCATGGAACCTACTTTTGTGGCGATAACAGGAAGAGAGTTGGCCATTGCCTCCCAGATAGTGCGGGGGAAACCTTCGATAACCTGAGAACACATCAGATAAATATCAGCCTCACGGTATACAGCATTCAACTCTTCTCCAATCTGTTTTCTACCCAGAAAATGGATATATGGGGTGATACCGAGCTTAGCTGCCAATTCCTCAAGCATTCGCGTTGATTTTAAACCACGGTCATCATCCCACCCGGCAAGTGAAAGTGAAACATTGTAGCCTTTTTTTCGCAATATGGCAACCGATTCTGCCATTTCAAGTATCCCTTTCCCGGTATCAATTCTTCCGGTATAAAGAAGTTTAATTTCAGGGTTTGTGCAGGTTGTTTCTTTTTTATAAAAAGATTGTTCTGAAAGTGTGGTTGTGGTAATAACCCTTATTTGGGGATTAAATAAGCTGAATTTTTGCTGAAGGTGATTGCTGTTGGCCAGAACGTTTACCCGGGAAATCAACTTTTCAAGTTGTCTGTTATAAAATTGCCCCCATTTTCTCAGAACAAAATTTTTCAATGTCCCAAAGCCCAGTGTTTTACTTCCTTCTTCATAGTCACCAACCAGTAACAGTGTTACCTTACTCTTTTCAATAGCACCGGCCATTGTTTGAACCAATGGGGTAGGGGTTCTTATTAATAGTGCATCAACATTTTTAAGTTGGGGTGCACATTTTCGTTTTATAGCAACTGATCGCAAAAGTCTGTAATATAATGCATCGTGTGGACCTAAATCAACAAATGTTATATTTTTGGCTTTTAAACGATAGTCCATTGTTTCTTTTTCTCCTTGCAGTGGAGTATGAAGAAAACAAACAAGTTCATCAACCTCATTGGCAAGGCTGTCCAGAAATACACCAAAAAAGCCTACTGTGAAGTATTGGTTTTCATCTGCCTGAAGCAGCGGTATGTGATAATGTATTCCTAGTTTCATTTTTTTGGTTAAAACGCTGATTGTTGGCTGCTACCAGTCCAAAATAGAACCATGTATAAATATTCAGAATGGCGGAAATAAAATTAAAATGGATAAGCATACCTATCAGTCCAATAGCAAGCACAAAGGATTGCTCATCTCCTTTTAATCCCATTCTGAGACATCTGCTTAAAGAGTAAAGAATAAATATAGCCAATGGAATACTACCCAATAAGCCGGTTTCAGTAAGAATAGAAATGTAGGAGTTGTGAGCACTTGCATGTTGGATATGCTCATCATCCCTGGCCACAATATCACCTCCAACGAAGTTGTAAGATATTTCTCCTTCAAGAGAGCCAAAATTATTTATTCCAACTCCTGTGATGGGGCTTTTCTCAAATAAGGAGAGCCCTTTCTCCCGGATAGCTACTCTCGTTAAATAGGAATGATCCAGTTCAAGGGTGTTTTCTTCATAAAGAAGGTCATAGGTTCTCGGGTTAAGTGCCTTAACCATTTGTTTAATATCATCCTCAAAGCTTAGATAGGAAAGGAAAAGAATAGCACCAATGGCAAACGAGAAATAAATAAGCAGGCTGTTTCTTAAGTAAAATATGGTGAGAATGGCAAAATTTAAGGAAACAAGCAATGATCCCGATCTTGATCCGCCAAGAAAGGCAAACAACATGAGAGAAATCCCTGAAATGAAAAAGGCAAATATGCCAAACTTATTTTTAATATAGGAGAGTGTAATAGGGGTAAAACCAATTAATATAAACGCAAAGATATTATCTGGTAGTCCCCTGAAAAGAAACGTAGCTTCCAGAGGTTTAAAGAACGGTACATAATAATAGGCAATTACACATACTATTGAAATTGTTACACTCTTATAAATAACTGAGAAATTAATAAGCCTGTAGTTAGTAACAAACAAAACAATAGTTAGTGCCCAATAGAGGTAATTAGGTACTACGGCAAACGCTTTAGTTATCCTACCTGTACCTTGTTCAAGGGTCCATATATCAAAAATGGAGATAACAACACCAACACCAAAAGCCATAAGCAGTTTGGATTCCAGCCTAACACTGCTAAATGAAACCTTAGTGATATTATGTATGTACTGCCATAAAAAAATGAACATTACCAACGAAAAGTTTGTGCCAATATAAATCACAGGAAAAACAACGGCTATGGTGTAAGCAGATAATAGCCTGTCCTTTACTTTTAATTGTTGCGTTAACGATTTCATACTATGGGAAAGTCTGGTTTTAAGTAAAAATGGGTATGCGGTTTGTTAACTTTTTATCATTTGAGCAAAACCATGTCTGCCTTTTTCATTTATTAGGGGAGGAGGTGTAAAGTTTTGAAATCAAACTCCCAAGTGGTCCGAGAGTTAATAAAATAAACAGGAAATAAAATCTAAAATCTCTAAAGCAAATTTCAGGATAAGTAGCAAGTCCTAAATATAGAATCCGCCAGGACATTTTCCTTTCTTTTAATCTAAGATGCCTGAGCATATAAGGCAATATTACATTTTCGATATACGCTTTTTTTACATCCAGTTGATTTAACCCTATTTTTTGAAGCAAGTCTTTGTCAACTTCAAAACTTGTTCTGTATTCGTCAATCCAAAACTTCAACGCTCCCGACTGCGTTTGTTGTGCTGTTTGGTTATTGTTATGCCAACGGTATTTAAAACAAACCTGATCCATATATATTGCCTCATTGGCAACCGAACACAAGCGAAAGTGAAACCACTTATCAGGATTAATCATGCGAGTGGATCCATATCCTGAAACAAGATTATAAATTTCCCGTGAATAGCATAAGGACACAAAATTAAAAGGGCTCTTAGATGTCTTCAATCCAAGATGGAGTAATTTGTTGCAGCTTTTGGTATATGTTTCGCATCCCAATATGGTAGTCCAATGTTCAGATTTATCGGTGTTATTCCAGATAGGCTTCCTATATCCTATATGTTTTTGCTCCTCTGGTTTGTCATTGTTAAACTGAGTTACACTTGAATTGTATACATTAAAGGTATTATTATCTTTGGTGATACATTTATAATAAAGGCTTAATGCCCCTGGTTCCATTAAATCATCAGAAGACAGCATAATCATCCATTTCCCGGTTGAGATTTTGCTTACCGCGTCTAAATTACCAGCAAATCCAAGATTTTGAGTGTTCTGTATTGCTTTGATGTTGTTATGTTTATTCGTGTATTCAGTAATGACTTCCCAGGAGTTATCAGTACTTTTATTATCAGCAATACAAATTTCAAAATCATTAAAATCCTGGCTAAGAACGCTGTCTATCGTTTCATGGAGGTAATTCCCATAGTTGAAGTTTGGGATGCAAATGGAAAAGAAAGGTGAATTCATTTTAATTTTGTTATGATATCGAATACCTCATAGGAGGCTGTTTGATTATAAGTATGCGTGGCAAGTGCATTTAACGAAACATCATCAGGACTTATCTTACGAATAAGTCTTTCTTCGTAATTGTTTTTAGAAAGGCAAACTATTTCATTAATGTTTACCGCATACCCATATGTTTTACCCGAATCCTGTGAGGGACGGTAAATTTTACCCTCTTTTACAAAGAGATTACCTGCGGGTCTGGAACTACACACATCACTCACAATAGGATTTAATGGGTGAGATTGCCACTCACTATTAATTGGATCGTCTGTATAAAAAAGGTGTAGCTTTTCTATACTGTTATTGGTGTTTTCTACGCATGTATTGGCAAACATCCAGTAAATACTGTCGTGTTTAAAAAGTGTAACATCTGAAAGTTGAGTATGATCAATAATGGTTTTCAAAAAAGACCATTTTAAGGGAAATTCAATACATTTATATAGCCTTACAGAATTGCTTTGACGGGTTTCAGGAATCATGTAATAACAGCCTTCATGAAAAAATACGTGAGGGTAGGAGAGGTGAAAAGGCTCTTCCAGAATTAATACGGGTTCGGATATGGAATTGTTTTCAATATTAATGTAAGAAAGCAACCCCTTATTTAATGGATAGGAAAAATGCTCAACAAAAAGGTGTAATTGTGAATCTTCCTCAACTATGAAAGGATCTGCCAGAAAGTAATCTTTTTCAGGAATAAGGGTGCTAGTGATATTTGTATTTTTATTCTTTAATGCAATTGTCCATTTGGTGTTTTTGGAGGTGAAAAATTTTGATATAAACAAATTCAAAGTTTTCTGCATTGCTGGAAACAAAATCATCAGAGGTTTCCAGGAATTGACTTTTATCGATTCTGCCTGTTTACCCTGGTCTTTAGTTTTAAGTAAAAGCTTTAAAAGTTCTAGAGAGTTCCATTTCAGGTCACTAAGAGATTTGCTCGTAAAATACTGGTTATTGCTGGTTCTTGTCGTAGCAGAATGAATTATTTCCCCATTTAATTTGGTTACTGCTTTAATATATAATGTGTCTGAATTTGTAAATATCACATAAGGACTACGCGTAAATTGACTGCTTTCTGTTGCGTAATATATTTCGGAAACAGAAATATCCTTTGGAATAACTCCTGAAGCACAAATGTCTGTTTCAGTCAGATTGATTATAGAATTTCCCGCTAAGGAGGATTTTAAGTCACTTATGCTTAAAACCTCAACATTTTGAAGTGGAGTTGCTTTATATGACAGGTTATTAATTTTTCTGATGCGATTTTCAAAGAATGTAATAAGGTTTATTAATCCGCCTGATGATTTATTTTTTAATCCTAATGAGAATATTCTGATTTCATCAGAGGAATGCTCATGAAGATGAGAAAGCAATGAATGTTGCCACTTTTCCAGTACCGTAGACTCTATAATGATATTCATAGATTAAAAATAATCAGCATCACCTTGAATGTGCATGATGGATTTAAAGTCAAAGTGATCTGTACTAAAATTATAATAACCAATTGTACTGGAAGATTCCTGAGGCGTAAAGCCTGACTTGTTAAAGTAATCAGTTAACCAGTGGTTCTCAGAAATACTTATGCTTACTTTTTTTACAAGAGATTTTTTTGCGATTTTTTGCAGTACAGCTAAAAAAGCAGGCATTTTATCATAAGGAAAATATGAAACATCACCAAGCAACAGGTATGGATTTATATTTAGATATAAATGAAAGCCATCGATACTTACTAATTGCGCATTACTGTATTTTTTATATTCAAAAAAATCACTGTCTTTTAATACATAACCTTTAACTCCTTCTGGTATGAACGATTCCCATTTTATTTGATCAAATTTTACAACGTACTTTTTTAACCAATTTGTGAATATTCTTTTTAAGAAAGGAAATTTTCTAAATACAATAGAGGTATCAGGCAGCTTATTTTCAATAGTAAACACTTTCCATTTCCCTGTGAAGGTCCATCCAAGTTTTTCAAAACCCCGGTGTGATTTTGTGTTTGTAAAGCCTAACACAAACTTGATACCTGATTCCCCGGCAAATTGGTATGTTTTCTTTGCTAAGTCAACAAATAGACCTTTACCTCTGTGATCAGGATGGGTCATGGTGTCACCAGATTGGGAGGCAATTACCTTGGTGCCGTTATACATAAGCGCTATCGGAAAAATGCCATAATATGCGGCAGGTGTTTCATCAGCATAGCTAAAGAAGCCGATTAAGTCTTCGTGGTAAGCTTGTGTATTGTATTTATCCTTAAAGTAGGTGAAATCATATTTTGAGTTAAAGGATTTTTTGTGAAGCCAGTGTAAATCATTGAGTTTACCTGGAACCAATTTTTGTGTAGTGTAATTCATATTGTAGTTAAATTTCTTCGTAATCAATTCCCAATGATTCCCTTAATATCTCTTTAAGATCCTGTGCATCCCTTTTCAGGTTGATGGCGTCACAGCTTTTGTACGGATTTGATTTGCTGTAATCATTTATAATAATTCTCTTAGCGTGATAAAGCCCCATGATGAGGTGGTTGAAAGGAATGCCTTCTTTTTCCATTTGGTTTACGGTTTCCTTTCTGTATTTCTCCGGACGTGATGTAGTAAGTATCACCTGAAATTTACCGCTCTCATACAGCTTTTTAATGATCTCTATATTCTCGGTCAGGGCTGGTGTATTCCCAATATAAGGAGGAAAATGAGCTGAGGAGTTTTTCACCAAAGTGCCGTCAATATCCAAAAACAAGGTGGCATACGAACGCTTGAACCGATCCCAATCTTCAAGGGTTCCCCAATCCTTGTAATGATCTACTATGGTACTGCTGAATTTCTTACCGTCAAGAATCATTTCAAAGATCACATTGCTAAGGTATACCTCTCCTTCATTGTCAATCTTATTCATATAGGAAATAAACTCACCTGCTGAGGCAAATCCATAACCTCCAACGCAGAAACTCGAACTGATTACCTGCTTTTCTACAATATTGTTGATATAACCATGTTCATCAAATGAAATGTAACTTTTGTTTTTAGGCTTTATTAACCCCGATGAATTAAGGTCGTAAAAACAAACGGTATTATTTCCAGTATACCTAACTGTGAAATAATTATCCGAATCTTTAACAAACACTGGACCCGTTATATGGTAGTGTTCAATCGCCTTGGCCACGGTTTCAGATTGGTGTCTTGTCGTAGTTTCAAGGTATAATATTTCGCTTTTATCATTTATTCCTAAAGATTCAAGCTCTTCCCTGAACCCTTTGGTAAATCCGTGTAATTCTTCATGCTCTTTCAGGCAAACAAAAACAATTTTGCTAAAGTCTGAAAGGTTCAGCCCGTTAATAGCTTCAATTACCATAAAACGCCCGCTGGGGTGTGTTAGCATCCACTTGGGTTTCATATTTGGAAAGCGGCTCGATCGGCCAGCCATAGGTACAATAAGTATCATATTATATTAAGTTATTCAATTTGTTTTCTATAAAATGTAAATCCCTGAGGTCTTTTGCGTAAGGCAATATTCTGGCAAAGTTAAACACCGTAAGATAATGCTCCCAGTGAATAAGATCGGATTTGCTTTGAGCATATTCAACCAGCGCATTATCCAGGTAACGTAATACCTGCTTAAGCCTTGTATTGGTGTCAATATCCTCAATAAAAATGGACCAGCCGTATCGGGTATCCTGTCTGAGTTTCACAAAATCAATAACAGGTGATTCAATAAAGGAATCAAGAAGATCAAAGGTAACGATATGTCCGTTGTTGAGAAAAAGCATATTGGAGAGAGTAAGGTCTCCATGACATTGCCCTATACCGATTGTATGTGAAGGAATATTTTTTTGCAAATAAGACAGGAGCTTTTCTCTCAGTACCGCATTTATTTCAGCGTTATTATTTACCGCAGTTTCAAGGGATTTTATTTTATCCTGAATGATTAATACGGGTACATCAATCGTTTCCGCTTTGGCAAACTGAAACTCAAAGTATTTAATAAAACGGTTAATCAGTTGGTCGATTTCCGGTTTATTTATTCTTTGAAGGTAGTTGGAATACTTTTCACCACCAACATAATTCATCTCAAACCAAAACAGGTTGCCCTCGTTGCCGGTTTGAAAGACCTGGGGGGTTGAAAAACCGAATTGCACTAATGTTGGGTCATTGAATGAGGCCTGTTTCTCTTGTTGTTTAACAAGCCTTTCGTTATACAATTCATTACTGGAATATTTGCGTACAAATATACCACCATCACGCTGTATGATTTTGAGCTCACATCCTGAGCGACCTTCAATTTGTAAAGACGGGTTGGCGGGTTTCAATTTTTTATGAGGCTGTGGTAAAGTTTGATTACCTTCTGTGAGTTAATCAGTGGGTTAAATTCAGTGTCAGCTATTTCTTTGCCTGCATTGCCAAGTTGATGGCAATAGTTCCGGTCAGAGAGCATACGGGCAGCTTCTTCTGCAATAAGCCCCGGTGAATATTCTTTAAGAAGAATACCATTTACCCCTGAACGAACTATATTGGTTTTGCTGCTTTGCCCTGCAACTGCAATTACAGGAACACCTACCGACATGGCTTCAAAGGGTTGACGGCCCAGCACGCCCTGCTTATTCATAATCAACAGCAGATCAGAAGCAGCAATCAGGCTCAGGGCATCTTTTCTGTATCCGGTGAATATCATCTCTTCTCTTATTCCTGCTTCATCAGCAAGTTTTTTTGCCTTATCGTATGGGTTGATAAGGGTGCCATGTTCATTTAGTTTAACATCCGGTGAGGGAATGGGACCAATGAAAAAGAAATGGAATTTTTTGTGGGGCAGTTTTTTCTTTAATCGACCACATGTATCTATATAATCCCATGCACCTTTTAATTCGTTGTAAAGGCCCACATAACAAACAACCACATCTTCTGAACGGATATTAAACTCTTCACGGATATTTTTCTTATTGGCAAGAGCTTTTGCAGAGAGGGAGGGATGTATGGTATTGTAAATGATATGAAGGTTGGATACACGATCAAAACCATCCGTTTCATCTTCTGAAATAGCGATGAATAAATCAGCATATCTTTTAGTAAGCCATACAGATAACCATTTATTAAACCTGAATTTAGTTTTATGAAAGTTGCTTCTCAGGTGTTGTATAATAGGAATACCAGACTTTCTGAGGGAAATACCGGCAGCCATTGCAGCTTTATCATTAATATGAATAATATCCGGTTTAAGATCCCTTATCAACTTCAAAAGTTTCTTGTCGGGTATCAGAGCCTTGTACATCTTAAAATTATTTCTCGAAAACCACCTCGGACCAGGAAAGGTCCAAAATGATTGAAAGGGAGCACAAATCACCTGAATGCCCGCTTCTTCCATAAAAGCTCTCAAAGGCCCTTCAGTTGGAATGATTAGTGTTGGATTTACCTGACCCGGTAAAAATCCGCTGATCAGATTTTTTAAGCTGATAGCAGATCCGGTTATATGACCATCCTGATGAATGTATACGATATTAAGGGGTGCGCTCATAAACATGACGGAACCATCCGTCAAGGGTTAATAGTTGAAGAATAATTACCCAGTTCACCTTCCCGTTTTCCCAACCTTGTTTTATCTCAACAAGTTTTTCTTTCCTGATATATTTGCTCAGGTACGGGCTTGTCCAGATTAGATCTACTTCATTCTTCAGTGTAGTTTTAAACCAAAGTTGATAAGGCAATTTAAATCCTTTCTTTGTTCTCTTTGCAATATCAGGAGGGAGCTGATTCCTGAACGCTTCATAGAGCAGTTTTTTTGTTCCATTTCCATATCCCGGGTCGGCAGAAAATCCGTTTCTTTTCTGTTCTGTTTTAATATTCCATGCAAACTCACACAGCCGGTAATCAATAAATGGAAAACGTACTTCAAGGGAATGCCCCATTGCTACCGCATCATTATCTCTTAATAACCGCGAAGCCATAAAAACTTTCATGTCATAATACGTAATCTGCCTCATTTTATCTGCCACTTTAAGCTGGTATGCAGAAAGTACTTTATCTAAAATAGATTCTTTTTTAATGGGTGAATTGGGCACGGTGTCCCACTCATTTTCTGAAAAAGTTGTATGCAGGTTTTTGTAATAATCATGCATATCATTCATCAGTAAGGTACTTTTAACTTTATTTGAAAGTGAGCCTGGAAGAAAGTTTTTTATTGGGTTTAGTATGTTTGCCGCAGTTTTTTTATAAGCCGATGTAAGGTATGGTTTGGTTTGCCAGCTATATCCTCCAAATAACTCATCTCCTCCTAATCCTGACAATGCCACAGTAACCTCCTTTCTCGCCATTTCGCTTACCAGATAGGTGTTTAAACCATCAACGGATGGCTGATCCAGCATTTTATAATAATGATGAAATTTTGATGTTATTTCTTCACCCGTTAGCATAAACTCATAATGATCCGTTTGAAAGAAGGCTGAAGTAATGCGGGCATCAGATGATTCATCAAGCTCAGTTGAATCATTTTGCAAACCTATGGAGAACGTTTTTATCTTTTTTATACCGGATTCTCTCATGGCAGACACTACTATGGAAGAATCGAGCCCACCGCTAAGAAATACTCCCAACGGAACATCAGAAACCTGTTGTTCTTTAACCGCATCAAGTACATGTTGTTTGATGGTGCTTAGCATTTCTTTCTCAGGCAGAGCCGGTAGCTCGTTTTCTTTTAAGTCCCAGTATGTCGAAATAGTTAATTCCCCATTTTTGAACTCAAAACAGTTTCCCGGAAGCAAGGAGTAAATATCCTTGAGTATGGTGGATGGAGCTGTAATGTATCCACGCATCAGATACTCTGACACGGAGTAGTCATCGGGAATCCAGTTGTAGCTGTTTAGGGCAAGAAAACCTTTTAATTCTGAACAAAAAATCAGGTTATTATCCCTTACACTATAAATAAATGGTTTTATGCCGAGGTGATCTCTGGCTCCAAAAGCTGTTTGTGTTTCTTTATCCCAGATCACAAAGGCAAACATGCCCCGTATTTTTGAAAGGCAAGCCTTACCGTAAACAAGGAAAGCCCTTAAAAGAACCTCGGTATCAGAGTTGGATAAAAAGAACTCACCTTGTTTTTCGAGTTCTTTTCTAATTTCCAGGTAGTTATATATTTCTCCGTTATATACAATGGCATATCTTCCATCCTTGCTTAGCATGGGCTGATGAGCAAGTGCAGAAAGATCAATGATGGCCAGGCGGTTCATGCCGATAGCAGCGCCTTCAAAGGAGGCTATGCCATAATCATCCGGCCCCCTGTGCCTGGTAGCCTTAAGCATCTCATCAATGCTTTTTTCTGAAGCGTTATTTCCGATTATACCGGCAATTCCACACATTTATTTTGATTCCTCCGTTTCCAGTTTTTTTAATTTTCTGCATGGTACACCCATATACATGGCGTTGGCTTCCAGATTGCCGGAGGCCATTGTTAATGCTGCAACTAGTGTATTTGGCCCCATGGTTGTTCCTTTCAATACAACCGCACTGTTGGCAATCCAGCAATTATCACGGATAACAACAGGAGCCGTATTAAACAATTTTCGCTCCACCTTATTCCCGTTTATCACATGTTCATTGTCATAAACTTTCACATTTTCTCCAAGCATTACTTCGTTGCCTATTTCCAGTTTCTCATGAACAATAAGCGATACTGTTCTGTTAAAGAAGCATTTCTTTCCAATAGTTATTTGTGCTCCAGCCCATGCCTGGATAATCACATCATCAGAAATCATTACCCCTTTTCCAATAGTGGTTTTGGAACCTGTTGCCAGAATAAACCGAACCCTTTTTCCAATCAAGGGGCGACCCTCTATCTTTAATTTTGGGTAGTGCTTAATCTGCAAATAATATTTATAAGCATAATTAAGAATCGCATGGAAGTAGCCAATTGCTTTAAGCATAAACCTATAAACTAAATTCTTTTAGGGTAGCAATTACCAGCTTAAAGTTGGTCATGTCGGCAATCTGGTCATCATTAAACTGGATTCCGAATTCCTCCTCAAGGGCAACAATCAGATTCATATGTCTGATAGAATCCCAGTTCTCGATATTATCGGGACTGCTGTTTTCATTAATTAATGATGGCTCTGTTTCGAAAACAGCAGCCATTATTTCCTTTACTTTATTTTCCATTTCTGTCTAATTGTTTGAGTATATAGTCGGCACAACGGGTTGACGCTTTTCCATCAAGCCTGCCAAAAAAATGTTCCACATGCCCTATGGCATTTTGTTTTATTTGTAAATCCTCAATACCATTAAATAGGTTATTAATGGTATCGCTTAATTGAGTTTCAGAGGTATTGTAATACACCGCTTTATCTTTTATAAACTCCACGCTGGAGTAGTGGTTTAAGAGGTCGAGGCAAATGGCCGGAATATTTATAATCATTGCCTCCTGGCACACAGTAGAAGCTCCTGTAATCAAAAGGTCACTATGGGCAAGCCAATCGAAAATATCAGTGCTATTGTTGTTTGGGAGTTTATCAAAAACATTAGAATAAGATAACAGATCGGTATAGTATGTTAAACTGTCTTTGGGGTGAAGTTTAAGGAAGAATTCTGTATCAGGCATTTGCTTAACTAAAGTAATCAGAACCTTGATAGATAATTGGTGATGTTCCAATGTGGTAAAATGCCCCGGTCCTGAAAAGGCTACTAGAATTCTTTTTTTTCTGCTGGTTTGTTGCCGGATATCGGCTTTTTTCTTTGTCTTTATATGGTCTAAATAGGGCGGGCCGGCTACATATATTTCTGATTCACAATTTACATCTTTTAAAATAGATTTTGTGAGTTCTCCATAAACCATGTAATGGTCAACTTTATGTCCGCTGAATATGCCATTTTTAACAGCAACTGAACCATGCTGGATCATAAATGTTTTAATATTATTTTCTTTACATACCAGGGTAAAGGTTCTTCCATCAGGTGGGATATCATAACCAATTATGGCAGCTTCCGGCTTGATCCTTTTGAGGAGTTGATTTAAAATTTCACCTAGCCTTTTTGTATTATTTCCCCAGTCTGTCAGGCATTGTTTAAAAAGGTTCATTTCGGTCTCATTCAGCTTTAGCTCACCGGTCAATACTTCAGCACTTGTAAATGCCTTAACAAATTCATCAACTTCTGATTCTGGCATTGGTTTGGTGAAAGGAATTGGAATGAATAACCTTTGAAAGGGTTGAAGTGCAGGATTTTTGAGCAAATCATTTTTTGCTGAAACAATTAATACTTTTTTTCCATTGCCCATTAGGTTCACACAAACAGCAGAAACCTCGTTAATATGCGATTTGTCTGCTATCCATACCACTATATCCGCGTTTGCTGATTTAAGATTTAACAATGTGAGTTGGATAAATCTCAAAAACTTGGCTAGGTAAAAGGTGATATTTCTTTTTGGGGTTTTCTTCGAATGTACACTTCCTGTTAGATAGAGATAGAATTGTATAAACAGTGCGCTGAAAATATGCCGGTGTTTATCGGAAATAAGTTTTTCTATACGAAGTAAGTACGATAAGTAATCCCGGGAATTATTCAATTTTATGCAGTTTTAATGTTATCAGCGTTTTCAATAGTGATAAAATCAGGAGTGTGGTTTTTCCAATCTATTGTGTTGAGGGTATAGTTCTTAGCACCCTCTGATGATTCAGTGAGGCTGAACCCATTGTTTTCAAAAAACATTTCAACCTGAGCATTTTTTGCAGTTTTGATATATGAGGAGAGCATAGACTTAACTCCTTCTTTTACCAAATCATCAATGATGTATGAAAGAAAACTTGATTCTATTTTTCTTCCCAATACCCGGCAGCTCATCAAAAAGGAATCAATCAAAACGTTATTGTTTTCAGCATTTGTAATGCACATGCCGGTTATTCCATACGACCCAAATTTATCACTAACCTCAAATACATACACATGATGTGATGCAGATGTGATAAAATGCTGAATATCGTTTTCAGTGTATCGTTTGGTGGTGAGATTAAACTGATTGGTCTTTTGTGTCATTTGTGCGGTTCTGGCAACCAATGATACATCGTCTTTATATATTTTTATTTTTATGCCAAGTGAATGAAGGTACTCATCAATATTACCGAATGTTTCTTTTTGTTGTTCCCGTGCCTGTTCTTGTTTATACATGTTCACCCTTTCCAGATCTTCACCTGTTTGTGAGTGATTATAAAAGAGGTTGGAAATTTCTTTCATCATCTTTGGGTAATCATGCAGGGCCTTGGGAACCTGAAATGTGGAAACCTCGGGCAGTTGTTCTCTTACTAAATTGATTTCAAAATCAGAATCATCTATAAAAACAAGACTGTCAATACCAATATTCAGGTCTTTGGCTATCTGCTTAAGATTTGATGCTTTATCGATCCAGTTTACTTTTTTTATTACAATATGCTCATCTCTTAAGAACATATCCGGATGCGATTGAAGGATATCCTCCACATCTTCCGGGTTGTTTTTACTGTTTAAGCCAATAATGATTCCTTGTTTACTTAACTCCACAGCAATACGTTGAACCTGATGAAAAAAAATGCCTTTGCTGTCTTCTGCAGACATTTTAATTCCTTCTTTCCCGTCTTCACCGATAATCCCGTGCCATAAGGAATTATCACAATCAAATATCAATGCCTTTTTGGCTTTCCCGGTTACTGATGACAGCACGGGCATGATGCGGTTAACATACGCATAGAAAAACGGATAACTGTGTAACGTTTTGCTGTTATTAAACATTCTCAGATCTGTCGCTATGCTCACAGATATTTCCTGATAAATGACCGACATATCAACCAGATGAACATTTTCCGGTTTTCTGTCAATGAGGTATTTATTCAATACCTCAGCGGCCACCTGCAATGGTGTCTGTTTTACTGCATGCAGGGCAAAGGGCGATGCACTAAAGGTATTAACAAATGCAATGCTTGCTTTGGAAAGAGATTGAAACACCAAATCAATATCATTTCTTACTTTAGAGATAAAGTCATCGAGTTCCTTATTTGACCACAGATTGCTTTTGTAATAAATACCGGGTAAATAATTGCAAATATCCCAAAATATGATTCTGGGAGTATTCTCATCCTGAAGTTGCATACTGTCCGGGATAATGGTGTCATAATCATGCATCACCATTTCAACATTGTTGCCGGACAAACGTAACCTGTATTCAAGTACATTTTTCAGGATATTCACTGTAACATTATTCAACAGGTGAATTTTTACCTGAGGTTTTCCTGCAAGTTTGTCTTTCAGGATTTTGTTTTCTTTTAAGAGGTCTGTGTATTTTATCAATTCCATTATATCATGGTTTGTCCGCCATTCACACGAATGGTTTCACCTGTTATATAATTGCTGTTTTCGGAAAATAAAAAGGATACCACATTTGCTATATCCAGAGGAGTAGCAAGTCTTCGCAGCGGGGTTTTACCTGCGGCTACGAGTCTGGCTTTTTCAGGAACATCAGCAATCAGTTCAGTTTCAGTCATACCCGGAGAAACAAGATTAACCTGGATATTGTGAGGACCCAGCTCTACAGCCATAGATTTGGCAAAACCATTTAGGGCGGATTTTGCTGTTACATAATGAATAAGCTCTGCAGGAGGAGTGCTCTCTGTATATTGGGTGGTTATAAAAATGATCTTCCCTTGTTTCCGCTGTTTCATAGAAGGAACCAGCCTTTTCAACAATTCGTAATTGGCTTTAATGTTTATCTGAAGATGCCTGTTCAGGTCGTTCCAGTCTGTTTTCTCAAATTTAATGTTTGAAACATTTACAGTTGCCGCATTAATGATACCATCAACAGAACCAAGTGTTCTTTCTGCTTTGGAGATTAACCCGTCAAGCTCGCTGTCTATACTTAAATCAGCCTTAACACAGGCAATTTTTTGATTGTCGTTAACTTTTGTAGCTGCAATTTGTTCCACCTTGCCCGGGTTGTTGTTATAGTGGAGAATCAGGTTATAACCCTCCTGACTAAGTTTTTTACTGATGGCTTGTCCGATGCCTCCGGATGCGCCAATTATAAGTATGTTTTTAATGCCTGAGCTTAATTCTTCCTGATTTTTTTCAGAAGGCAGTTCCTGTTCTACTATTTTTACCTTAGCGGTGCCGGAGGTTACTTTTTGTTTGTTCTGATTATATATATCGGTTCTTAACTCTATACTGTTATTTCTGTCATTTTTCCCTGTTACTTCTGCAGTAATGGTTAATGTATCGCCAACCCTTACAGGCATCAAAAATTCTAAACTTTGCGAAAACCATAATGCACCATCGCCAGGTAATTTTGTGCCTATAATAGTGGAGATGAAAGAGGCACCCAGCATACCGTGTGCAACAGGCTTTTTAAATGAGGTGTTGGCTGCAAAACCGGAATCAATATGAAGTTTGTTGTCATCACCTGTCAGGTCAACAAACTTGCGTATATCATGATCGGTTATGGTGTGCTTTATTTCGGCTGAGTCGCCAACGGATATATCACTATATTTTTTCATCCTCTTATGATTTTAATTGCTCTTTAATTACCCGAACATATTCTTTACCGAAAATCTCAGCATTTTCATCCAGATCGTATCCTTTAAAATCGAGTGTGGCATGCTCCATAGCGGCTCTGATATTGGTTAGTTGTAATGCTTTCATAAATATCATTAAGTCATCAGTTGATGTAGTAAAGCCTTCTTCGATTTTCTTGATAGCCATCCGGCAATCTTCATTTGTTCTGATTCTGAAAACTCCCGGGGCGTATTCGTAAAAGATATGTCCGAAGAGCAGACATGGTTTGCCCCGGAAAAGTCCTTCCCAGCCTGGTGTTCCTGTAATGGTGGCGACAGCCTTTGCGTGTTCGGCAAGTTTCATGGAATCTACATCCTTGCTGATGAGTTTTACCTTCGGATTGTTTTTCAAATCCTGATAGAATTGAACGCTCCTCATTCTCTTGCTTGGCATAATATGCTCCTTTACATAAATAAACCAACCTTCCGGTAAATAATGGGAAATCATATCAATCAGGGTAGTTTGATAGAAATAGTAACCTCCCAGCGGCATGGTTGATAATTCAGGCTGGTAGGCAAGCGGCAGATAGATGTAGGGCTTATTAAAGTCTGGTGTTTCAGTTATAGACTGATAATAATTGTATAACTTTTTCCAGTATGGAACTTTTCCAAATTTCATTTTGAAATAGATATAATCTATATCAAATCTGCGTTTCACTTTACTCCAAATTTTCTCTTTAAAAGAAATTGGACGTTGCCTCTTCCACTCATTTACCCTTGAATTTTCTTCATGTTTAAATCTACCCTCCTGATCGAATTTTGCCATTAGTTTTGTATCAAAATACCAGGGCTTTTCCATATCTCTGGTTTTTGCATTCCATTCAGCCTCAAAGTCATCATTTAGTTTAATAGAAGTTTGAAGGTTTACATCTGCGGATAGTTCAAGAAATTTCTTATGAGTATATGCATAAGGATCATCAATATCTTTAAATACCAGTGAGTAACCTGGAGGGCTGGAAAAATACGACATGGCCGTAGGAATATTCATTTCCTTACAAAGCGCGTAAATAATATACTCAAAAGGAAAGTGCGGGCATAGGGTAAAAAAGGCAGCTTCAATCTTTTCACGTTTGATATAGTTATACCAGAATCTGATATGTCGGTGCATCATTCTGATCTTGTCAAAATGATCATAGCTGTATATCCTGTTTACCGCATACTTATTAAACTGATGTTTAAGTATAGGCTCAATAATATGTTTAGGATAAGAGTATTGGTCTTCAAAATTGTAAGGCAGATAGTCTTTATCAAAAACGGCAAACAGGTTGAAGTAATGTTTTTCAAACTTATCAAGCAGGCTTTTGTCAACTGGCTCCAGTTCATTCCAGTTTACATGTTCATAAACACCAAAATAATGCTCCTCTGCAGAGAGTTGGGTAAATTTGGTACCCTTTGTAAATGTTTTTTGTTCAGATTCACTAAAATGCCCCGTGCTTGTAGAAATAACATGCACATGATTGATATGTAAATCTTCTATAATACGTTTTACAATTCTTTTGCTTGGGTCTTTTGCGAATTTCAGGAAAAGGGCGTTCACAGTTAGTAAGTTTCGTTATGTATAAATTGGTGGGAATAGGATTGGTTGAGCAAATGCTGAAGTGCAGGTACATCACAAGATTTTGCCAGTATACTATCTTTATTCGCCATTTGAATCATCATCCTCAGGTATATTTTTTCAGATCCGTGGAATCCGTCAAGCACTTCTTCATCTCCTGCCTGAATGGTGGAAAGATCTGTAAAATCAAATACGTTTAACCTGTGTTTTTCAAATACCGGTTTTAAAGCGGGCATGATCTTATCCAGATACGCATAGTCGTTACCTTTTGAACGCATAACTGATAATATTTTATTTGCATAAGGAGGGAGAAAACTTACTACATGAATATTGTTGACTTTGCAAAAAGTAAGGAAAGAGTCCAGCTCATTTACTGCTCTGCTGTTAATTTGTTGGGCATATTCGAATCGTTTGGTTGCTTTAGCAATTCTATCAAGGGTGTTTTTGAACTGATAATCCTGATCTTCTTCCGGATGACTTTTTATCTGTCCTGAATAATAACTTCCGTCACTCCGGAACCCATTTTTCTTTACTGCGGCAGTTAAACCAATTTGTCCGGGTTTTAGATTTAAACAATAATCCGCAGGAACTTTTCCCTCAAAAGCATCATGCCAGCAGGTGGTTGCATTATTAAAAATATAAGACAACGCGTTGTATTCATCCTTGTATTCATCGTCAAATTTCGTTTTGCTCAGGTTATCCCAGTTAGGGTTAAAAAAATTCTGATCAAGGCAAACGATGATCATACGTGGTTTCGCTGACTTAATTACTTCTGAAGTAAAATAGCGCAGGTAATTTATTCTGAAAATTCCTCCACCTGCATTGTAGAATGATGAAGAATTTTTAAAGAAAAAGTCTCGTACCTGCATTATTCTCGAGGTACCCAAAGCAAGAATTTCAGGTGTTTTCTGTTTTGCCGCATGAAGTTTAAGAAAAGTTACCGGATTACTATATGCCAAGCCGATAAGGGATTGTTTGTTCTCTATATGCTCCTCAAGCATGGTGGTATTGGAGGTAAGTTCACCTGAGGGAAAAAGAACAAACAGAGGAACGCTGAAAAAAACAATAATTGGAACCGAAAAAAGGAAAAGTCGCTTGAAAAACCGAATCATATTAAAACTGGAAATAAATAAATTGTTGTTCTCCCCATACTCCTAAAAAAACCAAACCTATTATAAGCATGTAATATGCTGACCAACGTAAGTAAGATTTAGGTTTTGAAAACAGGGATATCATTTTTGCATTAGAATGTAAGGTGTGATATGTTTCAAGGAGAATAATCATGGCTACTGAGATGAGAAAGGTATTGGCAGTAACAGGAAATTTGCTTAACAGGTTAGCAGATCCTGATAAAATATCAAGCGGAATATGGAGCACAGAAGTGATGATGAACATTGCTTCTTTTACGGTATTGGCCCTGAAAAAGATCCAGGCCAGGGTTACAAGTACAAATGTGATAAGTATATTTAAAACGGATTGAATGCGGGGCAATTTATCCAGTTTTACTGCAGCAGCCAGCGACTTTCTAAATCCGGAGGTTGCTAATGCAAATATCAGGTAGAATCCGTGTAACATACCCCATATGATAAAAGTCCAGTTGGCACCGTGCCAGAAACCGCTAACCAGAAAAACAAAAAACAGGTTAAAGTACCATCTTGGAACCGACACCCTGTTTCCACCGAGAGTAATATATAAATAATCCCTGAACCATGTGCTAAGAGAAATATGCCAGCGGCTCCAGAATTCTGATATGGATTGAGAATGATACGGCTTATCAAAGTTTTTCATGAGGGTTATTCCCATTACCTGAGCTGATCCCAAAGCAATATCAGAGTACCCGGAAAAATCACAGAAAATCTGAAAGGCAAAAAATACAGCACCAATAAAAAGTACAACGGAAGAATACTGGTCGGGGTCGTTAAATACAGGACTGGTAAACAGGGCAAGCCTGTCGGCAATAACCACTTTTTTAAACATCCCGATAAGCATAAGTCGCATTCCCTTGACCGCAAGGCTGTAATCGAATTTTTTCTCCTCGTGGAACTGATGAATCACATTCTGTGGCCTCTCAATAGGTCCGGCAACAAGTTGTGGATAGAACATTACATAAAGAGAATAAATGCCAAAATGTTTTTCTGCCGGCTGATTTTTACGATACACTTCAATGGTATAACTCATCGCCTGAAATGTATGAAAGGAAAGACCAATGGGCAGAATAATACCAAGATAGGGGAGTGGATTACTATGAATACCAATAAGCAACAACAAATCGTTGATGTTCCCTATAAAGAAGTTGTAATATTTGAATATGGCAAGAACACCCACATTGGCAATGATGCTCATGGTAAGATACCATTTTCGTTTTGGGCCTTCCGTTTTTTCAATGAGGATACCAGCCACATAGTCTATGATGATGGTAAAAAACAGAATAAGGATATAGGCCGGAATAAAGGCCGCATAAAAAACACAACTCGCAAGCAACAGATGAAACCACCTGAAACGATGCGGGATCAAAAAGTAAATCAGGGTAACAAGAGGAAAGAAGAGCAGAAACTCGAATGAGTTAAAAAGCATAAAACAATGAAAATTATTTTTTTATAATAAAACCTTTGGCAACAAATTTTTCCAGATATTCATAGGCCTCGGTAAATCTTATACCGGCTATCCCGCAAAGTTCCGAAAGGGATTTGGTTCCATCAATATTAAAAAGTAGGAGATTGTTGAACTTATGAAAGTTGGCTGTATTATCCCTGCTGTCATAATACAGATCGTGTCGTGTAAGCCATGGTGGAATAACCTGAGTATATTCAGGAATATAATCGGTTTCTAAAACATCTACGAGGTTACACGAGATTTGAACAGCATTAAACAAATGCTCCTGATCAATATTCTCCGGGGTATCATCTCCGGAATGGTATTCGTAAAAAGGATAACGCTGAAGTGCTACACCCGGAATTTTAAGCGTAGGCCATTCGTACACACGTTCATCATTCCCATATCCTTCAAAAAAATCAATATGTTTATAAGGGAAACCGGTGTTAACAAGCGCTGAATGGAGAGCCTGTTCAATTAAACTGTTTGGTGTAAGGGCTTTTTTTAATACCCAACTTTCACCTGAGCCAACAGTTTCAAGGTTATACATGCCTATTGTTTTCTTTACCCTCTGCAGGTTATTAAAAACATAAAAAAAGGTACCTATCGTTTCCGGTATCAAAAGCAACTGATAGGAATATTTAGGAGAAGGTAATTGCTGAATATAGCGGATCATTTCCATTCCGGCAGCGCATCCGCTCAGGTTGTCATTACATATTTCGTCAATATGCGCACTAATAGAAATGATTTTATCTGACTGACCCTGAACAAATACTTCTGCAACCTTCATACTCCGGTTGCTCCATTCTATATCAATATGAACATGGTACTCTGCATCGGGCAGGTTATCCCATGTGTTTTTAGGAAGCGTAATGCCCCAGTCTGTTAATTTATAATTGTAGGCATTGCGATGCTCCAAAAAATAAGCTCCCGGTTTGGTTGGGTGGCAACGCACATGGCGGGCTATTTCAGATTTTGTGAACCAACCGCTCACCGGTTCACTGTATGCGGCAACAAAAAGCGGATGTTCTGCAAAATCTGCAATAATATCACCTGCTTTGTTTTTCAGGTAAGCTTCTTTTACTTTCCATCCTTTAGGTACTATCCAGTCTCCACATTCCATTCCGGCAGGGTATTCATGTATAATGGTTTCCGGAATTTCTCGTTTTACGATCTCAAAAGCACTGTCAAGTCCTTCAGAATTAATCATGCGCTGCAAAGGATAAACTTCCTCTATAAAACGCATCATTCTGTTACAACTGTTTTGTCTGTCAAATATCATTACTTATTTTTTATTCCTTTTGAATCAAATTCGGCATTAAACATCATGGCCTCTTCTATTTTGCTCTGCGGAGTAAATAACCGGTATCCTGGTTTCAGTTCCGGAAGGTATGATTCTCCGCTTTCCGTTTGAATTGTTTCTATAATGATGCTTCCGTTATTTACTGCCACAAATATTTTTCCGTTAAAAATACGGTAAATGATACCATTAATAAACGGATGGAAAGCCCCCTCTCCACGTTCAAACTGGGCTTTTTTTATCAATACCCTGGTACCATTGCAAAAGGTGCTGGCGCCAACATAAGGATCATCAAAGGCACATATAAAACGTTCTATTTCTTCTCCGCTCCAACTCCAGTCAATAAAGGCATGTTTTAACGTATACAGGCGTGGCAGGTATAATGAAAAATTCTCCTGTAACCATGTCAGATGAAAATCTTTTCCTGATGCAATATCATTAAGAAACCCCTTAAAAAGATTGAGTCCTTCTACATCAGCTACTTTAAAATAGTCGGCTGGTGTGCGAGCCCATTGAGGCAAAATATATTCGTGTGTTTTTATAATTTCAGCGTGATCGTAACCACCTGGAATCATTTCTTCATTAACCAGTTGAAGGTACCATGCTCCAATTCTGTTTTGTTGCAGAATTTGCCAGGTAAAATGAGCACCGCCTCTGTATTTTGGCATACGGATAATCATCATATCAAAGATTTTCCGGTCAACCAGTGCAAGCGTTTCTGTTGTAAAAGTATACGCTTCCCCTAAGCCTATACCAATGCTGTTTTTAGTAGCAAGTCTTTTAAAATCGGCAGACGTATTGATATCATCACAATGGAAATAAGCTATCTGATTCTTTTCCAATACATCTTTAAAAGTAATATTGTTTTCCCTGTCTACAATTTCCTCCAGATGCCTTGTAACGGCAAAAACATAGCACTGAATACCATTGGCAGATGCATAGTTGATGGCTTCGGGTATCCATACCGCAGGGCCGGTGAAGAAAAAGATATTATCTGGTTTTGCAATGATCATGGTATTTCCTGAATTAATTGGTAATAACCTCAACCAGGTATTCGTCAACAAATTTCCCCTCAGAGAAGCGATGTTTTTTGAGAAGACCTACATCCTCCCATCCTGCTTTTATAAATGCTTTGTAAGAACCTTCATTGCCAACATAAATACCTGCAAGCAGTTTGTTCAGGTTTAGATTTTTGAAAGCTATATGGGTAATTTGTTTGATGGCTTCAGTAGCATAACCCTTACCCCAGGTGGATCGTTCGCCAATCAACAGGCCTACATCACCGTTTCTGTGTATCCAGTCAATACTACCTATTTTAATATTGCCAATATGTTGGTTGTTTGATGACAGGAAAATGCCGAACATAAAATTGTTTGGGCTCTCATTCATGTATTTGAGGTATTCTTTAATACTGTCAATGGTTTGACCTCTCCACCTGCTTTCCAGGTATTTTGTGATTTCATAATCATTCATCCAGTTCACGTAATTCTTAGAAAAATTTGCATCAGTAAGAATTTCGAGATAAATGGGTTTGTTTAATTCTTTTGTATTCATGGGTTTAGAATTAGGATATACTTCTTACAATACAGAATGCTTCAGCGTAATGCAGTCCGGCTGCTACACCCCATCTCTGGGCCTGAATCATTAGTGCTTCAGGTGAGCGTGGATGAGGGAAAGGTCGTTTTTCAAATTCATAACTTTCCATCCCTTTTATTTTGGCCTCTACGTTTTCTTTTGTTACCCCCATATACAGATTTGGTATAAAGTGTCT
Source organism: Bacteroidota bacterium (assembly GCA_051715425.1). Lineage (GTDB taxonomy): Bacteria > Bacteroidota > Bacteroidia > UKL13-3 > UKL13-3 > JAJTFA01. Next base: position 361,245 of record JBPXJS010000041.1, on the reverse strand, counting down.
TGGATCTGTTGATGCTCTCCACTCCGTACCGGATGGGGTTTCAAAAGTGATAATGGTTTTAACTTGTTCATGTTCCATCGGACGGCAGGCAGTTATCACTGCTTCAAAAGTTCTTTGATGATCAATATTCACATCTCCGCCATGGTGGGTAAAAATAATATCCGGGTTAAAGGCTTTTTTTTCCTTTTCCACTACTTTAATAATGTCAAGCAATGCTACACTGTCAAATCTGTTATCGGGCAAATCATAAATTTGTACGCTTTGATATCCAATGGCCTTTTGGGCCGACATGATATTGTTGCGGTGTATAGCAAGCTCCTTTTCCCAAAGTGCGGGATCTCGGGTATCTGAGCGTGAGGTGATGCCTTCCCCAAGTATAACTACATGGGCCTTAACGCCCAATTCACTGATTAGCCTGTTCATGGTAGCTCCTGGTCCAAGCAGTTCATCGTCAGGATGAGCCACCACCATCATTATTTTTTTGTTGCGGAAGAGTTCTTTCATCATGATGCGTCAATCATATTAAAATCCAATGGGGTTCCTTTTTCTATATCTCTGGTTACTCTTTTTCCAAGTATATTTTCAAGATGTTTAGGTCTTATGCCATATCCTGGTCGTATTGATCTCACGTTTTCAGGTGTAAGCAAGTCGCCCTTTTTTACATCTTCTACGATGAAAAGCGAGCGTGCAAATTGTCTGTTTTTTTCAACTTTTTCGGAAATGATAATTTCACTTTTGCCCATTGCTTTTTCAAGATCCCTTACGGTATCAATCATCGCCTTAAATTCATGTGGTTCCATAGAAAAGGCGGCATCTGGCCCACCCAGCTTTCTGTCTAAAATAAAATGTTTCTCTATAATGCGTGCTCCAAGTGCTACGGCCCCGGTTGGAACCAGACTACCAAGTGTATGATCTGAAAGTCCAATAATTGTATTAAATTTTCTTTTCAATTCGGGTATTACATTCAGATTTACTTCCTCAAGTGGAGTTGGGTAGGCCGAAGTACATTTTAATAAGGCTATCTGATAGTTTCCAACAGAATGACAGGCTTCAACGGCATCTTTTATATCTTCTTCATTTGCAATGCCGGTAGAAATAATAATCGGTTTGCCCTTACCGGCTGTATATTTAATAAGTGGGATATCCGTAATTTCAAAGGATGCAATTTTGTATGCAGGAACCTGATGTTGTTCTAAAAAATCAACAGCTTCATGATCAAAGGGAGAAGAGAAGAATGTCATACCCAGACTTTCACTCAACTCCTGAAGGGGTTTATGCCATTCCCATGGGGTATACACTTCAGAATAAAGATCGTAAAGGGTTTTATTGTCCCATAAGGTACCTCCCTTTATTTTAAAATACTCAGTATCTGCTTTTATGGTAATGGATGACGGTTTGGCTGTTTGAAGCTTCACGGCATCAACGCCACATTCTTTCATAGCCAGAACGGATTTTCTTGCCAGTTCAAAATCCTGCTGGTGATTACAGGAAAGCTCGGCAATAATAAATACAGGCTGACCATCGCCTACCTTAAATTTACCAATATCAAATGTGTTGTTCATAATTACTTAGAATACATCGTTGTCAAATAAAGATAATCTTATTTTTTTTATCGGTTTTTCAATACCTATAGGGTAAAGAATGACATAATTTTTTGAAGACGATTTTTTGTAGTTACAGTTTATTAGCGACCGGGCCATCAGCTCATCACTATCAAATGCCCATAAGTTCAGAATATCTGATTGATTGAGCACCGCAATATTTACAGCATATTTTAGAATTGCTTCCAGAACCTGTTCGTTTTTAAAGGCCAGGTCAACAATATGTGTTTTTTTTACAGCCTCTTTTGCATCAAAAAACTCCTTTATAATAAAGTAACCAACAAAACCATTTTCATTAACCTTAAACTTTCTGTAAGTACTGTGAGGCTTTGAGCATCGCCAGTTAAGCCAGGTGCTGGTTCTTGTTAAACGAAAATCGCTGTCGTTATTAAACAGATCATCAAATATATAATCACGTTCGTTGAAACTGTCTGATTCACTGATCTGAATTCTGCTGTCAGCAGGGAAGACCGACATATCAGTTTTGAGCATCTCATAGTAGGAAATATCTTCAAACGGTGTCCAGCCTACTTTCATATGTCCTTTTATGGCATTTTCATTTGGGATGCCAAGGCAAACAGAAATACCTTGTTCTCCACAATGCCTGATGGATTCTTCACCTATTTTTACAAACAAACCTTTGCCTGCATAGTCGGGGTCTGTCATTACATTGGTGCATAAAACAGCTTTTGCCTTTTTCCCATGAAGCGCAGCATCGATTGGCAACAGTCCGTATGCAGCTATCAGGCTGTTATTGTTGCAATCAATAAATCCAAAGTTGTAATTCTCGGCTCCGGGCTGATCAAGGTTAAACCACGTGAAAGTTTCTTCGGTAATATTGGCTCTTTTCCCAAAACATTTCTCAAACAACAACATATATTGATTCATTTCAGTTGTTGAACCAAGGTCAATAAGAACGTGTTGAATTTCTATATCAGCGTGCCTGAAAGTATTAATAATTTTCATTGTTAGTTTAGAACGTATTTGATAAACGTTATTTTTTGTAGATCTTTAACTGGTAAGTAACACCATCTATTTCGAACCATGCAGGGTATCGCTCATTATCGGAAACACGGAGCAGATTAAATTGATCTTTTAAAGGGACATGGATATCAAGTTTTCCATCTTCAGGTTTTCTTCTTGGATAAAAACTTTCCTCACCTTGTTGAGGTGTGGCTGTATTGTTGGGGTGATTTTTAACAAATTTTCTGATCAGTTCTTTTGTCGCTTCTCCCTGTGCCTGTCTGAGTTCATCAACAAGCTCAGTACCGTTCAGGTTAATAGTTATCTGATCATATATTGGCCCGGCATCAACTCCTTCCGTTGCTTCGATAAGGGTTACCGGAATTTTATCCTTACCCTCAAGCACCTGCCAGGTTAGTGGCGACCATCCTTTACCTTTAGGGAGATCACTCTCATGCACAACCAGATTATACTTGTTAAGTGAAAGATTCCTGAATAAGTGCTCGCACGAAAGCATAATGAGAATATCTCCGGAAACTACCTCATCCTTATGATGAATAAGCCGGATAATATTTCCTGACAAGGTCAGTTCATTTACCAGTTCTTTTGCATAAGGAATAATCCATGAGGAAGGATTATCACATAATATCTGAATTAACATAGAGAAAGGAAAATATTTTTTAGATTTTTATCTGACTTCATTGGTTGAAGCAAAGGGATTAATGTGCTATCATTTAAATGATGAAAAGAAATTTGTTCCAACGTTTTCAGATCACCCAAACCATGTGCAAGTTTTTGAGAGGTAAATCCATTGTAAATATTCTGTTGGTTGCCGGTATAATAACCTGTTATACAAATCAACCCTCTGCTGTAAGCCTCAAATAAAACAGTGCTTGCCGAAACAAATGCATGTGCGCAGGAATCCATAACATGTACAAGATCTTTTGCAGTAAGATTGCTATGTAATCTTATATTCAGACTGGGATTGGATACATAATGATTAATCTGGTTCAGGTGTTCTTTATCAAATAAGGGAGAGATAAGAATATGAATGGCTTTAAATTCGCCCTTGTTGATGATAGAAGGCAGAAATTTTCCAGTGAGCTTGAATTCATCGCTTCCACCCATTGAGATAAGGAGTACTTTTTCTCGTTTTTCAACCGGAGCAAACGTGCTATAAAATTCATTTCTCAACATGGCATAATCCAAACCCAGACAAAATTTTGTATAAGGTTCTGATGAGTAGAGTGATGGTTGTATTCCAGGTGCATGATTGATCACAACATCTGCGTAAAAATGGTTGGTAGCAAAATCATCTATACAAACCAATTTGCATCCTGTTGCTTTTACAGCCTGCTGATATTGTTTTCCAAACCAGTATCCATCTGTTACTACAATCTCTTCACCGGTTAAAATACCATCCATATCAAATGCTATTTCTGTTTCTTTATCCTTTATAGAAGGTGATGAATAATCATGTGTTTCATTTAGGGAAATAACCTTATTCACATGCATGTTTAACAGGTCAAGAAGAAAAGGTTCCGGATTGTTTATTACAAAACAAACATCAAAGTCTTTTCCGGCTATATTGGCAATGGAAAGCAGCCTATATACATGACCCAAACCTATTGCAGAATTTCCGTCTGCTCTTAGTATTATTTTTTTCAATGCGTAATCAGGTATGCACCCGGATGTTAATTCCTGCGTTTTTTATTTGTGATCGGGTTTGCATCAGATTCTGGTCTCTGTGAGCAAAGAAGTTACCCGCAGCAACTGCATCAGCTCTGCCTTTAAGAAATCCTTCGGAAAAATGTTGTGCAAGTCCGCAACCACCTGAGGTGATTAATGGGATGGAAAGTTTATCGGCCACCATTCGTGTTACTTCAAGGTTTAGCCCGTTTCTCATTCCATCATGATCGATGCTTGACAATAAAATTTCGCCTGCACCAAGCCTTTCGGCTTCCATGGCCCATTCAACAGGATGCAAATTCGTTTGTTTCTGTCCGCCCATTGTATAAACAGAATAAGTTCCATCTGCTTCCTGTCGGTAGTCAATACTCACTACCACGCACTGAGCACCAAATTTTTCTGAGGTGCGGGTAATGAAAGAAGGATCTTCTACTGCAATGGTATTAATAGATATTTTATCAGCACCATTGGCAAGCAGAATCCTGAAATGTTCTTCAGTGCTAACTCCTCCGCCCACTGTAATGGGCATAAATATTTCTTCAGAAACTTTATGAATGATTTCAGCCAATTTATTGATATCCTTTTGTTCCTTATCTATATTGATAAAGATTAATTCATCAGCAGCCTGTGCCTGAAAAATTTTGGCTTGCGATACAGGATCAGCAATTTCAATTGGGGTATCAAATTGCTTTGTAATCACCAGTACCATTCTTGATGGATTCTGAGAGCTTCTGCGAAGCTGAAGTTTAGGAATTAATCTGGCTTTTGACATGATCAGGGGTTCCAGTCAATAAAATTTTCTAATATTCTTAATCCGTAATCCTGGCTTTTTTCCGGATGAAACTGTGTTGCAAAGATATTATCTTTTAATACGGCAGCCGTTACCTGATGCCCGTATTCATATGAAGCAACCACCAGACCGGGATTGTTGCATTTCATATAATAAGAATGTACAAGATAAAAATCCGGTTTTTGGGGTAACCCCTTAAACAGAGGTACAGAAGAGTTATAAGTGATATCATTCCATCCGATATTGGGTACCTTTTTATCCTTATCACCCGGATGGAGGCGAATGACGCTGGCATCAAACCATCCAAGACCTTCATACTCCCCCCCCTCAAGACTCGATTTGGCCATCACCTGCATCCCGAGACAAATGCCCATAGTAGGTTTTGCCTTGGTTATTGTGTTTTCATGTAATGCTTCTGTAAAACCACTGGAGTTTAGTTTTTCAATACAATCTTTAAATGCGCCAACACCCGGAATCACAATCTTATCAACTGATAGAAGTTCCTCCGGATGATGACATATTTTTACATCCTCTCCGAGGTAATCGAATGCGCTGTACACGGATAAAAGATTACCCATTCCGTAATCTACGATACCAATCATATTTTATAAGCCGGAAGATTTTTTCCAATGTTCGATTTGTTCCATCGCCTTATCCCTTTGCGCACGTCCTTCTCTCGACCATTTGCTGAAGTCAGGTAATTTTTCTCCTATTTCCTGCTCAAATACATTAAGCTTCCACGGAGAAACGGTATGACTTTTCGCGATCTCAAAAAATTCATCTTCTGTTAAACCAACCAACTCAAGGAATATTTCCAAACTTGGTGGTTTTTTACCTTCAAACTGATTGATCAGATCCAGGCCTTTGCTTCTCTCCATCCGGTCATTGCGGATATCTATTGAAGCAAGGTGAGTTGGTCTGGTATATCCTCGTTTAATGTATTTGATATAATCGCGCACACCCTGCATATAGCACTCAATTTTCTCATAGCTGTATTCAGCCGGTACATTTTCAACACGGTCGCCCTGCCAGCCAAGTTCTTTGTTTATTATTTCAGATTGTGTTCTTACATCCCATGGAATATAGGAACCAAGACAAACTGATCTGTAACCAATTCTTCTCAGCTCCTTTAATGGAGGATAAGAGTATGGTTTAAAATCACGCTCATCTATATCACCGCCAATTCTTACAGCCATATCCAGGGCATTAATACCAAGGTTTATATACCTGTTGAATCTTTTTTCATCAACCTCTTCAGATTGATCATAACTATAGTATGAAGTATACTCTGAAGATGGTTCGCCCCAGAAAATTAAAGGAATATTGTATCGGATAGCTACCCACATAGGGTAAGAATAAATACCGGTATGACAATGCCAGCAAAAATCTCCTTTTTCAAGAAAACTTTGCAACATTAATCTTTGTACCACTTTCCAGTTTGGGGTAAAAGAATGGAAATCGGCCCCAAGGTTTCTCAATACCTTAATGGTGTTTTCATTCAGGTTGGGACGAAGAAAACCATGGTCAAACCTCACCACAAGTGGCTTTAGTTTGTATTCTTTCATCAGATAATACAAGGTCCAGGTACTGTCCTTACCACCGCTAAACGGAACGATACAGTCGTAGTCACCGGTTCCTTTATACTGTGCAATAAGTTCATCAAGTTCTCCTTTTTTAGAAGTCCAGTCGATTTTTTCTTTTTTAAATTCATTTTGTCTGCAAACACTGCAGATTCCGTCATCATCAAAAATGATCGTTTCGTGAGTCTCAGGAAGGAGACATTTTTTACATCTTTTTAATTCGCTCATGATAATTATATTTAGTAGTTATAATAATTTTCTAAAAACAGCTTTTGCAGGTTCGCCAGTAAGATATGATTCATATCCATTGTGAAGGGCTTGCTTGAAAATAACAAGGCTCTGATCGAGGGCTTCGGCAAAATAATCAACGTCTTCTTTTGTATGGGAATAGCAGGGAACAAAGGCTCCCTGAAACAGGATTCCCCGCTTAATCATTTCCTGTAATACCAGCGTACGCATGCCCTGACATATTTCCTCTTTTGAATTTCGGAATATAAATACAGGCATCCAGTTACAATTCATCAGATGTACATATTTGGTCAGTTCATGATGTTGTATAACTTCATTGCATTTAGCAAGAAAGTAGTTACCGATTTCATGATTGTGGGCAATGACATTGTTTTTTTGAAATACGTCTATGGAGGCAATACCCGCTGCAATAGCATGTGTTTCTCCACCATGTGTGGTAGAAGTAAGAAATACCTTTTCCTGACCTTTGTTTCGAATGCCACCCAATTCCATTACCTCTTTTGTTCCAGTGAGTGCGCAAAAGGAAAAGCCATTGGCAATACCTTTTCCCCATGTTGCCATATCCGGTTTCAGGTTATATTTCACCAAAGAACCTGGCAGAGCAGTTTTAAATCCTGTGATCATTTCATCAATAATAAATAAAGCCCCATGCTCATGGCAAAGTTTTATCGCTTTTTCGAGGAAAGCTCCGGGTTGGCCGCCACAGGCACAGTTGTAATAGCATTGGTTTCTTTCAGGCTCTGTTATTACACAGGCAATCTGATCCGGATACTTTTCAAACAATTCTTTCAGTGATTGCAAGTTGCATCCCTGAAAAGTTACAGAGAGTGCTGATATTTCTTCAGGTACACCTTTATTGCATGCCGTTTTTCCAATAAACCAATCATCGTATGAATAGAAAGGATGATCTCCGGGGAACGCAACAAGTTTTCTTCCTGTATGGGCCCTTGCTAGTTTCACTGCTGCTGTAGTAACTATAGATCCGTTTTTCGCAAACTTAATCATATCGTGTTGCGGAATCAGGGATAGAAACTTTTCCGCCATTTCCATTTCAAGATAGGAGGGACGTTGAAAGTTTACACCAAAATCAAGTTCCTTTTTTACGCGCTCAGTTACTTCAGGATAAGCATGGCCAAGACTAACCGAAGTTAATCCCATGGAACAGTCAAGGTACTGGTTGCCGTCAATATCCCATACATAGGCTCCTTTGCCATATTGTATTGCAGCAGGAGATAATTGTGGAAACTGATCGTCTCCCTTGGAATAGGTATGACCTCCACCGGGAATCAGGTCGTGAATTTTTTTACGGTATTCTTCAGATTTACTGAAATTGCTGATTTGTCTCATTAGTGAAAGAATTTTATGTAAGATTCATCTGTCAGGTTGGCTACGGTTTTTCTTAGTTCCGGGTCAGCATCAAGAAAAGAAATAATCTTTTCGAAAGGGATATAGTTTGTATCACCGCCAAGACCCAGTATGATTTTACGGCAAAGAATCAGGTCTTCAGGAAAATCAATTGTTAAACGATAATCCGCACGTTGAAGAGCCTCCGGTGTTTCAAGAATATTGAACTTAAACCGGGATTTATTTTCATTCATATACAAGGTACATAACTCACTCCTGTGACGATCTTCTCCTTGCTCATGAGAAGCTTTTAAAGCACGCAGGCTTACTATTTCAAAGCTGCTTCCATCAGGCAGGTTGGAATACGTGGTATAATCTGCATGTTGCTCCTCGTGAGAAGTTTTGGCTTTTTTTAACCCTTCAATATATGGGAATGGTGATTCGGTGGTTACCCTATAAATGGTATCTCCTCCTCCGAGTTCACAGGCATCAATTAAACGTTTAAGAACATCTTTGTCATCTCCAAGCACGTATCTTACCCCAAGTCTGTTGGCTTCCTCAATAAAAATTTCGTTTCCTGTTTTAGAACTGATAGCAAGCACAATTTCATCTACTTCTCCATTGGCTTCAATTCCTTTTACAATATACTCGAGTACAGTTCTTGTTTGCAGCAATTGCATTGGTTTGCCGTAAAGACGCTTAGAATTGTTTCTACAGGCAAGTGTTGCTATTAATTTCATATCAATTCCGTTTTGGTTATTACTTCCAGTTTTTTAAATGCTCGTTTGGTTTGTTTATGAACTACCTCATCAATATCTAGAATTTCTGCCGGGGTTCCCGTTCTCAGCAAGGTAATATCACTTGCATCAATGGTGTGACCTGCGGGAATATCTTTAGCAGCCAGAATTACACGCTTTGATTTTTTTCTGTATTCAATTTCCCTGTCACTTAACTTATATTCCTGTTGAGAAGGAAACTGCTCAACGTTTCTGATCAGGTTAACCATTCGTATAAATTCATCAGAGTTGAGAGCCGAAATATAGTCTTCAATCTGAAGGTTGTTTCTGTCAATGGTAAGGTGTTTCTCAATTGTTGAGGCTCCGGCCAGCACCGCCATTGAAGGCAATACAACAGCGAGGTCTTCATTTGCATCAATATGGTCTGCATAACCTACCGGCAGATTGAACATTTTTTGCAACAGCTTTATTTTATCAAGTTCCACATCAACCAGCAGGTTGGGTTCTGCCTGAAAACCTGTGAGGAGAACAAGGTCACTATCTCCAAGTAAGGTTATCGCCTTAGCTATTTCTTCAGCAGTACTTCCACCTATTCCAACATAGATGCGGTGTTTTCTGTTGCCAATATGTTTTAGCAGGGGATAATTTTTCAGATCTGTGGAATGGATTTTATAAGAGGTAATGTCTGTTTTGCTTATCCAGTCATATGTTTCTATCCCAACCACATCGGAAATAAAGTCGATTCCTATGGATTTACTGTAGCTGATAAGCTCTGTCCAGATTTTTGGGTCAATCTCAAGTGAATTAAAGAGTTCATTGTATACATAGTCCTCTGTACATACTTCACTTGCTCTGAAGATTTGAAATTTTACAGCATCCGCTCCTGACTTTTTTGCCAGTTCAATAAATTTTTTGCATAACCAGGGATTTCCTTCAAAACCCTGTGCTATTTCAGCGATAATATATGTTTTAGTAGTCATAGTTATTTCCAGTTAAAAGGATAAAGTAAGGAAGTTTCTTCTACGTTTATGTTATTGATTTCCTGCAATAATTGTTCGTTACATCTTTCGTTTAGTGAAGCAAGATTTCTTATCAGGTGCTCAGAGGAATCAACGCCTATAATAATCTCATCTATCAGGTTTTGGGAAGCTGCATATTGTAAACAAAGGGTTTCCATGCTGGTTTGATATGCTTTGGCAAGTGAGTTTAGTTTTTCGAGCCAGGGTTTAAGTGGCATTAAAAAGTCTGGTAGTTCATTTGTAGGCTTAAAAAATAAACCTTGAAGAAAAACGGATCTTACCTGAATGCATTTTCCTGATTGTTTAGCTTTATTGAGCAAAGCACCGCGTTTGTTATAGTTGTCAAGTAAATTAAACGGGAGTTGTATGGTATCAATAGATGAGTCGTTAATGGCAGTATCAAATTCCTCGTTGGTATATATGGAAAGACCGGTTTTTCTTATAAGCCCTTGCTCTTTTAGAGCGCTAAGCTCTGAGCGTAAGCCAGGTTTGTTGGTATAGTCCTGGTAGCTATGAAAGAAATAAGTTTCAATACGTGAAATGTTTAACTCCGCGAGGCTTTTTTTGCACTCGGCAAGTAATGTGTTGTTTTCTGTGCCCTTAAACTTGGTATTAATTAGAAACCGCTGGGCATGATGTTGATGAAAATCGCCAATAATTTTCTGGGCGTTTCCATATACTTCAGCAGTATCAAGGGTGGTTATTCCATGTTCAGCAGCAAGCAAAAGCACTTTTATTGCTTCTTCATTCCTTACCTGACCGCTGGAGTTATTTATTCCATAAGGAAGGCCGAATTGTACAGTACCAAGAATGACTGATGGAGACATGGAAATAATTTGGTTGTGTTAAATGACTAACTAAGGGTAAAGATTAGTTACTGAAAAAGTCTTTTATCTGATGAATCACATATGTCTGTTCTTCATGACTTAATGTTGGAAACATAGGTAAACTTAAACACTGGCTATAATAGTGTTCGGCATTATAATAATCACCTTTTTTATGTCCAAGTTCAGTGTAGTATGGCAGCGTGTGCACCGGGATATAATGAACCTGACAAAAAATATTCTTGCTTCTCAGGAAATCATACAATTCTTTTCGTCTATCTGTTTCAATGATATACAGGTGATAGGCATGCCCCTCAACCGCACCTGATTGTCCTTTTATGAAATCACAATCTTTAAAAGCATCAAAATATGTTTGAGCGATTTCTCTTCTTCGCAATAGACCCTGATCCGCCCGTTTTAATTGTGAAGTTCCCAAAGCGGCTTGAAAATCAGTTAATCTGTAGTTATACCCCAGAGTTTGCATTTCATAATACCATGCGCCATGATTTTCGTGTAACAGGTTGGGATCTTTTGTTATGCCATGTGTTCTCAGTAACAGAAGCTTTTTGTAAAGGTCTTCGTTGTTGGTAGTAATCATTCCTCCTTCGCCACATGCAATATGTTTAACCGGGTGAAAGGAGAAAATAGCCATATCGGCATAAGTTCCGTTTCCGCAGAATTGTTCGGTACCTGATGAATCTGTAAAATACCCTCCTGGGGCGTGGCATGCATCTTCAATAATCCATAAGCCGTGTTTATCAGCCAGATTTCTGAATGCTTCCAGGTTCACAGCATATCCGGCAAAGTCAACCGGGATTATCCCTTGAAAGAATCCTTTAGGTTTTGATAGAATCAGTTCTTCGACTTTTGTAATATCAAGGGTGTAGGTATTGGGATTAATATCTGCGAAAAAAACGTTGCCACCGCAGTACCTCACGCAGTTAGCTGATGCAGCAAATGTAATTGGGGTTGTAATTACATTACTCTTTTCATTTACATCCAATGCCATTGCACATAGGTGAAGAGCTGCCGTTCCATTACTTAATGCAACAGCATATTTTGCACCGGTGTAAGTTGCAAAGGCACTTTCAAACTCAGCAATTGCAGGTCCCTGGGTAAGAAAATCAGATTGAAGCGTTTCAGTAACTGCCTTCAGATCGTCTTCGTTAATGTATTGTTTTCCGTATGGTATTGGTTTCATTATTTTATACAACAAAAGTTGGATCAACGTGTTCTTTAATTAATTTTCGGAGGCTTTCAACAGTTTCCCACTCTGTGTTTTCACCCGATGTGTAATTAAATCCTTCGGGCACATGTTTGGCATTAAACTGTTTAATAAATTCCTGCAAATCCCAGATAGGCTCCTGTGGAAGAATAACATAGTACTTACCCAAATCATAAGTGGTGAATGAATCAGAACTTGTTATCATTTCTTCATGGATTTTCTCTCCGGGTCTTATACCTGAAACCCTGTGTTCACATTCCGGGCCTATCGCTTCTGCCACGTCCATTATTTTATAGGAAGGAATTTTAGGTACATATAATTCTCCACCCCATGCATGTTCTAAAGCATGCAGCACCATATCAACACCACCTGCAAGGGAGATATTAAAACGGGTCATATTGGGATCTGTAATTGGCAACACACCTTCTTTTTTCTTGTTAATAAAAAAGGGAATAACAGAGCCGTTTGAACCCATGACGTTGCCGTAACGAACAACAGAGAATTTGATATCCTTGAATCCTTTGATATTATTGGCTGCTATAAAAAGTTTGTCTGAAGTTAGTTTAGTGGCACCATAAAGGTTAATTGGAGCACATGCCTTATCCGTAGATAACGCCACTACCTTTTTAACATTAGTTTCAAGCGCGGCCTTTATCAAATTTTCCGCCCCTCCTACATTCGTTTTCACACATTCATCCGGATTATACTCGGCAATATGTACGTGTTTCATTGCCGCAGCATGTATAACGTAATCCACACCGGTTAAGGCGCGTTTAAGTCTTTCAAGATCTCTTACATCGCCTATGAAATAACGTACTGCAGGGTATTTGCTTACCGGAAATTCCTGTTCCATCTGGAATTGCTTTTGCTCATCTCTTGAGTAAATGATAAGCTTTTTCACATCGGGCCATTTGCTTAGAATTGTTTTGGTAAGTTCTTTACCTAAAGAACCTGTTCCTCCGGTTATTAAAATTGACTTATTTGATAACATATGGTTATGATTTTCTTATTCGGGTTAGTAGGGTATTAAAGTTAAAATACTTTTTATAATGCAGAAATCCGAGAAACATGATGATTAATACAATCCCGCTCAGTATGAGAATATGCAGGGGAAAGGAGTAATAAAGCATAATTGTTTGTATGGATGCGAGTGATATGCTGGCAGCAGTTATCACGGTAAGGAAGGAATTATCTTTTTTTAGCCTGAATTGTTTTCTTGATATAAAGTAAGCAGTTGTAGTGATAACTATTGATTCTGCAAGTAAGCTCACCGGAATAGCAAAAATGCCCAAAGAATTTACCGTTAACAACAATACACTGATATTGGCAATGAATCGCATAACGGCAATAATACTAACCCACTGAGTTTGTTTGCTGTAATAAAGTTCCTGTGTATACATATCATAGAAAACCCCGATAAGAAAGGTTAAACTTAAGACAGGAATAAGGTTGGCACCGCTGTGGTATTTATCGGGTGTTAACAATACAATAAATAAAGGACCGGCAACTGCCATAGCCAGAAACATCATGTTAGCCAGAACCCATATTCGTTGGGTTGCAGCAATTAGTTTCTGCAAATTTTCTTCACTATTACTTTCTCTGGTTTCAAAATAAACCGGTACATATGAATTGCTAAAGGCTCCTGAAACAATATTGAGAGGACTCATAAAGCGGTTGGCAATAGCAAAAACACCAACGGCTTCCAGCGAGTAACCGGAAGAAAGAAGTGAGCGGGAGAATAATGCACAAAAAGGCGTAATCAGATGAGAAGGAAGAATATGAATGGCATATTTAACGGAATGCTTTAACAATGCAGGCTTAAATGAACCCTGCAAATCGAAACGGAGATAATAATGAGCCTGAATAAAAAATACAATTGCCGCAATCAAACCTGCTAAAATAAAACCGAGGGCTCCCATTTTTAATACCGGAACAAATAACAATACCAGTAATATTCCCAATGCGGCAGTAGCAATATTTAGTTTGGCAGAATAGGCAGATTGCCTTCTGGCCTGCAGTAGTCTTTTCTGAATTTCTGAGTTGGTTGTTAAAAAGGCAGTTGCCAAAGCAATAAGTACAAATGGCCAGAATGGCAATCCCGGTATAAGTGTGCCGGCAAAAAAATAGACAATAATACCGGTGATAACTGCTACTGTGAGGCCAAGTATTTTCATTAACCAAAATACGGATGTAACATAATCCTTGAGGTCTTTACCTTCTTTGTAATTATAGTAGAATCTGGTAATTGAACCGGGTAGTGCCATTCGCATAAATATCATTACAAATGCACTGAATACACCAGTCATCTCAACTATCCCATAATCAGACGGATTAAGAAATCTGGTATAAACGGGTATTAGAAGGAATCCAATAACCTGAGGCATTATTTTACCAATACCGTAGTTAAAAGTATCCTTACCTAAAGATTTTAAAACGCTCAAGAAATTTGTTTTTTATACAGGTATTCTGCAAACTCAAAATCTATCATATCATTTATATCAACCGATGTTTCAGGAGGCATCACGTAGGCAATACTTTTTTTTCCTATCACATCAGGTCTTGTCTCAAGGTCTTTTCGCCAGGTTGCATAAACAGCGCAGTTCCTTACATAAATATCAGGTAAATCCTGGGAAGCAAATCGCCCTTTTTCATCTTCAATAAAAGGAAGGAGCTCATTGTCTTTTATCGTTTTTAATTTCACCGGATGCACCATGTGGCTTACCTTTACTACACTAACTGCTGAGTCAGCATGCTTGTGGTTTAGCAGCATATCTATAGTAGCATCAATATCAGCGGCTGTTCGCAGCGGAGAACTGGGTTGCAGAATCACAACCATATCAAATTGCTGGTTTTGTTCCAGTACCGCTAAGGTATGCCTCACATAATCAATAGCGGGAGAATGATCATCTGATAATTCAACCGGACGCTCCATCGGAATTATTCGCTCATATTTCTTTGCTATACCAAGCACTTCCTTACTATCTGAGCTTACTGCAATTGTTTTTATAAGTTTGCTTTGTAAGGCTTGTTTAATAGCGATATCTGTAAGGGTACTTTCTGCAAAAGGGCGGAAATTTTTTTTAGGTACTCTTTTGGAACCTTCGCGTGCTGGTATAATGGCGAGTATATTCACAATTAAATATTATAATTGGGTAGACTTGTCTTGAAAAAGTTTTTTATAGAATTTTTCTGCTATAACCATTCCCGAAATGCAAGAATCAAGGTCATGTTCATGATGAACCCGTTTTTCAGAAATAATTTGCATAAAATGTTTGGCCTGGGTATAAAACCCTGCTTTAAATTGTTTGTCAAATGAGTCGGCTTCTAAAATAGTCTCTGTCCCATTACTGTCCAATTTTACACATGTTTCAAGCGGTGCAAATACATATCGGATACCGGCTGATGTCATTACGATTCTCCAGGGAACAGGATTGTCCCATGAGGAGTTAAAATGAATTAATTTTCCAGATCCGGTTAATCCTGACAATTGCATCTGACAACGAAATTTCCCATCAAAGTTTTTTGTTATTATTTGTTCTTCTACAGGAACGCCTGGAAAATGGAGCAAAGTGTCCAAACCGTGTATAGAATTCGCATAGATTAATTTAGCAGCCATTGACTCAGTATAATTCTTTTTTTCAATGGCTCTTATCGGATTTTCTGACCATTCAATGGACATAGAAGTTAAATTCTGGATTCCTCCCATATCATTAATTGCGGTATTAAATATGGAGTAGTGTCGTCTGTTGAGGGCTACCTGAACGATTGTTTCATACTTGTTTTTGAGCGCTATCAGATCCAATAGTTCTGCAACACTTGTTCCGGCCGGTTTTTCAATAAGTAATGGAATTTTTAGAGGTATCAGGGCTTTCGTAACCTCATATATTTTATCAAAAGTTACACAAACCAAAATGGCATCTGGTGCTTCTTTTTCAGCCATTTCTATGTAGTTTGTATACGTTTTCCTGATGCCCGCTTCCTCTTTAGCTGCAACATTTCCAGCCTCGCTTCGGTTGCAGGAGGCAATAATATTTACCCCGAAGTGTTTAAAGACCTCGATGTGCTTTTTTGCAATATTTCCATAACCAATAAGGGCCAGTCTCACTCTCAGGTAATGGGTAAAAATAGTTTAAGATCTTCGCCTTTATGAAGCGGAAAAGGGTAAGGGGTATTGCCATTCTGATGGGAAAGATAGCTTGCTGCAAGAATAGCAACAGCGTTTAGTCCTGCTTCTGTATCAGCTTTTGGATTTTCTGATTCTAACAAATCCCGTATTGTAGTTTCCATCAAAAGAATAAGATCATGTTTAACGGGTTGGTTATGCGGGTTTATTTCTTTCATATATGGAACCGGATTCCCAGGCCCGGCTTTATAATTTTTATCTCTGGAAACAACTTCAAGTTGACCAAATTTTTCGTCAACTTTAATTCTGGCATAATTACAGATTATTTCCACGCTCATAGGGCCTGATCCTGTTTCAATTTGAGAAATAACAGCGCGTTTTTCTTTGCTGTAGTTTAGCACTACCAATCCTCCCGGGTCTATAAATTCAGCACCGCGGGGGTTAATATTGTATGGTTTATCTATCCATCCCGTAACCGTTTCTGGAAGTTCTTCCATTAAGAAATTGGCAATGTCAATAGAGTGAACGCCAAGACAACCTAATCCTATGCCAGGGCGCTGTATATATATACTTTTTATGTCACCCCAGGAACCTGATGATATTTGACTTTTAATCCAGTTATATGTATCATCATATCTTATGGCATGATCTACAGCAATACGAATATTTTTTTGTTTAGACTTCTCCAGCAGGTTTATACAGTCTTCAGTGGTGCAGGCAAGAGGTTTTGATATGAGCAAGTAGCTAACCCCATGATCCATTGCTTCAAGTGCAATGGGGGCGTGTGACGGACCATTTGTTGCAATAAGCAAGATATCGGGTTGAATTTGATTGGTCCATAACAAGGAGAGGTCGTTTAACCTATGAGGAATTTCCGCTACCTGAGGCAGGTTTAATTTTTGCTCATCTCTGTCAATGACGGCAACAGTTGTAATTTGACTTATTCTCTTTGCTGCCTCCAATAAACGGAGTCCATGAGGGCCAAGTCCTATTAACGCTAGTTTCATTATTGGATTAATTGTTATCTGTAAGCTTAAGTAGTTTGTTTGCAACAAACAACTCCGTTTTCGCGAATGATTCCCAGGTATTACCACCAATATGGGGGGTGATGATCAGATTTTTGTTCGCTGCGGCATATTGAGTAAGGAGATCGGTTTTATGGTTAAATTCGTTTTCAATAACATCAATGGCTGCACCTGCCAGTTTTTGCTCTTCCAGTGCCCAGATCAGATCTTCACTTTTAATAATACTTCCCCTTGATGTATTAATAAGAAAGCTACCTGGCTTCATTAATGCCAGTTGTTTTTTCGTCACCAAATGGTGAGTAGCGTCATTCAGATTCACATGAATGCTTATAATGTCTGTACTTGCAAATAACTCATCCATCGAAGAAACCGGGGTACAGGTTGATGCATCAACAGGGCTGATATCATAACCGTAGACCTCTGCACCAAAACACTTAAAGTACGATGCGGTGATTTTGCCCAATCTGCCAACACCAAGTATTCCTACCTTTTTACCATAAATCTCATTTCCTTTAAACAAATCCCTGTTCCAGATTCCATTTTGAACGGAACGTACAGCGGCCGGAATTTGCCTGAGCAGAGAAAGTGTTAACCCAATGGTATGCTCAGCAGTAGCACGCACCTCCCGGAGAAATGCGGTTTCTCCCTTAAGGCTGATAATGTTGATTCCTTTTATTTTGCAGGCCTCGATATCTATATGGTCAAGCCCGGTAACCGGACAAATGATATACTTACATTTATTGCTGTTAAGGATAATATCTGAGGTAAGTTTATATTTTAACCTGAACCAGAATACATCATATTGATCAAGTACTAAAGGAACCTCTTCAGACTCAATATCCCTCACATCCACTTCGAATGTTTTATTCAGCAGTATAACAGTTTCGCGACTAAAGTCCTTTGTCTCGGCAATAAGTATTCTCATGGTTGATTAAGGTAAAAACTCGTCAGAGTTGTCTTTACCTCCAGGTGCATCATTCGTGTCAATTCTTTTTAGCAGCATCGGATTAATTTCTGATGTGGATATATTCATACCTCTCCACATCGTAAATGCAAATTTTACATTTGTCTCGGAAAAAATAGAGAGCAAAGATTCATTAACTGCCACTTTGCTTCCATATGGGTATGCGAAAGACGTAACAGGTAAATTGGTCATGTTTTCTATAAGGGTTATGGAAGTTAAGATATCATGGTGAGCAGTTTCGTATTTTACCTGTGCAAGGGGCAAATGTTGGTGACCATGTGCTCCGAGCATGTCTTCTTTAGCCAATTCAATAAGGTCTTCTTTGTTCATGTATAATTGTCTGGCAAAAGTTCCCTCATCATCAACCAGATTCTGAAAACACTGATTCAGAATAAGCGTTTTTTCATGTTCTTCCAATCCGAAGTTCAACAAGTACTTGATTTTTCTGCCTTCTTCATTATCGTACCTGTATTGTTGTTCTGCGGCATGGGTATCAATATGTTTTACTTTTTCAGGATATTCATTTTCAATAAGTGAAATCAGTTCAGAATCGGTGAGGCGGGTTCGTATGTAATGAAGCTTATTTACCGGCAACACTTTTTCTTCAAGCAGAGGTTGGGTTACCACATAAAATATAGCAGGAATGCCATTTTGTTTCAACCAGGAAAAGGCATTCATTTGCTCCTTTAACCCATCATCAAAAGTAATTACACAATAATTCCCTTCCGGATAATGATCGTTGGCAATCCATAAGTTAATTTCAGATTGGCTAACAAAAGTATAATGCTTTGAAAGTACCTCTATTTGGTGTGCAAATGCGGCATGACTTACCGGATAAATTCCTGAATGATATACATCGTTGCGGTAATAATGAAAATTAACGGCCAATAGTTTCATCGGTGATGATCAATTTTTTTTGTAACAAGCCCATCTTTTTGTTTTACCACACGCTGGAAGGTTGAGATTATATCTTCTGGAAGTGTATAAAGCCTGTCTCCAGGTTTTATTTTTGAAAGCAAATCATTCCCTTTCTCGTCCCTTATATCACAAATAAGGAGTTCACCCCCTTTTGTGCATACATTTAGCCATTTCCCATTATTTCTGTAAACGAGTCCATGTTGAAACGGATGCGTTTTCCCATCTGAGGTTTGACTGTAGGTATCCCTTATAATCACCACCTGGTTATTCCAGCGGCACCTGGCTCCACCATATGGCTTATCAAATGCGCAAATAAATTTTTCTGTATCCGTTGCTTCCAGTTCCCAGTTTATCCATCCGTGCACATTTGCCAGTACCCTGGGCCAGTAGGTAGACAGATATTCCGGTTGAGCAAATGTAGGAGCCAGAGAGAACTCTTCCTTCTTAATAAATTCTTTAAGGAATGATAAATTCCTGCTTTCGTAGTATGAAATGTAGTCGGCCGGGATTCTGCAGGATGCCGGATAAATGAATTCGTCCCAAGCAATAACCGGACCCTGATCGATTTGCTCAGTCATTTGATGTATAAGGCACATTCCTGTTCTTAAACCTGATAGAATCTGCCAGGTAAAAATGTTTCCTCCCCGGTCTTTAGGTAATCTGGTTCCGTGTATATTCAGAAGGCGTCCATGGAAAGTATTTGTCAGTATGTCTTTGGTTAAAATCCAGGGAGCTCCGTATGAAATGTAAAGACACTCTTCTGCAGTATAAGAATCATCCCGTTTTATTTCTTCAGCATGATCTGTAAACACTGCAGGAATATGTTGCTGGTTCAGGCTATCCTGAAAGGACAAACCTGTTGCGCTAATTTGTTTTTGGGCCTGGGCTTGGTTTGTAATGGCAGTTGTTTTAATTCCTTCATTGGTGGCCCAAGTAAGCAATTCCCACACAAAATCTCCTCCACCCAGCAGGTACAATTTTTTTACCATGTTTTTTGAATTAGGTAAGATCCCATCCATTATCTCTGATTACGTGTTCATTTGTTTTAAAATGATCGTTTGACCACCTTGCCAGTTTTACCGGTATAACCTTTGATCCAAGGGAAAGCTTAAATTGTGAAATGCCTGATTTTGCCGGATCATTAAGGTCAACCCCTCCAAGATCGAGTTGGGAAAATCCGTTAGCTGCACCATATTTACAGATTTCATAAACAATCCTTTTGGAGGCACATCCATATACGAGATTGGTAAGTACTTCGGATTTTTTTGAACGTTTATTTGAAAAAATTCGTCCTACACGGATAAAATTTTCATGTGTGTAACAACTCATTCCTGCTATCAACATTCCATTGAAGGAAGCCGAAAAAAGAAGACTGTTTTTTAATTCATCTGGAGGAACAGGAAACCAGTCACGGTCATGCTCACAATTTTTGTGAAATTCAAAAAACGTATCAAATCCGAATGTTTCATATCCTGTTGTAAAAGTAAGCTCACTTATTTTTTCCGAGCGTCTTACCTCATTTCTGCTTGTTGAATTAAAATTTGCAAATGCAGCTTCAGCACCCATACTCAGATCAATAACGCAGGCATTTTTATCTATGCAATGATAATCGGGATCGGTAAAGTGTTCGTATGCTACGATAAAGGAGTAATCGAATTTATTTTTAAGAGGGAGGGTATCTTCCGGTACAACTGTTTTTGCCAGAAACCTGTGATATGTTAATCCTTTAACCGAAACTTCCAGCATATCAATAATATAGTTTTTTATCGAATGTTAATGGTTGAGATGCCAGAAGCTTTGCAATCTGTAAACCTGAGGTTCCGTCACCGTAAATTTTATCTGGCTTATAATGCCCGTGTTTTATCTGCTCTTCAATAGCCGCTTTAATCTGGGAGGTTTCATAATCCGTATCAATCACATTATGCCCACGTTCTCTTCCAGCCTGCCTGCTTCCAATGTTTACCACAGGTACGCCAAGGTAAGCGCATTCCCGGATACCCACACTTGAGTTACCGATGAGGCAATGGCTTCCTTTAAGTAGTTTAAGGAAATGATGGGGCTCCATATTCTTGAAAAAATGGATATTGGATGCATCGCGAAACTCCCTGAATGTTCTGATCCCTTTTGATGTTCCATCAGACCCTGCATCTACATTAGGCCAAAACCAGAGTGTTGGCAGTTGCAACTGGTAAATGGCTTCAAGGGTTTCTTCGATGTGTTTTCTTGACTGATCATACTCGGTGGTAACGGGATGCTGCATCACTACCAGGTATCCATTTTTCAGATCAACATTTTTTCCCACTCCCCCGTATCTTTCAAATGGATTAAAATCCATATGACCTGATTGTAAAATTTCTTCGGCAAGATCAATTGACGGGCATCCGGTAAGAAATACTTTTTCCGGGTTTTCTCCCATTTTTATTACTCTTTCTTTTGCAAGTGGCGATGCTACAAAATGCAGATCGGCAAGTTTGGTGATGGCGTGCCTTACTTTTTCATCAATATTACCTGTTACCTCTCCTCCCTGCACATGCGCAAGGGGGATATTCATATAAGATGCAGAGATAGCTGTGGCCATTGTTTCAAAACGGTCGGCTACTGTAACAACAATATCAGGTGAAAGGTTGTCAAATACCGTGGAAAGTTCAAGTATGCCGATACCTGTTGTTTTAGCAGCTGCGGTAAGGTTCTCCCCTTCGAGTACATTAAAAACTTTTGCAGCTATCTCAAAACCATCACGTTCAATGTAGTTTACCGCAGAGCCATAACGATCAAGCAGGGCAGAGGCTGCAATTACCAATTGTAATTCAAGCTCCGGGTGTTCCTGAATAGCTTTTAATGCGGTTTTTATACGGCTATAGCTTGGCCTTGCTGTAACCACCACACATACTTTTCTTTTATTGTTCATCAGATATATCAGCTTCTGTTAGAAAATCCCATTGTTTTAAATCATGTTTTAGTTTTTTCCCCACCACGCTTTGGTATTTATTGGCAGGTATTCCGTGCCCTTTTGGTTTTTTTGACTCCAGATCACTGGCGTTAATTGTTTGTCCGGCCTTTAAAGGTTTATTAACAGCAAGTGACTTTTCAAACAACACTTTTAATCCGGTATATGGTTCAGTATTGTTTTTATCGGTTTTTGTGTGAATGGATTTGCTAATGGCTTTGATTCCTGAAACAAGGGTTTTTATTTCGTCAATAGTGAGAGACGATTTTGTATCAGGGCCGAACATTCGTTTATCAAAAACGGTATGAAACTCCAAAATTTCGGCACCAAGCGTGGTGGCTGCCAGGCAGGCAAAAATATCACCTGAATGATCAGAGAAACCAACAGGAATCTGATACCTTTGCTTTAACTCGCTAATCACTTGAAGCCCCCATTGCTCTGGTTTAGTAGGGTAGGAAGTGGTGCATTGCAAAACAGAGAGGTTATTCCCAAATGGCTTGATAAAGTTTACTGTTGCATCCAGCTCAGTGTAGGAACTCATCCCTGATGAAAGCATGATATCTTTCCCGGTTTTGGCAATTACACCAAGCATAAGCAGATTGGAAACTTCACCTGAACCGATTTTATATTTGGTTACATTCAATTTCTCCAGAAGTTCAACTGCAGCAATTGAAAAGGGGGATGAAATAAATTCGAGATGTTTATCTTCACAATGTTGTTTTATTCCGGCCCACTGTTCCGGGGTAAACTCCATTCTTTTCCAGTAGTCGAAACGAGTGGCATCCTCGTAACTGAATTTTACCCTGAATTGCTCATGTTCACTGCTCTCCGCTTCTGCAATATGTGTTTGGAATTTTACCGCGTTTACACCGGTTTCAGCCAATGCATCAATGTAGGAATGAAGTATACCCAGACTACCCTCGTGTGCCTGACCTATCTCAGCAATGGTATATGGAGAATTTATCTTGTCCATAAGATTAAGTGATGCTTAGGTAAAACAGAGGCTTCATTTCCGGAAACCTCTTTTGCAGTATAAATGATATACCTGATTTTCTTTTTTACAATTTTCTCTGCCTTTTCTGTGAGTTGCATCAGATAGGATTTGTTTATATCGCCAACCAAAATAAGGTCAATAATGGGGCTGTCTAACCCATGTGCCAACTCCCCAACAAGGTATACTTTATCTACCTCACCGAGTTTATGAATAATTTTTTCAAGAATCTGATCAAGGCCGGTATATTTTAATAAAATATTATGTATATCCTTAAACAACGGATGTTGCGTATTGGCTTTAAATAATTTTTTGTTTCCTTCGAGTGTGGTATGCAATAAACCAGCTTCTTCAAATTTATTCAACTCCAGGCGTATGGCATTCGAACTTTCACCAAACTCACTCTCCAGATTGCGCAGATAAGAAGAGGTTTTCCCATTAAGGAAAAACTTAAGCAGCAACTTTATTCTTGTTTTAGATGTGATAAGTGTATCAAGCATGCCTGAATACCGGGTTATTTCTGGATGTAACATAGCTTCGCCCCGTGAGTCACAAATGACTATGTTAAAGATTGAGTAGAAAAATTACTCAATAATAGCTCTCCGCTATGAATTTTGCAAATAAATTATTCGAAATATAAGGGTAAAACCAGTAGGATTTAAATATCTGTTATAGCGGTATCCCAGATCTGATCATTTTAGCTACTACTCATTGATTTTTAAGTAGTTAGATGGTATTGCAATGAGCATAAAGGTGCCTAATTGTTCAATTTCAATGGAAAAATATTTATTCCCGCGTCTTTCCAGTACCAATCCGGTTTTGCCTTTAAGAGGGCCGGCAATAATTTCAACATTTGAACCATTTACTATTTTATCTGAACTTAACTCAATATCGGTTGTTTGTTCCAGGCCCAGTTTAATATCCAATAGTTGTTCTTCACGGATAGTGGCTATTTCACTGCCAATTCTGATAAATTTTACTACACCATACATATTGAGCAGGTGGTAATAGTGTAATTCCAGGTTTGTTTTTACAAAAATGTAAGACTTAAACAGGGGTTCTTCTACCCATTTTTTCCGGTCGCTCCAATGTTTTAATGTTTTTAACAAAGGGAGATAGTACTCATATTGGTGTTTAATAAGTTCCTGAGCAACTTTTTTTTCGGCTCTTGGATTGGTATAAAGAACATACCATTTTTGCTCACTCTTCATATCACTTCATCAACAATAAAAGCCTGTCTTTTTCTGGATGATTCCAGATTTCGCCAAAGATATTCTCCCATAATACCCAATGCCATCATTTGAAAAGAAGAAACAAGAAGGAAGACCACCATCATGGTGGTCCATCCCTGAACTTCAATGAGGCCGCTTAGTCTGGCAAAAATAACATACAGGGCATATATAAATGAAAGCAGACCAAGCAGCAGGCCAATAATAGTTATTAATCTTAAAGGGGCGTAAGAAAAGGAAACAAAAGAATCGATAAAGAGTTTGAGCTTTTTTTGAAAAGTCCACGAAGATTTTCCGATACTTCTTTTTTTTCTGGTATACGGTATGGAAACATAATCGTATTTGAGCCACAGGAGAAGGTAGAGAGAATTGGTATTGGTTTCATTCATTTCCACAACCTGGGTACGCAGTTGTTTATCGAAAAGACAATAATCAAATCCCCCTTCAGGCAGGTTTTTAAGGGCATATTTCTTGATGAGTTTCTGATATTGGAGTGCAAATAATTTTGAAAAAAAAGGATCTTCCCGGTCTGTGCGGTTAGCAATAACAAGTTTTATTCCCCGCACCCAATGTTCATACATTTTTACCATAAGCTCCGGAGGATCCTGAAGGTCTGCTGTGATCACCACATTGCAATCTCCGGTGGCATACTTCATACCGGCAAGTATCGCATTATACGAGCCAAAATTGCCGGAGAGTTTAATGATCTTTACCTTGTCCGGATATTGTTGTTTAAATGTGCAAAGGGCTTCAAGGGTATTATCTTTCGAACCATCATCCACCATGATGTATTCAAATAAAAGCGACTCAGGAAATTTGCTTTCATTAGCAATAAGTTCACTGGTGGTAACAGGAATATTGGCAGCGTTGTGGTAACATGGAATTATAACGGAAAGCTTTGGCACCTGGTTGATTATTTACATGCAATATATAATATTCTGCCAAATCTATTGCTCATTCAGAAGGAGTGGAGCATGTATTGATTAGCTGAAATAACCCTGGTTATTACTGTACCAGTCAAAAGCTTGCTTCAGGCCCTTTTTAAAATCATATTCAGGATCATAATGAAGCATTTTTTTTGCTTTGCTTATATCTGCAAGGCTATGTTTCACATCTCCTTCTCTTGAACCACGGTGCACCTTATTGAAGGCGGGGTTATTACAGATTTCTTTTACAATATCAAATAACTGATTAACGGTATGTTTTTCCCCGAATGCTACATTAAATACCTGATTCAGGGCATCTGCATTGTCAGTAAAAAGAGCTTTTATATTGGCTTCAACGGCATTTGCAACGAAGGTAAAATCGCGGCTTTGCTCTCCATCTCCATTAATGTAAGTTGTTTCGCCTGAAAGTGCGGCATTTATAAAAAGAGGGATTACCGCTGCATAAGGTCCTTCAGGGTTTTGTTTAGGCCCGAATACATTAAAGTATCTCAGTCCAATAAAATCTATTCCATAAAGGCGGTGAAAGACGTCAGCATATAGTTCATTCACATATTTGGTAATAGCGTAGGGTGAGAGGGGTTTTCCTATTCTTTCCTCTATCTTGGGCAAACTCTCACTATCGCCATAAGTGGAAGAGGAAGCCGCATAAATAACCCTCTTAATACCATTTTCTCTGGCAGCCTGAAAAATATTAAGTGTACCTGAAATATTTACCGCATTGGTAGTAACGGGGTCATTTATAGAGCGTGGAACAGATCCCAAAGCTGCCTGATGCGAAATACAATCCATGCCTGCTGCTGCTGCCTTGCAGGTCTCATAGTCCCTTATATCTCCGTTAATAAATTCGAACTTTGGATCTGATAACAGATGTTCTATATTTTTATGTAAACCAGTGGCAAGATTATCCAATACGCGTACCCTGATAATCTGCTTTTGCTGCAGAAGTGCTTCACATAAATTGGATCCGATAAATCCGGCACCTCCGGTAACAAGTATTTTCATAAATTGGATTGGTTAACCTGTATCTTTAAAATAAAAAACACTTCCCGATACTGATTATAAACGCCCGTCAATGGTATTGGTGTCAAGTAATGATTTTACATCATACAATACACCATTTGCTTTTTTCAAAGATGGAATGTTCAGGGATTTAAATTCTTCATGTGATACGGCAAGTATAATGGCATCATAATCATTACCCACTTCAGTAATCAGGCTTACATTATACTCTTCTTTCACCTCGTGAGGATCAGCCATTGGATCGTAAACATTTACGTTTATTCCAAACTCATTAAGTTCTGTGATGATATCAATAACTTTTGAGTTTCTGATGTCAGGGCAGTTTTCTTTAAACGTCATTCCAAGCACCAATACCTTGCTTCCGTTTACAGGAAGCCCTTTTTTGATCATTAACTTAACCACTTTATTGGCTACAAAAGCACCCATATTGTCGTTAATTTTTCTTCCGGAAAGAATAACCTGAGAATGGTAACCAAATTCCTCTGCTTTGTGAGTAAGGTAATATGGGTCAACACCAATGCAGTGTCCACCTACAAGACCCGGGCGGAATGGAAGAAAATTCCATTTGGTGCCGGCAGCTTCAAGAACTGAAAGGGTGTCTATTCCCATTTTGTCGAAAATGAGAGAAAGCTCATTAACAAATGCTATATTAATATCACGTTGGCAATTCTCTATTACCTTTGCCGCTTCTGCAACTTTAATGGCCGGAGCTAAGTAAGTGCCGGCAGTGATAATAGAAGCGTAGAGTTCATTCACACGTTGTGCTACCTCTGGAGTAGAGCCTGATGTAATTTTTCTGATCTTGGTAACGGTATGAACCTTGTCTCCCGGATTAATTCTCTCCGGAGAGTAGCCGCAATAAAAGTCGGTATTAAAAGCCAGCCCGCTAAATTTTTCAAGCACAGGAACGCAATCATCTTCTGTACAACCAGGATAAACGGTTGATTCGTAAATAACGATATCACCTTTTTTCAAAACTTTACCAACGGTTTCGCTGGCTTTAATAAGTGGTGTTAAATCGGGTCTCCTGTTTTTGTCTATAGGAGTGGGTACAGTAACAATGTATATGTTCGCATCACTGATTTCATCAAGCAGATTGGTGAAGGATAGTTGTGCTGAAGATTTCAGATTTTCCGGTTCAACTTCAAGCGTACGGTCATATCCATCTCTCAATTCTTTAATTCGTTCTGCATTTATATCAAATCCGATAGTTGGATATTTTTTACCAAATTCAACAGCTAAAGGGAGGCCAACATAGCCTAATCCAATTACCGATATTTTTGTGTGTGATAACATGTTATGAAGACTTATTTTTAAAACGCTTTATCAATTTTTTTAACCACTTTTTCAAAGGAGAAGCAGGATTCATTTCCTCCTCGGCATAATACCCGGAATAATAGTTATTATAGTATTTTTTACCATAGTAGCCATAACTGCCTTTTCCGTAATAGCCGCCATAATAATAGTAGCCACCGCCACCATAATAACCACCGTATTCGGCCCTGTAAATACTGCTATACACTGCTGCCGATGCATCAAATGAGTTAAGAATACTGAACATACTTTTCACATTGTTTTCTGCAGACAGGCGGTCAGGTATCAATGCAAAGTCACGTTTTGAATATTGTGCGCGAAGGATGTAAAGATTAATATCAGCAAATGCCATTAATGGGAATGAGTCTGATAC
Organism: Bacteroidota bacterium; assembly: GCA_051715425.1. GTDB lineage: Bacteria > Bacteroidota > Bacteroidia > UKL13-3 > UKL13-3 > JAJTFA01. The sequence continues at coordinate 333,373 of JBPXJS010000041.1, read as the reverse complement.
CAAACCTACTGGTGCTGTATCGAAGAATACATAATCGTATTCGTGTTTTACCTTATTCAAAAAAGAGGTGAATTTTTCTGTTTGTAACAACTCTGCCGGGTTTGGAGGAGTTGGACCTGCCGGTAGCACGTACAGATCTTTATATTCGGTGGTTTTAATTACCTCATCAAGATTATGTTTATCAATAAGATAGGTGGTTAACCCAATATCATTGGTAATATCCTTAAATGATAAATGGATTTTTGGTCTTCGTAAGTCGCATCCTACAATTAACACTTTATTTCCTAATAGGGTTAGAGATGCAGCCAGGTTAATGGTACAAAAGGTTTTTCCCTCTCCACTCACAGACGAGGTTACACAGATTATTTTTTGTTTATGGCCTTTTAGAATAAAATTAATATTTGTTCTGATTCCCCTAATTGATTCTGCAAAGATGGATTTTGGGTTTTTTAATACATGAATACTGTATTCACTTTCCATTGCCTCAGTATCAATTTTCTTAATAATACCAATAACTGGTGTTCTGCTTAACGATTCAATTGTTTCTTTATCCGGAATTTTGTTGTATAAATAACGGCTGAGGAAGATAAAACCAATACCAGAGCCAAAACCAATTAAAATAGCTAAGGCGTAGTTTCTTCCTGGTTTAGGAAAGATGGGGCTATAATTAATCAGGGCTTCATCAACTATGGTTGCATTTGAGGTAATTGACGACATGGAAATAAGATTTTCCAAACGCCTCTCTTGTAGATAACCATAAATCTTTTCATTAATTTTAAATGTGCGCTCAAGATTGAATAAAGCTTGCTCTTTTGTTGGTAAACCACTTAATACTTCTGTAAGTGTACCGATTTGAGCGATATTATCATCAATCTTATTCTGTAAGTTTTGCTTAATGCTTTGAATGGCTCTTGTTAGTGCCGATTTTACCTCTGTAATTTTTTTCTCATTTTCCATCATTACAGGACTGTTCGTTCTGTTTTTGGAACTCATGGAAATTCTTTCCAGAATCAAATCATTCATCAGGCTGAAAAGTGAAACCAATGCATCTGCATCTTCCGCATCGAATACAATTAGTTCAACAATCTTGTTTTTTGCATTCTGGATGTTTTTTTCCAATGTTTCAAGTTGTTTTTTACGCAACTGGAATATGCTTTTCTGTGTTTCAAGATTGATTAATCGTGAAAATTGAATTCTGCTTATTTCATCAGGGGAAACTCCCCTGTTTGCTGACTTAAATCCTGCCAGGTCTTTTTGGGCTTCTGTTACTTTTTTTGACAGGTCAAAAAGTTGGTCATCAATGTACTTAATAGTTTGTTCGGCAGCCTGGGCTTTGTTATTAATGGTCTCCTGAATATAGGATTTTGCAAGTGCATTTACATAGTCTTTTGCCAGTTCAGGTACGTCAGAGGTAAAACCAATGTTTACAATATTGGTATTTTTTTCAATTTCAACCGTAAGCCCCGAAGCATATCCGATTGCCTCATATACCAGATTATTAATAAAAATAAGAATGGGTTCATTATCTATGGCCCTGATTAAACGCTTATCAGAAAAAGATATGCTAAATGTAGAGTGACCAAGGCTGATTGTATCATTTTCCAAATATCGCTTTCCTGCTTTGGTTCCTTTTTCTTTAAGGATATCAATTGAAGCGTCATCATTAAACTGGATATAAAGTGCTTTGCCTAAATCTGCCGAATCGATTTTTATGGTTTTAATAGTGAAATATGGATTGGGATATATTCTGGATGAAACAATATCTCCAACAATGTAAGCATTGAAGAACATATTCATTTCCTTCAATGTTTTTAGAGCCATTGTTCTAGATTTCATCACCTCTGACTCCGTTTTAAGGATGTTTTCTATCCGTCCTGATATGCGCCCGTATTTAAAAAGGTCACTAACCTGCCCTCCCTTCTCATCATCAAATTTCATTGATAATTTTGCCGAATACATAGGTTTGGTATATCGCAACTGAAGGTAGGTAATGGAAAGGGAGGCAACAATTGTTATAACCGGAATGTACCATCTGGCCATAACAACCATCAGCACCCTGTTAAAGTCAATACTTTTATCGGTTTGTACCTGATTTACAATATTTTGTTCTTCTTTTTGAATCATTGACGGAAGGTGGTATATACCTGTAAACTAAAGATTACAATTTGAGTAACGGTCATTAAAAGAGCAATACCTGTACTTACAGCTATTACAGGCTCAAATGCCGCCTTTACGCCATAAGGCTCCACATAAATAATATCATTATCATGTATGATAATGGATGGAGAATAAACAGGGTCAATTACTTTGAGATCGACCATGATGATTTCATTATTGCGAATAATCTTTACTGTATTTTTTTTAGCACCCTGAGTAAATCCTCCTGCTAATGCAATTACATCAACCAAAGTGGTGGTTTCCTTGTCAACCAGAATTTTACCTGGCGAACCAACCTCACCCAAAACTGTAACACTTAAACTTGCTATATTCAGGTCTATGATTGGGTTAATAATGCCAAAATCGGTATACAGGATTTCCAGTTTTTTTGCCGCATCAAGTCTTGTAAGCCCAACAAGATTGGTTCTACCTATTAAAGGTAAAGTTACGGTACTGTCATAGTTAACCAAATAACCTCTTTCTGAGTTTACGTCTCTGTTAGCCTGAGAAGTAGCACTTTGTGCTGCTGACTGACCAATATCAAAATTGTTTAAAAATCTGATCTGAAGACGGTCTCCGGGTTTAATGCGGTGACGATAAAGAGCTGAGTCTTTAGCTTTATCTGTAAAAACAGCTATAGGCTCCTTGGACTTCAGTTTTTTGGGTGTTTTGAATAAAATATTCTTGTTCTTGTAGGAACAAGAGGAGATGCTAACCAGAACAAAAATGAATAGACCTAAAATACTAAAATTTCTCAGCGTCACAATTACTTAATTTCTGCAATTATAATACTTTTCAGCCAATCACATCCGGAAAATTCCTATGCCACATGTTCTTTAATGATCTTACTTAGCCATTTAAGCATTAAAAATATCGCAAAGGCGGCAACAAGTACAATGATACAGTTAACAATGAAAAAATGCTGCTTATTCTCGTAACCATCCCATAATGAGGCCAAAACACCACTGAGTTTGTTTCCAATGGAAGTACTTAGAAACCAGCCGCCCATCATTAATGCAGTAAGCCGTGGTGGTGAAAGTTTGGAAACCAGAGACAACCCCATCGGGCTTAGGCACAGTTCGCCAACTGTAATAACGCCATAAGTGCCCATTAACCACCATGCTGATACCTTCATCGCCCCATTAGAGCCTACATAAACTGCAGTTATCATCAAAGTGGTTGAAAGGGCTGTGATAATGAGCCCCCAAAATATTTTGGCCGGTGTGGAAGGTTCCATCTTCTTTCTGTTGAGGAAAGCAAAAAATCCAACAACAACAGGGGTTAACACTATTACCCAAAAGGGATTGATGCTTTGAAAGAGTTCCGTTGAAACCAATTTTACGCTTTCTCCCTCCTGTGGCCATTCTTCTTTTGGCAGGTTCTTATAGTATGATGGGTAGTCCAGGGTTTTAATCAGTTGGCCGGCTTCATCTCTTTGAGGTCTGAATAAATGATCCGTAAGCGCAAAAGAGTCTTTTTTTAGCGGAATTTCTTTAACCATACCCAATACCTTGGCCGGTGCTACCATGGCCGATGGTACAGCCCGGTTAGTATAACTTTCTGCCCAGGTGGTAAGGGCCGTTCCATTTTGTTTAAATATGGCCCAAAATACAATAACCACCCCCATAATGGCTAGCAATGCGGCTATTGGTTTTTTATCTTCTGCATTGGCACGTACCAGCAGAGAGACATAAAATAAAGTAACAGGTAAGGCTCCTAAAATAAAAGCATCTGTGCTATCGCTGCCAAATATATTTCCGGGTATCATCCATCCCAGATAACCTGCCAGCAATGCCGGTAACAATACAATTCCGAATATCTTACCCAGGCTCATATCTTCCGGGTTGGTTGGTTTTTTTACATCCGCGTGGGCATAATGTTTATTCCCTATCCAAAATACCAGAATGCCTACTATCATTCCTATACCGGCTGCAAAAAATGCATGCCCCCAGCTGAAGGTATTGCGCAGGTATGCTCCAAAAAAGTTGCAGATAAAGGCACCCACATTAATACCCATATAAAAAATATTGTAGCCAGCATCTTTATGTTCCTTATAGGCGGGTTCATTATATAAATTACCAAGCAGGGTAGAAATATTCGGTTTAAAAAAACCATTGCCAAGAATAATCAGGAAGGAGGAGACATAAAATGCGGTCATCCCGGGTAATGCAAGCCCCATATAACCAAGTCCCATCATGATTCCACCTATGGTAATGGATAACCGGTAACCAAGCACACGGTCGGCCAGCAACCCTCCGATGAAAGGTGTTAAAAAAACCAGCGCTATAAACGTTCCGAAGTAGTCGGAAGCATCTTTGTTCGACATAGCCAAACCACCTTTTTCGGTATCGGTCATGTATAAAAAGAAAATACCAATCATCAGGTAATAACCAAAGCGCTCCCACATTTCAGTAAAAAATAGAAAAGGGAGGCCTTTAGGATGTTTGCTGTTTTTACTCATGGTTTCGAATATGCATTAAAAAAAGAAACCCTGCAACAAAGAAGTTTGTGGCAGGGTTTCAGTAAAAAATTATTTCGGTTATTTTACTCCATGCATTTTATTGAGCAGCCATTTGTTTATAGCAAACAAGATTAGTGCAGCTGCACCGGCCATATAAACAAATATCATAAAGAAATCGTATAGGGTATTGATTTGTCGTCCCAGAAACGAAGGTTTTGTTGGTTGCAGGTTCCATACTTCAATCTTTTCTGTAATACTTTCACCTTCTTTGGTCTTTCTTACATCTTTTTTATAACCCAGCAAAAACTTGCCATCATTGCTTAAAACCGCTTTCTCAAACTTAGAGTTAATGGTTCTGATAAGCTTAATATGGTAAACAGAAACATCCTTTGAGCCCGAATCAAGCACCACGGATGTCACTTTATCCTTATCCATAGATACTGTTGCCGTTGATACTTTAATAAAATCCTTGGCTGTTAATGTTTTGAAAGCAGTGTCAAGTGGAATGGAAGCGATCGTTTGAATAATGGTGGGATCTGCCTCTGCCACAGTTTCAATCTTTACTTCTTCAGGGTATAGGGCACTTAAATCACCGGCAAATTTATTGGCGGTTGCTGTACTCATAAACCAAACGCCCATTAACAAGGATGCCAAACGCGCGGGAGCCAGTTTTACCACCATTGAAAGACCAATTGGTGAAAGGCAAAGTTCCCCAACTGTATGTATCAGGTACAAGCCTACCAGCCACATCATGCTCACTTTGTCCCATGGGTTTACTCCGCTAACACCCCATGCAATAAACAAATAACCTAAGGCAAGAAAACCAAGCCCCATAGATTGTTTCACCGGAGATACGGGTTCTTTTCCGCGTGCATTCAGCCAGGTCCAAATAGACACGGCCACCGGTGCTAAAATAACAATAAATAAGGCGTTAAAAATCTGGAACATACTAGCCGGCATATTCCAGCCAAAAATCATACGATCTGTTTGTTCCTGTGCAAAGAAGGTAAGGGAAGCCCCCGCCTGTTCAAAAGCACTCCAGAAAAATATAACAAAGAAAGCAATGATGTAAATAACCAGTATCCGGTCTTTTTCAATTCTGGTAAGTGCAGAGTCTGAAATAATCAGTGCAGGCAGAACAATGCAACTTGAGAAGATTAAAGAACCAATAAAGTCAAAATCCAGTGTTTTATTAAAAAGGAAAAACAATCCAAGCAGGCCTGCTGCTGCAATCCCCACTTTTACAGGGTTTATTTTTGATTCGGTATTTCCCTCTTCTTTGCGTGCTGCTGATTGTTTAGGAGGCAAACCAACTGCTTCTCCTGAAGGGGTAATAATATATTTATTCTTTAACCAAACAAATGCAATCAAACTTAAGATCATACCAATACACGCAGCCAAAAAGCCATATTTAAACGATGTAGGAATAATAGCTCCGGTAGCATCATATTGCTCTCCCAATGAACCACAGATAGCAGGGGCAAGTAAGGCACCCAGATTAATCCCCTGGTAAAAAATGGTAAAAGCTGAATCAACACGGGTATCACCTTTTTCATAAAGGCTTCCAACCATGGTTGAAATATTTGGCTTAAAAAAACCATTACCAAATATGAGGAATCCCAATCCGGTAAACATTAGGGTATTGGCAAAAGCACCATCAGCATAAAAAGAGCCACTCAGGAACATAAAAAACTGGCCAATGGCCATCAACACACCACCAAAAATGATAGAACGTCTGTTTCCCCAATATTGGTCGGCTATATAACCTCCTAAGAGCGGGGTTAGATAAACAAGCCCGGTATAACTACCATATATGGTAGATGCTTTGGCTTTATCAAATAACAAGGCGTTTACCATGTATAGGGTAAATATGGCGCGCATGCCGTAATAGCTGAACCGCTCCCACATTTCCGTGAAGTAAAGCAGGTATAAACCTTTAGGATGTCCTTTTGAACTCATGTGTATGTTTATTTATAAGTGCAATATATAATTAGTGGGCAACTATACAAACCTTTATCCGTTGCTAAGCCACAACATCAGGAAATATAATGCCACCATGGAAGCGAATATGGTGATTATGGTTACCATAAAGTCAACGAAAGGCCTGAGTTTTTCTTTCATTATAGTTTTTCCAATATAAATCTCGTCATCCGCTCATACAAGTGCAGGCGTGTTTTGCCCCCACCAATCCCGTGGTTTTTGTTCGGATAATACTCACTGTCGAACTTAATTCCTTTGTTAATCATGGCATTTACCATTTCCACGGCATTCTGAAAATGGACGTTATCATCGGCAGTACCATGGATGATGAGGTAATTGCCTTTTATCTTCTCTACATGATTAATGGGTGAATTGTCATCATAACTTTTTCCATTTTCCTGCGGGGTTCGCATAAAACGCTCGGTATAAATATTGTCATAGTATCTCCAGTTGGTAACAGGTGCAACAGCAATAGCCGTTTTAAACACATCAGCCCCCTTGCTTATTCCCAGGCTCGACATATACCCCCCAAAACTCCAGCCCCATATGCCAATTCGTGTTGCATCTATATACGGCAGTTTGCCCAATTCCTTTGCTACGTAAATCTGGTCTTCTATTTCAAACTTGCCCAACTGAAGGTAGGTGGATTTTTTAAACGCCTCTCCCTTAAATCCGGTTCCTCTTCCGTCAACACATACAATCATATATCCTTTAGCGGCCAGCAACTGGTACCAAAAATAGTTGGCGCCCATCCAGCGGTTTACCGCAAGCTGATGTCCGGGGCCTCCGTATACATACATCAATACCGGATATTTTCGTGATGGGTTAAAGTTTAATGGTTTAATTACAAATGCATTTAACTCTTCTCCATAAGCATTTTTATAGGAAGTTATCTCAGCGTTTGTTATGGTATATTTAGATAATCTTTCAGTAAGCGCTTTATTATCTTCCAATACCCTCAGTTCTTTTCCTTTTCCATCACATAGTGCATAATAAGAAGGTGTGTTAATGGTTGATGAACTCAACAGGAAAAACGTATAATCAGAATTAAAAGTGGCGGTATTCCATCCTTTGCGCTGTGTAAGTTGTTTTTTGCTCTTTCCGTCTATTGAAATGGCATAAACATATCGTTCCGTTGAACTTACTTCAGAGGTAGAAACATAAATCGTTTTCTTTTTCTCATCCACCCCGTAAAACTGATCTATATCCCAGTTCCCTTGCGTAATCTGACGAATAAGTTTGCCACTCATATCATATTGATAAAGATGATTCCATCCGCTTTTTTCGCTGTTGATTATAAATGATTGCCCGTCATTTAAAAAGGTAATTTCAGGGATATCAATATAAGCTTTGTTCTCTTCTGTATAAAACACGGAGGAGGTACCTGTTTGCGTATTATACATCAGCAACTCCAGTTTATTTTGCAGGCGGTTTAAGCGTTGAATGCAAAGGCGGTTATTATCTTTTGTCCAACCAATTCGTGGGATATAAATATCCTTTTCAGTTCCAATATCAATTAACTGTTTTTTGTTAGTGGCAAGATGATAAGTATACACCTGAATGAACGAATTATCCTCACCGGCTTTCGGGTATTTAAACTTGTACTCTTCAGGATATAGTTTACCATAGGTTGGCATTCCAAACTCCTTTACTCCGCTTTCATCAAACCGATAAAACGCAAGCTGTGAACCATCATTGTTCCAGTAAAATCCTTTAGAAAGGGCAAATTCTTCTTCGTATACCCAATCTGTTGCACCGTTTATAATCTGATTGGTTTTACCGTCTGTTGTAACCTGTGTTTCTTTTGCAACGGCCAGGTCATAACAATAGAGGTTATTATTCCTTACATAAGCCAGTTTTTTTCCATCAGGGGAAAACTCAGCCAGCATCACCGGCTCTTTAATAGGCTGATTGATGCTTTTGCTTTTGAGATCGTATACATAAATGTTTGCCGAAAAGGAATGACGATAGATTTGCTTGAAATTGGTTTGTAATAATAGCTTGGTCTCATCACTGCTCCAGCTATAACTGAATCCGCTTAAATTCAGATCTGTTTTTTTTACCAGGGTATCAACAATCTTTCCGGTAGCAAAACTATACCGGATAGTATTTTCCTGCTCATCCTGAGCGCAATAATATTTGCCATCTTTCATCGAATTAAACCCGGGCACGCCTTTGGCAGAAAAGGTGCCTTTCACCCAAATATCTTCGAGGGTAATTTCTTGTGCATTCAGCTTAAACAACGCAGAGGCGCAGAGCACGCAGAGTATTATTAATCGTTTATTCATAAGTTATTTACTTTTCGTTTGATACCTTTTGTTAATTTATCTTCATGGAAATTAATGAGTAAGCCAAGTTTTTTATTGGCGAGTTTTAAATAGGTTACAAGTATTACTTCATGCACCGGGAGTACAAATTCAATTGCTTTTAGTTCAAGTATAATGGCATCTTCTACAAGCATATCCATTCTAAAATGTTGATCGATGTCAACTCCTTTATAGAAAACAGGTAAATGTACCTGACGACTAAATTTTATTCCTGCATGTTTAAATTCTAAAGCTAAAGCAGCTTCATAAACGCTCTCAAGCAAACCCGGACCCAATTCCTTATGCACAGCAATACAGCAGGCTATAATGCGCTCGCTAAGTTGATTGTATTGCTCAGTTGTCATGGGTTATGTGTGAATAAATCTCTGTGTTCTCTGCGCCTCTGCGTTTATATTTGAAAATGCAATATAGCAAAGTAACAGCGGAGCAAATAAAACGATTTACGGAAATAGTAAGAGAACCGTTTGTCATAATTGGTAAAGAAGAATCAGAACCATACGCTCAGGATCATACCGAAGATCTCCGGTACTTCCCGGAAGTTGTACTAAGGCCATCAACTGCAGAGGAGGTGGCTGAAATTGTAAAACTATGTAACATATATCACATACCGGTTACTCCACGGGGCGCTGGTACAGGTCTCAGTGGTGGGGCATTGCCGGTTTTCGGAGGGGTAGTATTGTCTATGGAGCGTTTCAACCGGATTATTGAAATTGATGAACGCAATTTTCAGGTTACTGTAGAGCCCGGTGTAGTAAATGAGTTACTCCAGCATGCTGTAAGGGAAAAGGGGTTGTTTTATCCACCGGATCCGGCCAGTAAGGGAAGTTGTTTTCTGGGCGGTAATATTGCCCATGCTAGCGGAGGCCCCCGCGCCCTCAAATATGGCACTACCAGAGATTATGTGCTTAACCTGGAAGTGGTGTTGCCCACCGGTGATGTGATCTGGACAGGTGCCAATACCCTTAAATATTCCACTGGGTATAATCTTACCCATTTAATGATAGGCAGTGAAGGTACCCTGGGAATAGTCACAAAAATGGTATTAAAACTGATCCCACATCCGCAACAAACTTTACTGATGCTTGCTCCTTTCTCCTCACCGGAAAAGGCTTGTGCTGCGGTAAACGGCATTTTTCTTGCAGGTTGCAATCCAAGTGCCTGCGAGTTTGTAGAGCCTGACGGATTCAGGTTATCTGCTACCATGCTGGATATGAGTTTTAACATTGAAACCGGTGTGGAAGCATACCTCCTGATTGAGGTGGATGGAAATGATCCCGACCAGATGATGAAGGAGTGTGAAGTAATCAGCGAAGTATTGTATAGATACGAAAGCGGAGAAGTATTGTTTGCTCAAACTGCAGATGAAAAGGAATATTTCTGGAAGTTAAGGAGAAGTATTGGTGAAGCAACAAAATACAATAACACCTACAAAGAAGAAGATACCGTAGTGCCAAGGGCTGAGTTGCCTGAATTATTCCGGGGAGTAAAGGAAATTGGGAAACGTTATGGTTTCAGAACCGTTTGTTATGGCCATGCAGGCGATGGTAACCTGCACGTAAATATCCTGAAAGATAACCTGAGTGATGAGTTCTGGAACAACGATATTCATCAGGCCATTATTGAAATATTTGAGCTGTGTAAAAAACTCAAAGGAACCATCAGCGGAGAGCATGGTATCGGGTTGGTACAAAAGCAATATATGGGGGTAGTGATGCCGGAACTTCAACTGGAACTGATGCGAAGGATAAAGCTGGCATTCGACCCTAACGGGATTATGAATCCGGGGAAGATTTTTTAAAAGACAATTGCGTATCAATATGCATTTGTCTAAAGCTGGTGTTTCTCATTTTTTAATATATTCTCCAGGGTCCAGTCCAGCTTCCGCTCAAAAGGTTTTTGACGGACCGCACAATCCTTTAAGCTGCAAACACTGCAGGAAAAGGGTAAACAGGGATCAGGATGTATAAATAGTTCTACCCGGTGATGAAATTTAGCCAGAATCAGGTCTTCAATTTTTTTCAGTTCTTCATGAGAGGTTTGCAGGTTATCGTACCATGGAAGGGTAATATGGCAATCGATATGAAAACTGGAACCATATTGCTGGATGCGCAGGTTATGAATATCAATCCATTTCTCATTTCTGCTTTCATTGAGCACGTTAACCACATCAATTAAAACGGCTTCATCTGCTTCATCCATCAGGCCGGCAAGTGATTTGCGCACCAGGTGGTATCCGGTATAAATAATGATCAGCCCAAAGAGGATAGCAAATATATTATCAAGCCAGTTTAAACCTGTTAAGTAAATAATCACTACTCCAGCCACTAATCCGAGGCTGCTCCAGGTATCCGTTCGGAGGTGTTTGCCATCAGCCACCAGCGTAATAGATTTATACAGTTGTCCTTTTTTTATCAGATAACTTCCCAATATATAATTAGCCACCCCTGCAAAAGCCGTAATGATGGCACCTTTATCCATTTGCTCAATAGCCACAGGGTGCAGGAGGTTCATCACTGATTTGCCAATAATTACCAGACCTGCGAGTAAAATCAATCCGCCTTCAAATCCGGCAGATATAAATTCAATTTTACCATGGCCATAAGGATGATCAAGGTCTTTGGGTTTGGCTGCCAAACGCAGGCTATAATAAGCAAAGGCACCTGCCACTACGTTAATAATGGATTCCAATGCATCACTTAAAATGGCATTTGAATGGGTGATAAAAAAAGCAACAAACTTGAGCAGCATAATAGCTATGCCTGCAAAAAGCACATTGCGCATGGCTCTTATTTGTATGTATGCTGATTTCTCCAAGTGTATAAAAAAGAAAGGCACCGGAGATAGAAACCGGTGCCTTTCAAAAATAGGATATTATAAAATTATTCTACAATCATTTTACCAGAAGAGGTAAAACCACCGGCCTGAATTTCATAGAAATAAACGCCTGACTGAAGAGAAGGTACGTTGATATCAAGCTCGTTTAAGCCTTTGTTCAACATGCCAAAGTTTTTGTTATATACTTCCTGACCCACGATGTTTTTGATATTTACCTGCACAGCCGTATTGTTGTGAAGAACAACAGGCAGGGTAGTATTGTAACGGAATGGGTTAGGGAAGTTCTGGTTGCTGGTAAATAAATCGTTTTCTACTTTGTTTAAAGCAGTAACCGTTTTTGTTCTGAATACAGATGTATCTGCGTTCATATAATAGATATCATAAGGACCTACAGCATTAGGGTTATCAGTTGAACTCCAGCGTCCGATACTTGTTTTTTGCATATAAGTAATATGGATTTTGCTGGTAACTGTTCTTGCTATACTTCCAAAAACCTGCTCAGAGCCTAAGCCTATCCATGAAGTAAGGTTAACAGGAGTGCTCCAGTTATTGCCACCATCTTCAGAGAAAATGCCATACACATCGCGGTAGTTTGAGTTATCAGCACTTTCGTCCTTTTCTGTAAGACCTGAATAAACTACATAAATATTTCCGTTGGGTGCAATAGCTGCAGAAGGCATGGTAATAATTGAGTGGTTACCGTATCTGGCACCGGTAGCATTCCAGTTTGTTCCGTAAGTAGTTCCGCCATCACCATCAACATCTACTGAAGTTGCAATAGACGTGGCAGAATCAATATGCCAGCCTTCCTGCCAGTACATCAGATTTACCTGACCCGGGAAATAAGTTACACTGTTATCTGTAATGTTTGCATCAAGCACACGGGCAAGAGGCCAGAAACAATGAGCTTTTGCAGTTGCATCAAGCACAACATGTACTGCACCGTCATTGCTGTAAGTGGTGTCAAATAATGTTTTGTAATCGTAAGCCGGTACCGGGAAAGAATCAATAATAGTTTTTGTCCAGGTGCTGCCATAGTCTGTTGATCTCCATAAAGCCAGATCATCTGTTAAACCACCTAAAAGAATAACAACAATACTGTCTTTGGCATCAATGCTGTAATTATCTCCTCCACCTGCATAAACGCGGGTGCTGTCATATCCTGGAAGCATTATGTTTTTATCAAGCCAGGTACTGGTAGATATTTTGTATCTTGAATAAACCTGAGGGGTTCTTATTCCTTTAATAACGATGCGGTTAGGTTGGTTCTCCGAAGAGTCGGTATAAGAAGCAAAAATATGAAGGTAATCTCCGCTTACGATAGATTTTGGCCATAGTACGCCAGGGAAGGTAAGATTGGTGTCAAGAACCAGATTGGTAGTCCAGGTACTTCCTGTAAGGGCTTTGCGGTTCAGGAATATTCCTCCTGCTTCACCTGTTCCGGCTTTTACGCGGTGGGAGATAATCATCTCTTCATTTGTAGCTGCGCTGTAGGAGTAGCTTGGGAAACCGGCTCTTTCTGATTCGATGCGGTTGGTATTTACAGGTCCCCAGCTTGTTCCATCAAAGTGGTTATACCCGGAGCCACGTTGAGCAAATGGAGTTCCATCAGCAGAAGTAGTCCATACAGTTGATACTTTCCCATCGCCAAAAACATGAATCCTGTTGTAGATAGAAGCATTTGTTTGCTGGTCGTTCATGCTGCGCCCGATAAGCTGACTTCTGGAGTTTTTACCAAGGTATATTTCCTGAAATGGTGAAGGGTTGTTATTAACCCTTACAGGTGATGGAGGCACCACATCGGTGGTACGCGTTGGCGTAGCCGGAGTAGATTCTGTCCCCGGTGCGGGCTTGATTTTTGGGGACTGCGCAAAGGCCATTGTGCAAACGCCCATTAATCCTAATAAGTAGTACTTCTTCATTGGTGTATTAATTTAATGTTAGATTGAGTAATCTTCAAAACTAAATAAGATTTTCAAATATGCAAGCGGAATCAATTTAGCCCCGAAGACCGGAATTGTTTTTACATATGACCCCTAATGAATACTGATGGTTGCGTCAGTTTCCACACCTGCTTCATTTGCTATTATTAAGTATCTGTCTTTTATCAACAAAACTGCCTAATTCGGATAGCATGCTTAACTTTGATTTTTTAAGATGTTGTAGTTCTCATGTCAAAGTTTTCTCATTTACACGTACATACACAATTCTCCTTACTGGATGGTGCTGCCGATATAGGCAAGTTATATAAAAAAGCCATAGCAGACCAGATGCCGGCACTTGCTATTACCGATCATGGTAACATGTTTGGTGCCTTTAAGTTTGTTGCCGAAGCCTATAAACATAAAAATGCAGATGGTAAACCTCTCGTTAAACCGGTTGTTGGTTGTGAGTTTTATGTAGTGGCCGACAGGCATAAACGTTCATTTACAAAAGAGGATAAGGATCACCGCTACCATCAATTGTTGCTTGCCAAAAACGAACAGGGATACCGGAACCTCATAAAACTATGTTCGCTTGGGTACATGGAGGGTTTATACGGCAAATATCCACGTATAGATAAGGAGTTGATTCTGCAATACCATGAAGGATTAATAGCCACCACCTGCTGTCTGGGCGCATTGGTTCCCCGTACCATTCTTAGAAAAGGGGAGGAAGAAGGGGAGAAAGAGTTTAAATGGTGGCTCGATATTTTTGGCGAAGATTATTACATTGAACTCCAACGCCATGCAATACCAGAGCAGGACAAGCTGAATGAAACCCTGCTTAAATTTGCATCAAAATACAACGTTAAAACCATTGCATCCAATGATTCTCATTATGTGGATCAGAAGGATTTTAATGCACATGATATTTTGTTGTGTATTAATACTGGCGAAAAACAAAGCACACCAAGCCTCAAAGAGTTTACTGATGATGATTCGGTAAGCAAAGGAAAACGTTTCGCATTTGCCAACGACCAGTTTTATTTTAAAACCACAGAAGAGATGAGCAATCTCTTTCATGATGTGCCGGAGGCAATTGATCATACCAATGAAATAGTAGATAAAATAGAACTGCTCGACCTGAAAAGGGATATACTGCTGCCCAACTTCACTGTTCCTCCCGAGTTTCAGACTCAGGACGATTACCTCAGACATATTACTTATATAGGTGCGAAGCAAAAATACCATGAGCTAACACCGGAAATTGAAGAACGGATTAATTTTGAACTTCATACCATTAAAACAATGGGTTTTGCCGGCTACTTCCTCATTGTGGCAGATTTTATTGAGGCTGGCAGAGATATGGGGGTTTTTGTAGGACCCGGACGTGGCTCGGCTGCGGGCAGCGCGGTAGCTTTTTGTATTGGCATTACCAATATAGACCCTATCAAATACGATTTGCTGTTCGAACGTTTTTTAAATCCCGATCGTAAGTCAATGCCCGATATTGATACGGACTTTGATGATGAGGGCAGGCAAAAAGTAATTGACTATGTGGTTGATAAATATGGAAAAAATCAGGTAGCCCATATTGTTACCTATGGATCCATGGCTGCCAAAATGAGTATTAAGGATGTGGCACGAGTAATGGATTTACCTTTGGCAGATTCCAATGCATTGGCCAAGCTGGTGCCTGAGAAGCCCGGCATAGTACTTGACCGTGTGCTAAATGCCCCGATTGACGGAGAGAAAAGTTTAAAGGAAAAAGAAGCCCTGCAAAGTGAAGATATTGAAAACGTAAAAAAACTCAGGGAAATTTATAATGGGGATGATTTAAGAGCCAAAGTGTTAAAAGAAGCATTGGTACTCGAGGGGTCTGTTCGCGGAACAGGTATTCACGCAGCAGGTATCATTATCGCTCCAAGAGATCTTACGGAACTTATTCCTGTTGCCACGGTTAAGGATATCAATTTACTGGTAACCCAGTATGACGGAAAAGTAATTGAAGATGCAGGTGTAATAAAGATGGACTTTTTGGGTTTAAAAAACCTTTCCATCATACGTGATGCCCTTAAACTTATCAAACAAAACCACGGAATAGATCTCGAAATTGATAATATTCCCCTGGATGATAAAGATACCTTAGACCTTTTTGCCCGGGGTGAAACCAACGGTACTTTCCAGTTTGAAAGTGTGGGTATGCAAAAATACCTCAAGGAGCTTAAGCCCGACAGGTTTGACGACCTGATTGCCATGAATGCTCTTTACAGACCGGGGCCATTGCAATATATCCCAAACTTTATTGCCCGTAAACACGGCAGGGAAGAGGTTACATACGACCTGGAAGCAATGCAGGAGTTTCTGAAAGATACTTACGGGATTACCGTTTATCAGGAGCAGGTGATGTTGCTCTCCCAAAGGCTTGCCAATTTTACCAAAGGAGATGCGGATGTGTTGCGTAAAGCAATGGGAAAAAAAGACCGCAAGACCCTGGATAAATTAAAACCTCAGTTTATTGAGAATGCGGGGAAAAACGGTCACGATCCTAAAATACTGGAAAAGGTATGGACCGACTGGGAGGCTTTTGCCTCATACGCATTCAATAAATCTCACTCCACCTGTTATGCGTTTGTGGCATTTCAAACAGGTTTTCTAAAAGCGCATTATCCGGGCGAATACATGGCCTCTGTTCTTACGCACAACCAAAGCAATATTGATAAGGTTACCTTCTTTATGGAAGAATGTAAGCGGATGGGAATACCGGTTTTGGGGCCTGATGTAAATGAATCGCAGGTAAATTTTGCAGTAAATAAAAGAGGGGAGATACGTTTTGGTTTGGGGGCAATTAAAGGGGTTGGCGAAAATGCGGTAGAAATTCTTATTGAAGAAAGAACCCTGAATGGCCCTTTTACATCTTTGTTCGACCTTACCAAACGGGTAAACTTGCGTGCAGTAAATAAGAAAACCCTGGAAGGGCTTGCATTTGCAGGAGCATTCGATTGTTTTAATAACATTCACCGTGCTCAGTTTTTTGCTTCCAATGGAAATGATGAGCCCAATGTGTTGGAAAAAGCCATCCGCTTTGGAAGTGCTGCGCAGAATAATGAAGCTGCCAACCAACAGAGTTTATTTGGAGGGGTTTCAGCCGTTACGCTCACAGAACCGAGTATTCCACCTTGTGAGCCATGGACCCTCATGGAAAAGCTGCATAAGGAAAAGGAGGTAATCGGCATGTATCTGTCTGGCCACCCGCTGGATGATTTCAGGCTGGAGTTTGACAGTTTTGTTACCACCAACCTTGCCAAAGTGGAAGAGTTTAAAAATAAGGAGCTAAGTATTGCCGGTGTGGTTACCGATTCTTATGAGAAAATAAGCAAAACAAATAAACCTTATGGCGGGTTTACACTGGAGGACTATTCAGGAAACCTCAGGATTATGATGTGGAGTGAGGATTACCTAAAATACCGTCACTTACTTAGTGCAGGGCAAATGTTGTTTATTAAGGGTTCCATGAAATTGCGTTATGGTTCTACAGATCAGTACGAGTTTAAGGTAAACAGCATGATGCTGCTGGCAGAAGCGAGGGAAAAGTTATTAAACCAGGTAACCCTCACCGTAAAATCAGAAATGCTTGTTAATGGGTTTGTAAACGAGTTTAAGGCCCTGCTGGAAAAAAACAAGGGCAATGCCACCGTAAAACTTAATATTATCGATAACGAACAACAAATGGCAGTAAGCACTATTTCTACCAAACACCGCATTTCATTTGAGAATGAGCTGGTAAAACACCTCGAGGACATGAATATTGAATGGAAGATAAACTGACAAAATGTTCTTTTTCGGAAAATGGTTATTAATTTGCGTATACAATCATCAACATAAACTAAATAAAATAAAATGGCATTAGAAATAACAGATGCAAACTTCGAGGAAGTTGTGTTAAAAAGTGACAAACCGGTATTGGTAGATTTTTGGGCTGAATGGTGTGGGCCATGCCGCATGGTTGGACCAGTTGTGGAAGAGTTAGCAAAGGAATATGAAGGTAAGGCTGTAATCGGAAAAATGAATGTGGACTTTAACCCTAAAGTATCTACGGATTACGGTATTATGAGTATACCGGCCTTATTGTTCTTTAAAAATGGACAATTGGTAGATAAGCAGGTAGGCGCAGTACCTAAACATGTGCTTGCCAATAAGCTTGCCGCTCAGATGTAAGAAAACCCTATTGGGAATAAAAAAAGCCGCATGAAGTGCGGCTTTTTTTATTCCTCAAATACATCATCGCTTTTTTGGAACTGTTCCTGTTTAATTCTTGCTGCTTCAATTAATGCAGCTAATCCATTTTTCTTCATATCCGGATCATCCATAATGCTGATATCATACTGGTTTGATTCTTTAATAATAAAACTGTTGAAACGTCTTTGTTCAAACCAATCGTCAAAGCTGAATTTGCTTAAGGAATTTTCTTTATTGAATACGTATTGATTGGCCAGAAAATCACGGCAATCGTTTTCTTTTTGATACAGGTCGAAATATTTTAGCCAGCAAAGCGGCTGAAGCCCGATATCTGCCCCTGAAAACTTTGCATTATACAAAGGAGCAATAGCCACAATTCTTGGTATGGTAGTAGAAAGTTTCCGGTCAAAATACCATTCTTCCATCACCAGCAGGTGTTTAATCCGGAGTTCAGGATTCATTTGATCCACCACCGTATCGGTGCGGTACCACTCCGGATCATTGGGGTCAATAATGCTTTTTACAAAGGAGGTATCAGAACCAATCAGCGCAAATTTCTCTAGAGGGAGTATACCAAGTAATGAATCTGAAGTATATGGAATAAGTTTGCCACCTAATACAGCCTGATATAAAAGCTTATTTATCGGATTTCCGGGCCAGATGGCAACATAGTTTTGTTTCTCCCTTAAATCAATGATCCGCCACAACCTTTTTGAAACCACTACATCAGCTTCACGCAATGTATTGGGCGGTACAGGTTTGTTTTGAGCCAATGAAAAAACAGGTAGCAATATCATCATGCTCAAAAACAAAGGCAGGTATAGATATAGCTGTTTTTTCATTTGTTATAAACCAAGCTCTTCTATTTCTTTAATCAGTTTGGCTTTATTGATAGGTACTACACCTACATCTTCGCATACCAATCCTCCGGATAAGTTGGATAGTTCGGCAATATCTCTGTTTTTCATGCCCAGGGCCAGGCAAAGCGATGCCACACTTATTACCGTATCTCCTGCACCACTCACATCTGCTATGCTTCTTAAATGAGCCGGTATGTATTCAAAGGTTTTTCCATCCGTAATCATCACCCCCTTCTCACTCATGGTTACCATAATATTTTTCAGTTTCATCCGATCCATCAGTTGCGTAACCGATGCTTCAAACTCTTCCCTGTTATCATCATCAAAATCAGTTTTAATACCGTCTTTGAGTTCTTTTAGGTTTGGTTTAAAAAGATCGGCCTCACTATAGCTGTTAAAGTTTCTCTTTTTAGGATCAACCACAATTGGTACTCCTGATTTTTTTGCTTTTGCCGTTATTTCTGTTATGTTTTTTGCAGTAAGCACGCCTTTGTCGTAATCTTCAAAAATCAATACATCAGCATCTATAAGCAACTGGTAAATTTTTTCTACCAGGCTAAAGGATTCTACTTCACTGATACTTTTAGTGGTTTCACTATCAATACGCAACATTTGTGTGCTTTGTGCAATTACCCTTGTTTTTACTGTAGTAATTCTATCCTTTGAGCGCACTATTCCTTGCGTACTTATTCCGGATTGTTCAAACAATTTTATCAGATCGTTTCCGTCATGATCTTCTCCAACTACAGAACAAATAATGGGTTTTGCCCCAAGTGCCACCAGGTTCATGGCCACATTGGCAGCACCTCCCAGCCGGTTTTCTTTCTTCTCCACGGCCACCACCGGCACAGGAGCTTCAGGAGAGATACGCTCCACCTTACCGAAGTAATAGGCATCAATCATCACATCACCAACCACCAGTACTTTTAGCCCGTTAAATTTTTCTAATATATCTTTCATCATATTTCCTTTTGCTTAAGTGAAAGCTGTTTGGTTTAACTTAATTCAGATAATCCCTTTGCTATTCTTTTTAATGCTTCTTTCAGTTTTTCCTCGCTGGTTGCATAGCTGATCCTAACACATTCTGGTGCCCCGAATCCATCACCCGGAACCAGTGATACCAGATGCTGATGAAGCAAATACATACAAAGGTCTGTTGCGTTTTTTATTATTTCTCCGTTAAATGATTTTCCATAAAAACTGCTCACTTCCGGAAAAGCATAAAAAGCTCCTTCAGGCATATTGGTGTTCAGCCCGGGTATATTTCTTAATCCTTCTGTTACCAGTTGTCGCCTGCGTTCAAAGGCCATTGTCATTTCTCTGGTAGGTGTGGTGTCTCCGTTAAGAGCCGCCACTGCAGCGCGTTGTGTAATGTGGTTTGCACCTGATGTGTATTGTGCCTGAATTTTCTCACAGGCTGCGGCAATACTTTTTTCTGCTCCAATATATCCCAGTCTCCACCCGGTCATTGCATAACCTTTGCTCATCCCATTCACCGTAATTACCCTGTCCTTAATGTTTTCAAATTGAGCCATACTTTCGTGTTTACCTATAAAGTTGATATGCTCGTAAATTTCATCACTGATAATATAAACATGGGGATGTTTTTCAAGCACAGCCGCCATGGATTGAAGTTCTTCTTTTGAGAATACAGAACCGGTTGGATTGCATGGAGAAGAAAAAATGAGTAGTTTAGATTTTGGTGTAATTGCTTTTTCCAGTTGGCCGGCTGTGATTTTATAATTTTGCTGTACGGTACTTTTTATAAAAACCGGAATCCCCTCCATTAGTTTAGCCATCTCCGAATAACTTACCCAATAAGGTGTAGGAATTAATACTTCATCTCCCGGATTTATAAGCGCCATCATCGCATTCATAATGGCATGTTTGGCTCCCGTAGAAACAACAACCTGGTCAGGTGTATAGTTCAGGTTGTTTTCGCGCTTAAACTTGTTGCATATGGCTTCCCTTAATTCCGGAATACCGGCAACGGGCGTGTAGTATGTGTACCCATCGTCAATGGCTTTTTTTGCTGCGTCTTTTATATGCTGTGGTGTTTGAAAATCGGGTTCTCCAAGGCTTAAACTGATCACATCTTTTCCCTGTGCCATCAGTTCCCGGGCAAGTTTGGCCATGGCTATGGTTTGTGGCTCATTAATATAATCTACTCTGTTTGCTAAATCACTCATGTATCAGGAAATTTTGTTTTTCAGTTGTTCTACTTTATCTCTCAGGATATGAAAAAAGCGATTACGTTGTTTTTCGCCAACACCGCTTATCAATACAGATTTTTTAATGAGGTTTTTCAACCACATTTCATTCTCCTCAATCAAACCCGGATTGGTTGTACTCATCATATTAAATGTATTGTTGCTCACATATGCCACTTTGGTATTACCCAACGTTACCAGTATGGAATTATTACCAACCATTACCTCACTCATATACAAGGTAAAGTTTTCTGTACTTTTTTCGCCCTTTGCTATCAGTTTGGAGCTTAGTTCGGCCTTCTTGCCTAATGTATTTACCACTTCCATCACATGGTCGCACATTCGCAATGCTTGTGCTTTATCTTTAAAAAAGCCCGATTCCCAAAAGTACTCTACCTGCTTTAATGTGCTGTTTAATGTATCCTCGGTCCAGATTTCAGTTGAGTGAATGGTATTATAATTTTTTAGCAGATCATGAGCTGTTTGAATCATTTCTTTATCAAGTAAAGAAGGATCAAAACTGCTGTTCACAAATTCAGGAACATTAAGGATGCTTTTCATCCAGTAAAAAAGTTTAAAGGCTATAAACTCATCTTCTACAAAGTGATGCCATATAGGAACATCGTCTGCCGCATAAAGTATCTGGCTTCCTGAAACCGTGCCAATATGTTTTACGTTGTTATTGAGTGATTCCAGCCATTTTTTAAAGTTCTCTATTTTACCTTCCAGCCTCAGGAAATTAAAAGAAACAGAGGCAGCATCTTTTTGTACTTCGGTTTCAAAAGGAACCTTAAAGTGTTTGCATATCAGTGCAATTTCATCAATACCCAGAAGTGTTTCTCCGCGCATTCGCCTGTAAGCACTGTCATTACTTACACCAAGCAAGTCAGCCAGTTCATCCACAAAGGAGATATTGGCGGGTGCCGACTGTTTTACACGTGCTAAAAAGTCGAGTTGAATATGTTTAGCTTTTTGATCCATTTGGTTCGTTTTTGTCAGCATAGGAACTAACAAACTGCTGCAAAATATAAAAATTGGTGCCCACTGTTTGCAAAAAATGCAAATTCCCCTCAAAATCAAGTCCTTTATAGCTTTTCTGTTGCGCTAACTAATTGATTTTTTCTGTTTTGACGCGTTATGCAGTTTTCATCCGGCAATGAACAAACCCACTTTTGACGGACATTTAATTATTAACTTATGAAAACTTTACGCAACGTCACCACTTTCATGCTGATGTCGGTTTCTATGATTTCGTCACTGCTTGCACAGTCAGCTAAACCTACCCTTACTGTTTTAAATATTGATACGAGAGGAGTACCTCTTGATCCGCAGCAAATGGGAAATGTTACCAGAATTGAACTTGAAAAATTGGATACGTTTGATGTAACTGATAGGTATGATGTGGTTTATTTGGTAGAAAAAAACAAACTGAACATTACCAATTGTTATGGGAAGATGTGTTTGCTGGAAGTAGGCCATGTGATTAAAACAGATTATATGCTTACCGGTAGTGTCGAGCTGTATGGCCAAACAATAGTTATCACCTACCGGCTTATCAATGTGCTAAAAGGCAATGTGGAACGTACCACAGTGATGGAGTTCCTTGACCTGCCCCTTGAACTCCAGCAAATGAGTGGAATTACCATTCGCAAGATGTTTGGATATCCGGATAATGAAGAATTGCTTACCCAGCTTACTAAAAAATTTAACTACGAGAACGCTATTAATAACCCTGATAAAAACAGACTCGATTTACAGGGACCTCGTTTTGGCTACACTTTTATTTTGGGTGATCAGGCTTCGGTTTTGAAAAGGAATTCCGCCAACGGAGGGTATAATGCCTATCCGGCCATGTTTCAGTTTGGATACCAGTTTGAGGTGCAATACCTTAATGAAGGAAACTGGCAGGCTTTATTTGAATTTATTCCCATGATAACAGGTATTGATCAGCAACTGGTGATACCAAGCGTGACTTTTCTCAATGGTTTCAGAAATAACAAAAACGGATGGGAGGTTGCCATTGGTCCTTCGGTTAGTATAGCAACCTTTGCCAATACCGGTTATTATGAAGGAAGATATTATACAGAAGATGAACTGAAAAAAATCGGGAGAACAGATATTAAAGCAGCACGCAATTTAGATAGCAGGGGTGAACCCGGGCTGACTTCTGCATTGGTGCTGGCAGTTGGTAAAACCGTGAAATCAGGAAAGCTGAATATTCCGCTTAATTTGTGGGCAACCATTCCAACCCGCGATGGATTCAGAATAGGTATATCAATTGGCTATAACTCTAAAAAATAAGATGATGAGAAATATATTTATTATTATTTTTCTTCTTAAGTCCTTCACTTCATTCGGGCAAGTTGATACTTTATTATTCAGTGGGTATGAATCATCTGGGTTTCATCAGTTAAGTAAAGAAGAAATTTTAAAGAGATATGGAACTGATGACGAAAGTGAGCAGATTATTAATGAGTTTTTTAACTCCCGTTCTGAGGCCATAACCGGACGATTGCTTTCCGGAACAGCAGCTTTGGGATTCGCTGTTTTAGCTTCAGGCACATATGATGCACTTCAGAAAGATAATGCAATGGGAGGAATTCTTACCGGTCCCTTATTCCTGGTTTTTAGCCTCGCATCTATATCATCCGGATTATATCTTATTTTTGGGTTTCCTCCATACAAATCCAGGAAATGGTTATATGGAACGTTAAAAGCAAATCATCTCAAACAGGAAAGACAAAACTCTACAGATGGCTGATTATCTCAGGCCAAATTGGCTTATAAAGGGGATAGTAACTTTAGAAAAGTGATTTGAATCAGGTCAACCTTTCAGTGCGGGTAGGCGAATTCAGACATTTTAACCTGAAAAACGCAATTGGAGCTGATGTTGATCATGAAGATTAAGCGTTAAACTCGTTATTATTACAGGTGGGTTTAGCCATTTAATCTGAAATCAATACCATTATGAATTTTAATAATTTTACCATTAAGTCTCAGGAAGCGGTTCAGCAGGCTCAGCAAATTGCTACAGGCCTCGGGCATCAGTCAATTGAAACCGGGCATTTGCTTAAAGCGCTCCTTGAAACCGATGAGAATGTAGTTTCATTTTTGCTTAAAAAGGTAAATGCAAACCCGCAAAGAATAGAACAGGCGCTTGATGCCATGATCAAAGGTTACCCGAAAGTATCAGGAGGAAGTGGTCAATATTTATCCGGAGGAGCCAACCAGGTTTTGGCAAAAGCGCAAGGATTTCTCAAAGAATTTGAGGATGAATTTGTGACTGTTGAACATATTCTACTGGGTTTACTGCTTGGCGGTGATCAGGTGTCGGGTATGCTGAAGGATGCCGGAGTAAATGAAAAAGACTTAAAAAGGGCAATTAAGGAATTAAGGGGAAACAGCAAGGTTACTTCTCAAAGTGCCGAAGCGCAATACAATGCCCTCAACAAATACGCAAAAAACCTGAATGAGCTTGCTCAGGCAGGAAAACTCGATCCGGTTATCGGACGCGATGAAGAGATCAGACGTGTATTGCAAATCCTTTCCCGCAGAACCAAAAATAATCCCGTATTAATAGGGGAGCCGGGAGTTGGTAAAACAGCAATAGCAGAAGGATTGGCTCACAGAATTGTAAGTGGAGACGTTCCGGAGAATTTAAAAAGCAAACAAATATTTTCACTGGATATGGGTTCACTTATTGCCGGTGCCAAATACAAAGGCGAGTTTGAAGAACGTTTAAAAGCCGTAGTAAAAGAGGTAATAGATAGTGACGGTGAAATTGTATTGTTTATTGATGAAATTCATACCCTGGTTGGTGCTGGCGGTGGTGGGGAAGGTGCTATGGATGCGGCTAATATTCTGAAGCCTGCACTGGCACGTGGAGAGTTACGTTCTATAGGTGCAACTACATTATCCGAATACCAGAAATATATTGAAAAGGATAAGGCACTGGAAAGAAGGTTTCAAAAGGTTTATGTAGATGAACCGGATACGGAAGCTGCAATTTCTATTTTGCGCGGGTTAAAAGAAAGATATGAAGTACATCACAAAGTAAGAATCAAGGATGAGGCTATTATCGCTGCTGTGGAATTGTCACAGCGATATATCAGCGACCGTTTTTTGCCTGATAAGGCCATCGACCTGGTTGATGAGGCGGCCTCAAAATTAAGGCTGGAAATTGATTCTGTTCCTGAAGAGCTTGATCAGTTGGAGAGAAGAATCATGCAATTGGAAATTGAACGTGAGGCCATAAAACGTGAAGGTGATGATGATAAAGTAAAACAACTGAGCGAGGACATTTCAAATCTGCAGGAAGAAAGAAATTCGCTTAAAGCAAAATGGCAAAGCGAGAAACAGGTGGTGGATGGTATACAACTGGGTAAACAGGAAATAGAAAACCTGAAACATGAAGCAGAACTTGCCGAACGTAATGGTGATTTTGCCAAGGTTGCAGAGATACGTTATGGCAAAATAAAAGATACAGAAAAACGCCTGGAAGAGTTACAGCAACGTTTAGCCGATCAGCAGGGAGATCATGCCATGGTGAAAGAGGAGGTAGATAGTGAAGATATTGCCGGGGTGGTGAGCAGGTGGACAGGCATTCCGGTTACGAGGATGTTGCAAAGCGAAAGAGACAAACTCCTTTCTCTTGAAGATGAGTTGCATAAAAGAGTGGTTGGGCAGGAAGAAGCCATACAGGCTATTTCGGACGCTATACGAAGAAACAGGGCGGGCTTAAGTGATCCCAAAAAACCAATCGGATCTTTCATTTTTCTTGGAACCACTGGTGTGGGTAAAACAGAGTTGGCTAAAGCACTTGCAGAGTTTTTGTTTAATCAGGATAATTCTATGGTGCGTATTGATATGAGCGAATACCAGGAGAAGCACACGGTTAGTCGTTTAATAGGTGCCCCTCCAGGATATGTGGGTTATGAAGAAGGCGGGCAGTTAACGGAAGCCGTGCGAAGAAGACCATATTCAGTGGTATTGCTGGATGAGATTGAAAAGGCTCACCCGGATGTGTTTAATATCCTCTTGCAGGTATTAGATGATGGAAGATTAACTGACAATAAAGGAAGAACAGCAAACTTTAAGAATACCATTATCATTATGACCTCTAATATAGGCTCGCATATTATTCAGGAGAAACTGGAACACTATGATGAGTTTAATAAGGAAGATAAACTGGCTGAAGCAAAATCTGCGGTGCTGGAATTACTGAAAAAATCCATCAGACCTGAGTTCTTAAACCGGATTGATGATGTAGTGATGTTTACTCCCCTTAGCCGGGAAGATGTAAGACAAATCGTAAACATTCAGTTTAAAGGCGTGCAACATCATTTATCAGAGCAGGGTATTAGTTTAGATATTACAGAAGAAGCCCTGGATTGGCTGGCACAATTAGGGTATGACCCGCAGTTTGGTGCAAGGCCATTAAAAAGGGTTTTTCAGAAAAGAATCCTGAACGAGCTCTCCAAAGAAATTCTTGCAGGCCATATCAAAAAGGACTCAAATATTCTGATCCGGTTAAATGATAAAAAACAGTTTGAGTTTACCAACGAAAACTGATGATTAATCCCCTCCGCACTGAGGGGATTTTTTTTGAGGGGGAGGATAGGGGTTTTTATTTTTCAATTGTCGGCAACAGGCTCCGAATAATATGGCATGGTTATTTCTTCATCGCTCACATCAAAAAAAAATAAACGATGAAAAAACAACTTATTCTAATGGCGGTTACGCTATGCTCCGTATTATCTGCAAGTGCTCAAAAAAAGTCAGGTATTATTTCATTCAGTGTTAATGGTAAAGACCGTGCAGGTTCTGTTTCCTCTATGGAAGGGAGTGCTCCCACTGATTTGTATTTTATAGGGGAGAACTCAACAAAACTCGAAGGAGGAGAAAAAACAGCCGATGCCATTATTAAACATACTGAAGCTGCATTAAAGGAGTATTTTGGATATGACCTTACACCCATAAATTTAAACAGGCCTTCCACCATGCCGGATGAGATGAACGGCAGCCTGATGATGATGGAAACAATCACGGAAAAAACTGCATTTAATAAACTGGGTTATGATGAGGCCATTATTATTCAGGTAAGGATTTATTCCAACGGAAAATCCGGTAAGGGATATAAACCGGCCATAGAGATTACTATGAAAGTGGTGGGTAAAGATGGTAAAACCATTTTTAAAAAATCGGAAAAGCTGAAAATTGAAAATGAAAAGGTGGAACCTAAAATGATTGAATACACCGAAGATAATTCCGATGTAACAATAACCGATGTGTTTAAAGCCGTGAAAGGAAGTAAGGAAAAAGAAGGCAGTTCTTCTTCTCAGGGCGTGCCTTCCACGCAGGTATTGGATTGGTATAAGCAATGTTTAGCTAACCTTCTGCTGAGCAAATAAGAATTAAGGGTAGAAATTGCAGAATAAAAAAGAGGCTGATCTCCATTTGTAGAGACAGCCTCTTTTTTTGCGGTGCGGACGGGACTCGAACGCACCCTAATATATCTTTAACAATCAAAAGTTTCCAATCTTACAATTTGTAAAGGCCACCGTTTAGGCTACCTTTGAACGATTTGAAG
Organism: Bacteroidota bacterium; assembly: GCA_051715425.1. Taxonomy (GTDB): domain Bacteria; phylum Bacteroidota; class Bacteroidia; order UKL13-3; family UKL13-3; genus JAJTFA01. The sequence continues at coordinate 305,793 of JBPXJS010000041.1, read as the reverse complement.
TGAAGAACGTTGATAATAATTTCGCTCCGTGAAGTAAGAAAACTTTTGTTAAATATCAAAATGCTTGTTAAGTATTTTATGAACAGGTAATTACTGTTTACAATTCCTTAATACGACAAGCCTTTAATGTTTACGGGTACTTACGCAATTAATTCGGTATTCACATTTCCAAGTGTTGAGTATCGAATTAATAATTTTTTAACATTTCGCTACGGAGTACGAATGAACAACACACAAACAACCTTTGCCAATTGGCTGCAAACATTACCGTATTTTGAATACGGAAAAACCCTAAGAGAAATTGAAGAAAAGACATTTGTAAGCAGAGTTACTGTTTACAATTGGCGGGTAGGTAATCACAATGTACCAAGATATGCCCAGCAGACCATTAAACAAATTGCCGGGAAAGAAATAATCTTTCCAAAGGTCAAACCCACCAAGTCAGAGATACAAAAAATAAGAGCCAAACAAAGGGCATATAATCACACTACCTAATTCTCTACAAAGGTTTGATTATTCAGCTTAAGATACCTCAAGGCTTATCACGCAGTATTGTTGCCGACAGGCAATTACGAAAGGCTTACCAAACTAATAGAGCCATAAAATACTATGGTTTCTACTGTGCTTTAAAGAGCCTCACAACTTCCGGTTTAATACAAAACTACGTTGAGCAACTGGAGGAGATATGTAATGCAGTTAAAAAGAGCAGAAGCTCGTTTTATAATTACGTGAATGAATGCATAAAGCTGGAATTAATCGAAAAGGAAAATGCAAACCTGAAGCTGACAAGTTGGGATAAGATTATAGAACGATTCGGAATCAGAGAAAGAAATTTTACAGCGTTTATTTATGACACAGACAAAAAAGAACAAACACCTGAATACTTCCTAATGAGTGCTGAGATCAAAGAAAATCAGCAGTATCAGGCAAATAATGTTCTGAAACAAATACGCCAAAATCCACAGATAAGAAACATCCTGAACGAAAAGGAAACAAGTGTAGCAACTGTTAATAAACTGCAATGGCTGCAAATGAAAACCTTTGTCGATGGTTGTGGTGGGTCTGAGGTTATTTATAGCACATTACATAGCCTAAATGCTGATATACATAGATCAGTTCCGAAGCTAAGAAAAGCATTCAATTTTAAAAGCAATAGAAGCGTTGGGTATCTGAAATGTCAGTTGGAGGAAAGAGGATTTGCTGATATAAAAGGTAGACTATTAAAAAGTAGTTGCCGAATGAGAAAGAGCAAAGCTATTTACTTCACAGGCTGGGATAAACAAGCCAAAGTAAGTACATGGCAATTACCTGATGCGATAACAATAATTATGAGTTGAACATCTTGAAAAACGGGTTCAATCCAAAAAATGGTTAACACTTTAGTGGAATAGCATTTCATGCTGTATTCAGGTATTAGGGAATTATAGTCTTTAGGTATTAAGAATATTCTGAATATTCAGAATTTCAGAAAATGGAGAAAATCGAAAATTTAAATATGACCGAACAAAAAATTAAAGACCTGACAAATGAAATTGTAGCCGGGATTAAGCAGGAATCCCCGACCTCAGATTCAAAGAACGATCCCCGGTTTAGACTGGTGGCATATTTCAAACCCGGTTCCAAACATCCCAAATGGATGTGGAATAGTGAATGGTTACTGACCTACTACCGCACCTATTATGGATTTATGCAGGGAACTGAAATTGGTGCGGTCAGGATGAAAATTCAGGAAATCATCAATGCAACAACCCGGATTGTTGTTTACGATAATAGACCAGGCAAAATACCTGTTCTCATGGAGTATGTCAATGGCAAATTAAGGGTAGATAACACTCAACGATAATCTGTCTATGTCAAAAATGAAACATCGAATATTCATCGAGGTAGCGGACTTGCAGGTACTTAGCAACCGTTCTTTGTCACAATGTTACCGGACTTATCAGTTATACCGGGATATTTTAGGCAAGAAAAAAGATCAGAGTGTTACAATCCGGGAATACTGCAAACTGGAAGGTATTGAAGATATAAATGAGGTTTATGAGGCATTAGGAATAAAGGTTGAATGAAATCATTATCTAAAATCTTATCTTTGAACAAGAAAATATTATATTCATTTAGCGTTTGCTAAAGCTCCTTGATCTCGAAATCTGGTAAATTTCATTCACACAAGGGCAGCTTATGCGAGCGCTCACGGTATGCGTGGGCGGTTGCTATGCTTTGTGTGTGGGCTTACCAGAGCCTCGAGGCAAGCTGGCAATTTAGCCCGCGCTATTTTTTTAGCAAACTATGAACACCTCTTTTTACCTTGTATTCATTGGAATTGACATTGTGGCAATGACTTTTCTAATCATCGTAATCCGCCCCTATTTAACAAAATTCTTTTTTAAGCGGCCAAAACTGGAAATAGAACTACATCCAGCCGAAGGGAGTTATTCCATCCAAAAGTGGCAGATAAACGAGAAAAACCACATGGAAGAACCTGTTTATGTTTATGAAGCTTGCTGGTGCTATGATATTATTATCAGGAATGTATCAGGGCATGATGCTCATTATCCGCTTATCCGGTCTAATTTAGCATTACCATACAGTACCAATATGAGTGTGCTAAACCATTACGTACCAATTTACGCTGCATCACAAACATCAATCAATGTTACTTACAAAATACTTGACCAATCAACCGAAAGGGAAAGGGTAGTCCCGGAAGGCATACCAGCAGAAATTAAAAAAGTAAAATTCCTACTGGAATATACCAATGAAAGACGGAAGAAATATTATACAGTTTTTGACTGCGAAACAAACTCAAACAGTAAGCACTTTACAAGGCCGTCAGGATTTTAGTTCACAACTTTAGAATGTACTGTTTTTCCCCCATTAGATATGAGTAAAAATCCAAAAACGAATAACCATATTCATTAAGTTTAAATTCTAACCTATAGTGTGCTTTCTCTCCATCATTATGGTATGGGATTATCGGCAGTTTATAATCTCTAAATCGGTCATCATGGAACACTAACTTATATCCGGGCATTTTATCTTCGTCATAATCACTAAAGGCTTCATAGAAACCATTATCAAGTGAAAAATCAGCCCAAGGGTAAAGGAAATATAAATACTGATAGCTGTGGATACCCACAAGTGAAAATTTGGATAAAACGGTTTCTTGATAATTTTCATCATCTTCATAAAGCACTTCTTCAAAATCATCATCGTAGGTAACATGAATAATTTCTATATCTGCACGTCCCCCCAATTTGCTCATATATTTAGATAGCTTTACAACTACCTTTTGTCCGCTATTGATTAAGTCAATGATCTCCTTATCGAATAATAATCGCTGAAACTTTAAATTTGCTAATGGTTGGCTAATAAGCCGCTCAAGCATATCTTTAGATTCTACAGACAGGATTTGATCTAAGGGGACAAAAATTTTAAAATTTTCACCTGTTCCTACAATGCTTCGTCTGTTGATAGACTCCCAAATTAAAGCACCAATATCAGGATTATATAGAACTATTATTACTGGTAAGGCAGTATCTAACCAATAATCAATGTGGGTTTTGTTTGCACGAAATACTACAGTCTTATTAACTGTTTCTTTGAAATATGAGTTTCCTGATTTTATCTGTACGGCAATGAATTTACCTGAGGGTTTTTCATTGACAATTTCCACTAACATATCAATTCCAACATCTGTTTGAAAAACAGTTCTTGGAATCCAGCCCATCTCTAAGAAGGCAGATTCTACTGCATTGACACCAATTCTTTCTGTAGGAATATAACGACTCATTAATGTTTTAATTACACGTTTACCTTAGTAGAAAGGTATGTGAGTTGCTCATTAATGTAGTTTAAAGCTCCGTCTATCCAATTTAGGACTCCATTGTCGTCTGCATCTGAAAGTGCAGTATTATGACCTGTTTTAGTGTGCCACGATGCACACATTGCAAAGTGAATACGTTTTATATAATCTTCGTCAACATTGCCTAACTCATCTCCGAAGTCGGTTACTGCGTCAGGCTCCCAAATTGAAACATTAGCTTTACTTTTAATAGCATGAACATGCCAATGCGGTTGTCCATGCGTTATTTCACCATCATTTGTTGCCCATTCTGCTCTAAAAAGTTTTACTTTCTCATTGTCATATACAGAAATCGAAACATGTTTTATACTTCTCATGTGATGAGTAAGTAATATAGATAAGTTATAGTCAATTGACTCCGAAACCCTAAAAGGCAACAGCCCAATATTATGACCGTTTTCTTCATCCATATGGTAAATGTGTCCCTTGCAACTTACAAAACCGTAGTTACCTGTATTTGGAGTAATCTCTCCAATAACAATATCTTTATCTTTAAGCGTTTTTCTTAAAGTCGATTGCAAGTGTCCAATGATAGAGGGTTTAGCCATTGAAAACAATATTGGATAATTGAATTAACTGTTCTTCCTCTACCTGCTCTCCATTGCAAAGCTGTACACCCAACTGAACTAATTCATCAATTATTGACTGTGGATATTTTTTTGTATCAAACAAGTTCGGCAAAGGCATTGAATTGATGAATTTAGAAGAAAGATACCATTGTCCGCCTCCAATTTGCTTTGACAGACCGGAGAGAAAATCGTTAATAATAGGCATACGTAAAATACACACATAAGCGTACCCTAATTCCCCTAATTGCAAATCTTTTTTAGGAAACCAAGCATGACTTCTTTCTGCTACAAAAATCCCTGTCTTATCAAAAGAAAATGAACCCGCTTTCCCAAACTCTTTTGATACGATTTTAGGCGTATATTGAATTTGCCAAGCCCGATGTTCGCTTAATCTCCAAAAATTGTGTTCGCCTTTTCGTGCTCTTGAAGATAATTTAAGAAAGTTAGGTTCTAATACATCCCTGTAGAAGTTTGGAACAGCTTTGATAAGTCCCTCTTTTGAATTAATTTCATATTCTCCCTCAGCATAAAAAATATAATAACCATCATTAAGCTGGCATTCGATTATAGATTCGTTAGTAACAGCAGGTCTGAAGTATTTTTTCTCCTTAAGACTTAGTTTTTGGTAATAATTTTTAGAAACCAAAAAAGCTGAATTTAGCCCCGTCCTTACTCCTTGTCGAACATCAAAAACATCCTCAACTTTACTAAAAGTTTTAAACTTGCTAAGAAGGTCAAATGATTTATATGGAATTGGCATCCAATTCTCTCCTTCGGTTATTAAGGGGTTTGAATACAAACTGTAGCCATCTTCATCAATAATCTCGTTAATACTTTGAGATTTCACCTTTCTCAATTCTCTTAATGATGTTGAGGCCGATTCTGTCTTATAATCACTCCAAAATACCAATGGATTGTTCTTATTTGATATACGAGATCCTGAAATATTAGTCCCCAAAAAGATTGCAGTATCAACGAGTGCATCTGAGAACAATGTGTGACTTCCAAGTCTGCCTAAAATTTTGATATCTATTCCTTTTTTTATCTCTTCTCTTAGTGGAATGTAAGTTTCATTCTCGAAAATAGATGTGGGAAGAACACAGCCTATAATTCCTTTTGTATTCAAACTATTTACAGCATTCCATAAAAATGCTCCAGCAGTATTAGGTCTCTTATTTCCCAAATTCCCTAATAAAGTTAGAGTGTTTTCTCTTTGTTCAGCCTCCATCAACTCCCATGAAATAAAAGGAGGATTCATAAGTATGAAGTCCGCCTTTACTTTCCAATTTTTTCCATCTTTTAACGCATCCTTTTGCTCTATTTTTATTGTGATATTCTCTTTAAAGGGTTTGGCTTCATAGTTTACAATGAAGTTTGCCATATTTACAGCAGCTTCAGAAATATCCCATCCAATTACTTTTATTTTAATGTTGGGTTTTTGTAAACTAATCTGTCTTATAAATTCCTTTAAAAATTCCCCCGAACCGCAAGCCGGATCCAAAACAGTAATCTCTTCTACGCCACGGAATGAATAAGCTCTAATAGACTCCTCTACAATTGTTCTTACAATAGATGTAGGAGTAAAATGAGCACTGGTTTGATTTTTACTTTTTTTATTAAGATCATCATCAACTTTGGGGAGAAAGCCTGGAAGTGTTTGTTGGTAATTTACAGGAAATAGCGTTTCAAAATGAGCCTCCTGAAATAAATTGCCCGATGCATGTCGTAAAATTAGATTGATATCAGGTGTTAATCCTTTTGATTGCAATCCCCTTACTAAAATTTCGTGCAGATTATCCCAATTTGTTTGCTTGATTTTGTCAACAACAAATGATTTTGTGGTGCTACTTATTGCCCAGTTCCTTATTACAAGTTTATTTCTGTCAGCATCATCAGCGACACAAGCAAGCAAATATAAAAGAGTATTCAAAGAATCTTGTCCCCTATTATCCCTTAATAGACTTCTTATCTGTCGGTAGAGTTGAATCCCAAATTTAACAACGGAATCTTGCTTATTAATGCTTTGTTGTTTTAAATGATCATAGAAGCTATCTAATCTGTTAGCTACATCTATTGTTTTGTATTTATTAGTTTTATATGTATCCCATCTGTAAACAGATAAATAATCATCATCAATTGTTAGGTAATGTCCAATATCTGATGACCATGCGTGATTTCTGATGTTTTCAATTCCGTCATTCTTAAAATCAAGGCATAAATTACCCATAGCTCCGCCATTAAGAAGAACAAATTTTTCCTTTTCCGATTTATTCTGAAATAACGGCATTGGGAACAGACCTAATTTGTTTCTCCAATTTTCAATATCCAAAGGTTTACCGTGCATTTCTCAAATTACTTATATGAACTTTAATAATTGGGTATATGGTATTAACATATTTTTTGCCCAAAGCGTGCAAAAGTATGCAAAACATACACGAAAACCCTGATTTTCTACATTGAACCTAAAGTTGTTAAGCTTATAGATTCTTTGTTTCAGGACTTTAATTAATAAGCAAGTTTCGATTATTACTTCGCAACCTATCTGCGGGCTGAATGTTAATTTATTATTTCTAACTAAAATTTACCATTTTAAAGCATTCCTAACCATTCTTTCCAACCCCCACTTTCAGCTTTCCCAGCTTTGTTTTCGCAAACCAGCGGAACATGCATCAAAAATTCATTTCAGGCATTTATGACACACTCAGCTTCGCGGGCGGAGCCATAGCGGGCGGAGTATCTTTTGAGCAAAACATCAACCTTTGGCAACATTGGTCAGACTACACGCTTCATTGTGTCATTGGCGGACTGATCTCACTCAGCATTAAAAAAGCCTTCGAGCTGTTATTCAGCAAACCTAAAAAGGAAAAGAAGGAGGGCGAAGATGAGTAAGAAAGGTCTGTTGGCTCTGCTTGCCGGGGTAGCCCTTTTGGTAGGGATACCCTTGGCAAGTTCAGCCAGTAAGGTGCAGAACATGCTGGATAAAATCAAATTTTATCCCGGCATTCCTTCATACGTAAACTTTAAAAGTGGGTTCTTCAATTTCCTGTTCCACTTGCAGGTGATGAACCAATCAGCTTTTGACATTACCATCAATAACCTGTTTGTTTCTGTGCGTTATGTTGACCCTGTTACAAAAGAGTGGAAAGAACTGGTAACACAGAATGCCCCGGTAACACAAATCACGTTAAAGAAGTACACCCTCAATAAACCCGCAGCAATCCCTTTAGCCATTCCTTATGATAACGTAGGTGTTATCAGGGACTTAATAAGCGGTAAAATCAGTGGTACACTCAAGGTCGTAACCACCTTTCAGTATGCAGGGATTCAGATGCCTGAAATCGAAAAAGATATCGATGCAAAGGCCATGTTAGCCCCTGTCCGCAACCTGCTTAAAACCTTCAAGGTTTTGAAGGGATTGGGTTCAACCACAATCGAAATAGCCTGATGAATAACGTGTACGGAACATATTATTTTTCAGGTCTTGGGCTTACAGCTTCACACCAGCGCAAAATAAAAAGCGGTGCGGAGTATGACGGTTTATTTCCGCAATCAAGGCAAGCCAGCACCGTGCGTCACCCTGACGGGAGCGTGTATGATACGCTGGAATACATGCAGGATATTATTAAACGTACCCTGTACCAAACAAAGCAAATTGCCCGGTTACTCAAAGGCAGAACACTTGAACAAACCTGCCGGAACGTATTTAATTTTTGCTATACCCATATCCAGTACAAACAGGATGATGCAGGTTTTGAGCAATTAAGACAACCCGCACGTACATGGCGTGACCGCAAAACAGGTGTTGACTGCGACTGCTTTTCCATTTTCATTTCATCCATACTCACCAACCTCGGAATACCTCACCGCTTACGCATTATCGAACTGGCAGGCAAAGGCTATTTCCAGCATGTGTATGTGATTGTTAACAGACCTAAATACCGCAACGCATGAGCAAAGACTATATCACGATAGACCCCGTGCTTGACACCTTCGACAAGGAAGCAGACGGAATAACCAAAATACATGACAAATCTATGGGAATACCTATTCAGGAACTCAGCGGCTTGGGTTGCGGATGCAATACAGGCTGCCAGACTTGTGGCAATAAACCACAACGCGCACCACAACAGGCAGCGACCTCCCCCAATGCCGCACAGGTTAACTCAATGGAGTTAAAAATGCTCCGCCCGATTTATGACCAGCTTGTACAATCGCGCCAGCAGATTGTCAAAAATCCGAATACCGTCCGGGCATTGTACAAACCGGAGCAAATGGTCAAAACCATTGACTACGCACTGGCTAACTGGTCAGATAAAAACAAGCGCGAAAAAGCACTTGATGTACTGGCCGCACAGGATGAAAAAATCATGAGCGAATACCTGCCCAAAACGGTAACAGCGATGCAGGGCTTACTTGGATTAAGCGACCATGAGGCACTGGACATGATGGGCTTTGGGTATTATGATGACGGGTTGGGCGGTGTAGCATTAGGCGGGTTTTGGAGCGGTGTAAAAAAAGCCGCCAAGTCAGTAGGCAGCTTTACCAAAAAAGCAGTTAAAACAGCCGGAAAAGCCGTAAAACAAAGTGCAAAGTTCGTAGGCACAAAGGCCGTTGTAGCCGCTAAAAAAGTAGGTCAGGCCGCTAAGTGGACAGGGCAGAAAGTAGCACAGGGCGCAAAGTTCGTTGCCAAACAGGTGATGAAATACAACCCGCTTTCTATTGCCGCCCGCAATGCTTACCTGTTTTTAGTTCGGATGAATTTCAGGGGCTGGGCAACCGGGTTGAAAAATGCTATTGACCGGGGCGGTGAAGGCAAGATAAAAGACAAGTGGACAAGCACCCTGATATCGGGTGACTATGCTACCCTGAAACGCAATATCAACAGCGGGGCAACCCGTAAACGTTTGCTTGGGCTGGAAGGTTCGGGACTTGGTGAACCCGTTACCGTAGGTACTGCACTCACCGCAGCAAGCGGGATTATTGCAGCCATTGTACCCATCATTGATATGTTCAAAAAGAAGGGCGACAATGTCGAAAGCAACGCAGAACAACCAGCGGATCCTTCACAGGCAAATCTTACAGAACAATCTGCCCCACAATCTTCACAGGAAACTGCACCGCCCGCCCCCGCTTCGGGCGGAAGCACATCGGGCGGAAGTTCCGGTTTGCTTATCGCGGGTGTAGCCGTTGCTGCCATAGCCCTGATGGCCTCCGGCAAAGGAAAGGATAAGAGCCTTTCCGGTGTAGAAACCAAACTGAAAAAAGTCCACGTACAACTTTAACAATTCAATCAACTATCAAACAAAAACAACTATGCAATTCGATTTAAAAAAGATCAAAGAAGAATCCGTAGTGCCGCTGGCTATCGTGTCAGGACTGGCAGCGGGAAATGTGATTTACAAGGCTGTTTCTTCTAAAGTAAACCCGCTTGTAAGTACCCTGATTTTAGCCGCTGCCGGCTTACTGGTAGCAATCAATGTAAAAGGCGACTTCGCCAAAAACACCGCATTGGCAGCCTGTGCTTTCGGTGGATTAAAACTGCTCAACAATATGAGCGCAGAGGCAACGGCAGGTATTGACGGAATAGGCGACTTGGGTATCGCATTACCTGAAGGCGTAAAATCCGCTATCCGCAAAATCTTCCCTACCCTGAACGGTGATGATGATATGCAGGTAATCGGTATGTATGATGATATGGGAGCAATTGATGCCGAGTACCAGGTGATCGGACCCGATGATGAGTTTGGTTCGGTGGATGCAGAATTTGGGGAGATCGGGGAAGTAGGCGCAGCCGATGACCTTGTACTACCAAAACTAAACGGCAGCGATATTGATGTGGCCGGGCTTGACGGCAGGCGCAATGCAGGCCGCTTTGCTGCCTTCAAAGCAAAACCAAATACAGGAGCATGGGGTAACAAATCCCGTATGCTTCCGGCAAGAACCGCAGCACCAAATAATGCACCCTCAGTGATGCAAAACAGGGGTGTAAGACCAATGGCTCCGGGTATGCGTCCGGGCGGTGGCAAAACCATGAACCTCACCTGTCAGGTGGCAGGTTTGGGCGAGGTATCGGTAGATATCGCATAATCAATTCAATCATTCATTCACAAACAAACAATTCCAAATAACACATGAAGGCATTAGGCTTTAACTACAAAAAGTTTGCATTGGAGAATCCGGGATACTTCGATGCCGAAACACAGAAACGTATTGCGGAAGGTTCCGTAAGGGCAGTTTACAAAGAGTTTTATTACAATATCATGGTGAGCATCTCAGGCGGTAAACAAAAGCTGGTAGATGAATCACAACCCAAAGCATTAGGCATTACCAACCTGCAAAACGGCAAGCTGGTAGCACCTTCCAACCTGCTTTTGCTGGGTATCAAACAGTATTACGACAGTCACGCGGCTGAAACAACAGTGATCAACCGCAACTGGTCAAACTGCATTTTCTCTATCAACAAAGAAGTATTGGGAACGCAGGATAAAGATGCAGGCGCAGCCGGAAACCAGCTTGAAGCTATGCACGCGCAGGATGTTCCGGATGCGGTATTAAACGCAACCTTCCGCCTGAATATTGACGGGGATGAAAAGCTGATTGCCGATAACCGCAACTTCTACCAGTGGAACACCGTGAAGTGGGATATTGAAGGCGACTTTTCAAGTGCCTTGTCAATCATTGACAACCCGCTCATCATTAACCCGGACAAACTCATCCTTCCTGAACTGGAAATCCCGCAGGGCATTATTGCCCCGGCAGGAAACCATTTTATCCGTACCGTACTGTGCGGTTTTGACCTTGTAAGAAGATAGTCATTAACCCGGTTTACCGCCCGCCCATTTAAGCGGGCGGGCGGATAAACCTTTAACCAAAAGCAATGAGAAAAGAAGTCAGGTTCATTAAGCAGGATGTAGTTGTGCCCAATGGAACAGCCCCAGCCACACAGGAGTTTAATATCCAACTCCCAAAGGAGTTTCAGCAATGTACGGGTATTGCTTTTGTTCAGGTAACAGACGGAGGATTGCCCCGGTACAATATCGGGATCAAAGATTATGAAGGGCATGAACTGGTACAAAAGCAAGACCGTACCCTGTTCCTTACCGCGCTAGATGTTGCACCCAACGAGCGTTTCAGAAGCGATATGCCTTTTGATATTACCCCGCAGCAAAGCGCGGTGATGATAGAAACCTTTGCCGCCACCACCTCCGAATTGCGCCTTCAGGTGGTGTGGAGATGTGAACGCATAATCAACTAAGCTATGTGCGGATGCAAACCACAATACAAAGGACTAAGACCGGGAACGGCTGTGTATTCAGGCAGCGATACGGAAATCAATATTGACGGTTATTTCAGCTATGAGATAGAAAACGTGGGTGAATCCGATGTGCTGTATGATTCACATAAGCCGCTTACAAACGGGGATGTATTTGCCAACTGTAATCAGGGTGGTTTGCCTTACTGCGGTAAAGTGCCGATAAGCTGGCCGGAGAATGACCTATCGAAAAAACTCGTGGTGAATTTCACCATACCCATACCATGCGAATGCGGGTGTAACAAATAATCATGGAAAGAAAACCTTTAGACAAACAGGAAGTGAAAACCTTGCTGGAGCAGGGATATAATGCAGCCGAGATAGGTGAACGCTTCGGGTATGCCAAGCGCACGATAAACGAGTTCATCCAAAAATCCGGTATCAGGCAGGTGAGTGGGTTAAACGTTGATCATAGTTTTTCGCAGCCCGCTCACCCTGTCCGCCCGCCCGCTTCGCTCAACCGTGAGCGGGCGGGCGGAGGTGAGGCGGAATATTACCTGCGTAAACGCATTCAGGATTTGGAAGGAGTATTGGAGAACCAGCGCGATGAAATCGGGGAACTTAAAGAAGACAATCGAGAGCTGACCCGTGAGCGCAACAAACTTGCCCGCGACCTTGAACTTTCAGAAGAACGCAAGCAATTGGATTTGCAGAAACTAACCCTTGAGCATTCCTACAAAAGCAAAAACTCCCTCTCCGGAATTGTGGATGCGGTCAGCTCCAATGATAAGCTGGGCGAAGTGGTGGTATTGCTTGCAAACAAAATCCTGGGCGGGCAACCCGCAGGACAGCCACAGCAGCAGGTATCAGGAGCAGACAATATTTTTTCAAGTGCCGCAGCCGGGATTATTAGCAAATGCGACCAGCAAAAACAGGCCATGCTGGCAACAGTAGTAGAAGCATTGGCAAGCCCTGAGAACGAACAAACATTACAAGAACTATTCGCCCTTGCAACCGGGCAAAATCAACAGGAAAATGGACATCAAAATCAGAACTAACGAAACAGAATTTGTAAAGCTGGAAACCCGTAGGCGGGCATTACAGAAAATAAACGATACGGTGGAAGATGATGTATTGCTGTTTTTGGCATCCCTTACCGATAAAAAAGACATCAATAACAAACTGCGTAAAAACCAACTCTTAATCCGCACCAGTCTATGAGTAATACAGCCGCAGCAGCAAGCCCGGTAGTGGTGGAAAAAAGCAGCGGGGGTATGGTGAAAGCCGTAGTTGCGGGTGTGGTGCTGGTGGGCGGATACTTCGCGGTTAAGTCATGGCTTGCCAAACAGCAGCAGAAAAAAACCGAAGGGCAGTTACAGGACAATAAGAGCGTACAGTATGCAACGCTGCTTCGCAATGCACTTGATAAATGGTTCAGGGCAGATACAGAAACCATATACAGCATTGCACCCAAGATACTTGATTTTAAAGCCGTAGCCGATGCTTATGGTACTCTGTATGGCAGGGTATTGACCGAAGACCTCACCGATAAGCTGAAGCCTGATGAATTGAAAAAATTCTACTCGCTCATGCAAGTCAAAGGCCGCCCGCAAACGGAGTACACTTATATAGACCGCAACGTGAATACCTCGCTGAAAAAAGGTGTGAAGGTGGGCATCAACTGGAACGGGAAAACAACGATCAATACTTACCGCAATGCAGAGGACTATCCACTCAAACCCTATTTCAAGCTGAACAAGCCCCCGACCGTATCAAACAAACCTTTTGCTACCGTGCTTCAGGTGGACAAAGTGAATTACAAAGACAGCACCGTTTCCATGCTACTGGCATGGGTGCAGATTCCCAGCGGACAAAAATTTTGGGTACGGCTGGTTGACCTGAAAAAGTAACAATATCAACAGTAAAACACATGGCAGATTTTAATTTATACTTCCCCCGCCTGATTAAAAAAGAGGGCGGTTTTGTAAAACACCCATCAGACCCCGGAGGTGCTACCAATATGGGCATTACCATTGGCAACTGGAAAGCATATGGAAAAGATAAAGACAATGACGGAGATATTGATGAGAACGATTTAAAGTTCATCACAAAGCAGGACGTAATGGACTTTTACCGCAAGCGGTTTTGGAACAGGATGAGCCTTGATTTAATCCGCAATCAGGATGTGGCAGAAATCGTTTTTGACCATGCTGTAAATGCAGGTATTTCAAGAGCCGTTAAAATGTTGCAGTTCATTCTGCACTACCGTTTGGGGCGCAAAGAAGTTCGCCTTACCGGAACGGTTGACAGGCTACTTCCCGGCATGATTAATTCGGTTGCCGATCAGGCAGCCCTGTTCAATGCGTACAGCGATTTTCGCAAAGCCTATTATGCTTACCGCTCCAACCAAAAGAGCCGGAATACAGCCTATGATTCATTTTTTAAAAGCATGAAAGTAGCACCCAGCGATAAAGCCAAAGTATTCTATGCTGGCTGGCTGAACCGTGTAGAGGAATTTGGCAAAAAAAAAGCAGCGTAGCAGCCGTTGCGGGCTTTGGCTTTGTAGGCTTGCTGGTTGCGGGGCTTGTGTTTATGAGCCTTAACAGTCACAACGAAGAATAACGAAATGAAAAAACTTAGAAAGAACTGGCAAACAAACCTTGTCGCCTTGCTTATCCTGCTGTGTATTGCGGGTGCAATGCTGGCTGTACTTATTGGTAAAGCCACATTGGAAGAAGCAGGCAGTTTTATAGTTATTGTAGAACCCGTATTAAGTGCCATTGGCTTTATTGTCAGCCGTGATGCACAGGAAAGGAGCGCAGCAGAATGAGTGAGCGTTTAATACGTGCCATATCCATTATGGCTGGTTTTATCACAGGTCTATTGATGATGAGCAAATGGCAGGCTTGCCATAAACCTGCATCACCTGAAGAAACAACGGTTATCCATACCGTTTATGATTCCGTGCCCAAATACATCACCGCCCGCCCGGAATATATCACCATCCGCGACAGCATAGCTTATCCAGTATCGGATACCATACCTGTTGATACCGGGGCAATACTTCGCAGCTATTTTACTGCCTATTACCAAGAGCAGGTATTACGCGACAGTTTGCTGGAGGCAACCATATCCGACAGCCTGTATCAGAACAGGGTATTGTGGCGAGGCTTTTCTTACAAGATACTCCGCCCGCTCACCATCACAGAAAAGAAAACTGAGCCGCCCAAACGTGTCCAGGCATTTTTAGGAGCGGAACTGTCCGCAGGAAAAAACGGTGCTGGTATCAGCCCGGTGTTTCTAATCACCGACAGGCAGCAAAGAGCATACACGCTTCGTACAAACCTGTTTGAACCCCAACCCAATATTGCTTTAGGTATTCACTTTAACATGCTGAAATAATGATGCACGAAATTTTATTACTGCTTGCCGGGCTTACTGGCTTTATGCTTTCAGGATGGAGTTTTAAACGCATCCTGAGAACTACTGCTAAATGGGCGGGCGTTAATCATTGGTATGGCTTTCACAATGAGCAGGCCAACCTGTACTTAAAAAAATGGCGCAAACAATTGTGCTGGTATTACCTGCTACTGGCAGGTGGTTTAATACTCCTTTTTTTCTCATTCACCTCGATAGCTTAATATGGATAAACAGCACGTATCACACCATGCCAAACACGCGGGATTTGACCTGCTTGCAGGAATCTTTATCAGCGTGTTTTATAAACCAAAAACCGCAGCCGGTTACGCAGTAAAAGGAGCCATTACCGGATTGATTGTGTACCAGCTTATGCACGATGCTCCTAAAGATTCAGATAACCAACAAGCGCATTAAACGATGTTGAGCAAAGAGCAATTGGATTATGTAACCAAGATGCAGGCAGAGCTGGAAGCAAAGAAAAAGCACACCAAACTCACCGTTGAAAAACTCGCTGCAAGCTATGGTATCACCGATAAGAATTTGGTGAAGGAACTTACCGAACTGGCTATTGTACGCCTCGCCCGCTCGCTTGCCCACCAACCGGGCGGAGTGCGTGAGCGGTTCAATACCATCGTTGACCTTTACAAAACACAAGTCAATCTTTCACACCGTACCTCACAAAGTATCCTGCTGCAACAATATTCAACACCCGCACCTATTGGTTTTTTAATGGGAATATTTTGCGGAGTAGATACATGGAAGCCTTACGATAAACGGGCGTTTGAGCCAAGTGCCGGAAACGGACTGTTAACTATTGCAGGCAACCCGAAAAACTTTGTGGTGAATGAGATTGAACAGGTGCGTAACGACAACCTGCAAACACAAAGTTTTTTGGAAGTAACGCAGTTAGACACCAGCGCAGATATAGCAACCGTTGCCAATCCCCGCACACAGGGGTTTGATGCAGTCATCACCAACCCACCTTTCGGTACTTTGGATAAAGCAGTAAATGTAGAAGGGTTCAGGATTGCAGACTTGGATCACCTGATGGCCATACGTGCATTAAACTGTATGAAAGATTCCGGTAAAGCTGCCATTATCATAGGCAGCAATACGCGCTGGGATAAGCTGGGCAGGATTCAGGCGGGTAAAAACCGGATTTTTTTTAATTACCTGTACTCCCGTTATCATGTGCTGGATGTGCTGCAACTGGACGGTGCAAGCCTGTACTCAAGACAAGGAACCAGCTTTGATGTACGGCTGATACTCATTGACGGGCGCAAGCCAAAACCCGAAGGAGTAGCACCGCTCAAAAAAGCAGAGGATATACAGCTTACCACATTCGACCAGCTTTATGAGCGCGTAATCCGTTTTGTAACTCCGCAGGAAATTACCATAGGTGATTATTTGGAGAAAGAAGCGCAGCGGCTTTTGGATGAATGGGGGCGCAATATGGGTTGCCTTGAAGATAAACCACTTGACGGTTTGGGAATGCCTTATGTTCCGGCCTCTGAAAGCTGCAATACCTTAGAGGTAGATGTACCTGATAGTATGGGATATGAAACCCATGCTGCCCTGCAATTAATTAAGGAAGAAATTGGCGGAGATGTGGATGAGTTTGTCCGCCAGCGTTTAGGCTATGCTTCTAAAATAGAGCTGTGCAAAGCATTGAGCGCGGAACAGATTGATGCCGTTGCAATGGCTATCTACAATATCGAGGTACGCGGTCAGGGAATGATTATAGCTGACCAGACCGGGATAGGAAAAGGACGACAGGCGGCAGCCGTTGTTCGTTACGGCTGCATGAACGGCTATAAGCCCGTTTTCCTGACTGAAAAACCTAACCTGTTTTCGGATATCTACCGTGACCTGAAAGCCATAGGATCGGAAAATCTTGTTCCTTTCATTGTCAACGGGCGTGAAGGTAAAACCGATGTAAAGGACGAAGACGGGAACGTGATTTATCAGGCCATGCCTACACCGGAACAAACAGGAGTGTTTGAAGCAAGGCGTTTGCCTTCAAGATATGACTATCTGATGGCGACTTATTCGCAGTTTAACTCCCCGGATAAAAAGCCCCTTAAACCGCAATTTCTTTCTGCCATAGCAGAGGGTAATATTCTGATACTGGATGAGGCGCACAATTCCAGCGGGTCATCCAATACAGGAACATTTATGCAAGAGGTGGTGCGCTCCTCAAAAGGTGTGCTTTACCTGTCGGCAACATTTGCCAAGCGGGCGGATAATATGCCTGTGTATGCGCTTAAAACTTCGATGAGCGATGCCAATATGTCGAGTGAGAACTTGGTAGAGGCCATTACCAAAGGGGGTGTTGCATTACAGGAGGTACTTTCCGCCCAATTGGTTTCCGAAGGGCAATTACTCAGGCGTGAGCGGACTTATGAAGGCATTGAGGTGAACTATATCACACTCGATGAAAAAGAAGAAGAACATAAGGCCATAGCCGATAATATCACTTCCATATTGAGGGATATTATCGCATTCCAAACCACAAGGCTCTCACCGGAGATTGAGGAAATGGATAAGATTGCCGCTGCCGAAAATAAAGAGATTAAAAAGCGTGGTGGTACAGCCAATGCCGGGGTTGATAATCAACCTTACTTCTCTAAAGTATTCAATGTAATCAATCAGATGCTTTTCTCCATAAAGGCGGAAAGCGTGGCGGAACGTGCTATTGCACGGTTGAAAGAAGGCAAAAAACCAGTGATTGCTTTTGCTTCCACAATGGGCAGCTTCATTGAAGAAATGGAAGATGAGCGGGGAATGCCAGTAAGCAACGGCAGCGTGATAGACCTTGATTTTGCCCGTGTATTGCAAAAGGGCTTGGATGGAGTTTTACGCTATACCATTACCAATGCGGACGGTTCAAAAGATTTCAGAACCTTTGATTTGAGTGAACTCAACCCGGAGGCACAGGCGGAATACTCCAGCATTAACCAACGGATCAGAACCATTGCATCTGGGATTACCATTTCACCTATTGATGTGGTGAGGCAAAAACTGACCGAAGCAGGTTATGAGGTAGCCGAGGTTACCGGGCGCAAGTTTGAGGTTCAGTTATCCAAAGACAGGCGCACAGGTATGGTATCAACTCGCAAGCGCGAAAATACCAACGATGCTTTCAGACGCTTCAACAATAACGAAGCAGACGTTCTGCTGATTAATCAGAGCGGATCCACAGGTGCATCTGCTCATGCCATTGCTACCAGCAAAGTACCAAAGGAAAAAGTAAAGCAGCGGGTCATGATTATCCTGCAAGCTGAACTGGATATTAATACAGAGGTGCAGAAACGCGGGCGGATCAACCGCACCGGGCAATTGATTAAACCCATATACGACTATGTGAATTCAGCCATACCAGCCGAAAAGCGGCTGATGATGATGCTGCAAAAGAAACTCAAATCACTTGATGCCAATACCTCATCCAACCAAAAGCAAAGCGATAAAATTCTGCATGTAGAGGACTTCTTAAATAAGTATGGTGATAAGATCGTTACCGAATACCTGAAAGAAAATGAGGAAGTCAATATGCTATTGGGCGACCCGTTGGATTTTGAAGGGGAAAACTCAAGTGCATCTGTACCCGAAGATGCCGCCCACCGGGTGAGCGGGCGGGTGGCGGTGCTGTCCACCAAACAGCAAACCGAGTTTTACATGGAGATTAACCAGCGGTACAATGACTTTGTAGAGTACCTGAAACAGGTAGGTGAATACGATTTGGAAGTGGAAGCCCTGAACCTTGAAGCCAAAACCATTAAGGCAAATATTGTAAAAGTAGGTATTGGCGGGCGTAGCGTTTTCGGGGATGACAGCATACTGGAAACGGTTGAAGCGAACGTACTCAGGAAACCCTTCACGAAAGAAGAACTGGAGAACCTGATAGAAGGTGAACTAAAGGGAGAAAATGCCCGCATGGTTTCCGACAAACAGTTTCAGCAATACACCTTTTGGGCTTTTGAAAAACACCGCAAAGACATTCGGGAAAATGTGGCCTACTATGAAAACCTGATTAAACATATCCCTTCTGAAAAGGCCATTGCAAAGCTGCCACAGGAAGAAAAGTTAGCAGCGATTCTTGCGCGTGAAAAAGAGCTTCAGGACACCTGTGTAAAACAGTCGCAGAAAATTAGCGAACGGGCGGACAACCAAACCAATTATTTCAAAAGGATTTTCGAAGCGTTCACCATCGGCAACGCCATGAATTTTCCAGTTCGCAGCTTTGATTCCGACATGCATTACAACAAAAGTATTTTTCTCGGTTTTCAGATTGATGAGCGCAGGAAAAACCCGTATGCACCCAGCAATGTCAAATTACGATTTGCAGTTGCCTCCGGCTTAAAATACATTACCATTCCGGCAAGTTACACCAAAGATATTGATGCCATACTGGGAGCAAGCTCTCATGATTCACTCCTGAAAACGGCAAGAGAAGATTGGGCTGAACTGATAAAGAAAAGCACAAAGGACAGAACAATCCGCTATATCGTAACCGGAAATATCCTGCAAGCCTTCACAGAATACCAGGGCAACTTAGTCAGCTATACCACCCATGACGGTAAAACCCTCAAAGGTGTGCTGATGCCTGAATACTGGCTACCTGCAAAAGGCGGAATCGATGCCATGATTATTGTTCCGGTGGGTAAAGCCATCCGGTTTATTACGGACATGAAACCCGGTGATGAAATTACCACCACCAACCATGTTTCTATACAACGCACAACGGGCGGTTATCGTCTTATCGTGCCGGGAGCGAAACAAACCTATGGTGATATTTTCTTAGACCGGGATTTAATGGAACTGGCAAAAGGTGGCAACTTCAACAAAGTGAGCGACCGTATGATGGCTGACTTTGACGAAAGCCATAAGGACAAACTCGTAAACATCTTACAGGAAAAACACAAACTGAGTGTAAGCCTTTCGCCAAAAGAGTTCGCACAAATAAAAGATGAATTAGCGGTTCGCCCCGCCCGTCCCAAAGTGGTATTGCCGCCCCCGCCCGCTCCAAAACCTGATAACGAAATGTTGATACTGGAACTGGAGGCAGAGGCCGTATTAGTTAAACTCAAATTACTCAATTTCAATCAAGCAGCATGATAACGAAAGATAATTACCTCAAAGAAGTAGAACGTATGGGCGTGAATGAACTGCCCGAAGCCCTCCAAGCAGGGCATAATTTTCTGATGAAAGCAACCTCAGGCGGTAAAGTGTGGGAATCACTTTCTCCCACCATAAACGAAACCATAGCCCTGCAAATGCAGAAGCTGGACGATTTTATCAAAGACCGTAAACCCGAAGTAGCGATAAAAGAAAAGAAAGCCCGCAAACGCAAGAAAGAAACTACCCCACAACCCGAAAAGAAACTGGTTAAAATCAAACGTGTAAAAACGCCAAAGCCAGCACCTAAACCGAAAGCAGCAAAGAGCAAAAAGAAAGCACCTGCACGTAAAACAGTGAAACCGCCCAAAGCACCAGTTACGGTAAAAAAGTATGCGCTGGAGCTTCAGCACATCAAACGATTTGCAGGGCTGGATAAAAAAGACCACAAAACCACTTACCTCAAGTCCTTTCATACCAGCATCAAAAACCATTTGGCAAACCGTGACTACCTGAACCACACTTCCATGCTGGAAGATATAGCAGCAAGGTTGGGTAAAGGCATTGAACATGCAGAAAGCGAAAACGCAGCCCTGATGTCCGTTAGCATAGAACCGGGATTTAAAGAGAAAGTAAAAGACCTGATAGCAAATGCAAAGGTTAGGGTACGTACTGAGTTCCTAGCAGGGATTAACAGCGAGAGCAAAAGTAAAAAACAGCCTTAGGGGCTGTGGATGCAGCCATACCACAGCCCCGAAAAAGAGAGCCTGATTATTATTATCCGGCTCAGGCTTCCGTCAGACACAACACCAAAGTGCTAACAGCAAACGAACTGGCCAGCATGAAGTTTAAAACACTTCCGCTCAGTCAGGAGTGGGCGCAGCATATTGGACTTCCTGCTGAAAACTTTGATATGATGGTACACGGCCAGCCCGGTCATGGCAAAACAGTCTGGTTGCTCAAGTTTGCCAAATACCTTGCTGATACATTCGGTAAAACCCTTTTTGTAAGCAAAGAGGAATACGGGGCGGCCACCCTTACCGATAAAGTAAACCAGTTTAATATCAAATCACCCAACCTGTTTTTTAGTCCCGATATACACGGCATTAACCTGAGTAATTACCGATTCGTATTTATGGACAGTATCAATGTGCTGAAGCTGGATATTGAAGACTACAAACGCTTGCGTGAACAATACCCCAATACTGCTTTTATCATTATCCTGCAAACCACCAAAGACGGCAAGTTTAAGGGCGGTAAAGATTGGGAGCATGAAGTAGAGATAGCAGTAGAAATTAACAAACGCCAGCCAAGGGTTTATAAAAACCGCTATGGTGTGCTTACAGAACCAATGGACAAATAATTATGTGCGGAAACAATACAATACCTAAAAATCAACGACTACCACAAAAGCCAGCGAACGGACAAATACCCAAATGGAGTAGTGCCGCAAAAGCATGGATAGCAGCCGATGAATCCGGTTCAGGTGTAAATGCATACCTGAATATCGCTTATGCCGATGATGCAAATGGAAACGGGTTTACTACAGTATTCAGCCCAGCTAAAAATTATATAGCTATCAAACATACCTCAAACCCTATTACACCCGTTCAGGCAGACTTTGCCGGGCTGTGGTTTAACTACAAGGGGCAAAAAGGCGACCCCGGCAACAATGGTAACAACGGAGCGGACGGAGCCGATGGAGCAGACGGCAAAGACGGGCAAAGTGCATTTGTGTATATAGGGTATGCAGATGATGAAAACGGTGACGGATTCAGTGAAGTATTCGACCCTCATAAAAGTTACATTGCCATAAGGCATACCACTTGGGAAATGGACGGTCAGGATCCTGGAACTTTTGCAGGTTACTGGACAAAGTATAAGGGTGATGATGGAGTTGCAGGGCAAAACGGACAGAGCGCATATGTATATATTGCCTATGCAGATGACAATAACGGTGCTGGTTTTACTACTGTTTTTAACCCAGCAAAAAACTTTATTGCTATCAGAAGTTCAACCGTTCCGCTTACGCCTGTACAGGGAGATTTTGCAGGACGTTGGTTTAATTACAAAGGACAACAGGGCAACACGGGAGCCAATGGAACAAATGGTATAAACGGATTGAACGGACAGAGCGCATACGTGTACATTGGATATGCCAATGATGCAGCAGGTAGTGGCTTTACAACGGCTTTTACAGAAGTGCAGAATTATATTGCTATCAAAAGTTCAACTGTACCACTAACACCAGTTCAAGGAGATTTTGCAGGGCTTTGGTTTAAATATAAGGGTGAACCCGGAATTAATGGTACTAACGGCACAAATGGTTTAAACGGACAAAGTGCCTATGTATATATTGCTTATGCCGATAGCAATACAGGAATAGGCTTTACAACCGCTTTTAACGCAGGTAAAAACTACATTGCTATCAAGACTTCAACCGTACCGTTAACCCCCGTTCAAAGTGATTTTAACGGCCTTTGGTTTAATTATAAAGGGCAAGCTGGAGTAAATGGTACTAATGGCTCAGATGGTTCAAACGGACTGAACGGGCAGAATGCTTTTCTATACATTGCTTATGCTGATGATGCCGGAGGAAACGGATACACGGCCACGTTCGACCCGAATAAAAACTTCATTGCACTGTTTCAGGCGACTGAACCTACTGACATAAGCCAATCCACTTTTGTCGGTCTTTGGGTGCAATACAAAGGCAATTCAGGCGGTGGAGATACTGGTACGGTTTCTATCCAAAGACAGGACTTAACAGAAGATTACACGTTTACCCCGGTTCATAATAACTTTTACTTATTTAATCCCGGAGGCAGCGAAAGAAAAGTTTATCTTGATTTTCCAGCCGATTCTATTCGTTTCACGATAAAAAATATTGATGCTGAAGGTGGAGGGGGCGCTTTATCTGTAAGGGATTTGGATGAAGCGGTTATCAAAAGTATGACATTAGGTAAATCTGCTCAAATACTTTTTGATAACTCAACAAATACTTGGGAAGTGATTGAATGCTAATTTAAGGACACATTTTTGTGGTGAGAATTCCAATTTGTTAGTTTTAAGACTTTTTTTACTTGAAATTGTTATTTAGAATTTTTAAGTTCGAGTATACCAATAATTTAACCACTATGGCAACAAAGTATTTCGGACACGTTGAAAGTGTCACAATCAACTCAAGTAACACAGCACTAGATGGAAGTGGAACAATTACAACGCTTATTAGCGCACCACCTACCAACATCTGGGGCAGTCAAAATTATGGAACTCTAATTACACAAGTGACGATCAAAGGTATTGATCCAAATGGAATCACATCTGGAATGATTAGATTGTTTGTTACTTCGAATGAATCGGGAGGTATCTGGACATTGTATAGAGAGATTCTTGTAGAACCTAACCCCAAACCACCCGGAATCTATCCAGTATATACTAGCATAGTTCCCTTAAATTTGGTACTTCCTCCCTCAGGTGCTTTGGGTGTGACTACACAAAATAGCGAGCAATTTGCTATAACCGCAAGAGGATTGGATATAACTGATTATATTTAATTTATTTGAATTTTATCAA
The DNA here is from genome assembly GCA_051715425.1 of Bacteroidota bacterium. Classification (GTDB taxonomy): domain Bacteria; phylum Bacteroidota; class Bacteroidia; order UKL13-3; family UKL13-3; genus JAJTFA01. The sequence continues at coordinate 281,999 of JBPXJS010000041.1, read as the reverse complement.
AAATTAATGTGAACTGTTATGAAAAAACTAGAATCCATAAGTTCTCCTTTATTCAAGAAGTTAGAGGATAACAAAGCAACTGGTCTAGAGTCAATCTATGGAGGAATACCTCCGAAGGGATCTGGAACAAAAACTGATACTGGTGTGGACAATGATTCAAAGATTTCCGATATGTTTGACGTCTTAACTGGTAAGGAGAAAGATGATCATAAAAAAACTGATGAATCAAAAGACACTCCTTATAGCGGCTTCATGGTAATAACCCCTCAATACATCACAAACGATACTACCGCTGATTCTATCATTGATTTAGATAGAGATATAGATGTTGGAGATATAGATATCATTTCTGGGATTGAAGCAGAGTATATTTGTGTCTGTGATTAGATTGTATCTTGATAAGCTGAAGTCTTTATTTCAGCGCTATTCAATACAAGATTCAAAAAGCTTTCCTACTACTATTCTGTGCTTCTACATTCAACTTGTTTTTGCAAGTAATGTAAAAGCACAGAATTATAATGTCGATTATAGTGGTTATTACTCCCTGTTTAATAAGTATCTCATTTGTATAGCGGATTCAAATGAATTGGACGCTTATAAGCATCTTAGATATGCATTAAATAATTATGCCGGGTTTCCTGGGCACTATAATTTATTAATTCATTATGAACTTAAGATAGGTAATAGAACTAAGGCTCTTCAATATGCCAAGAAGGCTACATCACTGGGATACCAATATTTTGATGAAGAGATTAATACTACTGATATTGTTGAAGATAAACAGTTTGATGATAGTATCTTCGTTAAATTACTTGCTAAGAAATACCCAAGATGGAGACGATCTTTCATTGGGGATCGCCCCCCTTATTATGAACTACTAACTAATGAAATATTGGTAATGTCTAATATAGACCAGTATATAAGATATTATATTCACACAAGAGACAGTTCAACTTGGCACTACTCAAACGAGGTTGATTCAGTTAATTACGTATACTTCCGAAGTATTGTCAATAAATATGGTTTCCCTCAAATTCGTAAGCTTGATAATAAAGCTTCTCGTGCTCTAGTTCTGTTGTTATGCCATTTTAGAACTCTCGACTTAGTTACAGGTATTGATTCTAATGAAATGAACTGGTTAGATAGTGTTATGAAGTCCGCAGTTATTCAAGGAAATCTGCGTCCTACTGATTATGCTTTTTTTATTGATAGATATTATAACTATAAGACAAGAGGCAAAGATGAAATTCAACTATATGGAGAATTTAATTGGGAAGATCGATTCACTAGGATAACAAATATCGAGGAGGTTGATAAACGAAGAAGTGAAATATTCCTTATTCCATTGAAATACAAAGCAAAATTGGATCAACTTGCTTTGCCGGAAGGCTATAAATATTAATGCATGATATTGATTTTTTCAGACAAGTCGGATGAATCTACAAACGATGTTATTGATTGGCTCTTAAAGTTTGGTCATAAATTTCTGAGGTTAAATGAAAATGATCAAATATTAATAACAGACATAGAGCTTCAGAATAACGTTTTATCATATACCCTTCATGCAAATGGTGAAACATTTACCAATAAAGATATCTTGTCTGTTTGGATGCGAAGGGGGCGTGTAAATATTAAAGCAAATTTTAACTTATCACAGAAAATAGGTCACACATTAACCAATAATATTACAAAAAGCTTAAAGAAACTAACAAGCACAGTAGTAAAATCCGAATTTGAAACTCTAAGGGAATTCATAATAGAGGACATCTTTGATCGTCCCCATGTAAACACACTTGTTAGCTCAGAAAGTAATAAGTTAATTGCATTAAAAGTTGCAAATAAAATTGGCTTAAATATCCCAGATTCTAGGCTAATCGGGAATAGGAAAATGTTAGCAGACTTCTTCAAAAAACATGATGGTAAGATAATCTCCAAATTAGTATCTCCGGGCATATCAAGTGAAATTGAGTTCACCAATGCATCCACAATAAAGGTAGAGAAGTCAATGATTGATTCAATGCCGGAGCAATTTCAATTATCGCTATTTCAAAATATGATAGAAAAGAATTTTGAAGTACGATCATTCTACCTAAACGGACATTTTTATAGTGAAGCTATCTTCTCTCAAAATGACGAAAAAACAAAGGTTGATTTTAGAAATTATAACTATGAAAAACCAAACAGAACTTGTCCATTTATTTTACCAAAGTCAATAGAAAAAAAACTTGACAGTCTAATGAAAGAATTAAAGTTTAATTGTGGGAGTTTGGACCTAATATATACCAAGGATAAACAATACATATTTCTTGAGATAAATCCAGTTGGTCAGTTCGCTCAAGTTTCTTATCCATGTAACTATTATCTAGAGGAATTAATAGCCCAAAGCTTGTGTTTATATTAAAGAGAAAATGAAAGAAATTAAGACAGTAAAGGAGTCAGCTCATATAGACATGGAAGAGACTAGCTTCCCTGTATTACATTGGTCATACAGTTCAGATGTCAAAAATGTAGAAAGTATCCCGGTTAAATCGCATAGTCACCAAACTATCAATTTTAACATTTATAAGTTACACAAACCAATCTCTAAGTGCTTTTTTATTGATGATGCATATTTGGACGAAAAATAAATGTTTGCAGCTTTTTGCTAATTGCATTCCTGTGAAAGGTGCGAAAAGGAGTATCATATGTGATTTAGGAAGAGCGTCATATCATTATATACCTAACGATCTATATGAGCTATTAAAAAAATTTGAAGGTGCCAGCAAAGAGATTATATACAAAGAATATGGGACTAGTAATCAACAAGTCCTTAACGAATACTTTGCATTTCTCGAACATAATGAATTCATCTTTTGGTGTGATCCTGAAGAAATACCGTTATTCCCTAAAATAGATATGTCTTATAGAGTTCCTTATGAAATTACCAACTCTATAATTGACTTAGATTCAAATTCCAAGTACGATATCAAAAAAGTCATTACCCAACTTATTGACTTGAACTGCTCTCATATCCAAATTAGAAGTTACGTATATAAAGAAACTAAGTTCTGGCAATCTATTTTGGACATATTCGAAAAATCAAGCGTTAGAAGTATTGAGATATTCTCCAAGTGGTCCGATTCAGTGAACTTTAATGAGGCGTTGTCATTCGCTCAAAATAATCCAAGAATTGTTTTATTCGTATATCACACTTGTCCAATCCAAAGTCGTTACATCACAGAAACTGGAACACCTGTCATCTTTCTTAGCCAAAAGTTAGAATCCTCTCATAACTGCGGTCAAATTAGTTCAAATTACTTTGCTCCTAATTTGAACACATTCAATGAATCCCAGAATTTCAATACATGCTTAAACAGGAAGATATCTATTGACGTTAACGGCAACATTAAAAACTGTCCAAGTATGTCAAAAAATTTCGGAAACATCTCAGATACTAAACTACAAGATGCACTTTTAAGCACTGGCTTTAAAGATCTATGGCATGTGAAAAAGGATCAAATAACTGTGTGTAAAGATTGTGAATTCAGATATATATGCACCGACTGTAGAGCGTTTTTGAATGAAGAGGACATAAATAATGCAAAGCCAGCTAAATGTACCTATAATCCTTATGAGGCGACTTGGGAGGGTCCTTCAGAAAATCCTCTTTCAAAGCTCTAACACCAAAGAAGCTTTCAAAAACAATAGCGAGTCCTTGTTCCGACTTAAAGTATAGAGGATACCAACTGCGCTTGACTTCTTCTAAGCTCATTTTGATTAATCCCAAAGCTGGATCAGCAATTTTGAGGTAACTTCCTTTCCCATTATCATCAGTTTGATTTCCATATGCAACTACGTAATGACCATAATTTAAGTGTAAAATACATAGATTAGTTTCTATAACACTTGAAAGTGTCAGAATATCAATATTTACTGCAAGAGTGCTAAAACCTAAAGACTCTGCACCCTGAATTAGGCTCAGGGTGCTAATTCCGTTCTCCGAAAGATTACATAATCCATCTAAATACTCTAGATTATAGTAGGTCTCATAATAATCACAAATCATCTTCAGACAATGTGATCCACAATTGTTTCTTATTTCAGTAGCAAATTGAGATGAAAATGGAAAATCCATATTTGACGCACTAGCATATTAAAACTAATATAGATTATTTTTTTAATTTGGCTCAATAACTTCTATCTTTAATATTGAATAAAGTGCCTTGGTTGAAATTAGTAACCATACTTGTAGCAAACGTAGTGCTTTTTGCACTCTCCTTTATCATCCTTTCTTCTAGTACTTCAGTATAAAGTTTTTCAGTTGTTTTAATACTGGCATGTCCTAGCATTCGCGAAACACTCTCCAGTGAAAAACCAGCATTGAGGGTAATAGTTCCGCAACTTTTACGGGCAGTATGTGTCGTGATGTATTTATCAATTCCTACGATATCTGCAATCTCTTTGATGTAAGCATTATATTTCTGATTGCTGATGTGTGGAAGTTTACCATTGTATTTTTTCATTAGTCTTGCTACTTCGCTGAATAAAGGTAACAATGCCCTTATCTCCGATTTTTGTCTTTGGTATTTAATCCATAATGTTCCGTCATCTAAGGTTTGCACATGCTCCTGAGTATTAAACTGCATCAAATCTACATAGCTAAAGCCTGTATAGCATTGAACTATAAAAGTATCAGCCACCTCTTGTAGTCGTTTAGAGGCAAAAGTATGATTCATAATTTTTCTAATTTCAACTTGTGTTAAAAACACTTTAGGTTTCGGCTGGTACTTCACCTTAACTGCGAGTAATTGATTCTGCAATGAGAGCTGGTTTTCCAGTGCATATTTGGAAACAGTTTTGAATAGCTTGATGTGTTTTACAATATGACTATGTTGAAATGAACGTTCCGGTGCTTTAGACCATGTCGTGAATTTGGCAATAAGTGCTTTGTCAGCATTTTCAGGTTTAATATTGGTAAGTTTTTCAGAAGCTAAAAACTCCTTGATTCGCTTTTGTCGATAAAAGTATGTTTTATATGTTTCTTCCGTTATTCCACCATCAATTTTAGGTTTCCCAATGTTCTCCTTCTGATGTTCGATGTAAAGCTGAAGAATCTCCAAAAAGGTAGTTGCCTTTTTCTGACCTTTCCTGGACTTGTCTGCATCAATAATGTTTTGCAATAGTTCTTTAGCTTGATTAACTGTAAGATACTCGTTTTTCCCGGCATATTCTTCAATAATCCTGTCAGCCTCTAACTGTATATGGGTTAAACGGTTGTTGTTTACACGTGCAGCCATATCATTGCCGGTAATGATTTTGTTGTCATTATCCCATTCTAAGGGATGCACGTAAATGTTGGTGAATACTTCTGCCCTGATTGTGTTTTCTGTAAAACGCAGATAAAGTGGGCTTTTTCCTTCTTTGTTGGTTTTCTTTCTTAAAAGATAAATTAAGGTCTTCATAGATGTTTTGGTGATTAGACCACCTCGCGCCATAAAAAGGCCACCTTTGAGGCCACCTTCACATCTTGTAAGCTGAAAATCGGTAAAATGAACACCTATACCGAAAAAAAAGCCCCCTGATAATCAGAGGGCTTTTGATTGTTGATAACTTGTTGCGGTGCGGACGGGACTCGAACCCGCGACCCCATGCGTGACAGGCATGTATTCTAACCAACTGAACTACCACACCGTTTCCCTGTTAAAGGAATGCAAATATAGACCTTTGAAGGGGTTTGCCAAACGCAATTTAAAAGTTTTTACGGCCATATGATTAGCTTAATCCTGTGCATGAAGCAGCTTGCATAGCAGAAGTGCGACCATGGTAATGAAACAATTATCTTATTGGAGGCGGTTTGAAATAATTTATAAGATTCAACCTCGATATCTTCCTGATAAAGGTGCAGATTAAAAGAGGCAATCAGGTAAATCTTTTAGGTAAATACTTAAAAAAGATCTGCTTTATGAGCGATTTTTTGAGAAAACCTCTTTTCTGTAAAGGTTATCGGCTTTTGAGAAAGGACCTTTACTTTTTCACGCTCTGTATTTATTGAAAACAAGCAGGTGTATGTTAAAATAAGCGGGAATGTCTTAAGATGAGCTATTTCGTACTTTTTAGATGATGTCAATTAAAGGTTTTTATGAACCTCTTAAGAGTTTTTTAATATAATTTAAGACGCGGTGGTCTGATTTAATATGTAGTTTAGTGCTGGGTTTTGTCGGTTGAACTGATCTGTATTAATCAAGGCTACATGTTCCAATAAAGTCAACGGGCAAATAAATTTATTATCAACTAATAATTATACATATGAAAGATCATTACTTACCAAATTTTAAAAGGTACATTGTTGCTGCGCTAACAGCAATGATCATTTCTCTTTCTCTGGAAGCACAGGTTGCAACCAGTTACGCGTTTTCACAAACGCTTGGCACCTATCAGCCCATTTTTGGGGGGCATACATTGGCTGCCACAGTAAACAACACTACCGGAGCCAGTATGGATGATGATGCTTATTTCTTTGAGCCTATTGGTTTTCAGTTTTATTACAATGGCGGATCATTCAGCCATTTTTGGGTGAATACAAACGGATTCATCAAGCTTGGAGATATTACCACTCCTCCAAGTTCTACCTATTATTTTGGGCCTCCGCTCTCTCTTAATCCCAACTGTATTTCTGCATTTTGTAATGACCTTATGGGACAAGGATCCACAAGAAGTACCAGTGAACTCAGGGTTGAAACTATGGGTACAGAACCATACAGAACTTGTGTAATACAGTTTAAAGACTGGTCGGCTTATCCCGGTGATGCCACTACTGCAGGTGAGATATACAATTTTCAGATAAGGTTGTATGAGAATGATGGTAACGGTTATTCAGAGATTGTTTACGGGGCATTTGCAACAACATTATATACTACCCCTACAGCAAGACCGGTGCAGGCTGGTATAAGCGGATCTGTAATAACTGATGTAAACCTGAGAACCGGAACCGGAAGCTGGGACAGCACGGCAGCAGGTTTTGTGAATACAGGTACTGTGGCATTTTATAATACCAAAATGCCAATTAATGGTTTAACGTATACCTGGACCATTCCCCCTGCACCAATGGTAATTGACTCTGTAACCACCATTCAATATACTGACGGGGCAGTAGCAGGAACTATTAATAATCCTGTGGTAGCAGCTGTGGTTTATACACATGGCAGCAATAACCGGAAGATCATATCACAACTCAGTTTTAATACTACCGGAACCACCAGTTTATCACATATCTCAAATGCCAAAGTACATTTTACCGGCACCGGCAGCGATTTTAACCTGGCCACTATGGTACATCAATTTGGTGCTACTGTAGCATCACCAAGCGGCACAATGAACTTCACCGATTTGGATACACTTCTGCCGGGAGCGAATTACTTCTGGCTTACCTATAATATTTCAGGTGCGGCAACAGTTGGCAGTTTTATTGACGGACAGTGTACCAATGTGCAGGATTCCGGATTTAACAACAGAACGCCTTCCATAACAAGTCCAGCCGGTTCCAGAAAAGTAATTGTTCCGTTAAGTGGTATATACACCATCGACCCAGCAGGAAGCGGACAAACAAATTATACCAGCTTTGACCTTGCGCTTTCATCACTTGCAGAAAATGGTGTGTCAGGAAATGTAAGGTTTATTGTAGCCCCGGGAACTTATAATGTTGCATCCCCCATCAATATTGAACCATTTATCGATCGGGGTAATGGCAATCAGACGGTAACATTTGAAGGAACCAGCGCAGCTACTACCATTATTACAGGCAGCCTCTCTACTTCACCTATCATTCGTTTAAACCGCACTAAAAATATCACCATCAAAAATCTCACTATTACCAATTCATTTGTTGGAAGTTGTGCAGGAATTGCGATTATTGGAAGTACAACACTACGTTCGGCCGGATCAAATACCACCATCAAGGGATGTACCATCAATCTGCCGGGAGCTGGAACTACCACAGCTACTGCTGCTATCAGTATGACAGATGATCAAAGCGGGACTACCCTCGCAAATTCGATGCTGATGGATAGTGTGTTGATTGATAGTAACAATATTAACGGAGGGTATTATGGAATTGGAATAAGAGGAGCCCTTAATTTACTTTATAACAGGGGAATCACTATTACCAACAATAATATCAATGTATATTATTACGGAACGTGGCTTTATTATGTGCATGCCGCGCTTAATGTTCAAAGAAATATTGTTAGGAACTCGGTATTTGGAATCTACTTTTTTAGAAGTGATGGTAATGGAAATGCGCCACATTTGATTATAGGAAATAAGGTTACCAACTTCACCAATACAGGAATTTATTACAGGAACGATCTCCCGAATATGGGTTACATATACAATAATCTTGTAAGTAGCGCTTCGGCAGGAGCTCTCCGTTGTTTGTACATGGAATTTGCGGCAGCAGCGGCCAATGCGGTGGGTGAAGTTTATCATAATACATTGGTATTTAATACAGCAGCAACAACTGCTGGCTATGGTCCGATGTATGTTACCGGCTCTTCTTCAGTCGCTGTAAGAAATAATATCTTATTATTTAATGCAACAACAGGATCACAGTATAGTCTTTATCTTAACACTCCCCCAACAGGAAATATAGTAAATGGTAATTTATATTTTAACAGGGCTAACACAAACCTTGTGTATCGCGGAGGAATTACCTATACCCCGGCCACCTATCTTAGCACGATAGGAGGAGGAGACAGTTCATTTAATGTTAGCCCGGAGTTTGTTGATAATATGGATTATAAACTATCTCATGGATGCAATCCGCGCAGTGCATTAAATTTAAACGCTTCTATCCCTCTTGATTTTGAAGGACATACCAGAGGAACATCACCGTATATCGGGTATGATGAAACCGCACAGGTTACAAATGACATCGCAGTCGACTCTTTGTTGTTTCCAAAAGCACCAATAACAGGCGGAGCTACAGATTTGGTAGTAAGGGTACGTAATATGGGATCCAATATTGTTACTTCATTCAGTATATCCTATGTGCATAATGGAGGGCTTCCTGTAACTCAAGTTGCTTCTGTTACCCTTAACCCGTGTGACACTGCCTCTATTGTATTTACCGGACTTCAACAAATAAGTATGGTAGGCACAAATTATATTGCCCTTTTCACGTCTCAACCAAACGCGAATACGGATAACAATAAGTTGAATGATACAGCAAGGTATAATCTTTTTGGCCCGTTAAGTGGTATATATACAGTTGGTGGAACAACTCCCGATTTTTCAAATCTTAATGCTGCTGTAACGGCTTTAACACAATCAGGAATTTCAGGTCCGGTTACGTTTAATGTGCGCCCGGGTACCTATAATGAGCAGGTGAGAATAAATGGTGCTGCTGTTACCGGATTATCTTCCGCCAACAGAATTACATTCGATGGAGGCAATGCCGCAACTACCTCAATAGTGTTTAATGTTACCCAGCAGGCTGTTGTTATCCTTAATCAGTGTAATTACGTTGCTTTCCGGAATTTTACTGTGCAGAACACAAACACAGCCAATCCGGTAGGTGTAGGTATTGTTGGTAATGCAACAGTGTTGAATAATGGAACGGGATGCGCTATTAAAAACTGCAACGTGATTCTTAATCCTTCAGCACCAGGTAATACAACTTATGGAATAAATGTTACTTCTTCTGCAAATGGATACGGGGCAACAGCCACCTGGAGTGATAGTGTAGAAATTGACAGCAACACCATATCAGGAGCCTACTATAATATTTATTTTTATGGCAGATCATCAGCAACCGGCAATTTGGAAGTAAAACTTCGAAACAATACGATTACAAATTCAGGTTATTATGGAATATATGTAACCAGCCTGTATGCTCCATTCGATGTGCTTAATAATGTAGTGAACAATGTGATTACGCCAGCCAATACCTATGGTTATATGGGTATTTATTTAACCTCGTGTACCAACGGAAGTACTACGGTTCCCTCCAGAGTTATCGGAAACAGGGTATTTAACGCAAGTAACTATGGAATCTATTTGTCAACTATTGGAGGCACTGCAACTAACCCCTGGAAAATATATAACAATATGACCAGTTCGGCTTCCTTTACTGCGTATAATGGGTTAATTATATCATCAACCGGAGGTGCTGCCGAAATTTATAACAATACCTTTGTACATAACGCCATTAATACCACAACAACCACAACCTATGGTGCCTGTTATATTACCGGTTCTGTTGCAACCAATACGAAAATAAAGAACAATATTTTTGTGGTAACCGCAACTTCAGGAAATACCACTCCTTTGTATCTGGGTACAAATCCGGCAACAAGTGCTGTGAATTACAATACCTATTATAACAGTTCAAACGCTAATCTTTTGTATAGGAACGCAACTTTTTTCACGGGTCTTAACTATAAAACAGCAGCAGCCGGTGGAGATTCTTCTTATCAATCTCAGGTGTCTTTTGTTAATTTATACAATGATTTACACCTTACTTCTGCATGCTCATACAGGGGGGTAAATCTTGCAGGATTGGCAGATTATGATATTGATAATAACTTAAGGGCAACACTTCCTCAGATTGGTTGTGATGAGTTTGTGGGAAGCACGCTTGATCTTTACCCTGAAATGATTACACAACCTTCATTACCGGTAAGTGCCGGACTCCAGAACGTAGTGGTTAAAGTAAGAAATAATGGCTCATTACCTGTTACATCATTTACAACAGGTTACCGGTTGAACAATGGAGCAGCTGTAACACAGACATGGAATACAGGGACACTTAATCCATGCGATTCAGTGATGATTACCTTTACTGGAGGGCAGCAAATGAATTTACCAGCCGGAGGAAGCAATATACTCAAAGTATATACTTATGCTCCTAATGGTGGAACCGATGCTGTAGTTGCCAATGATACCATAAGCATGATGCTTGGAACTCCTATGGCAGGTGCTTATACAATTGGGGCAACGGCATCTGATTATACCACAATTAATGCAGCAGTTACAGATATGAGAAACCGGAGCATTGCCGGAGCCGTTGTATTTAATATTCGTACAGGAGTTTATAATGAACAGGTTTTATTAAACAATGATATCAATGGTGTGTCGGCTACAAATAGAATTACCTTTCAATCAATGGCAGGGCAAAGGGATTCGGTAGTTATTTCGTATGGTGCCACGTCTCTGGTCAACAATTTTGTATTGAAACTGATTGGCGCAAATTATATCACACTTAAAGATATTACCCTAAGTGCGCTTAATGTGCCATACAGCAGAGCTCTTGAGTTTGTGGGTGCCACCTCATTTGACTCAGTAGTGAATTGCCGCTTTACTGCTTTAACAAATAATTCAACTTCACTTCCCGATGCGGCAGTGGTTTATACCTTGAATAATACAGGTTCCAATACGGTATTTACAGGAAATGCCATTGTAAACGGTGGATCAGGCTTTTACTGGTACGGGGTTTCAACCTCGGCCAGGTATAACGGACTTGTGTTTGATAACAATACCATTACCAATGCATATTATATGTCTTGTTATACGTATTATACCAGTGCCGTTAAAATCAGAAACAACACCATAAGCACCAATTCCATATACGGCACGCACTATGGCCTTGCCGCAGGTTATTCCAACAATGGCTTGGAAGTGTTGAATAACAAAGTGCTAAACCAATATGGCGGTTATGGCTTGTATATCTATTTATGTGATGGAACAACCGGTATCAGGTCAAAAGTGTTCAATAATGAGGTAACATATAATCCCTCGTCCACAGGAACCTCATATGGTCTTTACGGATACCAGTGTACCTACACTGATTTCTTTAACAACAGTATCAGAACAGCTACCACCTCTGCCACAAATTACACGGGCTATTGCTACCAAAGTACCACAGCTCATGCTACATCGGTATTCAGGAATAATATATTTGCCAATACAGGAACCACTGGTTATGCCTTGTATATTTATAATCCTCTTTATTCTACAAGCAATGGCAATAATTTATTGTTTTCAGCAAGTCCGAATTACATTTATAAGGGTTTAGCAACAGCAACCGCTTATGCAACACTTGACCTGTTCAGGGTGGCATTCCCGGGTCAGGAAACAAATTCACTGGTTTATCGTCCGGCATTTATCAGCAACTCTAACCTCAGTATCAATACATCCGATAGTGCATCCTGGGTAATAAACGGAAGAGGTATGCAGCTTGCCACAAATGCAACAGACTTTAACGGAAACCCAAGGAGTATATCTGTTGCAGGAGGAGCACCTGATATTGGTGCTTATGAATTTACACCTGCGGTACAACCGCTTTATGCCCTTGTAACGGGAACACCTGTAGCAGGCGGAACGCAAGCCATTATGGTGGGAGGTGATACACTTGCCACCATTGTTTGGGATCCAACATCAGCTGTTCCTTCTGCCATTACTGCCCGTTATTATTCAGGAACATTCCCTCCGGGAACACAACCAGCCGATTATCGCATGAACGCATACTGGGATATCCAGGATGTGGGAGGATTTGGCGGGTATAACTATACCGCCAACCTTTATTATAAAGATGAGATGCGGGGAAGTGTTTCTACGGAAGCTAATCTGAGACTTGCCAAACGCCATGATCCAAATCCATGGACATTATATACAGGCACATTGTCTACTGTTGATGTAACCAGAAATATACTTACTACACCTTTGCTAACAGATTTCTCTTGGTTCACCGGAACCGATGACGTTAATCCATTGCCTGTAAAACTTACCTCATTCCAGGCAACAGCGGTTGGAAAAGATGTGTTTGTGAACTGGATTACAGCTTCTGAGGAAAATGCCGCGTATTTTGTCGTTGAAGTGTCAGCCGATGGAAAACATTTCGCTCCGGTTGGCAAAGTAACAGCGCGTGGTCATAGCACCTCATCAAGCAGTTATGAGTTTGTTCATACGAATGCACAAAAAGATATGAATGGAGTTCCTGTAATATATTATCGTCTTGTTTCTGTTGACCACGATAAATACACAGAGGAATCAGCTATTATAATGGTTCGGTTCATAAACAAGGTTGGCAAAGAAAGAGGTGCTATAGTTTATCCTAACCCTTTCAGTAACCATATTTCAGCTACTTTTGATGCTGTAAATGATGGAAATGTAACAGTAAAACTTACAGATATACAGGGGCGTGTAATGAAAACAGTAAGCCAAAGGGTAATAAATGGTTCCAATACCATCCGTTTGGATGATACGCAGGGACTGATGCCTGGTGTATATTTTATTTCTATAATAGGTGCTGGAGAACAGGTGGTGATTAAAACAATAAAGATGAACTGATCATCATAGAAACTTATGGAGTAATAAAAAGCCACCTGATTTTCAGGTGGCTTTTTTATGAATATGCTGTTTCGTTGTAAAAAAAGTAAATCCGGGTGCTACATTTCTGGTAATGAGAGATAATATGCTTGCTCCATCCGGTAAAAGAAAAAAGCTTACAGAAGGTTAATTCTGTAAGCTTTTATGGTTTTGTTGGCGGTGCGGACGGGACTCGAACCCGCGACCCCATGCGTGACAGGCATGTATTCTAACCAACTGAACTACCACACCGTTTCCCTTAAATGGGATGCAAATGTAGTTTTTTAGAATATTTAATCAAACCTTATTTTAAACTTTTTTCTCTGGTTTTCTTCTTTACTTTGCAACCGTTGAATAAAAACCAGATATGGCAACTTATTTTGATTTCGAAAAAACTATACAGGAACTGCAGGAGCAGGTAGAAAAAACCAAACAGCTTAGTGAAAAGAACAAGCTGGATCTTACAGCTACCATTAAGGATCTGGAGGATAAAATGATGGCAGAGAAAAAAAAGGTATACAGCAGCTTAAACGGCTGGCAGCGTGTGCAGATATCCCGTCATCAGGACAGGCCCTATACCCTTGATTATATTGAAAACTGTTTTGAAGATTTTATTGAACAGCATGGTGATCGCAATGTGAAAGATGATAAGGCCATTGTTGGCGGTTTTGCCCGTTTGGGTGATCAAACAGTAATGGTGATTGGACACCAGAAAGGCAGAAATACCAAACAACGTCAGCTCAGGAATTTTGGAATGGCAAATCCTGAAGGTTATCGTAAAGCCCTAAGGCTGATGAAACTGGCCGAAAAATTTAACAAACCGATAATTACTTTAATTGATACTCCCGGAGCTTCACCGGGTCTGGAGGCTGAAGAACGCGGGCAGGGTGAAGCCATAGCAAAAAATCTGCTGGAAATGTCGGTATTAAAAGTGCCGGTTATTTGTGTGGTAATTGGAGAAGGCGCATCTGGCGGGGCATTGGGAATAGGTGTTGGAGACAGGGTGATGATGCTGGAAAATACCTGGTATTCAGTAATTTCACCAGAGTCATGCTCTTCCATTTTATGGCGCAGCTGGGAGCATAAGGAAAAAGCTGCTGAAGCACTGAAACTTACTGCAACAGATATGTTAAACAACGGCCTTATTGATGGCGTTATTCCTGAACCATTAGGTGGTGCGCATAACGACCCTCCTGCTATGTATCAAATTTTAAAAACAGAGCTTATTGGGCTGTTAAATATGTTAAAGGTTAAAGGCCCGGATCAGTTGGTGGATGAGAGAATAGCTAAGTTCTCTGCTATGGGAGCTTATACAGAAGCCTGATCACTCCCCTGATATTTAAAAAAGAAAGACTGCATGTAATGATGCGGTCTTTTTTGTTTTGAAGGGAAGGATAAACCGGAATAAAATAAAAAAGCACCCGAAGGTGCTTTTTGTGGAGGATAACGGAGTCGAACCGATGACCTCTTGCATGCCATGCAAGCGCTCTAGCCAGCTGAGCTAATCCCCCTAATTTGAATCTCTAAGCAGTTTCCCCGCAGAGCGGATTGCTGAAAGAGGTGGCAAATATATAAAGTTAGTTTTATTGTGCAAATTTAAACAGCACAATAACCAGCCCGTAAATCAGGGTAGACAGAATGATACCCCTTGCTATATAATATTTCTCTGCATTGAGAAACAGGTAAAATACGCCCAGGTTAATTACGGCACAAAGGCTTAATAAAGGGGAGAGCAGTTTTTTAGAAACGGCCATATCCATAAACTCTATAAAGTTGGTTTCACTGAACTCAAATAGATAGAATGCATAAGCACCGGCTAACGGGCCAATAAGTCCAAGGAGTATTCCAATTAAAATATGATCTTTTATTTTACGCATCTGGTTATAGTTTGAGATCCCACGAATTTAGCGGGGTAATGGCATGGTGGGCTGTAAGGTCGAAATGCACCGGAACAACGGAAGCATATTGATTGGCTAATGCCCATTCATCTGTATCTTCACCTTTGTCATTATTAATAAATTTACCGGTAAGCCAAAAATATCTTCGTCCGTTGGGGTCTCTTCTTTCATCAAACTCCTCCTGCCATTTGGCATTGGCCTGCCTGCAAATTCTAACTCCTTTTAACGAAGCCGCATCCACATTTGGTATGTTTACATTAAGCAAGGTTCCCACAGGAAGCCCATTCTGAATAATGTTTTTGGCAATTTGCTGTGCTATTTTCTGTGCCAGAGAAAAATCTGCATCGTAAGCATAATTGCAAAGGGAGAACCCTGCTGATGGAATTCCTTCAATGGCACCTTCCATGGCAGCGCTCATGGTACCTGAATACAAAACATTGATGGAGGAATTTGAACCATGGTTGATACCAGATACCAACAGGTCGGGCTTGCGGTGCAACACCTTATCTACTGCCAGTTTTACGCAATCGGCCGGTGTGCCTGAACATTGGTATGCGGTAATATCGCCATAAAAATCTGTTTTATCGAGCCTTAAAGGTTTGCTAATGGTAACTGCATGCCCCATTCCGCTTTGCGGGCTGTCGGGTGCAACAATTACCAGTTCTCCCAATGGTTTCATGGCCTCAATTAAAGCCCTGATGCCCGGAGCTGTAATCCCATCGTCATTAGAAATAAGGATAAGGGGTTTGGTCTGATTCATCTTTCTGAAATGTGGCGCAATTTAGTAGTTTGATACCATGTTAACGCAATAACTTCAATAAATCAGTTTCTAGGTTTTTTTTAGGACTCTCTACTATTCTTCCTTTCTCTTTTCCGTTGACATAAACAATAATGAGCGGAACATATTCTATAGCAAAACCCGACAGGTCTAATCCGGGGCTTATTTTTTTTCTGTTTACGGCTATCAGTTCAATCTCATCAATACCGGCCTGATCGCAAACCTTATAAAAAGCAGGCACATGCTCCCGGCTATCGCTGCACCAGGTGCCCAATATGATCACTATTTTTATACCTCCGGCCCGCTTTTTTATTTTTTGAATAACGAATTTCTCCGGCTGATAGGCCTGGTGGTTTTTCTTAAACCAGCTAAACTCCTCCAGTGTTGATCTGGTGATTTTTCCCTCCAATGTAATGGTATCGTTTATTGATGCCTGCTGGGCATAAATGACTGCAGGCGCGATACACAAAAGCATTAAAAGGAGAAAAGCTTTTTTCATTCTTTTGAGAGGGCGCGGTCTATCAGTAAAATCAGGTGCTCCCTGTGTGCATTCGTTTCTGTATTAAGCGCAGGGTTTGGAACCGATACCAGCCGTTTAATATTGCGCAACTGCAAAATGGCAGCCGAGCGGGAAATATGGCTGTATCTATTGTTGGCAGCTTTTGTATCCGTCATTTTTGAGAGCATTTGCACATATTCTATTTGCAGGTTTTGCCTGATGGTGGATACGTTTCCGGTAGCATCTTCTTTAAAACACGCATTGGTAAGGTCGGTAAGCATTTCGGCAGCACTGTATTTGTTTCCGTACATTCTGGAGTCTGTTAAACGCTCCAGTGTTGCGGGGTGCAGCAGGTGATCTAAAACACTACCTTGTATACCTAAAATTCTATCGTGCACTTTTGGGTCTTCTGTAGTGCCAAAAAAGTTAAAGCCCCTCCGTTGTATCTGCAGGTAATTATATAAATCGGTTCCACTGGCAAATGCATTAGGCGCAAATATGCCTGTATTTAGTGCCTGCATGGCTCTTTTCTGATCTTTATAATCAACCGGGGTAAATGGTTTGGCATTGGCTTGCTGGCCGTTTATAGCCCTGTTGATATAAACACCACCAATATACCTCGAAATAATAGAGGCAGCACCCGCTATTTCTCCCATTCCGATGGCGTAAGCCTGACGGAGTTCCTGATAAGGCCTTCCCGGGGTATTGTATTTCTCTTTTAGTTTTGGGAATAATTGGTTCACCAGTTTAATACGATCGGCTGAATATGCAATCGCATCATTACTCAGGTCGTTTACATTTACCCGCGGATCAATTGCTTTGCCTGGCGAACGCATATCATCTGCATCATTTCCAAATATTAAAGTAGAGTCGGAGGAGCGTTCCAGAATTTTATTTAAACGGGCCTCTTCATCTGTTTCATTCTCCAATGCTTCACCATATCCATATTCAATGGCCCACAGATCATAAGGTCCCGGGCGCATGGTAAAATAATCACCTTGTTTGTTTTTATCCAGTGCAATATTGGCTGCCGGGTAATCCATTACACTGGCCACCAATCCTGTTTTTTGAGTAAGGTCTTTTTGGTTAATTTGCTGCGGGTTGTACAGGTGGCTGGCCTTCATATTGTGCATTAATCCCATGGTATGCCCCATTTCATGAAGCACCAGGTAATAAAGAGATTGTTTGATATAGTCGCGTTTTTCAATATCTGAAAGCCCTCTGGATTCCAGCATAGAGAGTCCAAACAAGCTGCTCATATGAACTGATTCCGCAGCACTGCAAAAGTGTTTATCAGCTGTAATTGGTTGTGGGTTATCTACAGATGAACGCCCTGCATCAAATAACCTTTCCTGATGTATGCGGTTGGTCACAAAAATATATTCCAGCATAATATCGGCACCAATAATTTCACCGGTTCTTGGATCGGTAAAACTAGGGCCATACCCACCAAATGGAGGTTGTGGCGATGAGGTCCAGCGGATCACATTATAACGGATATCACCGGCATCCCAATCTGCGTCATCAGGTTGTTCTTTTATCTCAACCGCATTTTTGAAACCGGCCTTTTCAAAGGCTATATTCCAACGCATACCTGCAGCTTTAATGGTTTCTCTAAACTCTTTTGGTGTGGTGTTTTCAATCCACCAGGTAATGGGTTTTACCGGTTCAGACAAGGCAGCAGTTTTGTCTTTTTTCTCCAGCCTCCAGCGGTGTATCATATCACGGTAGTTAAGAGTGGCTGTGCTGGTCATATCATTTACTTCTTCTGTAAAAAAACCTATCCGCGAGTCGTCTTTTCTTGGTTTTAGTGGTTGTGCCGGTGCTGCTATAAATGAATGCTGCAGTACAATGCTGATAGCCCTGGTATCGGTTATTTCCCTTCCCCTGTTCATTGCAGATCCTGTAGGATTATCAAAAACATATTCCACCAATACATCCGTATTTTCAGGGTAATTACGCATTTTTACGTATTTGGATTTTTCACGGCTCAGGTTACCAAGCAGTGCCATGCTATTAAAAGGAGGTGGCATGGGTGCTGGCTTAATCTGATGTATGGCTTCACTCAGGAAAAATGCTCCTGCATCAAGCAACATATCTCCGGTGGCAGTATCCTCGGAAACTGGTTTCTGGCTAATCAGCACTGCGGGGCTGATATTGGCATCGGCTGAGCGGCTTAGTTCTGAGTTTTTATCAAAATAGAAACCGGTATTTAATACGACAAACTCAATGCGGTCGAAATATTTTTTAATGGTAAACAATTTATTATCCCTGAAACTGCCTTTAAAATGGCCTGCTCCCACCACACCGTTTTCGGTATAAGCAAAATAGATAAACTCCTTTCCCAGGTGTTTTTTGTTTACAACCAGGTATAGATTTCCATTGGTGGTATCCTGGTAAAGCGGAAACAATCCATCCATTTTTTTGCATCCCTTGGTTTTTTCTGCAATGGTTTGTTTTTTCTCAGGTGCCTTGCCTGCCGCGGGCATATCTGGTTTCTGAGCTTTAAGGAATGGGTGCATCACAAAGGCAACCATCCATATTAAGAGTGCAATCTTTTTCATATAGTTAAGGTCGGTTAAGTAGTTTGAATGTGCAATATATAAAAGCGGCCGCTATCAATAGCGGCCGCTTATCAAGTTTTCTTATTTTCCTGCTTAGTTGGCTTTGGCGTTTGTAAACTCCAACGCTTTGTTCACCATATTTTCTGATCCTATAAAAATAGGAACACGCTGGTGCAGCTCTGTTGGTTGCACATCCAAAATTCTTTCTTTTCCGGTTGTGGCTTTACCACCTGCCTGTTCTACTATAAATGCCATGGGAATGCACTCAAACATTAAACGCAGTTTACCATTAGGGGTTTTAGCCGTTGGCGGATAAATAAATATACCACCTTTGAGCAGGTTACGGTGCAAATCGGCAACCATTGAACCAATATATCTGGCGCTGTATGGGCGTGACGTTTCTTTGTCTTTTTCTTTACACCAGGCAACGTATTGCTGCACACCGGTTGGAAAATCAGCTGCATTACCTTCATTCAATGAATAAATTTTGCCGTTTTTAGGTACCTGAATATTGGGGTGTGAGAGGCAAAACTCACCAATAGAAGGGTCAAGGGTAAATCCGTTAACTCCTTTTCCGGTTGAATACACCAGCATTGTAGAGGAACCATAAATAACATAACCGGCAGCAACCAATTTATTTCCTGGTTGCAGCACATCCTCCAGGGCAGGCTCCGATCCGGCCGGTGTTACCCTTCTGTACACAGAGAAAATAGTTCCTATAGATACGTTTACATCAATATTGGAAGAACCATCCAGGGGATCAATGCATACCACATAGTTGCCATTTTTGGAATAAGTACCATTTAGCGTAATCATGTTATCTTCTTCTTCAGAAGCAAAAGCACAAACCTCACCACCTCGGGATAAGGTGGATGTAAACATCTCATTACCTATAATGTCAAGCTTTTTCACATCTTCACCCTGAACATTTACTTCGCCTGTGTCTCCAATGATTTCGGCTATTCCGGCCTTATTTACCTCCCGGCTGATTACTTTGGCAGCAATTCCTATATCCCTTAAAATTCTTGAAAGTTCGCCTTTGGCAAAAGGAAATTCGTTCTGACGCTCAATAATAAACTGGCCCAGGGTGGTAATATTATAACTTGACATAATGGATCATTTAATTGCGCAAATATAAGTGCAACATTCATTTACAAAAGACTTTGTCGGGTAATTAATTTGAATCTCCGGCAGAAGGCTATAAACAGCGCGGTGTATGGCATTTTCTGATTTTTTTGGCATAATTTAAAAGATACCATTTCACCGTGTTAATTAAATTTATAATTTCGGGGCGCTTAATAGAGTTGAAAAGTGAAAGTATTTAAATTCGGAGGAGCTTCTGTAAAAGATGCCAAAGCGGTAAGCAACGTTGCTGAAATTATAAGTAAGTATTCAGGAGACCAGTTACTGGTGGTTGTTTCTGCTATGGGAAAAACCACCAATGCCCTGGAGAACTTATCAAAGGCTTATTATGGGCGCAATGCGGAAGAGAAAAACAGGATATATGGTGAAATAAAACAGTTTCATGATGGAATTATTTCGGGGTTGCTTAAGTCTACCCTTAGCCATGCGTATGATGATATAGAAAACCTGTTTATTGAACTGGAGTGTTTACTGGAGTCGGAACCGGATGATTCATTTGATTTTTATTATGATCAGATAGTAAGTTATGGAGAAATTTTCTCTACACGAATTGTAAGCACCTACATGAACGAAAATGGGATAAGAAACCGCTGGATGGATGCCCGTACTTTTATTTCTACAGACGATAATTTCAGAGAAGGCAGGGTAAACTGGGAGCATACCTCCCGGCTTATTGAAAAAAAATTACACCCGATTGTACAAAAACAGATTGTGGTAACACAGGGTTTTATAGGATCCAACAACGATAAACAAACCACCACCTTGGGCCGGGAGGGATCAGATTATTCTGCAGCAATTTTTGCTTATGGTTTAAAAGCAGAGTCGGTTACCATCTGGAAGGATGTGGCTGGGGTGATGAATGCGGATCCGAAAAAATTCAATGATGCCATTAAACTGGATGAACTCTCGTACTCGCACGCAATAGAAATGGCTTATTACGGTGCCACCGTTATTCATCCAAAAACCATACAACCCTTGCAAAGCAGGTTTATCCCGTTATACGTAAAATCTTTTGTAGATCCGGATGCTGAAGGTACAATGGTTTCCGGTGGTGTAAAAGAAAAACGGATTCCTGTTATTATTTCAAAAACAAATCAGGTATTGCTGTCGGTTTCCAGTAAAGACTTTTCATTTATTGTAGAAGATAACCTAAGCCGCATATTTTCTGTTTTTGCAGAGCATAAAGTGCGTGTTAACCTGATGCAGAATTCTGCCATCAGTTTCAGTATCTGTATAGATGATGCCGGGGAAACCATTGACCGGTTAAAAGGAGAGCTGTCTATTCACTATCAGCTAAAATCCAATGAGCCGGTGGAATTGGTAACCATCAATAATTACGATGAGGAAACCATTCGTAAGATTACAGAGGGGCGTGAAGTGTTACTGGAACAAAAAACGCGGGCAACTATTCAATTAATTATAAAATAATCATGAAAAATATATTTACGATTCTGTTGGTATGCAGGTCTCTTTTAGGTTTTAGTCAGCATGCGGTGGTTGCTCCACCACCTGATAATGGATATGATGGTGGTGCAAAACAACGAATGATCCTGCTGTGTGATGCAGATTTGCCAATATGCAAAGCATCAGCAGAGTATGTTTTTACCAATGATCAGCCATTTGTAAAATATGTAAATGATTATTTCCAGCTGGAGATTCTGGATAGCAAAAGTGAGAAGGCCCTGCAGTACAGAATGAAATACAGGATTATGTCTTATCCGGTTGTTCTTATAACAGAAGATAATGGCAGGCTGATCAGAAAAATACAGGGATTTAAGTCTGGTTCAGAATTAAAGCATATGAGCGGGCCATTAAGTAAAAATACCAGAACAGGATATGCCATTACCCCAGATCTGATGGGTGATTATGTTCCTTTTTACAGAGAGTATATGGAAAGAGGAAATGAGGCCGGTTTTGACACCATGGTGGTAAGAAGTTTTGTGAGTGCGTTTACCGATATAAACAGTGAGGCAATCTGGAATAATTACGCATTATTTTATCCTGTTTTAGCCTCTGCCAATGAAAGGCTGCTGATGAATCCTGATCAGTTAAGGAGCACAATTGGCTGGGAGGAAGTAGACCATGTGTTTGTTTCATTGCTCACATATATTGCTGATACCATTACAAACAACAATGTCGATTACTTTGATAATACCATTATGCCGGTGCTGAACCGCATGAATTTTGAGTCTGCTACATTCATAAAAAATGAGGTATCAGCGCATTTTGCCGTATACAGAAAACAATGGTCAAAAGCCGGAGGGTTTATTCAGGAGTATATGCGTGATACAGCTAAGTACACGTTCAAAAATGATTCGGTAAATGCCTGGTGTAATTTTATATATTACCATTGTGCTGATAAAAAAACATTGGAAACTGCTGAAAAGGCAATGAAGTATCTTCCTTTTCTTTACAGCCGGGCGGATTTTATGGCTACGTATGGTTTGCTGCTGTTTAAAACAGGTAAAATGTATGAAGCCGAAACAAATTTAAGAAAGGCAAAAGACTACCCTTTATTGCTAACCGGTCAGGAGGTTGAAATAAACCGTGTGCTAAGCCTGATTGAAGCACAGAAGAAAAAGAAGAAAAAATAATGGCAGAGGTTTATATTATTACAGGCAGCAATGTGGGCAATGCATTGTTAAACCTTAAAGCTGCAAGTGATGATATTATTGCCAAAGCCGGGTTGTTGCTCAGGTCATCAGCTTATTACCGCACAGAACCATGGGGAAATAAAGATCAGCAGCCATTCCTTAATCAGGTATTGATGATAGAAACGGTTTTGCCTGCCAAAGAGTTGCTTCAACTGCTGCTTGAAATAGAAAAACAAATGGGGCGGGTGCGCAAAACCAAATGGGAACCCCGGATTATTGATATTGATATATTGTTTTACGGAGATAAGGTAATTGATGAAGAAGGCCTTACTATTCCACATCCGCATTTACAGGAGCGAAGGTTTGTGCTTACCCCTCTGGTAGAAATTGCTCCCGGCTTGATACATCCTATTTCTGGTAAAAATATGCTGCAGTTACTTGAGGAATGTGCGGATACCGGAACGGTGGATAAAATGTAAGTATCTGCAATAAATCTCAATGCACATTTGCTGTTATGGCGGTTGATCCTTTTCATACATACATTGCTGTCGAAGGAAATATCGGAGCCGGTAAATCTTCCCTTGCGCATAAGCTGGCCTCCCGCTTTGAGGCAAGATTAATTCTCGAAGAGTTTGAGGACAATTCGTTTCTGCCAAAGTTTTATGAAGACAAAAGAAGGTTTGCCTTTCCGCTGGAAATGAGTTTTCTGGCAGCCCGGTTCAATCAGTTAAAAAAACAATTACTGGAAGGTGATATTTTTAAACGGGTAATTGTAAGCGATTATGTATTTGCAAAATGTATGCTTTTCTCCAGGGTAAATCTGGATGATGACGAATACGATTTATACCTGAAATTATTCGATATCATCAACCTGCAGATCAGGCAGCCGGATTTGCTGGTGTACCTGCATAACCCGATTGAG
Organism: Bacteroidota bacterium; assembly: GCA_051715425.1. Lineage (GTDB taxonomy): Bacteria > Bacteroidota > Bacteroidia > UKL13-3 > UKL13-3 > JAJTFA01. Next base: position 258,260 of record JBPXJS010000041.1, on the reverse strand, counting down.
AAGTTGCAATGGAATATAACAAACAGAGGCAGGCCGTATGAACAAAATATTTCAGATGAATACCTGCAGAGTTTAAGCGATGCCTACATGCAATATATTCATACCAATCCTCAGCTCAGGGTATTGGTTATCGATTGTTCATCTCTTGATTTTGTAAATAACCAAGACCATTACAGGAATATAGAGGCCATGATTTGCAAGGAATATGCACCAGGAATACATACCGTAAACTGGTTGCTTGAACAATGAACCCATCCTCCGTATTATTATCACTGCATTATTTACCCTGTGTGGAGTGGTTCAGGCATGCCCTGATGGCCGACACAGTTGTGATAGAACAGCACGAGCATTTTATTAAACAAACTTACAGGAACCGCACCATTATTCTGTCGGCCAATGGTCCTTTGGCATTATCTGTTCCGGTTACCAAAAACGAACCTAAAATACCGGTAAACAAAGTGTGTATTGACAATACGGTGAGGTGGGAACATCAGCATTGGGAGTCGATACGGTCAGCCTATAACTCATCACCCTATTTTATGTATTATGAGCACCATTTTGAACCGCTGTACAAAAGCAGACACGATTTGTTGTTTGAATACAATATGGCATTGGTAAATAAAATATTGAGCTTGCTAAAAAAGGAGGTGATATGGAATTTTACAGAAACCTATGAGGCACAGATTTCCGGAATGGCTGATTTGCGTGATTCCATTCACCCTAAAAAATCAACTGATACCTTATTTAAAAGATACCTTCAGGTTTTCGCAGAGAAGTATCCTTTCCAAAAAAATTTAAGTATACTGGATGTATTGTTTAATAATGGCCCCGACAGCCTTCAATACATTTTTTCCTGATCTTTGGTAGGAACAATAATATTTAGAGAAGAGGCGTATAATTTGATATGCACATCTTTCTCTATTTCTGCTGGTTCTCCGTCAATATTAAACACTTCAGCGGCTGGTCTTTTTATTGTTATTTCCCGCCCTTTATAATAATCAACATAAGCAGATTTGCCGAATTTTTTCATAAACATTTCAAGTCCAATAAGAGGCATTTGTATCACCTTAAATGGTTTAAGAATACTGATATCAAAAAAACCATCACTCAACTTGGCAAGGGGAGCAATAAATGCATTGTTGCCGTATTGGGAGCCATTGGCTACGCAAACGATAAAGGCTTTTTGGGTAAATGTTTTTCCGTCAATGCTAATTTCATATTCGCGCGGGGTATAACCGGCAAATTCATTGAGCGTAATTTTTGTGTACGACCAAAATCCTCTTTTCGGGGCGTTGGCAAACATCCAGCTAACATGTGCATCAAAACCGGCTCCCGCTACATTAATAAAAAATTGATCGTTGGCCATGCCGGTATCAATGCTTCGGAAGTTAAGCTGATTAATCAGTTCAAGTGCTTTGCGGTTGTCAATAGGGATATGAAGGTGGCGAGCCAGCCCGTTTCCTGATCCCTGAGGGATAATGCCAAAAATAATCCCTGTATTCAGCAGGTATTTTGCCACATTGTTAATTGTTCCATCACCGCCAACAGCAATAACAATATCTTTTTTTTGAGCAACAGCCTGTTGGGCAAGCTCCAGGTTATGCTCGGCAGAGCGGGTAAAATTAATTTCCGTTTCAAATTTATTGCGGTCAATTATTTTACCTATCAGCGATGGAAAGGTTTCTTTGTTTATACCTCCGGAGATGGGGTTAATAATAAAGGCTATTTTCTTTTTCAACAGAATAAATTTGCTGCGAAAATACACATATCATTCAGTGCAATGCTAAATTAATGTTAAAAGTGCAATTATCTTTGCCTTATGAGTGATGATGTAAAGCAACTTTCCATTGAATCGTTTCAGTATGATTTGCCAGAGGAGCGGATAGCAAAATTTCCGCTGGAGCAAAGAGATCATTCTAAGCTTTTAATCTGGAAAAACGGAGAGATAGAAGAAACCGTTTTTTTTCAGCTACACCATCATATTCCGGCCTCTTCTATGCTTGTGTTTAATAATACAAGGGTGATACATGCCCGGTTAATATTTTATAAACAAACGGGAGCAAAGATTGAAATTTTTTGCCTTGAGCCATTTCCCGCTACTGACTATGCCACTGCATTTGCAGCCCGAAAAAAAGTAACCTGGAAATGTTTGGTGGGCAATGCAAAAAGATGGAAGGATGAGCCACTAACAAAAGAACTGCATATACAAGATTCGGTAATACATTTTAAAGCAGAAAAAACCGAACAAACCGGAGAAGAGTTTACGGTTACCTTCAGTTGGGATAATGATGGTTTTACGTTCTCTGAACTGATTGAAGCTGCCGGGCTGTTGCCTATTCCGCCTTATCTCAACCGGGAGGCGGTATCTGATGATGAAACTACCTATCAAACGGTTTATGCAAAACATGAGGGCTCTGTTGCTGCACCTACAGCAGGACTGCATTTTACGAATGCGGTTTTCCAAACACTGAAACAAAAACAAATTTCGGATCATTATGTAACCCTTCATGTGGGGGCAGGTACATTTAAACCAGTTAAATCAGAAACGCTGGAGCAACATGGCATGCACCATGAGCATATGGTGATCACTAAACAGTTGCTGGAAGAAATAAAGGAACAATTAGATTCAGGAAAGCCATTAATAGCGGTGGGTACCACCTCTCTGAGGGTTCTCGAGAGTTTATATTGGTTTGGAGTAAAGCTCACACACCAGCCACAACTCGCATACGTATACATTAGCCAATGGGAGCCTTATGAATTAACTGGAAGTTTGAGTGCATCAGAAGCAATTGAACAAATTTTGCAGATGCTGAACAAAAACCACATGGAAGAACTAAGGGGTGAAACAGGTATTTTAATTGCGCCCGGATATGCTATCAAAATAGCAGATGCATTGATCACCAATTTTCATCAACCCAAAAGCACCTTGCTGCTGCTTGTATCTGCGCTAACCGGCAACCGCTGGAAAGAGATTTATGATTATGCGATAAAAAATGAATTCAGGTTTTTGAGTTATGGAGACAGCTCACTGCTCTGGAAATCTTAACGGATAAGCGTTACCATGCCTTTTTCAGAAGTGGTAATAAATCGTTTGTTTTGATAGCCACTATAGGTTGCCATATAAAAGTAAACACCATCCTGAGCTGATTCTCCGTTTACCTTACCATTCCATTTTTTACCAAGGTCGGTTGTATTAAAAATTTGCTCCCCCCAGCGGTTATAAATAGTCATTTCGAAAGCAAAAACATCGGTACCAACCGGATCAAAAAAATCGTTTAATCCATCTCCATTTGGGGTAAACGCATTTGGAAAAAATACCCTAACCGGACACCTGCGTTTTACGGTGGTGCTGTCTTCCCCTTTACATCCCCTGAAATCATTTACAATTACAAAATAGGATCCCAGGTCCGATACCTCAATCCATTGAGTGGTATCGCCTGTTGGCAACCACCTGTAGTTTTGAAACCCTTCTCCGGCATCAAGTTTTACCAGTTCCCGCTCACGGTCGCAAATAAGGTATTCATCACCAAGCTGTGTCCATATATTCGGGTGGTACTGAATGGTAATTTCATCTTCAGAAAAACAACTGCCATGCCATGCTTTTAACTTGTACTTACCTGCTGAGGTTACCAGCTTAAAATAAACGGAATCTCCTGTTGACCACTCATATTTAGTTGCCACATGAGGTCCAACCAGTATCAGAGATACGCCCGGGCAAAGGGTTGTATCGTCTCCAAGATTAAAAACAGGTGTGGAGCCAAGTTTAACCGTATCGCGCACTACGTAAGTAAATCCGCAATTGTAATATCGGAGTTCAACCGGATACGATTTAATTTCGGCATACAGATGCGTGGTGGTGAGGTCGGGAGAAGATTCCCCGTCACCAAAAAACCACCGCACAGAATCTGCTGTAAGGGTATTGGAAATGCCAAAAGAAACGGGCAGGCCCTCGCATAAATTGCCAAATACAAGTTTAGGTTTTTCAAAACCTGTGCCCGGTAAGTAAACAGATTTATCAAACAAAATTCCCGGAAAGCGCTCTACAGTGTAATTTGGTGTAACGGGAGAGAGATTGATTTCTTTGTCGATAAAATACGAGGCCTGCAAATTGGCATCATGCAATAATCCCACAAGAGGGGTAGAGTTATTTCCATCTGCTGTAGAAACATAGATTAAACCATCCGGTGCCAGTTGAAGATCTCCAATGCCCGCACTTTCGGTTGGAAAAGAACGTTTGGTCAGGTTTGGATCGGCCTGGGTCATATTGTATTGGTGGAGCCTGAAACCAACGGTACCACTTGTACTAAAATAGGATACGTACAAAAATCGGTCGTTAGGTGAGTATGCGGCATATGAAAACTCATCATTAAACTGACTGATAAAAGGGAGCAGGCTGAGGGAGAAACTGAGCGTACCACAACGTTTGTCAAAATCAAATACTTCCGTTTGAGGCAGCGTAACACCAACTGTACCACTGGTAAAAACCACCTTATCTCCTGCGCTGTTGGTAATCATATTGCCATAACGAAAAACACCCTGGTGGCTCACTTCACCGGTATTGCTTATAACAGGATTGGAGCTGTAAAAAGAATCAGCGTCTAATTTATAAACCGCAAATGTATTTGACGCCTGCCTGTGTGTAATAAGCCAATATCCGTTATCATACAGTTGTTTCACAGCCGTAAAATGTGGGTCGATACCGGAAGCCAGTAATCGGCTCTGCACAGCTATATCGCCAATGCCTCCGTTTAAACTTCGGTCGGCAATACAATAACGGAGGTCATAGTTTTGGTCTACCGTAAAAATGTAAAACTGATTGGTGTTTCCGGGGTGAGGCAGAATAAGGGAAAAGATGGCAAAAGGACCATAAGGAAAACCGGCCGGCTTTGGTGTTTCAGTATGTGCCGAGGTATAAACTTTATATCCGTTGGTGTAAAAAAGCAGGTTGCCGGTGGTTTTATCACATATGGTGGCAGCGCCATAAAACATATTTAATTGCGATGATTCCGGCCCCCCGGGGGTAATAATGGTTCTTGTTCCATTATTGAATTTCATACCACTTTTGTGCCCAAGGTACCAGGTATGGTAACTTTTATCCACCTGAGCCGTGAGCAGGCAGGCAGAAAAAGTAAGGAACATAAGGGTGGAAAGGATTCGCATGTTGCAATAGACTAAAAAACAATGAGAAAAGATGCACCGTTGGTCAAATTTTGGCTTTCAGCTTTTGCATTTGTTCTTCGGTGCCAAGCATAATAAGCTTGGCATCTTCGTCCAGAATTTGGTATACATCAGGGTTTACCTCATATAAACCGTCACTCTTTTTTAAGCCAATAACGTTTACCCCAGTCAGGTGACGAATATTCATTTCGTGCAAATTATTGCCCGTAAATACGGTTTTAACAACTTTTACGGGCATTTCTTCCAGTCTCACCTCATCACCCTGACCTGAAATAATATCAATAAATTCCTTAATATCCGGATTTACAATAAGCGAGGCCATATGCGCCCCACCTATTTTATCAGGCATAATCACATTATTGGCACCAGCTCTTTTCAGTTTGGTTACGGAGCTGTCTCCGGAAGCCCGGCTTATAATGGTAAGTAGCGGATTCACCTCCCGGGCGGTAAGTGCCACATAAACATTGTCGGCATCATTGGGAAGGGTTGTTATTAAGCCCTTGGCGTGTTTAATTCCTGCATCAATCAGGGTTTGCTCGTTGGTGGCATCATCTGTAAGGTAATGAAAATGCGGATCGTCAGAAGTATCCTCCAGCAGTTCTTTTTTGTTTTCAAGCACCACGTATTTCAGTTTGTTCCGCTTTAGTATCTCGCAAGCTTCCTTACCGTTACGGCCATAGCCACAAACAATAACATGGTTGCGCAATTGTGCTATCCTGTTTTTCATTTTATTGATCTTAAATTTTTCAAAAAAGTCGCCCTGAATTAAAATGCTGGTAATAATAGAAATGGCATAGGCAAATATTCCCAGGTTGCTAATGATAAGGATAATGGTAAATATTCTTCCGGCATCACTCAGTATTTTCACTTCCCCATAACCAATGGTGGCTATGGTGATTACGGTCATGTACAATGCCTCCAGAAAAGTGTAGTTTTCTATCAGCATATAACCCATTACGCCTATGCTCACGGGAATCATAATAAGCATAAGTGCCAGGGCAATACGGTAACGCAATTTTATAATGGCATTTACAGGCATTGCTGCAATTTAGGAATTAGGCTGATATAAAGGTGCAAATGTGGCAGAATGATGAGCAAAATCAGTTGAAAAGCACCGAGGAAAAAATGTGGAAAAGTAACACGCAAAACAGGTATTAAATTTAGGTTAAGAATAAGGGTTGACATATCTTTACGCGGTAATTTAAACTATCAGAAATGACCGAAGGAGCAATGGATCAAAAACAAAATTATTCAGCAGATAATATTCAGGTACTGGAAGGATTGGAAGCAGTACGTAAAAGGCCGGCAATGTATATCGGAGATGTTGGTATGCGCGGGTTACATCACCTTGTATATGAAGTAGTGGATAACTCCATAGATGAGGCATTGGCCGGTTATTGCAAGAATATAGATGTGATTATTCATACCAATAATGCCATTACTGTGGTGGATGATGGAAGGGGGATTCCTACCGGCATTCATGCAAAAGAAGGTAAATCTGCCCTCGAAGTGGTAATGACCGTGCTCCATGCAGGTGGTAAGTTTGATAAAGATACATACAAAGTTTCCGGTGGATTGCATGGTGTGGGTGTTTCCTGCGTAAATGCCCTCTCCACATTGATGCGTACCACCGTTTACCGCGAAGGAAAAATCTGGCAACAGGAGTTCAGTTGCGGAAAACCGCTTTATGATGTAAAAATAGTTGGAGAGAGTGATCGTAACGGAACCACTCAATACTTTGAGCCGGATACAAGCATCTTTACCCACCACGAGTATAAATTTGATACCCTTCAGGCCCGTATGCGGGAGTTGGCTTATCTGAACCGTGGTATTAGTATTACGCTTAAGGATGAAAGACCTGATGAAAATGGAAATCTGCGCGAGGAAACGTTTTACAGCCAGGGTGGCTTAAAAGAGTTTGTTAACTTTCTGGATGGTACCCGCGAAAAAATTCTGCCTGAAGCCATTTATGTAGAAGGAGAGAAAAATGGTGTGCCGGTAGAAGTTGCTATGACTTACAATACCGGGTATACAGAAAACCTGCATTCCTACGTAAACAATATCAATACCATTGAAGGTGGAACACACGTAGCCGGTTTCAGAAGGGCGTTAACACGTACCTTAAAATCGTATGCAGAGAAAGAAGGATTATTAAAAAATGTAAAAGTTGAAATAAGCGGAGATGATTTTCGCGAAGGTTTAACCGGGGTAATTTCTGTAAAAGTACAGGAGCCACAGTTTGAAGGACAAACCAAAACCAAGCTTGGAAACAGTGAGGTTACCGGTGCGGTAGACCAATGTGTGGGCGACATGCTGAACAATTACCTGGAAGAAAATCCAAGAGAGGCAAGGCTGATAGTACAAAAGGTGATATTAGCTGCAACCGCCCGTGCTGCTGCCCGTAAAGCACGCGAAATGGTGCAGAGAAAAGGTGCCATGAGTGGTACCGGACTACCCGGTAAACTGGCCGACTGTTCGGAAACCGATCCGGCTAAATGCGAATTGTACCTGGTGGAAGGTGACTCGGCAGGCGGAACTGCAAAACAAGGCCGCGACCGTAATTTTCAAGCCATTTTACCTTTAAGGGGGAAAATATTGAACGTAGAGAAGGCCCTGGAATATAAAATTTATGAAAACGAAGAGGTAAAAAATATGTTTACCGCCCTGGGAGTTACCATTGGTACTGCCGATGACGGGAAAGCATTGAATATGGAAAAACTCCGCTATCATAAAATAATTATTATGACCGATGCTGACGTGGATGGAAGCCATATCCGTACCTTGATTCTAACCTTGTTTTTCAGGTATATGAAAGAGTTGGTAGAGTTCGGTTATATTTATATTGCTCAGCCACCGTTGTATCTGGTAAAAAAAGGTAAAGAAGAAGAGTATTGCTGGACTGAGGCTCAGCGTGACGAGGCTCAGCTTCGTTTGGCAAAAGGAGGAAATGTAGATAGTGTAAATATACAGCGATATAAAGGTTTGGGAGAGATGAATGCGGAACAACTGTGGCAAACAACCATGAATCCGGATTCCCGCACCTTAAAACGTGTTACATTGGATAGTGCTGCCGAAGCTGATCATATTTTTAGTATGCTGATGGGAGACGAAGTACCACCGAGAAGAGAGTTTATTGAAGCGAATGCACGTTATGCAAAAATTGATGCATAAATCTTAAAATGTTAACCCTAAAAGTCTCCTGAAATATCTTCAGGAGACTTTTTTTTGCATAATGCAGAATTGTTGCGATATTTATCAAGCACAATATCAGTTGTTTATATGGTATTAAGGGTGTCTGTTTTTGTATTTACCAACTCCAAACCGGATGTTACAGTATTAATAAGCAGATGAATCCAAACCCCATGAAAACAATTACTACTACAAAACTCCTGCTTCCGTTTTTATTGCTGCTTTCGTTTGCTTTTAAAATGAATGCGCAGTGCGTGGCTAATTTTACCTATGCTGTTAATCATTCAACCAAAACAGTAACATTTACCAATACATCAACGGGTGGTTCCAATGTTCAGTACTCATGGACGTATGATGGTGGATTGCCGCTTTCAAATACTACCAACCCCGTGTTTACCTTTCAAAACCCAGGATGGCATTATGTATGTTTAAAAGCCATCAATCTGCTAAATAATCCCCCATGTGACAATACAAAGTGCGACAGCGTTTTTATCAGCGGAACGGCACCCTGCAAAGCGGAATGGTTTAATTATGGCGATACCAATGGAATGATCTGGTACAACGCCTCTCAGTCAACAGGTGCCAATTTAATTTACCGCTGGAATTTTGATGATGGCTCTCAGGTTAACAATATTGCATCACCTTTTACCGGACACCAGTTTCACAGAAAGGGAATTCACAATGTTTGTCTTACTGTTATTAATCTGCTCGATACTTCCTGCCATGATACCAAGTGCAAAATCATATCCAACAGAAATATTTGTGATGCCGAGTATAATTTTTATTTCGACTCATTAAGTAATCCTTATACCTATCACTTTCAGCCAAGGTATAGTGTGCCCAATACGGCATATTTATGGGATTTTGGCGATGGAACCACCTCATCATCACAATTACCGGCACATCAGTTCAGCACTCCCGGTCCGCATAAGGTTTGTCTTACGGTTAGCAATACATTTGATTCCTGCTCGGCCACCTCTTGTGATAGCATACCAAATAATATCATCTCCGGCATCAGAGAGGGAACATTGATACGAAGAAATTCCTTTAGCATCCATCCAAACCCTGTTGGCAGTGAAATGTATATTACGATTGATGGTGCAGGTTTGGAAAATATAGAACTGGTTATTTTTAACGCCATGGGCCAAAAGGTAATTGAGCACTCATTTAAAGAAATAAACGGGAGCAAAACAATTAAGGTAAATACCGAAGTATTATCAGAAGGAATTTACATGGCTGAAATACGAAAGGCAAATGTATCCGAAATAAGAAAGTTCATTAAATAACCCTGAATCGCACACCTTAAGCCTGTTTATATAACAGGTTTTTGGTGTTTTTTAACATGCAAGATTGGAGCAGCCTCATACCTAAATGCCTTAGCGGAGATCGCAGGGCGGAGTATGCGCTGTACAAAGCCTGTTTTAATATGCTGATGCGCATTTGCTGGCGGTATACCAATAATGAAGATGATGCGGCAGCCTTGATGAATTCAGGGTTCCTCAAGATATTAAGCAACCTGGGAAAATTTGATCAGACAAAATCATTTGAGGCCTGGGCAAAAACGGTTATGGTAAGAACCATTATTGATCAGTATAAAGCGGATATAAAAAGGAAAGAAACCATTCAATCTGTTGATATGGATGAATTGCACCTTTCTTTTCATCCTGCTGATATAAATAATGCAGAGGGAAATCTGGGTATTGATGAAATCCTGACAGAAATAAAAAAACTTCCTGAACCGGCCCGCACCGTTTTTAACTTATTTGTTTTTGACGGTCTGGATCATAATGAGATCGGCAAAGAGATGGGATTCCCTGCAAATACATCCAAATGGCATTTAAGCAATGCCAGAAAATTTTTACAGAAAAGGCTTAGTGAAGTAGTAAGTCATATGAAAATACCATTATAATGAAAAATGAAGAGTTAACAGAACTGGAGAAAATAATGCGGGCCAAACTTGAACAAAAGGAGTTTGAGTTTAAGGATTCGTATTGGCAGGAGTTGAATAAACAACGTGGAGGAGGTAAAAGAACCAGGTTGATTTATTGGTTTATTTCTCTGCTTGCATTATTGGGTACTTCTGTGGTTGCCTTTAGCTATTTGGGTATTCATATGGGGATATCTGATACCACACAGGAGTCCATCTCTTATCAGGAAAAGATAGCTAAACCACAACCTGAGTTTTCAGGCAACGTAAAGGTTAAAGATGCAACTACAGAAAATGAGGATCAAGCCACACAAACCCAAACCGTAGATTCGGATAAGGAAGCATCCATAGCAGGTAATAATAAACAAACTGATCAAGGCAATCAAAAGCACGCTTCTCAATCTGGTATACCTGATCAATCAGACAAAAGTGGGCCATTGACAGAGAGGGCAAAACAGGAATCTTTTAAAGTGAGCAGAGCTAAAACAACAGGCATAAAAAAAGAACAACCTGTATATAACAATTCAATACCTGTTTCTCAAACAGGGTCTTCCAATCAACCGGATAAAAAGTTTTTGATAACGGATGAAAAGAAGCCGGAGTCTGCTGATGCAGGCAGTACTGCAGAAATAAATGACAGACAGGATGAACAAAACGGCAATACTCCTCCTTCAAAGGCAGACCCTGCAAATCAACCTGGTTTAAATAAATTGTTGATTACAAAGAATAATCAGATACCTGAAGAATCTGTTTTACCGGTGGAAGTGGGTACTTCTGAGAATAGGAAATTGCCTTTTGGTTTTCTTCAGGTGTATTTAATTGATGCCAAAGCACCAAATATACCTAAGCCTTCAGTTAATGAATGTGATACCTGTATGAAAAAGATTAAAGATTTTATAACCTATAAGCAGGAAAAGCAGCCCGGTTATTTCACAGTTGTGGCGGGGGCAAATTATTTTACATCAGATAAGCAGTCTTTAAGCAATCTGGGCTTCACCACAGGGATAAATTATCTCTACCCGTTGCGCTCAAATATTTACGTGGGCGCAGGTTTGTTGTTTTCCAGAGTGAGATATGAACTACCGGTGATACAAACCACCGTACAACGTTACGGTTTCGGACTCACAGTTGATCGTACCTGGTACAAAACAACCAGTTTGGATTATGTAGAGATTCCATTGGAACTTGGGGTATGTTTTAATAAAAAGCATTATTTAACAGCAGGTATGGCCTATAATCAGCTCATTTCGGCACAAACGTTTATCACCAAATCACTTAGTGGTGAACGAAACCAAACAAGTGGTGAAGATGAGCGTGGAAAACCATCGTATATACGGAGCAATGATTTTGTGATTAATGCCGGTTACCGTTATTATTTCAATAATGCCATAAGTGTTGCTGCATGTATGCACTGGGGGCTTTTTGATATTACAAACAATGCAGCTTATCGCCAATCAGAAGTGCACAATAACAGAGGTTTCAAAATCATGTTGGGTTATAAATTATCAAGATAATGAATGGGGAATTTAAAATGAGAAACATCGTTTTTATTGCCGGGTTGTTTTGCCTGACGGTAAATGCGTGTAAAGATATTGAACCTGATGACGGAGGGAATGAAAGTCCGGTGTTTTATGCATTGGGGTACATTGATCAGGCAGCATTTTCAGCCAAGGCCGGAGAAGGAGATTATTTTATGGAAACGGATTATGTGTCCGATTTGGGTGTGTATGAGTTTCAGGGTTCACTGCAAAAAAAATGTGAGGGTTGTAAAGAATCATTTAATATTAAACTAAGAAGCAACAAGCAAACTACAAACCCCGGTGAACTCCATCTCGATTCTGTTTTTGGAAACTTAAATTACGCTTTTTACCCTCCACCGCCTGATACCAATATATTCTATCTGGTAAAATTTAACCAGGTTTCTTCAGGTACCGGAGTGGCTTCCCATGTATGGGGATTTGGTGATGGCACCTTCTCCACGGAACCAAACCCGGTAAAAAAATATGCATCAGGAAAAAGCTATCAGGTAACTTATGTGGTTTCATATAGCAGCGGATGTGTGTCGGATATGACTTATGAAGTGAATGCTTTAACCACAAATGATGCGAGGTTTTCTTATTCAACTGTAGATTCTTCTACCATTAATTTTAATGCAGATTCTCCTGCTGTATTAAACGCATGGGATTTTGGTGACGGACAAAATGGATTAGGGAATAACCTGAACCATACCTATAGTCAGCCGGGCAAATACAAGGTATGTTTGGTTCAATACAGAACCAATGATACGGTGAAAGCCTGCCGGAATATACTTACGCCAACAGCCAGTGGTTGCCAGGCAAATTTTAACTACACCTCGGCAAAACAAACCTTACCTGGTATACTTCACCTTTCAGAGGTTACCGTGGAGTGGGTTGATGCCAATGGGGTTTTTTATTCAACAAGAAATATTAAACAGGATGCTGGCAGTTATTTCAGGATTCTGGAATCGGCCGATTATTTTCCTAACAGCAAAGGTCAGCGAACAAGGAAATTTACGTTTGAAACTTCCTGCCTCTTATCTGATGGATTAAATAAGATCAGGTTATCAGATACCAAAGGGGTAATGTGTGTGGGATTACCGTGAGCTCAGCTTGTTCTTTCTTCCAATCTCCCGCTTAGCATTTGCCACTGTATCACAAACCAGATAAAAATGCAGGGAACAGCTTTTAACACATAAGGTTCTACCCACTCCAGGCGCAAAGGTCTGGGGAAAATATCAGTAGGGGAAAGGCTGGTAAATACAAAGGCAAAAACCACCAGAGAAAGAAATAGGGTATTGCTTTTTACACTAAACCACCATAAAGCAACTCCGCTCATCGCAATAATAAAGGTAGATGACTCTGCCTTATGGTTAAAAATAATTACCCAAAGCAGTACGCTGGCCAGTAATAGTTTTCTAAAAACGGGTAACTGATAAGAGCTTGTTTTTATCAGCGGCAGCAATAGTATCAACGCCCCGGCAGCTACCACCGCTATTTTTGGAGGATCAATATAAAACCAGCTTTTTAGCCAACCCATTACCGATAATCCATAAGAAACGCTGTGGTCGTTCTGTAGCATATTCCACCAGCTTTTGTAAAGGAACAGGAGCTGATCAGGAGAAACCACCAACATAGGCAGTAACAGTAATACAGTGGTCCAAAGAATGGAATAAAGTATAAAACGGATTTTGTTGGGGTAAAGCAAAAACAGGATAAATGCCACCACTCCAAAAATTTTAATAAAAGCAGTGAGTACAATAAATAAAGAAGCCCATTGCGTTTTTTTATTTTCAAAAGCATTAAACGCCAGAATAAGCAGGGCTGCAATCATGGTATTTGTTTGTGCACTCTGAATAGCCGTAAGGTTTTCCTGCAGCAAAAACCAGAGGGCAAATACCATTATTTTGTGAGAGGTAAAGGAGAATTTTCGGATAGCCACAAAAAGCAGCAGGCTGTTGCAGCAATTCCACACGATAAGGCTCAACCAATCGGGAAAAAGCGCAAATGGAGCCATAGCCAGCGCAAATGTTGGGCTATACTTATAAAGATCATATTGTACAGCGGGATGAAGAATGTATAAATCCTGCCCGTTAATCAGGTGAAAAAACGATTGCCTGAAGATAACAAAGTTGTTGTAGTGCTTATAAATATCAAGTCCGTTAAACGTTTTATTCCCTAATAAAATGAGGTGTACGCTGGCTATAACAGAAACAAGTAAATACAACCCCAACAGCACTCGGGCATTAGATGCATATGAAAACAGTTTATCCTTCATGCGGGTTTAACGGAATTTGTTTCGAATATAGTTGCTTCCTGATGGAGAGCCTTAATTACAGGCAGAATCATCAGGTTTTAGCAGCTAACTAAAAATCTATTCTGAAACGTTCTTTGCGAAGCGGTGTAAATGGCAACGGGTTTTCCTGAAGCTTAAAATTTTCATTTTTTGTTCGCACAATATCAAGAGCTGCATACAAGGCACTGCGGAAAGAAGATTCACTTGCCTCATTTTTTCCTGCAATGGCATAAGCCGTTCCGTGGTCGGGTGAGGTACGTACAAATGGTAAGCCGGCCGTATAATTTACCCCATCTTCAAAGGCAATATATTTAAACGGTATTAAGCCCTGATCATGGTACATAGCCAATATGCCATCAAATTTAGCATGCTGGCGTGAGCCAAAAAATCCATCGGCAGAGTATGGTCCGTAAACCACCATGCCTTCTTCCTGCGCAGCCTTTACTGCCGGAGCAATAATTTCTTTATCTTCTTTGCCCAGCAGTCCGTTATCCCCTGCATGTGGGTTTAAGCCAAGCACTGCAATTTTGGGTTTGGTTATGCTAAAATCGTTTTGTAATGATTTACGCATAATGCGCAGTTTGCCTAAAATCAAGTCTGAAGTGATACGCTGTGCCACCTCTTTTAATGGTACATGACCCGTGGCTAATCCCACTTTCAAATCGGCATTTACCAGCATCATCAAATAATCGGAAGTGCCGGCCTGCTGCGCCAGGTATTCTGTATGGCCTTTAAATGGCAGCAGTTCATTGTTTACATTGTGCTTGTTTAAAGGGCCTGTAACCAGCGCATGTATTTTACCATCCTTTAAATCACGTGTGGCCATTTCCAATGATTTGAAAGCATATTTGCCTGCAATTTCTGTAACTTCTCCAGGTTTAATTTCTACTTCATCTTCCCAGCAAACCAATACATTGGATTTTTTGTGATGGATCTGATCAAGTGATTTTGCTATATGCAGATTAAAATCATGCAGACCCAATACTTTTTTCCAGTAGGTAATAATTTTGGGAGAACCATATACAACCGGTGTGCAATATTCTGCAATGCGGTTGTCGGCCAGCGTTTTTATAATTACTTCAACACTTACACCATTTACATCGCCTAGTGTAATTCCTATTACTGGTAGTTTACTCATGTGTTATTTTTTAATTGATAATGGGATAACCGGCTTTATTTAGCCATGTTCTTAATATAATCAAACATCAGCCTTACACCTACACCGGTTCCGTTTTTGCTTCTGTAGCTGTCGGCCGCACTTCCCCAGGCTGGTCCGGCAATATCAAAATGCATCCAGGGGTAATCCGTATATTTTTCAAGAAATTTACCGGCAGTAATGGCACCAGCGGTTGGACCGCCAATATTTTTCATATCGGCAATATCACTCTTAATCAGCTTGGCATATTCATCAAAGAAAGGAAACTCAACCAGGCGTTCATAAACCTGATCACCACTTGCCCTAAGCTGGGTTTTTTGTTTTTCTTCTGCTGTTCCCATACATACAATTCCGTAAGGGCCTATAGCTGCTGCTGCTGCACCTGTCAGTGTGGCAAAATCAAGCACCAGTTCAGGTTTGTATTTTTTAGCGTAGGCCAGTGCATCTGCAAGTAACATTCTACCTTCAGCATCGGTGTTTAAAACCTCTACCGTTTGTCCGTCATACATTTTTACCACATCACCGGGTGTATAGGCATTTTCTCCGGGCCTGTTATCTGTTGCAGGCACAAGTCCTATTACATGGTAGTTTAATTCTGCCTTAGCAATGGCATACATGGTGGCAGCAACAAGTGCACCACCGGCCATATCACACTTCATATAATCCATGCTGTTGGGAGTAGGTTTTAAACTAAGGCCACCAGTATCATACACTACCCCTTTTCCTACCAGCACCAATGGTTTTTTGTTTGCGGCCTTTTTGGGTTTCCACTCCATTATGGTAAAGGTTGGAGGTATCTGGCTGCCCATATTCACAGCAAGAATACCGCCCATCTTCAGCGCTTCAATTTGTTTTTTGTTTAATACCTCTGTTTTGAATCCGGCTTTTTTCCCAAGTTCCTTCATCTCATCGGCAAAAGTTACCGCATTTAAATATGATTGGGGTTCATTCACCAGATCCCTTGCTTTACAAACGGCATCTGTTAATATTTCCAGTTCGGCAGCCAGTTCTTTTTTTACCATCGAACCGTTTAGGATAATTTCAGAGAGGGTATTTTTCTCTTTCTTATCACTTTTGTAACGAAGGAACTGGTAATTGCTGAGGGCACAACCTTCGGCTATGGCAATGAGTTCTTCCGGTTTAGACTGGATAAGGCTGCTCACCTGCAGCTTTTCGTACTTATGTGCGTTAATGGCATGGCATACTTTATTTCCTGCTGTCCGTAAGGCTTCCAGTTGGCCTGATTTGTTTTTTTTCTCAAACTCTTCAACCAGTTGTATAAATACCAACCGGTTAAACTGGTTAATGGTAATAAATTTTTCGTCAGCCTTTATTTTCTTGTGGAGGTAGGCCAGTTCCCGTTTGTCAAATCCGGCCCCATCCCAGTTGCTTTTTTTATTGGCCAGAAATAGGACAGGGTGTTCCGGTGAAATTTTATTACCGGTATGAATACGTGTTTGCATAAGTGTACGCGTTTATGAAGGAGAGCAAAACTATAAAAAAATATGAGATGCTACAGGAATAATATGCGCCTTTCCTGCTAACACCTGCAGGCGCGCAAACCATGTTCTTCTGCTGAGATTAAGTATTGCTGACAATCAGTTTATTATCTAATAGAATATTTGATTCAGCTAATCATCAGGTTTTTTATTCTATTTGCAATGTGCAAAAACAATTTCAAAACACCACTGTAACCAAAGGCGGTAAAAAAGTTACACCAAAAAAACACCTTGGACAGCATTTTTTAAATGATGAGCAGATAGCTGCTAAAATTGCCTCAGCCCTGGTTGAAAAAAACACATGTAAACAGGTGCTGGAAATTGGCCCGGGAATGGGGGTGCTCACCAAATATTTATTGGATCATCAGGAGTTTGTAACCCATGCCATTGATATCGATAAAGAATCAGTGATTTGGTTAAAGGAACATTTTCCGGCCCTATCGCCTAACCTGATAGAAGGAGATTTTCTTCAGCTTCATTTACCTGATTTGTTTAAAGAGGAGTTTTCACTCATTGGTAATTTTCCCTACAATATATCTTCCCAAATTGTTTTTAAAATACTCGACAATAAACCGCTTGTTCCCTTAATGGTGGGCATGTTTCAGAAGGAAGTTGCAGAGCGTTTTTGCGCCTCACCACGAAACAAGGCATATGGCATATTAAGTGTGCTTACACAGGCTTACTACCATACGGAGTATTTGTTTACGGTGAATGAAGATGTATTTACTCCACCACCAAAAGTAAAATCGGCAGTAATCAGAATTACACGAAAGGCAGAGGAACCCGATATTGAACAGAAATTATTATTCCGCACCGTAAAAACGGCATTTAATCAGCGAAGAAAAAAATTAAGAAATGCTTTACAACAATTTCAGGTAAATGACACAATATTGCAGGAGGCGGGTTTTATTGATAAACGTGCCGAAGAATTAAGTGTTTCTGATTTTATAACCCTTTCCAAAATAATAAAACAACATGGAAAAAATCACGATTGATCAGGCTTTCGTGAAAAATATAAAACAACTGATTGAACAGGGAAACACTGATTCAGTTAGCGAACTGCTGGGTGAAATGTATGCGGAAGATATTGCAGAGTTGTTGGATAAAGTGCAGCCGGAAGAGGCCCGCATTGTAATGAGTCTGGTGGAAAAAGGAAAAATTATTAAGGTGTTGGTTGAAATGGAGGAGAACGTAAGGGAATCCTTTTTATCGGCTTATTCGCCAAAAGAAATTGCTGAAGATTTTATTCAGAATATGGATTCTGATGATGCTGCCTACGTGCTTAATCAGTTGCCGGTAAAGGAAAAGGAAGATGTAATTGCAGGTTTGTCGGATATTGAGTATGCTTCCAGTTTGTTATCCTTATTAAGTTATGATGAATACACTGCCGGGAGTTTAATGGCGGTAGAGTTGGTAAAGGCCAATGAAGAGTGGACAGTAGGCCAATGTGTGGAGGAAATAAGGAGGCAGGCAGAAAACGTTGACACCATTTATGTGGTTTATGTAGTGGATAGCCACGAACGTTTGCTTGGATTAATTACCCTTAAAAACCTGATTCTGGCAAATCCCGCATCATTGCTTTCTACAGTTTATAATAAGGAAGTTATTTCTGTTTCAACCTCAACAGACTCGGAAGAAATAGCCAATCTCTTTAAAAAATATGACTTGGTGGTTTTACCTGTGGTTAATGCCCTTGGTCAGCTTGTTGGCCGCATTACGGTTGATGATGTAGTAGAGGTAATTAAGGAAGAGGCAAAGGAAGATTACCAACTCATGTCGGGTATTACCGAAGACGTAGATGCTACCGATAAGGTGTGGGTACTTTCCAGAGCCAGATTACCCTGGCTGCTTATCGGGCTACTCGGGGGTATTGCCTCCTCGCGGTTTATTGAAATGTACGAAGACCAGCTGCAGATACATCCTGAAATGGCTTTTTTTATGCCATTAATTGCTGCTATGGGAGGAAATGCCGGTGTGCAATCTTCGGCTATAGTGGTGCAGGGGCTTGCCAATAATACCCTGGGTACAAAAAACATTGTTCCAAAGGTTTTAAAGGAATTAAGGGTAGCCCTGTTAAATGGAATTATTTGTTCTGTATTGCTGTTTGGGTACAACCTGCTGTTTTCAGAGTCTTACGATTTGAGCATCACGGTAAGTGTGGCACTGATGAGTGTGATTATTTTCGCCTCGGTTCTTGGAACATTTATACCAATGGTGCTCGAAAAAATGAAGATAGATCCGGCCATTGCTACAGGCCCTTTTATTACTACCACCAACGATTTGCTGGGCCTGGCCATCTATTTTAGCATAGGCCATTTTTTGTACAATGTTATTTAGTTACAAAATCCATGCAACCAATTTCTTTTTTTAGTTAACTATTACTTAAAATCGTGCACAATTAATTTTTGATGAGCGGTTTAAAAAAGGTGTTGATTATTGATGAGGTGCACGAGATATTGGTGCATGGGTTACAAACTTCCGGTTACGATGTAGATTACCAGCCAATATGGCAAAGGGGTGATCTTATCTCTCATATTGCGCAATATGAAGGGCTGGTGGTAAGAACCAAAACAGAAATTGATAAGGACGTTCTTTTACATGCGGAAAAATTAAAGTTTATTGGAAGAGCCGGTGCAGGGGTTGATAATATAGATACTGACTGGTGCGACCAAAAGGGTATTGTGTATTTTAACTCAGGAGAGGCTAATGCAGATGCAGTTGGAGAACAAACCATTGGAATGCTGCTTTCTATGATGGCCAATATAGTAAAGGCCGATGATGAAGTAAGAGCCGGTGTTTGGGATAGAGAAGGCAACAGGGGAGAGGAGTTAAAAGGCAAAACCGTGGGTATTATCGGGTATGGGAATACCGGTAAAGCAGTAGCCAAAAAGCTGGCAGGTTTTGAGGTGAATATGCTTGCATACGATAAATACCTGCACAACTATGGCGATCACCTGGTTGCCCAGGTTGGAATGGAGCAGATTTTCAATGATGCCGACATCCTTACCTTACATGTGCCTTTAACAAGGGAAACACATTTGATGGTAAATGCAGCATACCTTGCCCAATTTGCAAAGCCCATTTACCTTCTCAATTTGTCCAGAGGAAAGGTGGTTGATTTGGTTTCGGTTTGTGATGCACTGGACAATGGAAAGCTAAAAAGTGTGGCTTTGGATGTGCTGGAAAATGAAAAACTGTCAACACTCAATGCCGAAGAGCAGGTTTGGTTTAACAGGCTTAAAACTTCTCCAAAAGTGATCCTTACCCCTCATATTGGTGGGTGGACAAGGGAATCTTACCGGAAGATTTCAGCCGTTTTGTTACAAAAAATCAAAGAGTTAACATAAAGGTGGAAAAGTCAATATTTGGCCTGCAGGTGTTAATTTTTGATTAATTAAACCAAATTACTTTAATTTACCGATTCATAAAAGAACCGTTTATATAGTCTATTGAAGAAATAATTACTGATTAATGAAAAAGGTATACAGTTTAATTCTTGCGCTTTTTGCTTTCGTGATGTTGGCAAATGCGCAGTCGCAGCTTGGTGAAATCAGGGGAAAGATCATCGACTCCAAAACCAAGAAACCTATCGATTATGCAAGTATCACCATTGAATTAAATGGGGTGGTAAAAGCCACTACATTGTCTGATGATGATGGCGGGTATATTGTTAAAACCCTTCAACCGGGGGAGTATACCGTTAAGGTTACCAATATTGGGTATAGAAATGCCATTATTAAACAAGTAGATGTAATCAGTGATCAAATCACATTTGTTAATGTACCCATGGAAGCAAGTGATGGGGTGGTTATTGATGATGTAGTAATTGTTAATAAACGCCCGCTTGTAGATCCTGAAGGAAAAGGTGGGGCAACAAAAACCTCTAAAGAAATTATGGCATTGCCTCAGCGTAACCCCAACATGGTGGCAAATACAGTAGCCGGTGTTGATGCCCGTGCGGGTGGAACTCCTAACTTTCGTGGGGCACGTGCCGATGGAACTGCTTATTATATTGATGGGGTGAGGGTTCAGGCAGGTAGCGTTTCGGTACCTCAAAATGCAATTGATCAGATATCTATTATCACAGGTGGTGTTCCTGCCCAATATGGAGACTTTATTGGAGGGGCAATTGCCATTAATACCAAAGCCCCTTCTAAAAACTGGATGAGGGGTTTTGAGTTTATCTCTGCATCACCTTTTAATGGTTACCTGGATAACTCTCATTATAATGAATTACAGGCATTTGTTTCAGGTCCAATCATGTTAAGAGACAAAGGTAAAAGAGATAAAGAGCGTGTTTTAGTAGGGTTTTCATTAGCTGGAAATGGCGTTTACCAACGTGATGGACGCCTTCCTGCAACTGATATGTTTAAATTAAAGGATACCAAACTGCGCGAAATAGAAGAAAACCCGCTGGTTCCTCAGGGCAACGGTGCTTTTATTCCTGCCGGTGAGTACCTTACCAAAAATGATGTGGAAAAGGTAGACTACAGACAAAATGCTGCTTCTTATCAGTTTAATATTCAAGGTAACTTCTCTTATCAGCCAACCAATAATATTTCAGTAAGATTGGGTTATCAGGGTGCGTTTTCCCGTGGAAGGGCATTTAGTTATGGAAACTCACTCACCAACTCTGCCAATAATGCCCTGTCTCAGGATATGACCGGCCGTGTTTATCTGCAAATGACACAAAGTTTTTCAAAACAGGATGAAGACAAGGACAAAGAGAAGGCTAAAGAAAAGAAATCACTGATCAGCAACGCATTTTATACCGTTCGTATTTCATACGAAAATCGTTTTGTAGAAAGCATGGATGCCGAGCATGAAAGAAACTTTTTTGGCTATGGTTATGTAGGCAGGTTTGATAAATACTCCCGTCCGGCATACCAAAGTGTTAGAAAAAATTTCGGAGACTCTGCAGATGTTTATTATATCAGAGATGCAAACGGCAATATCATTCGTGAACTGCGTCTTACTTCATACGCGCGTCAGGTTGGTTATACCGATACCTTGCTCACTTTTAATCAGGCAGATGCAAATCGTATAAGAGGTAACTATACACGCACTATTTACGACTATTATGCAGCCAGAAATCAAACCATGCGCAGTATTAGTGAGTTAAGAGGTGTTGGTGGAACCGCAAACGGTGATGGCCCTAACGGGATTTATTCCAACCTGTGGACAAGCCCGGGTGCACTTCAGTCCAATTACTCCAAATCAATGAATGAAACTTACTCATTGTATGTAATGAGTGAAGCCAGCTTAGCTCCAAGAAGCAATCCTAAAGCTAAACATGATATACAATTTGGATTCACCTATGAACAGCAATTCAGAAGAGGATATAACGTAAACTCAAATGGATTGTGGACATTGATGAGGCAGTTGGCCAACCAGCAGTTTGCAGGACCTGATTTTGCCAACCCTATTGCAACGTTTGATGCAAATGGTGTATTTAATGATACCTTACGTTTTAAAGATTCTATTTTGTTAGATCGCCAAAGTACGTTTGATAAGAACCTCAGAAATAAATTAATCGGAATGGGTGCAGTTGACGTTTATGGTAATCCTATAACCGCTGACTCCAGGTTAAATACAGATGGGTATGATCCAAGTATGTATTCTATAGATATGTTCTCTGCCGATGAATTATTGAATAACGGTAACTCTTATGTATCTTATTTCGGATATGATTACAAAGGCGATCGGGTTGGTGGTAAACCAGGAATAAACGATTTCCTCAATAACCCGGCCAGCAGAACAATTGGTGCCTACCAGCCTGTATATATGGCAGCCTGGGTTCAGGACAAGTTTGTATTTAAGGATTTGATTGTACGTCTTGGCTTACGTATGGAGCGTTTTGATGCAAATCAGGTGGTGTTAAAAGACCCATACTCTTTGGCTCCTATTTATACTGCCGGAGATGTTCGCGGAGGCAAACTGGCCATTGCACCATCTGCTATTCCCGGATCAGTTGATAATGACTATGCTGTTTATGTTAATGACCACGAACAGAAAAATGGCAACTTACAGGTTACAGGTTTCAGAAAAGGTAACGACTGGTTTGACAGAAATGGAAATCCTGTTACCGACCCATCCTCATTATGGAGAGCAATGGATGGCAATACATCGTTGAATCAGAATATTCCTTACCTGATTAAGGCAGGACAAAGAATACCAGATCAGGCTTCTTTCAGGGATTATGCACCTGATTATAAATTTCTTCCACGTATTTGGTTTTCATTCCCTATCTCTACCACCTCTCAGTTCTTTGGAACTTACGATGTGTTGGCACAAAGGCCTACTGAAGGAAATATTGCACAGATTGATGATTACTTCTACCTGAATAACAGGTTAACCGGAACTATTGCAAATCCTGATTTACGTATGACTCAGGTAACTGATTACGAAATTGGTTTCCGTCAGCAAATTGGTCAGGACGCAAGTTTAGGTATCATTGCTTCTTACAGGGAGTTTAGAAACCTGATTCAGTTGTACCGTTATGTTCAGGCATGGCCAAATGATTATACCACCTTTGGTAATCTCGACTTCTCCACTGTTAAATCCATCAGATTGGAATATGAATTAAGAGATTTGGGTAATATCAATATCTCTGCTAATTATATGTTACAGTTTGCTGAGGGTACAGGTTCAAACTCCCAGTCCAGCTCTGCCCTGGTTCAGGTTGGTTTGCCAACATTGCGTACTATTTTCCCTCTTAGTTTTGATACCCGCCATACCATTAAAGGAACTTTTGATTACCACTATAAAACTGGCAAAGAGTATAATGGCCCTATTGTTGGCGGTAAAAAAATATTTGAAGATGCCGGATTCAGTATCATCTTTAACGCAGTTTCAGGAAGACCATATACCCAAACCACTATTCCAATCCCTGAAGTTCAGTCAGGTGTGGTTGCGCGTACTCAGGTTAAAAGTACCATCAATGGTGCAAACCTGCCTGCTCAGTTCTACACAGATATTAACCTAGAAAAGAACTTTACATTGAAAAGTGAAGGTTTGGATGGAAAAACAACCATGTACAGGTTACGTTTTTTCCTATGGGTACAAAACATATTTAATAATGTAAATGTGTTGGGTGTTTATCAGTACACCGGAAGCGCTTACGATGATGGTTTTATTACTTCAACTCAGGCTGATGCCCAGTTAAGGTCTGCAACCAATGCTCAATCACTTGTTGACTTGTACAATATCAGGATGGTAAATCCGGGCAACTTTGCTTTGCCACGTTTAACCAGATTAGGATTTGCATTGTATTTCTAAGAATTAAAAAAAGAGTAACATGAAACAGATAATGAAAGATAATTTGACGGGCCGATTGTTATTAACCGTGCTTTTTGCCGGTTTGCTTTCTGCCGGTGTTTTTGCCAAAGAGAATAAGGGCAAAGCTCCTGTTGATCCCAAAAATGATCCACCACCACCACCTGTTTTGCAGAAAGGTGCAGGTTGTGCCGCAGCTACAGCACAGAGGGATCTTGACGTAAACAACGTACGTACCACCATTTTGAACGGGGGAGATATGTGGTGGAATCTGAGTAACGCCCGTTATGAGGTACCAAAGGTTCAAACCGGACAAGTGGCAAAACACTCGCTGTTTTCAGGTGCATTATGGATTGGTGGTGTTACCAATGGAAATTTAAGAATTGCAGCACAAACCTATCGTCAAAGCGGTAATGATTTTTATCCTGGTCCGCTTACTATCGGAACAGCATCCATCACACAGTCACGTTGTAAAGATTTCGACCGTATCTGGAGAATAACGCTGAAAGAGATTAATGAGTTTAAGAAAGACCCAACCAAATGGTCTACACCTTCTGAAGAGATCAGAACCTGGCCTTGTATGGGAAATACCAGCATTGGTGAGGCTCAGTATCTGGCTCCGTTTTTTGATTTTGATCAGGATGGACGATATACTCCCGAAACTGGCGATTACCCAACTTTTGATCAGGACGTAGAAAAAAATATACCCGACATGATGCTGTTTATTCTGTATAATGATAAGGGTAATATTCATGCTGAAAGTGAAGGCGTACCTATCGGGTTGGAATTGCATACCCAGGCTTTTGGTTATGCAACCAATGATGAGGTAAATAATATGACATTTTACCGCACCACTATTTTCAACAGGAGTAATGAGATTATTGATAGTTGTGTATTTGGACAATGGGTTGATGCCGATTTAGGTAACTATTCAGATGATTATGTAGAGTGTGACGTAGACCGTAACCTTGGAATTTGCTATAACGGGGATGATAATGATGAAGGAACCCTGGGTTATGGACTTAATCCGCCAAGTATTGGTGTAAACTTTTTTGAAGGACCAAGAAGGGCTGATAGCACTGAAATAGGTCTTACCAAGTTTGTTTATTATAATAATGATTTTTCTCCTACCGGAAATCCAAGCAGGCCTGAACATTATTGGGGATACCTGAATGGTAAATGGAAAGATGGAGCGGTAATCACTTATGGTGGCAATGGAAAAGGTGGTGCTGATACAGCCAGTTATATGTTCCCCGGTGATACAGATCCGGCCGGACGCGCTACCTGGAATGAACGCAATTCATCCAACCAGCCAAGTGACAGAAGGTTTCTTCAAACAGCAGGTTCTTTTAGTTTGTTGCCTGGTGCGGTAAACAGAGTTACCATTGGCGTGGTTTGGGCTAAAGCATCTTCTGGTGGAGCAACAGGGTCATTTAACCTGTTAAAGCAAGCCAGTGATAAAGCTTTCACCCTTTTCAAAAACAATTTCGAATTAATTACCGGTCCGGATGCTCCGCAATTAGAAATTGTTGAGTTGAAAAATAAGCTTGTTTTCAAAATGCTGGCAACTGACAGTGTTGAAAATTATAGCAATTCGTTTCAGGGACCATGTGCTCAAAAAACAGAATATAAATTTCAAGGTTATTTGGTATATCAGTTAAAAACACCAAATGTTCCAAATGATTTTTATGATTCTGAAGAAGCCAAATTGATTGCGCAGTTTGACGTTACTGATGGTAATTCAAAAATTGTGAATGCAGTTTTTGATCCGGATCTGGAAGAAGACGTAAAGAAAATAATGGTGGTAGGAGAAGATAAAGGAATTCAGCATACGTTTGAAATTACCAAAGACTTTTTTGAAACAGGTACCAATCAGACTTTGGTGAATTTCAAAAATTACCATTACCTTGTTTTATCTTATGCTTCGGCAACAAATTGTGCTACTGACAGAATTCAGTTTTTGGCAGGTCGTAATACAGTAGGTGCTCAGGGTATCACTATTTATTCAGCCACACCTCACGATCCCGCCCCTAGAAATGGCGGCACACAGTTAAATGCAGATTATGGAACGGGCTTACCTGTAACCCAGATTGAAGGAATTGGTAATGGTGGAAACTTTATTGAGCTTAGTCAGGAAAGTATTGATGAGGCCATGAGAGAAGGCTCGGGTTACGTAGCAAAAGAAAGAAAATACCAAACAGGTTTTAGCCCTATTGAAGTAAAAGTAATTGACCCTATTAAATTACCTGTAGCCGATTTTACACTGTGGATGAGAGATAGCGCAGGTGTTGCTAACACAGCCCGTTTCGACTCCCTTCATGCTTCGCGCACCTATTGGTTTATCAGAAACAATACTACAGGTGAGGTAAGAGCTGGTCAGAGTTCTATAGCCAATCCATATGAGCAATTATTTAATGATTGGGGCATATCTGTAAAAATTACACAAGCCGTAATCCCGGGTGATGTAGATAATTCAAAAGATGCTAGCAATGGTTTCCTGGATTCAAAAGTAATTTGGGAAAATCCATCTCAAGAGTGGTTAGGTAATATTACAGATGAGGATCCAAATTATACCCAGTTCGGATATGGTACCCAATTCAACTGGATCCGTTCAGGAAGCAGTGGAAGGGGAAATGGAGCCGAGTCGTTTAATAATCCGCAAATACACGATTTTGCTATAGGTGGTAATGCACTGGATCCAAGACGTAATTATTCTAAAATTATTGATGGTACCTGGTCACCATACGCCCTTGCTGCCAGATGGAGAACCAATTCAAGTACTACCATGCCTACATTCGGACCAGGATGGGATATTGGATTGGGTTATACACCGGGAACATTTGGCTCTGCACCACAGTTAGGTTCTACCGGTGGCGCTTCTGCCGATAATCCGTTAAAAGATTTACAAGGTGTAGATTTCGTTATTACACCGGATCGTTCAAAATGGACCCGCTGTTTGGTTGTTGAAACAGGAGAAGATTATCGTTTCAACCAAAACTATGCAGATAAGATGGATAGAAGAAGGGCTTTATCAGTAGATAAGTATGGCAGAAATGTAAATATGCCTGGTGCTATCAATGATCCATCTAATCCGGAAGCTGCAAATTACCTTTCAGACTCTTCAATGGGTTGGTTCCCTGGATATGCTATTAATGTTGAAACTGGTGAACGACTGAATATTATGTTTGGAGAAGACTCTTCTATTCCATTGGAAAATGGCAATGATATGAGGTGGAACCCAACATCGAATTTGTTTGACAGAAACGGAAGACCTGTATTTGGTGGAAAACACTATGTTTATGTAATGGCTGCCAAACGTTTTGTTCAAGGTGCCGGAAGCAGTGCCCTTATTTATGAAGGACCAAGATATGACGGAGGTTTAAGTTATTTCAATAAACTGGAAAGACCTGGACCAGATAATCCTTCATTGATAGTAAGAAAACGTCAGGTTTATTCTCAGGTTCTTTGGACAACCATGCCTGTGTTAGCCCCTGGTTATAAGTTAAAAGATGTTTATTCTGGTGTAGTTCCGGGAACTGTTACCTACAAAATAAGGGTTAAGAAACCATACGCCTTGTTTAATCCGGGTGGTGCTACCATCAATGACAGTATGCCATTGTACAAATTCTCCACCTCCGGCTTTGCTCCTACCATTTCATCAGAAGTTGGCAAAAAAGCGCTTGATAATATTGCTGTTGTACCTAATCCTTATTATGCATATTCATCTTATGAGGATCCTGGAAATCAGCTTGACAACAGAATCAGGATTACCAATTTGCCTCCGCGTTGTGATATCAGAATCTACACGCTTGACGGAATATTGGTAAGAACCATCCGGAAAGACGATCCGAAATCAACCTATCTGGAGTGGAATCTGAAGAATGATGCGCAGGTTCCGGTAACCAGTGGCATTTATCTCTTCCATTTTAAAGCAACAGATTTGGGAGAAGAGCGTATAGTGAAATGGGTTGGTATTATGAGACCTGCTGATTACGACTCGTTCTAAAAATAGTTAAGGCAGGAAACAGGAAGCTGTTTCCTGCCATTTCAATAAGATAAAAGTAAAGAACATGAATAAATATATTTTACAAGTATTAACATTGGCAGTTACTCTATCTGCCATGAGTGTAAAAGCAGGAAACCCTGATCGTGCAGGTGGGGCCGGTGGTACCCAGATGATACTAAACCCTTACGGGCGTTCTGCGGGAATGATGGGAGCCAATACGGCATCAGCCAGAGGTATTGAAGCAATGCATTTTAATATTGGTGGTTTAGCTTATACAGAAAGAACAGAAATAATGGCCTCAAGGGTAATCTACCTGCAGGGTGCTGATGTGTTTTTTAATAATCTTTCTGTTGCACAATCATTCGGAAATGGCAATGTGTTAGGTCTCTCCTTTACCGCTATGGAGTTTGGAGATATATTAATCAGAACAGAATCACAGCCAGACGGAACACTGGGAACATTCTCCCCTCAAGTATTGAACGTTGGGTTAGGATACTCCAAAAAATTCTCAAACAGCATAAGTGGTGGATTGCTGATACGTTATGTTTATGAAGGAATGACCAACGTTTCGGCCACAGGTATTGGTCTTGATGCGGGGGTACAATACCAAACTTCTCTCAACCCAAAGAAAAAAATCAAGAAAGAGGATTTTCGTTTTGGTATTGGTGTAAGAAATATTGGTCCCAATATGGTTTATGGCGGATCAGGATTAACCTTCCGCTCAGTAAATCCGGCAACCGGAGCCGACAGACGTGCTGCAATCGGGTCAGAGCAATTTAACCTGCCTGCTCTTGTAAATATCGGAGCTTCGTATGATATCAGACTGGATAAAAACCCTGATACTTATTTTCATCGTTTAACCCCATCAGGTAATTTTAACTATAACGCATTTTCTTCAAACGTGGTTGCTCTTGGAGCAGAATACGCATTCAAGGAAACATTTATGGTTCGCGCAGGTTACGGCTGGCAGGAAGATATCAATACAGAAGATTTCAGAACACAGTCTTACGGTTTTTCAGCCGGAAGTACCGTTCAGTTACCAATCAGTAAAAGCGGAACAAGCCTTGGTATTGATTATGCATACCAACCTACCAGGGTGTTTAGCGGCATCCACAACCTGTCAATTCGCTTCTTATTAGGAAATAAGAAAAGTTAATTATATTTGCTAACGTATTATAAAAGGAAACGCTCTGTGTAAATGGAGCGTTTCTTTCATTTTAATAACAGCATTGTAATATTTAACAGCTAAGTAAAGGATATGGCAGAAATCAATTATTTGTCGAAGGAAGGATTCGAAAACCTGCATAAGGAACTTCATGAACTGAAATATGTTCAGCGCCCTTTTATATCAAAACAAATTGCCGATGCCAGAGATAAAGGTGATTTGAGTGAGAATGCGGAATACCATGCTGCCAAAGAAGACCAGGGTTTGCTTGAAGCCAAAATAGCACAACTGGAAGATCTGGTAAGCCGCTCAAGAATTATAGATCAAACCAAACTTGACAACAGCAAGGTAATGATGCTTAGTAAGGTGAAAGTTAAAAACCTGAAGAGCAAACAGGAAATGGTATACATTATGGTTTCCGAAAAAGAAGCCGATTTCAAAACAGGAAAAATTTCTATAAAGTCACCTATTGGGGTGGGCCTTATGGGCAAAAAGGCCGGTGAGGTGGTGGAAATAAATGCACCGGCTGGTCAAATTCAGCTCGAAATAATCGAAATCAACCTGTAATAACCATGTCAACCATATTTTCAAAAATTGTTAAAGGCGAAATCCCCTGCTACAAAATTGCTGAAACTAACGATTTTCTGGCTTTTTTGGATGTAAGGCCATTAGCAGAAGGACATACATTGGTTATACCTAAACAGGAAACTGATTATATTTTTGATATGGACGAGGAAGCATTTGCAGGCCTGCACCTGTTTTCCAAAATTGTGGCATCTGCCATTAAAAAAGCCGTACCATGCACAAAAGTTGGTGTTGCTGTTATTGGCCTCGAAGTTCCTCACGCACATATTCACCTGGTGCCAATGAATGCTATAGGGGATTTAAACTTCGAAAAAGAACGGAGTCAATTTACTCCTGCTGAGTACGAAGCAATAGCGGCCAGAATCAGAAGTTTTCTCTGAAATTATTTTTTTGGATTTTTTTTTATCTTCTCCGGGTTATCATTAATAAATGATTTCCAACTGTTGTAGGATTTTCCTGCAGTGAGGTTTTTTGTGTTTTGAAGAAAATGACAATAAGCAGCACCCAAGCCATCTGTAGCATCCAGAAATTCCGGAGTTTCATTAAATTTTAGCATCCGTTGCAGCATGGCGGCCACCTGTTCTTTGGATGCATTACCATTTCCGGTAATTGATTGCTTAATTTTTTTTGGAGAATACTCATGAATGGCCAACTCTCTGCTTAATGCTGCTGCCATGGCTACACCCTGCGCTCTTCCAAGCTTAAGCATCGACTGAACATTCTTGCCAAAAAAGGGTGCTTCAATGGCTAATTCATCAGGGTGGTACTGATCAATCAATGCAACGGTACGTTCAAAAATTCTTTTTAATCGCAAACTGTGTTCATCCAGTTTATCAAGTTTGATAATTCCTAAACTGATGATATAAGCCTGCTTTTTTTCAACCCCGATTAAGCCATACCCCATTACAATTGTACCGGGATCAATCCCTAATATAATGCGTTCGTAATTTTTTATCTGTTCTAATTTGTTCAAATGTGCTTAATTTGAGTTCTGTTAATGATGCTGATTTGAAACCCGAAAATAAGTATATATCCACACTTATCAATTTTTTTAAGCTCCTGCTGCTGTTTTCAACTTTCGGGTTCATTTTTTATAAGATATTTTATGCCTACCACCTGGAAGACCTGCTGATGCAATCTCAGCAGCTTGATATGGGGCTTTCTCAAACCCTTTTTTTTGTTACTGCTTTTGTGTTAATGGGTTTCAACTGGATGCTCGAAGCTTCCAAATGGCAGCTTCTAATTAATAAGAACGAAAAGTTTACCTATTTCGAAGCTCTTAAGGCAGTTCTTTCCGGAGTTACATTAAGTATTATTACCCCAAATCAGATTGGGGATTTTGCCGGCCGTATTATTCACCTGAAAAAGTACAACAAACTAAAAGGAGCAATTGTAACCGTTATCGGTCATACCGCCCAAATGTTTATGACAGCCGCCTTCGGGTTATATGCCATGATCTGGTTCTTTGAAGATCAGGGAAGAATTACCACAACCATGGCCACCGCTTTATACATTACCCTGTTTGTTTTTATTGTGGCGGGGGTTATAGCCTACCTTAATCTCCATCTGTTAACCAGGTTAAAAATGAAAGAGAAGTTCAAAGAGTATTTTGCAGTGTTTGGTATTTATAAACGTAAGGAGCTCCTTCAGGTAATGATCTTTGCTTTTTTAAGGTATTCTGTGTTCATCTGTCAGTATTATTTATTCCTCAACCTTTACGGTGTTGATATTGGAAATGATAAAGCATTTGCATGCATCATCGCCACATTATGCGCTCAGTCATTTGTTCCGTCATTCATACTAATTGAACTGGGAATGCGCGGGGTAAGTGCGTTATGGTTTTTTGGTTTATATACTGAAAACGTAGTTGGGGTATTGCTTTCTGCCTATACCCTGTGGATTGTTAACCTGATGATACCAGGTCTGCTTGGCCTTGCAGTAATTTTAAGGTGGAGGTTTGCCAAATGATCTTCTGGGTTTCCCTGGTATTACTGGCATTTTATGTGTTACTTATTTTGGTATACTTTATAGGATGGTTGCTAATACCCTCTTATAAAGTCTCAGACAGGGCAGGGGCATTCACGTATTCTATTATTATACCGGCCCGCAATGAAGAGGCGGTAATTGAAAAATGCATTGAAGATATTTTACATCAGCAGTTCGACAAGTCCAGGTATGAAGTAATAATCGTGAATGATCATTCGGATGATACAACGGCAGATAAAGTAGCTCAGTTTATCAGCAATAACCGGTTTTCAACCATCAGGTTGCTGCAGATGAAAGACGACCCCGAACAACGTAAACTTAAAAAGGCTGCCATTACTTTTGGCATAGGAGAGGCTAAAGGAGATTATATTATTTTAACCGATGCTGATTGTGAACGTGGCAGTTTGTGGCTCAAAACCATTGATGCGTATGTAACGGAAACCAAAGCAAAAATGGTATATGCTCCTGTTGCTTTTAAAGCTACCAATATATTTGAAAAAATTCAATCAATGGAGTTTGCCGGATTGGTAGCTATCGGAGGTTCTGCCATCAGGCTTAAAAACCCGAATATGTGCAGTGCCGCAAATCTGTTGTTCGAAAAATCGGCATTTTATGAGGTAAAGGGGTATGAAGGAAATGAAGGAATTGCCAGCGGGGATGATGAGTTTTTACTGCACAAAATATTTAAAAGATACCCGGATCAGGTTTCGTTCTTAAAAAATAATCAGGCTATTGTTCATACTTCGGCCAACGTATCACTTACCGAATTGGCCGACCAGCGTAAAAGATGGGTTTCTAAAAGTACCAAATATGAAAACCGCTTTATCACCGCTATTTTGGTTGCGGCTTATTTGTTTAATGCCCTTATCGTATATCACTTATTTGCTGCTCCCCTGTTCGGAATACAAATGTTGCTTGTAAAAATGTCAGTTGAAGCCATTTTCCTTTTTTCGGTTTTGTATTTCTTTAAAAGAACAACCTATTTGTTATGGTTGCCTGTTGCAGAAATATTTCATATCCTGTATGTACTCATCATCGGAATTCTTGCCAATACCTCAGCCTACAGATGGAAGGGCAGAAGTATTAGGTAATTGTGCCGGAAAATATAAATTGCACCAGATTTCTAAGCCTATGAATACGCAACTCACCGATGTGGAGTATGATATATTAAATGCCATTTATTTTGTGGAATCATTTGATCATATACTGGAGGAGTGTAAGGAAAAACCTGCTATAGTGGCTGATGTGCTGAAGCAGCTCATTCACAAGAAATACGTTGTTCCTATGAAGTGGGATGAAGATAAAACGGAGTATGTGAGAAGTTTTATTTACGATACCGATGATATGAGGGCATATTTTTACCTGGCAACCAAAGAAGGATTACTGGCCCATAACAGCAGATAACAATACCATGAAAGCAATTATACTGGAAGGCGTTAACCAGCCATTTTTATATACAGATGTTCAGCTACCGGAAATAAACGAACACGAGGTACTCATCCGGTTAAAGGCCGCAGCATTTAACCACCGCGATTTATGGATACAAAAAGGCCAGTATGCCGGATTGCGGTTTCCAAGTATTCAGGGAAGCGATGGGTGCGGAGTAGTGGAAAAAGCCGGAGCACAGGCAAACCAGCATTTGGTAGGTAAAGAGGTAATTATTAATCCCTCTTTAAACTGGGGAGCTAATCCCAAAACGCAGGCAAAGGATTATATCATTCTTGGAATGGCACAGGATGGAACTTTTGCAGAATATGTAAAAGTAGCTGCCCGTTTGGTTCATGAAAAACCATCACACCTCACTGCACAGCAGGCGGCAGCTTTGCCTTTGGCTGGGCTAACGGGTTATCGTGCACTGGCAGCAAGAGCAGGTGCCATGTCAGGAGAAAATGTATTAATAACCGGAGTGGGTGGAGGAGTGGCTTTGTTTTGTTTTCAATTTGCCCTTGCTTTGGGTTGCCATGTTTATGTAACATCAGGCCATGATGAAAAGATTCAGAAAGCAATTGCTATGGGAGCCAAAGGGGGCGTAAATTATAAAAAGGAAAACTGGCATAAGGAGTTGCAGCAACTAAGTGGAGGTTTTGATGTGATCATAGACAGTGCATGTGGAGAACAGTTTTCCCGCCTGGTTGATTTATGCAAGCCTGCCGGAAGAATTGCTTTTTATGGTGCAACACTTGGTGCTTTTAACAGTGGCGTACCTGCAAAAATATTCTGGAAACAATTAACCATTTGCGGAAGCACCATGGGAAATGATAAGGAGTTTGAGGAGATGTTAAACCTGGTGAACCGGAGTGGCATTGTTCCGGTGGTAGATTCGGAATTCCCTTTAGCAGAAGCAACAAAAGGTGCGGATCGAATGCAAAACGGTGACCATTTCGGAAAAATAGTATTGAATATTTCTTAAGTCGGGTTGGTATTGGTAAGTAGGTAACCTGTTCAGGAAATCAGTTTCCTTAACATATCAAGTCCCTGCAATGCGGTTCGGTTTATGGTTCTTTCCCTGTTATCTCCCATTTGATATGGAGCAGCTATTGTTTGATCAGGTGTGCTCACTGCTATCCAAACCGTTCCAACAGGTTTTTCAGGGCTGCCACCATCCGGTCCGGCAACTCCGCTGGTTGCAATGGCATAATCTGTTTTTAGTTTTTTTCTTGCCCCCTCTGCCATTTGTTTAACACACGCTTCACTAACCGCTCCTGCTGTTTTCAAAATATCTTCTGAAACACCCAGTTCATTTATTTTTACATCGTTTGCATAACTGATTATACTTCCGCGATAATAAGATGAACTGCCGGGGACAGATGTAATTAAGTGTGCGAGATAACCTCCTGTACAGCTTTCGGCCGTTGAAAGGGTTTTCCCTTTTTCTTTTAATAAAGCCCCCACCACCGATTGAAGGGAATCATCTTCTTCCCCGAAAATAAATTCTCCTGCTATTTTATATAAGTCTTCGATAATGGCACTCATTTCTTTTTCGAGCATCGATTGATTGGTTCCGTAACCACTCAGCCTTAAACGAACCTGACCAACTGAAGGAAGGTAGGCAAGAAAAATATGATCAGGCAAAGCATTTTCCCAGGCTTCAATTTTTTTTGCAAGAAAAGATTCTCCTATGGAAGAGGTTTGAATGGTGCGGTGAATGATGGAGGGAAGTACAAATTTATTCCTGATTCTTGGCATACATTCCTGTTCGAAAATGTTTTTCATTTCAAAAGGAACTCCTGGCATGCTGATAAATATTTTACCGTCATTTTCAAACCACATACCCGGGGCGGTACCGCTTTTATTAAAGAGCACATCGCAGTTGGCAGGCACCATAGCCTGTTGTTTATTGCTTTCAATCATGGGCAGTTTTCGCATACTGAAAATGCGGGTTACCCACTCAAGCACCTGCTCATTTAGTACCAGTGATGTATCAAAATATTCGCAAAAAGTATGTTTGGTTATATCATCACGGGTGGGACCTAAACCTCCTGTTGTAATAATGATATCGGCATATTTTTTTGCCTCATTCAATGCCTGAATAATATGTTCTTTATTATCGCCAACAGAACTTCTGTGATTAACCCTTATACCTGCTTTACCCAGCTCCTGACCAAGCCAGGCAGAATTGGTATCAACAATCTGACCAATTAAAATTTCATCACCTATCGTGATTATTGCAGCATAAATTTTACCTGAATTCATGCTCAATATTAAACAATCATTTTGATCTATTCTTCTATTAAAACGAAGAGACATTCCGGAGCAGTAATTTTGGTGTGTATAAAAAAATATACTTCATTTAAGATGTTAAACGGGAATATTGGGAGTGTATCATCATCGTTTAAATGAAATAACATAAAACAACAATCTGGAGGTTGCGTTTATGTAGTGATACGCTGGAGTGCCAGTAAAATCAATGCGTTTCAGGCATCATAAGAAAAAAAAACGGAATTATTTCGTTTCGCATCTTTTTGAGAGGAATAATGAACTGAGGATCAAATGATTTTTTTTTGAAAAAAAATTGTTGATAGGTGAATGATGGAGATACCAGTAAAATCAATATGTTGAGTGGTGTCGGTGCAGTTATCAACATGTTTTTATGCAAACTTTTTTCGCTTGATAGTGAGGAAGTATTTGAAAATTTTATTCACAAGTATAACTTTGTTATCGTAATCAATCAAATGTTCTAAAAACATGGCAACTAAAAAATCAACCAAAAAAGCAGCTCCTACTAAGTCAGCTGCTAAGAAAGCCGCTCCTAAAAAAGCTGCTAAGAAAGCTGCTCCTAAGAAAGCTGCTAAGAAAGCTGCTCCTAAGAAAGCTGCTAAGAAAGCTGCTCCTAAGAAAGCTGCTAAGAAAGCTGCTCCTAAAAAAGCTGCTAAGAAAGCCGCTCCTAAGAAAGCTGCTACTAAGAAAAAGTAATCGGTTATTCATTAACCGCACAAAAAGTCCCGCCTCAGTGCGGGACTTTTCAATTTAAGGGGTTTGCGAAACGGTTATTTTCCTTATTTTTGATCACATGAAATTTTCAGGAATTATTATTCTTTCCTTTATTCTGATCACATCACCTGCATGTAAGCCAAAAAAATGTGCAGCATACAGTGACCCTCAAAAGAACTATAAGGCCGATTATGATAAGAAGGGTTTGGTGAAAAAAAAGAACAAAGCTCCTAAACGAAACTGGAGCCAATATTAAAAAGAAACCTTACCCATTGAATTATCTCTCTCATTTTTTTATTCATCAGCAAGAGGCCAATCATTATTATAATACGGGGCTGATATTACCGGATATTACAAAAAAGTGGGTGAAGTCATATAAGCACCTCTTACCTGAGCAGCTATTTTTAGAAGAACACCATCAGCTTCTCCGGGGTGCTCTGCAGCACTACCAGGCCGATAAATTGTTTCATGGTTCAGATTATTTTACCGGTTACCTCCGGTTGTTTACCCACCATATCAATAACGCAGGCCTCAGCAATCAGGTTCAGCGTAAATGGTTTATTGCCCATATTGCCCTTGAGCTCATGATAGACCGGATGCTTGTTAAGTACCACCCAACTTCGGTT
This sequence comes from Bacteroidota bacterium, assembly GCA_051715425.1. Lineage (GTDB taxonomy): Bacteria > Bacteroidota > Bacteroidia > UKL13-3 > UKL13-3 > JAJTFA01. The sequence goes on along the minus strand of JBPXJS010000041.1, from coordinate 221,424 downwards.
GACCATTTTTATCACTCTCTTCAGGTAACCGATCAGCATATATTAAACAGCTTTCTTGAATTATCAGGCTCTGCAAATAATCAGGAGTTTTTTAACTTTTTCGGCCATTTTTCGGGCGTAAAGTACATTTACTACTATATGGATAATAATAAGTTCATGTACTCGTTAAACAGAATTATGTTGCGGGCCGGAGTTCCTGAACTTGGTGAAGAGGATACAAACAAACTATTAAAGGTTTTGTTGAATCTGGAAAATGCCTATTTTGCAGGTGCAGAAAGTGAGGTTGTGCTTCTCAAAAGTATTTTTACAAATGAAAGTTAGGCTGGTTGTTTTTTTTAGTTTTATAGTATGTGGTTTCGGAGCCGGAGCGCAGGCACTGAAATACAGTAATGAGTTTTTAACATTGGGAGCCGGAGCAAAAGCTGCCGGACTTGGAGGTGCTGTTGTAGCAAGCGTTGATGATGCCACCGCAGCCTACTGGAATCCTGCCGGCTTGTTGTCGGTTAAGGAGCATATACAATTTACCTTTATGCATAATGAGCAATTTGCCGGAATTGTGAAGCATGATTATGGAACTGTTGCTTACCGTTTAAATGATAAAAGTGTTGCCGCGCTTTCGGTTACCAGGGTTGGGGTGGATGATATTCCAAACACGTTGGATTTGTTCCAGGACGGTCAGATCGATTATTCCCGTATTCAAAGTTTTTCAGCAGTTGATTATGCCTTTACAGGATCATATGCGAGGGAGTTAGGTATAAAAGGGTTAAAGCTCGGAGGAAATGTAAAAGTGATAAGAAGGATTGTGGGAGAGTTTGCCAATGCCTGGGGTTTTGGGTTTGATATAGGCGCACAGTATCAACTAAAAAAATGGAATCTGGGTTTGGTCGTGCGTGATATCACCTCCACTTTTAATGTTTGGGACTATAGCTTTTCTCAAAGTCAGAAACAGGTGTTATTACAAACCAACAACAAATTGCCCGAAAATAGTCTGGAAATAACTTTGCCCACATCCATTGCCGGAGTGTCAAGAAAGTTCACCTTTTTTAAGGAGAAGCTTAGCGTAGTGCCTGAGTTAAATGCCGATATTACTTTTGACGGGCAACGAAATGTGCTTGTTTCAAATAAGTATATAAATATTAACCCAAGGGCCGGACTTGAACTGGGCTACAGAAGCATTGTTTTTCTTAGAACCGGGGTAATGAATATTCAGAAAGAAACCGATTTTGACGGAACAAAAAAGTATACCTATACCCCTACCATTGGTGTTGGGCTGCAGATAAATAACCTGGCCATTGATTACGCATTATCCAATGCAGGCAGCGTAAGCTCTCTTCCATACAGCAATATTATTTCCCTTCGACTCAGTATTCAGAAAAAGAGTTAGTTTCTGTTCATTTTATTTCTTTTAATTGTACCGGAAAACTATTCCGGATGAAACGATTATGCCTGTTATTTCTTCTTATTGCTTTTACCTGCAGAATATCTGCGCAGAGTCGCGATAAATTAACTGTGGGTGGTGGTATTATGCCACTTGCCACCTGGTCTTTCAATACATCATCATCTGCAGATCCGCTAAGGCAGGGCTCATCACAAACGTTTAAACAATATGCCGATTCTGTGGCATCTCATGAAACCAGTAGGTTTTCTTTCGGTGTTGGCTTACTGGCTAATTATATGCTAAACAAAAAGTGGGCGTTTCAATTTGGCCTCGGGTATATGGATATTGGTTTTCAACGCCAGCAAAAAGATATTCAGTTTCGGGATTACACCCATCCGGGAATTGGCAACGGAAGGGTATTAGACCTGTCAAACGCAAATAGAAGCATCGATTACAATTACAGGTATCAGTACGTGCAGGTGCCCGCTATATTTAATTATACTTTTAAACAAAGCAGAGATTACCGTTGGTTGTTTCATGCCAGCGGAGGATTAGGAATAAATGTATTGTTAAAACATCAGATGACAGCTGTGCTAAACCAGTTTACAGAGAATGGAGAAGATGAGTTTAATATAGATTCTACCGGGTATGATGGTTACCGTTTGGCTATGAATATATTTTTAGGGGCAAAAGCGGAGTACAGGTATGAAAAGAAAACAACTTTGTTTGTTCAACCCCTGTTGGGTTTTTATCCTGTTTCTGTATCGGCATCACCTATTAATGTTTTTCCCTTTTTCTTTGGTGTAAATATAGGTGCCGTTTATACCCTGGAGGATAACTGATGGCCTTAAGCAGATTTACCATCAGGGTTTATGGAATTCTGGAGCACCGGAATCAGTTGTTGCTTGTAGAAGAGAAAATAAATAATTTTCAGTTTACCAAGTTCCCTGGTGGCGGGCTGGAATTAGGCGAAGGAATAAAGGATTGCCTCATCAGGGAATTTAAAGAAGAAACAGGACTTGATATTGAAGCAGGAGATCACCTGTATACCACCGACTTTTTTCAACAAAGTGCGTTCAGGCAAACCGATCAGCTTGTTGCTGTTTATTATAAAGTAAAAGTTATCGGTGATGTTCATATACGTCTTGATGAGCATGAGATTTCAGTTAACGGCAGATCTGAATGGCTACGTTTTTTTTGGATGCCCAAAGATGAACTCAATGAGAAGCACCTGACTTTCCCTATTGACAAACATGTTTGGAAGCACTATTTATAAAACCAATACTGTTTTTACACCAATCACGCTGTCCAGATTTTTTTAATACCTAAATTGTATTACTAAAACTTAAACTTTATGGAAGCTCCGGAAGAATTTATCCGTGGCCTGTTTTCCCCGGAGGGATTTCCAGCCAGGTGGTATTGTGGAGAATGGACCAGTTTTCACGGATGGTTCTATATCATTTCAAGCTTGCTTATCTGGCTTGCATACTTCACTATTCCCGGATTACTGATTTATTTCGTGTATAACCAAAAGTATGTTCCTTACAAGCCGGCCTTATTGCTGTTTGCCGCTTTTATTATCTCCTGCGGAGGAACTCATCTGATAGATGCCATTATTTTCTGGAACCCGGTGTATAGATTATCTGCTGCATTGTTATTTATTACAGCAATAATCTCATGGGTTACGGTAGTGTACCTGTTTAAAATTATTCCAAAGGCGCTGGAGTATAAATCACCGGAGCAGTTGCAACTTATTATAGATGAGAAAACAGCAGAACTGGTTATTGCCAATGAAATGTTGCAGAAAAAGGAGGCTGAGTTTAAAAGCCTTGTTAATCATAATCCCGACATCATTTGTCGTTATTCCTTAAATAAAAAAATTGAGTTCATCAACGATTATATTAAGGTTATATCAGGGAAAAGTCCCATGGAATATATCGGAAAGAGTATTTATGATTTTGGTTATCCGGATGATTATATGAAAAGTTTTAACCTGAGTTTTGAAAAAAGTGTTGGTACCAAACTACCCGTCATCATGGAGGCCTCTCCCGCCAATGGAAATCTGGCGCAGAAACATTTTCATATAGTTTTTGTACCCATTCTTGATCCGAAAGGAGATGTGTTGCATATGATTACTGTATCGCGGGATGTAACAAATGAAAAGAACCAGAGTAATTTGCTTAAGGAACGCCTGCATGAAATGGAGACTTTATCCAAACGGCTTATTCGCAAAGGTCAGAAATTGCAGGATTTTGCCTATATCGTATCTCATAATCTTCGCTCCCCAATCAGTGGGATGAATACCCTTCTTGAAATTTATGAACTGGAGAAAGGTGAGACGGCCAGACAGGAAATAATTGCCCATCTGAATGCTGTTTGCAAAAGTTTAACGGATACCGTGAATGATCTGACAGAAATTGTAGAGATTAATCAGGATCAAGACAATGCTTATGAGGATATCCAATTTGAAGAATCGCTTAATAAACAGATGTTAAGTCTTGCGGTTCAAATAGGGGTGAGTGAAGCAATAATAGAGTCAGATTTCAAAGCATGTCCCGGGGTTGTGTATTCCAAGGTTTACCTCGACAGTATTTTGTACAACCTGCTTTCCAACGCAATTAAATACAGCAGCCCCAAAAGAAAACCGTTAATAAAACTGAGGACTTTTAAGGAGAACGAATCGGTGGTTTTAGTTTGTGAAGATAATGGCGTTGGTATAGACATGGATAAATTTGGTGATAAAATTTTCGGACTCCATAAAACATTTCACGGAAATCAGGATGCAAGAGGTGTTGGTTTATTTATTACCAAAAATCAGATCGAATCAATGGGTGGCTCCATTGATATAAGGAGTGAAGTGGAGAAGGGCACCATATTTACCATACATTTTAATACCGGCACGCATGAAAACCATTGATACCATTTGCGTAATTGATGATGACCTCATTTATCATTACACCATCAGAAAGGAGATTGAATTTACAAAAGTGGCTGAAAGAGCGATTTTTTTTGCCAATGGTGAAACAGCCATTCAGTTTTTTAATCAGATTGTTTATGATAATACCCCTGCAACAATTCCGGATATTATTTTGCTGGACCTGAATATGCCCGTAATGGATGGTTGGGAATTTATCAGCCATTTTGCTCAGCTTAAACCTCTCCTGGGCAAAAAAGTGGTTATTTATATAGTGAGCTCCTCCGTTGATTCCAGAGATTATAAAAGGGCGAAGGAGATTTCTCAGGTTTCAGATTATATTGTTAAACCAATTACGGGTCGCCAACTCATCCATATGGCAAGAGATTATTATGAGGATAATTAAGCTTCTTTTAGCGCATCTAATACCAACCTTATAGCTGTATCAACCGCCTGATGAGGGTCGGCTGAAAACTGATGATCCAGCCTTTGTGCTAAAACGGCATTAACAGATAAAGCCTCGTGACCGAGCAGGGTGGCAAGTCCATATATACCTGCCGTTTCCATTTCAAAATTACTTACATATTGGCCATTTACCGAAATGCGGTGAAGCCTTTGAACCAGGTCTTCAAAACGGGTAGGTACGCGCAAAACACGACCCTGCGGGCCATAAAAGCCGCAACAGGTTGCCGTTATGCCTCGCTTAAGATCCTTGCTAAAGAGATTGATCAGATTTCCCGGAGCTTTAAACAGATAAGGGTTGATAAAAACAAGATCCAGTTGGTTGTCAATTTCTGTTAACAGGTCTGCTGTTTCCTGGTCCTCCTCATAATCATAAAACTGCATCAGGGAATCAAGTCCCAGGCCGTGGGTTGAAAGTACAATATCATCAGCTTTAATATGTGGTTGCAATGAACCAGAGGTGCCAATCCGTATAAGCTTAAGCGATTTTTTTTCCTTTTTTACTTCTCTTGTACCAAGGTTAATATTGGCCAGGGTATCCAGCTCATTGATTACAATATCAATATTATCGGTTCCTATTCCTGTGGAGATAACGGTAAGAAATTTGTTACCAATATATCCGCTGTGGGTAATAAACTCCCGTTTCTGTTTTTTTACAGTAATCCGGTCGAAATAGCTGGAAACATGAGAAACCCGATCAGGATCGCCCACCAGCAAAATGGTGTCGCCTATATCCTCGGGCAACAAGTGTAAATGGTATACGGAGCCATCTGTATTTAATACCAATTCCGACTCCTGAATTTTTTCAGTCATAAAAGTGACAATAATCAGATTGCAATATAATACAGAGCATTATCTTTGCGCAGCAAAAACCATCAACCTCATGGAAAACAACAAAAATACGATTCTGGTACCCGTAGATTTCTCGGACATTGCACATCATGCATTAAATCATGCAGTTCAGGTGGCCAAACACTTCAACAATCACCTCGCTTTATTGCACGTAATGGAAGAAAGCATGTTTGGCGGTTTATTATCATTTGGCAAAAGTGAAGAGAATGAAAAGGCACAAAATGATGCAAAAGAAAAAATTGCCATGCTGGCTGATGAAATTGCCAAAACACATGGCGTAAAATGTACCTCACATATGCGTGTTGGCCGTATTTATAAAACAATTGCAGAGGCAGCAACAGAACTGGATTGTGACAGCATCATCATGGGATCGAACGGTGCAGCCGGTTTAGAGCAAATCATAGGCAGCAACGCATCACGTGTTATTATGCAGTCAGGTGTTCCGGTTGTAGTAGTAAAATCTGCTCAACCAGCCAATTCATATAAAAACATCGTGTTCCCGTTGGATTTAACAGTGGAGTCGAGGCAAAAGGTTTCCTGGGCCATTCACTTAGGTAAAGCCTACCAGTCAACCATTCGTATCCTTACTTACCACCTGGATGATGAACAGGCCAATATCCGTCTTACTGCTGCATTGCGTCAGGTGGAAGGTATGCTGGAGGAAAATGGTATAAAGTTTACCCGCCATATTTTGAATAAACTGGATGCCAGTTTTGCCGAGGAAACATTAAAGTATGCCGAGGCAATCAGTGCAGACCTTATATTGATTATGACCCACCAGGAAGACCTTGGGCTTGGCGAATACCTTATGGGTACGGAGGCTCAGCAAATTGTAAATAAATCTCAACGGATTCCGGTAATGTGCATAAAACCAAGGCCAACCGGATATTCATCAGAGTTTGCCATTTAATTAATAAGGCTATTGTTAAAAAGAGGCTGTTTCACAGGTTGAGACAGCCTCTTTTTTCTATCGGGTAAGATTCAGCCTGTTTTTTTATTTCCTCTACCCCATTATCCCTGAGTTTTGCCCACGCTTTTACTTATCAGCCAATTGCCTCATCAGGTGATCCATTTTTTCATGGAGTTGTCGGATTTCCAGTTCAGCTTTCAGGTTTACCTTATAATCGTTTTTTGCACGTAACCTGTCCCGGTCCTCCTGCCTGTTCTGGCTCATCATAATAATGGGTGCCTGAATGGCTGCAATGCAGGAAAGAAGCAGATTAAGAAGAATGAATGGATATGGATCAAAGGAAGAATGTAGAATAAAAAGATTGGTTAAAATCCAAATAAGAATGCAAAGGAAAAAAAGCAGGATAAAAGACCAACTACCACCAAAAGCAGCCAGTTTATCAGAAAGTTTTTGGGCAAATGTTAAGCCTTCCTCGTAATCCCTGTCCACGTCCTCTGTAATGATGTCATGGTCTGTAAAACTCTCAAGCACATCGATGGTATCGGTATCAACCTTGCCTTTATTATCTTCCAGCATTTGTTTTAATTTGAGCTTAAGAAAATGGTTAAGTTCGCTAATAGAGATATACCCGTTTTTATCCCATTTATAACCCCTTGCTTTAATAAATGATACCAGACTGTCACTTACAGCAAGTGAAGGAACAAGTTGACTTTTATCAAGGATTTTCCCCGATATCTGACATGTTTTAGTTTTCATATTTCCTTTTCTTCGAAATTACAAAATCGTTGGTTGATAAAGCTGTGATAAACTATTTTCCATTAAATTCGTCCGCTTAAAACTATTTTATCAATGTCGGATAACAAGATTATATTCTCCATGGCGGGAGTAAGTAAGATTTACCCTCCACAAAAGCAGGTACTCAAAAATATTTATCTCTCTTTCTTTTACGGGGCAAAAATTGGTGTGTTAGGTCTTAATGGATCAGGTAAATCAAGCCTTTTAAGAATCATAGCCGGAGTAGATAAAAACTTTCAGGGTGAAGTGGTTTTTGATAAAGACTATAAAATTGGATTGCTGGAGCAGGAGCCTGTGCTTGATGAAAGTAAAACAGTGAGGCAGGCAGTGGAAGAAGGGGTAAGCCATATTACTGATATGCTTAAAGAGTTTGAGGAGATCAATAATAAACTGGCCGACCCCGAACTGGATAGCGATGAGATGATGAAGATACTGGACAGGCAGGCGGTTGTGATGGAGTTGCTGGAACAACATGATGCATGGGAGCTCGATAATAAATTGGAGAAAGCCATGGATGCATTGCGTTGCCCTGAGCCTGAAACGCCCGTAAATGTGCTTTCGGGTGGTGAAAGAAGACGTGTGGCTTTGTGCAGGCTTTTGTTAAGTAATCCCGATATATTATTACTTGATGAGCCTACCAATCACCTGGATGCAGAATCTGTTGACTGGCTGGAACAATACCTCCATAATTTCCCGGGAACAGTAATAGCCGTAACCCACGACAGGTATTTTCTGGATAATGTGGCTGGCTGGATATTGGAACTTGACCGTGGAGAGGGTATTCCATGGAAAGGGAATTACAGCAGTTGGCTGGAGCAAAAGGCCAACAGGTTAAAAGCTGAAGAAAAAGCAGAAGGCAAAAGAGCCAAAGCACTCGAACGTGAGCTCGATTGGGTGAGACAGGGAGCCAAAGGAAGACAGGCTAAACAAAAAGCCCGTTTAAATGCTTACGACAGGATGTTGAATGAAGAACAAAAAGACAAAGAACAACAACTGGAAATATACATTCCACCAGGGCCACGTTTGGGAGATGTGGTGATAGAAGCCAATGGGGTGAGTAAAGCATATGGTGATAAATTATTATATGAAAACTTATCATTCTCCCTTCCCAAAGGTGGTATTGTAGGAATCATTGGACCCAACGGGGTAGGTAAAACCACCTTGTTCAGAATGATTATGGGGCTTGAACAACCCGATAGCGGAACGTTTAAAGTGGGCGACACCGTAAAAATTGCATATGTGGATCAAAGCCATAAAGATCTTTTACCGGAGAAAAGTGTATTTGAAGTAATAAGTGGAGGAACAGAAACCATTTTGGTGGGTGGCAAACAACTAAATGCACGTGCCTATATTTCAAAATTTAATTTTAGTGGTACGGATCAAAGCAAAAAAACAGGTGTGCTTTCAGGTGGAGAACGTAACCGTGTGCATTTGGCTATGACATTAAAAGAAGGGGGTAATGTGCTGTTGCTGGATGAGCCTACCAATGATATTGATGTGAATACACTCCGTGCTTTGGAAGAAGCGATTGAAAACTTTGCCGGATGTGTTGTGGTTATTTCCCACGACCGTTGGTTTATAGATAGGATTGCCACTCATATTCTGGCTTTCGAAGGAAATTCTCAGGTTTATTTCTTTGAAGGAAACTACTCAGCCTATGAGGAAAATAAGAAGTCACGTTTGGGTGATGTAACTCCTCACCGGGTAAGATTTAAAAATCTGATCTGATAAAAATACCACAATCAGGGTATGGTGCAGGTTACTTTTTTACATGTACTTTGAAGTACCCTTTTTCATTATTTGTATGCAGGCAAAAGGCGGATACAATTTATTTGTAGTCCGCCTTTTCTGTTAAGTAGCAGTAATATTATTTTATCTGTTTGCTTACTTCGTCATAGGTTATTTTGGCCAGATCATAAATGATTTGTTCTTTGGTGGCCTTATCACTTCCTCTGGTCATCACACCAATGGTGTAAGGTTTACCTTGCACATATACTATCCCGAAATGATGAAGCTGAACCACATTCCGATTGCCTTTTGTATCAAAAAAATCACGCTCCCCGTACTTGTGTGCAATTTTTATATTTTCAGGAACTGCTTTGCGTATCCCTCCTTTGTAAACAGATTGGGTAAGAAAACCGAGTGCTTTTTCCGACATCTCTTTGTTAATATAAGATGCATTATAAAGGATCCTGAATACAGCAGAATAACGGTTTACCGGAACAAAATTCGTGTTAATGTCTGAATCGTCAGCTACTGAAAGGTTAAGGTCTTTTTCAGTAACTACAATTTTATCCATTCCAACCAGTTGCATTAAAATAAGAGCCGATGCATTGTCGGAATAAGCAATCATTTGTCTGATATACTCTTCCACCGCGTAAAACTCTCCATCCTTTTTCTCAAACCCGCTTTCCTCATCAACATCTTTGAAATTGGCTTTTATATACTGAACTTTGGTGGCAAGAAGATCTTTGTTTGTTTGAGCTTCTTTCAGCACGGTAATCATAATAGGCACTTTCATTAAACTTGCCGGACTAAACATTTCTTTTTCGTTTATACCAATCCACAAACCATTATTCATATCCCTGAAATAATAAGATATATGAAGGTCGGGATGTTGTTTCAATTCTTTATCAATATATGCTGTAATTTTGGGTTTAAATATTCTTAACTCTTCCATATTTAAACCTTTGGAATCAATACAATCAAGTAATGGGTTCAGGTAATTATAACCGGAATAAGGAATAGCGTTGCTGGCCTGAACGGTTGCCGGTTTGGAAAATGTTTTTTTAGAGAACACTTCCCTGCCAAGAAAAATACCTGTGAGCAAAGAAATAAGAGCGATGCCTGCAGGGAGTAATTTTTTTATCATAAGGTAACTGATCGTTGAGTATGCAATTAATTGAACAAAACTTAATTATTCCTGAAAAAAAACTTAAAATTTTACAAATCGTGAATAAAGGCTCATATTTATAAAAAAGTATGTGATCATGTTTAGTATTTGGGAAAAGAAACACTTTATATATCATGATTTCATTGTTATCGGTTCCGGTATTACCGGATTATCAACCGCCTGCAGCATAAAAGAGAATAAGCCCGATTCAAAAGTGCTTGTTCTGGAAAGGGGGATTTTTCCAACGGGTGCCAGTACCAAAAATGCGGGTTTTGCCTGCATCGGATCTTTTACAGAAAAACTTTCTGATCTAAAACTCATGGGTGAAGAAACCTTTCTTCGTCTGATTGAGAACAGGTGGAATGGTTTAATTAAACTTAGAAAACGTTTAGGCGATGAGCATATAGATTACGTGAATCATGGTGGGTATGAATTAATTTTTCACAAACAGGAAATTGCTGAAGATGATATACAACTTGTGAATGGCTTATTGCAGAAGGTATTCAAGAAAAATATCTTCTATCATCATCCGGAGTTGATACAGGCCTTTGGCTTTAATCCCGAATTTGTAAAGGATATCCTCGTTAATCCCATGGAGGGGCAGATTGATACCGGCAAAATGATGATGTCCTTATTCAGGTATGCCGGATTGCTGCAGGCTAAGGTGCTTACCGGTGCCGAGGTAATTGGTTTTAATGAATTAAATGATGGGGTGGAGGTAGTGGTAAAAAATCCGGCAGGAACAGAACCTGTTGTATTCCGGACCAGGCAGGTAGCTGTATGCACCAATGCATTTACCCAAACATTATTGCCCGAAATAGAAATGATGCCGGGCAGGGGGCAGGTTATTTGTACCACACCAATACCAAACCTTAAACTTAAAGGCATTTATAGCTTTGATGAAGGGTATTATTATTTCAGAAATTTTGAAAACCGGGTAATTCTCGGTGGAGGACGCAACCTCGATTTTGCAACAGAGGAAACAACATCATTCGATCTCAATGAACAAATCATTAATCAACTGGAGTTTTATCTGGAGGAAATGATTGTTCCCGGAGAAAAATATGAAATAGAACACAAGTGGACCGGAATTATGGCTTTTGGAAAAGACAAATTACCGGTGGTAAAAAGAGTAAGCGATCATATAGCTGTAGGCGCCCGCCTCAATGGAATGGGTATTGCGTTGGGCAGCAAAATTGGTGAAGACCTTGCAAATATGCTGATCAGAGGCTAATTTAAGCTTTTCTCGATTTTAAAGCATTTCTTCTGCCGTAAACAAAATACACCACTATTCCTATTGCCATCCATACGGCCATAATCTGCCATGCATACTTGTTCAGAAATGCCATTTGTGCCACACAGGAAACAATACCTAAAATTGGAATAAATGGAGTAAATGGTGTTTTAAAAGGCCGCGGAAGTTCAGGCCTTGATTTGCGTAAAACCAAAATGGCCAAACACACCATGGCAAATGCCAGCAAGGTACCCAATGATACCAGCTTGCTCAATACACCAATTGGGAACAGGCCTGCAAGCAACATGGCAAACAAACCGGTGATAATGGTAGAAAAATATGGAGTGCCGTATTTATGATGTATTTTACCAAATGCCGGTGGCAATAAGCCATCTTTCGACATGGTATAAAAAATACGTGGCTGACCTAATAACATCACCAGAATAACAGAGGTTAATCCCGCAATGGCACCTGCTTTAATTAACCAGGAGAGCCAACCCCAGCCTATGGCATCAACACCCAAAGCAATAGGATCAGGAACACCAAGGTTTGGAAAAGGTACCAATCCTGTTAAAACAAGGGCTACAAGAATATAAAGAACCGTGCATATAATGAGGGAACCTAAAATTCCCCATGGCAAATCTTTTTGTGGATTTTTGGCTTCCTGTGCTGCTGTGGAAACGGCATCAAAACCGATATAGGCAAAAAAGATGACAGCCGCACCCCGAAAAATTCCGCTCCAGCCGTAATGCCCAAATTCACCGGTGTTTTCAGGAATAAAAGGATGCCAGTTGTCGGTATTTACAAACCCAACACCTGCAATAATAAAAATAACAATTACGGTGGTTTTTATGGCTACAATTACATTGTTGAATTTGGCCGACTCGTGCACACCCACTACCAGCAGCGCTGTAATTGCACCTACAATAAGTACTGCCGGTAAATTAATAAGGCCGTCTGTTAGTATAAACTGATGTAATTCCGAATCGTAGGCTACAGGTGCATTGGTTAATGCCGGAGATAAAGTAATACCAAAGTTTTTTAATAAGCTTACCACATATCCGCTCCATCCTACAGAAACAGTGGAAGCTGCAAAAAGGTATTCAATAATCAGATCCCAGCCAATAACCCAGGCAAAAAACTCACCTATGGTGGCATAAGTGTATGTGTAAGCACTTCCTGCAATAGGAATCATGGATGCCAACTCGGCATAACAAAGGCCTGCACAGGCACACGCAAGTGCCGCAATCATAAATGAAATAATAATGGCAGGGCCGGAGTAATTGGCCGCAACTTCACCGGTTAATACAAAGATACCTGCACCTATAATGGCTCCGATACCTAATGTTACCAGATTTAACCTGCCCAGGGAGCGCTTCAGGGTATGTCCCTCAGCTTCCTTCAGTAAATGATCAATATCTTTTTTGTAGAATAAACTCATGGGTATAGACTAATTTTTGGTAAGTAAACCCAATTTTAGAATATTTCAAAAAGAAGATGACCAAATAACTGAAAATCCATTAAAAGCCTTCTTAAAATCAAATGGTTAATATAGTAAGGCATTAAAAAAGCCCGCCTATATTAATAAGCGGGCTTCGTATCGTACAAATGTTTTTAGCAAAACTCATCAAAAGCGGCCTGCAGGTTAGCAGCAATCATTTCGGCCGGCCTTCCTTCAATCATATGGCGCTCTATAAAATGCACCAGTTCTCCGTTTTTAAATAATGCAATAGAAGGAGAAGATGGCGGAAATGGTGCGGTAAATTCTCTTGCTTTTGCAACAGCTTCTGTTTCCTGACCTGCAAATACTGTCAGCAATGAATCGGGTTTTTTGTCAGCATTTTGTACAGCTTTCATTACCCCCGGACGTGCGGTACCGGCTGCGCAACCGCATACCGAGTTAAATACAAGCAATTTGGTTCCGGTGTTGTTTGATAACTCCTGTTCTACTTCAGAAGGGGTCATCAGGCTTTTAAAACCTACATCTGTTAATTGTTGCCTCATAGGTGCAACCAGCATTTCTGGATATGGCATTGTTCTGTTTGTTTAATTAAAGTACATAAAATGAATCAACTATCAGACCAGTCAGATTCTTCTGCCTGCCTGTCATATTAAACACAAAATTAGTTGAAGTGTTCTTACACAAAAATTAATTTTAATTTATACAACCAAGTATTACTTTTGCCCCTCATTTAATTAAATCATTTATAAGTAATTATGGCTCAATCAACATCCACTTTACCTTACAAAGTTAAGGACATTACGCTGGCCGAGTGGGGCCGCAAAGAAATCAGACTTGCCGAGGCCGAAATGCCCGGTCTGATGACTATCAGAAAAGAATACGGACCTCAACAGCCTTTGAAGGGTGCACGTATTGCCGGTTGTCTGCACATGACCATCCAGACTGCCGTTCTTATTGAAACATTAAAAACCCTGGGAGCTGAAGTTACCTGGAGTTCCTGCAACATTTTTTCTACTCAGGATCATGCTGCTGCTGCTATTGCCGCTGCCGGTATTCCCGTTTACGCCTGGAAAGGCCAAAACGAAGAGGAGTTTGACTGGTGTATTGAACAAACCCTTCACGCTTTTGAAGATGGAAAACCATTAAACATGATTCTTGATGACGGTGGTGACTTAACCAATATGGTTTTTGACCGCTATCCTGAACTTACCAAAGGAATCAAAGGATTATCAGAAGAAACCACTACCGGTGTTCACCGCTTATATGAGCGCATGAAAAAAGGAACATTGGTTATTCCTGCCATTAATGTAAACGACTCTGTTACCAAATCTAAATTTGATAATAAGTACGGTTGCAAAGAATCGTTGGTTGATGCCATCCGCAGGGCAACAGATATTATGCTTGCCGGTAAAGTGGCCGTTGTTGCAGGTTATGGTGATGTAGGAAAAGGTTCTGCTGAATCACTTCGTGGTGCCGGTGCCCGTGTACTGGTTACAGAAATAGATCCTATTTGTGCCCTACAGGCTGCAATGGACGGATTTGAAGTGGTAACCATGGAAGAAGCCTGCACGCGTGCCAATATTTTTGTAACTGCTACAGGAAACGTAAAGATTATTACTGATCGCCATTTTAAAGCCATGCGCGATAAGTCTATCGTTTGTAATATCGGTCACTTCGATAATGAAATTGATATGGCCTGGTTAAACAATACCCATGGTGCTTCCAAATACACCATTAAACCACAGGTTGACGTATTTAATGTAGATGGCAAGGAAATTATCATTTTGGCTGAAGGCCGTTTGGTAAACCTTGGTTGTGCTATGGGTCACCCTTCATTTGTAATGAGTAATTCTTTCTCTAACCAAACCCTGGCTCAGATTGAATTGTGGAACCACAATGATAAATACGAAAACAAAGTATACGTATTACCAAAACACCTCGATGAGAAAGTGGCAGCCCTGCACCTTGATCATATCGGAGCTAAATTAACCAAGCTTGATAAAGAACAGGCTGAGTATATTGGCGTAAAAGTAGAAGGTCCGTTTAAAACTGATCACTACAGGTACTAAGATTTATAAGGGATATTTTCGGGATGAGCCGGTTCAGTTTTGAACCGGCTTTTTTTATGATATTCCAGCTTCAATATCAGCGGCATAAGGTGTGTGCAGGTACTACTTAAATTAACCTGCTTATAATTATTGGCATAAGTCACCCAAAAAATTAAATTTGCCACATGGCTCTTATGAAATGGTGGGCTCTTTATTAATTTAACTTATGGCAGAATTTCAATTGGTAATGCCCAAGATGGGTGAAAGTATAGCTGAAGCTACTATTATACGTTGGGTAAAAAACGAGGGTGATGCAATTGCAGCCGATGAAACCGTGCTGGAAATAGCAACTGATAAGGTAGATAGTGAAGTACCAAGCCCAAAAGGGGGTGTGCTGAAGAAAAAGTTGTTTAATGAAAACGATGTGGTGGCCGTTGGTGCCGTTATTGCCATTATTGAAATGGAAGCAAGTGCCGGAGCAACAGCTACACCATCCGCTCCTGCCCCCAAAACAGAAACATCCAATGCGGTGGAGCAGGTTGAAAAAACCATAGCAGTGGCACAACAAACCGCTAAACCTGCACTCACAGGTGGTTCTCGTTTTTATTCGCCATTGGTACTCAATATTGCCAAAGAAGAAAATATTAGCATGGCCGAACTGGAAAATATTCCGGGTACCGGCAATGAAGGTCGTGTAACCAAACGCGATATACTGGCGCATGTACAAAACAGAGGTAATGCCGTTTCTGCTCCGGTATCAACACCTGCACCTGTTGCCGAGGTTAAAGTGAGTGCACCATCTGCTCCTCAACCTTCTAAAGTGGCTTTAATGCCTGGTGATGAAATTATAGAAATGGACCGCATGCGCAAACTCATTGCCGATCATATGGTAATGAGTAAACATACCTCCCCTCACGTTACCTCATTTGTTGAGGCCGATGTAACCAATATGGTGGTATGGCGTGATAAAGCAAAGAAAGTATACGAAAAACGCGAAGGCGAAAAAATTACCTTCACCCCAATGTTTATTGAGTGTGTGGTAAAAGCCATTAAAGATTTTCCAATGATTAATATTTCCATTGACGGGCAAAATATTATCAAACGTAAAAATATCAATATCGGAATGGCTGCCGCTTTGCCTACCGGAAACCTGATTGTGCCGGTAATTAAAAATGCCGACAATATGAACCTCATTGGCCTTACCAAATCAGTAAACGATCTGGCTAATCGTGCCCGTGCCAATAAACTAAGCCCTGATGATATTGCCGGAGGTACATTTACCCTAACCAATGTGGGTGGATTTGGCAACGTGATGGGAACTCCCATTATTAACCAGCCTCAGGTTGCCATTATGGCCACAGGTAGTATCAAGAAAAAACCTGCAGTAATGGAAACCGAAATGGGTGACGTGATTGCTATCCGTCATATGATGTTCCTTTCCTTAAGTTACGATCACCGCGTGGTGGATGGTTCCCTCGGAGGCTCCTTCCTCAGACGCGTTGGCGACTATATGGAACAATGGGATATCAACCGCGAAATCTGAGGACTAGTGCTTAGGAACTAGTGCTTAGTGCACAGTAATTAGTGCATAGTGCTAAGTAGGAGTTTTAAATTTTAAGTGTTAAGTTTTAAGTTAAACGATGTTTCCGGGATGTACGCAGACCCAACTCAACATTTAAAATTCAACATTCAAAATTCAACCCTCAGCATTCAACATTTCCTCAACTTCGAACTCCTCAACTTCGAACTTCCTAACCAATAAAATTCCGGGCTTTACACAAACCCAACTCAACATTCAAAATTCAACCTTCAGCATTCAACATTTCCTCAACTTCGAACTCCTCAACTTCGAACTTCCTAACTAATAAGATTCCGGGATGTACGCAGACCCAACTCAACATTTAAAATTTAACATTCAAAATTCAACCCTCAGCATTCAACATTTCCTCAACTTCGAACTCCTCAACTTCGAACTTCCAAACCAATAAAATTCCGGGATGTCCACAGACCCAACTCAACATTTAAAATTTAACATTTAAAATTTCAGCAGTCATTCTATTACCGTTGTGTGAATCAGGTTCGGGTAATTTGTTTTGCTGAAACGTTTATCATCCGGACGTGTAATAATATAACAGGGTTTTGAGGTTTGGAAGTGTTCATGCACCTCATCAGCAGAAATCAATAACACATCTTTGTAGCCCATTTGTTTAAGGGTTTTAAAATATGCTGCGCGTTCATCGTCCTGTATGGTATATAAATAATATAGCCTGGAGCGCAGTTCCGGAAAGCGGATATACCATTCACCGAAATTGGCAAACTCGCTGTAGTTGCCACCAAATTTTTCTATACATACTGCCTTGCAATCATTACCAAGTAATCCCGATATATCTTGTTCTTTTTTAATAAGCAACTGTTTTCGTTCGGCTACTTTTTCGTGTTCCTGGTAGGCGCGGTTTAGCATCAGTACCGATAAAAGTAAAAAGAAAAAGAGCCTGTATTTTTCGCTGATGCCGTAAACCCCGGTAACCAATATGGTAAAAGGGAAAGCAAAAAAGATAAAGGCATAATAGCGGTTTGGCCAGGCCGGTACGGAAAAAAACAGGTGAAGGCTAAAGTGTATTCCAATGGCTGTCGATAAAAGCAAGGCCAGTACCAACATCATTTTTTGCAATAAGGGGGCAAAATGAAAATGGCTCTTTAATTGTTTTCTTCCAGCTATGATGAGTACTGTATACAATAATAAAAACAATATCCCATCTGCCGCATTGGATAAAAAAGGAAAATCCGGGATCAATACCCAGCGGAAAGGCAATTCCAAAAAATGTTGATCCGGAGGCAGGTGCAAGGCAAAGGAGTTGATGCTGTATTTGGTGGTGAAATGAATGAGCAGGTTATTTACTTTAAAAAAGGAAAAATAAATAAGCGAAGTAATGATAGCAGAAAGCAATAACCTGATGGCTTGTTGCAAAAACAATTTTTCCCGGTAGCGCAGGTACATGATGTATAAACCGGCAAACAGCATACAAGGAAACAGCACCATAATGGGCGAAGTAAACAATGCAAGCAGTTGGAGAACCAATAATACCAGCCAGTTAAGTGGTTTGTTGTTTTTCAGGGCAGTAAAAATAAACCACAATTGCAGCAAGGCTGTTAGCAGCACCATACTATAAAAGCGGCCATCGGTGGCAAGAAAAATACCCATATTGGAAAAAAAGGTAGCTATGGTTATTACATAACGCCAAAGGGAGGATGACACTGCCGGCTTAATTACCTGCATAAAAATAAATGCCGCAAGCGCCCAGCAACACAGAGAAAGTGCGCGTTGCACCACAATGGTATAACCAAATACATTAAAACTTAACCAAAGCAAGGTGCTATGGGTATAGGAATGATCGGCACCAGCAGCTATATGAGCCAAAACCTCTGCCAGGGTATTGTTTGGATGGGAGTGGAGGTAAGAAAGAAACTCATCGCCACGGATATGATTTACACTCAGAAAAGAGATGATACTAAACAGGTAAAGCAATACCATACCGATAAGCAATATCAATAAGCCGTGTTTTAAATAATGGTTGTAACGTTCGGGCATTGCATATGCAAGTTCGGGAAAATTGGGAGGTTTACCTATTGGTATTTATGTTCATAGGTTTGGTAATGAAGTTCAGTTTACGGATTAAAGTTTATTTTGTTTCTTATCTTCGGCCCAACAAAATCATCATGAAACACATCATCGGAATTATTCCTGCGCGTTATGCATCTACCCGCCTGCCCGGTAAACCCCTGGTTGATATTGATGGTAAACCCATGATTCAGCGGGTATACGAGCAGGCCATGAAGGTAGAAACACTTACGGATGTGTATGTGGCTACCGATGATGAAAGAATTGCCGAAGTGGTTAAGAAATTTCACGGCAAAGTGGTACTCACTTCTCCTCACCACCAGAGCGGAACCGACCGTTGTGCCGAGGTGCTTGCCGGAATGAAAGAGGGTGTTGATGTGGTTATCAATATCCAGGGTGATGAGCCATTTATAGATCCGCAGCAAATCCAACTGGTAGCCGATTGTTTTAAAGATGAGTCGGTTGGAATTGCTTCCCTGATTAAAAAGATGCAAAAGGAAAGTGATGTTCAAAATCCAAATATGGTAAAGGCGGTAAAGGATGCCCAGGGAAATGCCTTGTTTTTTTCACGCTCTCCAATTCCATACCGCAGAAATCCGGAGGCTGAAATAACCTATTATAAACATATTGGTATTTACGGATATACAGCCAAAGTACTGGCCGAAATTACCCGATTGCCTCAAGGAAATCTGGAAAAGGCAGAATCGCTGGAGCAATTGCGCTGGCTGGAGAGTGGCTATAAAATCCGCCTGCACGAAACCGAACTTGAAGCCCTTTCGGTGGATACACCCGATGACCTGATAAAAGCCATTGAGTTTTTAAGAAAAAATAAATAAAGGAAAAACCGACCCCGGTTGTCTATGGATAAGTACTAATTATACTTATTCATATGAAATTAAATCTCTCCTGTTTTATTGCCCTGTTTTTTACTACCTGCTTTACTCATGCCCAATGGACCAACTATACCGGCAGTGGTTCGCCCATTTTACCGGGTACCAATATTCCGCTGGTAAGTTGTGACGATGAAAACGAGATGGTTTATCTGTTCAGTTACGATACGTCTTATCATTTTTATACCATCAGCAATATCAGTGGTTTTACACATTACGCACCATTTGATGCCTGGCTGGATACCATTCCAACCATTAAAGACATGAAAAACCGCAACGGCATTTTGTGGTGTGTGGCTGAAAAAGGATTGTATAAGTTTCAAATGGGCGTGTGGAGTTATGTGGCATTTCCGGCCCAGTTCTCTTCGGGGTATAATGGATTACATGTAATGAAGGATAACAGTGTATGGCTTACGGGTGGTCCCGGGCAAAAGGGTTTCTCTCATTATCAGGCAGGTAAGGGATGGACTTATTACAACAGCACTACACACCCGGCTTTTGAGCAGGATATGTGGCTGATGGACCTGAAAATGGATGAAACGGATAGTGTTATATGGGTTGGAACCAATTGTGTTTCCGGCAAATCCGGTGTGTATTCCCTCAACCTGAAGGATAACAGCATCACCTATTATGATAATGGCAACCAGAAATATTCATGCATCCATGCAGTAGCACCCGTAAAAGGTAAAACATTTGTAGGGTCTGCCAATTTCAGCAGTGTGCGGATTTTACAAAACGGGGTATTTACACAAAGCCTGGATGCGCCAAAAGTAAGGTGGGTAACCGAAATGAGGGCTGACCCTGCCGATCATGATGTGGTTTGGGTATTAACTGACTACGGGTTGATGAATTTTAAGGATACCGCAAATTATACCTTGTTCGATACCCTGAATAGCCCTCTTAAAGGTTACGGAAACGAATTAACCATCAGAAAAAAAGGAACCGATTCGGCCGAAGTTTTTGTTGGCACCACCAAAGGGCTATATGCTTATTCTTATAAACTTAACCGTACCCAAACCGGGTTAGAACAAAAGGTTTCAAATGATGTAGCCGTATGGCCAAATCCTACAGCAGGGGCCGTGTATTTCCGCTTTAAGGGATCCCTTACCTTGCAGCCACAGGTAAACATTTATCAGGTAAACGGAAAGCAGGTAAGCATCATGTTGGAGCAAACAGAAACTGGCCTCATGGCTGATTTATCTGCCCTGCCTGCCGGAATTTATTATGCGCAAATCAGGTTGGGAGAAGAAACCATGGTTAAAAAGCTGGTTTTAAGCGGGCAGGTACAGTGATGTTGAAAAGTATTTGAAAACTGATTTGATTCAGGTTTTTCGACCCAATATAAAAAAGTACATTTGTATCCCGTACAGTAATATTTGTTTTTTGGGGGGTAATTCAGGCAATTATTCATCTCAAACTGCAGATTTCAAATCAGATTATGCATTCTCCAAAATATATATTCGTTACTGGCGGGGTAACATCATCATTAGGAAAAGGAATTATTTCCGCTTCTCTCGCTAAACTTCTTCAGGCGCGTGGTTACTCGGTAACCATTCAGAAATTCGACCCCTATATCAATGTCGATCCTGGTACGTTAAACCCCTATGAACATGGCGAATGTTATGTGACAGACGATGGGGCGGAAACCGATCTTGACCTCGGGCATTATGAACGTTTTCTGAATGTTCCAACCTCACAGGCCAATAATGTTACCACCGGCCGAATCTATCAGTACGTAATTGATAAAGAAAGGGAAGGAGCATACCTGGGCAAAACGGTTCAGGTTATTCCCCATATTACCGATGAGATTAAAAGGAGAATGAAACTCCTTGGAGAAAGCGGCAAATACGAGATTATTATTACAGAGCTTGGTGGTACCGTGGGCGATATAGAATCACTTCCGTATATAGAGGCGGTAAGACAATTAAACTGGGAAATGAAACCAGAGGATTGTATTGTGCTTCACCTTACCCTGCTGCCTTACCTTGCCACTTCTCACGAGCTTAAAACCAAACCCACCCAACACTCGGTAAAAATGTTGCTGGAGTCGGGCGTGCAGCCTGATATCCTGGTTTGCAGGGCTGAGCATCCTATTAATAAAGATATCCGTAAAAAAATTGCCTTGTTCTGTAATGTTACCCCTAACTCGGTAATTGAGGCTTTGGATATGCCTACCATTTATGATGTGCCAATGGCCATGCTTAAGGAAAAGCTGGATAAAACGGTATTAACCAAACTCAAACTTCCTTCGCGCAATGAGCCCGATATGGAAAGCTGGCTCGGTTTTCTTACCCGCCACAAAAATCCAAAACACGAAGTAAAAATTGGCCTGGTAGGTAAATACGTGGAATTACCAGATGCCTATAAATCCATTGCTGAAGGATTTGTGCATGCCGGTGCGTTTAATGAGTGCAAGGTAAGGCTGGAGTATATTCACTCGGGATTAATTACAGATGAGAATGTGGAACATAAACTGGGTCACCTGGATGGCATATTGGTAGCACCTGGTTTTGGCGACCGTGGAATTGATGGTAAAATAGCAGCTATTACTTATGCCCGCGAAAACAATATTCCGTTTTTTGGTATTTGTTTGGGTATGCAAATGGCGGTAATAGAATTTGCCAGAAACGTGTTGGGATTAAAAGATGCACATACCACTGAGGTAAATCCTAAAACCAAAAATCCGGTAATTGATATGATGCCGGAACAGAAAAAAATTACCCAAAAGGGCGGCACCATGCGTTTGGGCTCTTATACCTGCGAAGTATTAAAAGAAAGCAAGGCTTATACCGCTTACCAGAAAACAAAGGTAAATGAGCGCCACCGCCACCGCTATGAGTTTAATAACAAATACCAGAAAGATTTTGAAAGCAAAGGGATGATCATTAGCGGGGTGAACCCTGAAACCAAACTGGCAGAAATTGTGGAGTTAAAAGACCATCCGTATTTTCTGGCCGTGCAGTTTCACCCGGAGTATAAAAGCACCGTGTTAAATCCGCATCCGTTGTTTGCCCGTTTTGTAAAAGCTGCTATAGCTTACAGTAATTCCTAAGTATTGAAAAGATTAGTACAGGCCGGTTTGCAGCGCGTGCTGGGGTTTCAAAATTACCTCTATTATTTCTCGCGCTTCAAATCGGCTATGTTGCGTTTCGACCGTAAAGAAGGGGATTTTAATTATTTCCTTCAACTGCTTAAAGAAGATGCCGTGGTGCTGGATATTGGTGCCAATATTGGGATTATGACGGTTCCTTTGTGTCGCAAGGTAAAACTAGGCCATGTATATGCTTTTGAGCCTATACCGGCCAATTTACAAACACTGAAAAAAATAATAACAGAAGCAGCTATTACCAATGTTACCTTGTTTGATTATGCCCTCGGAAATGAGAATAAGGAAACCACTATGGTATTGCCGGTGGTAGGTGCCACCAAAATGCAGGGACTGGCACATGTGGTTGATAAAAGCATCACCGAGTTTAATGATGGAGAGCTGTTTAGTGTGGTGCAGAAAAAACTGGATGATATAGACGCATTAAAAAACAAGCGCATTGATGCCATTAAAATTGATGTAGAGAATTTTGAATATGCGGTTTTTCTTGGTGCACAGCAATTGCTTACACAATATAAACCCGTCATCTATTGCGAGCTGTGGGACAATGAAAACCGATACAATTGTTTTAAGCTGCTTAAAGAACTGGGATATGCCATCTATGTGCTCAAACACAATACCCTGCTGCCTTACGAAACCAATAAAATACATACACAAAATTTCTTTTTTGTGCCGGTAAAGTGATCCGGGGTTTCAAAATCCTAAAAAAACGATTCTCCTCCTAACTTATTGTACCTGCTGCTCTGGCAAGGTTCTTGTTTTTATCCGGCTTTTAGGTTCTGCTTTTATTCACTACTCAATTAATTAAACTGTTATGATGAAATGTAATGTTGGCATGATTGCCTTATGGACCTTATTTGTCCTTACCGGATGTAAATCCAAAGCTCCTTTTACCTCATCCCTTAAAACAGAAATAGAAAACAAGGGATTATCTGCCATGAAAGTGCAGTATTATACCGACCGCGATATCACCATTCGCAAAGAAGTAATATCTGATATAGCTAAGGTAAATGAAGGAGAGGTGAATCTGGTAAATGGCAAGAAGGTGCAGTTAATTACTTTAAGCAAAAAAACGCCCGGAGTTTGTATAAAGGATTCGGCAGGCATATTGAGTATTGCATTTGAAGGAGGGGAACGTAGTTTTTTTCGATTTAAACCTACCGGTGAAAACGGGATTTATTATATCATGTTGCAAGATTCGTTGGGCAATATCCTGTATGATGATAAAGTATACAGGGTTGTTGGTAGTGGAAAAACCGCACAGCTAACCATTAGAAAAAAGGAGGCTGATAAATTGCAGGTAAATAAGAGAAAAATGAAGGGGATGAAATTGTAATGGGGGAGGCAATTTATTAAACCAAAAATAGGTTACGGTATCAAATCCCAATGTTCGCCATTTATGCGAATACTTATAATTCCCACACGAGACTTGCGGAGGAAACAGTTGTTCGTATCAACCCCAATATAAGTGATGCCAGTATAACTGATGTTATTAATAACTACAGGATCATATCCGGTTGACTTGAATATTGAGGTAAAAGTTTTTCCTTTATAATCGAAAATGTAATAAGTGTGAGCATTGTCTGAATTGTTGTCAACTATAGAAGGAAATAACTCCATATTTCGTTGATACGCTAAAGATAATGGTTCATTAGTACTTGTATTTAAAAAAGAAACCCTAACACTTTCGTAATCCTTAGCGCAGGTACCTTCTGTATTGCCACCATCTCGTATAAAGTAGTTTTCCTTTTTTACTCCAATAAATATATGTGTGTCAAGGTTATTATGTAAAAATTTTAGTTGCTCATTACCAGTATATGGAATGAAGTGATCCTTATTAACAAGCATCACCTTCTCTACTGCGCCATCACAAGGATCGTCATCACATGAGGAGATGCTCATCGAAAAAACGATCAGGAATATTTGGATGTAGGTGCACCTCTTGTTCGGTTTCATATGAATGAGTTTTTATTGTCACATTCTAACAGTACGCCAACTTATTCAATAATTTCCCAGGTCTCACCATCAATAACAATTTTTACAATGCCTTTTTGACCTAAGGCCATGTAGTTATTAATTGTGTCAGGACCAATAAAATGCAACCCTACGTATAAAATATTGTTAATGTACGTTTGACTGAGTGCTGATAGATAAGCGAAAAGTTTTCCTTTATAGGCTAATTTATAATAGGTACGATCATTGGCGGTACCAGCAGGAAATGCTCCAAACATCTGCGGATCATATTCATATTTAAAAACAAGGACGTCATTGGTGGTTAAATTTGTAAGATTAATACTAACACTCTCATAATCTCTGGCACACTGTTCAGCATAAGCAGATTCTGTAATATAATAGGTGAGTTTATCGGTTGCCCGAAAAGTGTGTGTATCGATCTTATTGTGCAAGAAGTGGATGGTTTCGTTCCCAATATATGGCATATAGATTTCTTTATATTGGAGTTGTATCTTCTCGTTATCTCCATCATCCTCACATTCTGGATAATCGCACGATGTTCCAGTAAATATAAAGGCCAGAAAAACAAGATTGATAAACTGATTTTGTACATGATTTAATATAGCGGACATGGATGGTTCTAACAAGTTGACAATAAAGATACTAAAAAGGAATCTTTTTTAATGATAGATGAAAAGCGATTTAAGATTTGATAACAGGATGGATGAGAAATCAGAGGGAAAGGATTCTAAACCCTAACTATTTCAAAATGTGAAAGGCTCATTCAACTGTTATTATCCAGCTCTAAGATAATATCATTAGTTACTCTGGCTTAAATATTTGATTATCAGTTGCCAATCAAACATTAGCTAAAGTTCAATAAATGCTTACTTTTGCAGCCGTTTTTAATTGCAATTAGTTCATGGACAGAAATTCCATTATCGGGTTATCCCTTATTTTTATCATTCTGGTTACATTTGCCTATGTTAATCAGCCTTCTGACGAGGATATTAAGGCCACCAAACGGGCACAGGATTCTATTACGCTGGTAAAACTGCGTGAAGACAGTGTGAGCAAAATACTGGCCGTTGAGGCCGCAACAAAAGACTCTGTAAAAGTAGCAACCTTTGATTCAACTGCTGCCAACAGTGCTTATGGTGTATTTGCTCCGTTTGCCACAGGTACCGAAAGTTTTACCACCCTCGAAAACGATCATATGAAAGTTACCTTTAGCAATAAAGGGGGCAGGGTTTATCAGGTATTGCTTAAAAAACATGTTCGGTATGATCAGTCGCCTTTGATTTTGATGGATGGAGACGATAATCAGTTTAATTATTCATTTGCCACGGCAGATGCCAAGGCTATTCAAACAGGTGATTTGTATTTTACTTCGGTAATATCCGATAACGGAAAAAGCCTGAGCATGATGTTGAAAATAAACGATGGCCAATACATAGAGCAACGTTATTCCATCAACAACGAAACCAATATGCTGGAGTACAAGCTTAACCTGAACGGCATGCAAAGCATTATTGCGCCAAGCAACAATTACCTCGATCTGGGCATTAGCCACCATGCACCACTACAGGAAAAAAGCATGGAAGCCGAAAAACGCACCAGCACCGTTTATTACCGCTATGCGCAGGATGAGCCCGGATATATTGCCGAAACCAAGGATGAAAAACAAGACCTGAAAACCGCAGTTAACTGGATATCCTTTAAACAGCAATATTTTAATACCACCATTATTGCCGATAAAAATTTTGATAACGGAAGTGTAGAAACCAAAACCGATGAACGTGGCAGGTATGTACGCGTAATGAATGCTTCACTTACCGTTCCTTACAACCATGGTGTTAATGAGAGTTTCGCCTTTAAATTTTATTTCGGTCCAAACCATTATAAAACACTGGAGAAATTTGATATCCAACTGGAGCGTATTATTCCAATGGGCTGGGGTATTTTCCGTTGGGTAAACAAGTATGTGGTAATAAATGTATTCCACTTCCTGAGCCAGTTTCTAAGCAGCTTTGGGTTGATTATCTTTTTACTTACCCTTATTATTAAAACAGCTTTATTACCTCTTGTTTACCGTTCCTATTTATCAGCTGCCAAAATGCGTACCCTTAAGCCCGAGCTTGATGAAATCAAAGCAAAGTATGGCGATGATATGGGACGTGTGCAGCAGGAGAATATGAAAATGTACCGCAAGGCCGGTGTAAATCCGCTGGGTGGTTGTGTACCGGTATTGCTGCAATTACCAATTTTGTTTGCCCTGTTCCAGTTTTTCCCTTCTGCTTTTGAATTGCGCGGGCAATCATTCCTATGGGCAGAAGATCTTTCCACCTACGATTCTATTCTTAACCTGCCATTCAGCATTCCGGGTTATGGTGATCATGTGAGTTTGTTTACCATCCTCATGACCGTTTCTTCTATTGTATATGCCGTTTACAATAACCAGATGACAGGTGTTACCGGTCAAATGAAATGGATGAGTTATATCATGCCGGTGATCTTTATGTTTGTGCTGAACAGTTATCCTGCAGGTTTAAATTATTATTACTTCCTGTCAAACGTGGTTACTATTGGTCAGCAATTGGCTATACGCAGGTTTGTAAATGAAGATAAGCTGCATGCGCAGATTCAGGAGAACAAAAAGAAACCTGTGAAAAAATCACGCTTTGAACAAAAGCTGGAAGACATGGCTAAGAAGAGGGGAATTGATCCAAAGAAATTGAACAAATAATCCAAATTGAACCCTCAATAAAAAAGCCACCTGAGAATAAATCCGGGTGGTTTTTTTTATTGGTCTGTTTTAAGAAACTTATTTTCCCATCAACTCTTCAACCGGAGGTCGGGTATAATATCCGGTTCCGTTATACGGGCGTTTACGCGGGTGTACCTTGCATTCATCACTGCAGGCACCTTCCATTTCTTCGCTGCATTTTTCGCACATATTAAACTGTTCATTACACTCTACATTGGCGCAATTGAGGTTACGTGTGGTAGGCTCACCGCACTTTTTACATTGTGCAATGGCTTTTGGGTTTACTTCATTTACCGGCACAGTTACACGTCCGTCAAAAACGTAAAGCACCCCATCAAAATCCTTGCCTCCGGTTTCTTTGGCGTAACCAATAATACCGTTGTGCAACTGGTATACATCCTTAAATCCTTCTTTTAATAATAAGGCCGAGGCTTTTTCGCATTTAATTCCACCTGTGCAAACCGTTACCACCTTTTTATCTTTAAACTTTTCCAGTTCAGGAAGGCGGGAAGGAAGCTCGCGGAAGGTTTCCAGATCAAGCGTTACGGCATTTTTAAAACGGCCCAAACGTGTTTCGTAATTAGAACGAACGTCCACTATCACCACATCGTCACTGTCTTTCATTTTCAGAAACTCTTCCCCGTTAATATGTTTGCCGGTTTCTTTGGTTGGGTCAATATCATTCGGGTCGCGCAGGCCTGAGTGTACAATTTCTTTTTTGGGGCGCACGTGCATGCGGGTAAATGCATGATCGTCTACCTCATCAATTTTAAATTCTGTACCACTAAAAACCGGATTGGCCACCAGGTCTTTCATGTATTGTTCACATGCTTCACGCGTGCCGCTAATGGTTCCGTTAATTCCTTCGGGGGCCAGATAAATTCTGCCTCTTAATCCCAGCTCCTTGCAATATTTCAGGTGTTGCTCAGAAAGCTCTTCCGGATTTTCTATCCGGGTGTAATAATAGTATGCTAATACAAGAAAGTTTTTTCTTTCCATATGTAAGATGGATTAGAATGAGCGGCAAAGATAAGTGATGCCGGTAAATAAAACATGATTTAAGTCAGCCCTTACCGTATAAGTACCTTCTCTGTATGGGTTTGAGCACTATTGCCAATAAACCTCAGGTAATAAATTCCGGCTGAAAGGGGGCTAAGATCAAGCACCTGTCCGTCCGTTACTTTATAAGTTGCCACCTGCTGACCGGAGGAAGAAAATACCACCACATCGGCAGAAGGAACCTGTTGCAGGTTAAAGATAAACTGGTTAGTGCCGGCAGAAAACCCTGCCTTTGGAGTCCAAACAGGGCCTCCTATAACAGGGCCATGGATAACCAACACATCTGAATAAACAAAAGTTCCATCAGCATCCGTTTGTTTCAGTCGGTAAAACGAAACAGGAAGTTTATTATCAGTATCGGTATAGGTATAGTTTTCTACGGATGTAGCATGTGTTTTTCCGGGCTGAAAAGTAATGGTTTTAAAGCCTTCGTTGTAGTTATCGCTGCGTTGTAATTCAAATCCGGCATTGTTCCATTCAGCCGCAGTAGCCCAGTTTAGCAATACTTCCGATGGGTTTAAACGCACACCCGTGAAACTGATGAGGTTTACCGGAAGAGCACTGTTGGTTGGTCCGGTAATTTCAAAATCATCAATAGCTAAACCCGCAGCAGTTGAACTTGGGTCGGACTTAAATACAAAACGGAAAGTAACATTATTGTTTCCTGCAAGGGCGGAAATATTATACGTTTTAAGGGTGTAACTGCTGTTGGTAGAACTAAAGAATGCCTGGTTCTGCGGGAAAGAGCGGTCGGCCGCGCTGGTATTGGCATAATCGTACCAGCTGGCTTGTGTAGTTGTACCCAAAGACTGCCATGTATCGCCACCGGTTAAACTATACTCAAGGATATAACCATCATAACCCGACTCAAACACATTTTTGGCGTAGAAACTTAAATTGTAAGTTCCTGCCAGTGTCATATTAAATGAAGGCGTGTACAGGTATGAAATGGTATTGTTGGCATAACTTCCGGATAAACCTGTTACCCAAACAAAGCTGCCGCTGCGTGTTCCGTTTTTTCCGCTGGTTGATGAACTGCCTCTTGCAAAAGCGGTGCCCGATAAAGATAGCTGTGCAAAATCGTTGGCATTGGTTTCAAAATTGCCACCGTTGGCAATCAGGTAAGGGACGCCACGGTAAGGCAGTATGGTAATATAGTTGGTTAATGTTTTTACAGAAGCACCAGCATTAATGGTTAGTGTAACAGTATATACACCGGCTGTACTATAAGTTTTTAATGGGTTTGCGGCCGTACTGTTGGTGCCATCTCCAAAATTCCATAAATAGCTGGTGGCTTTTGCCGAAGTACTGGTAAACTGAATGCCTTTGCCGATATAACTTACCGTTTTATTGGCTGTAAAATCTGCAAACGGATCCATAAACACATCGCTGGAAAATAAACCCCTGCCGTGGGTAGAGGCTATTACCAGCCTGTCGCTGGCACGGGTATGCAATTGGGTAACCCTCACATTGGCCAGTCCGCTGGTGGAAGGTTGCCAGTTGGTAGATGTTCCGTTTAAGCTGTCGGTGCTCCATACGCCAAGTTCAGTGGCAAGTAATACCTGCCAGTTTTTTGTTGGGTTTAGCAATGCCCACCTCACCGGCATATCGGGCACATTTCCTTCCACACTGGTCCAGCTTGTGCCTCCGTTTTTTGTTTCCCAAATACTGTTTACCCCATAGCTGGAGTAGGTAACAAGAATATGGTTATCGTTTCCTTTTTCTACTTCAATGCATGACACGCTTCCTGAGGGCATACCCGCGCCACTGTTTATCTGTGTAGCCACAACAACAGAAGCGGCCGCGGTAGCACTATCAACCCTTACCACCCTTCCGGATGAAGTTCCGAAAAATACCCTTCTGGCTGTATTGGGAGAAGCACGCACATGTGTTACGGATCCATTAAACAAATTTACCCTGATGGTATCCCAACTGTTTCCACTTTGCGGATTGTTCCAACGGAAAAAAACATTTGAGGCATAATTTCCATACAGGAGGTTTAATGAATCATCATAATCCGTTGGGTTAATAAACGAGCCTGTATTGCCAAAAGAAACACCGGAAAAGCTGGAGCCTGTATTGGTAGAACGGTAGTAGTTATTGTATACATAAGAGGTGTACTGATACTGGGCCTGATTCTGATCAATATGCACAAAAGCCCCATCGCCACCTGTAACTTCTGTGGTGCTGTTTATACCCGCAGATGTAAAACGGTGCGAACCATTATCCTGAGCTCCGGCTAAAAAATGATTTACACCTGTACCCGGATGAATGGCACATGCATAAAACTGAGTGGTATTATAATTGGGTTCTTTAGGTGTGATGGTTGGAATGCTGGCTGTGGCATTTGCCGAGCGGTAAACACCACCATCATTGGTAAAATAAATCACATTGGAATTGCCGGGTTCAAAAATGGCATTATGCTGGTCGGCATGTACTTCCTGAAAAGTAAATCCACCATACCAGTGTGAAACCTGCTGCCAGCTTGTGCCACCATTGCTTGTTTTAAACAAATCCACTCCTCCAACAAAACAAACATTGGGGTTATTGGGATCAACGGCAATTGATAAATCATACCATGCCTGCCCGCGTGAAAAATCGTTTGCCGGAATGCCTCCATCAGCATCGGCCGGATAAGCTGAAGTGGAATCAAAACTGGTTCCTGCATTTACACTTTTTATAATGGCTCTTATTTTTGACGATGCCTCTACAATTCCCCAAATGGTATTGGTATCCGTTTCAGTAAGCGCAATCTCAATTTCTTCTCTTGCAATAGCTGCCGGAATGGTTAATGGGTTGGTCCACGTGGCTCCGTTGTTATACGATTTATGTATGGTTCCTGCAGATCCGGCAACCGTAGCGTAAAGGGTGCCATTTGCTGCACGTTCAATATCGTAAGAATTATTTCCACCGGCTGATGCAATACCTGACCCAAGCACTTTGGTAAAAGAGGTTCCTCCATTTAAAGAGCGGTATAATCCATTGCTGGTACAAACAAAAACCGTATCTCCGTTTCCAAGCGGAAATACCTTGGCACAATAGTAATAAGTAGAATTGTTGGTAGCTGATAGTTGTGTCCAGGTGCTTCCGCCATTGGTGCTTTTCCAAACACCCATGCCTCTTGCCGCATCAATATTTCCGTTTCCTTCGCCTGTGCAAAAATACATTACCTGAGGGTTGGCCGGAGCCTGGGCAATAAAGGTAATAGCCAGGTTCTGAAAAAAATCATTAATCACACTCCAGGTTGGACTTGTAGCTGTAATATCAGTGGTTTTCCAGATTCCTCCATTTGCTCCACCCACCCATACCGTTTTTCTGGTGGCATCATTCCTATCCACACAAACAGCTCTTGTTCTTCCTCCACAATTATTAGGTCCGCGTTCGGTCCATTGCACCCCGGGGATGGCCGCTTTGCCCAGTTTAGATTGCAACTGGCTCATATAAATCCAGGCATCATACAGGCGTTCCGATGGTACATCACCTGTTTCAGGATCCTTTGTTAATTCAAACTCCTGTTTCCAGGCAAGATCCATTCTGTCTTTTTTAGGAATTTTCTTTTTAGGAGTGGTTTGGTTAAGTAACCAGTAACTGCCGGAACATCCAAAAAATAAAATGAGTAGGGGAGCCGTTAGGCTTTTAAAATAATTCATAGGTATTAAGGGCAAATTAATGAAATTTGTTTAAATTATTAAAATGAAATTCAGGGCATTACTTGTTTTTGTGTTGTTTGTTTTATCAGGCCATGCTCAGGTTACGGAGCAGGAACTGAGCATTACTGCGGCAACTACCAGAACGGGTAATATCATCAGTTGGACCTTATTTTCCGGATTTACCTGCCAGGGAACCGTGCTGGAGCATAGTACCGACTCTATCAATTATAAAGCCATATGGGATGAACCCGGTGTTTGCGGAAACCTGAGCTCGGCCCAATCATATGGGTTTAAACATGATATCACGGTGAACGGAAAACATTATTACCGGTTGTTTTTAGGAAACAGGGGATACAGCAAGGTGTTTTGGGTGGAGCGAACAGCCGCCACCTCAGGCAACGTGCAAATTCAGCCGCATCCGGTAAGGGAGGGTAGCAAAATCATTTTTCCAAATCCGGCCTTCGATATGTTTTCTATTAAAATTTTCAATAGTCAGGGATCAATTGTTTTTAGTGAAAGTATGCTCAGGGGAGAAGAATATATTATTCCAACAGGTGTGCTTACGCATGGGTTATACCATTACCTGATTGAGGGCCTTTCTCAAAATATGATAAAAGGCAAAATGTTGGTGGAATAATCTGGCCTGATGTTTTATCTTGCCAGCATGAAGAGAATTGTATTAGCCCTTATTTCTTTATATACATTACTGCCGGCTTTGGCGCAGGAATATACCTACCGCTCAGCCCAAAACCCATATTACTGGAAAAACCGCAAGCCTTATGATGGTTACTGGCAGCAGGATGTGCACTACGATATAAAAGCCACACTTGATGATAAAACAGATATCATCAGCGGAGAAGAAGTATTAACTTATTTTAATAATTCTCCTGATACCTTACATTTTCTTTATTTTCATTTATATCAGAATGCTTTTGTAAAAGGGAGTTACCTCGAAAAATTAAACAAAGCCAACGGGTTTAAACAAAAGTTTGGCAAATATGAGGCCGATGGATTAGGAACAAGCATTGAGCAGGTAAAAATTATTTCAGTATCAGAACCTCCGCGTCCGGGTGAGGGTTTTGCCGTTGATGGTGCAGTAAATAAATATGATGCAGCCATAAAAATTGATTTCAGCATTATGCGGGTGGAATTAACAGAGCCATTAATGCCTGGAAAATCACTATCCGTTCAGATTCGTTTTAAAACCTATTTTGATAATGGAGGAACCCAACGCAGACGCATGAAACTGTTTAAGGATAACTGGGGCAATAAACATTATGATGTGGTGCACTGGTACCCGCGCATTTGTGTTTACGACCGTAAGTTTGGCTGGGAAACCGATCAGCACCTGGGGAAAGAGTTTTATGGAGATTTTGGATCCTATCATGTGGAGCTTACCCTGCCCAATCATTTTATCATGGATGGCACGGGTGTATTGCAAAACCGCAACGAAGTATTGCCTGCAGATCTGATGGCAAAACTGGATATTAAAAACTTTAAAGATAAACCATGGGATAGTGAACCTTCTGTGGTGGTGGCACCAAACGGAACTACCAAAACATGGAAGTACAGAGCGGTAAACACCCACGACTTTGCATGGACCACAGATCCTACCTACCGCATTGGAGAAACTGTTGTTACTTTATCCAACGGTGAAAAAGTTTCCTGCATTTCACTGGCACAGGAGCCTCATGCCAGCGGTTGGCAGGATGCGGCAAAGTTTTGCGGCAAAGTAATTGAAACCTATTCGCGTGATATTGGTAATTATGCTTACCCCAAAATGATTGTGGCTGATGCAAGAGATGGGATGGAATATCCTATGCTTACGTTGGATGGCGGCAGATCTCCGGGATATTACGGCCTTATCGCACATGAGGTTGGACATAACTGGTTTTTTGGAATGGTGGGAAATAATGAAACCTACCGTGCTTCATTGGATGAAGGGTTTACCCAGTTTCTAACCAACTGGAGCATGACCAGCATTTTTGGTGAAGTGAAACCGGGGAAAAAAGACAAGTACCCTGTTTCGCGCATGGATCAAACGGTTTATCAGGGTTATATCCGCGATGCCATGAGTGGCAGTGATATGCAGCTTAATACGCACAGTGATGATTTTAACGGAGCGCTTAACCATGGTGGCGGCTATGGCAATGTGTATTACAAAACAGCTACCATGCTTTATAACCTTCAATACGTATTGGGTGATGAGTTATTCCTTGCCGCTATGCAGCATTATTTTGATCAGTGGAAAATGGCTCACCCTTATTTTGAAGACTTCAGAAGCAGCATCATCAATTTTACGCATGTAGACCTCAACTGGTTTTTCGATCAATGGATGGAAACCACCAAAAGAACAGATTATGCTGTTTGGTCGGTAAATAAAAACAAAGGTGATTCTATTGAAATTGAATTTTTGAGAAAAGGCAGTATGCAAATGCCACTTGATTTTACGGTGATCACAAAAGATTCAACGGTTTTGCGTTACCATATTCCCAATACCTATTTTACTAAAAAAACGGATGCAACCGTATTACCTGTGTGGAAGGGCTGGGGAGTATTGAATGTAACCTATACAGCTAAAATTGCTTTGCCTGCCGGTAAAAAACTAAAAAATGTAATCATAGATCCAAGTTGCCGTTTGGCCGATGTGTACCAGATGGATAATAGCTTGAAAGCACCTATTAGTTTTGGGTTTGATAATGGAAGAAAAAAACCGTTTAACCGCAAAGTATATTCCTTAAGGTGGAGACCAGATTTGTGGTATAACAGCATTGATGGAGCAAAAGGCGGATTGCATCTCAACGGGCAATTCCTTCACCGGTTTAATACGTTTAGTGCAACGGTATGGTATAATTCAAACCTTGGAAGAGATATATCCGGTGAAACAAAAAATCAGGTTGACTTTACCTTTAATTACCGCACAGGAGCTATTGGTAAAAATTATTTTCTGAATTACAATATAAGAAACCTGGATGGTTTGCTGATGGGTAAGGTGGGAATAGAAAGAGGATTTAAAAATGGACTTGTTGAACTTTATTTTAAAGGACTGCGCAGGCCAAAAGCTAGTGATCTGGATTACCTGCTTTACCCTGCGCAATGGCAAAGCGGCAAGCGCAATAATTCAGTGAACCTGGATATGCAGGCCAACTATACTTACAGCAATGGTTACGGGGAACTTAAAGAAACTTTCAGGGCTCCTTTTTTCTCTGATTATGATTACTCACGTATTACCATCAGCTGGATCAATCACCACAACCTATGGAAGTTTGAATTGCACTCCAGGTTGTTTATGCAGGTAATGGATGGAAGCAATATTGCACCCGAATCGCAGTTATACCTGGCAGGAGCAAATCCTGAGGAGATGATGGATAATAAATTTATCCGCTCCCGCGCATTTGTGCCAACAAACTGGCTGGGATACGGAAACGATGTAAACCATTTTCATGCAGGCGGTGGATTGAACATTCGCGGTTATGCCGGATATGTGATGCCAAAGGATATCAGCAATACACAGGTTTATTTATTTACCGGGCGCAGCGGAAGTTCTGTAAACATGGAAGTTGATTTCGATAAGCTTGTTCCGTTTTCTCCGGGCCGTTTCGCTTCTTATGTTCATCTCGATACTTATTTGTTTGCCGATGCAGGTTATATTTCCACTGAGTTTAAGGCTGGAGAATATGGCCTTACGGAAGACAAAATGGTTTCCAGTGATTTATTGGCAAGTGCAGGTACAGGTATTGCCCTAACCATTAAACGTTGGGGAAAATTGGATGAAGCCAAACCGCTTACCCTTCGTTTTGATATGCCCCTGTTTCTCAATAATACACCTTTTGTAGATGGAGAGTATTTGCGATTCCGTTGGATAGCCGGAATAAGCAGGTCTTTCTGATCGAATCAGGTTTGAGGAATATCCACCACCACGGTGGTACCCTTTCCCGGTGTGGAGTCAAATACGATGGTTCCGTTTAAGAACTCCACACGTGAAATCATGTTTTTAATTCCAATTCCTGATTCGTCATTTATAACGGAGGTGTCAAATCCGGTTCCGTTATCTTCAATAACCATACTCAGGTGATGGGTATGTTTAATCAGTTGGATGCTGATATGTGTGGCATGTGCATGCCTGATAATATTGCTTACGCTTTCCTGTAATACCCGGTAAAGGACCGTTTCAGTCGTTTTTTCCAGCCGGTCATTCAGCCCTACAATCTGTAAGTCTATTTTAATGGCATCAACAGAGGAAACCTTGTTTACAAATTCTCTAACAGCGGTGCTCAACCCGGAGCGGATCAACGCGTTTGGCATCATGTGATGGGAAACGGAACGTACTTCTTTTACCGCATCATCAATTAGTATAAGCAAGGTTTCCATCTTGTCTTTTTGTGCACTGTTTAACTGCAATTCATGATCGAGTGCCGATAGGTTCATTTTCACTGCGCTTATCTGTTGGCCAACCCCATCATGTAAATCTTTGGCAATGCGGATTCTTTCTTTTTCTTCTGCTTCAATAATGGCTTTATTACGCAATGATTGCTGGCGCAAAAGTTCTGCATCAAGTATGGCCTGTTGTTTCAGTTTGTATCTGTTGTATAATAAAAATGCCAGAACAATAAGTGAAGCAAAAAGAATAGAAATAATAACCAGTATCATTTCACGCTTGCGTATACCGGCCTGCTGTTCGGTTATCTGCAGGTCTTTTTGAGCTGTTTCATATTTGGTTTGTATCTCCAGTATCTGTTTCTCTGTTTCTGTATTCAGGATGGAATCAGTAGCGGCCTCGTATTTTAACCGGTAGTTGTATGCATCCCGGTAATTGCCCTTTGCTGCATAAAATTTTGAAAACTCCACACTGATAATCTGATTCAACCGGTTGCTGTTTATGTTTTTTGCATATTGCTCGGATGTGTGAAGGTATTGCTCCTGCAGATGGCTGTTGCCAAGTTTTCCGTAAACATCGGCTATACTAAGTGCCGTGCGCGATGCACCAGAAAAGTCATCGTTTTGTTCTTCTATTTTTATTCCCAGCAATAAATAGGGCAATGCCTCTCTCGGGCGGTTTGTTTCATTCAGCATAATAGCCATGTCGCTGTATACTTTGCCCAAACCAAACAGGTCGTTTATTTCTTTTTTTATGGTAATAGACTTCTGATAGTAGTAAAATGCAGAGTCGTATTGTTTGATATCCACCATAATCATTCCTATGTTCGACCAGCATGCACCAAGTCCGTGTTTATCCTGGGCAAGGTGGTATAAGCTTTCAGCCTTTCTTAAAAAATGAATGGACTTATTGGTTTTATGTTTATCCCAATACAGCAGGCCGATATTACTAAAAGCATTGGCGCTGTTCAGGGTGTCGTTTATTTTACTGAAATCCTGAACGGCCTTAAAATAGTGGTACAATGCCTGATCGCGTTTTCCCTGATTCCAGTAGGTTAATCCAATATTGTTGTGGGCACTTCCGGTTCCCCTGCTATCGGCAAGTTTAATGCTATGCTCCAGGGCCTTATTATAATAAAGTAAGGCACTGTCATAAGATGATCTTACATCATATACCACGCCCAATATATTCAGTGCTTTGGTAATTCCCCTTTCGTAAGAAATGGATTCAGATAAACGAAGAGACCTGGTGGCATACTCATACGCTTTAGCCGAGTTATTATACATAAACTCCCAGGCAAGCAGGTTCAGGTTTCTCACCTTCAGGGTATCAGGTACCGAGGAGAGGGTATTTTCGAGGCTATCACTTCTGTGAGTAGCAAAAGTGTGGGTGCTTAAAGCAATGGTGAGCAGGAGGAGTAAGTTTTTCATAGGGGGATGTTTACAATAATGGTGGTGCCTTTACCGGGCAGGGAGTCGAAATGAACTGTGCCGTTAAGGAATTGTACACGGGAAATAATGTTTTTAATACCTATACCTGATTTATCATAAAGAGCAGAAGTATCGAAACCTGTTCCGTTATCTTCAACCATCATGTTTAAATGATTATCGTGTTTGATAAGCTGAATACTGATATGTGTGGCATGTGCATGTTTTATAATATTGCTTACACATTCCTGCAGCACACGGTACAATACGGTTTCTGTGGTGTTTTCAAGCCTGTTGTTTAAACCCACTATTTGCAAATCAATTTTTAGGGCATCAACGACCGCCAATTTTTGAACAAATTCTCTTACCGCAATACTCAAACCTGAACGGATCAATGCATTTGGCATCATCTGGTGCGAAACAGAGCGAACTTCTTTTACAGCGTCATCAACCAGGCTTAACAAAACTTCCATTTTTGTTTTCTGGGTATCTGTTAGCTGTATTTCATGATCCAATGCAGAAAGGTTCATTTTCACAGCACTTATCTGTTGCCCAACACCATCGTGCAGGTCTTTGGCAATGCGGATCCGCTCCCTTTCTTCCGCCTCAATAATGGCCTTGTTGCGCAATCCCTGTTCTTTTAACAACTCCGCATCCAGCAAAGAGCGTTGTTTAAGTTTATACCGGTGGTAGGCAAGTATAAAAATGATACAGATGAGAACAACTGAAACAAATAGGGCCATCAGTTGAATTCTCTTTTTATTTATTTCAAAAGCGGCATTCTCCAGTTCCAGGTTTTTGGCAGTTAGTTCCAGGTCTTTTTTTTCTGTTTCATATTTGGTTTGTATCTCCTGGGCATTTTTTAATGCTTCCGTATTCTCCATGGTATCTTTTAAAACGCTGTAAAGTTTGTAATAGCGAAATGCTTCAGAAGTATTTCCCCTCGCTTCCAGGCATCGGGAAAGCACATGGGCTGCATTTCTCCGGTATTCTATTGATCCGTTTTGTTCCGCATATTTCATGGCCTCTCTGGCATATTTTTCTGCTGCCACAGATGATCCAAGTAACAGTTGTATCTCCGCAATATTGGTTAAATTATCAGGCAATACCCTCATGTTTCCAAGGCCGGTATTGATCTCTGAGGCTTTGCTGAAAGCAGAAAGCGCCTCTTTAAGTTCTTTTTTTTCTCTGTGGATAGCCCCCAGCATACTGTATATAATAGCAATCTGCCGCTGATCATTTACATCCGTAAAAATGCGGATGGCTTCCAATAAGGATTGTTTGCTTTTTTCGGGCTCATTCAGGTGCTGATAATTAATTGCCATATTAAGCACACATTGGCCCAACCCGTCATAATTCTCCAGAATGCGGTAAAGTGCTGCTGCCTTCCGGGTGTAAAAGTTACTCTTTTCGTATTCTTTTTTTCGGGTATAAACGGTGCCTATAAAATTAAGGGCATAGGCCATCCCTTTTTTCTTTTTTGCGGCCTCATACGTTCTCAGTGATTTAAACAGATAATACAGGGCTTCGGTATATTTTCCCAGGTCTTTGTATACATAACCAATATTTACATAGCTGTTTGCAAATGCGGTTGTATCTTTTAACAATTGCCATATATGGAGTGCCGAGTCATAATAATTAAGCGTGGTATTATAGCGGCCCAGTTCAATATAAATATTGCCAATATTGTTGTAGCCCCAGGCAATATTGGTGCTGTCACCGGTAGTTGAGCAAAGATATTTGTACTGTTCAAATGCTTTAATGGCATCTTCATACTTTCCCATCTGGTAGTATATCATACCAAGGTTGTTGCTGGCCTGTTTTACTCCAAGGGTATAATTTAGTTTGGAAGAAAGAACCTGTGCCTTCCGGCAATAAATTAGAGCGGTATCAATATTGATTTGCTGGAAATTAAGAGCAAGATTCACCAGCACCTTTGCTTTCAGGGTATCTTCACCAAAGTCAGAAAGTCTGCTTTCCAGGCTGTCAATAAAGTGCCGGGTTTTCTCTTTTTGCGGGTAAGCTGGCAAAATAAAACAACATACAAGCAAAGCAGGCAGTAACCATCTCATGTTGCTAATGTAAGCATCATAAATAAAAAAAGCAGCATTACGCTGCTTTTAACCTGTTGTGTGGTGTTGTTTTTAAAACTAATGAACCACCAGTTTTTTCTTCATCACGGTTTCACCTGATTGGATATTGATATAATAAATTCCTGATGATAAGTTGCTTATGTCAAGTTCGGCTATGCCGTTTTCCGCTTTTACAGGTACGGAAAACAATTGTCCGCTGATATTGTACAGGCTGATATCGGCCTGCTGAAATGCCTGAACCTGGGCATAGGAAACAGATACCTTATTTTTAGCAGGATTAGGGTATACCCCTATATCTGAAACGGATGTGTTGTGAGCTTCATTTAATGCGGTAGGCAGCGCAAATAAGAAACGAACTGCCGGGTCTGTTTCATAAGTTTGAGAGGTGGTATTCCAGTTATACATATAACCTAAGGTAGGTATATTGTTATTATAATTAAACGTGTATCTGGCCGCATTCACCCAGGCTAATAAATCCGCATTCCAGCTTCTTCTTTCCATCAGGTCCATTTTATTTGAGCTGTTGTATGTATAAGTTTCATTGGTTAATGGCGAAAATGGAATAAACTGTCCGTCCATAAATGCCGCCCCGTAAGAAATCCGCCTGATGATATTTCCGTTCTGATCATAATCAAAGGTATCCGCAGATGATGTTTCCCAAACATCCGATGTTTGATTAAGGGACATGCTATAAGAAGCATGCAGGCGATCGTTTACATAGGTATATGTGGTTCTGCTGGTGGTATCATCGCTGCTGTATTCAAAGTAGGTCTGGCCTGCCGGTTTGCCATTGGCATCGTAGGTATAATCTCTTTTGTACGATTGCAGGTTGCCATAAACATACATGCTATCAGAAATAAGGTTTCCCTGACCATTGTAGGTATAACTGAGATTGTAATAGTCTACGAAATTGATATAAGACGGGCCTTCAGCAATCTGCATCAGCACACGGGACACTTTGTTTTGTGCATTATAGGTAAACAGGTATTTTATTTTCGACCGGTATGGGGTTCCACTGTAATTATAGGTTTGATCCTGAATAACACTGGTCATCCTGTTTTGGTTATCAACGGCAATCTCATTTTGCTCCAGTTGATTCAATATCCAGGTATTGCCTGAGAACTGAGAAACTTTTCTTTCTTTGTTATATCCGGGAATGGAAGCAGGGATCCAGGTATAACTGGCCAGATGGCTCCACGTATTGTTTGGGCCGGCACTCTGAGACAAAACAAACGGATTTTCATCAATCAGTTTGGTAAACCCTGTTGCTGTGTAGGGAACAACTTCGGGCAAAAAACTTTGGCAGTAGGTGATATGATAGCTTAGGATAATGGTTAAGGAGAGGATTATTTTTTTCATAAATAAAATGAGTTTAGCTCATTAGTCATCATAGGACAACAAAACGTTGCATAACCCCTATCGTCTTTCCTTATGAGGTTCAACAGGAAGATAAGAGGTAGTTGCCTCCTGACGATGAAAAGTGGCTAATGAAGGTAAATCAATATGAAGAAGATCCGGCCTTACAAGTTGGCAGGCAACAGGATCAGGGTTTAGGGTA
The DNA here is from genome assembly GCA_051715425.1 of Bacteroidota bacterium. Classification (GTDB taxonomy): domain Bacteria; phylum Bacteroidota; class Bacteroidia; order UKL13-3; family UKL13-3; genus JAJTFA01. The sequence continues at coordinate 179,976 of JBPXJS010000041.1, read as the reverse complement.
AGTTATTTGAGGTTGTAAGCAATAGATAATTTTAGGCAGGGATAAAAACTGATGCCACAACAGCATTGGGTTGTGCGCCCGATATGCAAGCATCAAACATCAATCACGTCATCCCTGATATAGCAACATGATTATATGATGCCGGGTAATCGTTTTGTTTAACGCACCAATAATTTTTTCCTTATCACAGTTTCTCCGGATTGAATCTGGATAGAATAAATTCCTGAGGATAAATGGCTGATATCAACCTCGGCTATACCGTTTTGATAGATTACCGGTACACTGCATAACTGTCCGCTGAGGTTGTATAAACTGATAGCCGACTGTTGAAATGCCCCGGACATTAAACCGGAAATAAATACCTTATTTGTTGCAGGGTTGGGATAGATGGCCATGCCCGAAGCTGTTAAACCATTGTTTTCATGAAGCGCAGTTGGCAGCGCAAATAAGAAGCGAACTGTCGGGTCTGTATCATAAGTTTGAGCGGTGGTGTTCCAGTTATACAAATAACCAACGGAAGGGTTATTGTTGGTATAATTAAACGTGTACCGGGCCGCATTAACCCAGGCCGATAAATCCGAATTCCAGACTTTTGATTCCATTTGGTCCATTTTGTTCAGGCTGTTGTAACTGTAAGTATCATTTGTTACCGGCATAAAAGGGATATAGTCTCCATTAATAAATGCGGCACCGTAAGAAATCCGTTTGATGATATTACCGTTCAGATCATAATCAAAAGTATCTGTTGATGTTGTTTCCCAATTACCCGATGTGAGGTCTAATGAAATGGCGTAGGTAGTATGCAGGCGATCGTTTACGAAGGTATACCATGTTTTGCCGGTGGTATCATCGCTGCTGTATTCAAAATAGGTTTGGCTTGCCGGTTTTCCATTGGCATCGTAGGTATAATCTCTTTTATAAGATTGCTGATCGGTATAATTGTACAAACTGTCAGAAATCAACTGCCCCTGGGTATTATAGCTATAGCTGTAATTATAAAAGTTTACAAAATTGATATAAGATGGTGCCTCGGCTACCTGTACGAGTATGTGGGAGGGTTTATTTTGTGTATTATAGGTAAACTGGTATTTAAATTTAGACCGGTATTGGGTTCCGTTGTAATTCTGCGTTCTATTCTCAATAATATTGGTAATCCTGTTTTGGTCATCAAGGTTCACCTCGTTTTGCTCCAGTTGATTCATGATCCAGGTATTGCCCGAAAACTGTGAAGTTGTTCTTTCTTTGTTATAGCCAGGTATGGCAGACGGAATCCAGGTATAACTGGCCAGGTTGCTCCATGTATTGTTTGGGCCGGCACTCTGAGACAATATAAACGGATTGTCATTCCGCAATTTGTTAAACCCGGTGAGGGTATAAGGAACAACCTCCGGCATAAAATTTTGGCTAAATGCCATATGGAAGCCAAGCATAAGGGCAATGGAGAGTATCGTTGTTTTCATAAAAGCAGTTAGGTTAAAACCTGTAGTCAGAAAATAACGACCATAAGTTGCATAACCTCTTATTTATTTCAGGAGGGAGTTTAACCTATTGATAAGCTGAAATAGCCTTATTTACACCGTTAATTAAGTAGGGCCAATGAAGGGAAATCCATATAAAGAAGAACCGGACTTACCATTGGGCGGAGAACAGAATCAGGTTTTAGAGGAAATTATTTGAGGGCAAAAGACTAAAATTATTGGATGCATTTTTATAAAAGAGACATAAGCATATTGGGTGGTGAGCCCGATATGTCATAATTGGTTGTCTCAAATATCAATTCCATGATCATTGCTATTGCAATATGATTATATAAAGCAGGGTAATTGTTTTGTTTAGCGGATCAACAGTTTTTTCCTGATCACAGTCTCTCCGGATTGAATTTGGATAGAATACATTCCTGAGGATAAATGGCTGATATCAATTTCGGCCACACCGTTTTGATCAATTACCGGTGCATGGTTTAACTGTCCGCTCAGGTTGTATAAACTGATAGCTGACTCTTGAAATGATCCTGACATGGAACCGGAAATAAATACCTTTTTTGTTGCCGGGTTTGGATATACAAGCAGATCTGAAAACGCTGTGGTACTTGTTTCATTTAAGGCTGTAGGCAGCGCAAATAAGTAACGAACTGACGGGGCTGTCTTATAAGTTTGAGAAGTGATATCCCATTCATATAAGTATCCTATGGTTGGCTTATCGCTGTCATAATTAAACGTAAACCGGGATGAACCAACCCAGGCTGATAAGGTATTATTCCAGTTTTTTGATTCCATCTGATCCATTTTGTTCAGGCTGTTGTAACCGTAAGTTTCATACGTTAGAGGCATTAATGGAACAGGCTGTCCATCAATAAATGCAATGCTGTAAGAAATCCGCTTAATGAGATTACCGTTCAGGTCATAATCAAAAGTATCTGATGCTTCTGTTTCCCAGATATCCGTTGTTTGGTTTAATGAAGTAGTGGTATACGCATGCAGGCGACCGTTTACAAAGGTATAGTCATATCTTCTGGTTGAATCGTCACTGCTGTATTCAAAGAAGGTTTGGCTTGCCGGACTTCCATTGGCATCGTAGGTATAATCTCTTCTGTAGGATTGCTGATCGGAATAACTGTATAAGCTATCGGAAATCAACTGCCCCTGAGAATTATAGCGATAGCTGTAATTGTAACTGTTTATAAAATTGGTATAAGGAGCTGTTTGGCTTGCTTGTACAAGCATATAGGTGGGTTTGTTTTGTGTATTATAGGTAAGCTGGTATTTCCATTTCGCCCGGGTGGTGTTTCCCATCCAGGTAACTGTTTGATCCCATATGGCAGTGGTTATCCTGTTTTGGTTATCAACCACAAACTCATTTTGATCCAGCCTGTAAAGTTCCCAGGTATTATTGGAAAACTGGGAAACGGTACTCTCCTTTTTATACTTCTCAACCCCTGAAGGTATCCAGGTATAACTTGCCATATTGCTCCAGGTGTTATTGGCACCCGCACGTTGAGATAATATAAAAGGATTATCTTCCTGCAACTTGTTAAATCCGGTTACCGGATAAGGAACAAGTTCAGGTGTAAAATTTTGGCTAAAAGCGAAATTGAAGCTAAGAATAAGGGCTAAAGAGAGGATAGTTTTTTTCATAAGTGAGGTTAGGTTTTGCTCTTTAGTCAGGTGTTCATAAATGCACGTTGCATCGGTGTTCTGTTTTAACAAGTTTTAACATATTGATATGTGATAGGGGAAAAACTACATCTCTGGCCATCGGAAACAGGAAGTTTTTTATCCTGCTAATGAATGGAAACCAAGATTATTATTAACTGGCTTTACAAAAGAGGATAGCACAGCAGGTGGGTTTAGTGAAAGTTATTTGAGGGTGTAAGACAATACATCATCGGATACATTTCTACATATAAAAGGCAATTGCATATCGGGTTGTGAATCCAATATGCAATTGCCTCAATCATGTTATCACCGGTATCACCACATCATTATATCATGCAGGGTGATGGTTTGTTTAACGGATCAACAGTTTTTTCCTTATCACGTTTTCTCCGGATAGAATCTGGATAGTATACATTCCAGAAGATAAATGGCTGATATCAATTTCGGCCACACCGTTTTGATAGATTACAGGTGCTTGGTTTAACTGTCCGCTCAGGTTGTATAAACTGATAGCCGGCTGTTGAAATGATCCTGACATGGAGCCGGAAATAAATACCTTGTTTGTTGCCGGGTTTGGATATACTGCCAGATCGGAATGTGCAGCAGCACTTGCTTCATTTAAAGCTGTAGGCAGTGCAAATAATAAACGATATGCCGGGTTTGTATCATACGTTTGAGAAGTGGTATCCCAGTTATATATATAGCCTATAGAAGGCATATCGTTGTTATAATTAATGGTGTACCGGGTTGAATTAACCCAGCCCGATAAATTCACATCCCAGACTTTTTTTTCTATCTGATCCATTTTGTTCAGGCTATTATAACTGTAAGTTTCAGACGTTTTTGGCATATAAGGAACATACTCTCCATTAAGCATCCAGGCACCATAAGCAATCCGCTTAATGATATTACCGTTCTGATCATAATCGAAAGTATCTGCTGATGTTGTTTCCCAATTACCCGATGTTAGGTTTAATGCAGAAGTAATATACGTATGCAGGCGATTGTTTACATAAGAATAGGCGATTCTGCTTGTTGAGTCATCGCTGCTGTAGCTAAAGCTGGTAAGGCTTGCCGGATTCCCGTTGGCATCATAGCGATACGCTCTTCTGTATGATTGCTGACCTGCATAATTGTATAAGCTGTCAGAAACCAACTTCCCCTGAGCATTGTAGATATAGGTGTAATTATAGTTGTTTGTAAAATTGGTATAAGGTGCCGTCTGGGTTGCTTGTACAAGAATGTAGGAAGGTTTGTTTTGTGTATTATAGGTAAACTGGTATTTCCATTTCGCCCGGTAAGAGCTTCCGTTATAATTAGTCGTTTTATCTTCAATAACACTGATTATCCTGTTTTGGTTATCAACGGTAAACTCATTTTGCGCCAGTTGATTCATAATCCAGGTATTGCCGGAAAATTGTGAAGCGGTTTCTTCTTTGTTATACCCCTGAACAGCAGAAGGTATCCAGGTATAACTGGCCGCATTGCTCCAGGTATTGTTTGCACCTGCACGTTGAGATAATACAAAAGGATGATCATCCAGCAATTTGCTAAATCCGCTTACGGGATAAGGAACAACCTCCGGCATAAAGTTTTGGCTAAATGCCATATGGAAGCTAAGAATAAGGGCTAAGGGGAGGATATTTTTTTTCATCATTCAGGTTGGGTTTAGCCCTGTAGTCAGGTATTCACATATGCACGTTGCATACCGGCTGCAATTTTAACAAGTATTAACAAGTTGATATGTGGTAAGTGGGGAAACCACATAGCCGGCAATCAAAAACAGGAAGTCGTTGTATGGTTAATGAAGGGAAATCATTGTTAAGAAAAACAGACCTAAAAAGAGGGCGGAGAACAGAACAAGGTTAATCATCAGCACAGCAAAAGCCTTAATAATGGAAATAACCGGCCTCTCCTGATATAATTTTTGGTGCGACCTGAAGTAATAATAAATATACCACAGCAGCAATAAGCCGAACAAAACGGGTCTTATATTATCTAACAGGCCAATATCCGAAAAGTAATAGATCCATTCGGTAATGGTGGATAGTAGGATATACCCGCTGAATGCAAGCAGCAAAAAGGAAAAGAAATGGAGGGTAAAAATGGCGTGGTCAAAATAGAAACTGTTTTTACGGTGAAAGAGCATCATCACAAATGCAAACAATGGGAGGAAGAGAAATAAGGTTTTGGGAAAGTTTTTTTTGAGTGTTTCTACAAACAAGTGCCATAAACGAATGGATTCGTAACCTCGAAGTTCTATGGCCTTTTTGTCCCAGATATAGTCCATATAGCTCATCGGATTTCCTGAAAGTTCATCCATGGCTTTCACTGAATCCAGTTCCTGCACACTTTTGTATTTGGTGCGTGCAACCAATCCCAGTCTGCTGTGGTAGGTAAAGTTATCCGTGGTATCCATTTTTAATTCGGCAAGTTCTGTAAGGTCTGCCTGGCTTAAGTTGGTCTCTTCTTCACTAAAGGGAGAAACAAGCAAAGAAGGAAGAAAGAAAGTAAGAAAACTGGCAAAAATATATAACCTGATGGGTGGAAGGTAGGAGCTGCGCCTGCCATCAAGGTATTGTCTTGTTAACCATGCCGGTTTGGCAAAAAGGTAAGCAAGGGTCGACCAGAATTTACCGTCATAATGGGTAAGGTCTTCAATAAAATGTGTAATCAGATGAACAAAGGAGGAGCGGGTTTCTGTGTTCTCCTGTCCGCAATGCCCGCAGTACCTGTTTTCTATATGGTTCCCGCAGTTGAGGCAGGTATGGTCTTTCCGGAGCGGGTGGTGTTTCATTACCCAAAAATATACTTTTCTGTCAATTTTTGGCTTTCCTTCACCGGTGGCTATTAAAAAGTGAAAAAACTAAAAAGGGAAAAGAAACGGATAGGATAGAAAATGGTGCTTAACAATTATTCTGCTAAGCACCATTTTTCTGCCGATTATAAAAGTGTGGTTATTAAGCGGTTTTAGCTACCGGTACATTTTCCACATCGTTATGGCCATAAGTGAAACCGCCTTTGCCGTTCCAGTTATTATCAATAGCCATATGTGCAGAGAACGGAGAAATCCATGTACCGATTGCAGGTGGTGGTACAGATTGGATATACTCTCCCTCCAGTGCCACAACCTGTGTTACTGTTCCAAATCCGGTGGCACGTATGGTTCCATGCACATTGCGGATTACAATATTACCGTTTGGCGGAGCTATGGCCTGTGTTATTTCCACTGTGCCTGATACGCTGTTGGCACCGGGAACTACCACTAAAGAAAAATGCATGATGGGTGCACCTGGCATTCCAACATTGCCAACTGTTCCATTAACTAAATAAGCGCCTACTGTTGCACTGGGTTTTTGAGAAGCTGCGGTTGTCATAATAATTAATTGTTAATTGTTAATTTTCCTACTCGTATGGCTTTTCGGTGCCGCCCCGTTTTTAAAGTGTTTTCTGGTCTTCACTGAACCACATACCCAACCCGCGTATTATTTTACCGGTTAAAATAATACCACTGCCGGCCGGGAGCATGTCATGATCATATTTCCCGGTGGCTTATTGTTTATGTTTTTTTTGATTTAACCTGATAAGTGGTTTAATCCATGTGCAAGTTGCAGAGAAGAAAATAAGCAGTCAAGAGTGAAAACACTCTTTTTTCATAGGGAAAACACTCTAAAGATTTGTAATAATTTATTCATAGGTGCAAGTCGAAATCAATGAATACAGTGCTCTCAGGCAATATGTATTTTATTAAGATTGGATTGATGTTTTCTTTACCTGACTTTTTTTTTGAAAAATGAAGGCCATCGGCATACAAATGTTTCTCTCACTTCGCAAATACATTGCGTGGTGTAATAGGAGGTTTGAAACATGGAATCGGATGCAAAAAAACTGGAGGCATATATCGCCTACAAACAAAGGCTGGCCATGAGGGTACTGGAACTGATGAAAGACCTGAAACTGATCAATAAAGAACTGCTGATAGGTATGCGCACAAGCGATGTGGAAGAACTGGGAAAATCCATTGTGCCGGCATACGAAACATTAAAGTTGCTTAAAGAAAAACGAAAAGAAGTGCACGGAATGCTGGAGAAGGAGAGACAGAAAGAGAAAGAGATGGAGAGACAGAAAGAGAAAGAGAAGGAGAAAGAGATGGGGAAGTGGAGAAGGTAGGGAAATAGAATCAGAAAGAGAAAGAGAAGGAGAAAGAGAAACAGAAAGGGAAGGGGAAACAGAAAGAGAAACAGAAAGGGAAAGGGAAGCAGAAGGAGGAAGAGGAAGAGAAATAGAAAGGAAAAGAGAAACAGGAAGAGAATTAGGAATGGATTAGAAGTAGGTGGAGAAGCCGAATTGGAACAGGCCGGTTGTGGAGGGGGGATTGCCGAGGAGGTCGGTTTGTTGCTGGTAGCGGTAATTAAAACGCAGTACCGTTGTGCCTACCGGCCTGAAGGAAATGCCGGGAACAAATGCCCATACGTGGTCGGAAATATTGGCTCCGGTTTCTTTAAAGGTGCCCTCGTTATAATCTACATATTCTGTTCTTAATGCCAGGTTTAGTTTGGCTTTTTCCCAGCCAAGCATAGGGCGCTGCACAATAGTGCCCACCACATCTACAAAACAGCCAAATTGTTCTTTACCATACGCCTGACTGTATGTTTCCGGAACATCTACCATTACTTTCACGGCTTCACCGGTAATATTTAACCAGCCATTTAATACAGAGGTGTTAAAGTCAATGGCCATTACACTTGCTCTTCTTTTGCTGTCGAGAATAAATCCGTCTTGCCTCCATTTGTTATATACTCCCGTCATATACGATAATCCCAGTTCTCCTATTTTCCGGTTACGTATGGCCAGTTTCCCGCTAATAAGGGGCTCTCCGCTATTGCTTTCTTCAAACCTGTCGGGATTTATTTTGCCTGCTGCCAGTGAGGTTCTGTTCTGGTCGTTTGCAATAATCCTGTCGTCAAAACCATTGGTTAAATAGGCTTCGTATCCCAATACCCAGCCTCGGGTAAAATATTTTCCGTGCAAGCCAAATCCTACATTGGAAAGCGTGGCCGGAATAACGGTGGTGGCTGAAAGGGGTCTATCAATAAACTCCCAGCGTGGCCCGTCATGGTTTTGGTTAAAGGCTCCTATCGGATTTAATATAATTCCTCCGCGTAAATTTACCAGCGGATGAAACTCCATATCCATAGCAGCAAACTCCAGGTTTATTTCTTTGGTGCCATCTTCAAACTCCAGCTCCGAGAAAAATTTTATTTTTTTAGCAATGGTTGATGAAAAGAACAATGTCATTCTTCTCATCTGAAAAGATAAACCATCTGTTATGCCATCAGTGGCTCCGTATTGGGAGTTGGCTTCCAGATAACCTCCCAGGGCGACAGGTAATTTACCAGCAGTTAAAAAGGGACGGTTATATACTGCATCCATATTCAGTTTTTGTTTACTGGTATCGGCTGGTATTCTCCTGAAAAGGCTGGTATCAGTTTGTGCTTTTGTAACAGTTGCCAAACAGAAAAGCAAACACAAAAGGATGATGTGTTTATATATGGATATAGATATGTTCATTGTCGATAGTAATTTTAAATGATTTCAGGTTTTCTTCAGCGGGTGGATTTTGAACCACGCCTGTATTGGAAAATTCACTGCCGTGGCAAGGGCAAATCAGGTACTCTCCATGCGGTTGCAACTCACAACTTTTGTGCGTGCACTCCATCAGCAGTGCGTTATATTCCGTTTCCGATTTTTTATACAAACAAATAGGGAAACTGTATTTATCAGCCTTAATCAATACGTATTTACGCTGCACCTCTTTCTGTTTCCCTTTCTCTTTCCCTTTCCCAATTTGCAGGTCAATAAACTCCGATTTTTTTACCAGCAGTTTTTCTCCTTCTGTTGTAAACCGCGCATAATAATTGGCACTGGCACATCCCTCAAGAATGGTGCTGATGATGCTTCCGCCCACACATAATACCCCGCAGGTTTTTATAAATTCTTTTCTGTGCATTACAGGGAGTTTAAAAATTTAATAAGTGCATTTTTTTCCGATTCCGATAATTGCTGGTACTTTGTTCTGCTACCTGCTGCTTCTCCTCCATGCAGTAAAATAGCTTCCTCTATGCTTCTTGCCCGCCCGTCATGCATCAGGAAAAAAGATCCGCCCTGTGAGTTTGGTGAAAGGCCTATTCCCCAAAGTGGTGCTGTTCTCCATTCGCTGGTTTTGGCGCTGCCTTCTGTATATCCATCATCCAGCCCGCTGCCCATATCGTGCAGCAATAAGTCGGTGTATGGATGAAATTCTTTATTGGAAAGTGCTTCTACCGGAGAATATCCTGTTTTTAACGTTTGTTTGTGGCAGTTTTCACAACCCGTTTGTATAAATACCTGCTTACCCAACATAACCTGAGCATCCTGCTGGTTTCGCTGCACGGGTGCTTTCAGTGTTTGCAGGTAAAATACCACATCAATCACTTCCTGTGTGCTTACTTCAGGGTCAATTTCTATGAGGGTAAACACATCTTTTGGATTGTATACCGAGGTTATTCCCATATCCTGGTTATAGGCATTTACCGTTTGATGCAATAAATTATAAGCAGCGGCTTTTTTGCCAAACCGGCTGATGTATTTTCCTCCCTGATTGATATCGTCCGCATCAGCTGTAATATAAGAGGGCAGGTTTATCCAGTTGGGTACGCCCGATATTCCATCTCCGTTGGCATCCGTTGCATCGGCCATGGCTAAAATATCGGCATCGGAAACCAGTTCCAGAAAACCCATTCCGGTATTTTGCGGTGGCGTAAAACGCGAGTAGGTAGCTCCCGCTGGAATTTGCTCGGGCTTAAATCCGGGGATGGCCCTGTTTTGCAATTGCGGACCTCCCATGCTTAAAAATTTGTTTCCGGTACTGTCGGTTTGACCAAAACGGGTAAGCGTGGTAGATGGATGCCCTTTCCCATCTCCCGCATGGCAACTGCCACAACTGGCCGCCACAAATACAGAACCCAGGCCCGTTTCCGAAGTAAATACCCTGTCGTTAAAACCAATATCACCGCGCAGGTGACTAAGCGATTGTGCATGGGTTAATCCTTCCACCGGCCCGTCCAGCACTTCCTCATCTGCCGGGGCTTGTGGTAACATTTTTTCGCAGGATGCAGCTACCATGATAAAAGCAAGCAGGCAAACCAATGCGATATATTTCTGTTTCATATTTTTTATTTAGCAGGGCAAACATAAGAATAAATTTGAATGATATAATAAAAAAAATTAGGCATGCCTAATAAATATTGTTAGGATGTTTGATTATATTCGTGGCCGCAACCCAATCGCTTATGAATTCACTCTCCGAAGAAAATTATATTAAGGCCATATACCGGCTTTCTTTACAGGCGGGAACCAAAATAACGCCTACTGCCATTGCAGAGGAGGTTGGGGTTAATGCAGCCTCGGTGGTGGATATGATTAAAAAATTAACCGAGAAAAAACTCATCAGTTACGATAAAACAAAAGGGGTAAAATTATCCGATAAGGGAAACAAACTGGCTTTATCCGTCATTCGCAACCACCGCTTATGGGAAGTATTTTTGCTGGATAAGTTGGGTTACTCCTGGGATATTGTGCACGAGATTGCCGAACAACTGGAACATATTAAACACCATGAACTGGCCGACCGCCTCGATCGTTTTTTGGGTTTTCCGGAATACGATCCGCACGGTGACCCTATTCCTAAATCAAACGGGGAAATGCCGGCCATGGCCAATACCTTATTGTCTCAGATAGAAGTGGGAAAAACCTGTAGCGTGGTGGCTGTAAAAGATACCTCACCTGCATTTTTGCAATACCTGTTGCAGCTATCGGTAAATATTGGTACGCGTATTAAGGTATTGGATAAAATTGCTTTCGATGGTTCACTGCAAATTCAGATTGGCAAGGAACAAAAAACTTCCGTATCGCTTAAGTTTTCTGAAAGTTTACTGGTAAACTAACCTAAAGCAATACGGAAGTATAAAAGTAATGGAAGGAAAATTATTTGGCCTTTGCCATTGGATATTGTTGAGAGGCCGGTTGCCCTTTATTCATTCCTGATATTTCTGCCACCAGCGAGTCTTCCGTTATTTTGGTGTACATAATTTTGGTTGGAAAATCGTGCTGCGGATTTTCGAATACCAGTTGATTGTCTGATGAAGAAGTTAAGGCAAACTCCACCGGCTGCCCGCTGTTCTGATCGCGCACTACCGGGATATAATACAATTTGTTGTTGCGTTGCACCAGGCTCAGGGATTCCGATGAAACCGTATCGCCACCAATTACAAAACAACTTTTTCCGCTAAGGGTAGAGTCGTTTTCTTTGGCCCATACTTCAGTGGCATTTCCCTCGGGGGAGAAATTTCTCCACTCTCCGATAAGCCAGTTGGTTTGTTCCATCAGTTTATTGGTTTCAGGCACAGGTTGTTTGGCTGTTGGCTGGCAGGCAAAAAAAACACCTGCAACAGATACAAGAATAATATTGGCGTATTTCATTTTTTACTTAATTGAGTGTAAGGCAAGTTTGTTTCCTTCGGTATCAATAAACATGGCAAAATAACCCATTTCTTCGCTAATTTGTGTTTTAGGAACTATTACATGCCCGCCCGCTGGTTCTACCTTATCCAGCATAGGTTGCAGGTTTTCTCCTCCGTTCAGGTAAATGGTTACCCCATCTTTGGAAGGTGCATAATCGGCACCGGATACAATGGCTCCTGAAACATTGGTTCCATCAGTGGGTAAAAATCCCATTTGGGTGCCAAACAATTCTGTTTGATGAATTTCAACACCCAGCAGGTTGCTGTAAAAGGTAACGGCTCTTGTAAAATCAGAGGCTGGTATTTCAAACCAGTTAATAAAATTTTGCATGTGTTTTGGTATTAGTACCATGCAAATATGTAGCAGGCCCTCCCCCAAAAATTGTAAAAATGCGACAACAGCTTTTATTCAATAAACAGTGACGACATTTTGAGGTTATCGGCATAAAACAATTTGGGACTCATACCCGTAAACTCTTTAAAGTCGCGTATAAAATGGGCCTGATCGTAATAATCATTCTCATAGGCCAGGGCCGATAAGCTGGTAAACTGATTATTGGCAAGCATTTTAAGAGCCGCCTGTAAACGTATAATTTTAGAAAGTTGTTTTGGACTTAAACCAATGGCCGAAGAAAATTTGCGTTCCAGTTGCCTGCGGTTGGTATTTACCTGAGCCGATAATTCTCCAACCGATAGCTGTCCGTTAAGCTGCAATATCACTTCCACGCATGATTTTACGGTACGGTCAACCGACTCGTGGCTTAATAAAAGCTCCGAAAAAAAATGGGTAACCAGATTTATTCTTTGCTGGTGATTGGCTGCTGTAAGCATGTGTTGTTCCAGGTTCAACCCATCCTGTCCAAAAAGTTCCTGCAGTGGAACCGCCCGGTTTTCCATAGATGCCACCGGAATAGCAGCAAAAGGAATAAAACCTTCCGGATGAAACCTCACCGCAAAAATGCCGGTTACTCCGGTGGGTTCAATATCGAGGGGAGCGGTAATTTGCCCAAATACAAAACAGCGGGGTTGTATCATAAAATCGGTTTCGCTGGTGTATTGCCTGTACAAATCGCCCAGGTGAAAAATCATTTCCATACACCCATCCGGCACAATGCGTTGTTTGGCGGGCAGGGTTTCCTGTGGTGCTTCCAGGGTCCAGAAACATTTTACAAAGGCCTGCAGGTTTTCTTCAGGTGTATAGGTTTGGTAGTTCATGGGTTTTGTAAGGGATCTCCAGTTTGTTTTTTCTTTAACCAAAATGCACCCGCCAGCAAGATAATCGAACTCAATAACCACAACCAATACCCGGCCTGCAAGGAGGTGATGGGTTGGTAATGCCCAGCCTCATCATCTATTACTGAACCAAATAAGGGAAAAATTAGCATAAGAACGGTTGACAATAAACTAAAGAGAATAGTTGAGGTTGTTTTGCGCTTAATAAAAAGCAGGGCCAGCAACAATAATGGATTGGCCAGCCAGGTAAAGGTGGCACCAATGGGATGTTGGAAAACAAAACCTTTGCCTGAAAACCCTTGTATGAGGGTATCTGCCAGGGCACCGGCTTCCATCAGTAAACCCAATGGGCCTAAAAGCAAAATGGTTAAAGCACCTACGCTCTCATGGGTGCAATAGGCAGGCTGGGTAAGCGCAGCTATATATAGCCCAAGGGTAAGTAAAATGGTGGTATTACGTATTTGTCTTACGGTCATGGTGTATTGCAGTATGCTAATGTAGCATTTTTGGGGTAAAAAATGGTGTTTTTGGCTTGTACTGCCAATAAATGCTGGGTTTTATGGCTAAAACTGGCTTTTTTGATAGGTAAAAAAAGAGTGTTTTCACTCTATAAAAAGAATGTTTTCACTCTTGATTTTGATGAAAAGGATGGGGAGATTTGTGGTGGGGGGGATGTAAATTGTTGTACATGTTGTAGATGGATTAAAATCATTTATATGCAGGGCAGATAAACTGTTGAAAATGTGTACTTATGCATAATTGGATTGAGTATGTTACTAAGCTACAAGAAACCCGAAAAGACAGCAGTGCTATACATCAACATAAATAAAGTCTGTTGCACAAATGACATTTTGTTTTTACCTAACCAACGTACCTATGACGACAATGCAACTATAAAACTTAACTTAGCAGACATTAAAAATTTTAAATATTGACACCTGAAAATGGCGAAACAGAAGAAAGAAAGCGACAACGGAGCTTCGCAAACACCTTTGAATCCTGAAAGGTTCACGAACACCATTGAAAATAAAAGTGAAGTGAGTAAAAAACAAACAAAACGTGAGCAAATAAAAGAAAAAGCGATTGAAGTTACCCTTTGGGAAGCTGCCAATAAACTTAGAGGAAGTGTTGAGCCTGCCGAATATAAACACGTAGTGTTAGGACTAATTTTCTTAAAGTTTGCCAGCGACAAGTTTGAAGAACACCGTGCTAAACTCATTGCCGATGGCAAAGAGAAATACATAGAAATGCCTGAGTTCTACAATATGAACAATGTGTTCTTTTTGGAAGAAACCAGTCGCTGGAGTTACCTGATCAAAAGAGCCAAACAAAATGATATTGCATTGCTTATCGATACTGCCCTTCACACCATTGAAAAAAACAATAAAGCATTAAAAGGTGCATTGCCCGACAATTACTTTTCCCGCTTGGGATTAGACATAACCAAACTGGCTTCATTGCTGGATACCATTAATGATATTGACACCACCAAAGACCCTAAACAAGATGTAGTGGGTAAAGTGTATGAATACTTTCTTTCCAAGTTTGCCTTGGCAGAAGGAAAAGGCAAAGGTGAATTTTATACGCCTAAAAGTATTGTAAACCTCATTGCCGAAATGATTGAACCTTACAAAGGAATCATTTATGACCCTGCTTGTGGTTCGGGTGGTATGTTTGTACAAAGTATCAAGTTCATTGAAGCACACCACGGCAATAAAAAGGAAATTTCCATTTACGGACAAGAATACACCAATACCACTTACAAACTGGCAAAGATGAACCTTGCCATAAGGGGTATTAGCGGAAACCTTGGCGAAAAAGCGGCTGACACCTTTGGAGACGACCAGCACAAAGACCTGAAAGCCGATTACATTATGGCTAACCCACCATTTAACCAAAAAGACTGGCGGGCAGAAAACGAACTGAAGGACGACCCTCGCTGGAGCAGCTATGATGTGCCACCCAAAAGCAACGCCAACTACGGTTGGATTTTGAATATGGTGAGTAAACTAAGCGACAACGGGGTGGCCGGTTTTATATTGGCAAATGGTGCATTGAGTGGCGGTGGCGAAGAATACAAAATACGGAGAAAGCTGATTGAAAATAAATTGGTGGAAGCCATTTTGGTATTGCCACGTAATTTGTTTTATACCACCGACATCAGCGTTACGCTTTGGATTGTAAATAAAAACAAGAAAGCACAGCGCAAAAAAGTAGGTGAGGAAACACGCCACTACCGTGAAAGAGAAAAGGAAATTTTGTTTATGGATTTGCGACAAATGGGAGAACCGTTTGAAAAGAAATACACCCAATTTTCAGATGGCGATATTCAAAAAGTGGTAAGCACCTACCACCAGTGGCAGTCTTCGACAGGCTCAGACTACCAAAATGTTCCCGAGTTCTGTTACTCCGCTTCGTTTGATGAGGTAGCCAAAAAAGATTTTTCGTTGGTGCCGAGCAAATACATTGAGTTTGTAAACCGTGACGAGAACATTGACTTTGACGAGAAAATGAAAACCCTGCAAGGTGAATTTGCCGACTTGCTAAAAGCCGAAGAAGAATCAAAGGCGGAATTACTGAAAGTATTTGAAGAATTGGGGTATAAAATCACTGTCTGAACACGATTTAAAAGATTAACAGATGGACAAGATTATAAAAGAGGATATAAATGAATTAACACACAAAATTATTGGGTGTGCTATGCAGGTGCATCGTATTTTGGGAAATGGATTTCAGGAAGTGATTTATCAGCGTTCATTAGCCATTGAATTACGCTATGTAGGACTTGAATTTGTAAGAGAAAAAGAAATGCAGATTTACTATAGAGATGAAGAAGTAGGAACAAGACGTGTTGATTTTTTTGTGGAGGGAAAAGTGATGGTAGAAATTAAAGCAATTGAAAAATTAGAAGATGTGCATAAGGCACAAGCAATTAATTATTGTGAAGCTTATAATATTGCAGATGGCTTGTTAATCAATTTTGGAGGCAAGAGTCTCGATTTTAAGAGGGTTTACAATAAAAATCTTGTTAGTCCTAAACACGATTTTAAAGATTAATAGATGGACAAGATTATAAAATTAGGTAAATGCGAAAAAATTAAAATCCTGTTATTCGGGAAATCAAGTAATCGTGTTCAGACAATATTTAAAGAGTTGGGATATGAGATTAAACTATAAACCGCTTGGCAAATACATTCAGCCTGTTGATGAACGAAACACTACTTTGGAAGATTTGCCATTGATGGGATTGAGTGTTTCAAAAGTCTTCTTTCCAACTATTGCCAATCTTGTTGGAACGGATATGAAAAGTTATAAAATTGTATACAGAAACCAGTTTACTTATATCGCAGACACTTCAAGGCGTGGAGATAAAATTGCCATTTCTTTGAATGATAGATTTGATAAAATCCTTGTATCACAAGCATATACACCTTTTGAAGTAAAAGACCACAACGAACTTGACCCAGAATATTTGATGATGTGGTTTCGCAGGACTGAGTTTGACCGTTACGCAAGATTTAAAAGCCACGGCAGTGCAAGAGAAATTTTTGATTGGGAAGAAATGTGCAACACACTTTTGCCAGTTCCCCCCATTGACAAACAACGAGAAATTGTAAAAGAATACAACACCATCCAAAACCGCATAGCCCTAAACCAACAACTCATACAAAAACTGGAAGAAACGGCACAGGCTAAATTTAATTCGTATTTAAAGAATGAAGATGAAAAGGAGAGTCATCGCCTTGGTGATCTAATAGAAATAAAAGGTGGCTTCTCATATAATAGTGAAGCTCTTGGAAAAGGTAGCACATTTTTATTAGGCATGGGTTGCGTCTCATTCTTGGATCGATTTGTTGAAGACGGAATGAGATTATATTCAGATAATGTTCCCGTTCAACACATTGTTAAGCCGAAGGACATTGTTATCGCTACTCGCCAGCAATCAGAAAATTTTCCAATTCTAGGCTGTCCTGCTGTAATTCCGCCAAATTTGGACGGTAAGAAAATGGTAATTGCTTCGAACTTATACCGGGTCGTAAACAAATCGAACTTGAACATTGAAATGATCTACCAAATTCTAAAATCGAAAAGCTATCAAGAACATATAAAACTACACACGAAAGGAACCACCGTTGGAATGATCACAAAAGATGCGATTGAAGATTATGTTTTTGAAGCTCCTTCAATATCTTTTCTTTACAGCATTCAGGAAGGTATAAATAAAATTACTGATAATGTTTACTTAAAACGAACAGAAAATCAAAAGTTAGTTGAATTGAGAAATTTGCTACTCTCAAAATTAGCGACAATAGAAGATTAATATTTTATGAAAAAAAATTATCATTTCTTAAAAAACGAACCTTTGGGTAAAGACCTATTTGAAGGTAAGGGACAAGAGAGAATTTCAGATATAATTATTGAAATTATACAAAATGATCAATTTAAAGTTATTGGAATTGACGGGGGATGGGGTACCGGAAAAAGTAACTTGGTTAAAATGATTGACGACAAGTTGCCGAATCACAGTTTTTTTATTTATGACGTTTGGGGCCATCAGGAAGATGAGCAACGAAAAGCAATCTTGGTGGAATTGACTGAATTTATAAATAGAGATAAGAACAGGCTTGTATCAAGTAAAAGTGACTGGGATGAAAAATTAAAAGTTCTTCTTGCAAATAATAAGGAAGTAAAGACAATAAATCAACCGTATTTAAGTGTTGGATTTATTTTTTCGCTTTTTTCAATAGTGTATATTCCAACCGTTAATGTCTTTAAAGACTCAATGTCCGATTTCTTCGGTATTAAATCATTTTTCTGGAAATTAATATTGGTTGCTTTTCCGATATTCATTGTCCTTGGCATTTATTTATTTAATTTAATAAAGGAATGGGTCAATAAACAGGGATTTTGGAACAGCTTTAAATTAGCTGCTCAAGAAACATTTCAAGTCTATACAAACAAACAAAAAACAGAGACAAAAATTGAAACCATTTCAGATCGCCTTCCTTCTGTAAGAGATTTTCAGAATTGGATGGCAGATATTGATGCGGATTTAAAAGATAAAAAACTTGTATTGGTGTTTGATAATTTCGATCGCTTGCCTCATAAGCACATTTTAAGTGTTTGGTCGGTAATTCATATATTTTTCGCTGAAAAGCAATATAAAAACATTAAAATTATAATCCCTTTCGATCGCAAACATATTAAGAGCGCTTTTTCTGGGTCCAATTCAAACAATGATGAATATGCAAATGATTATATAAATAAGACATTTGATATCGTTTATAGAGTTGCCCCTCCAATCATGTCAAGTTGGAAGGACTTTTTTAAGAATAATTGGAAAAAAGCCTTTCCGGATTTTAATGAGGTAGAATATATAAAGGTTGAGCAGGCATATGAAGCACTCCGACCATTTATTACTCCACGTGAAATGTTAGTTTTTATTAATGAAGTTGTTGCATTAAAATTACTTGACGACACAATTCCAGAAAGATACATTTCAATTTTTGTCCTAAATAAAGAGTACATAATAAATAATCCACTCCCTTCCTTAACCGATTTGTCATATTTGAAGGGAATAGAATACAGTTATAGAGATGATCCTGATTACCAAAAGTACATTACGGCATTAAATTACCAAATTAAACCCGAAAATGCTTTAGAAGTTGTTTATAAGAGGGAACTAAAGGATTGTTTGATAAACAATGATTCAGAAAAATGTATTGAGATTTCAAAAACATACGTTTTTAGTCGAATTCTTTGGCAAACAATAAATGAAATCGAGAACTACAAAAATCCGATTAAGGCTCTATATGCTCTAAATGAAGAAGCCAAAATTACACCAGTAGAACTCCAAAATATTTGGAATGACATTTATTTGAAGCAATGTAAAAACGAGCGGGAGAATATAGAATTGGAGGACTACCAAACAATATTACTGGAAAAAATCGATTTAAGTAAGAAGGGAATATGGGCGAAACTAATTATCGACAACTTGTATGTAAAGGATGACGATTTTAATGCTAAGACATTTGCCGATCAAATTGATCGCCTTGATAAATTTTGTATCGATAAAAAAATATTATTTAACGTGTTTGATCTTTTGAAATCAAAGGATGTTGACTTAACACAATTTAAACTTTTGGTCAATTCAAAAAAAGATCAATATTTTAAGTATAAGTTAAATTGCCCACAGCAAAATGTGAAGGAATATCTTACGCAACGAACTTTTGAAAATTATCAAGAAGCTGATTTCATTTTCTATTTGCAATATCGAGAAGAATTAACGGATTTCCACAATCTACTAAAGTCATTTGTATCAGGCAGGGAGAATGATATCCCCTTTTTGAACACAATTTTCCAATATCTGAAAAAAACCACTAAAACTATAATTCAATCACCACTACAGGATGCTCATATACACAATTTAATGAGTCAGATTAATGTAGGTGATCCGTTTTTCGTTGATTTAACTTGCATGCGAATTAAATTGGGGACAACAAGTGATCAAAACTATACACCCGTTTATGAAAAAGCGTTGAACTCAGATGATGTTAATTTTCACAAAGCCGTAGCCGATGAATTAGAAAATTATATCGGAATAGAAGAATTACTTATTAATACTATTCAATTTCAAAATAGATTAATTAAAGGTGTAGTTCCAATACTTCTTAAAAAAGAAAAAGGGAAAAGAGATCTAAATATACGCAATATATTGCCAAATCTCATGGCAGTAGCTGCATCTAATGAAATTACTCCGGAAGAAATATTTTTGGAATTAGATAAGTATCCCGTTGCTACTTTAGATTACAAATTTGTTTTTGGATTAAATAGCGATGAACTTTACAGATCAGCTTTAAATAGCAAGTCCAAAATTGCCCAACAGTTAATCACTGCTATTTTAAACCATTTTAAATCTGCTAATGCTGAGGTTTGGAATTCAACATTTAATTCGTTAAATAGCCGAGAGCTTCAAATACTCAAGATTCTTGAGTTCAAAGAATGGAGCGCTTTCGCATTAGAAAGTTTTGGTAAGAAGTTAATTAAAATTGCACGGGAAAACGATGAAACAGATTTAGATAATATTTCATTTCTGACTGAGCGTTTAGAAATCTCAGGTAATAGCTTAGTAAATACATACAAGAATTTAAGAGATGAATTTATTACGGGTAATAAAATATCTGCATTACATTTCAATAAATTTATTACCCTGCTCTTCAAATATGGTTCATTAGAGGAAAAGGCAGCCGAAATTTTACGAACTATATTCAAATCAGATTTCTTGGATAATCCTGAATGTTTAAAAATAATGTTGCAATTAAGTAAGGAGATAAAAAATCTGTTAGGCAAGTGTACGCAAGAGGAAAAAAGTGACTTTATTAATGCTCTAATTGCTAGAAAAGTAAATACAGAAATCAAAAAATTATCTGAAAATCTTGGAATTGAAATTCCAAAGGAGGAATAGGAAGAAGAAGAAAAAAAAGAGGAGTAGCATTTTGCACCAATTAAAATGAAATTCACCGAAGAAAAATTAGAAAAGGCGTTTACCGAGTTGCTGGGGCAAGAAGGGTTTTCCCACCACTTAGGTATTACAATAACTCGTAAGCCCGAAGAAGTATTTAAAATAGAAAATGTAACAAGTTTATTGGCTTTACCTTTACAACGCAGTTGTAAAGGTAAAGCCATCCAATCAAATTTCAAAATGTCCAGTATTTTTATTAATAAACTGGACAAATAATCTATCTTTGTAGCACAATAAAAGGAATGAAAATATCTGAATTCATTGCATTTACCATAGATAGACTGCCCAAAGGCTATGTATTCACCTATTCCGACTTTACTACAGAGGTGAATCAAAAAGAAGCGGTAATAAAAGCCCTCAACCGTATGGTGGCTTCGGGCAAGATTGCCAAACTATCCAAAGGGAAATATTACAAACCCGAAAATACGCCTTTTGGCAACCTTCAACCCAATCAGGCACAAGTAGTAAAAGACCTATTGGAAGAAAACGGGAAAATAACAGGTTATCTCACAGGTTACAGCATTTACAATCAGTTGGGCTTAACCACACAGGTAAGCAATACCATACAAATCGGGAAAAATCAGGTTCGCCCCAATTTTAAAAGAGAACGTTATACCATTGCTTTTGTAAAGCAAAAAAACACGATCACCAAAGAGAATATTCCTTTGTTGCAGTTACTGGATGCTGTTCGATACATCAAAAAAATACCTGATGCCAGTACAGAAGCATCTTGTAAACGATTGTTGGCAATCATCAAAAACTGTAGGGATAAAGAAATCAATACACTGGTTCGCCTGGCGTTGAAATATCCGCCAGCTACAAGGGCGTTGTTAGGAGCTTTGTTAGAGCAATTGCAACAAGGCAAAGCAGCAGAACATCTTTATAAGTCATTGAACCCAATTACTAAGTATAAACTAACAGGTGCAACGAAAGCATTATCCACCACCGAAAAATGGAATATTGTATGAAACGAGCCACCACTATTACTTTATCATATCGAACAATCATTTTTGGCGAGTTCCATCTGACCTATGAAAAATAAACACGAACAGATGGACCTGCACCACGACATAAAATTATTTACGCAAACATTGAGGGCTGCATCACAGCACTTAAATATAAAGTTGGAATTTGTCGAAAAAGATTACTGGATAACATTGGTGTTAAGTCGTTTGAAAAAAAGTAAATATGTTGATGAATCCGTTTTTAAAGGAGGCACATCGCTCACAAAAGGATACAATCTGATAGAGCGATTTTCGGAGGATATAGATATTGCCATTATCAACAACAACGGTAAAACAGGAAATGAAATTAAAACCATCATCCGCACTATTGAAAAGGAAATTACCATTGATTTAAAAGAGTTGCAAGTAGACGGTGTAACAAGTAAGGGTTCAAGATTTAGAAAATCAGTATTTGAGTATGTTTCGTCTGAAAAAGGCAATGCAAATAACAAACTCATTGTTGAAGTAAACTCGTTTGCCAATCCTTTTCCTTATCAACGATTGATCATTCAAAGTATGGTGTTTGACTTTTTAAAGCAAACAAACAATGAAAAGTACATTGAGCAATACAATCTCCAACCCTTTGAACTAAATGTATTGAGTAAAGAGCAAACGCTATTGGAAAAGTTGGTATCGTTAATTCGATTTTCATTCAAGGAAAATACTGTTGAAAGTATCTCAGAAAAGATAAGGCACTTTTACGACTTGTATTATTTAATGAAGAATCCCGACTGTGCAGACTTTGTGGCATCAGATTCGTTCAAGCAACAATTTGATACCATCTTGCAACACGATAGAGGAATGTTTGAAGAACCGAAAGATTGGCAGGCTAAATCCATTTCGGAATCTCCTTTAGTAACTAATTTTTCAACCTTATGGGAACAAATAAAGGTAAAGTATCAAACTGAGTTATCCGCTTTAGCATATAGACCAATACCTGATGAAAATGATGTAGCAAAATGCTTTGAAGAATTAATCAAAAGAATTGAATGAAATTCACCGAAGAAAAATTAGAGAAAGCGTTTACCGAGTTGCTGGGGCAAGAAGGATTTCCCCACCACTTAGGCATTACGTTAAGTCGTAAGCCCGAAGAAGTATTGATAGAAGAAGATTTGCAAAACTTTCTTTTAATGCAATACGCTGGGCAAGGCATTACCGTAAACGAAATTAAATCTATCATTCTTCAACTCAAATCACTTTCATCTTCTGACCTGTACGAGAGCAACAAAACATTTTTAAAAATGCTTTCAGACGGTTTCATTCTCAAACGTGAAGACCGCAACCAAAAAGACATTTACATTCAGTTTATAGATTATTCGGGGCTGAATAACCACAGGATGCCGAAAGAAGATGAAGTTCTAACGATTGCAGCCGATCCCGAAATAGAATATGGAAAGGACAATAACATTTACAAGTTTGTCAATCAATTGGAAATTATTGGTTCAGAGAAACGCATACCAGACGGCATTGTTTATATCAATGGTTTGCCTTTGGTGGTATTTGAATTTAAATCGGCCATTCGTGAAGAAGCTACCATTTATGATGCTTACAAGCAGTTAACTGTTCGCTACCAAAGAGATATTCCCGAACTTTTCAAATACAATGCTTTTTGTGTCATCAGCGATGGTGTAAACAACAAAGCAGGTTCATTCTTTGCTCCGTATGAATTTTTCTATGCCTGGAGACGTGTTGCAGGACTTGCAAAAGATGTTGATGGCATAGATTCAATGTTTACGCTTATTCAGGGAATGTTTCATAAAAACCGTTTGCGTGATATCATTCGCAACTTCATTTACATTCCTGACAGCTCAAAGAAACACGAAAAAATTGTTTGTCGCTATCCGCAATACTATGCTGTAAGGGCATTGTATGACAATATCAAGAAAGCCCAAAAACCAGAAGGAAACGGAAAAGGTGGAACTTATTTTGGTGCAACAGGTTGCGGAAAGAGTTTTACAATGCTTTACTTGACAAGGTTGTTGATGAAAAGTGAATACTTTGAAAGCCCGACCATTGTATTAATTACAGATAGAACCGATTTAGACGACCAACTTTCAGGTCAATTTACCAATGCTAAAAATTTCATTGGCGACAACACAGTGGTAAGCGTTGAAAGCAGAGCACATTTAAGAGAATTACTGCAAGGAAGACAAAGCGGTGGTGTTTTCTTAACTACCATTCATAAGTTTACTGAAGATACCGAACTGCTTACGGACAGAACAAATGTAATTTGTATTTCAGACGAAGCACACAGAAGCCAAGTAAACCTTGACCAAAAAGTAAAAGTGACCGAAAAAGGCGTTACTAAAACGTATGGTTTTGCGAAGTATTTACACGATTCGTTACCCAATGCCACATTTGTAGGTTTCACAGGAACGCCAATTGATGCAACGCTTGATGTGTTTGGGAAAGTGGTTGATGCCTACACAATGACGGAATCGGTTAAAGATGAAATCACCGTGAGAATTGTGTATGAAGGCAGAGCAGCTAAAGTGTTGTTGAATAATTCCAAACTCAAAGAGATTGAAGAATATTATGCCAAGTGTGCTGAAATTGGAAGCAACGAAAATCAGATTGAGCAAAGCAAAAAGGAAATGGCTCAGATGTATGCCATTATTGGCGACCCTGACCGCTTGAAAGAAGTTGCCAGCGATTTTGTAAATCATTATGAAAACAGAATTTCAGAAGGTGCAACCGTAAAAGGCAAAGCAATGTTTGTGTGCAGCACTCGTGAAATTGCGTATGAGTTGTATAAAAACATTTTAGAGTTGAGACCTGAATGGAATGAAATACGAGTAGCCGAAGAAGGTGCAATTCTTACTGACAAAGACAAACGAGAATTGAAACCCATTGAACGAATCAAACTCATTGCCACGAGAGGACAAGACGACCCGAAAGAAATGTATGATTTGCTTGGCACGAAAGAACAACGCAAAGAACTAGACCGACAGTTTAAAAATGAAAAATCAAACTTCAAAATTGCTATTGTGGTGGATATGTGGTTAACTGGTTTTGATGTTCCGTTCCTTGATAGCATTTACATTGACAAACCAATTCAACGACACAATTTAATTCAGACCATTTCAAGAGTAAACCGAAAGTTTAAAGGAAAAAATAAAGGTTTGGTAGTTGACTATATTGGCATCAAAAACCAAATGAATTTGGCATTGAAGCAATACAGCGAAGGCGACAAAGACAATTTTGAAGACATTGCAGAATCCATCATCATTGTAAGAAATCATTTAGACCTTTTGGCTAAACTGTTTCACACTTTTGACAGTTCAAAGTATTTCAAAGGCACAACCATTCAGCAATTAAACACCTTGAATTTAGCTGCGGAATATGTGCAACAAACCAAAGAACTTGAAACCCGATTTATGGGCTTGGTGAAACGATTAAAAGCCGCCTATGATATTTGTGCAGGAAGCGAAAAATTAACCCAATTAGAAAGAGATTACACCCATTTCTATTTGGCAGTTCGTTCCATTGTTTTCAAACTCACCAAAGGCAATGCACCCGATACAGCACAGATGAACGCCAAAGTTCGGGAAATGATAAATGAAGCATTACAGAGTGATGGAGTAGAAGAAATCTTTAAACTCGGTGATGAAGCAGAAACCGAACAAGACATTTTTGATGAAGACTATTTGGCTAAGATTGAGAAAATCAAATTGCCAAATACGAAAATCAAATTGCTTCAACAGCTATTGGCTAAAGTAATCGGAGAAATAAGAAAAGTAAACAAGGTTAAAGGCATTGACTTTTCAAAGAAGATGCAAGCCTTGGTTGAACGATACAACAACCGGGATGCAAACGATATTTTGCGAAGTGAAGTCTATGAAGAAATAGCAAACGCCTTGACAGACTTGATTTGGGAAGTTCACAAAGAATTTTCGGCCGGTGATGAATTGGGAATTGACTTTCAGGAAAAAGCGTTTTATGACATTCTGAAGGAACTTTGTATCAAATACGACTTTAAATATCCAGACGACAAAATGATTGAACTGGCAAAAGCCGTAAAAAATCTCGTTGATGGACAAGCCAAATTTCCTGACTGGAATAAACGTGACGACATAAAATCAGCTTTGAAAGTTGGACTTATTCTCTTGCTTGACGAGTTTGGCTATCCACCAGTTGAGAGAGACGAAGTGTATGTTGAGATTTTTGAACAAGCAGAAAATTTTAAGAAAAATCAGGGCTAATGCCCCGTTCTAGTGTATTAATAGAACTTGAGTGGGATAGAAATACGAAACAATATTTTTCTTATTTGATGATACTTTTGGATTGATGCTACCCAAACTTCGACACACCCTTGTTCTCGCGCATTTGTAATGCGTGAGTGGGATTGAAAGACGAAGCAATATTAATCTCTTTAAGGATGCTTTTGGATTGCTACCCCTTGCTCATTTTCTAGAAGAACTTTTTATTTCGCCTTTGTTTTTGATAAGTTTATCCCAATATTAACAATGCAGCATACGGACTGTCTTTTATCAAAAAACGGTACGGGCAAATTTGCAAAGAGGTAAAAAATGAACAAACAATATGAGTAAGTTCCCATTTCAAACCATAGACTGGTCGGCCATAGAAAAAGTAGAGTATGCAGGCGAAACAGGAGTAGCTATATGGCAAACGCTACAACTGGAGGGATTAAGAATAAGATTGGTGGAATACTCAAATGGGTATTTGGCAGATCATTGGTGCCAGAAAGGGCATATTGTGCATTGTTTGGAAGGGGAGTTTATAAGCGAACTAAACACCGGAGAAAAAGTGAAATTAAGCAAAGGACAAACCTATATTGTTTCAGACGGACTCAGTTCGCATCGTTCTGTTTCTGCAAATGGCGTCAAACTTCTTATAGTAGACGGAGATTTTTTGAAAAGCAGTTAAGCATACCAGGTATTCCCTGGTTTTATTGGGAGTATTGTTTAGCAGGGTATTAATAAATACATTTGAGTTGAACGGGAATAGACTTTCGGTCTATACCCCAGGCTAATGAAGGGCGTTTCTGTTGGAACCTAATGTTGTTGTATCTATTTATAACAAGATTCCGGTACGCCTGCACAACCCACTTGAATAAAAGAATAACTATGATAAAAAGAAAATTACTCCTGATTATTTTACTGTTTGCAAGCACCTGTTTATTCGCCCAGAACTGCGACTGCAAAACCAACTATGAATGGGTAAAGAAAATCTTTGAAGAAAACGATGCCGGATTTCAGTATGTTTTAACATCCAAAGGCGAACAGGCATACACCAACCACAATAAGCTGATTTTAGAAAAAGTACAGCAGGCTAAAACACTTACTGAGTGTACACCCATTTTGTATGAGTGGTTAACATTCTTCCGTTCGGGGCATATAGCCATAAAACTTATGGAGCAACAACAAACAATATTTGATAAAAAATCCGGAAAACAATTTTCTGATTGGAAGACTTACTCCATCAAAACAGAAGATTTTAAGAAATATTTAGACAAAAGGAACATAGCAGACTTTGAAGGTATTTGGGAAGCGCAACCCTATAAAATCGGTATCAAAAAAGAAGGGAATAGCTATATCGGATTTATTATAGAATCGGGAGCAAAAACCTGGACAAAGGGGCAGGTAAAACTAAAGTTTAGCATTACAGCAGATACCATAAGTGCTGTTTATTATAAGCGCGACCATTCTGCAGAAAAGTGTGGCAATGTGCAATTGGTTGGGAAAAATTACCTGCAAATAGGCAGCTACAGCCTTGTAAGGATTTATCCTGCAACGGATGATGAACCAAAATACGCCCAATACGTCAAGGCAATACATAGTGAGGTACCATATATGGAGCAATTAAATGAAACGACCATGTATTTAAGAATTCCCTCATTTGGCATGTACTACAAAAAGATGATTGATAGTGCTCTTTATGTAAACAGGGAGAAAATATTGGCAACAAAAAACCTCATTATTGATATCAGGTATAATGGAGGAGGGAGCGATGCTTCTTATAAAGAAATAATTCCATACCTGTATACCAATCCCATCAGAGAGGTTGGGCTCGAATTTCTTTCTACAACACTCAATAATCAGAGAATGTTGGACTTTATTAACAAACCTGAATACGAATTTGATGAGGAAGGTAAAAAGTGGGCAAAAGAATCGTATGATAAACTGCAAAGTAAATTAAGGCAATTTGTAAACCTGGATACAACAATTGTTTCCGTAAGTAAATTAGATACCGTTTATCCTTACCCTCAGCAAATCGGCATCATTATAAACGAAGACAACGGCAGCACAGCCGAACAATTTCTGTTGGAGGCCAAACAAAGCAAAAAAGTAAAGCTTTTTGGAGTCACAACATTCGGGGTATTGGATATTTCTAATATGTATTTTGTTGAATCGCCTTGTAAAGAATTTCAATTGGGTTATTGTCTTTCAAGAAGTATGCGAATACCGGACTTTACCATTGATGAAAAAGGCATACAGCCTGACTACTATATAGACAAGAGTATTCCGGAATACGAGTGGACGAACTATGTGAACGGCATTTTAAATAAACAATGAAAATACCGGCAGGTAACAGGTATTGGTACTAAAAGCAAGTTCAGTTCTTTAATCCTTATCGTTTTGAATAGCTTATTGTTAAATCCACCATGAATGAATATATTTGAGATGAAAGAAATAGAGACGTGTTAAAAAAGTGATAGTTAGCTTGCGCGTCAACAACCTGATTTTTTTCCTGCGCTCACCTATTTATTCCTCTGCTTTCACATAAAAAAACAAACAATGACACGTTTTATATCGACCATTTTTATCACCCTGGCAATTGTTTCGTGCAGACAATCGGCACCACTGGATGAAGGCGAAAAGACAGCTATTGTGAGGGATGTTAAACAAACGTTGACAGATTATTACCATGATATCCAAGAATCAGGATTGACTGCAGAGTTTAAATACCTGGATCATTCACCTGGTTTCTTTTGGGTTCCGCCAGGATATGCAAGTGCCATTTCGTATGACAGTGTAGCAACCGTGTTAAAACAAAATGCCCCTAAATACAAATCTGTTGTTAACTTTTTTGATACCTTAACAGTTTTGCCCTTAACCAGGGATCTGGCAATTTATACCGGGCGACTTCGCTCCAGGATGACCGACACTGCAGGCAAGGAAATGACCTTTTCCCTTGTAGAAACCGGGGTATTAATTAAACGACCAGAAGGGTGGAAGCTGCTGAGCGGACAAACTTCCATACTGAACCAATAATTGTCTAAAAGCTGATGGACCTCAATTGGTCAACTTAGAGGTGGCAATTTCTTACAATAGCCCGTGTATAAGCAATATTTAGAAGGATAAACAGACCTTCCGGAAAATATTTTCAAATTATTTTTATTGTCCTGTCCAAATTTCAAAAAGTCATTCGTCATAGGGGGGTAAATCAATATTAACCCTTAAAAAAAACAGAAATGAAAAAATTTATTGTAATTTATCATGCAACAAATGAAGGCATGAAACAAATGGCAGCCGCAACTCCTGATCAGCAAAAGGCAGGTATGGAGGGCTGGATGAAATGGGCTCAAAGATGCGGAGACAAATTGGTAGACCTTGGAGCTCCTTTAATGGGTGGCCTGGTACTTGGAGCAAATGGCGAAAACCAGCATAGCACTAAGGAAGTAACCGGTTACTCTGTGCTTCAGGCAAATGACATGAAGGAGGCAATAACCTTACTTGACGGGCATCCACATTTAGGAATGGGTGGGGCTTGTAGCATTGAGATTCATGAAACCATGCCAATCCCGGGCATGTAAAAGTTTAATAACCGATAACAAATTTAATAAAATCAGAAATGGAAAAATTTATGCTTTTAACAAGAGGAGGCGAGAATCATGCACATAATGCCAATGACTCGCAGGCTGCCATGGATAATATGCAGGAATGGGTGAAATGGATGGGCGATATGGCTCAAAAAGGAATATTGGTTTCTGCCGAACCATTGCAACCTTTGGGAAAACAAATTTCAGGAAATAAAAAGTTGGTAACCGATGGCCCTTACATGGAAGCCAAGGAAATGGTGGGTGGATATTTAATCATCAATGCAACTGATATAGATGAGGCCGTTGAAATAGCAAAAGGTTGCCCTATTTTTACCGAGAATGGTAAAATTGAAGTGAGACCGATTCAAAAAATGGAAATGTAAATATCAAAAAGAATTAAACATGAAAGAGTACTTATTATTATTCAGGGGCGGTGATGGCGCAACATTGCAAAAATCACCGGAAGCATGGCAGGCTCACATGCAAAAATGGATGTTATGGATGGGAGGCTTACAGGAAAAAGGACAACTTGTAAGTGCTCAGCCACTGGACCAAAGCGGAAAACAGGTTTTTGGAACCAAAAAAGTGGTAACCGATGGTCCCTACATGGAAGGAAAAGAAATGGTGGGCGGTTACCTGATGTGCAAAGCCAATAATTATGATGAAGCCGTGGATATTTCAAAAGGATGCCCTATTTTGGAGTTTGAAGACGGGCATGTAGAAGTTCGTGAAATCAAAGAACTGAAAATGTAATTGGACACGCAGATAAACATTAACCATTTTGCAGACCATCTTTTTCGCCACGAAGCGGGGAAGATGGTTTCTGTTTTAACCAAGATCTTTGGGACTGAAAATCTGGAAACGGCCGAGGATGTTGTGCAGCAAACCTTTATTGATGCCATCCACGTTTGGCGGCTTAGAGGAATTCCGGATAATCCATCAGCATGGCTTTTTCGTGTGGCCAGAAATAAAGCCATTGATGTGGTTAGGAAAAACAAACACTCACAACTGTATGATTTTAATGATACGGAAAGGGCGTTGCTGAAATCGGAATACACATTAGCCACCACCATGGATAATTTATGGAAAGAGGAGGCCGTGCAGGACGATCAGTTAAGAATGATGTTTGTTTGTTGCCACCCCGATATTGCAGCCGAAAATCAAATTACCCTTGTACTTAAAACCTTGTGCGGTTTTAGCACGGCTGAAATTGCAAAGGCATTTCTTATCTCAGAAGATACCGTATCAAAACGCCTTTATCGCACCAAAGAATTTTTCAGGCAGCGCAAAGTAAAATTGGAAATCCCTTTGGCTGATGAGTTGAAAAGCAGAACTGACGTGGTTTTGCGTTCTGTCTATCTCTTGTTTAATGAGGGGTATAACTCCACCCATTCTGATGAGGTAATCAGAAACGACCTGATTGAAGAAGCCATATTGCTTTGTAAGTTGCTTACAGAAAATGAAAATACCCAATTGCCGGAAGTATTTGCTTTAATGGCACTGATGTATTTCCACTCTTCCAGAAGTGGCGGCCGGTTGACGGCAGAAGGTGAAATTATACTTCTTGCCCAGCAAGACAGAAGCAAGTGGAATATTGATTTAATATCAGAAGGAAACCTGTATATGAATAAGGCTGCATTTGGTGACACTGTTAGTTCTTATCATATTGAAGCGGCCATTGCTTTTGAACATTGTATTGCCGAAAAATATGAAACAACCAATTGGAGCCGGATTTTGGAGCTTTACAACTGGTTATGTAAAATACAGCCATCTGAAATTACAGAAATAAACAGGGCGGTCATTATTTTAAAATTGTATGGCACCACAGCCGCTTTAGCAGCCCTGAATAACCTGGTCAATAGAACAAAGGCGGAGAACTATTATCTCTATCACAGCCTGCTTGGAGAAATTTATGCCAACCAAAATGATGCAACAAAAGCTAAACAGTGTTTTGGAACAGCCATTGGCATGACCCGTTCTGAAAGGGAAAAAAGGCTGCTAAATGAAAAAATAACAAAGCTGTTTGATTGAGCAGAAGCAAGTAACTGATGATTGCCGTAGGTGTTCTTACCCTTTTCATATCCTTTAACTTACAAAAAGGAAATGCGCCAGGTGGTTGCCATAGCAAGGAAGATTGTTGAATAAGATTATGCAGGCAATAAATATGAAATTTAGTTTGATAATGTTCCATTATTCGTTAACTTCGTGTCTGAAAAAAGATGGAGCGACACAGGCAAATAATATACTTCAAAGGCTACTTTCTGGATTTCTTCGATCAGCAGACGGAAAAGGTAAAAGAGAAAATTGATTACGTTTTATTTGTTATCACTGTGGCTGACAGAATACCTCAGAAGTTTTTTCAGCATTTAGAAGGTACCAATGGCCTGTATGAAATTCGGGTAGAATTTCAAAGCAATATTTACCGTATTTTTTGCTGTTTAGACGAGGGTAAAGTTGTTGTTTTGTTTAACGGGTTTCAGAAAAAATCACAAAAGACTCCTTCTGCAGAACTGATAAGGGCGGTAAAAATTATGAATGAATATTTTGACGAAAAATTAAGAGAGAAAAAGAAATGAAAACGAAACGCAAAAAAAGTAAAACCATAACAACTTTTGATGAGCATCTTGATAATCGTTATGGCCAGATTGGAACAGCAAAGAGAACTGACTTTGAAATAAAGGCTAAAGCTTTTGCTATAGGGGAAGTTATCAGAGAAGAAAGACGCCTTGCGTCAATGACGCAAGAGCAATTGGCGGAAAAGACAGGTACCAGGAAAAGTTTTATTTCCAGAATTGAAAATGGACATAGCGACATTCAACTTTCAACTCTATACAAACTGCTAGAGTATGGACTTGGACGTAAAATATCCATTACGATATTGTAATATCGCGCATTAAACCTTCACAATTAATGTTCTAATTCTACGCGGTACGCACTTGTACTAAGGTGAAATGAATATCCTTTAGGTTTTTCTATATGTTACCTATTACCAGTTGAGACTATAAATTCGTAAAACAGCACGCACTTAGTGAAGGAAATGATAAAAAAATGACAACTAACGGGAATCGTGAAATTTATAGTTCGAGGGTATTGAATGCCCCTTTGAATATCGTGTACGAGGCTTTTGCCAATCCATTGCATTTGGCGAAATGGTGGGGACCGGAAGGGTTTACAAATACTTTTTTTGAGTTTGATCTGAAGCCTGGAGGCAGGTGGATACTTACCATGCATGGGCCTGAAAAGGGCAATTATGAGAATTCTTCCGTATTTAAAACAATCGAACCCGGGAAATTAATTAGTTGGACAAGGGTTTCGCAACCATTGTTTGATATGGAAGTTGGGTTTGAGTCCATCAGCGATTCACAAACAACCATTTCGTTCAGGATGATATTTGAAACGGTGGAAGAATGTGAAAAAATAAGGCGTTTTGCAGGGCCAAAAAACGAAGAAAATTTTGACAGGCTTGAAAGAGAACTGTTGAATATGGTGATATAGCTTATTTCTTTGAAACAGGCCTTTAGCAAATCTGCATAACCAAAAAGAACTACTCAATAAGTTGTTTGATCATCACTTTGTTTTCGTAGTTGTTCACTTCCATCTGAAAGAAAGTATTTCCTATCCATTTAAAGCCATGTTTCTCATAAAAGGTGATGGCTCTTGTATTGCTGATGAGCACCCATAACCACATCTGATCAAACCCGTTTGCTTTTACTTCTTTCTCTGTCTCGGCCAATAATTGGTGTCCAATGCCTTTGCCGCAGAACCATTCAAGAATATAAAGTTTATTTAATTCCGGGGCTATAATCCCTTTCAGCGGACATTGTTTATTCATTTCTATTTCGGCCACGCCAACCAGGTTTCCTTTGTACTCAGCCACGATCACCTGAGATGGATATTGTTCAATAGTTGTTTTTAATCTTTCAGGAGAAAATTGCCTGGTAATAAAATTGGCAAACTCATCGGATACGCCTTCGGTTCCGTATGTTTGAATATATACCTGCTTAAAAAGGATAGAGAGTTTAAAGATGTCGGCCGCAATGGCTTTTCGGTAAATGAGAGGCTGATCCATAGTTGAGAGTTTAACTGGTTGTGCTTTTCATTTATTGTATGCCCCATATATTTTTTAGAGAATAAAATGAGGGCGTTCCCTGAATGAGGGGTAAATAAAAAAAGCAGCCTGAACAGACTGCTTTTCTTAAGGAATATGTGTTACTGTTTATTTTCCGCTAAGCGCTGCTGCACCGCCAACAATCTCCGAAATTTCGGTAGTAATGGCCGCCTGACGCACGCGGTTGTATTCAATTTTAAGTGCTTTAAGCAACTCTCCGGCATTATCCGTTGCTTTATCCATAGCCACCATACGCGCTCCATGTTCCGATGCGGAGGAGTCGAGTAAAGAACGGTAAACCTGAGTTTTTAAAATGCGTGGAATTAACTCTTCCAGAATTTCGGCTTTTGATGGCTCAAAAATATAATCGTTTTTGCTGTTGCTTCCTGCTGCAAATGCTTTGGTGTCAATTGGCAAAAACTGATCGTTGGTTAAGATTTGTGTAGCTGCATTTTTAAACTGGTTGTATACAATCTCAATCACATCATACTTGCCGGCTTTATAAACGTCAAGCAGGTATTGACCCAATTTAAATCCTTCGTTGGCACTTAGGGTTAAGAAGGTGTCTTTAAAATCAGCAACAACCTCCAGCTTCATTTTTTGCTGTTTGGTAAAAAACTCAAATCCTTTTTTACCAACGGGTAATATGGTGATGTTTTTTCCTTCATATTTTTCGGTAACCAGAGAGGTGGTTTTTTTAACAATATTGGAGTTAAAGGAACCACATAATCCCCTGTCGGAACTGATTACCACCAGCAGCACTTTTTTTACTTCACGTGTGTTAAAGTAAACATTGAGGGAGTCCACATCAATCGAGTCGGCCAGGTTTCCTAAAATACCATTCAGCTTCAGGGCATAAGGCCTCATCTGCGTAATGGCATTCTGGGCTTTTCTCAGCTTGGTAGCACTTACCAGCTTCATGGCTTTGGTAATTTGCTGCGTAGAGCCAACCGAGGTGATACGTGTTCTTACTTCTTTTAAGTTTGCCATTTGTTGATATGCAAATTAGCAAATGTGTAAGTGTGCAAATGAAATTACATCTGCACATTCACACATCTACACATTAATTATATTTAGCCGATAATTCTTTAGCTACGTTCTCAATAACTCCGGTAATCTCATCATTAAAATTACCTTTCTTCAACTCATCAAGTACGTTTTTGTGTTTGGTTTCCAGGAACTGTAACAATTCACCTTCAAACTCACGAATTTTATTTACCGGTATATTTGATAATAAACCTTTTGTTCCCAAATAAATAATAGCAATTTGTTGTTCCACACGCAGCGGTGAGAATTGTCCCTGTTTCAGGATTTCCACGTTACGCGCACCTTTTGCCAAAACGGCTTTGGTAGCAGGGTCGAGGTCGGAACCGAATTTGGAGAATGCCTCCAACTCGCGGTATTGCGCCTGATCCAGCTTTAATGTACCGGCCACTTTTCGCATGGATTTAACCTGTGCATTACCACCCACACGCGATACCGAAATACCTACGTTGATAGCGGGGCGAACACCTGCATTAAATAAGTTGGCTTCAAGGAATATCTGTCCGTCTGTAATAGAAATTACGTTGGTAGGAATATATGCAGAAACGTCACCTGCCTGTGTTTCGATAATAGGAAGAGCGGTTAATGATCCGCCACCTTTTACGAGGTGCTTAATAGAAGCCGGAATATCATTCATGGCTTGTGCAATCTCATCCGTTGCATTCACCTTAGCTGCACGCTCAAGCAAGCGCGAGTGAAGGTAAAATACGTCACCCGGATAAGCCTCACGTCCCGGAGGTCTGCGAAGAAGCAGGGAAACCTCACGGTAAGCTACCGCCTGTTTTGATAAATCGTCAAATACGATTAATGCAGGGCGGCCGGTATCGCGGAAAAACTCACCGATGGCAGCACCGCCCATTGGGGCAAAGAACTGCATTGGAGCTGGATCTGAAGAGGTGGCAGCTACTACCACAGTATAAGCCATGGCACCATTTTCTTCCAGTGTTTTTACCACCTGGGCAACGGTAGATGCTTTTTGGCCAATAGCTACATATATACAATATACAGGTTTTCCTGCAGCATGAAATTCTTTCTGGTTGATAATGGTATCAAGTGCTACAGCTGTTTTTCCTGTTTGACGGTCACCGATAATCAACTCCCGTTGTCCGCGTCCGATAGGAATCATGGCATCAATAGCCTTAAGACCGGTTTGAAGCGGTTCTTTTACCGGTTCACGGTATATTACACCGGGAGCTTTGCGCTCCAGTGGCATTTCGTAAAGTTCACCGGCAAGAGGTCCTTTACCATCAATTGGTTGACCAAGTGTGTTTACCACGCGGCCCAACATGCCTTCACCTACTTTGATAGAAGCAATACGTCCGGTACGTTTTACGGTATCTCCTTCCACAATCTGGTCGGATGAACCCAATAATACCGCACCTACGTTATCTTCTTCCAGGTTAAGTACAATAGCTTGTGTGCCATTGGCGAACTCAATAAGTTCTCCGGATTGTACCTTGGTTAAACCGTAGATACGTGCAATACCGTCACCCACCTGGAGTACGGTACCTACTTCTTCCAGTTCAGCTTCCGATTTGAAGTTGCTGAGTTGCTCTCTTATGATTGCCGAAACCTCATCAGGTCTGATCTCTGCCATAGTTTTTTATTTAGAAATGTAAGTGTTTAATAATTCTTTTCTGATTTTTTGCAGCGAGCCTTTGATACTGGCATCAAACAAGCGGTCTTCCATTTTAACCACAATACCACCAACAAGTGTTGGATCTACAATGGTTTGAAGTTCGATGTTTTTGCCTGTGCTCCTGGCAATAAAGTCCTTTACTTCAGCATAGGTTTTCTCGTCTAAAGCAATAGCTGTTTTTACTTCAGCCCTTGCAATATTTTTTAACCCGTTGTACTGAAGTATAAAAGCCTCTGCAATGGCTTTTAAAAACATGCCGCGGTTTTTTCTGATAATAATCTGAAAAAAGGAAATGGTATTTGCCTGAAAAGTGCTTCCGAAAATTTTCTTCAACACGGCAAATTTTTTCTCTCCAATAATAACCGGGCTTTTTAATGTGGCTTCCAATGCGGGATTTTGTTTTAATACCGAAAGAAAAACCTTGATATCATTATAGATTACCTCCAGGTTGTTTTGCTCCTGGCTGAGATCTATTAATGCTGTTGCATACCGGCCTGCTCCCCTGAATTCTGACATATTAGTTTAATGTTATAGATTTCAGGTTTTCGTTTACAAAGGCTTCCTGCTGTGAACGGTCTTCCATTTTTTTACGAAGAATTTTTTCTGCCATATCAACAGAAAAAGAAGCAATCTGACTTTTCAGTTCATTCATTGCCATCACCTTTTGCTTCTCAATTTCTTCAGATGCAGAGGCAACTTTCTTTTTAAACTCATCATCAGCCGCTTTTTTCGCTTCAGCTAAAATCGTATTCTTCATTTCAGCCGCTTCCTTCAGCATACTGTCTCGTTCTTTGCGCGCCTCATTCAGTAATTTTTCATTATCTGATTTTAATGCATCCATTTGTTTGCGTGCATCATCAGCCGCATTCAATGCATTATTAATAGAGTCTTCGCGCTCTTTTATTGATTTAAGGATGGGTTTCCATGCAAATTTCGATAACAAATACAGTACAATACTGAATGTAATTGTCATCCAAAATAAGAGACCCAACCCCGGTTTTACTAATTCCATGTTGCTTTTGCTTTGATTGTTTATTGACTATACCTGACCATGAAAAGATGTTAATATAGGAATACGGAATACCCTAAAGGCAGCCCGTATTCCGAATAACATGATTCCTGATTACAGCAATACGATCAACAGACACACTACGATACCGAAGAATGCAGCACCTTCGATCAACGCAGCAGCTACGATCATGTTTGCACGGATATCTCCTGAAACTTCAGGCTGACGTGCAATAGACTCAAGAGCGCTTCCACCAATACGGCCAATACCTATACCTGCACCGATAGCGGCTAAACCTGCACCGATACCTGCACCCATTTTAGCAAATCCCGGATCTGTTACTGCTTGCAAAAGAATGTTTAAAAGTGTCATAATTGTTTTTTTTAGTTGTGATTGTTATGGTTGTTAATTGTTGTGTTCTGTATTAGTGATGATCATTATGGTGATGCTCTTCTACAGCGGAACCAAAGTAGAGCGATGACAATAAGGTAAAAACATAAGCCTGCAGGAATGCTACCAGCAATTCCAGAAAACTCATAAATGTGGTAAATGCTACCGATAAAATCGAAACGCCTAAACCAAGGTATTGGTTAACCGCTCCGAAAATAAAGATAAGGGAGAAAAAGCCCAGGATAATGATATGGCCTGCCGTGATATTGGCAAACAAACGAATCATTAATACAATCGGTTTGTTGAGCATACCAAT
The DNA here is from genome assembly GCA_051715425.1 of Bacteroidota bacterium. GTDB lineage: Bacteria > Bacteroidota > Bacteroidia > UKL13-3 > UKL13-3 > JAJTFA01. The sequence continues at coordinate 142,212 of JBPXJS010000041.1, read as the reverse complement.
AATCTCAATAGGTACCAGCAGTATCCACAATGCTTTTGGAACACCGGGAGGCATAAAAATATGTCCCCAGTAGCTTTTGTTTCCGTTAATGGAGGTTATTACAAAAGTAAATATGGCCAGCACCAGGGTAATGGCAATATTACCTGTTACGTTGGCTCCTCCCGGGAAAAACGGTACCAGGCCAAACAGGTTATTGATAAAAATGAAGAAAAATATGGTAAGTAAAAAGGGCATAAACTTCTCATACTTATGTCCGATAGAAGGTTTTGCCACTTCGTCTCTGATAAATACGATCAAGGTTTCAATCAGGTTGTGAAAGCCTTTTGGTGCCTTGTTGTTATTGTTTTTGTAATGACCCGCCACCGAGAACATAATAAACAACAATACAAGTACTGCGATAAACATAGCCGCCACGTTTTTGGTAATGGAAAAATCCAGAAAATCGGCATGCTCATTAGGGCTTCCGTCAGCATTTACTGCTTTTATTTTTCCTTCTTCCAGCTTATAACCATGCACAACGGCATGTCCGTGTTCAAATTTGCTCGATAAAAAGATATGCAATCCGCTGGCATCTTTTAAAATAACAGGAAGCGGAATAGAAACATGGGTATGTCCGATGGTAGCAATATGCCAGTCGTAGGAATCACCAATATGCTCCATAATCAGTTTTCCGGCATCTACTTTTCCTTCTTCTTCATGGTGTTCGCCTGCTGCTTCATGTCCGCCACCGGCAAGATGATTGGCTTTGGCTGCTGAATCTTCTGCTGTGTTAAGTTCGTGTCCTGCAGGTGCTTCCTCTATATGTTGAGGCTCATCGGCATAGGCAAATTTTACACCTGCATAACCAACATAAAATATGATTAAAAAGGCGGGTATTAATACTCTGAAAATCTTTTTGTTAATGCGGAACATCAAGGGTTTGTTTTTTTAAAATCGGGGCGCAAGTTAACCACAAGGAAATAAATTTCAAAAGATGTGTATAATAAATACATTAAAAGATAACCAATTACAAAAGGTACCTCCTTGTGGGTGCTGAATAATAAGTAGATAAGCAGTGGAAACAGGGAAAAAATAAATCGGATTCCGATAGCACTGTATGCCCTGGTAATAAATGTTTTATTGTCTTTTTGTATGGAGGAGTGGGTAATCCGGAAGGTAATATACGACAAACACATATAATAAAACAGGGCTACCCATATCAGGTTGCTCAATTCGAATTTGTGCTGTGCGGTTTGCAGAATCCCTGTGATACAGGCAATAACAAGAGAAAACAGCAACAGCGATTTGATAAAAAGCTTAACCGAAGTGTTTTTCATGGGGCGCAAACATACAACCGGAATTTTAAAAGTTGTATAGCAGGAGGCAATACTCCATCACAAATCCTCCGGCAGCCCTATTTTTTCAGGAATTCTTTAATAGAAATATATACGGCAGCAAATACAGAAAATAAAACACCAACAAGTGTAAAAGCAGGAAAAGCAAGATTCAGTTTTTGATCAAGGTATTTGCCACCCAATGAACCGGCCACAATAATCACAATCATTTGAGCGGCAACATTGCTGTATCGCAGGATATTATTGGACGGCTTGTTTGTTGGCTTGTTCAAAGGTTTTGGCCACTGGTTGTTCTTCGTTTACAATCTTTTTTAAACTGTTTTTGCCATCTTTCATCGAGCATTTTCCGTTAAATTCAGCTCCCGACTCAATAATCAGCTTATTAGAAACAATATCTCCGTTAATTTTGGCACTGGCCTTAACAGTAAGCAGTTCGCTCACAAAAATATTTCCGTTTACCTCACCGGATATTTCCACATTGGCGGCTTTAATATCCCCTTCAACCCGGCAGGTAGGGCCAAGAACCAGGCGTGCTTTCGATGAAATATAACCTTTTACTGTTCCATCTATACGCATATCACCTTCAGAACTTAAATCGCCCACTATGGCGGTTCCTGCATTGATGATATTGAGGTTATTAGGGTTAAAACCAGGATTGTTGTTTTTGTTTGAATTGAACATCGCCATCTTGTACTGTTTGGGTTAATTAAAGTTAATATACTCTTCCGGGTTTGATGGTTTCCCATTGTCCCAGATCTCAAAGTGCAGATGAGGCCCTGTGGTTAACTCTCCTGTGTTGCCCACAATGGCTATTGGTTCACCGGCATTTACAAACATACCAACTTTTTTTAATAAAACGGCATTGTGTTTATAAATGGATATGAGGTTGTTTTTGTGCTGCATAGCCACCACATTTCCTGTTTCAGGAGTCCACGTACTCAGTATAATACGCCCATCCTGGATGGCTTTTACGGGTTCGTTTTGTTTGGTCACCACATCTACCGCATAATGTCCTTCCGCTTCATCATAATGATCGCTGATAACCCCTTTTACGGGCGAAAAGAAATTAATGGAAGCAACGGTGGCAGAAAGCTGGTCTGTGCCGCTAAGCTGATAATCATCTTCCATGTTTTCAAACTCCTTTTGCAATTCTTTTTCCAGTTTGCCTGAGGCTCCCGGTGATGTTTCGGAGTTTTTTTTATCTAACCCGGGCATCATGGCCGTATCCGAGTACTCAATCCGGTCGTTCATGATGTTTAGCAGGTTTTTGTAATACGATTCCTTATCTATCAGCGCTTTTTCCAGTGAATCTACCCTTAATGTGGCAGTGCGGGCCAGTTGTTTGGTTTTGGTATCGGTATACCCGGGTATGTATTCCCGGATGGGGGTAAATACAATAAGCGTAATAATAATGGAAGCAAAAAATACCAGAAAGGAGCTGAAAGCCACAAAAACGTTCATGGGAGTAAGGCTCAGGGAGAACTTTTCCTCAAACGTATTGTCGTTAATAATAACAAGCCGGTATTTGCTTTTAAGTTTATGAATGAGTTTTTTCTTAGGTTTGCTCATTGGTGAAGTGCTTTTAAGATTTTGTAGTTAGGCGCAATAAAATATTTTTGTGCTTTCAAAGTTAAGTATTCGTCAAATAGTTCCTCATAGAAAGCATTGTTTAGTAGAAAAATCATACCTATTGTGCTGCTTGGGTTGGTGGCATTAGCCTGCAACCCTACACGTAACCGCAGAATTAACCGCGAATGGCATACGCTTACCGGGCACTATAATGTATATTTTAACGGGGAACAAAAGTTTATTGATGCAATAGATGCCCTGGAAAAAGGCCACAAGGATGATTTTTCGAAGATATTGGATGTATTTCCCTATGGTGATGAGGCGGCAGCCAAAGGTGGGAGCGGCCAGTATGATGAGGTGATGAAAAAAGCATCACTCTCCATTCAAAACCATACTGTGGGAAGGTATACCGATGACAGTTACTTCCTGATGGGTAAAGCCCATTTTTTTAAACGCGATTATTATGCGGCAATTGAAGTATTTCAATATATCAACTCCAAATACAAGAATGACGGGCTAAGGCCGGTTTCTACAGCGTGGATATGTAAAAGTTACGTAGGGCTAAAAAAGTATGACGAGGCAGAGGCAGTGATGGGATTATTGCTTAGCGAAGTTGGGCCTAAAACATCCAAAGGAAAGGAAATTAAACCTTCGTTGCTCAAACGGCTTTTTACCATAGTGCCTAAAGATGATTACAGGGAAATATACGCCACAGCCGGAGATATTGCCATTAAGCAGGATAAATATGCCATTGGTGCCGAACGGATGAAAAAAGCACTCTCCTTTGCCACCCGGAAACAGGATAAAATTCGATATACCTATATCCTTGCTCAATTATATCAGGCTATGGACAGTGCCGCCTTATCCAAGCAATATTTTACCGAAATCCTTGGTATGCTGGCTCCTTATGAGTTTGAGTTTAACGCCATATTAAACATTGCGAAGGTGTATGATGTGAATGACAAATCATCCGTGAAAAAAATAAGGCGCTCTTTAAGACGGATGTTGCGTGATGATAAAAATGATGGTTTGTACGATCAGATCCACTATGAACTGGGTAACCTGGAATACAAACAAAAAAACATACCAGAAGCTATCAAACAGTATAAATTTTCTGTTGCAAAAAGCACCACCAACACCTTTCAGAAATCAATGTCGTATCTGGCGCTTGGCGATTTGTACCTGAATATTCCGGAGTATAAACTGGCCCAGGCATATTATGACAGTACAGCAACTACTATCCCTAAAACATACAAACATTATCAAAAGATTATTGATAAGAAGAATGTGTTATCGGAACTCATCAGCAACTATGTGATTATAGAAACAGAAGATAGTTTGCAACGCCTCTCCAAACTGAGCAAAGAAGACCTGGAGAAAAAAATAGACCAGTGGATTGCTGCAAAAAAAGCGGAAGAGGCGGCCATGAGCAAAGCAGAAAAAGAACGTAAAAAGAATGAAGAGCTTGTAAAACTCAATCAGAATAATGCCGGCAATACCAATATCAACAGCAATTTCGGAGCTGGTGCAGCACAGTGGTATTTTTATAATCCAACATTAATGGCTTCAGGAAGTGCCGATTTTTTTAGTCAGAAAAAATGGGGAAACCGCGTAAATGAAGATTTCTGGCGATACAGTGCCAAACAAAAGGAAGGAAGAACACCCGATGGGGAAGACGAAGGAGAGAAGAAAGATAAAGATTCTTCCGGTGTTTCTGCGCAGGATACAAGCAAAGATGCCGCTGGTGAACAGGTAACGGATGGCAAGAAAGAAATTACCGGAGAACGTGGTGCATGGGTAAAGGATATTCCCTCCAACGCTGAAGAGTTTGAACGATCGGTAAATAAAGTGATTGATGCTTATTTTGCTTTGGGCCTGGTGTATGACGAAAAATTGCTCGACTATGTGGAAGCCATTCGGGCATACGAATCATTAAACTCCTTATTCCCTAAAAATAAGTATGAGCCTGAAGCTTTGTATCGGTTATACAAGGCATATAATAATACCGGCAAAAAAGATAAAGCTGCCGATGCACGCACAAAACTCATCAACGATTATCCTGAAAGCCCGTACGCGCTTATACTTCAGAACAAGGCTGTGGGCAATGCAGGGGATGAAACCAATAAAGAAGTGGTTCGCCTGTATGAAGAAATGTATGCAGCATACCAGGCAGGTTTGTACCAGGAGGTAAAGGCAAAAAAGATGGAGGCCGACCGCAAGTTTTCAGGCAACAGCATGCAGGCAAAATTTGATTTACTTCAAACACTGGCCATTGGTAAAACCGATTCTGTTTCCGTGTTTAAAGCCAACCTCGAGGATATTGTAAAAACCTACCCCAAAACCCCCGAAGCTGAACGCGCCAAATTAATTCTGGATTATATCAAAAGAATGGCAACTGCATCATTACCGGATTCCGTAAAACAAGTGATGGAGCCTGATTTTGTAGTGGAGGAGCAGGGGCAAAACTATTATTATGTATTTGCCTCCAAACTCGAGAAACTGGACATGAACGAACTCGTAGCAAAAATTACCCGATACAATGATGAGTTTCATCAGTTCGATAACCTTAGGGCCAATACCTATATTTCCAATGATGGTTACCAACTGCTGCTTGTTCGTCAGTTTAAAGAATCTAAGGTGGCAATCGATTATTTTAAATCGGCAGAAACCCGCAATATGGTAAAGAAAAGCCTTGCGTATGACGGGCCTTATATCAGTTTTGTAATTACGGTAAGTAACTTTAAAAAAATGATGAAGGAAAATAAAACCGATGCCTATCTTAAAGTATTTAACGATTACCTTAGTAAAACAAATCAGCAAAAACCGTGAGTATAAAAGAACTTTTCTTTGGTAATCCATACAGCAGGTTTCTTAAGTGGCTATGGATTGTTGTAATTGGAGGCATGGTTTCACTTACCCTGTTTATACTAATGGTGAGCTGGGGCTGGTTTGGAGAATTACCTCCTCTGGAAGAATTGGAAAATCCCAAAACGTATCTGGCTTCCGAAGTATATTCCTCAGATGGGGTATTGCTTGGCAAATATTACCTTCAAAACCGCTCCAATACTACTTTTGATGATTTAAGCCCCAACCTGATTAATGCCCTGGTGGCTACAGAAGATATCCGGTTCTACGATCATTCCGGTATTGATTTCAGAGGTGCTACTTCCATTGCCCTTTATGCACTGATGGGAAAAAAGCGTGGTGCATCTACCATTACGCAGCAGTTGGCAAAAAACCTGTTTCCGCGCAAGCGTTTCGATAATGTTTTTTATAAGGCAACAACCAAACTTAAAGAGTGGATTACTGCTGTGAGGATTGAGGAGCGTTATACCAAAGAAGAAATTATTACCATGTATTTAAACACTGTGGAGTTTGGCGGTAATGCATTTGGAATTCGCTCGGCTTCCAAAGTTTTTTTTGGCAAAAGCCCTAAAGAAGTAAACGAAAATGAAGCCGCATTGCTGGTGGGAATGTTAAAAGGGATTACCCGCTTTAATCCTTTGCGTAATCCGGAGCGTGCACTCAACCGCAGAAACACCGTTTTGGATCAGATGCGTAAGTATGATTTTATCACATCTGTAGTGTATGATACCCTTTCTGCCAAACCTATTGAACTCAACTATCAGGAAGATGACCACAATGAAGGCCTTGCTCCTTACTTCCGCGAAATTCTGAGGATTGAATTGCTGGAGTGGTGTGAAGATAACGGGTATAACCTGTATAAGGATGGATTAAAAATTTATACCACCATAGATAGTAAAATGCAAACCTATGGAGAGCAGGCTGTGGCCAGGCATATCAAAGAGATGCAGGGCAAATTTTACGCGCATTGGAAAGGCCGCACTCCGTGGGGGGAAATGAAACAACTGCTTACAGCCGGAATGAAAAGAAGCGATCGTTACCGCTTGCTTAAAAAAGCCGGATTAAGTGATGCTGAAATTGAAAAGGAATTTAATAAACCTGTAAAAATGAAAATATTTTCATGGAACAGGGGAGAGATAGATACCGTGATGTCGCCACTCGATTCCATCAAGTATTATAAGTACTTTATGCAATGTGGTTTTATGAGCATGGATCCACGCAGCGGACATATTAAAGCATGGGTAGGGGGAGTAAATCATAAGTACTTTAAGTATGATCACGTAAACCTTCACTCCAAACGTCAGGTAGGTTCTACCTTTAAGCCACTGGTGTATACTTTAGCTATTGATAATGGCTGGAGCCCTTGTTTTAAAGCACCAAACCAGCCGGTGGTGTTCGAAGAGTTTGAGAATTATTCGCCTAAAAATTCGGATGATAAATACAGTGAGCCGGAAATGACCTTATACCGTGGTTTGCAGTTTTCTGTAAACAATATTGTGATGTATCTGATGAAACAATTAGGTCCAACAGGTCCGCAATCGGTAATAGACCTTGCCCGCAAAATGGGTATTAAAAGCAACCTGGAGCCATACCCGGCAATTGCATTGGGTGTATTTGATATTTCCGTATATGAAATGGTGGGTGCTTTTTCTACTTATGCCAACAAAGGGGTGTGGACCGAACCGGTTTATTTAACACATATCCTGGATAAAAACGGAAACGTAGTAAAAGAAGTGGTACCGCGCACCGTGGAAGCCATGAGTGAGCAAACAGCCTACATTATGGAAAAAATGCTGGAGCGTGTAACCGCCCACGGAACGGCAGCAAAAATAAAATACATGTACCAGGTACCCGGAGCAGTTGGAGGTAAAACAGGAACCACGCAAAACTATAGCGATGGGTGGTTTATTGGTATTACACCAACGCTGGTAAGTGGCGTATGGACAGGTTTTGAAGATCGCGCCATTCACTTCCGCAGCATGAGTCTGGGGTCAGGTTCGGCAATGGCCATGCCTATATATGGTTTTTATATGCAAAGTGTAACAAAAGATACTTCTACATTTAAACTAATAGAACAGTTTGAACCACCCAAACAACCTCTGAATGTTGAAATGGATTGCAAAGATTACGAGCAGCAACCCGATCAGAAAAAACTGGAGTTGATTGAGGAGTAAATAAGAGACCAATTGTTTCAACAAATTCTGTACTTAAAGCAGGTACCGTGAGAGCCGTAAGATAAATATGTTGAATTATTAGCTTGGTTTGGATATAAGTACTTCCGGATTAGCAATATTTGTTGGGTTCCCGTTGGCAAAATTCACCACGTTTTCAAATGCTTTTGAAAAGTACAACTCATAGCCGTTTCTTTCTACATAACCCAAATGTGGTGTACAAATAACATTCGGCATTTGTAACAATTCGTAAGATGGATCGAAAATAGGTTCAGTTTCAAAAACATCGAGTGCTGCAAATCCGGGTTTGCCTTTTTTAAGACTGCTTATTAACGCCCCGGGTTCAATTAATTCAGCCCTGCTGGTATTTACAAGAATGGAATCAGGTCTCATTAACATAAGATCTTGTTCCTTAATGATTCCTCTGGTTGTATCTGTTAGCCTAAGATGCAGAGTAACGATATCTGCAATGTGAAAGAAACTTTCTTTACTATCAGCGATTTTAAAACCATCAGCTAATGCCTGTTTTCGGGATGCCTCGCTTCCCCAAACCAGCACGTCAGCTCCAAATGCCTTAGCATACTTGCTTATGAGTTTCCCAATTTTCCCATACCCCCATATTCCTATCTGTTTGCCTTGAACGGTATATCCGATATTTGTTTGCCATTTACCTGTTTTCATATCCGCTATTGCCTGTGGAATTTGCCGGCAGGCATTCATAATTAATATCCAGGTTAGTTCAGCCGGTGCAGTTGGAGAACCCACCCCTTCTGCAACCGCTACCTTATATCGGGTGCACGCTTCCAGATCAAGATGGTTTGATATTTTACCGGTTTGGCTGATAAGCTTGAGATGCGGAAGTTGTTTTAACAGGGCTTCGTTTATCTCTGTTCTTTCTCTTGTTAATACCAAAACCTCGGCTTCCCTGAGCTTGGCAGAAAGTTGATTGATATCTTTTTCGGAATCGTGCAATACTTTTACCTCGTGTTCCGATAATAAATCATAACAATTAAGTTTAGAAGTAATATGTTGGTAGTCGTCAGGAATAACAATCTTCATAAAGTAAGTTGAGTAAATGAATGTTAAACAGTAAGAAATAAAGTGTTCAATGGGGAGCCGTAATTATACATAAAACGTTAATTAAAGTCTCAAAAATTATTGAAGTGTTTAATTTTTGATTGCTTCTCAAACCATCAAACGTGGTTTGGCATTTTAACAATAAAAAAGCCATCTGATTCAGACGTCCTTTTAGAATAGGGGTAAATAGGTTCCATTAGTCGAAGTGTGCAGTCCCGCTAAGAGCGGGATACGACCTCCATTTGTCGGAGTGGCAGTCCCGCTAGGAGCGGGATACGATCTCCAGCACCCCATGCTGGCGCGATACCAGGCTACGCTACACCCCGATTGTAAAGGAAACAAATGTAATAATTTCTATTTATTCAAAGCAAGTGAAACTGAATTTTCAGCTACTTCTAAAGTATACTCGGCACCCATCATTAATGGCAGGTTTTTTTTCTCATGTCCGGCTGGAAAACCAAAACAAACAGGGTAGTTAAAAGCTGAAGTATGTTCAAGAATAATTTCTTCTGCTGTTTTTCCAAACGGAATGGCATTATCTTTCATATCACTCATATCACCTACTACAAGTCCGGCCAAATTATCCAGCTTGCCGTTTCGTTTCAGGTTCATCATCATCCGGTCAATATGGTAGAGGTATTCATCCAGGTCTTCCAGAAAAAGTATTTTACCCTTGGTGTCTATATCAGAAACCGATCCCAGTGTGCTGTATAATACTGACAGGTTACCGCCAACAAGTTTTCCTTTACTCTTGCCTTTTTTATTGTGTGTATGCGTACCGGAGTAATATGCGGGTTGCTCACCGGTAAGTAATTTTCGGAGTTGGTATAAACTTTCTTCATCCGCTCTTTCAGGTTGCATGTTTAGCAACATGGGTCCATGGATGGTTGGTAAACCGGTAAGGGTATAAATATGGGTATGTAAAACGGTGATATCACTAAACCCGATGATCCATTTTGGCGATTGTTTAAATCCGGTAAAGTCGAGCAGATCAATCATTCTTACGGTTCCGTATCCTCCGCGGGCGCAAATGATGGCTTTTACATTTGGATCATCAAGCAATTCCTGAAATCCTTTGGCACGTTGTTCATCGGTTCCACCAAACTGGTTTTGTGTTTCAAACAAGGTGGAAGAAAGTTTTACCTTAAGCCCCCACGATTCAAAAACCTTCAAAGCTGGTTCAATTTCTTCCCGGCTTATTTTTCTGGCAGTTGCGGCCAGACCTATGGTATCTCCTGCACTAAGAAAAGGAATCATCATCAGGTATATTTATCTTCAAACTTGAGTTTAATATCCGTAACAATTTGTTTTACCTCCTGCTCCAGGTTTTTATCGCATACCATCAGCACATCTTTGGTATCAACAATAATCAGGTCTTTTAAGCCCTTTACCACAACCAGACGGTTGGCGGTATTGTTTATTAAACTTCCTGAAACATCGTATACCATTACATTCTTGCCTTTAATTACATTGTTATTGGCATCCTTCTCTGAGTTTTCGTAAAGGGAGGTCCAGGTGCCAAGGTCGCTCCAGCCAAAATCTACAGGAATAACATATACATTTTCTGCTTTTTCCATAATGCCATAGTCAATAGAAACGCTGCGGCACTGCTCATAAATCGACTGGATTACTTTTGCTTCATCAGCGGTAAAAAAACTTTTTGCGGCCTCTTTAAATAACAAAGCATGGTGCTCCGGCATATGGTGCTTAAAGGCATCTTTAATAGCCGAAATGCTCCACACAAAAATGCCGGCATTCCATAAAAAATCTCCGCTTTCTATAAATGTTTGGGCAATTTCCAGCGATGGTTTTTCTGTAAAGGTCTTTACCCGGTAAATATGATCTGGTTTTTCATCTGCTATGTATTGAATATAGCCATAGCCTGTATCGGGTCTGCCGGGGCGAATTCCCAGAGTGATGAGTGCATTGTTTTTTTGCGCATACCCCATGGCATGCTCAATATTGCTGATAAATTCCTGTTCGTTTAAAATCAGGTGATCAGAAGGAGCCACCACGCATACCCCGTGTGTGTTTATTTTATTGATTTTAGAGGTAGCATAGGCAATACATGCAGCCGTGTTTTTAATGGAGGGTTCACCCAATACGCACTGCTCAGGAATATCTTTGAGTTGATCCTTTACCAGCCCCACATATGCCTGATTGGTAACAATATAAATATTGTTTTTATCAAAGTGATTCAGAAACCTGTCGTAAGTAAGTTGTAAGAGACTTTTGCCAACACCCAGTATATCTAAAAATTGTTTTGGATAACTGCTCCTGCTCGAAGGCCAGAAGCGGGTTCCAATACCCCCTGCCATAATAATGGCATAATGGTTTTTATTTTTCTCCATTCAGTTTTGTCGAAATTAGCGCAATGATAAATATCATTTTATGTTAATTGTTTGAAAGTTAGTATTTTGTTGTAGATTTACCTAGCATTCAACCATGCAAATAACGAATTTACAATTCAAATTTTCAAAAAAGGAATCGGAGAGTTAACTTCGTGCCCCTTTTAAAAAAAGGAAGTAAGGTAAAAGTCAATACTATGGCTAAGTCAAAAACAGCACAGAAGAGTGCAAAGGATTGTTTACAGGAATTTTTCGGTTTCGATAGTTTTAAAGGTGAACAGGAGATTATCATCAATAACCTGCTGAAGGGTAATGATACATTTGTAATTATGCCAACAGGGGGTGGTAAATCGCTTTGTTATCAGCTTCCTGCTTTAATGCTTCCTGGCACAGCCATTATTATTTCGCCCCTTATTGCCTTGATGAAAAATCAGGTGGATCAGATCAGAAGTTTCAGCCACGAAACGGTGGCTCACTTTATGAACTCTTCCTTATCAAAAACAGAGATTACCAAGGTAAAAACAGATGTTACAGGTGGCAATACCAAAATGTTGTATATAGCTCCTGAAACGCTGAAAAAAGATGAAACCATTGATTTCCTGAAGAGCATCAATATCTCTTTTGTAGCTGTAGATGAGGCGCATTGTATTTCTGAATGGGGACATGATTTTCGTCCGGAGTACAGGCGTATCAAACAAATGATTAAGGAGATTAAAGATGTACCCATGATGGCATTAACGGCCACCGCAACTCCTAAGGTACAGCAGGATATTATTAAAAACCTGCAAATGGGCGATGCCACGCTTTATAAATCTTCTTTTAACCGCAACAACCTGTATTATGAGGTAAGGCCGAAGGGCAAGAAAAATGAGGTAGTAAAAGACCTTGTTTCATACATTAAAACCAAAAAAGGCAAATCGGGTATTATTTATTGCCTCAGCCGCAAAAAGGTGGAGGAACTGGCTGAAGTATTAAAGGCCAATGGTATTAAAGCCTTGCCTTATCATGCCGGATTAGATGCCAAAATGCGTGCTGCACATCAGGATGCTTTTTTGATGGAGGAGTGCGATGTAATTGTGGCTACCATAGCATTTGGAATGGGTATTGACAAGCCGGATGTACGTTTTGTCATTCATTACGATATTCCTAAAAGTATAGAAGGGTATTATCAGGAAACAGGCCGCAGCGGGCGTGACGGGCTGGAGGGAGAGTGTATCCTGTTTTACAATCCGGCCGATATTGAAAAGCTGGAAAAGTTTATGAAGGATAAACCTGTTGCCGAACGGGAAATTGGAGAACTCCTTATATTCGAAACACAGGCTTTTGCAGAAACATCCTCTTGCAGGAGGAAATTTTTGTTACACTATTTCGGGGAAGAATTTCCAGAGAAGGATTGTAATAAAATGTGCGACAACTGTCGCCATCCAAAAGTTAAAGAAGATGCCAAAGATGCCGGAGTGCTGGTGCTTAAAACCGTACAGGCCATTAAAGGCAAACACAACCTCAAACACGTGGTGGAGATTCTTACCGGCAAAAAATCACACGAGGTTGGCCTGAGTGATCACCATAAACTGGAGTTTTTTGGCATGGGTAAGGACAGGGATGATATTTACTGGAAATCTGTTATCCGTATGATGCTGGTGAATGGATACATTACCAAAAATATTGAGAACTATGGTTTGTTGAGCCTTAATGAAAAGGGAGAAGCATTCCTGAAAAAACCGGTTAAAATGGAATTGGCCATTGATCAGCGGTTTGAGCGGGTAATGGATGATGACGAATCTGTGGAAGTGGAAAATGTGTTTGATGAAGTGTTGTTTGATATGCTCAAGGAATTAACACGTAAGGTGGGTAAACAAATGAATCTGCCTCCTTATGTTATTTTCCAGGAACCATCACTGGAGGAAATGGCGTTTAAATACCCCATCACCATGGATGAGTTGAGCAAGGTGAGCGGGGTAAACAAAGGCAAAGCCATGAAATTTGGTAAGCCTTACCTCGAGATGATCAGCAAATATGTGGAGGAGAACAATGTAGAGAGGCCGGATGATGTGGTGGTAAAAAGTGTGGTGAATAAATCCGCCAAAAAAATAGCCATCATTACCAATATAGATAAAAAAATAAGCCTTGCCGATATTTCCCGTTCCCTTGGGATGAGCCTGCCTGATTTGCTAACCGAGATACAAACCATTGTGATGTCGGGCACCAAGCTCAATCTGAAGGCCTATGTGGAGGAACTAACTGATGAGGAAATACTGGATGAGGTAATGGAATTTTACCGCAAAAGCGAAACAGATTCCATTGAAGATGCATTGAAGGAATATGGTACCGAGTTCAGCAAAGAAGACCTTCAGCTAATGAAGATTTATTTTATAGCTGAAAACGCATATTAATTTTATTTGCTATTCAATTGAAGTTTATACATTTGTTCAAAATTTAGCACGTGTCAGATCATCATAGTAAGATGTCGAAGCTCACAGTGGGTGGGCTTTTGGTTACATTAGGTATCATTTACGGAGACATCGGAACTTCCCCGCTTTATGTAATTAAAGCCATTATAGCAGATAAAATAATCAGCAAAGAGTTGATTTACGGTGGGCTCTCCTGCGTTTTCTGGACCCTTACCCTCCAAACCACATTCAAATATGTAATTATAACCCTCCGTGCCGATAACAACGGGGAGGGTGGCATATTTTCGCTTTATGCACTTGTAAGAAGGCGAAAACCTTTTCTTATTTTTCCGGCCATTATTGGAGGCTGCGCCCTGCTTGCAGATGGGATGATTACCCCGCCCATCTCGGTAGCTTCTGCCATTGAGGGCTTGCGTATATTAAATCCCGATATCCCAACCATACCTATTGTTGTTGCCATTATAACCTCCCTGTTTTTTATACAACGGGTAGGTACCAATATTGTGGGCAAAGCGTTTGGACCCATTATGCTGGTATGGTTTAGTATGCTGGCTATTTTGGGTATCAACTCTGCCGCAACCCATCCTGAAATATTTTTAGCGCTTAACCCATACTACGCATACAACCTGCTGGCCAATTATCCGGAAGGGTTTTGGTTGTTGGGTGCCGTTTTCCTTTGTACTACGGGGGCAGAAGCATTATACTCCGATCTGGGGCATTGTGGTAAAACCAATATTCGGGTAAGCTGGATTTTTGTTAAAGCTGCCCTCTTATTAAATTATTTTGGCCAGGGCGCCTGGGTACTTACCCATGAAGGAGAAAATATTACAGACCTTAATCCTTTCTACTCCTTAATGCCTGATTGGTTTTTGCTTACCGGAATTGTAATTGCGACTATGGCTGCTATTATAGCAAGTCAGGCTTTAATCAGTGGATCTTTTACCCTTATTTCTGAAGCCCTTCGTTTAAACGTATGGCCAAAAGTGACCATCAAATACCCAACAGAAATGAAGGGACAATTGTATGTGCCAAGTGCCAACTGGATTCTTTGGCTGGGTTGTATTGGTGTGGTTTTATACTTTAAGGAATCATCACAAATGGAGGCTGCATACGGACTTGCCATTACCATTGCCATGTTAATGACCACCTTGTTGCTTTCCAATTACCTCAAAAAAATACGCACTCCGAAGTGGGTCATTTTCTGTTTGCTTGCTGTATTTTTAACCATAGAGTTTTCGTTCCTTATTGCAAACCTGCGCAAATTCGAGCATGGCGGATGGGTTTCTTTAATCATCAGCTTAGGATTTATCATTGTGATGTGGGTTTGGTTCCGCGGACGAAAAATTAAAAACCGCCTTACTGAGTTTGTTAACTTAAGGGATTACCTGCCGGTATTACAGGAGTTGAGTAAAGATGAGTCGGTTCCCAAATATGCCACCCACCTGGTTTATCTTACCAGTGCCGATCACCTGATGGAGGTGGAGAATAAAATTATCTATTCCATTTTGCAGAAACAGCCCAAACGGGCCGATGTATATTGGTTTGTCCATATTAATGTAGTGGATCAGCCATATACCATGGAGTACCGGGTTGATCATATTGTGCCCCATGATGTCATTAAGATTGAGTTTAAACTCGGTTTCAGGGTGGAACAAAAAATCAATTTCTACTTCCGTAAAGTGGTGGAAGAACTGATGCGCAACCATGAGGTAGATGTTACCTCGCGCTATGCTTCTCTCAGCAAAATCAACGTAACCGGAGATTTCCGCTTTGTGGTATTAAAACGCCACCTGGCTTATGAGAACGAACTCTCCCTGTACGAAGAATTAATTATGGATGCATACAGCACACTTGATTACCTGAGCTTAACCGAAGAAAAGGCATTTGGATTGGATACCAGCTCTATAACCGTGGAAAAAGTACCGCTGGTGATAGCCCCTGTGAAGGAGTTTAAGCTGAAACGGGTGTTTCGCTGATAATTTTTTTCAAAAAGCATTTTACAAATTACTAAAATCTCCTATTTTTGCTGCCCACTTTGACCGATGGTGTAATTGGCAACACGTCTGATTTTGGTTCAGAAGAGTCTAGGTTCGAGACCTAGTCGGTCAACAAAGGATGCCGGGTTCCATTGAATCCGGCAATTTTTTACTAAAAAAGCGCAACATGTCACCTAGAAACGAGGTTAAATTGTTCTCCGGTCGCCATTCTCAATACCTGGCAGAGAAAATTGCTGCGGCCTATGGGAAACAGCTTGGAGATATTACCATTGCTCAGTTTAGTGATGGTGAAATCCAACCGTCTATAAATGAGTCGGTTCGTGGGTGTGACGTGTTTTTTATTCAATCAACTTTTGCTCCGGGCGATAACCTGCTGGAGCTTTTGCTGATGATTGATGCAGCCAAACGTGCTTCGGCACATTATATCACTGCTGTTATTCCTTATTTCGGAATGGCCAGGCAAGACAGAAAAGATAAACCCCGTGTTTCCATAGGATCTAAAGTAGCTGCCGATATTTTAAAAGCAGCAGGAGTGAGTAGGGTAATGACCATGGATTTGCATGCACCTCAAATTCAGGGATTTTTTGAAATACCGGTTGATCACCTGGATCCTTCGGTGATTTTTATTCCTTATATCAAAAACCTGAATATGGGAAAAAATGCCATGATCGCGTCTCCGGATATGGGTTCCAGTGCAAGGGCAAGAATTTATGCCAAAGCCCTGGGTTGCGATATGGTGATTGTTGATAAGGAACGCAGAAGGGCGAATGAAATAGCCTCCATGACCCTTATCGGTGATGTTACAGGCAAACATGTGGTAATGGTGGATGATATTATCGATACCGGTAATACATTGGCTAAAGCCGCTCAGTTAATAAAAGATAAAGGAGCTTTAAGTGTAAGGGCCATGTGTACGCACCCGGTTCTTTCAGGTAAAGCTTACGAAACAATAGAAAACAGTGTACTGGATGAGTTGGTGGTTTGTGATACCATTCCGCTTAAACAGGAAAGTTCCAAAATAAAAGTACTTACTGTGGCCGGATTATTCTCCGATGCCATCAGAAATGTTACTGAGTTTGGTTCTATCAGTTCATTGTTTGCTATACAGGAAAGTAAAACTTCTAATTAAACACTTAAATAAATAACAATTATGAAATCAGTTGCCATGTTTGGTTACTTGCGGGACGGAGTTGGCAAAAGTGCTGCCAAAGCAATCCGAAACGAGGGTAAAGTGCCGTGCGTGTTGTATGGCGGAAGCGAGCATATTCATTTCTCAATGTATGCTGCAGACTTTAAACCATTGGTGTACACCCCGAACACCTACAAAGTTAAATTGGACATTGACGGTAAAATTTACCGTGCTATCCTAAAGGATATGCAGTTCCATCCGGTGAACGACAGTATCGTTCATGCAGATTTTATGGAAATTGACGAATCTAAACCGGTTCAGATGATGATTCCGGTGAAATTGGTTGGTAATTCCGTTGGTGTGCGTGCCGGTGGTAAACTTATCCCGAATTCTAAAAAATTACTCGTTAGGGCTATGCCTTCCGATTTACCTGATTTTATCGAAGTAAATATCGATAACCTGGAAATTGGAAAAGCCATTAAGGTTGCAGAAGTATCTATGGATAAAATCACATTCCTTGATGCACCAAACAACCCTATTGTGAGTGTTAAAACAACTCGTGCTGCTGTAGAAGAAGCAAAAGCTGCTGCTGCAACAGATGCCAAGAAAAAATAATCAGTAATTGATTAATATGGAAAACCCGCCTGCAAAGGCGGGTTTTTTTTATGTGCTGTGCGCTGAAATCGGTGATAATAATCATAAAAAACAGATATCTCCATCATGTTATTATTATGAAAAGATAGTCAACTTTGAGTAGCCAAATTAAAGGCTGCTCTATGATGAAACAACTATTGCTGATAATATCTGCCAGCCTTCTGCTTCTTGAAGGTGTTTATGCGCAGGTGGCCAATTTTTCCTATGCGGGAAACAATGGCAAATGCCCGTCACAAACCTGGACGTTCACCAATTCAAGTACGGGAGCCACATCCTATTATTGGGATTTTGGCGATGGAAGCGTAAGTACCCAAACCAACCCTGCACATACCTATAGTTACGGTGGCAACTTTGTGGTTACTCTTACAGCCACATCAGGAACTAGTTCGAATACACGTGCCGTTGCGGTGCACGTCAGGGATTTTCCTTCTGCCAGTTTTAATATATCTAACTTTGGGCAGGTAAGAATAAATCAGGGAGTTAATTTTATTAATTACAGCAGTAATGCCTACCGCTATCATTGGAGCTTTGGAGATGGCGCAACCTCAGCCGGCCGGCATGTCCATCATAGCTATACATCAGGTGGCAATAAAGTTGTTACCCTCACTGCATATAATGATTGTGGTGATTCTACTGTTTCAACCCAGAATATAACCGTGACAGATACTGCAAATGCGCTGCCCTTAGCCTCAGGTTCGGTAAGCAGCAGTGTTGCCTGTCCTGGAACAATCATCAGCTTTTATAACTACTCAACCAATACCACAAAAGCCAAATGGATATTTGATAATGGGTATGAAATAGTTGCAACAGGCAATGAAACCAAATACCAGTTCAGTGTAAAAGGAAACTACAAAATAAAGCTGGTTGCTTATAATGGAAACAATACCGATTCTGCTTTTTTTGATGTACTGGTTACAGACACCGCAATGTCTCCTTATGCTGCCGGGGGAGCCAGCATCAGCCCGGTACGAATGTACAATAGTGAGTATGGTTATTTTAATTGCCCGGGTAAACCATTCCATTTAACCGGTACCTATTATACCGGTATTATTAAACATAGCTGGAGAATGAATAGTACCGTAATAAATGCAAAAGATACCAACGTTACCATTACAACTCCAGGAGATTATCCGTTGTGGTATATCATAGAAAATGTTTGCGGAGCAAAAGATTCTGCCTTATTTGTACTAAAAGTAAGAGACAACAATACCTTTACCAATTTTCCGGTTAATATAGATGTGCTTCCGGGAACTGCAACCATTTGCCCCGGAGGAAAGGTAAAACTTAGTGCCGGATATGTGGTAACAGACAGCAACCAGTTACGCTGGATTTTGCATGATAACAGCCTGATTAATCATAAGCTGCAAATTGAACAAACCTATCCACTATCCGGTTCCTATACGGTTAAACTAATTACCACACCCGAATGCGGGATTGATGATACAACTGCCATTTCTATTACAGTTAATAACAGCGCCATTCCTCCTGCCGATTTTTATGTTTCCGGAATGATGGAAAATCGCCAGAATTGTGTTGGAGATAGTTTAAATGTATTTCCTGATTATAATTCTTCTGAAGAATATGCCTTAAATCCGGTTACGCATAAATGGTATATGGGCGATGGCAATATTTACATCAATAAAGAAGTGGGCCACAAGTATGCCACTACCGGTTTCTATACCATCCTGCATGAAACAATGAACGGATGTGGTGGTGTAAGCTATAAAACAGCTACCGTATTTGCTGATCAGAATATTACTCCCGGGCCCCAGTTTTATGGCAACCCCGAAGCCATCTGTGAAGGAGACTCTGTGATGTTTGATAATTTTACGGCCGATGCAGATAGTTTTGTATATCATTTTGGTGACGGAATGATAAAGGCTGATAAAAGTCATTTCCCTCATGTGTTTCATGCCTATTCCAATGGTGGAACTTATGCGGCAAAATTATATGCCTATAATGGATGTGGGGTGGATTCGGCTATCTGGACCGTAATGGTGTATTCCAAACCCCACGGACAAATATTGATGAATGATACCATTGTTGCTCCTAACACTCCTTTAACAATAAACCGAAACCCATTGGGTGCCGTTAGTCACCTTTGGCAGTTGGGGGCGGGTACTGCCGATACAAGCACGGCCAATGTGTTTTCCAAAACCTTCGGTGCTCCTGGTATCTATAAAATTTATCTCTACTCATATAACCAAAACGGATGTTATGCAGTTGACTCGGTAACCATTGAAGTAAAAATAAACATTTCGCTGGATGAAACGGGAGGTAAAAGTTTTGTTACCGTATACCCGAATCCTGTAAACGACAGGTTAAATGTGCAGATGGAATTAAATACCGGTGCCAGGGTTAAGCTGGTATTAATGGACTTAAACGGAAAACAATTAGCTGTACTCTCAGAAAACCGATTGCCTGCGGGAAAACATGAAGTGTTTGCAACTCTTCCGGTACTGGCATCAGGGCTGTATGTGCTGCAAATTCAGATGAATGAACATTCTATCTTTCAAAAAATAATTAAACAGTAAAAGAGGTTTTATGCAAAAAAGCCATATCCATGCCGGGTATGGCTTTTTTGCTTTTTAGTGCAGTGGGGGTTGCTGTTTACCATATCATAATGGTATTATTGAAAAATAATTTGTTCGTTAGTCTCCTTTATGAAATATGTAATTGCCGGCTTAGGAAATATTGGTGAGGAATACCAGCACACGCGCCACAATATAGGCTTTGATATAGTGGATGCCCTTGCGCAAAAACATGGAGTGCCTTTTACACCCAACAGGTATGCCGATTACGCCATGATTAATCTGAAGGGCAAACAACTGCACCTGATAAAACCTACTACCTATATGAACCTGAGTGGTAAAGCGGTACGCTACTGGTTGCAGGAGCTGCGTTTAAGCCCTGCGGAGTTATTGGTGCTGGTTGATGACCTGGCTTTGGATTTTGGGAAGGTGAGAATACGTGCAAATGGAAGTGATGCCGGACATAATGGTTTAAAAAGTATTCAGGAACTGTTGCAAACCCAAACCTATCCGCGTTTACGTTTTGGAATTGGCAACCAGTTCCCAAAAGGCAGGCAGGTAGAATTTGTGCTGGGCAAATGGTCAGATGAAGAACAAAAATCAATACCAGAATTGATTAAACATTGCACCGATGCCGCAGAAGCCTTTGTCCTTATTGGCCTGGAAAGAACCATGAATTTTTATAATAAGTGAAATAAAGAGGATATGTCTGGTTCTTTTTCAGAATAAGAATAATGAATTGAAGTCTTATGGCTTATAAGCAAAAGTTGCCGGCTAAAGCATCAATTATATTCAATTAAAGTTAAACCCTTACCGTGCGGATTTCATGGCTTTGATCACCTTCAGCTTTTTATCCTTAGTCAGTTTTTCATAGTCCTTGCTTTCGCAGGCATAAATAGCAATTTTACCCTCGCTGTTGCTGTGCACGCCCCATCCATATCTTTTTGTTAATGGAGATGCCCGGAAGCAGGGTTGACCTTTGGAAAAAAAAGCCTCACGGGCTTTGGCATACTCCTTTGAGGTAAGATCGTTTTTATCGGCAAATACCTGGAACAGCACATCATCCGATGTGTACTTGTAGGGATTGCTTTTTACCATCTCAAACTGAATATTGGCGGCAGTTTTAGCATCTCCCTTCAAAGGAGGAACCTCCCCGTGATCAGTAGCAGAATCCTCCGCTACCTCAATAAAAGTATCGTAATAATTGGTACTATGTGTTTTCATTTTACAAAATTTAATCCGTCATTTAAACTCAACATTCCCCCAAACCCAACCTCGAACTACTCAACTTCGAACTACTCAACTTCGAACTAATAACTTCGAACTGATAACTCCCCCTTTTCATTCAACATTCAAACCTCAACATTCAACATTCCTTGCGGCCGTAATTAGCCGTTTGGTTTGCAGTTGCGTTAAAATAGCCGTTAATCGGGAAAGCCGGTTAGCATCATGAGCTTTCATAAATAACCTGCTATATCGCAGATATTGCTCATTTAAAATAAACAGGGGTTAATTAAAATCCGGTTTGCTTGTTTTGTCTGAAGATGCCGGTAGTGCTACCAATTCCTTTGCACTGGCCGGTAAATCTCCGGTAAGTGTTTCTAAAAATGCGATGATATCTGCTACTTCTTCATCGGTATATTTTTTATCCAGTTGCAGTTCGCCCATTATTTTAACGGCATCGGCAAGACCCCATACGCTGCCATCGTGGAAATAAGGGTAGGTTCTGTCAATATTGCGCAATGATGGCACTTTAAAGAAATATTTGTCTTCCGGCTTTTTGGTTTCCACAAACCGGCCTTCATCATGTTTTTTGCTTTTGGTAAGCAACCAGTAATCTTTTTTTACACCAAATTTCTGGTACATTTTGCCACCAAGGGCCGGTCCCATATGGCAGGTAATACAGCCTGTATTAATAAAAGTTTGTAATCCTTTTTTCTCCTGTGCATTCAGTGCTTCGCCATTGCCTTTCATATACTCATCAAAACGCGATGGGGTAAGCAACGTGCGTTCAAATGCGCCAATGGCTTTTGCAATATTGTTATAAGTAACCGGATTTGGTTCACCCGGAAATGCCTGGTTAAAGAGGGTCACATAATCAACAATAGAGGCAATACGCTCCACAGCAAAAGCCTCGTGGGGAGTTGCCATTTCAATTGGGTTTAGCACCGGACCTTTTGCCTGTGCTTCTACATCAGCCGCACGGCCATCCCAGAACTGGGCAAAATGTATGGCCGCATTAAATGAGGTTGGAGCATTACGTTCTCCGGTATTCCATTTATGGCCAAGAGAAGTGGGTAAATTATCAACCCCGTAAGTGGCCAGGTTATGGCAACTGTTGCAGCTTATCCAACTGCTTTTGGAGAGCCGTGGATCGTTATACAACAATTTGCCAAGTTTAATTTTTTCGTCACTCAACACATTATCCGGATTGGAGGCGGTTTCAGGCAATACACCAAAAAGCTGGTTGGCTTGTTTTACCAGTGCGGCATCGGCTTCGCTCAAAGGAGCGTAGGTGGCAACGGTTTCAGTTTTTTCTGCCGGTGTGGGCTGTTTATCTCCACTGCAGGCATATTGAAGACTTACGGATAAGGAGAGGATAGCAAGGATATAGCGTATGGGTTTGTTCATAGGTGTTGAAAATTTGGTGTCTCAAATATACTAAATGATGGAGTAAACAATTCATCTGTTATGCTGATGTTGATCAGGATTATTACACCTGTATAACCTGTAATGCTTTTATTCTTAGTTATTTAAATTCAATTGGGCAGGAGGCATTAAAAACACCTGAAATCCTTACATTTGTTGCACTTTTTTATCACCATTAAACAATATTTATTGAGTATGAAATACGATGTAACCATAATTGGTTCGGGCCCCGGAGGATATGTTGCAGCAATCAGATGTGCCCAGTTAGGAAAAAAAACCGCCCTTATAGAAAAGTATGCTACCCTTGGTGGAACCTGCTTAAATGTGGGCTGTATTCCTTCAAAGGCCATGCTGGATAGTTCGGAGCATTACCACAACGCACTGCACAATTTTGCCACGCATGGTGTTGATATTATGGGCGAGCTTAAGGTAAACCTGAAGCAAATGGTGGAACGCAAGAATGGTGTGGTTAAACAAACCTGCGATGGCATTGATTTTTTAATGAAGAAAAACAAAATCGATGTATACAAAGGTGTCGGGTCTTTTATCAATAAAAATCTCATAAAAATTAGCGGAGCTGAAGAAAAACAAATAGAAACCGATCAGGTAATTATTGCTACGGGTTCCAAACCTTCATCACTCCCAGGTATTGAAATAGATAAAAAAAGGGTCATTACATCCACCGAAGCATTAAATATGACCGAGGTTCCCAAACACATGATTGTGATAGGAGGTGGGGTAATTGGTTTGGAATTGGGTTCTGTTTATTCACGCCTGGGTGCCAAGGTATCGGTTATTGAGTATACCTCATCTATTATCCCCGCAATGGATGGTTCCCTTGGAAAGGAATTGCAGCGTGTATTACGTAAACAGGGTTTTAACTTTTTCTTTAACCACAAGGTAAAATCGGCCAAAACCAAAGGCAAAGAAGTAGTGATTGTAGCCGATAATGAAAAAGGAGAAGAAGTAGAATTTAAAGGAGACTATTGCCTCGTTTCAGTTGGAAGAAAACCGTATACTGATGGGTTGGGACTCGAAAATATTGGCCTTAAAACAGATGAGCGCGGACGTATAGAAACGGATGATCACCTCCAAACATCTGTAAAAGGTGTATACGCCATTGGTGATGTTGTGAAGGGAGCTATGCTGGCACATAAAGCAGAAGAAGAGGGTGTATTTGTGGCAGAAACCATTGCCGGACAAAAACCACATATTCACTACCACCTGATACCCGGAGTTGTTTATACCTGGCCTGAAGTGGCAGGTGTTGGATATACCGAAGAGGAACTCAAAAAAGCAGGCCGCAGTATTAAAATCGGTCAATTCCCTATGCGTGCCTTAGGTCGTGCCAGAGCCAGTATGGATATTGATGGATTTGTGAAAGTGATAGCCGATGCCGATACCGATGAGGTTCTGGGTATGCATATGATTGGCCCACGCGTGGCCGATCTGATTGCAGAAGCAGTTACAGCAATGGAATTCAGGGCAAGCGCAGAGGATATCTCCAGAATGAGCCATGCCCATCCAACGTATGCAGAAGCCGTGAAAGAAGCAGCTCTGGCTGCAACCGACAACCGGGCTTTACATATTTAACTTTTTTTAACCATTTATATAGAAAAAAGCATCTGATTATCAGGTGCTTTTTTATTATATTTGAGTAGCTAAATGCCAGAACGTATGAAAACACTTTATTCTTTCATGATTTGTTTGCTCACCCTAACCCTTGCAGCAAATGCACAGCAGGCTGATAAGCCTAAAGAAGAAACCAAAGGCCATGTGGTTCAGGATATGAAAACTGATGACGGTGATGACAATACCGTGGTAACCCCATATAACCATGAAGGAGACGTGATTCAGGCCAGTGGTAAAGCCTATAATGGCCGTGAGTTAACCCGTATGGCCAGAAAAGATATTAATGGCGTAGCCGGTACAGTAGCCGGTGTTTCGTATACACCAGATCGCACCCCATCCATCCGTGGAGCTGCTCCAAGCGGTACTGCCTATTTTGTTGATGGGGTAAGATCCTATGGTGCACTTCCCATATTGATGCGATAAAAGCATCATATTTTCAGAAGATTAGCATTTTCAGCTCCCACTGTCTGTTTTTCCATTGGCACTAACAGGTTATATTTGACCCGAATGGAAATAATCGGACCCGTTTTTAAAGGAATCCTTACCGGGATCATGTTTACCTTAACATTTGGAACTGTTTTTTTCTCCCTTATTCAAACCAGCATTAAACGAGGTTTGAGGGAAGGACTTTACATAGCTTCCGGTGTATTGATGAGTGATGCCTTTTATATGAGTGTGGCAGTTTTTGGCAGCACCTTTATTGTAGATAAAGTAACCCACTACGACCATATCATCAGGTTTATTGGTTTTAGTTTTCTGGTTATACTTGGTATTCGCTCTATTATCAAAAAAGAAAAATCGCATGATGATGATAATCCACCCACAGAGAAAAAAGGTATTCTTTATATCTTAAAAGGAATTATGCTCAACAGCATTAATCCAATGGTGCTGATTGCCTGGCTTGGGGTGGCAACTTATGTGGAAACTGTTAACCATTTTAGTTTCGATCAGGTAGTGTTGTTTTTCAGCGTGGTATTGGGCACCATGTTTAGCGTGATGTTTGGCCTGTGTTATTTTGCGCGTAAACTGAAGAATGTATTATCGCCAGAAAATATGCACCGCCTTAATGTTTTTTCAGGGGTGGTGTTTATTATTTTTGCACTGGTTATTATCTGGCCCGTAACGGGTTTAGGCAATTTCTAATTCCATACCCTGGTACCTTCTGTGCAATTGGTGCAGATATCAATTTCCTTGCGCGATTTCAAAATGGCTCCCCTGAAACCGTTGTAACGTTCGCCTCTCCAAACATCTTCAAATGAAAGCGAACTCACATCACCAAAACGATGCGTGGCATCCTTGTCAAAACAGCAAGGCACCACCAGCCCGTCCCAGGTAATTACGCTGCCACGCCACATTCTCCAGCATTGGTTTAATAATTTATTTTTAATCTGGTAGGTACCATCAGGCATTTTTTTGTAGCGGCTCAGGTCGTTATTATCGGGTATAAAATTATCGCTGTTCTGGTAATCGTAAATTTGTGCTGTTTTAATACCAAGCTCATCAACCCCAATATCTTTGGCCAGCTTTTTTATTTCGGGTATCTGGTATTCGTTATGTTTAAAGGCTATAAACTGCCAGATGATATGAGGAGTGGTGCGGTTCAGTTTTTTCTTCCAGTACAGGAGTTTTTCTGTTCCTTCAATTACTTTTTCCAGTTTGCCTCCAATGCGGTATTTGCTGTATGTTTCCTGTGTGGTACCATCAATGGAAATAATTAAACGGTCAAGTCCGCTTTCAACAGTAGCCTTTGCCATTTCATCTGTAAAATAGTGGGCATTGCTGGACGTAGCTGTATAGATATTTTTTGCGGCAGCGTATTTTACAAATTCGAGAAACTGCTTATTTAAAAAGGGCTCTCCCTGAAAATACAGGATAAGCCACACCAGGTCTTCGTGAATTTCATCAATCACTTTTTGGTATAAAGGCAGATCCAGCATACCAGTATTTCGTGAAAACTCGCGCAGCCCGCTTGGGCACTGGGGGCAACGCAGGTTACAACTGGTGGTAGGCTCAATTTCCATGCTCAATGGCATTCCCCAATGGGTAGTTTTGCCGGTGGTTTTAGAAACATAGTAACTGCTCAGGAGCTTCACCATATTCCACAAACGCCTGCCATTAAGTTTGGATAATAGATTAATACCGTCTGTAATACTTCTGTTCATGTGTTAACGCCACGAATTTGCACTAATTAAATGAGAAAGTTTTTAGCCTGAGCAACGAATTTGCCACAAACAGCTTATGAGCAGGGTTTAAGCTTATGCAAACAGGTAACTCAGCATCTCATCAAGTTTTCCTACCGGAATCAGTTTAATAGCAGATTGCAGGTTGGGCAGCTTATTAAATTTGGAAAGGTATACCGTTTTAAATCCAAGTTTTTCCGCTTCTGAAATACGTTGTTCTATACGGCTTACGGCCCTCACTTCACCGCTTAGCCCAACTTCTCCTATAAAACAAATTTTACTGTCGAGCGAAATATTTTCAAAACTGGAAACAATAGCAGCTATAATACTTAGGTCAATTCCGGGATCCTCCACACGCAATCCTCCGGCAATATTGATAAACACATCCTGCATGCCCATCCGGAGTCCGCATTTTTTCTCAAGTACAGCAAGCAACATATTTAAACGCTTGGCATCGTAACCATTGCTGTTGCGCTGCGGTGTGCCGTATACCGCAGTACTTACCAGCGCCTGTGTTTCTATCATCAGTGGTCGCATTCCTTCAATAGTAGCAGCAATGGCAACACCACTTAATGCCTCATCGCGTTGCGAAATTAAAATTTCAGAGGGATTGCTTACTTCTCTTAAACCTCCGCTTTGCATTTCGTATATTCCAATTTCGCTGGTGCTTCCAAAACGGTTTTTGGTAGTTCTTAAAATGCGGTACACATGATGCCTGTCGCCCTCAAACTGCAATACGGTATCTACCATATGCTCCAGCAGTTTCGGGCCTGCCAGGGTGCCATCTTTTGTAATATGTCCGATCAGGAAAACAGGTGTACCGGTTTCTTTTGCAAAACGGATCATGTCTCCCGCTGTTTCTTTAATTTGTGAAATGCTTCCGGGTGTAGAGTCTATCAGTTCACTTTGCAGCGTTTGTATCGAATCAATAATCACTATATCGGGTTCCAGTTCCTGCAGGGCTTTACCAATTCGCTGGGTTGATACTTCGGTAAACAGGTAACATTGGTCGTTACGGAAAGGCAAACGTTCTGCCCTCATTTTAATTTGCGTATCACTTTCTTCCCCGCTGATATAAAGTACTTTTTTGTCCTTAAACTGCAAGGCAATCTGAAGCATCAGGGTTGATTTGCCAATACCAGGTTCGCCTCCGATAAGGATTACACTGCCAGGTACAATACCTCCACCCAATACCCTTGCAAGTTCAATATCCTTTACCGGAAAACGTTCTTCATTGCCTTTCTCCACATCTTTTAGCAGCACGGGTTTAAGTATAGGAGATGTTTTATCAGATTTTTTCCAGGTTTTTTTAAACTCTGTTTTTTCTTTATGAATCACTTCTTCCACATAAGTATTCCACTCCCCGCAACTGGGGCATTTACCAATCCATTTGGCAGAGGATGCACCGCAGTTCTTACAGAAAAAAGTTGTTTGTGTTTTGGCCATATGCAGTTACGAATATATGTCTGTTGGTGTAAGTGCCAAAAAAAACGGGAGCTACTTTCGTAAACTCCCGCTCTAAATCAATAGCCTGAGATCAATTTTTTATTTCTTTATCAGTTTAAGGGTTTGAACCTCACCATGGAGTGATGTTTTAATAAAGTATACACCACTACTTAGCGTTTGTGCCTCATGGATGGTAATGGTATTGTTTCCTGCTTCAACGGAATAGTTTCCGCTAAACAGTTCTTTGCCCTGGATATTGGTAATTACCACTTTGGCTGTTGCAGGTGTTTGGGTGTTAAGGCTTACGTTTAAGTCCGCCTGGTATGGGTTAGGGAATACGGATAAGCTGATACCTGAAACAGTTTTTTGCATTACCATAATGGTATTGGTAAACGAGATCGTTCCATCATAATCAGTTTGGCGCAAGCGGTAATACAGGATATTTGTCGCCCGGAAAGGGTTAATATCGGTATAGCCATAATTGCCAGCTGTTTGGCCGTTACCTTTCACAAAATCGATGGTTTCGAAATGTTGGCCATCTTCGGAACGTTCAATATAAAACCCGTAATTATTAGTTTCAGAAGCCGTTTCCCAGTTTAATGCCACATCTTTACCTGCTGCATGTGCATTAAATAATGTAAACTCAACAGGTAATGGATTATTGGTGATATCTGTTCCTGTAAAAATTCCTAAACGCGTAGCAGCAGTTCCCCTCATATTACCTGAAACCTGATTTACTGTTGTAGGATTTATCCTCATCCAGTTTGTACCTGTTCCTTCATAACGTGCTATAGCCAGGTTGTTTGGATTGGCTACTGTGCCAAGTACAGCCGAATCCTGCATCAGGGTGAGGGTGTAATCGTATCCGCTTCCCCCGGTAGGTTGAATATTCCAGTATGCATTCATGGATGAACTGGCAACCGGTGTATTGGCCGGATTGCTTCCTGAATAATACCTTGCATCTATAGCTGTTGGTAAAGTTCCTGCACTGCCCCAAACAATTTTTGCTACAAGGCGCGAGGCAATATACAGTTGGGTGCTGTCACCCGAAGCGATATTGCCTGTTGCATAAGCTGAAGCCGGTGTTGATGATGGAGTAAATTCAACAGAACCGATGTCTGAAGCTCCGGCTGAAATACTTGCTGAGCGTACACCCGATAAATTGTTGAAGTCTCCTGTTTGACCAATTATACGTTTGGCCTTTCCGTTCATCAGCCATGCAGCTGGTTGATTGGTTACCGGATTGAGGTTTCCGGTTAATGTATCGCTAAATACATGCTGTGCAGGAACGTTGTTTGTGTTTTCAGCCCAGTTTGTTTGATATGATGTGGTATACAATGTTCCGATGCTGGTCCAGCTTTGAGGAATTCCTCCAAGCTCTGCAATTGCTGCGGTATCATTTACTACAAACAGGTTGTAATTCAGGTTGGCTGCAGTAGGTGTTACAGTTGCAGCACCAATGGCATATTGCCTGTCATTGTTTAATGCATCCCTTCTGCTGTTATAAATCATATTGTTCCATGCATTTACCGATCCGGTATTGCCATTATAAATACCAAAACTGGTTGAGTCGGCTAGTCCGTTGATGTGAATGGTGTTGGCGTAAGCGTTAAGAATTCCAGGAGTGGTTCCGTTGTTAAAAATACCAATCACCCGTTTTGATGTATTTGCTCCAAGGCTTATCTGATTATTTGCAAAGTTATTTACACCACTTAGCGTATACATAAAACCAACTGCTGCTGCAAGGTTATTGTCAACTGCGGTGGTTATATTATAAATTCTGTTGCGTGTAATGGTAATAACATTGCTGGATGAGGTACCGGCCTGTATCCCTTTTGCATAAAGACCTGTTGCACCGGCATTGATATTGTAAACGGTATTGCCGTCTATGGTATCATTTTCACCGGCATTGGGTAAGGCATAAATTCCAATTGGTCCGGAAGCTGCTGTAAGTGTTCCGGTGAACGGTTGTGAAATATCGCGCACCGTATTGTTTCTGATGGTGTAACTTCCGGAACTGCCATAGATACCGGCAGTAATACCTGAAGTGCTAGTGTTTCTTACATTCCCAACTACGTTATTCGTTATTTGAATTTCATTGGCACCTGATATGATACTATAAATGGTGTTTGAAACAAGTATGGTATCCCATGGGTTTATAGCTCCCCCGAAATAGTTAGCGCGTGCGTTACATTTGCCAGATAAACGGTAACCGTAGAATTGGGTAGCAGTGGAATTGGAGAAAATATTACCCACTACATTGCTGTCAATAGTGCTGGTTAATGGAGAGGTGGTGCTCAAAAAAATCATCATGTTTTGGCCTGTTCCTCTTAATACCATGGCCGGTCCGCTTCTGTCGGGCGCTGAACCACCCATGCTGTTGTTACGGATAATATGTCCGCCACCACCATTGATCTGTATCCAGGTGAGGTTTACAAAGTTACTGTCGTTTGAACTATATATTTTGTTTCCATACATGTTCCAGTAGTCGCCACCTGTGGTAGAAATGTTAATGGCATTGTACCTGATATTGTTAAACTCACAATTGATGATCTGATTGTAATCATTACCTACAGCCGCGTTGCTTGTTTGAGAAAATACGCCCGTGTTAGGTTTGTTTAAACCGGAAGCAAGGGTCATCACTGCTCCAAGCGTATCCCTGAAAAGGCAGTTCATAATTACATTGGAGTCGTTACCTGTTCCTCCGGCAGCCGGAGCAAATAAGTTAAGCGTACCAACCGTATTATTAACACCCTCAAAAATGCAATTCATGATGGTGTCTTTTGTTGCATCATTCAACAGGTTAAGGGTAGCTGCATTTAATGTTCTGTTCATGATGCGTAGGTACCTTCCTGAGCCGGCAAAACTTCCGTCAATGGTTAGCCTGTCGGCTCCGTTTATTCTGATTACGGCTGAATTATTTGTTGTAATGCTGCCTGTAAGACTGGTTAAGGTAGCAGATGCAGGCATAATACGCATTTTATATCCGCCATTTCCTGTTTCGGTAAACTGGTTAAGACCGATTGTTCCAGGTTCTTCAATATCACTCGTAATTTGTACGTTGATATTGCTGCCGATTACTGACGAGTTGATAAAATTAAAAAATCCATCATTGGCAGTAAGGGTAGTAAAGTTTCCACCTGAACCTACAGTAAATGTTCCGCTTATGATTGGAAGTACACGGTAAACATAAGGAGTAGGGTAAACGTTAATGGTATTTACATCAGTTGCTTCTGCACCTCCTGGTAATGAGCCGATATTGTTTGAAACGGTTGAATCCTGTGCGATCACAAAATAGTAAATAGAATCACCTCCGGTTAAACCACCGGCCAATGAGGCATTAATGGTAAACTGCCAGTTTCCGTTGGAAGGCGTACCCGATATTCTAACTCCTTGTGTAGAGTTCCACGATCCGGAGAACGATTTTCTAAAATAAACGCGTGGCCTTAGTGTGGTGCTGCTTACATATACACCTGTGGCATCAGTAATAGTTGCATTAAATATGCGGTTGCCGGTAACTGTATCATTGGCAAGTGCTGTGTAGGTTACTGACGGGCCGGCAATATCAAGTGAAGTAAAGTTACCTGCATCAGATCCGATATCGGTTGGTGTTAACGAGCTTCTCAGATCCCCGTCAATATCAATATCAATACCTGTACCTGAAACTGCAGTACCTGTTGCTTCAATTGGTGTAGGATTGGAAGGGTTAATTTTCAGATTAACTGAAGAAGCACTTCCGTTGGCATTAATAAAGCCTGCCAGCCCGAAAATGGAACTTGCATCAATGGCTGATCCTGCTTTCCAGTTCGACATGCTCAGGTAAGCAATATTGTTATATAATCCAACCGAATCTGCACGCAATAAATTAGTGTTCATGGTAAGCGTGGTGTTGTTATTCAGATTTACCGCAAAGTGTCCGGCACCGGTTGTTTGATTGGTACGGGTATTCACAAAAATATTATTGAGTACTTCATCAGTTCCTGCACCGGTACGTTGGAATGCAAAGGTGCGGTTCAGGTCTGTATTCACATTGCTACCACCAATATATACCGAGTTGAAATAAATGGAAGCATTTCCTGAGTTTTTAGTGATACCTCTGAAAATACATGCTGTAGCAATTCCGGTACCGGAGGTATCTATACCCAAACGGATATTGTTATTGATGATACGCATTAACCCGCTTGCAGCATCAATACCGGTAACAGTTGCAAAAGGATTGTTTGCAGTTAATGATTGTGAATGGATAAAGTTACGTGCTATGATATTGTTTCCTGATGCAGGCACCGAGAAGAAAATTCCTGCATTCTGAACGGCTGCCGTGGTAGAGGTGCCATTTAATTGAAGAGACCTGATGGTATTTTCGGTAACACTATACACTCCTGCAGTAGAGCTTACTGCAATACCTAATATGGCGCAGTTTAAACCCGATCCGGTGGTTGCTGTAGCCGTATATAAATCTGCAACGAGGTTTCTGCTTACATTATATGTTCCGGCAATAGTAGGGATCACATGTATTCCTTTTAAACTTGTTGCCTGAGCACCCGGAGCGTTAATATTGCTCTGAATATTGGCTACAATATTATTGGTAATATTTACAACAGGATTGGTTCCTGAGCTGTTGGTTGCAAAAATACCGCTCATTCTGGAAGCGATGGTGGAGGTGGAGCTTGTTGAGCCATGAACAATACTTGCTGGCATGGTTAAACTTCCAATCACATTGCTGTCAACGTCAATATTGTTAGATCCTACCAGGTTAATTCCAAAAAATTCAGCATAAGAGGTAGTTGCATTTCCGTTTACAGAAATACCGGCAATCACATTTTTTCTTACGCTATGTGTTGATCCTCCTCCCACACGTACACCAATTAATCCGCCACCTCCGGTAGAAGTTGTTGTGTAAGTAATGGATGCAGGCGTAGATGCAGAACCTATGATATTATCTGCAGTACTCACATTTCCATTAGCCAGATTTATTGCCACCCAGGTATTGGAAGCGGTATTGTTGCTTGTGGTGTTGATATTGGTAATGGTATTGTTTCTGATATTGGTTACGGCACCAATTCCAACAGATATATCCATTCCGTTAAAGAAATAACTTGAGGTTCCGTCTGTAGTATACACTCCACTGCCATTTGCAGAGTTACCTCCTATAAAGTTATTGGTAATATTAAAACCACTGGCTGAAGTAAGACTGGCTACGTTTGGTGTAATCCAGAATACACGGTGAGTAACAGCACCCGTATAAGTTCTGTTTACCGTCTGGAAAAGGTGGTTGCCATTAATGGTCCACTGGTTATTATTTTGTCCCACATATATACCTGCTGTGGCTGATGCTGCATTAAAGAAGTTATAAATATTGCAACTGTCAATGGTATTGTTATCGTTATTGGTGGCAAGGGTAGTTGCCGAACCTAATGAGTGAACACCTGCAATTGGTTGTCCGGATGCGTCATCTCTGATATCACAAAATTTAATAAGGTTAAAATCGTTTCCGTTTGTGCCATTGGTGGTGCCAAAGTTTACCACACCCGCATTGGCAGAAGCTAAAGCAATAATATTGGATGAACGCAAATCGGTGTATAAAACCCTGTTGCTGTCGGCATCATTAATAAATCTGATAGCAGGGGCTGCCAAAGAAGTGTTTCTAATAATCAGATTGTTGCCGGAAACAAACCCACCTGTTGCGCCCTGACGGCCATCTATAATAAAGTTGGATACACCGTTCATATCTATTGTTGCGGTGGTGTTATTGCTTTCAATGGTTGTAGCTAAACCAAGGTCAGGCACAATGGTAACTGTATTTGTAGCCGATGCATTTCTGTATCCGGAAAGCACAATCGGGAATGTTTCACCAGAGGCTGTATTGTAAAGCGCATCTTTTAATATAAAGGTTACCGGTGCGCTCACACCTAAAAGCATCAGGTCACTAATGGCTGCGGTTATTGTTGTATAAACCTGTCCGGTTCCAATATTATAACTGCCGCTTAGAGGTGATTGTATGGTTCTGTTACCTGCCGGATTTCCATCAATTGGTGAGTAGTTTGTTCCGGAAAGTACCATACTGTCAAGCTGTGCATCGAGGAAATTCCCTGGTGTTGCAGTTCCACTGATATCATAGGTTACCCAAAAATTGTTCACTCCTGTAATCAGCCTTTGCGTACCGTTTACATAAAATGATCCTGAAGGAGATGCTGTGGTACCAAATAAGGTATTGGTATTAAACACCGTATCGCTTCCGGTGAAAAAAACTTTTGCTTGCGAAATATTGGCAGCAGAAGTACTTCCTGCTGTATTGAGTTTAAAAGAAGATGCCAGAAGAGAGTTAAATCCTTTT
This sequence comes from Bacteroidota bacterium, assembly GCA_051715425.1. Classification (GTDB taxonomy): domain Bacteria; phylum Bacteroidota; class Bacteroidia; order UKL13-3; family UKL13-3; genus JAJTFA01. The sequence continues at coordinate 107,885 of JBPXJS010000041.1, read as the reverse complement.
TGAGAATAAACCTGAACACGTAGTATTCTGTTATTGGCCGAACCTAACGGAACTACACCGGTCATTTGTATAGTGTTAGATGAGTCAAATACCATCTGATTGGATGGGTCGCCAATATAGTTTCCTTCAAATGCGCCTAAGTCTGGTAATCCGGATGTGCCGGTATAACCAGGGTTGCCTGCTCTGATATTTCCTTCATAGTCGGTTGTGATAGTCGTAATCTTTTGTCCGGCAGCTTCAATACCTGTTAAAATGGTGGGGTCAATTTTAAGGAATTGTGCGTTGGATCCTGTAGTACTTAAAAAGTTTGGCAATTCTGATATCGAATTGGAATCCTTTGGGGTTATTCTGGTTTTATAAGCAGAAAGCGTTTGATCCAAATTGGTACCATCATAATAAATGAGCCTGTTGGCAGCAGGGGTACCTGCAAAAAACAAGTTGCTGTTCGAAAGGTCATTGTAGTTTAATATAGAGGTGGATGTACGTTGGTAGGCTGCTGTTAATCCTGTACCTGAAGGGGTGGATGTGTTTACAAAAATATTGTTTCTTGCCGTAAGGTTAGCTGTTGTTGCTACCGTTGCCGTAGTCACAAATAATGCAGTTGTACCGAAGTTTACACCTGTTGACGATGCATTCAGAAATACCGAATTGTGGGAGAGATTAATGGTTGAAGGTGCAGCAGTAACCAAAATACTAATGCCCCTTATGGCAGGTGCCGTTGGCCCGCTCACTGATGCTGCAGGTGCCTTAAGATCTCCTATAATATTATTATAAATATTGGCAACTGCCGAAGTGGCAAGTGAACTTATCAGAATTCCTGATACAATGGGACTTCCTGTGCTGTTGCATTGAAGGTTGTACACCTTGTTTTTAAAAATGGTAGGAGAACTGCTGCTTTGCATAATGCCTGCCAGCGTAACGCCAGCAGTGGTAAGGTTGTATATGGTATTTCCCGAAACGGTTCTTGTTCCTGTCGTAGTAAAGGTATATAATCCGTAAACGATCCCTGTTCCGGCATGTGTGATATTATAGATGAGGTTGTTGTTATAGTTTTCATTGTTGGGACTCGAAATATCATATATTCCATAAAGGTTACCCGAACCGGTTGCTTTCAAACACGAGAGGTTAAAAACAATATTGCTGTCGCAAATAATAGTACCTGTAGAAACCTGTATTCCATACATGGTGCTCGTGGTTCCGCTACCGGAAATGCTTAAATTACTAACCGTATTTCTTTTTACAGTAGTAGTTGAAGTTCCGTTGGCGCCACCAGCCTGGTATATTCCAATGGTTGTTCCTCCTGAGGTACCGTTTCTGGTCAGATCATTCACCGTATTGTCAAGCATGTTGGTAGAGGGGGTGGAGCCTGTATAATAAATGCCATAAAGGGTTTTGGTTCCTGTTCCAACAGTATTTAAAATGGTTCTGGTAACCGTATTGTTATTTATATTCACAGCAACGGTAGGGGCAATGGTTACACCAATATTGTAATGTGTACCCGTGGCGGTTGCTCCGGTTAATACGGTGGAGTCAATGGTATTGTTTAGAATATTAAGTGTTCCGCATGCAAGCTGGCTGAGTATAACCTGCGTTGTACCTGTGCCTGCATAAGAGAAGCCGTAAAAGGAGTTCCCTCTGACATTAACCACCGAGGCCGCTGTATTAAGCCAAATGGCAGTAAAGGCAGCAGTAGATGCTGCAGTTACGTTACAATTTAAAAACTGGTTGCTGTCTATATTAATGGTATTTCCATTTGCACCGCTTTGGGCAGCTTCAAAATCCAGACACCAGTTGATGCTTCCGGTTGCAATGCCTCCCGAAATACTGATGGTATTCCTTTTTATATTACAGCTTGAGCCAACTGATGAAGCAAACAACCAGATGCCTCTGTTGCTTACAGCATGATTGATACCGCTACCTGTATTGTTATTAATGGTATTATAGGAAATATTGTAGCTCCACTGGTTACTGATATAAATAGCCCCACATGCAGTGGTAGGACTTGTGCCACCACCAAAATTAATGATGGTATTACCTGTAGAAGCGGAATTGCCACCAATATCGTTGTTCAGGTCTGCAAGGGTGTAAGGTGATGGGGCTGCAAAACCTATGAATGAAATTCCAAAATTACAGTTCTGAATGGTGTTGCTATAAATTCTGTTGTCAGAGCTGGATCCGGAAGCGCTGGTTACTGTAATGGCGGTTCCAAGATTGATGCGTGTGGCATTGATAAATTCAACTCCAACAGATCCGGTTGCATTGCCACGCACCCCGGCCGATGCTGTAATATTATTTCTGTTTAAAGTAATGGTATTATTTCTGATCGTATTATTTGATGTACCATTGGTACCACTGGTTTTATAGAAACCCAAACCTACTTCCATCATTTCTGCCTGACTCACATTTGAGGCTGATTCAATAAGATTAATTCCATCAATGGTGATATAGTCTGAGCCTTCAAATGCCCAGATAACATCTACAGAGTCTGTAGAACTGGCCAGCTTGCTCCCTGTAAAAGCTGTTATCAATGGATTTGCTCCTGTACCGGCTTTTTGGAACACAACCGGGTTTGCACTGCTTCCTGTGGCTGTTACCACCAGAGCCCTGGTAAGTGCTTCTGTATGTCCGGCAGAAACATTAAAAGTAACCCCTCCGGTTCCAACCCCGTTATTATTAAGAGTGGTAACTGCCGCAGAAACGGTTGGATAATCACAACCAGAACTACAAATGGTTTTTGTTCCTGTTAATGCCTGTCCGTAAACCACTGAGCCTGATAAAAGGCATGTTAGTAATAAGATAATAGATAAAATAAAGCGATGATTCATCTTGTTCATATCAACTGATTTAAAAGTAGATTGCGAATTTGAACCATTCTTCCATACTCCTTGTAGTGGTTATTCTACAAGAAAAATTAATTAAGCTTAAAGATTTCCTAAAAGAGTTACCATTTATATTCTGTTTACCTCCCGGCACATTGTATGAGTATTTTATGAGAAAAGTAAACAGACATGATTGTTGGAGGTATAGCTGTATCAGCAGTATTTTTTTTTCTGATCTTAAAGGGGCATATTCGAGCAGATAAACCATGGAAACACTTTCAACTCCCGTTCATATTTTAATAGCTGATGATCATGCCATCATCAGAAGGGGCCTGCGTGTTTTAATAGATACCCATTTCAGTAATTGCCGTATCTCTGAATGCGACAGCATCCGCACCCTTCTATCAGCCATGGAATCGGAGTTGTTTACACACCTTATTCTTGATATGCAGATGCAGGATGGCAATACGCTCGAAATCATGAATAAAATAAAGACGCTTTATCCTTCACTTGCCATTCTTATTTATACCATGAGTGCCGAAGAGATATTCGGAATCCGAATGATGCAGTTTAATATCAGTGGTTTTTTGAGTAAGCAAAGTCCGGAAACAGAAGTTATCCAGGCACTCACTAATTTTTTCTCCGGGAAAAAGTATATCAGCACAGAGTTGTCCGATTTAATGAATGGATTTCAGTTGAAAAAAAACCGGCTTGATAATCCCATACAAACCTTATCGGAAAGAGAGTTAGCCGTATTTAACCACCTGCTTAAGGGCGCACCTGTAAAAGAGATTTCTATCCGGCTAGATTTGAAAGCAACCACGGTTGCCACGTATAAGGCCAGAATATTTGATAAGTTAGGTATATCAAATATAATAGAACTCAAGAATCTCGCAGAATTGTACCAACACCAAACAGGTTGATATGATGCGCAGATTTTTACAGGGATTTCTTATCGCTTTATTAGTGGCTCCTCTTCAACTGAAAGCACAGTTTATTCAGGATTTTCATATTGTAAATGTGAACTCCAATAATGGTTTACCTCAGAACAGCGTAATAGATATCGCACTAAACAAGGAAGGATATCTGTGGCTGTCTACAGAATCGGGTTTGGTACGTTATGATGGTAACCGGAGCCGCATATTTAACAGTGGCAACCACACCGGAATCGTAAATGACCATTTTAAATGGATTACTAAAACAGGTAAGGGCGAGTTGTTGGTAAGCGACCAGAGAGGAAATCTGTTTTTAATAGAAAACAATCATTTAAAGCCGCTAAATAATGGAACAAGAACTCCGTATATTAATTTGTTCGGAGGAATAAACGATGTTTCTCTGCTTGGTCATGTTTATATCCCTCAATTAATGGATACAGCAAAAAGCAAGTGGTTTCGGGAGTTTATTGTTTCTGTTCCTATAAATGAAAACGAATACCTTGTTCTGGCCAAAAAAAGGATAGACCGTTTCAGGGGAAACAATAAAATAGCAACCATATTCCCTGATGGATTTCTGTTTAAATATTTATTTAGAATTGGTGCCGATATATACGTGATAAGTAATCAGGATAAATTTTACCGCCTGGATTTAAACACCCATCGTTTTATCGAATCACGTGTTGATATTATGAAAGACAATGTGGTTTTGCCTGTGGGGCTCAAAACAAATATTTTTTGGAAACACGGGGCATCACATACGTTCTTAAAAATAAAAAATAAACTTTACAGTTTAAAGCGCAAACCGCACTCAGAAGAGGTAATAAGCGAATTGTTTTTTGAGAATCTTCCTGAAAATTGCATCATCAGCAGTATTGTTTACAGCAAACAAAAAGATATGCTCTTTCTTGGAACTGATACAAGGGGACTTTTTATCATCAGAAGAAATACACTCGAAAATTTAATAGCTGATAAAACAGAGGAAGGAACAAATAACGCGTACTATGCACTCACTCCGCTAAACGATTCGGTGATTTTGAGTACGTATGGAAGAATGTTTTCTCAAAATAGATTTCTTGGAAAGTCAAAGGAAATAACCAGGTTTAATATTGAGTGTTTGCTTACTGATAAAAGAGGTAATGTCTGGTTTGGAACAAGTAGTTTATTGTACCGCTTCAATCCTTATACAAAAACAAAAAGACTGATTGGAAAGTTACCTGCTGAAATATTCGCCTTTTATGAAGAAGGTGATTCTATCTGGGTGGGGACAAAAAAATCACTCAGCTACGTTAAAAACGATTCACTCACCCATATTGGTTTATACAAGGAAGGGGAGATGCTTGCCAAGCCGGAAAGTATGCTAAGGGGGGCTGACGGACAATTGTGGATTGGAACCTGCCAGGGCATATATGCACATGATACAAAACGCAACCAGAATAAACTGAAATTGTTGTTCCCCGAAGTTTGTGCAAGGCATTTGTTTCGCTATAAAGATCTTTACCTCATTGCTACTTATGGCAATGGATACTATGCTTATCACGGGCAGAGGTTTTGCAAACTTCCGCTTGATCCTTCAGGTAGAATGAGCATTGTTCACAGTTTTTTATCTGATAAGAATGAACTCTTATGGATAAGCACAAACAGCGGATTGTTCCGGACTTCTGTTTCTGCAATTAAACATTACCTCTCCGACACAACTTCTACGGTGTACTACACTTTTTTTGGCGATAACTCAGGTGCCAATAATATTGAATTTAATGGCGGATGCAATCCCAGTTCGCTTTCCTTTGGCGATAGTCTTTTGTGTTTCCCAAGTATTGATGGTATTGTGGTGCTTAACCCCTATAAACCGCTCCCTCTGTTGCCGGTGGAACATATTTTTATTGATCAGATTAAAACAGGTAACCTGATTTCAGATTCGGCAGACAATATTGAAATGGAGTCAGGAACAGAACATGTGGTATTTTATTTTTCTACCCCTTATTGGTATCACCGGTCAAATATTCAAATGGAGTATAAGCTTCATGGATTTCAATCCAACTGGATACCCCTCGACCCTGGAATGGGTACCATTTCATTTTCAAGTCTTCCATCGGGTAACTATAAACTGAGAATAAGAAAAAGGTTTGGTTATGGCGTGCAGGACTATGTTTATAAAGAAGTTTCATTTAAAATTAACAAGGCTTTTTACGAAACGTGGTTTTTTGTATTATTTATCATCATGCTTATTAGTGCATCCGTTTGGGGATTGGTTATCTTTTTAACAAGACGTCTCGAAGAACGAAATTTGTTGCTTGAATCAAAAGTGAAGGAAAGAACTTATGAGTTACAGACATTAAATACAGAATTGCATATCAGTGTAAACAAGTTAAGCGAATCAGAGCAAGGTCTCCAGCAATCCGTTAGTGTAAAAAATAAGCTTATTTCAATTATCTCACATGATATCATTACTCCCCTCAAGTTTATGTCTATGATATCAAGAAATGCGTTTAAAGACGGACGTAAGGTTGATCAAAAAAATGCAGAGGATATTCTGAAGGATATAGGAAGTGCTTCTGAAAAACTGTACGATAATGCGCAGAATATTCTCAACTGGATCAGGTATCAGAACAAATTAATTACAGTAAACAAAACCAATATTGCCATTAATCCGTTGGTTGATGAGTTGGCTGAGCTGATGTTTGAAATGGCCGAAAGTAAAGGGAACAAATTTGTTAATGATACTTCGCTTGATGATGTGATTACAACAGACCGGAATATTCTCTCTGTCATTCTTCAGAATATTCTTTCCAATGCCAATAAATATTGTACAAATTCAACCATCCGCATATCTTCATCAGTTATTGGAAACAAATATAAAATAGCCATTAAAGATAATGGCCCCGGAATAAATGAAAAAGTTCTCGGAAGAATTATCAGCATTCAGAAGAAGATTATTCCCGATTCAAACCTGCAAACAGGGGAGGGCAATAGCCTTGGGTTTATTATTATTACCGATCTGCTGGAATTGCTTGGGGGGCACCTGGAAATTATCTCCGAGGAAGGAAAAGGTACTGAGGTTATTATCTTTATCTAAGTCTGCCTCCCTCACGCCCCCTAAATAACAAAATAAATTGCTTTATTTGCGCCTGCCTCTGCCTCATGAGTAAAATAGACCATATTAAAAAGCCGGTTGAACACGAACTGGAACTTTTTGAAAAACATTTCAGGGAATCCATGAAAAGTTCGGTTCCGCTTTTGGATACCATTATGACTTACATTGTAAAACGTAAGGGGAAGCAAATGAGGCCTATGTTTGTGTTCCTTACTTCCAAATTGTTTAATGGTACCACAGAATCTACTTACCGGGCTGCTTCATTAATCGAACTGCTGCATACAGCCACACTCGTTCATGATGATGTGGTTGACGACAGTGATGAGCGAAGGGGCTTTTTTAGTATTAATGCCCTCTGGAAAAATAAAATAGCGGTGTTGGTAGGAGATTATTTATTGTCGAGAGGTTTATTGCTCTCTGTAAAAAATAAAGAGTTTCGCCTTCTTGAAATTGTGAGTGATGCGGTAAGGGAAATGAGTGAAGGCGAATTGCTGCAGATAGAAAAAACAAGGAACCTCAATTTGTCGGAGGAAGTATATTACGATATTATCAGAAAAAAAACAGCATCATTAATCGCTTCCTGCTGTGCAACCGGAGCTGCTTCATCAGGAGCTACAGAAGAACAGGTGCAGAAAATGTGGCTCTTTGGGGAAAAGGTTGGAATTGCCTTTCAGTTAAAGGACGATCTGATGGATTACGGAGATGATGATATTGGCAAACCCCTTGGAATAGATCTTAAAGAAAAGAAGTTAACCCTCCCGATTATTTACACCATTAATCATGCGGATAGCTCTACCCGCAGTTATATTATCAACTCCATTAAAAATCACAATACCGATAAAAAGAGAATTGCGGGAGTAATTAAGTACGTGAATGAGCACGATGGAATCTCCTATGCCAGAAACGCCATGTATGCCTATAAAAAGGAAGCACTTGCTATTCTGGATGAAGTTTCTCCCGGAGCAGATACAACAGCACTAAAAATGCTTGTTGATTATGTTATTGACAGAAAAAATTAAAGAAAATTACTTTACAAGGGTAATTTCAATCCGCCTGTTTTGCGCATGTTCATCCTCTGTACACTCAACCCCGTCACTACATTTATTCAGGAGTTTGGTTTCTCCATAACCTTTGGTAATAATGCGGGTGGAAGAAATACCATGTGCATTCAGGTATAACCGTGCTGCATTTGCTCTTTTGGCCGATAAAGCATTATTATAGGCATCGGTTCCTCTGCTGTCAGTATAAGCAGCTATGCTTACTTTAATGGTTTTACTTTGTTTCAGTGTTTGAATAACCGAATCAAGTGTCAGGTGTGTTTCTGTAGCCAGGCTGGCTTCATTAAATTTAAAGTAAACATTATCGAATACCCGGTTAAGTAATTCGGCATCCGAAATTTTATTTGTTGGCTGTTTGGCAGGTGCCGGAGGTGTTACCTTAGGCTGATCTGTTTTTGCAATTGCTGCTACTGGTTTTGGTATGTCTTTTTTAGCGGTAACAGGATCAACCTTGGCAACGGCCACAGGCGCTTTGTAAGTGTCCTTATCAATAAAGTAATACAAATAATCGTCACCCGACTCATTGTTTCTGTTGGAAGAAAAATAACCGGTAATACCTCCGTCTCTGCTGATCATGGCCATATCATCGCGTTCAGAGTTTACGGGTTTTCCAATATTTCTGGTAGGTCCTGTGGGATTAAAACTCCGGTCAAGCATACTTACATAAATATCATAACCACCATAACCGTTTAATCCTTTTGAAGTGTAGAACAGGATTCCTCCCGACACATAAGGGTACAAGTCATTTTCTTCGCTATTGATCTTTGGCCCCATATTGATGGGTTTGCCCCATTTGCCATCAGCCTGCTTAATTACTTTATAAATATCAAAACCTCCCATTCCGCCTTCCATATCAGAAGCAAAAAGCAAGGTGTTTCCATCCTCTGAAATAAAGGGGTGCGTGAAGTTGAATTCTTTATTATTAAAGGGAAGAACGATAGGGTTTTTATATCGTCCGTTTTCAAATGCTGCAACATAAAGCTGAACATTGGAAACGCCATCACCACTGGCTTCTATTCCGGGTGTCTTTTTTATTTCTCCGCCCTTTTTTACTTTGGTGGCATTGGCAGAAAAATAAGCAACGGCTCCATCTTTTGAAATGCAGGGAGAACTTTCGTTGGCCAGAAACTTAAGGTCCTCAAAGTACTTTTCCCCGGGCGTAAAATGGATAGAATCCTTCATTACCGCATAATCAAGGTCGAATATGGGCATAGAAAAATAAGCCTCCTTATTTCTGCCATGGGCATAAACCAATCCGTTATCCATAAAATCGTAACCAACGCATTGCCCGCTCATATCAAGGTCGGTTTTGCTTACCTGATAGTTGCGTATGGTATCTCTGTTGGTTATAGCCCAGGAAACAGATTTGTTTAAAAATGCGGCATACGGATCATCTTGTACAATCGACATATAATACCTGAATTGATTCCTTGCCTCTTCATATTTACCGTTTGCTTTTAATACGTTTCCATAATCCAGATAAGATCTTGGTTCTGCTTTTCCATCACCTAACCTTACCAGTTTAGAAAAATATTCTTCTGATTTTTTATACTGGAATAAGAACATGTAGCACTCAGCAAGCCTGGTGTACAAATAACTTTCAGTTTTACTGTTTGGTGTTTTTAATGCCTCTTCATAATATTTTATGGCCTCCTGAAACTGGAAATAATCATAACTGGCATCACCACTTAAAATTGCCTGAGATTGAGCTTTGGCACCGTATTGTACAGTAACCGAGAAGAGAAAAATGTATACTAATTTTCTTAACATATTTTAATTATTGGAAGATACAAAATTAATGCAGGCACTTATTTCATCTATATACTCGCGGGAGTTAGACAAACGCGGAACTTTATGTTGCCCGCCAAGTTTACCGGCTTTTTTTAACCAGTTATTAAAGGTTCCTTTTGGTACAGCCCTTATCAGTGGTTTGGTCATGGCCATGTCCTTAAACCTCTTTGCTTCATAATCGGAATTGAGCTGTTTAAGATTCTGATCAAGTGTGTGCGTAAATGTATCGAGACATTCAGGTTCTTTTTCAAACTCGATAAGCCATTCGTGGGTGCCAATCTTAGCCTCGGTAAAATAAAGGGGTGCTGCTGTGTAATCTGTTATCAGTGCACCTAGTTGATTGCACGCTGAGCTGATAGCGGCATCGGCATTTTCTATTACCAGTTCTTCTCCAAACGCGTTGATATAATGTTTGGTGCGCCCTGTTATTTTAAAACGGAATGGGTTTTTTTCTGTAAACTTAATGGTATCGCCAATAATGTAGCGCCACAAACCGGCATTGGTGGTAATAATAATAGCATAGTTTTCACCGGTTTTTACCTCATCCAGCGAATAAGTTTCCGGATGCTCCTTTCCATATTCACGCATGGGCATAAACTCAAAATACATCCCGTAATCAAGCATAAGCAGCATAGAATCGGTATGGCTTATATCTTGTATCCCTAAAAATCCTTCTGATGCATTGTATGTTTCCAGGTAATTCATTCCGGAATGTTTGAGCAGCGACCTGAATCTTTCGCGATATGGCGTAAAACTTACTCCTCCGTGTATGTATAACTCCAGGTTAGGCCAGATTTCGCGGATATCTTTTTTACCGGTGAGTTCAAATACTTTGTCCAATAAAACAAGGGTCCACGTGGGCACTCCGGAAATATTGGTCACATCTTCATTTAATGTGGCATTAGCCATTTTTTCTATCTTCTCATCCCAGTTGTCCATAATGGCAATGCTCAGATCAGGGGTTCTGAAAAAATGAGCCCAAAACGGAAGGTTTTGCATCATCACCGCAGAAAGATCACCATAATATGATTCACTTTCACTAAACCTGTTGAGTTGGTGACTGCCGCCTATAATCAGCCCTTTGCCATCAAAAATAGTGGTGTCGGGGTAATTATTGCAGTAAAACAGCAGGGCATCTTTTCCTCCCTGAAAATGACACCTGTCCAGACTTTCATAAGTAATCGGAATAAACTTGCTTTTGGCATTGGTGGTGCCTGATGATTTGGCAAACCATTTCACCTCTGTTGGCCAAAGTATATTTTGCTCCCCATGCATCATTCGCTCAATAAATGGCTTATGGCTTTCATAATTCCCCACCGGAACCCTATCCTTAAACTGCCGCAATGTTTTTATTTCCTGAAAATGATATTTTTTGCCCCATTCGGTATGCCTTGCCTGCTCTATCAGTGAAAACAATAGCGTATGCTGCACTTCCGCAGGTCTGCTGATAAAGTGTTCAATATCGGGTATTCTTTTTTTAAGATACCATGTTAGCAGGGTGTTTATTAGCGGCATGCCCTGATTAAATAATGGTAATAATACATTTATTCCCTGTGAAAATCAAATATTGTAATTAACGCCCCTTGTTTTGGTAGGCATTTGAGAAGTCTTTAATGAGGTTAAAAGCTTCTTTATAACGTGATAAGGTGAGGGCTTCAGGGGTGTCATAAACATCATGATAATATTTATACTCGCCCATCAGGTAAAAGAAAAAGGCTTTAACCCCCTTTTCCGAAAAGAAATAATGATCGCTGTTTTGAGCCTTTCCCCGGGGATTTACAGTGGTGAGGTAGTTTCCTTCCAGGTTCATTAACTGCAAATCCTCAAACTCCTTAGGGAATAAAGTGGCATTTACCACCGTCATGCCCTTATCTCCTGTGCCCATTAAGTCCAGATTAATAAGCATAGAAATACGATCGAGTGGAAACAATGGATGTTCGGTATAATAATAGGATCCAAAAAGACCGGCCTCCTCACCACTAAAGGCAATAAATGCAATAGAATATTTGGGTTTGTTGGCTGTGTAATATTGCATCAGATCAAGCATCATGGCCACACCACTTGCATTGTCGTTAGCCCCGGGGAAAATAGCCCATCGCCCCATCATTCCAAGGTGGTCGTAGTGTGCACTGTATACAATAAACGAATCCGGATATTGGCTGCCTTTAATATAGCCAACAATATTATGAGCCTCGTGCGACTTCATTTCCGATTCAACCACAATAGAAAACTGAAGCTGGTGTCTTTGAATACTTCCTTTTGTAAAAAAAAGAACAGGAAATTTATCCCATTCGGTTGATACACTCCAGGTAAACTTATCCTGATTGGCAAAAATCAACCCGCGTGCCTTTAAACTGTTTTTTAGGATGTCGTCAGCCCGCTCCTGATGCAGGAACTTTTTCCCTTTTAGCTGATCAACCACCAGAAATGTTTTATATAAGGGGAGTTTTTTTACTTTATCATATTCGGCAGTATTGTCAATATGAATGGAATCGAGGTAAAAAAAATCAAATACACCTGCTATAGAAGGGCACCCGCTGGAAACCACAAAATCTTCACCCGGAACCAGTTCTTTGCCGTCAACTGATATCTCTACCCGATAGGGAAATACAACCACAGGAAAACCGTAAGATTGAAAGTACCCCTTCTCAAAGTACTTTAAACCTGATTTTTCGTATTCTTTTTTAATATAATCGGCCGCTTTTTGTCCCCCGTTTTTTACATAACCCCGGCCGGCCATCTCTTCGCTGCACAAATCATTTACAACCTTGCGTGCATATTCAGGTTGCTGCGCATAGAGTGATGTATACGCGCTGCACAACAACAGAAATAATGCACAACGTTTCATGCAATGAATCAGGCTTGTTGAATGGTGAAATCGTATGTTTCCATAATCAGGTTGGCAAGCAGTTTTTTGCAGGCATCTTCCACCTGCTGTTTGGCTTCTGCATCATTTGCCGCATCTATTTCCAACGTAATATGTTTGCCTATTCGTACATTGTTGATATTGGGAAGCCCGATGTTTTTCATGCTTCCGGTAACTGCTTTACCCTGCGGATCCAGTAATGCTTTTTGAGGCATCACATTTATTTCGGCAATAAATTTCATGATGTTTTATGTTGGGTTAATTGATGTATAATGGATAAGATAATATATAACAGGATGGCAACAGCCACACCCAGATACTGAAGTAAAAGGATACAAAGCAGGCTCGAAACAATCAGTAAATACCTGAACTCGTTTCCTTTCCACCCGAAGTGTTTAAATTTTAGTGCCAGCAAGGGTAGTTCAGCAACCAGCATATAAGCTGATAATACCGGAAAAGCACTTAGGAAATAACGGTGTTGAAAGATCCATGCAATACCAAAACTATCGTTGCTGAGAATAAAGGGGATACTGGCAATAAATAGGGCATTGGCTGGGGTGGGTACCCCAATAAAAGAGTCAGACTGACGGGTATCCAGGTTAAACTTAGCCAGCCTGATAGCTGAAAATGCAGGAATAAGAAATGGAAGGTAGGCATTGATGCAAAATCCGGGTCCAAAACATTGACCGGCCATCATGTAAAAAATCATACCCGGGGCCACCCCAAAACTAACCACATCTGCTAAGGAATCGAGTTGTTTACCCATTTCTGAGCCAACTTTAAGCAGGCGGGCCACAAAACCATCAAAAAAATCGAGGATGGCGGCACCTCCAATCCATAAAGAAGCTTCTGTAAGGCGTCCTTCAAGGGCTGCTATGATGCTGAAACATCCGAATACAAGGTTTAGGGCGGTGAGGGTATTGGGTATATGTTGTTTCATTCTGTGCTACAAATAAAACACAGGAGCATGAGCATTAAAAATATAGTACAAAAAATATTCAGGATACGGCCCGCTATTCCATCATTGAATAGGCCAGCGGGTAGTTACAAACAGGTATGTGCAAACCGGGTATTGGATTTCAGGCTAAGCCTTTACATTTGCATAAATATGAAGTACATAGGTGTTTTTATTTGCTTATTCCTTTCCGGATATAACCTGTTGGCCCAGTCGGGTAACTATATTGTGATTAAATCAGCCAAAGGGCAAACCATACCGTTTACGCTATCTGCTAAACCTAAGGTGGAGGTGGTAAATAATCTGATGAATATAGCCCTCACAGATACCAAAGGAGATATGATCCAGATAAACGGAATTAGGGTTAAATTCCTTAAAACGCCATCAAAAGCCTTGCAAAAAGTGAAACTGGTATATATCAATCCTGCTTCAAATAAATCCAGTGTAACCACAATAAAACACTGGCGCAGGGATATTACCATAAAATGTGACAATTGTACTACAGGAGACACGATGATAATTTCAGGGAAAGAACAAATATTTGTAAACGGTCAGCTATGTACCGTATCATTCAGATTTGAATATCGTATACCAAAATCAATTTATATTAAAGCAGACGCAAATTAACTTAATGAAAAGACTACTCCTTGGAACATTTATGCTTGCGCAATTTTTCGTAAATGCACAGGCTCCCACTCCGGCAGATTCAATGCAAACCAATTTAAAAACGCTTGAACTGACTTTTAAGAAAAATTTTGAAACGCAACGACAAAGGGCAGAAGAGATAGCTGCCAGTCGTGGTATTAAACTCCGTGAGGAATTTGCAGACGGCAGCATCATGGAATTTTGCGGATTTGATTCGAAGGGGAATATGCTGTTTGAAAAAACCGATAATATTGGTTCAGGACGTACCATTTCCACCAATAAAGTTTGGCCGGGTGGTACTACAGGTACTTCACTTACCGGAGCCGGAATGACCAACAGGTTGGGTGTGTGGGACGGAGGTTCTGTGCTTACCACGCATCAGGAATTTGGTGGCCGTGTGGTTCAGGTTGATGGGGCATCGAGTCTTTCCGATCATGCCACACACGTTTCAGGAACCATGGTGGCCTCTGGTGTTTCTGCCAATGCAAGGGGTATGTCGTATGAAGCACCTTTGCGTGCTTACGATTGGAATAATGATGAATCTGAAATGACAGCTGCCGGTTCTGCAGGTATGCTTGTTTCCAACCATTCCTACGGCCGCATCAGCGGATGGTTTTATAACCAGGGTGATGGTAACTGGTATTGGTATGGAGATCCAACCATCAGCAATACAGAAGACTGGCAGTTTGGTTTTTATGATCAGCAAGCCAATGAGTGGGATCAGATTGCTTATAATAATCCCAATTACCTGATATGTAAATCAGCTGGTAATGATCGCGGGGATAACAAAACCGGCTCAACCTGGTATTACAGTGATGGTACACAGGGTAGCGGTACAGCCCCAGCCGCAGATGGACAGTATGATTGTATTTCTGCAAATGGGGTTTCTAAAAACGTGCTTACCGTTGGTGCTGTAAATAAAATCAACAGCAGCAATTCAAACAACGGATGGACCCAAACTTCCGATGTGGTGATGAGTTCTTTCAGCGGATGGGGGCCGGCTGATGACGGGCGTATTAAACCAGATGTGGTTGCAGCCGGGGTAAATATTTACTCTTCTGTTTCAAGTGGTAACACAGATTATGATGGTACATACGATGGTACCTCCATGGCCACACCTGCAGTTGCCGGTTCGCTTATTCTGGTGCAGCAACATCACAACAACCTCAAGGGCCGCTTCATGAAAGCATCAACCTTAAAAGCAATTGCCATCCATACAGCGGATGAAGCAGGCAATGCCGGCCCCGATTACCAGTTTGGCTGGGGGCTTCTCAATACCGCAAAGGCTGTTCAGTTAATTACAGATTCTATCACTGCCATTATTCAGGAAAAATCATTAAATAATGCTGCAACATATTCGCAGGGGATTACTACCGATGGCGTGCGTCCGTTAAAAATTACCATTTGCTGGACCGATCGTCCTGGAACACCGGTAGCCGAATCGCTGGATCCATCCACACGTATGCTGGTAAACGACCTCGATATAAGACTTACCCGTTTAAGCGACAATACCGTATTTTTCCCTTATATATTAAATCCATCCAGCCCATCTGCTGTGGCAACTACCGGAGACAATATTCGCGATAATGTGGAGCAGATTTACCTTGCAGCCCCCGTTGCCGGAAATTATACCGTTACGGTTTCTCATAAAGGATCGCTGGCAAGTGCACAGGCTTATTCACTTATTATTGAAGGTGTGGCAGCTAAACCTACAGCTTTATTTACAGCAAGCAGCAAGGTTATTTGCACCTCTAATTCAATTACGTTTACAGATATTTCTGCCGGCAATCCATCTTCAAGAATGTGGTATTTCCCTGGAGGCAGCCCTTCTACTTCTACTGCCGTTACGCCCTCTGTAAATTATGCAGTGGCAGGAACTTATCCGGTTGCCCTGCGTGTTACAAATAGTCTGGGTAGCGATTCTGTTTACCTCTTTAACCATATAACTGTTGGTGGTAATACATTGCCATTCTCCGAAGATTTTGAAACCAGTTCACCTACTGTTTCTCAATGGACCATTACCAACCCGAATGCCGATACTACGTGGCGCTTTGCCAATGTTTCTGGTAATGCACCTGGTAACAGGGCTTACTGTTTGCCTTTTTATAATATTGCAGTTACAGGCCGGGTGGATGGGTTAAATACGCCTGTACTAAGCTTCAGAGGTCATACCAATATTTCACTGAGCTTCCAATACGCTTATACCAAAGACCCTTCGGTAAGCACAGATTCACTTCGGATATATGTGTCTACCAACTGCGGTTCTTCATACACACGTATTGTAGGTTATGGTGATAATGGAACAGGTAATTTTATTACATCACCAACCACAGCAAGCTTTTTTGCGCCAACTACTGCGGCTAACTGGTCATCTCTTGGTGCCATCACCGTTAACCTCAATGCTTATGCCGGTATGAACAATATCCGCATCAGGTTTGAAGGGTATAACCGCAGCAGCAATAACCTGTATATTGATAATATTTCAATTACCGGAACTCCCCTTAAACCAACACCGAATTTCTTTGCTTCCAAGAAAACAATTTGTGTGAATGAACAGGTTAACTTTTTCGATTCTACCCTCAATTTCCCAACTTCATGGAACTGGACTTTTAATGGTGCCAATACCATATCTTCCACCAATCAGTTTCCAACGGGCATCAGCTATTCCACACCCGGAACCTATGCTGTTAAACTCGTTACCGCTAATGCATCCGGTGCCGACAGTATTACCAAAATAAATTATATCACCGTATTGCCAACGCCAAATGCACCAAATATCAGAAATGTAAAACCATTAACTTTTTGTGCCGGAGACAGTACCATTCTTCTTACCGATTCAAATGCATTTAGTTATAAGTGGTATAAAAATAATACATTAATTCCCGGAGAAACATCACCAACCATTATTGCAAAGGATAGCGGTTCTTATAGCGTTAGCAGTGTAAATGCCAATGGATGCGCTACTTCTTCCAGCCCAATTGCGGTAATTAGTTATGTAATGCCTGCTATTCCTGTGGTTACTTCTAATCTAAGTGCGGATGTGTTTTGTCAGGGTGGAACAGCTGTATTAACATCAAGTGCCAATACCGGTAATCAATGGTATAAAGATAATTCGCCTTTAAGTGGTCAAACCGGAAAAACCTTAAGTACACAGGATACGGGTTTGTTCTACACCATTGTAACCAATGGAATTTGTTCGTCAAAATCCAATGAAAAAACCATCAGGATGTATCTTAAGCCTCTAACCTCAGATATTACCGGCCCATCAACAGTAGAGGTAGATCAAACTGCCAGTTATAATGTTACTGCAAAAGCCGGATCCACTTTTGCCTGGACAATTACAAACGGTTCTATTACCTCCGGCAATGGCACAGCCAATATCTCGGTAAAGTGGAACAGTACTATTCAGGCTGCAAGTGTAAAGGTACAGGAAACATCTTCTAACAATTGTAAAGGTGATTTCAAAACACTCGATATAGCCATGACCTGGCATACAGCCCTGGAAGAAAAGTACCAGTTTGGAGAGTTCTCCGTTTATCCAAACCCTGCCAACGATCAGCTTACAGTTTCTTTTGTTTCCACCATAAAAGAGCCGGTAATATTAGTGCTTAGAGATGTTCTTGGAAAAGAGGTAATCAGTATTCCTTACCTCACTTCTGGAATGAAGGAGCATATTCCGGTATCACTGGCCGGGATAAATAAAGGAGTGTATTTCCTCGAGGTTAAATCTGCCCATGTGTCGAAGATTACCAGGTTGTTTGTAAAATAATCGAATACCAAATCGGAAAAAAGGCTGTTTCAACCAATGAAACAGCCTTTTTTGTTTTAGAGGTTATTTTCGCTTTTTAACAGGTCATACAGTTCATCTACAAAACCATTCCCGAATTTCTCACAATTGGGAACATTATATAGTAATACCACAGCATCTTTTTCCGAAATCAGATGGGGTAAATCGGATGGCTTCACATCTGAAGAAGCTTCTTTGGGGAGGTATTGAATGTTATTGTAATACCAGTAATGTGTTTGAGGGCTAAACAACACATTGGCAGATCCATTGTTGATAATGGTCCAGTAATAACTGTCGGCCACTACAAGCAGATTGGGCTTAAGTGCAGTGGTATCAGCAGATGATAGGATATGATAGGGTAAATCGATTTTTTCTGCTTGCCAAAACAGATTCATCACCTCCATCATATCATAATCGGATGCAAGTCGTGAATGCGAAAAATAAACGCTGTCGTATGATAACCTGGATACCTGTTTATTGAATTGTTTTTGAAGATAACCTGAAATAGAGTCGGCACAGTAGGCCGATGCGAACTCGCTCCAATGTACACCATATTTGGTATAGAGGGGGTAATTAACCTTATAACGTTTTCTCTTAAACTCCTTGTTAAAATCAATATAATGAACACGTGATAGAGAGAGGGCTTTGGCATACCCATCATAATTGCTGAAGTATTTTGCCCATGGTTTAAAATGATCCGGAATTTTTTCCGGATACACATCCGCTTTTCCGGGAGCAAGCACCACCAACAGTTGTTTGCCTTTACGTAAAAGCAATTCCTGAATTACTTCCAGTTTTTTTACATCTGTAGCAATTACCTGAGTGCCCCTGTAGTTCTCACCAAGATAAGAGGTGATATATTGTGGCTCGAACAAATAACCTTCGTTCCCAATGGTACACCAGGCCTTTGTTTGATTGAATAAGCCATATTCCATTTGGCTGTTTATCTTTATAGCATATGGCCTGAACCCGAAGTTCTTTTCATAATAATTGGCATAAGCTTCCTGCCAGGTTCCGTTAAACCAGGCTTCTGTTGTAAATACCGGCTTAGCCGGGATATCAAAAACGCCTTTCAATGATGGTTGTGGGATATGAGCAATCCATTGCATTAAGGGTAAACTTAATACCACCAGAATAAGAATAAAGAGGAGTCGCTTTAACATGCGTAAGCCTTAAGCAAGGTGGTGCAAATTAATGTAAATGCTTAGAAAAAGAATGGAGCTAAAAATCACAAATGGAACCTACGCCATTTCAGCCGGCTGGTATCTTTGAATAATCTGATCAAGCACTTCAAACATAGCTTCCTTGTTTTCCAGGGTAACCAGTTTGGTTCTAAAGTCTTTAAAATGCTCAAGTCCCCTGAAATAATGGGTATAATGCCTGCGCATTTCGAGCAGTCCAACAATCTCGCCTTTCCATTCAATCGAATGGTTTAAATGCTGGCGGCATACCTCCACCCGCTGATAAATATCGGGTGCAGCCAAAAGTTCCCCGGTTTTAAAATAATGTTTAATCTCGTTAAATATCCACGGATAGCCAATAGCAGCTCTCCCTATCATCATTCCGTCAATGCCATACCTGTTTTTGTAGTCTAATGCTTTTTGAGGGGAGTCAATATCTCCATTTCCAAAAATGGGCATCTGTAACCTGGGGTTGTTTTTTACTTTGGCAATCAGGCTCCAGTCGGCTTCTCCCTTGTAAAGTTGCGCCCGCGTACGGCCATGTATAGTAAGCGCTTTAATACCAACATCAAACAAACGTTCTGCTACCTCCTCAATATTTTTGCTGTTATCGTCCCAGCCAAGTCTTGTTTTTACCGTTACGGGTAACCTGGTTGATTTTACCACCCGGTCTGTTATTTTCACCATTTGTGGCAGGTCCTTCAAAATGCCTGCACCTGCTCCTTTGCACACCACTTTTTTTACCGGGCACCCGAAATTAATATCCAGCAAATCAGGATTGGTGGCATCCACAATCTGAGCAGCCAAAGCCATTGAATCCTCGTCACCTCCAAAAATCTGAATGCCCACAGGCCTCTCGTAATCAAAAATGTCAAGTTTCTTTTTGCTTTTGATGGCATCCCTTATCAAACCTTCCGATGATATAAACTCTGTATACATCAGGTCGGCCCCGTTCTTTTTGCATACTGCGCGGAAAGGCGGATCACTCACATCCTCCATCGGAGCAAGCAATAAAGGAAATTCTCCCAGTTCTATATTTCCAATCTTTACCATGTATATTTGCGCGGCAAAGTTACACAAATGGATCGAAACTCAATTTCCGGCTCAAACCCCTTCCTTTTTTTTATGTCCAGATTTTTTATTCTGGGTGGTATGGTCATCGTGTTTATGTACCTCTTCGGGGCTGCCGGTTTCCTTATTTCTTACGCACTTTTTGGCGTTAATGTTCTGGGCAACCCTGGCCTGTTTAGTGAAATCTCCACCAATCCGCAGGTGCTGAAAACCCTTCAACTTAGCCAAACCCTTTCTACCATTGGTGCATTCTTATTGCCTGCCATTTACTTCACTAAGTATATCGGGCAAAAGCCAATGCTGTTTCTCCGGGCAAATACCCCTTTCTCTGCTACTCATCTGTTATTGGCGGTATTGTTATTTGTGGTTTCTTCGCCATTAATCTCCTGGTTGGTATATATGAATGAAAGTATATCATTACCGGCCTCTTTGGCTGCCCTTGAACATAAACTGAGGGCCGCTGAAACCACTGCAGCGGAGTTAACCAAAGCGTTTACCACGGCACATTCAGCAGGCGGGTTGTGGCTCAATTTGTTTATTGTAGCTCTTGTACCGGCTGTTTGCGAAGAATTTTTGTTCAGAGGAGCCCTCATGCGTTTTGTGATGTTTTGCTTCAAAAACAGACATGTTGCTGTTATATTCAGCGCCTTTTTGTTCAGCGCATTCCACGGACAGTTTTTTGGATTTATACCGCGGTTTATACTGGGCGTGTTTCTTGGATATGTTGCCCTTGGAAGCGGAAGTATTTGGCCCTCTGTAGTTGCCCACTTTATCAATAATGCCCTCGCTACCATATCGGCTTACTACCAGTGGGACTTATCAGGTCCTGAGATTTTCAGAAGCGACTATGTTTTCCCGGTTTATATCAATCTCCTCAGCGCTGTTTTTTCAGTGGGTCTGGTGTATGTATTTATACTGGCCTGGAAAAGAAGAATTTTTCCTAATGGGGAGTGATTGGGTAAACATATATTCTACCGGCAATCCTATTGAAGCCGAAATTATCCTGTCTATGCTTCAGGAAAATGGCATTCAGGCAGTAGAAATGAATAAAAGAGACAGCAGTTATCAATCTTTTGGCAACATCGAATTATATTGCCCGCAAAATCAGGTGCTGCATGCACTTCATTTAATCAGAGAAAATAATAAACATGAAAAGTAATTTTTGGCAACGTGCCTTAACAGGAACCCTTTTTGTTGCAGCTGTATCCGGTGCAACACTTTTCGGAGCGGCATCCTTTTTTGTGCTAATGTTTATCATTAATTTTTTATGCCTGCTCGAATTTTATGAGCTGGTATTGCCTGATAAAAGATGGATAGAAAAATACCTTGGAATCATTGCCGGAAGCCTAATCTATGTCATGTTCGCAATGATCTTTTCAGCAGACCTTGCTCTTGCCTGGTACTACCATATTATTCCGGTATTTTTAACTATGTTTATTATTAAGCTGTTCGAAAAAACACATAATGAGTTTTCTACCCTGGCGTTTCAGGTACTCGGACTTGTTTATATCACCTTGCCCATTGTGATGCTTACTAAAACAGGCTACTTCAATGCATTCGACTATTCTTCTGGCTTGCCTTTGGGCTTTTTTATTCTGTTGTGGACAAGTGATACCGGAGCCTACCTGGCCGGACGCAGTTTCGGTAAAACGAAATTGTTTGAGAGGGTTTCTCCTAAAAAAACCTGGGAAGGCAGTATAGGAGGATTGGTATTGGTGCTTGGTGTCGCATATCTCTTATCGCAATTCGATCTGTTTGATGTAGTAAATACCATCGACTGGCTGGTTATTGGTTTCCTCATTGTGGTATTTGGAACATTTGGCGATTTGTTTGAATCGCTTTTAAAACGCAACCTGCATATTAAAGATAGCGGAACCATTCTTCCGGGACATGGCGGTGTGCTTGATCGTTTTGATGGGTTGTTTTTAGCCGTACCTGCCGTGTTTTTTTACTTACAGTTTACCAATTAATCGATTACAGCCTCCATGAAATTATTTAGAATTTTCCTTTCCTTTTTTGTGATAGCCGGGTTAATATGGGGCGGTTCCTTGTTTTTTCCGCACACTTATAGTGTGGATAGAAAGGTGGTCATTCAGAAACCTGTTAGCGAGGTTTATGCTTTTATGAGCGATCTGAGGAATTGGGAAAAGTGGAGTTTGTGGAACAACACAACAGACAGCAGCATTACTTTTTTTTATGGAAAAAGAAGTGATTCAACCGGGGGCAGGCATTATTTCAATGGAGAACTGCTGGGTTCCGGCCGCTTTTTAATTGATGCCTCTGCACCTGATGAGTTTATTTCATATAATTTATACATGCATGGTGGTAATATCAATGCCAAGGGGTCTTTCAGGTTTAAGGCCATTAGCACAGGCTCAACAGAACTTCACTGGATTGATTCAGGTGATGTAGGAGACAATCCGATATTGAGATATATGCTCGCTTCCAAAATAAGTTCAACTGAAAAAGCCTTTGATGAAGGGTTACAAAGAATTAAAGAAGAATTATCTAAATAATATCTATCGCACATAAATGAATAAAAAGGAGATGAGTAGACCATCTCCTTTTTTGTTGTATCAATGATTTAAAAGTGGCATCAATCATTTTCATCGAGCATAAAAATATCTTCCACTTTTTTATCAAACACTTTGGCAATTTTTAATGCCAGTACGGTGGAGGGAACATATTTATTGGCTTCCATGGCGTTAATGGTTTGCCTGCTAACCCCAATAAGCTTGGCAAGTTCTTCCTGCGTGATATTCTTTATGGCACGCTCTACCCTTAAGTTATTTTTCATCTCTGATAGCATTAGCATTTTTGTAAAGCATATAATTAAATCGGATAAGAAAGATGAGGAGCAGGGTAAACATATTAAAGGTCATTACCGTAAAATAGGCGCTTCCATACAAAGAACAGGTGGCTATGATCAATAACCCATAGTTAATATAAGTAGCCCAAAGTAAAGAGTCGAGCCTCACCTTAGCGATGTATTCATCTTCCACTTTTTCCTTGGAGCAGGCAATCATTAATGCACTGGCTATAATAAGTACCAGTAATATTTCATCTGTTAGGTTATTGGTGGTGATACCAAGAAAATGATCCGGACCTAAAACCCCAGAATCAAACAGGGCGAATACGTTTACCTCCAGAAAGGGGAACTGATAATCCATAAAGTAAGTAATCAATCCGGTAATGAAAGAAGGGATAAAGAGCATCCACCCAATACGCTTGAATGAATGCGGAAATAAAAAGCGTGTGTTCATAGTTTATTAAATTTTACGATTCAAAAGTAATGTAATTATTACATAATGACAAGTAAACTTTACATAATGTTGTATTTGTTTTACGTTCAGCGATTTAATTTTTGTTTGTAAATAAAGCTGTTGATTTAAAACCGGTGATTATACCTTTGATAGGTTAAAAAAAATCAAAACGCTCTATTGTAAATCCCTTAACGTTAGGTATGCATAGCCAAACCCTGCCGGAAAACCAATCATTTGACGACCTGAACCAAGCTCATTTTAAAAGGGCATTTGAGGCATTGGAACAAACCAATGAATGTATTTTTATTACCGGAAAGGCAGGCACTGGTAAATCTACTTTGTTGCGCCATTTTGTGGCAAACAGCAGAAAGGAATGCATTGTGCTGGCACCAACAGGCATTGCAGCCATCAATGCAGGAGGCTCAACCATTCATTCTTTTTTCAGGCTTCCTTTCCGCCCCATCCTGCCCAATGACGAGGAGATTCATCGGTTTCCCAAATCAAGCGAAAAGGCTAAAGTATTGTTGAGGGCCGATACGGTGATTATAGATGAGGTTTCCATGTTGCGTGCAGATATGATTGATGCCATTGATCAATCGTTGAGGTTAAATGGTGCCAGACCTGATTTGCCATTTGGAGGTAAACAGGTTATTTTCTTTGGCGATTTGTTTCAATTGGAACCGGTGGTGCAGCAGAATGAGGTAGAGCAATACCTGTTTAATGAGTATTACGACAGCCATTATTTTTTTAGTGCAAGGGTATTTGCCGAAATCCATATGCATTGTATTGAACTAAAGAAAGTATACCGGCAAACGGATCCTGATTTTATTAAATTACTGGATTCCATCAGGCTTAAAAATGCTGATGAGTTGGAAATACGAACCTTAAATACAAGGGTAGACAGAATGTTTCAGCCAAAGCCGGAAGACCTTTATATAACCTTATCAACCAGAAACCAGGTAGTGGCAGGTATTAATGAGTTTGAACTGCACAAACTGAAAGGGCAGGAGATGGTATTTACCGGTGTGCGTGAAGATGATTTTAATGAGCGAAACCTGCCTACTGATTTGCATCTGGTTTTAAAGGAAGGAGCTCAGGTTATTTTTATAAAGAACCATGCAGCAGGAAAATGGGTAAATGGAACAATTGCAAGGATCCATTCTTTAACCAAAGAAAAGATTGAAGTACAATTACCCAACGGGGAGATTGAAGAAGTAAAAAAAGAAGTTTGGGAAAATAAGAAGTATGCCTGGGATGGAAGTTTGAGAAAAATAAAAAGCGAGGTTATTGGTAGGTTTACCCAATACCCGTTAAAACTTGCCTGGGCCATCACCATTCACAAAAGCCAGGGACTCACATTTGATAAAATGATTTTGGATCTTGGTGGCGGAACATTTGCCCATGGCCAGTTATATGTAGCGCTTAGCAGATGCAGAAGTTTGGAGGGAATGATTCTAAGGGAGCCGTTGAAACTGAGGGATATTATTATTGATGATCGGGTAGTGGAGTTTGCCCGAAAATTTGCCTCTCTGGAAGAGGCATAAAAAAAGCCGGACCTCAAACCGACTTTTTTCATAGCTTCTTAGCTGGAAAACGTTCAAACATCAAACAAAACGAATTGTTGTTGCTTTTTAGGTAGCAAACCTGCAATCGAACTTAGTTCATATTGTAGATCAGGAATACGGCTGCTGTAGCAAGGAACCACCCTACCACAACAATAGTTATAACCATTTTTTCCTTACTCATAACTTATTGATTTTTATGGTACAAAGATTACGAGCAATTAAGAGAAATTTAATAAAATGTGACAATAAGCTGATTTTAGAAATAAGAAGAGGAATAAGGGAATAAGTAGCGGTAGGAAAATAACACTTGTATAGACAATCTAAGTGCTTCTGTATTTGCCACTTAAAAAATCCTGATAAGCCAGATGGATTCCTGCTCTAAGTGATATAGCTGGTTTCCAGCCCATCTTCCTCATGATGCTCGCATCCATTAGTTTTCTCGGTGTGCCATCCGGTTTAGTGGTATCAAAATGTATTTCCCCTTTGTAACCAATCGTTTCTTTAATAAGCAAACTCAGATCCTTAATGGTAATGTCTTCTCCATAACCAACATTCACAAAAGATTTTTCATTGTATTTCTGCATCAGCAGGTAACAGGCATCTGCAAGGTCGTCAACAAATAAAAACTCACGCAGTGGTGTGCCGCTTCCCCAGGCTTCAATAAAGGGTGCATCATTTATTTTTGCTTCATGTATACGCCTGATCAATGCCGGCAATACATGCGAGTGGTTGGGGTGGTAATTGTCGCCATATCCATACAAATTGGTTGGCATCACAGAAATAAAATTACATCCATATTGATCCCTGTAACTTTCGCACAATTTAATTCCTGCTATTTTAGCAATGGCGTAAGGTTCGTTGGTTTCTTCAAGCAAACCGGTTAGCAGGTACTCCTCTTTAAGTGGTTGGGGGGCATGTTTGGGATAAATACAGGAGGACCCGAAAAACATCAGTTTTTTCACACCTGTTACATAACTCTGATGGATAATATTGGATTCTATCATCAGGTTCTGATAAATGAAATCGGCACGGTACGTATTGTTGGCCACAATACCACCTACTTTTGCTGCGGCCAGAAATACATACTCCGGTTTTTCTTTTTCAAAAAAATCAGCCACAGCCTGCTGGTTGGTAAGGTCTAACTCAGCGGAAGTGCGTGTGATAATATGCTGAAAACCCTCCTTTTGCAGTTTTCTGAACATGGCAGAACCTACCATTCCCCTGTGTCCTGCTATATAAACTTTTGCTGATTTTTCCATCAGATCCGATCCCTTTTTATTCAAAATAATTCATGGTTTTAAAACCAGAATCTTTTAAATATTTTTCTTTTTTCATCAGTTTCAAATCACCCTTCATCATATCCTTAACCAATGCTGCTAAATCGTATTTGGGTTTCCAGCCAAGCTGGGTTTGTGCTTTAGTAGGATCACCAATCAGCAAGTCAACTTCTGTTGGTCTGTAATATCTCGGATCTACGGCTACTATCTCATCTCCCTCTTTCAGGTTGCATGAGGTAATATCCAATTCCTTCAGCCTGGCTTCATTTACAGAAGCTACATAACCAACTTCTTTTTCAGCAGTTCCTTTAAAGCCGAGTGTAATGCCTATATCTTCAAACGACATTCTTACGAATTCTCTTACGGGTGTGGTTACTCCTGTGGCAATCACATAATCTTCGGCTTTTTCCTTCTGCAAAATTAAATACATGGCTTCCACATAATCTTTTGCATGTCCCCAGTCGCGTTGCGCATCCAGGTTTCCCAGAAATAATTTATCCTGCATACCCAACACAATTTTGGCTGCAGCCCGTGTAATTTTTCTGGTCACAAATGTTTCCCCTCTTATCGGACTCTCATGGTTAAACAAAATACCATTGCAGGCAAACATGCCGTATGCTTCGCGGTAATTCACCGTAATCCAGTAGGCATATAATTTAGCCACAGCATATGGAGAGCGCGGATAAAACGGGGTAGTTTCACTTTGAGGTACAGCTTGCACCAAACCATACAGTTCCGAAGTAGATGCCTGATAAACTTTTGTTTTATGGGTAAGTCCGCAAATTCTTAGTGCTTCCAGTATTCTTAATGTTCCTATTCCATCTGCGTTGGCAGTGTATTCGGGGGTTTCAAAACTTACATGCACATGGCTCATGGCGGCCAGGTTATAAATCTCATCAGGCTGTGTTTCCTGTATAATCCTGATCAGGTTGGTAGAGTCTGTTAAATCTCCGTAATGCAGTTTAAGCTTTAGGTTTTTTTCATGCGGATCCTGATACAGGTGATCAATCCTGTCGGTATTAAACAAGGAACTTCTTCTTTTAATGCCGTGAACAGCATACCCCTTATTTAAAAGAAACTCCGCAAGATAGGCACCATCTTGCCCGGTAATACCAGTAATTAACGCTGTTTTCATCCAATTAATTTGCTACAATTATAATCCATTATACTAAACCGTTTCTTCAAAAAAACCGGTTTGCCTGTTTTTTTTGCAATTATCCCAGGTAAAATACCTGCCATTCATGGCAATATACACTCCGGGAGCAAGGGTTTGTGCAAAAGCCAGCGCACTGCCTAAATTAAACAGCCCATCACTGGAGCCAAACTTATAAGGAATCATAGCACCGGTAATCACTATTGTTTTATCTGTTACGTGCTCAGCCAGCACTTTTGCGGTGGTGGTCATGGTGTCGGTACCATGGGTTATTACAATCCGGTTTTCATCGGCTCGTTTGCAACTTTCCACAATAATACTGCGGTCGGTATCTGTCATTTCCAGGCTATCCACCAGCATCAGGGTTCTTACGCTCAGGTCTACTTTGCACCTCCCTAGTTTTAATATTTCCTGAATATGGGTGTCTTTAAAAAATAACTGCCCGTTGAGTTCATTGTATTCTTTATCAAAGGTTCCTCCTGTTACAAAAATCCTTATGCTCATTGGTAAATAATGGGTTTGGGAAGCGAAGCTAAACATATGAAATGAAGTTTCAAACCCTGTTATCTAACAATTGTTAGAATTATACTTTGCATTTAGTAGATTATTATCCAGCTTTCTTTAATTTCGTGACCTTATTTAGCGTATAATGAGTACACCTATTGCAACTACCCTTGAATCGGTAGTGATACGTTTTGCAGGCGACTCCGGTGATGGGATGCAGCTTACAGGTTCCCAGTTCACCAATGCATCTGCATTATTCGGTAATGATCTTGCCACCTTCCCAGATTTTCCGGCTGAAATCCGCGCCCCTATTGGCACACTGGCCGGGGTTTCAGGATACCAAATCCATTTTGGCTCCACCCGCATACATACGCCCGGAGATATGAGCGATGTACTGGTGGTGATGAATGTTGCGGCTTTAAAAGCGAATATCAGGAACCTGAAAAAGGGTGGGGTTATTATTGCAAATACGGATGGTTTTGATGCCAAAAATATGCGTTTGGCAAATGTGCCTGAAGGGCAAAACCCTTTAGAAAACGGCTCTCTTTCTGAATACGATGTTAAAACAATTGATGTTACCAAAATAACCCGTGCTGCACTTGCCGATAGTGGCCTTGGAACAAAAGAAATAGACCGTTGCAAGAATATGTTTGTGCTGGGGTTATTGTATTGGATGTATCAGCGTCCGATAGACAATACAATAGGTTTTATTAAATCGAAGTTTAAAAAGAACGAAGCGGTTATGAATGCCAACCTAAAAGTGTTACAGGCTGGCTGGAGTTATGGAGAAACAACCGAAATGTTTGCCAACCGCTATGAAGTGGCACCTGCAAAAATGGAGGCTGGCATTTACCGCGGAATTATGGGTAATCAGGCGGCAGCTTATGGCTTGATAGCTGCTTCTGTAAAATCGGGTCTGCCTTTGTTTTATGGCACTTACCCGATTACACCGGCCTCTGATGTATTGCACGAATTATCCAAGTATAAAAACTTTAATATAAAAACCTTTCAGGCCGAAGATGAAATTGCCGGAATATGTTCTGCTATTGGTGCTGCTTTTGGAGGTCATCTGGCTGTTACTGGCTCTTCTGGCCCTGGTATCGCGTTAAAAACCGAGGCTATCGGATTGGCCACTATGCTGGAGCTACCATTGGTGGTAGTAAATATTCAACGTGCAGGACCCAGCACAGGTTTGCCAACCAAAACAGAACAGGCAGATTTGTTGCAGTCTTATTACGGTAGAAATGGAGAATGCCCGGTGGTTATTGTTGCAGCTTTATCACCTGCTGATTGTTTTGCTATGGCTTACGAGGCATGCAGAATTGCATTGGAGCATATGATTCCGGTATTTTTCCTGAGTGATGGATATATTGCAAATGGCAGTGAACCATGGAAGTTCCCGAACTCAAAAGATTTGCAAAAAATCACGGTTGAGTTCGCCAAGGACAGAAAAGCCGCTGATGATAAGTTTATGCCCTATATGCGTGATGAAAAATTATCGCGTCCGTGGGCATTGCCGGGAACCAAAGGGTTGGAACACCGCATTGGCGGATTGGAAAAACAACATATTACAGGCAATATTTCTTACGATGCCGAGAACCATGAATTTATGGTTAAGCTGCGCCAGGAAAAAGTAGAGAAGGTTGCTGATTATATACCGGAACAAAAGATAGATAACGGTGCCGAAAGCGGGGATCTCCTCATATTGGGTTGGGGTGGTACTTATGGTGCTTTAAAAACTGCCACCGCTCAGTTAATAGATCAGGGATATAAAGTGTCGCACGCGCATGTACGTTACCTCAGTCCTTTCCCTAAAAACCTTGGGGCGTTAATGAGCAGGTTTAAAACCGTTGTTGTGCCTGAATTAAATAACGGGCAACTGGTAAAAATTATTCGCGATAAATATTTTGTAGATGCTATACCATATAATAAGATACAAGGTCAACCATTTATGGCAAGCGAAGTAGTAAGTAAAATAAAGGAAATAATGAGATAGGATGGAAATGTTGAATGTTGGGTTTTAAATGTTAAATTTTAAGTGTTAAGTTAGATTTATGAAAAACGATAGCATCGTTCTTGAAAAAAGTTTTAGTTTTTCGCTTGAGGTTATAAAACTATTTCAAACCTTACAGGAAAATAAGGAATTCGTTATTTCTAAACAACTATTAAGAAGTTCTACCAGTGTCGGTGCAAATATAAATGAAGCAACTGCTGCCTTTTCTAAACCGGATTTTATTCATAAAATGTCGTTAGCCTCAAAGGAAGCCAGAGAAACCCGATATTGGTTAATGCTGTTGGATAAAAGTCAACTCGTAAAATCTGACTACAGTGAATATTTAAATAAAATTGATGAATTGATAAAGATGCTAACAGCAATAGTGAAAACCTCACAAGCAAAAAGCCGCTAACATTTCAACTTAACACTTAAAATTTAAAACTAAGATAATGATGACACCCGTTGTAGAAAAACTCACTTCAAAAGATTTCGCTTCTGATCAGGAAGTTCGCTGGTGCCCGGGTTGTGGTGATTACAGCATTTTAAAGCAGGTGCAAACCGTATTGCCTGATCTTGGCAGACCTAAAGAAGAGTTTGTGTTTATTTCAGGAATCGGGTGTTCTTCCCGTTTTCCCTATTATATGGATACATTTGGTATGCACTCCATTCATGGCAGGGCTACAGCTATTGCCACCGGACTTAAAGCCACACGCCCCGATCTTTCTGTTTGGGTAATTACTGGTGACGGAGATTCCATGTCAATTGGCGGAAACCACTTTATTCATATGCTCAGAAGAAATCCGGATTTGAATGTGTTGTTATTCAACAACCAGATATATGGACTTACAAAAGGGCAATATTCCCCAACATCGGAGCAGGGAAAAGTAACCAAATCCACACCAATGGGCTCCCTGGATTATCCGTTTAATCCTATTGCCCTGTGCCTGGGTGCAGATGCTACTTTTGTGGCCAGAACCATGGACCGTGATCCGAAACATCAACAATCTATCATCAGAAGAGGGTACGAACACAAAGGAACATCCCTGATAGAAATTTATCAGAATTGCAACGTGTTTAATGATGGCGCTTTTGAAATTTTTACAGAGAAAGGAAGCAAAAAGCAGCAAACACTTTTTATGGAAAACGGAAAGCCATTGGTATTTGGCGAGAATGGCGAAAAGGGAATTAAACTGGATGGATTTAAACCGGTTGTGGTAAACATAGCCGACCACTCCGCTGATGATTTATGGATACATGATGAAACGGATCTGGTGAAAGCCACCATCCTTTCCCGTTTTTATGATGATCCTGCTGTTGACGGACATTTTCCACGTCCGTTTGGCGTGTTTTATGTAAACAATAGCAAAGCCACTTTTGACGGGTTATTTAACGATCAGATCAATCATGCCATAGAAGCTTATGGTGCAGGTGATCTTGATGCCTTGATAGCAGGAAGAGAAACCTGGGTGGTAAATTAAAAGCTGATTAAACATATAAAAAAAGCTGTCTGAAATATTTCAAACAGCTTTTTTTATATTATTGCGCTTCGGTGTTTTCTTCCTGCTGAGGGTTTTCAGCAATTTGTTCCGGTGCCGATGGTTCTTCTTCTTTCTTTCCAAAAATCTTTTTCCAGAATGCAGAAGCTACGCCAACAACAGCAATAGCTATTAATTTCCAGAACTTAAGAATAATGGCAAAGAAGCCCACTTTAGCCAATACTTTTCCTGCAACTAAGCCTCCTATGGTCCATGCTGCAACCTCGTCCACATCCGGATCAAAATCGCTGTATTTATAACCATCAGCAAAGCCTACACTGCCTAAAACCTGTGGGATGGTTTTGTTCACTTCGGGCAAAACCGAAATATCGGAAATAGCATTCAGTATCAAAACCCCTTTGCGGCCAAGGATCCGAATATTGTAGTTTAATGTATTTGATTCAGAGCTTCCAAATTTTATCTCTTTAGCCCAGTGAAGTACCTTTTTATCTTTATCATAAAAGGGTTTTGCGGCCCATCCTACTATGGAAATCGGATCATACCCGCTTTGGGTTCTCTCGGGGTTGGCCTCCTCTGCATCTTTTTTCATTTCTCCAAGGAGTTCTTCATAATCCATTTCGTCTGCATCCTCATCTTTTACAAATCCGAGTTCGTCATACTGAATATTAAAAACATAAGATTCGGCATCCATCACCCCTGATGATTCTGGAAACAGCATCCCAAGTGTAAGGTCGGTTCCTTTCGGGTTTCCCCAAAGTTCCGTAAGCACGTATTCTGATTGTGCAATATCCAGGTATTTGTATCCGGCCGGCACCTCAATAAAACCGATGCCATTTCTGAGTTCAATTTTACCGTGTTGGTAAACAAAGGATTTTTCAATTGAATCTAGAGCCGATCCTGCAGAGTCAATAACCTGGGCATGGGTTGTTACGGATAGCAAAAAAAGTGTTACCCATAACGTAGTTGATTTTAGTGCTTTCATTAACAATTATATTTATTTTTCGCATAAAATCAACCTTAATAATATGTTTACATTTGCCCCATGTTTAACAAAATAGAACATCTTGGCATTGCCGTTAAGGATGCAAAAGCATCGGTGGAATTATTCAGCAAACTTTTTCAGGTGCAGCCTTATAAAACAGAGGTGGTGGAAAGCGAACATGTGAACACCATTTTTTTTAAGCTTGGACCTAATAAAATAGAGTTGCTGGAAGCCACTTCACCTGAGAGTACCATCGCAAAATTTATAGAGAAAAAAGGAGAGGGGATACATCATATTGCTTATGATGTGGATGATATATTATCGGAAATGGACAGACTAAAAAAGGAAGGCTTTCAGTTTATTCATGAACAGCCAAAACATGGCGCTGATAATAAACTGATAGCCTTCCTTCATCCTAAATCAACCAATGGGGTATTGATTGAATTGTGCCAGGAAATTAAATAAGCTTACTTATTTAACCCGAAGCCGTAATATCCTTTAGATCCGTCAGGATTAATGCCCTCCAGAAGAACGCCTCCTTTTTTGTTTTCAAAGGCAGCTTTCACTTCACTTACCGTATTTACGGGAACCTTGTCAATTGATATGAGGATAAATCCGTTTGGTACACCTGCTTTTTTCATTTCGCTTTTTTCACCAACATGTTTTACCCTTACACCGTTACTAATACGCAGTTTAAGGCGTTCGTCTCTGCTAATGCTTTCAAACTCACTATCCAATACCTTATTGGTTTCAGTTTTTTCCACTCTTCCAATGGTTGTTTTACCATCACGGTTTTTAAGGGTAACCATAAACTCTTTTTCTTTACCATCACGCAGCACCACCACTTTTAACTGATCACCGGGATTGCGTTTTCCTACCTGTTCCTGCAACTCAGATGAAGAATTTACTTTTTGCCCTTCAATGCTCAGGATAACGTCTTTATCCTTGATGCCGGCATCCTCGGCCGCGCTGTTGGGATTTACTTTGGCCACATAAACACCCCTCACTTCTTTTAATCCCTCTTTATCAGCCAGCTCTCCGTTTACATCCTGTATTTGTACACCCAAAAAGCCTCGCTGTACCTCGCCATATTTAAGCAAATCGTCAATAATTTTTTTCATCAGGTTAGATGGAACTGCAAATGCGTACCCGGCATATTGCCCTGTTTGTGACGCAATGGCGGTATTTATCCCAATCAGTTTCCCATCCGAAGTTACCAAAGCACCTCCGCTGTTACCTGGATTTACAGCCGCATCTGTTTGTATAAATGACTCTATGGAATATTGGGTTTCTGGTCTTCTCGGGTCTCTCAATAAATTGAGGTTACGGCCTTTGGCACTAACGATACCAGCGGTAACAGTGGAGGTTAAATTGAAAGGGTTGCCTACAGCCAAAACCCACTGACCCACTTTTACTTCATCGGAATTTCCAATTACCGAAAATGGCAGATTCTTCTCATCTATTCTGAGCAATGCCATGTCGGTATTAGGGTCTCTGCCAATTAATTCTGCATCGTATTCCCGTTTGTCATTTAATACCACTTTAATTTTTGAGGCACCGTCAATTACGTGGTTGTTGGTTACAATGTATCCGTCCTGGGTAATAATAACACCTGAACCTGATGAAGCACGGGGACCCATTTGAGGCATTTCAAACTGGAATCCAGGTCCGTTAAAAAAATCAAAAGGATCCATTTGACCTGAGTTTTCCTGCCTTTTCGGTTCAATCTGAGTAAGGATGTGAACTACTGTAGGTGTCACTAAATCAGCTACCTCCACAAAATCAGGCCTAGAGGATGCTTCATTTAATCCGGCAAACCTTGCCATTCTTTCCTCATGATAAAAGGATGCGTCATTCTTAATAAACAATCTGTTAATGCCTAATGCTGCCAGCCCTCCCAGAGCTGCAACAGCAAAAAATCCAATGTATCGTTTCATACTCATTTAAAGATATTTAAACTGTTAAAAATACTCTTTATCAAAAATTGTTCCAAGGAATTTTCAATAAACGCAACTTTTAACGCTAAAAGGGTGTCTGAAAGTATGGGATTGTCAAAAAAAATATGCAACTTTGCTTAGCTAAAGCATGAATAACCTGAAACATCAATACCATTTTGAGAAGTATCTTCGAAATGAAATGTCTGATTCAGACAAAATATCTTTTGAAGAAAAATTGTCAGAAGATATTTCATTGCGCAAGTCATTTAATGAGTACAGGAAAAACAGAGCAACTTACCTGGAAAAGATTGTGATGGCTCATGAAGAGTCATTTCTGTATACCAAATTGAGCTCAGCCGTTTACCTTCTTGTTTCTGTTACAGGTATTGCCATTGCAGCCAATTATTATATCGATAACGAAAAGTTACGTGAAGAGAACAAACACCTTGAGGTAAAAGAAAAACAAAATGATAAGGTGCTTTGGGATAAGTTCCCTCTTTTTGGAAGCGACCAGCCGGCACCTAAAACCGCT
Organism: Bacteroidota bacterium; assembly: GCA_051715425.1. Lineage (GTDB taxonomy): Bacteria > Bacteroidota > Bacteroidia > UKL13-3 > UKL13-3 > JAJTFA01. Next base: position 72,981 of record JBPXJS010000041.1, on the reverse strand, counting down.
GTTGCCATCATTTCTCAACCGGAAGAAATAGAAAGAAAAGAAGTTGCCAGTCAAACAAACACAAATCAGGAGGAAACCCATTCAACTGCCATGAGCAGAACCATTGCTTCTTCGGATATGGAACCATCTCTGGTTACCGATATGTTGTTGCATGATACTTTCCTTGCCCCAATAGAAAAAGAAGTTTACGAGTTAAGATTCCGTGTGGTAAAAAGCCGCATGGATTCGCTATATAATGACAGTATCACCGATCTGAATTATACCCGTGTAAGTAAAGGCAAAATACATTCAGAAACTCCCGTTTTGGTTGAGTTTTGGAAATCGCCTGTAAATTACCACGGCTATCGCTTTAATGGCAAAAAGCTGGTGCTCTACGGAATTGGTAAACCATATTCTGTAAATCTTTATCAGGAAAATGATAAAGTGATATTACGTTTTAGCGATAAAACAGAATATGTGCTGCACCTGGATAATGAATTCCATAAATTTTGATTTCAACCTTTTTCAAATACCAGGGAACTGGTAATGATTTTATCATGATTGACGACAGGGATTTGATCTTCCCTGCAAATAATCACACCCTTATTTCAACTTTGTGCGACCGAAAGTTTGGCATTGGTGCCGATGGTCTCATATTGCTTCAGCCGCATCATGAGCTTGCCTTTTATATGAAATATTATAACAGCGATGGCAATGAGAGCAGCATGTGTGGAAATGGCGGACGTTGTTTGGCAGCTTTTGCCTATGACAGGGGTGTATGCGGAACCACCACTTCATTTATGGCTGTAGACGGGCCACATGAGGCAGTTATAGAACCAGAAATGGTAAAACTTAAAATGCAGGATGTGTCAGGTGTGGAAAGAAGAGGTGAGCACATTTTTATTTTAAATACCGGTTCTCCCCATTATGTTGCTTTTTCTTCTGAATTAACGGCTAAAACGGAGGTAGTTACCAGTGCACGTGAAATAAGGTATAATAACGAGTTTGCTAAGGAGGGGATTAACGTAAATTTTGTTCATCTCCAGGGATTAAAGCAGATAGAAATGAGAACCTATGAAAGGGGAGTGGAGGATGAGACCCTTAGCTGCGGAACGGGTGTTACAGCAGCAGCATTAAGTACAGCCATGTTAAATAACCTGCCCGATGGTGTTCATCAGATTGATATCAGCACCCCGGGAGGCAATCTTAAGGTTAGTTTTGATTACCATCAATCACCAGGTCATTTTACCAATATTTGGTTGCAGGGACCTGCCACTTTTGTGTTTGAAGGAAAAATAAAGCTATCCTAATTTTTTCTTAAAAAACAATTTCCGGAATTTTAATGAAATTTATACCTTTACTCACTTTAACGTGGGAGAAACTTGCTTGTTGTAAATACACAACCGTTTGCTTTGGTTTATACTCTTGTAAACCATCCGTATCTTGGATATGTTATTGAGCCGCATGTGGTTCAGGTGAACAGCCTGGGCAAATTTACGCTTACCCACCAGCGCATCTTTTCAAAAACGTCAGCATACTTTAATCAGAAGATCGAAACCGAGGATGAAAAAATCATCAGTATGCTAGATGAACTGGATGATGATTTTATTTTCAGAAAGTTTTATACCGAAGGCAAGAAAAAAATAAGAACGGCAGAGTTTTTCAGCAACGAAAAATATTGCAGCAAGGAATTGTTCAATGATTTTATACGGCCCTTTATAGAACAAAGGCTAAATAAGGTATTGAATCTGCTGAGAAGTAAGCATATCTATAAAATGGGGAATGACAATAACCCAACCTCGCAGAAAATTCTGGTGGCAGATGAAAAAGCATCTGTACTGTTCCATTTCAGAAGAAATGAAGAGGGCACCCGGTATTTCCCAACCATCAAATTTGGAGGCGAGCGCGTGGAGTTTATGTACAAGGGTGCCGGAATTATCAGTTGTCACCCGGCATGGATGTTACTAAACAATACCTTGTTTGATTTTGAAAAGGAAATAGATGGTAAAAAACTGCAACCCTTCCTGAATAAGCGTTATATAGAGATTGCAAGGAATGCCGAAGAGAATTACTTTAATAAATTCGTTACCCACCTGATCGAAAAATATGACGTGTATGCAGAGGGGTTTAAGATTATCACCGCAAAGGAAGAAGGGGTATCCTTATTAAAGGTACAGCCATACGATGGGGATGAAATATCACTTAAACTCACTTTTCATTACGGGAATGCCGTGTTTGAGTATGGCTCACCTGATCAGGTGCGTGCTGTGGTGCAGAAAAAAGGGAATGATTACTCTTTTGTACGTGTAAAACGCGACAGGCATTGGGAAGAAGAGCGGAAGGGAATTATTGAGAAAATGGGGCTTTCACAAATTTCCGGAGCCTATTTTTCGCTTACAAAAAACACCGTAAAAATTGCTGATGATCAGTTAATACCCCTTGAAACTACCAATAAGTATGAATTTCTGGAATGGCTGAATGACCATGTGGGCGAACTGGAGGAGAGTGATATTAAAGTGGAACAGGGCGATGAGTTTAATAAATATTTTATTGGCAGCCGGGAAATTAAGCTGGAAGTAAAAGAGCAGCGTGACTGGTTTGATATTAAAGCAGTGGTGAAGTTTGGTGAATTTAGTTTTCCGTTTCTGGCGTTAAGAGAAAATATCCTCAAAGGCAAAAGAGAGTTTATTCTTCCCAATGGCCAGATAGCTGTAATTCCCAATGAGTGGTTTGGCAATCTTGCCGGAATGCTGGAGTTCTCCACTTCTGATGAAGAAATTAAACTGGAGAAACACCATGTGGGATTAATAGAGGAGTTAACCCATGAAACAGGCCGCTACTTAAGATTGAGTGATAAGCTGGGTAAAATGAAGGAGTACGGCCAGATTAAGGAGGTAACGTTACCTGAAAAATTTGAAGGATCATTAAGGCCATATCAGAAAGCCGGATTCGACTGGTTTTATTTTTTAAAGGAAAACGGTTTTGGTGGATGCCTTGCTGATGATATGGGGCTTGGGAAAACGATACAAACACTTGCCTTGCTGCAAAAAGAAAAGGAGCTTTTTCTGCAATCAGGAGGGCAGAAACGTATTGAAGAAATGCTGCCAACTGTAATCAGCGAGAACAAACCCCAACTGAGTTTGTTTACCGGTGAAGCAGATGATGTGCAGGTAAATGCAGATGCAGGAACCGATTCCAAAACCTATATCAAAACATCTCTCATAGTTGTTCCTAATTCCCTTGTTTATAATTGGCATAAGGAGTCGAAAAAGTTTACACCAGGTATAAAAACATTGGTATATACCGGAATAAACCGGGAGAAAAACCCGCAAATGTTTTTGCTGTATGACCTGGTCATTACTACATACGGAACGGTAAGGGTAGATATTGATATCCTCAAAGAGTTTAAATTTAATTATGTGATACTTGATGAGAGTCAGAGTATCAAAAACCCAAACTCGCAGGCTTCGCGGGCCGTTAAACAGTTAAAGGCAGTAAACAAACTGGTGCTTACCGGCACACCTATTGAAAACAGTGTTCAGGAACTGTGGAGCCAGCTCTCCTTTATAAACCCCGGACTGGTTGGCAGTCTGCAGGCATTTACAGAACGTTTTGTTACCCCAATTGAAAAAGGGAACGATGTACATAAGATGCAGCAGCTAAAGGCCATTATCAAACCATTTGTGCTGCGCAGAACCAAAGATCAGGTGGCGCAGGAGTTACCGCCTAAAATGGAACAGGTGGTGTATTGCAATATGACCGATGAGCAGGCTGATGCTTATGAAACGGTAAAATCATATTTCAGAAATGAAATTATAAAATCTATTCAGGAGGTTGGACTCAACAGGTCGCAGTTTGCGTTGTTGCAGGGGCTTACCAAACTAAGGCAAATAGCCAACCATCCGCGACTGACGGATGAAAAGTTCGAAGGCGTATCAGGCAAATTTGATGAGGTGCTGAATATGGCTGAAACGGCAAAATCTGAAGGACATAAGGTGCTTATTTTCTCGCAGTTTGTAAAACAACTGGATATATATAGGAAAGATTTTGATGAGAAGGGTTGGTCTTACTGTTACCTTGATGGAAGCCTGAGCAATGAGCAACGGCAAAAAGCGGTGGAGGAGTTTCAGCACAATAACGATGTGAAGTTTTTCCTCATTTCGCTTAAAGCCGGAGGAGTTGGATTAAACCTTACAGCCGCTGATTATGTGTTTATCATAGACCCATGGTGGAATCCGGCTGTTGAACAGCAGGCCATTGACCGCACGCACCGCATAGGGCAGAATAAGGCGGTATTTACCTATAAGTTTATTACCAGAGATACGGTGGAAGAAAAAATACTTGCACTGCAGCATAAAAAGAAAGAGCTGGCAAATTCTATTATCACTACAGAAGAAAGTTTTATCAAATCAATTGATATTGATGAGATTCTTGAAATACTTTCCTAACTTTCGTTTTTGCTATGCTTATACCTCTCCACCCGCAAAACCCCAATATCCGCGATCTTAAAAAGGTGCTCGACATATTAAATAACGATGGGGTAATTATACTGCCAACAGATACCATTTATGCTATGGGGTGTAGACTCGACAGCAAAAAGGCAATTGAAAAAATGTGCAGGATTGCAGGTAAAAAACCAGATAAGGTTAATTTTTCATTATTGTGTTCTGATCTTTCACACCTCTCTGATTTTACTGCCCCGCTGGAGAAATCTGTTTTTCGTTTGATGAAGAATAATTTACCCGGAGCGTTTACTTTTATTCTGGAGGCCAATAAAAATGTGACGAGGTGGTTTAGCGGAAACAAAAAGACCATTGGTATTCGTGTGCCGGATAATGTAATTGCGCAAACCCTTATTGCGGAGCTGGGTGTGCCAATGGTGGTGAGTACCATTCATCACGAAGATCATATACTTGAGTTTATGACCGACCCGGAAGAGATGCACGAAAAATTTGAATACCAGGTGGAGTGTGTACTTGATGGCGGTCCCGGTGGAAATATTCCTTCAACTGTTATTGATTGCAGCGAAGGGGAACCGGTTGTAATCAGATCGGGTAAAGGAATTTTAAATGAATAAAAAAACAGATATGTCTAATCCCATATTGGTAGAGGTTTACCGAGCAGGTGTGCTTGAAAGTTTTCACAGGGGTGTAATTTGTGTGGTTGATCAAAAGGGTGAAGTTATTTTTAGCAAAGGAGATATACAGCAATTGTGCTACCCCAGAAGTGCCATGAAACTCTTGCAGGTGCTTCCGCTGATAGAATTGGGTGGGGTTGAAAAATTTGGTTTTACCCTCGAAGAAATTGCAGTGATGTGCGGCTCTCATAATGCGGAGCCTGAGCATTTGTGTGTGGTGCAATCCATACTGGAAAAAATTGGAGAAAGTAAGGATCATCTTTTTTGTGGCCCACAGTATCCCACATCAAAAAAGGATGCAGATGAACTGATCAGGAACAATGTAAAACCTCAGCATATTCATAATAATTGTTCGGGCAAACATGCGGGTATGCTGGCTTTGTGTAAGCTTACAGGAACTGATACAAAAGATTATATCAATCCCTCACATCACATCCAACAGTTGATTATGGAAGCCTGTGCGGCTATGTATGAGTATCCGGCAGAGCAAATGACTATTGCTTTAGATGGATGTTCTGCACCCATATTTTCAGTGCCGGTGTACAATCAGGCATTGGCATATAAGAATATAACAGCTCCGGAAACATTTAGTGAAGCAAGGCAGCGTGCCTGCAGAATGGTGATTGATGCTGTAAGTGCTTATCCCTTTATGGTAGCAGGGAGCAAGAGATACTGCACAGATCTGATCCAGATAACAGCTCCTGATATTATTGGAAAAACAGGTGCTGAAGGAATTTTTTGTTTAGCACTCACCAATAAAAAAATGGGAGTTTGTATAAAGATTGATGATGGAAAAATGCTTCCTCAATACAATGTAGCACAATCTTTTGTTGAGGCCACAGGAATGTTTACAGCGGATCAATTAAAGCCACTTCATCATTATGTGGAGGAAACACTAACCAATTTCAATAGGTTTGAAACAGGCGAAATAATTACCGTTAAGGGGCTGTTTGATGGTATGCCCTCTTTCAGCTAACGCTCATAAAACTCAATGGGCAGGCCGTCAGGATCGGCAATAAAGCTAAACCGCTTATTGGTAAATTCATCGGTTCTTATGGGTTCTGCTATTATTCCCTTGTTATTTAATTCCTGAATGGCCATATCCAGATTGTCTACCTCAAAGGCCAGGTGCCTTAGCCCGGTGGCTTCCGGCCGGGAATTGCGTGCAGGTGGATCGGGAAAGGAGAACAGCTCAATGGTATATGCTCCGTTTAGAAGAAGGTCCAGCTTATATGATTTTCTTTCGCTCCGGTAAGTTTCATTTAAAACTTCCAATCCAAGTATACTGGTATAAAAATCTTTAGACTGTTGATAGTTGCTGCAAATGATGGCAATATGATGAACACGGTTAAGCTTTAGCATAAAAGCCAGATTAGGGTTAATCAAATATAAGGGGAAACGAAGTTTTATTTATTGGCGTATTGCTCTTCAAACCTAACGGGAGAAAACCAGTATAACATGAGTATACGGGAATAACGGTAGGTAAGAGGCGAAGCCAGAATAAAAACGGGAATAATAATGGCAATATAAACCCAGAAGTCAGGGTCGTCTAAAATAATCAGTGTAGCACCACCGAGGGTAAGTAGAATAGCGCAGGAGATGGCATAACTTACATACATAGCTCCCCAAAAAAAGCCTGGTTCTATTTCGTATTTCAGGTTACATACCGGGCAATAATCGAACATTTCCATAAAACCGGTGCTTAATGCAGGCTTAGAAAACATTTTACCGCTGCGGCATCTTGGGCATTTGCCTTGTATAATAGCATTGTATTTGCCTGGGGTATATTTGTCACACATATCAGGCGAGTCCTTGTTTTTTGCGCTGTTTCATGTTTCTGTACCAGATGATACCGAAAACGGTAATAACAGTATATGGAAGCGCCAATAAATACAATATGCCGTTGTTTAATGAACTGCCCACCTGAGAGCCATTATCACGTGCGCTGCTCAAAGCGGTTTTACACATCGGACATTGTGCCATCACATCTCCTGCTACTAAAATCAGGGAAATAACAAGCAAAAATACCCATCCTTTTTTCATGGACACAAATGTACAATTATTCCTTTCCAAAAAGATGATATAAATCAGAATGTGTAGTAAGGGGAAATCATCAGGTAAACAATTACTCCTGTAACGGTTACATAAAGCCAAATGGGGTAAGCAAACCGAACCAGTTTGCGGTGTTTTTCAACGTTCATATGCAATCCATGATAAAAGGAAAGCAGAATGAGGGGAAGCACCCCGGCTGCCAGAATAATATGGCTGATAAGTATGATTAAATAAAGCGGTCTTATCGGGCTATCTGCCGGAAATTTGGTTTCATCTGCATAAAAATGGAACAGGATATAACTAACCAGAAACAGGCTGGAGAGAATAAAGGTGATGATATTGGTTGTTTTATGTGCCTGTATGTTTTTTTGTTTGATAAAATACAGGGAAATTAGCAACAGCACACTGCAGGTACCATTTAGTATGGCATTTAGTTTTGGGAGGAAATAGGCAAAGTCGGGGATTATTTCGGGCTTAGGCAGCACCTTTCGGTTAAGAATCACCACAGCGGCAAAAACCACTATGGATATCACCATTACTATTCTGAAATACAGCTTATCATTATTGAGCATGTTTTGCTTTGAGTTCGTCATACAGCAATACTTTTATATCTTCTTTAATACGTTTAATGTCTTTATCATCCAGGCCATCATAAATGCCTCGGATATGTCTTTTCTGATCTACCAGAATTAACTGTTGAGAATGGTCAATTGTTTTGTCTTCTATAGAAACCGGTAATAAATAACCTTGTCCTGCTTTAAAAATGTCGTCTTTATTTCCTGTAAGAAAATACCATTGGCCGGGCCCGGCTTTGTATTTTTTTGCATATTCGGCCAAAACAGGCACGCTGTCATTTTCCGGATCAACCGTGTGGGAGAGAATTTTTACGTTTTTATACTCGGCCAGTTTGGTAAGTATGGTTTCTACCTTGGCATTCATTTTAGGGCAAACATCCTTACAGGAAGCAAAAAAGAAATTGGCGATATAAATATTGCCATCGGTATTGCTATTGGTAATGGTTTCGCCTGTGTGTGCTATCAGTTTAAAATCCGGAACGGTGTAGTAAATAGTATCTTTAATATCTGCACCATTTGGTTCAATTCTTTCGCCTAAATACGGGAGTGAATTAAAGCGCTGTTCGCCTGCATTGAAAATGTAGAAAATAAGAATTGGGACTGCAATGAGTCCCAATACTGTAAAAATAACCTTGTTGCTTCTCATCAATTCCTACCTATCTCACCATTCCGGTGAAGTCTCCTTCAATAAGCATTAGGATTACCAGAAACACAACAAACAACATGGGATAAATAATAAAGTTTACGAGCCACTTACGCTCAAATTTCATGTGCATAAATACACCCACAATATAAAAGGCTTTAAGGATGCCAAGTAAAATGAAGAGCACATTTTTCCACATGGAATGAGTACTCAGCAACATAAAATACAAAGCAATATCCACGATGGTAAGCGCAAACAGGATCCAAAATGTTTTCCATATTTGCTGCTTCATATTTGAAGGCGTTTCGGTGTGTTCTAAATGTTCAGAATGTTCCATTTTAATATTGTTTAGCGATGGTAATTGAAATAATATGTTAATGATCAGATGAGGTAAAAGAAGGTAAATACGAATACCCAAACAAGATCTACAAAGTGCCAGTATAATCCTACTTTTTCCACCATTTCATAATGGCCACGTTTTTCATAGGTTCCGGATAGTACATTTAGATAGATAATGATATTGATAACAACCCCTGAAAATACGTGAAATCCGTGAAACCCTGTTACAATAAAGAAGAGAGCAGCAAACGCTGTTGGGCCAAACGGATTGCCATGCAGTGATGCACCTTCTGTAATAAACTGTGTCCACTCCCAAGCCTGGCAACCAAGGAACGCAGCGCCACCAATAATAGTAAGAACCATGTAGTTGGCTACTTCTTTCTTGGCCATCCGGTGTCCTGCTTCTACAGCAAGCACCATGGTTACAGAACTAAAAATGAGAATAAACGTCATTAAACTTACGAAGAACAATGGTAAGTGAATGCCATGAATGAAGGGGAAATGGTTAAAAACCAATTCAGGCAAAGGCCAATGTTCTGTAGAGAATAAACCTGCATGTTGCATTTCTTCCACAAAATGATCAGACACATGTGACATAGGTTTAACAATTTCATTTGCCTGCGATGCAGGAAAACTGTAGCGGATAAATCCGTATGCGGTTAGTAATGAAGAAAAGGTAAATGCATCTGATAAGAGGAAAATCCACATCATCAGTTTACCATAACTAACGCTGAAAGGAGATTTGCCGCCTCCCCAGATGTTCTGTTTGCCAGTTGTTAGTGTTGTAGTGTTTGCCATAGCAGTTATTATTCTGTTATTATTATCGGTTTAGTTGAAAAAATACAAACAGGTAAATCCACAGTATACCCAGAAAATGCCAGTATGTATTGCATAAACTTATAGTAAGTAAATTCTTTTTATGAATGTTTAGTTGAAGTGATTTAATAAAAGTAACCAGCACAAAAACAATTCCTCCAACAATATGCAGCAGGTGCATAAATGAAATGATATAAACAAAAGACTCGGAAGGATTGCCGGAAAGGTATACGTTATTTTGTACCAATTCCTTATAAGCAAACCATTGTCCGGCCACAAATGCCAGGCCAAGAGCCAATGTAATAGCAAGTGCTATTTTGATCTGGCCTAATTCATCTTTTTTTGCAGCCATATAAGCCCATTGCATAAAAATGGAGCTTACCGCAATAATGATGGTATTCACCGTAAACAGGGAAGGCAATTCAAACACCCTCCAGTTGCCCTCACCCTGCCTTACAATATAGGCACTGGTAAATCCGGCAAAGAGCATTACACTGGCAACAATAAGAAGCCATAACACAAATTTCTTCGGGTTAATCACATATTCAGGATCATTATGTTGCTTCATCTGTTTTACTGTTTGGGAAATCATATCTTATCAATTAAATAAGCAATCTGAACCAGTGGTAAATAAATAAAGGATGCGAACATCAGTTTTTTTGCATCGGCATTTTCACAACTGCGATACAATTTGATGGCGTACCAGGTAAGCATCAGTGCTGCACCAATGCTTATAATACCGGATGCCATGCCGGTATAACCTTCCATGGTTGGCAAAAAACCAATAGGAAGCAACATTAGTGTAAAAATGAGCACCTGAAAGGCACTTTTCTTGTTGCGGCCATACACCGGTAACATTTTAAATCCGGCACGTTTGTAATCGTCATCCAGAATCCATGCAATGCTCCAGAAGTGAGGGAATTGCCAGAAAAACTGAACCCCAAAGAAAATGATGGCTTCGGTGGTAATGGTTCCGCTGTAAGCCACCCAACCTAAAAGAGGAGGGAAAGCACCAGGAAATGCGCCAACAAAAACAGATATAGGAGAAATTCTTTTTAGCGGGGTATAGATAAATGCATATGAAACAAGTGATGCAAAGGAGAGCCACGCACACAAAGGATTGAGGAAAAGAGCAATAATAGCAACACCTGCAACTCCCATAAGGATACTGGCCATTGCAGCTTCGTTTACACTCATTCTGTTGGTAGCAACAGGTCTGTTGGCTGTACGCACCATCAGTTTGTCAAAATCTTTTTCAATAATCTGGTTAATTCCGTTGGAGGCACCTACCACCAATGTACCGCCTATTGCCAACATCATTACCTCAAACCAATTGATATGAGCACCTTTTGAAGCTGTTAAATAAGTAATAACGGCAGAGAATACCACCAGAAAGGTAAGCCGTGTTTTAATAAGCTGGTTATAATCAGTTGCCTTTTGCCTGATGGAAGAGGCTCTGCTTATCAGCTCATTGTTTTCTGCTATGGTATTAATCTCGCTCATTTATTTAATCCGTTATCCGGATTTTAGTTTTTGAAAATAATAATATCGTTATAAACAGTTGTGCTCCTGCAATCAGGCTTCCAACAAACAGGTGCAGGCTTTGCACATATCCGGGGAAACCTAAATTATCCAATACCTTACCACTTAATACCTGAACCGCTACCAAAATTAAAGTTGATAAAGCAATGCGGTATATCAGTGAAGACCTTTCAAAAGAATCGCGGCACTTTTTTAACATCACAATGGTTAATATGAAACTAACCATAGAAAAGGTGCGGTGAAATTTAAACATATCGCCCAGGGCACTTACCCAGTGGGCTCTGTTTTGTTCTCCCATGATCAGCGCCACGGCATCAACGTTTTCTCTTACCTGAGTTCCGCTGATGGTTTGGATGGCCGACATGATTAAGATAATAACCATTAATGGTTTAATCATCCGGTCGGGCGTATGCTGGGTGATGATAAACTGCTGGGAGCGGGTAATGGTATAAATAAGTAAACCTACTATAATCAGTGCAATAACCATATGAATGGTTACCATCCAATGAGCCAGGTTTGAACTAACCACTTTTGCACCAATCCAGCCCTGAAAACCAACCAGAATAAAAGCAGCAAAACTTAACCAGAAGATATGTTTATCTTTTTTAAGGTACGGTATGGCAAAGAACACGGTAAGAAAAATAAACAAACCTGTAGTTACACCAATCAGCCGGTTCACATATTCGGTCCAGGTTTTATACACGTCAAAGTCGGCTATTTCATGGCCTTCAACGCGAAATCTTTCTTTATAATCAGCAGGAAGTTCAGAAATATCGGATGGTGGTACCCACTGTCCGAAACACTTAGGCCAGTCGGGGCAACCCATTCCTGAGCCGGTGCTTCTTACTAATCCTCCAACAAAAATCAAAAAGAAAACAGAAGCAATGGTTAGTATTCCGAATCTTCTGAATCTTCTTTCCGATCTGTCTGACAATTCTGTCATTTACTTTTTATCTGGCAAAACCAAACAAACGTTTAAGTGCGGAGAACATCACCACTTCCTGAGAAGAGGCCGGTGCACTTTTACGTGAGGGTTCAAATTTTGCCGGATCAGGCTCCTGCATTTCATCCACTTGTCCTTCATCAGGAACATTTTGAGGAATAAAATCATCAGGTGCACCTGGTTTACTGTAGTCATAAGACCAACGGTAAACATGTGGAATTTCACCCGGCCAGTTGCCATGGATATGTTTCATAGGTGCTGTCCACTCCAGGGTGTTTGATTTCCATGGGTTTTGAACGGCACGTTTGCCTTTTAAAATACTATAGAAGAAATTGAAAAGGAATATTAACTGAGCAAAACCTCCAAGCAAGGCTGCTATGGTAATAAACTCGTTCATATCAATAAATACATTAAACTGATCGTATGCAGTGTTGGCATAATACCTGCGAGGAACGCCTGCCAGTCCCATAAAGTGCATTGGGAAAAATACGCAATAAGCAGAAATGAAGGTAAGCCAGAAGTGCATATAACCCATTCCTTCATTCATCATTTTTCCAAATAATTTTGGGAACCAGTGGTAAATACCACTCATCATACCAAAAATAGCTGCACTACCCATTACCAGATGGAAGTGAGCAACCACAAAGTAGGTATCATGCAGGTTAATGTCAAGTGCTGCATTTCCTAAATATATTCCTGTTAATCCACCGGAGATAAAGAAGGATACGAGACCAATGGCAAATAACATGGCAGGAGTTAACTGCAGGTTACCTTTCCACAAAGTGGCCAGGTAGTTAAATGTTTTTACAGCAGAAGGTACGGCAATAATTAGGGTACCCAACATAAATACGGAGCCAAGGAAAGGATTCATACCGGTAAGGAACATATGGTGTCCCCAAACGATAAAGGAAAGGAATCCGATGGCAAGGATAGAACCGATCATGGCACGGTAACCAAAGATTGGCTTACGTGAGTTGGTAGCAATTACCTCTGAGGTAATACCCAAAGCAGGTAATAAAATGATGTATACTTCAGGGTGACCTAAGAACCAGAATAAGTGCTGGAACAAAATTGGAGATCCACCGGTTCTTTCAATACCACCTGCAAGATCAGCAGGGATATCGGCCAGGTAAAATGAAGTACCAAAGCTGCGGTCCATTAATAATAATAAAGAACCACCAAATAATACAGGGAATGATAACAGACCCAATACAGCAGTAATTAAAAACGCCCAGATGGTTAATGGCATGCGGGTCATTTTCATTCCTTTTGTGCGCATGTTTAATACGGTAGTGATATAGTTAATACCGCCTAACAGCGCAGAAGCAATAAATAATATCATAGCTACCAGCCAAAGCGTCATTCCATCTCCGGATCCGGGTAAGGTTTTAGGTAAGGCAGATAGTGGTGGGTAAACTGTCCATCCGGCAGCAGCAGGGCCTGTTTCTACAAACAAAGAAGCAATAAGAACTGCAGACGAAAGGAAGAAAAACCAATAAGACAACATGTTCATAAAAGGAGAAGCCATATCCCTTGCACCTACCTGAAGTGGAATGAGTAAGTTGGAGAAGGTTCCGCTCAATCCGGCAGTTAACACATAAAATACCATGATTGTTCCGTGGATGGTAATAAGGGATAGGTAAAAATTAGGATCGAGTTTTCCATCTTTTCCCCAATGGCCGATAATGCTTTCCAGAAAAGGAAATTTCATATCGGGGTAAGCCAGTTGCAAACGGAAGATAAGCGACATAGCCATACCGATTGTACCCATAATAATACCCGTGATCAGGAATTGTTTAGCGATCATTTTATGATCCATGCTAAATACATACTTCGAAATGAAGGATTCCTGATGATGACCATGATGAGCGTCATGGCTGTGGTCATCGTGATGTGAATGCGTATTGCTCATATTTATGATTTATAATATTATTTCTTTAATGATAAGGATTATTTAACGGCTAAGGTTTTGTCATTTTTTTCAGTGACAACAGAAGCCTGAACATTGGTGGTGGTGGAGTCGGCAGCAGGTGCACTGTTTTGAACCAGTTTAGGCTGTGTGCTTAACCACTTTTCGTAATCAGCAGGAGAGTCAACCACCACTTTCATTTTCATGCGGTAGTGGGCGCTTCCACAAATTTTATTACAAAGAAGAGCGTAATCGAATTTCGGATCGTTCAGTTTGTTGCGCATTTCGGCCGTGGTAATAGTAGGCGTAAATGCAAACTGGGTAGGCAATCCGGGAACCACATTCATTTGAACCCTGAAGTGTGGCAGATATGCCGAGTGAATAACATCTTTGGCGCGGAATTTCAGCATAATAGGCTGACCAACTTTCAGGTGCAACTCGTTAGCTACAACATCATCCTGTGAGTGTGGATCTTTTGGATCAACACCTAAGGCATTTACTTTACCAATTTCACGGAAATCATGTTTACCAAGGGTATTGTCAGCACCCGAGTAGCGGGCGTTCCAGCCAAACTGGAAACCAAAAACTTCAATAACCTGTGCCTTTTCATCGTTGTGATACATGATATCGTTCCAGGTTTTTAATCCACGAATTACCAGAACAGTAAGAACGATGGCTGGGATAATGGTCCAGATAAACTCCAGTTTGTGGTTATCAGGATAGTATAAGCCTCTTCTTTTGCTGCTGTATTTATATTTATAACCATACCAGAACAGAAGTATTTGTGTAATAACAAAAACAACCAGGGTAAGGTAGAAAGTGATATTAAACATACTGTCGTATTCAGCACTGTGTGCAGAGGCACCATCATAGCTGTTTACGGTAAGTTTGGTATGTGCTGAGAACTCCCAGGCTGTAGCCGCCAATCCTACTATTAAGAAAACAATGAGGAGTTTGGAGTTAATATTGTTCCAGTTTATTACCGGCTTGCCCTGTATCTGACCAACAAGGCCAAGGATATCGAGAACAAGAGCAATCACCATAAATAACAGGATAGAAATGATGATCAGCAACCAGTTGATACGTCCTCTCATAGAACTGCTTACTTCTGCAGGTGCGGCAGAAACGGATGTTGAACTACCGGGAGCAGATGCAACAGCAGCTGTGGCTGGTTTTTCACTTTCAGCCTTGATATAAGCAACGATGGATTTTAACTGATTATCAGTAAGGTTATCGAATGAGGTCATTAATGCCTCATTGTTTTCCTTGTAAACCTGAACAGCCACAGGATCACCGGCTTTCACCATTTTTTGTGAATTTTTGATCCAGCTTAGCAGCCATTTTTCATCTCTGCGTTTGTGAACATCTTTTAATGCCGGCCCAACAACCTTGTCATTAATGGCGTGGCATGAGGTGCAATTGGCGTTGAATAATTGAGCGCCTTCATCTGCTGACTGGGCAAAGCCCGGAGAAACGAAAAAGATGGTGGCGAAAAGAAAAACAGCGCGTAAAACGTTGGTAATAATTTTCATTGTACTTGTTTTTGAAAGAATTGATCAATTTTTCCAGCCTGCGAATCTATATTTTTTTATCGGAGTTCAATAAAACAGTGAATTTTTTTCTCCACCATTTAGAAGCATTCCAAATTTTTGATTGGGCTTGTGTTGTGAATTGGAATTAAACTTATTTCTTAGGTGCTGCATTTGAAGGTTTTACAGGTACAGCAGGTTGTGCAGGTGGTGTTTTGGTTTTAGAACTATCGGGCATGGCCGGTGTTTGTTTCTGTAAAAATTTAGGAGAAGTAAGCCCACTTTGCCAAACCCGCAGCCCAAAGTCTGTTCCTTCACGCAACATATTGGCCGCCAGCAGCAGGTAAGTATTTTTGCTAAAAGCCAGGTCTCTTACATAACTGCCCTTTCCCTCTACAGAAACCATCAGCTTTCCGGTAGCCACTTCCCATATTTTTATGCTCCCGTCATTACAACCGGTTACTGCATAATTCCCGTCATCAGTAAAAGCCACCGCTGTTACTTTCCAGCAGTCAACAGCCAGTTTTCTAACTTCTTTACCTGTTTTGAGATCCCAGATACGGGCAGTTTTATCATTTGATCCGCTGATCATGAGCGAACCACCTCTGTTGATATCTATTGCATTTACAATATCCGTGTGGCCATCAAAGGTTTTGGCAACCTGACTGGTTTGCAGGCTAAATACCTTTATTTTAGGTTCAGCCCCAGCCACAATCAGTTGCCTCGGATCTGACGGGTTTTGAATGATGGTATGCACTGCACTGCCATTATTTATGGTCCTGAGTTGTTTTCCTGAACTTACTTCCCACATGATGATGGTTCTGTCTTCCGACCCGGATAAGAGGTATTTGCGTGTATTATCAAAAGTGAGGGTATTGATATTGCCTTTGTGCCCCTCCATTATTCTGAACAGCTTATAAGTAGAGTCCCACACTTTAATGGTATAATCATTGGCTCCGCTGGCCAGCAACCCACCATCCCTGCTATACTTAATGGCGGTAACCGGAGCAAGGTGGGCATCTATGGTTTTTATCAGTGTAAATAAGGAATCATCGCTGTAAATATTAATCTGTTTATCCCATGAACCTGTAGCAATTTGTCCCCTGGAAGAAACCGAAATCACATCCACATCATTGGAATGACCCGGCAAGATGGTAATGGGATTCTCTAATACTTTTTGGGTGAAAGCTGAAAAAGGGCTAAGAAAAAGAAGCAGTATAAAATTTCTCATAGGGGCATTGGTTTAATAAAGGGTCTTCAAACTTAGAAATAAAAAGAAACTATCAAATCAAATTTATTTAACAATACTTTGGCATTGTTTTTATTACTAAATCATACCCGTCAAAATCAATATTCAATATGAAAAAACATTTCTTTTTATCGTTAATAACCCTCACCGGTTTTTTGTTTTCAGCACAGGCACAGGATAACTTTAAACTCAAGCAAACCTTTTTAGGATTGGGAACAGGTATAAATAACAATTGTGGTTTGGCTGGAATTGGATTGGAACAGTTTGTTTCAGAAAAAATCTCTCTTTTTGGTGCGGCAGGTCTTGGAACATGGGGGGGGAAGGTAACCGGAGGGGCCAGGTTTTATCTGGATGGCAAAACCGGAAGTGCCTTCGGTGTTAGTTATTCTGCTGCAACGGGAGGAAAAGATGTAGAGGTAGAAATAGAGGCACTGGTAAATAATACTAAACAAAAAGTAAAAGAGAAATTCGATTTTAAGCAGGTTTCAGTATTAAACCTTACCTGGATGAAACACTGGCAGGTGGGCAACAAAAGCCGGTTTAACCTGGAACTGGGCTATAGTATAAATATGAGTGGTGAGAATAACTATACCAGTAAATCAGGGTTGCAACTTACAGATCAATCAAAATCAGTGATGAGTTTTTTACAACCAGGCGGAATTATTATAGGTCTTGGGTTTTCGTTTGGGATATAAAAAACTTTCATCAGTGGCAACAAAAAAGCCGGTGCTCATAAAAACACCGGCTTTTTTTATTGGGTTACTTCAGGCTTATAGCAAGTGGTTGGCAAGGTTAGCCAGCTCTGAACGTTCTCCTTTTTCTAAGGTAATATGTGCATAAAGCGGGTTGTCTTTAATGCGATCAATCAGATACGATAATCCGTTGGATTGCGAATCGAGGTAAGGCGTATCTATCTGAAAAATATCTCCTGTAAATACAATTTTACTTCCTTCGCCTGCACGGGTGATAATGGTTTTTACTTCAAGCGGGGTAAGGTTTTGTGCCTCATCAATAATAAAAAGGATATTAGATAAACTGCGACCGCGGATATATGCCAGCGGAGTCACCATCAGTTTTTCCTGATTTACCATATCGGTAATTTTCTGGTACTCCTTATCTGTTTCTTTCCATTGGTTTTGAATAAGCTTTAGGTTATCCCACAATGGTTCCATGTAAGGATTAATTTTAGATTTAATATCACCAGGTAAATACCCGATATCTTTATTGCTTAATGGAATAATGGGCCTTGCCAGATATATCTGACGGAAGTTTTGCTTTTGTTCCATACCGGCAGCCAGCGCAAGCAATGTTTTTCCTGTTCCGGCCACGCCCTGTATAGTTACCAGTTGTATATGCGAATTAAGAACTGCGTGCATGGCAAATGTTTGTTCTGCATTTCGCGGTTTTATGCCATAGGCATTTCTCTTCTCTACCTTTTCTATACTTTCATTGTGCGGATTAAAGGTGCACAATACAGAGGTTTTATTGTTCTTTAAAATGTAAAAGTGGTTGGCAGCTGGTTTTTCGTCAAACAACAAATCATAAGAAATAAACCCATCGGCATAAATCATATCAATTACCGATTGTTTAACCCCCTCGATGGTGGTTTTGCCGGTATGCAGCGCATCCAGGTTTTTAATTTTACCGGTTTCATAATCCTCCGCTGATAATCCAAGTGATTTGGCTTTGAGGCGAAGGTTTACATCCTTGGTTACCATTACCACCTTGCGGCCTTTTTCTCTCTCTGATAAAGCAAGAGCAGCATTTAAAATTCGGTGGTCGGCTTTGCGTTCGCCAAAAACAATCTGGGCATCCACACTGCCCTTTTCGCCCATCAGAACTTTAAAATTGCCACGGCCCCGGCCATTTATGGGAATCCAATCGGTAAGGATATATTCTCCGGAAAGTTTGTCGAGGTTTCTGATAAACTCCCGGGCTTCAAAGTTGATGGTGTCGTTTCCTTTTTTGAAATTATCCAGTTCTTCTAAAACAGTAATGGGTATTGCTACATCGTGTTCCTGAAAGTTATTGATAGAGTTGTGATCGTATAAAATAACAGAGGTGTCCAACACGAAAATTTTTCGCTCGCTCTTCTTGGCCATAGTATATATAAATGAGGTGAAACATTTGGAGAATTCAACTATATCCAAAGTTTATTAATAGAAAATAAATAACCCCGGAAAGTTGTAAACAGCTGTGGAGAAGAATTGGAAGACAGAAGCAGTGGTGCGGCTTACCTCGGGTATGCCATGGCAACCTTGCCCTCTATATTTTGCAGGTGTATGATGCGTATTCCATCAGAAACCAAACAATCAAACCGGATGGTTAATATTTTTGTTTTTTGCCCTTTCTCGTTCAGCAGGTATTCACTTATTTTTTCAATGGTAAAATGATTTCCGGGTCCCTGTTCTGCTTTGCTGCTGGTGTAAATACGGCCTGCCTCATCTTTCCAGGTAATATTTACCTGGGAGAAGGCAAAACTATCGATAACCGGGGTTGCTTTATAAGAGAAGTTGGACATGCAAAATCCGGAATCGGATGTGGCCACGTTTCTGCAAATGGTTATTGTTTTGCTGTTGAGGGTATACGTCATGCAGGCTTTAAATACCCCCGACTGCGTATACTCGTGGGTGGTAATGGTTCCACTACCTGTTTTGCCATCGCCAAAATCCCAGCTTACGTTAGCCTGCTGGTTTACCGGAATGCTGTTAAAAAGTACAGAACGTGTGCTTAATGCATTGGTATTAAAACTGATTACCTGGCTTTCAAATGGAGGAGGCAAAGCTATTTGCTGTGATATGGAAGATTTACAGCCATTGTAATCGGCTGTGAAAGTAACGGGCATGGTGCCGGGATAACGGTAAGATGTACTTACTTTTTTTTCTGCCGAAGTGGAGGTTTTTCCATTACCAAAATCCCACAGAAAAGAGCCGGATGAACTTCCTTTGGCTTCAGGAGTAAATTCTACTTCATAGGTGGGGCGAATAAGATCTGAATCGTTGCGGAATTCATAGGTTCCCGTAAACAGGGATTTATCGTCACTAAACAACTGGTCTGTGCTGAAATTGTTTATAGCAATACTTAAAGCCGGAGGACATTGGGTACAATTTAAAGGCGCCATCGATGCATAAAAAGAGAGTACCCCAACCGGCAATGTTTCGTAACCTCCGTTCATATAATAATTATTTTTGCCGGCTTCCATTAATACAGCAGCTCCATCAGCTTTCCCTTTCAATGAAAAGATGGTTTCTTCTATTACTTCCACAGGCTCCTCCTTGGGATCGCAGGAGCCCAGCAGCACTAATGAAAATATGGCAGCAATAATCCAGGTGTTCAATTTCATTGTTAAAAGAGTTTGTATCCCAGGGTTAGCCTGAAACCGCTGTTTCTGTCATATCTGGTATTTTTAAATGATTTGTTATCGGTAATATCCATTAATCCAAAATAGTAACCTGTGGTAATAATAAATCTGTTCGGTAATATTACTACATAATTTACATTTGATTGGATATCGAAAGGTGAAAAAGCTTTAAAATGGCCTACATCTTTTTTGCTGGAGTTTTGTTCTCCGGTTTTACTTATTAACTCGGCCGACTGCAACAGGTAATTAAACTGCAATCCCGCGCTGATTGAATGGCGTGTTTTAATGCGGTAATGAATATTAACTGGCAACTCCAGGTAATCGAGCCTGAAGGTATTAATCCTGGTGCTGGTTACTTTTTCGCCAAACTGATATGAAAAACTATTGTAAGTACGTGCTCCATGATTTTGGTGCAACCTGCTGTATCCAAAGCCGGTGCTAAAGGTAAATCGCTGAGAGAGGTAGCGGTGCCACCTGAAACCTGTATGAAAATCGGCTGTATTTGAAATACTACCGGAAGGGTTATAATAATTCATACCGGCTTCAAGGGTAATATATTTATAAGATGAAGGTGGATACTTTACGGGAGATTTTTTCTCTGGAGATGAAACTGATGGTGCAGAAAGAAACTGGTGATGTAATATAGGTTCCACTTCAAAAAATGAAAGTAAGGTTTTATTGTTTTCTTCAGCAGAAGCCGTCTCAGATTGAGCTATGCCGGTATTTGGCTCAACTGGTGTGGTTCCGCTGCGTGGTATAGCAGCAGCCATTTCTGAAAGCACTTCAGGCATTGCCGTGTTTTTTTCTGTTTTCTGTTTTTTGCTGTTGTTTGTTTCTGCCACTGCCGTATTTAATTCGGGTTCATTATTTATTACGTTAGTAGGAGAGGCCTGGTTAGCAAACTCGCCAATTTTTACACTTTTTACCGCGGTGGTTTTTCTTTTGCCTGATAATTGTATGGTTTCCCGGAACCTGTTTTCACTTGTTTCCGTAGGGTTGTTTTTTAATGAAGGGGCAATCTGTGGTGTATTGTTTTTTGTTTCATTCAATTGCTCAGGAATAGCTGCAGTATTCTTACCCCCGCTATTGGTGGTTTTATCTGTCGTATTTTTCTCGTTCAGGGCTATGGCATGTTCTGATGAAACGGTGCTTGGTGTTCCGTTGGTGGCTGCACTTCCGTAATCAGAGCGCACTTTGGCAATCATATAAACAGATGCGAAGAAAAAGAGGATACCCGCAAACAAAATGATCCTGTTTGGAGATGGTTTTTGCCTTCTTTCTTCTGCAATGAGTTTTTTGGCTTTTTCCCAATATTCTTCCCTGAACTCAAATTCCGTTTCCCGGCTTTTTGATTTCAGAAATTCATCAAGTGGATCATGAGGTTGTTTCATAGCATATACATTTTAATTGATGAAAGTGCTTTTCCTATCATTTGTTTGAGCAGATTGCGTGCGTTAAACAGATGCCATTTTGAGGTGCTCTCTGTGATGTTTAGTGATTCGGAAATTTCTTTATGGCTTCTTCCTTCAAATACATAAAGGTTTAAAATTAGTTTACTTGTTTCGGGCAGTTGGTCTATATATTGATGGATTTCTTTGGCTGATAATCTTTCTTCCGCATCGTTATAATCTACCGGATGGTAATGTTGCTGCAGATCGTTCATATCCACATGCGACATGTTTTCCGTATGGCGTTTGTTGGACCTGAATTCATCTATAATGGTATTGATCATGATACTTACTATCCACTTGTTAAACGACCTGCTGGTATCATATTTTTCCAGGTTATTCAGTATTTTTAGAAAGCCCTTGTTTACCAGATCTGCCGCGTCATCTTCATTTCGGGTATACCTGTAACATACCGACATCAGGGTTCTGAAACAGGTTTTGTACAAGGCATACTCCGCCCTCGAATCCTGCTTGATGCACTGCTGTATTAATATCAGGTCAATCTCGGGCATTCAGAATTAAAAATAACGAAAGAAGCCGGCCCAAAAAAGTGCCGGCAACTTTCTTATGATCGAAACAGCTATTTAACGACTCTTTGTGTTTTTCGTTGGTTATCAATTTTAAGTTCTATTGTATAAAATCCATGGCTCAATTCTGCCAGATTCATCTCCAGCTTATTGCTTCCAAATTCAACCAAGGTTGTTTTCTCCATCCGCAACCTGCCCACCATATCGTATACCGCAATATCCATCATTCCGGCTTTGTTGGCATGCATGTCTATATGGATCATATCATTAAACGGAACCGGGTAAATTTTAATACCGGATAACAAGTCCGGATCAGATATGGATGTGGTAGAATCTGGCGCAATGGTAAATGTTATACAGGTGCTGTCCATGCACGAATCAATCAGGCTTCGAACTACCAGGCAAGCTGTGTAGGTTCCGTTTACCGGGTAATGATGGATAGGGGATTGCGCTCCTGATACAGAACTATCAACACCGAAGGTCCAGAAATAAACGAGGTTATTCCCTGTTGATGTATTGTTAAAAACCACAATTCTGCGGGTTGATGAGGCGGTATCAGGGAAAATGGAGTAGGTAAATGATGCATTACAGGTTACCGTATCTATTTTAACAACCCTGCACACAGAATCAATACAGGTTCCAAACTGAGCCCTGAGGCATACCAAATGGATACCAGCAGGCAGAGTAAAAGAAGGGTTAGCAAGTGTTGATGAACCTAAGCCACCAAAATTCCAGGTGTATGCAGGGGCCCCGGTACCAGAGGAAGTATTATTGAAATGTACGTTATTAAGCGAGTCAACAGTAAATGTAAAATCTGCATTGCATGGAAAAGCAGGGATGGTAACTGTTTTGCAAATAGAGTCGGTACAACTGCCAAAAGTTACAAACAAACATACCAGGTGATTGCCCGGGGGAAGCGATTTAAATGGATTGGCAAGGGTGGAGGTGCCGTGTGAACCAAAGTTCCAGAAATAAGTGGGTGTTCCGGTACCGGTTGATGTGTTGGTAAAGTGAACCGTATTGGTTGAATCGACAAAAAAGGTGAAGCCGGCATCACATGGTTGCGCGGCAACAACCACTGTTTTGCAAATGGTATCCGTGCAACTTCCAAAAGTGGCAAATAAACACACATTATAACTTCCGGGTGCAAGTGATTTTACAGGGTTAGTGGCAGTTGATGTTCCGCTGCCTCCAAATGTCCAGAAGTAGCTGCCGGTGCCGGTTCCTGTAGATGAGTTGTGGAAACGGATATCTCCGGTAATACTGTCGACACTATATGTGAAATTGGCATTACATGGTGGTTGTGGTATAACAACTGTTTTACAAGTGGAGTCGAAACAAAAACTGTCGTTGAGGAACAGGCAAATTTGATGTGTTCCCGGTGCCAGATTTTTTAATGGATTGGTTTGTGTTGATGTACCTGAGGAGCCAAAATACCAGGTATATGAAGGAGTACCGGATGATGTGGATGAATTGGTAAACTGCACATTGCCGGTAGCAGTATCTATCACATAAGTAAAGTTGGCATCGCAAGGCCGTGGTCCCACAGTAATACTTTTACAAATGGTATCCGCACAACTTCCGTTTGAGAAGGTAGCGGTAAGGCAAACCTGGTATGTTCCCGGTGCAAATATCTTGCTGGGATTTGATTGGGTTGATGATCCGTTACCTCCGCTGAATGTCCACAGATAAGAGCCAAGCCCTGTTCCTGTAGAGGAGTTAAGAAAGGAAACATTACCCGTTGAATTATTAACCGAATGAGAAAAATTGGCGTTGCAATTGCCACTTGCTGATGGAGGAACCACAATAATTTTACAGGTAGAATCGCTGCATGTACTATCAAACACATACAAACAAACCATATGTGTACCCGGAGGCAGATTTTTTACCGGATTAACCTGTGTGGATGTTCCATGACTTCCAAAGTACCATAAAAAGGTACGTGTTGGCGTAATAAAGGTTGAGGTGTTTGCAAAAGTAACATTGCCATTAGTGGTATCAACAAAGAAGTTAAAGTTGGCATTACACTGAGCCGCACTTTTGGTGGTGCCAAAAAAAGTAAACCCTGCCAGCAGCAGGAAAATTTTCAGCATGTTAAAGTTAGTAATGAGGTGTTTCATGTGATTAGGTTTAATACCAACTATTACGTTACCTGAAAACCAAAGGTTTGGTTACCTTCATCTGATAAAAATTATTGTTTGTAAATACTTGGTTATTAGTCGGTTTGTTTTGAGGGTAAAAAACATTGTGCAGTGCTTTCTCAAATATAAAGAACGGGAACCATATCGCCTTACGCAAAAAAAAGCAGCAGGGGTTTATTCCTGCCGCTTTATTGCTTCCTGTAAAATTAACCTTACTTCATCAGTTGCTTCACCAATTTACCCTGGGAGTTTTGAACCACCAATAAGTACATTCCCCGGTTAAGTAATGATGTATCAAGAGATACCTTGTTTTGACCTAAATTGAGTTCATATTCCTTATTCAACAGAAGTTTGCCTGTCATATCATAAATCATCAGGATGGTTTTTTCTGCCACTTCGCTGTTTACTTCCACATTCAATTCATCGCTTACAGGTATTGGATAAAGTTTACCAATGCTTATTTTTTCCTGTTTGATGCCTGTATTACCAGCCTGAATCATAATGGTATCGCAATACGTATCAAAGCACGAATCGGCAATATTGGTTATGGTTAAACAGATTTGACGTGGGCCCGGAATGGCAAAATAATGTGTTGGATTTGCCTGTGTGGAACTGGTGCCCGGGTTAGGACCAAACTGCCAGCTATAGGTTGTTCCGTTTGCCTGCGGGTAAAGGGTGGAAAACGAAATCAAATTAGGATCAATACTGTCTCTGTAGAACGTAAAGGTTGCATCGCACCTGTTTCCGCCACCTTGCACATAAATGGTTTTGTAAGCTGTATCCACACAAATCAGTCCTCCTGCAGAATCATATTTGCTTACCATATGCAATACACCAAAGGGGCCACCTGCTGGATAAACTTTTTGAGGATTTGCAAGGTTGGACTGGCTTCCATCATAAAACTCCCACCAGTGAATCACGTTGTTTTGGCTCATACTGAAAAAGCTAACCATCCTCGTTTGGGCATTTACCTGATAAGAGAAATTGGCATTGCAGGTAGGCTGCTGGCCGCTAATGGTAATGGTTTGATACATGGAGTCGCTGCAAATTACCCTGCCAATAGAATCGCTTCTGAACACAAAGTGCATCACAAAATAAGTGCCGGGTGCCGAATATGTTTTTACCGGATTGGCTTGTGTGGAAGTGGTATTGTCATGAAAATACCATTGGTGTGTTAATCCTGTTCCCTGAGATGAACTGCTAAAACTTACCTGACTGGTTTGCTGATTTACCTGGTACGTAAAATTTGCATTGCATGATGGTGGCGGTGTGTTGAGCACTACAGTTACCTGTTTGCATACCGTATCCGAGCATATATTAAGCGAGTCTGACATAAACAAACAAACGGTATAAGTGCCGGAAGTTTGGTATTGGTGCGAAGTATTGGTTTGCTGGTAACTTACGCCACCATCTCCAAAAGTCCACATAAAATCGAGTCCAACCCTGTTGGTTGATTGATTTACAAAATTTACTTTACCCGATACCAGCGGATCGTTTGAAGAACTGAAAGCTGCGGTACATGAACCACCTGCACTGTTTCTTAGTACATAAATCTGGCTGCATTTGTTGCTGTAGCAGGTGCTGTCAAACGGATTGGTAACGGTTAAACAAACGGTGTACCACCCGCTCTGGCTGTACTGATGGCTTGGTGTTTGGGTGCTTGAATACGTACCATCACCAAAACTCCAGGTGTACACCAGATTGGTTCCTGAGGAGGTATTGTTAAAGTAAGTAGTGCCTGAAATAGAATCTGTAAACGAATTAAAATTTGCCACACAAGGCACTACACTTGAAATGTAAATTGTAGTACAAAAAGTGTCGGTACAGGCATTTGGGGTTGTTACCAGATGGCACACAAAATAGGTACCATTGGTTGAGTAAGTTTTTAAAGGGTTTGTTGCAGTAGAAAAAGTACCATCACCAAATGACCAGTGATGTACTGCCAGGCCGCTGGTATTGCGGCTTTGAAAGCTGACCGATTTGGTCTGCCCGTTTGTTTGAGAAGTGTAATAAGCATCGCAGGGGGCCTGCGCATGGCTTACCGCATACTGCATTAAAATAGAAACTACAATAATCCACCTGATTACCGTTGCCAATGAAACATTTGTAACTTTTTGCATAATTAATTGAAATTGATGTTCAACCTGTATTACGGCTCTTCTGTTCGCCAGGTTTGGTGAGTAGGCATAAAAAAAACAGAAAAAATGCTAACTATATGAAAACCAGTTTGTGTTTAAAGCTGTTTGTTTATCTATGTTTGTGCCATGGATCTTACACTCCGGTTTCAATTTCCCAAATCTCCGGTATCGTTGCAGGTAACCGATCAGGTATGGCTCAACGGTTCCTGTTTTGCAGAGCATATAGGCCATAAAATAAAAGCGGCTTATTTACCTGCCACTATTAATCCGCATGGTATTTTATTTAATCCGCTAAGCATAGCCAACTCCTTGCAGGCTTGTATGGATAAGCAGGTTTATACTGCTGAGGATGTTTTTCTTTCAGGTGAGTTGTGGCACTCCTGGAACCACCACGGGTGTTTTGCCGGCACAAATAAACAAGAGGTGCTGGCCAATATGAACAAGGAATTAAGCGAGGCTTCAGCCACCTTTCAACAAAGTAAGTTTGTGATGCTCACCTTTGGATCGGCATGGGTATATGCTTTAAAAGAAAACACAAAAGTGGTGGCCAACTGCCATAAAATGCCGGCCAATCTTTTTGAGAAAAGGTTGCTCACGGTTAAAGAAATTGTAGCGGCCTATACCAACTTGTTTAACCAACCTGTATTTAAAAATAAGCAAGTGGTGCTTACGGTAAGCCCTGTGCGTTATGTGCGCGATGGACTGGTGGAAAATAACCAGAGCAAGGCCGTTTTGCTGCAGGCTGTGCACCAACTGGCTGCTTTATTTAATAATGTATATTATTTCCCCGCTTACGAAATAGTGGTAGATGAGCTGCGCGATTACCGCTTTTTTGAAAAAGATATGGTGCACCCCAACCAACTGGCCATTGATTATGTATGGGAACGTTTTGGCCACACTTTTTTTGACGATACCACAGCCACAGTAGTTAAAGAACTGGAGGCATTGCAAACAGCAGCATTACACAAACCCCTGCACCCCGACACGGCAGAATTTGCGCAATTTTGTAAAATACAATTGGCAAAGGCTAAAAAGATGCAGGAGCGTTTCCCGGGGCTGAAACTGGGCGGTGTAGTGGAATATTTTAGCCAGCAGTTGAAGGGGTAAAGCACCCCGGGGTAGCTTTTACACAAGTAAAACTTCCCTTACAAACCAAAACAGCTACTTCAGGAAAATACCCTTTTAAACTAATTACTTTTAAATCAATCCTATCCGATTTTTATATCTTTATTACCTAAGAAAATAGATTCATAAGGAGCTGTGTACGCCTATTTTTGGTAATCAACTTTTTTCATAAAGTGTAGACTGATTAAACCGATTTTAAAATTAAATTTGACAGGGTTACCATGAAGTAAGATGAAAGAAAACCAAATAGAAGAAAGTATAAAAGCCAATTTGAAGAAAACCGGATATGCCTTCTAAATCCAGAATATCCATCCGTTTTTTTGACGACCGTGAGGTGCGGGCTGCCTGGGATGATGAACATGCCAAATGGTGGTTTAGTGTGGTGGATGTGGTTGGTATTTTAAATGATGAGCCGGATTATATTAAAGCAGGGAACTATTGGCGTTGGCTCAAAAGGAAATTGCTCAAAGCAAATGTTCAGTTTGTGAGTGGTACTCACAGACTGAAATTAACAGCTTCTGATGGTAAAAAATACCTAACTGATACTTTAGATAGCAATGGGATAAGTGAATTGGCCAAACATTTTCCCAATAATAGGGCTATAAAATTTTTAGACTGGTTTCTATACAGCGACACCAGCATTGACGGGCAAAGTAAGAAGAAGGCCTACACCTTGTTTGAAAGCAATTTGATACACGAATTTGAAGTGGGAACCACAAAAGGACTGCAACAAATACATGCTTATTTGTTTGGCGGGCTTTATGATTTTGCCGGGCAAATAAGAACCAAAACCATTGCTAAAGGCGGCTACCAGTTTACACCTGCCCACTATTTAGTCGCACAGCTAAAAACCATAGATGAAATGCCAGAAACTACTATAGAAGAAATAACCGATAAATATGCTGCCATGAACAAGGCACATCCATTTATGGAAGGCAATGGCAGAAGTGCCCGTGTATGGCTGGATCTGATGCTGAAAAAACACCTGAAATGCTGTGTGGACTGGAGCAAAATAAGCAAAGCCGATTATATGAACGCTATGATAATAAGCACAGTAGATAGCAGCGAATTATTAAAACGAATAAAACAGGCCTTAACCTCCGATATACACAGCCGGGAAATGTATATGAAAGGAATTGACTACTCGTATTACTACGAAGAAAATTAACCCTGCCTAAAGACGATAAAACTTTAGCAAGCGTAACACTATTTTTGACAAACCAAAACTGCTACTTCAGAAAATAAAAAGGCCAGTATTGCCCTTTTTTATCTAATAGCTTTAAAAGCAAGGAATAAGCATAAAAGGCCCACTTTTTTACCAGCAAAAAAAGAATGTTTTCCCTATGAAAAAAGAATGTTTTCACTCTTGATTTTGATGTGTGAAGGGGGAGATTTGTGGGGGTATTTATCTTCAAAAGAGAATTTTGGGTGTTATATTTTAGCTAGATAGCATCGAAATTAGTTAGAACTCTTAAGAATAATAGATAAAGAAAGTGTACAATCAGCCTTGAGAAGAAATGTCCGAAGAATTTACACCTACATGGTTATCAGCCAGACTTGCAAGAAAAGGCCGTAGAGACAGTAATTACTCAAACTAAAATGTTAGCGGAGGATTTATTGAATGGAGATGATGAAGGATAAATAACCAGTTTAATATTTCCTGTCTATTTCAACTTCGAACTTCCCAACTTCGAACTAATCAACCATCTCTTAAACCACCATCCCCTGCGCACTATGCACCAAGCACCAATTCTTAACCCCTAGTATTCCATTTCCATGCCGCCACCCTGGTTATCGCCACGGTTTCCGCGTTTGCGTTTAAAGAGAGATACATCCATTTCGCCAAATCTCCAGGTAAAGTTTACACGAAGGAAACGGGTTTCCCACCTGCGGCTAAAATCCTGATAGAAGTTTTCGGTATCGTAAACAGAGCCCCAGCGTTTGGTATTAAATACATCATTTAAGGTAAGCGAGAAGGTAAGAGCCTTACCAAAATCTTTGCTTACAGAAATATCCATAGAGTAAACATCCAGTGTTTTTCCCTGAGGAATAATTTTTGGGGCTTCGTAGCCACCATTTATTTGAGCGGTGATGCTTTTAGGGAATTTATAACTCAGTATGCCTTTGGTATTCCAGGTAATGCCGCTGTTTTGCAGGTTGCCGGAACTGCCGCTGTTGGCAGAGATATCGGTATAAAGAATATTGTAGTTTACTGTAAAATCCAGTTTTTTATTGAGGAAACTAAATTTAAGGTTGTTCTCCATGCCAAAGTTATAGCTGTTTTTACCATTGATAAATGTGCTAACAAGTATGGATGAATCGCTTGGCAGGGCGTATACATAATTGGTAATGGCATTATCCTGGTGGCGGAAAAACAGGGAGGTAAATAAATTGCCTACGCCAAAAAAGTAATTGTAATTGGCTTCTGCAATATTAATAAACTCAGGAGCCAGGGCCGGATTTCCCATGCGGTAATTCTGCCTGTCGCTAAACATAATAAAAGGCATAATCTGCATAAAATTGGGGCGGTTAATTTTACGCGAAAAGTTTAGCTGCATCTCGTGTTTGGTATTGAATTTTTTCGAGAGGAATAAACTTGGGAAAATGGCATTGATGAGGTTTGAAGTACCATTGGGGTATTTGTATTCAAAACTCTGGTTACGGTCGAGCAGGTTGGCTACGAAATACGTTTGCTCCACACGGAAACCAGCCTGATAGGTAATACCCGCAAACAGATAAGCACTGTAATTAATATAAGCCGCATTTACGATATCATCCACATCATAATTGCTGGAAAGGTTTTGGTCGCGGTTAAGCGTTTCATACACATTGTTGGTATCATTATTAAATACCTCTAAAATGGATTGGTTGAGGCGCAGGTTGCTTCTGAAACCAAATTCAATTTTGGAACTGTCGGTGATGGGGTTGGTATAATCGAACTGAAAGGTTAATACCCTGTTGGTACCCGAGCCTGTATTTTTTTGAATAAGCGGTTCAGGCGTTCTTACTTTAGGTACAATGGTGGTATAGTTGGTGGTGGTGGTAAAAGTAGAGTTGTTGGTTTGTTCCGATTGGTTAAAATTAAAATCGGTGGTCCACTCTTTTCCCTGTTTAGGGAAGGTATGTTTAATGGCCAGTTGTGCGCCAAATCCCAGGTTGCTGTTTCGCTGTCGGTTATACCGTTCGCCAATGGTGGTAGGTATATAATCCTTATCGCGGAAAGTAAAGTCCTGGTTATCGTCAATTTCAAAATTCATTTTATTAAAATTGCCGGCAACGGTAAGCATGGTGCGGTTGGTAATATTATAGTCAACACCCAACCGACCAAACTGAGAGAGGTTAAACACTTCGTTGAGGTTATCCTGTTTGGTAATGGAAGTAATTTCGTTATTGGAATAGTTGGTGCGGTTGGTATATCCGTTATTGAGGTTACCCCGGCTGTTGAGGCTATAGGAGATAAAAAAGTTGAATGGATTTTCTTTCACATTCAGGTTCAGGTTGGTATTGTAGCGTTTGTTGGTTCCAATGCCTGCACCAATTACCCCGTTATAGCCTGGCTTGGTATTTTTCTTTAATACTACATTAATAATTCCACCGGTGGTACTTGCATCAAATTTGGCAGAAGGGTTGGTAATTACTTCCACGCGGTCAATCTGATCGGCAGGAATTTGTTCCAGTGTTAAGGTGGTTGGCCGCCCATCTACAAAAATGGTGGGAGAGGAGTTGCGCATGGTTACATTTCCATCGGCATCCACTGTAATGCCCGGCAGGTTTTTCATTACATCAAGTCCGTTTCCACCGCGGGTGGTAATGTCTTTGTCAACATTGTATATCCTGCGGTCAATGGTCATTACCACATTGCTTTTTTCAGCTTCAATGGTTACTTCACCTAAAGCCTTTGTATCCGGTTCAATGGAAATATTGCCCAAATCCTGCTCTATATTGTTAGGGGTAACAGCTACCTGTTTAAAAACGGTTTTATAACCAATAAACTGAATTCTTATTCTGAAACGGCCCATAGGCACCTTTTCCAGCATAAAATCACCATTGCTTCGGGTGAGTCCTCCGGTAATTACACTGTCTTTATTGATGGCCATTAAGGTAATGGTACAATACTCTACAGGCGTTTTTTTGCTGCCTTCTACAATTTTGCCATAGAGTTTGCCAATAGCGGGCATACGCTGGCCACCGCCCATTCCACCACCAGGGCGTTGGGCATTTGTGTGGGCCGTCAAAGCAAAAAGGGAGATCAATAAGACAAATAATCTGTTCATTAATGAATTAAAAAGAAGCCGCAAGGTAAATGATTTGGGTGTATAGACAAGATTGACCTGCGAAGGTTTAAAATGAACGGTCAATTATGGTAGGTAAGTGGTATAATCAGTTCTGTATGCTGAGGATATAAATGGCAAAGTTCATCTCGTGTGGCAAGGGTAAAATCGGCAAAATCAAAACCCGGTGCTACGGTGCATCCAACCAGGCTAAAGCCACCTTCTACCTCACACCTGGAAGCAAACCAGTTTCCGGCTTTTATTACGCATTGAAAAGTTTCTCCGGCTTCGATATCGCGCCCCAGCTTATGTGTTATCAGCGTGCCATCGGTATCAATTTCGTAGATGGTAAGGGTTTGTCCATCATAAAAATGCCACATTTCATCGGAAGCAATTTTGTGAAAGGCACTAAACTGTAAATATGTTAAAAGAAAATAAATGCCTGTGGAAGCATTCCGGTTTCCATGAAACAAAACACCAATAGCAGCATGTTCCAATACCACACCGCTTCTGTATGTTTCTTTGAAAGCACCACCTTCCACATGGCTGCTGAGGCCAAGTTTGCTGATATAATACTCAGCGGTTTTTTGCATTTGTTTAGTGTTTATGCTCAGGGCCAAACACGTTGAGCTTATGCCCCAGGTGATGTGCAAAGTCGCGGATATCTTCGGCAACTTCTTTATTATCGGTGGCGCGGTCAAACGTATCGGCCATGGTGGCAATGGTTTGAAAAAGGAACAAATTCATTTCCTCCACATTCATTTCTTTGGTCCACAGGTCAATTCTAAGGGCGTTTTGTTGCATTCCATCCCAAAGGGCAAGTATCATGGCTTTGGCTTCCTGTTTGCCATCCATATCGGCATCATCAGCCTGCCATTGTATGTTTACGGGTAAATTGTCTTTGTCAAGGTTTACATCAAACTCAATTTTTGATGTTTTTACGATTTCATTGGTACTCATTATAAACTCAATCTTTTGTTAAAAATATCTGTAATCATTTCCACATTAAGTGGTTTGGTTAAATAACCCGTAACCTCGGGAAAA
This sequence comes from Bacteroidota bacterium, assembly GCA_051715425.1. Classification (GTDB taxonomy): domain Bacteria; phylum Bacteroidota; class Bacteroidia; order UKL13-3; family UKL13-3; genus JAJTFA01. The sequence goes on along the minus strand of JBPXJS010000041.1, from coordinate 40,213 downwards.
GTTTTGGCCTTGTTCATATCACCCGGATCTATGGATGAACTCACAATATAGATGACCGGAGGCGCGCTAAACTTGTGTTTAAATGTTTGAAACTGCTCTAAAAACTGCCAGCCATTTAAATCGGGCATATTGATATCAAGAAAAATAATATCCGGACCGGGCTGGTCCTGGTCTGCATGTTGTTTCAACTCGGTGATGCAGGGTTTCCCATCATAAAAATGAGCAATATCAATTTCCGGGAACAGGCGGTTAATTAATACTTTGGTTGTATAGTGATAGATCCGGTCATCATCAACTATATAAATTTGTCTCATCTGGGCTGATTTATTTAAGATCCAAAGGTATTAATCCTTGGATAAGTTGGTTTTAATAATTGTTAAAAATTCCTTTATCCGTTCCAGTTTCGACAAAATAGTTGCTTTTTCTGCGGGTTCTTTTCCTTTATCAAGTGCCTCCCTTGCGCCCTTAAGCGTGTAGCCTTTTGTTTTTACGTAGTAGTGAATCAGTTTAAGGGTTTCAATATCCGAAATATGATACTTGCGGGTTCCCCCGGCACTTTTATCGGGTTTGAGGTATTTGGTAAACTCTTTCTCCCAAAAACGAATGAGCGAAGTGGTTTCCCCAATCATATCCGCCACTTCTCCAATGGTAAAATACTTTTTTTCTATCTCGTCACTCATCAGGCGGGTGTAAAGCAATTATTCCAATTAGTCAAATGATTGGGTTGGTCTTTCGGAAAGCTCGCGCATGGCGGTGTATTCGTTTTCTGAAAGATCGTTAAAGAAGTAGTTGATGGGATTTATTTTACGTCCGTTTTTTATTACTTCATAATGCAGGTGAGGGGCCGATGATAATCCGGTATTGCCCACATATCCGATTAATTGTCCACGTTTTACACGTTGCCCTGGTTTTACCTTCAGGCGGTGCAGATGGCCGTAAAGGGTGCGGTATCCAAAGCCGTGCTCAATCACCACATGGTTTCCATAACCCGCCATACCTTCCTCCGGATTAATTACACGACCGTTGCCCGTTGCATAAATAGGAGTACCTGTTGGAGCGGTAAAATCTATACCGGTATGCATTTTATAGGTTTTGTAAATGGGATGTACCCTATACCCAAAACCGGATGCCATTCTCCTCAAATCCTTATTGGCAATGGGCTGAATAGCCGGGATGGCAGCCAGAAATTCTGTTTTTTTCTCGGCCAGTTTAGCCAGCTCATCAAACGATTTGCTTTGGATATACATCTGTTTGGAAAGCTGATCCATGCGTTTATGAAGATCGATTAACTCTCCGGAACTGGCATAACCCTTTAATTCCTCATATTTATCAATGCCACCGTAGCCCCCTTTTCTGATATTGGAAGAAATGGGATCGGCCTCAAATATGGCGCGGTAAATGGAAGCATCACGGTCCTGCAGCTCAGCCAATACCCCGCTTAGCTTGTTTACCTTGGTTTTTAATACCTCACTTTGTTCTTTATAAAGGGCAATTTCCCTTTTTAACATTTTTTCTTTGGGGGAGTCGATATAATTATAGGCCACAATAAGCAAAATAGCCCCTGCTACCAGCGAGGCAGAGAGAAATCCGAATACCCTGATAGCCAAACTACGCACATTGGTGGTAACTTTCTCAAAGTCTAAGCTATGTGGATTATAAAAGTATTTTATTTTTGCCATCCCTTTTTCTGTTTAATAGTTTTCAACTGCACCAATACTTTCTGCTTTTTTTACCAAAGCAAGCAGCGAAAATAAGGATTCGGAAAGAGCTATCAAAACGTATATTTATTTAACTGAATACCAAGTAAATGACCAGCTCCGAGATCAGACAAAAATTTCTGGATTTTTTTGCCTCAAAAGGCCACCAGGTAGTGCCCTCAGCCCCTATTGTGGTAAAAAACGATCCCACCCTAATGTTTACCAATGCCGGTATGAACCAGTTTAAGGATTGGTTTTTGGGCAATGAGACCCCCAAATACAAGCGGGTGGTTGATACCCAGAAATGCCTTCGCGTAAGTGGCAAACACAACGACCTGGAAGAGGTAGGCGTAGATACCTACCACCATACCATGTTTGAAATGCTGGGTAACTGGAGTTTTGGCGATTATTTTAAACAGGAAGCCATAGAGTGGGCCTGGGAACTGCTTACCACCGAGTACGGGCTGGATAAAAACCGCCTGTATGTTACCTATTTTGAAGGCGATGAAAAAGAAGGATTGGCACCTGATACCGATGCATTGAATGAATGGAAAAAGTGGATTGCCGAAGAGCGGATATTAAAAGGAAATAAAAAGGACAATTTCTGGGAAATGGGCGATACCGGTCCGTGCGGGCCATGTTCTGAAATTCATATTGACCTGCGTAGTGAGGAGGAAAGAAAAAAAGTAGATGGAAAAACGCTGGTAAACAATGATCATCCCCAGGTGATTGAAATATGGAACAATGTGTTTATGGAGTTTAATCGTATTTGGGTTCCTAACGGGTCAACTGATTTCAAAAATGAGAAGGATTATTATAGAAAGCAGTTTGCCAATGGAGAAATAAATGAGAGTAGTTTCAAAAGTTTAATGTCTTCTTTGCTTGCAAAATATACAAAGTTGGAAAAACTTCCTGCACGGCATGTTGATACAGGAATGGGCTTTGAGCGTTTGGTAAGGGCCATTGAGGGCAAAAGTTCCAACTACGATACCGATGTATTTGTACCAACAATTAAGTTTATTGAGAAACATTCGGGTATTACCTATCAGTTTGGAGATGGCAAACAGGATATAGCCATGCGTGTAATGGCCGATCATATCCGGGCTATTTGTTTTACCATAGCAGATGGGCAATTGCCATCCAATAACGGTGCGGGGTATGTTATCCGCAGGATATTGCGCAGGGCCGTAAGGTATCAGAATCAGTTTTTACATATTAAGGAGCCATTTCTGTGCAAACTGGCTGAGTTGATTGCAGAAAGTTTTAAGCAGGTGTTTCCTGAATTATATGCGCAAAAAGATTTTGTGGTAAAGGTGATCAGGGAAGAGGAGATGAGTTTTTTAAGGACGTTGGAATCAGGTATAAAATTAATTAGTAGTTATATTGATTATGAAAAAGGAGTGAAAATGATTTCTGTTTTTCTCGAACAGAATAAGATCAATTACAGCATTGAGATAACTCCGAATGGCAATAAAGAATTTATATTTGAAGGACTAAGAATGGAGCTTGTTGATTCATCGGACTCTGGTATAATTATATCAAGTACTCAAATTTCATTGGGGCTCTATTATCAGGATTTTTTTAATGGGAGTTTAAGTGATTATATCAAGGAAAGAGATTATCTAAAATCCTCAATTCTAGGAACACTTGCTTTAAATAAGTTTGAAACTGATGAAATTGATGGGGTTGTAGATGGAAAGTTTACATTCATGCTTTCAGATACTTATGGTTTTCCTTTTGACCTTACTCAATTAATTGCAAGAGAAAATGGTTTTACTGTTGACGAAGCCGGTTTCGAAACCGAGCTTCAAAAACAAAAAGAACGCAGCCGCAAAGCAACGGAATTAACCACCGATGATTGGGTGGTGATAGGAGAAGAAAAACCAACCGACTTTTTAGGTTATCAGCAAGTAGAGGCTGAGGTAAAACTGATTAAATACCGCAAAGTAAAAGCCAAGGGAAAAGAAAGTTACCAGTTGGTATTTAACCAAACGCCTTTTTATCCCGAAGGTGGGGGCCAGGTTGGAGATACCGGTTTTATAAGCAATGCCAATGAGAAGGTAGACATTGTTGATACCAAAAAAGAAAATAACCTCATTATTCATTTTACTGAAAAGTTGCCTGAAAATGTAGAAGCTACGTTTACAGCAACAGTTGATGCAAACAAACGCGCCCTGACAGAAAATAACCACTCTGCAACACATTTATTGCATGCCGCTTTGCGCAAAGTACTGGGCACCCATGTACAGCAAAAAGGCAGTTTGGTAAATAACGAGTACCTGCGTTTCGATTTCTCTCATTTTGCCGCTATGACCGCAGCAGAAATAGCTGAAGTAGAACACCTGGTAAATGAAAAAATAAGGGAAAATATTTCGCTGGATGAACGCAGAAATGTGCCGATAGCCGAAGCACAAACCATGGGTGCCATGATGTTGTTTGGCGAAAAATACGGAGAGAGTGTACGTGTAATTACCTTTGATGAGAAATACTCACGCGAGTTGTGCGGAGGCACGCATGTAAAAGCAACCGGACAAATTGGCTATTTTAAAATAGTAAGCGAAGCCGCTGTAGCAGCCGGTGTGCGCAGGATAGAAGCCATAACAGCCGAAAAAGTGGAAGAGTTAATGAACCAACAGTGGGCCACCGTAAATGAGTTAAAAGATATGCTGAAGGCCAAAGATGTGGTGAAATCAGTAGAACAACTGATGCTGGAAAAGGCCGAGTTGCAAAAGAAACTGGAGGTGTTTGAAAACGAAAAAACGGTATTGGTTAAACAACAGTTAAAAACAACAATAGTAAACAAGGCAGGTATTAATATGCTGGTTGCACAGGTAGATATACCCAATGCAGATCAGTTGAAAAATTTATCGTTCCAGTTGAAAAACGAAACCGAAAACTTATTCTGCGTTTTAGGCTGTATCCTCAACGGAAAACCTATGCTCAGTGTAATTATATCTGATAACCTGGTGGCCGATAAAAAGCTGCATGCCGGTAATCTGGTAAAAGAACTGGCCAAAGAGATACAAGGTGGTGGCGGTGGTCAGCCTTTTTATGCAACTGCAGGCGGTAATAAGGTGGAAGGACTGAAAGCTGCACTGGAGAAGGCCATGGGTATTATTGTGTAAGTCCGCTTCTAAGCTGCTCACGGTTTCCTGACTATCTTTTAACCATTTATTAAGTGCGCAATAGCAACCCTTTTTAAGTAAATTCGTCTCTATAAGAGATGTTGCGAAAACTCAACAGATTATTTTTAGTTTTTATTTTCACCTGTATATGTGGTTTAGCCGCTAAGGCCACCCATATAGTTGGAGGTGATCTTACATATAAATACCTGGGTAATGATAGTTTTGAAATTACCCTGATTTTGTATGTTGATTGTATAAATGGCAATCCGGGAGCCATAAGCGCTGATGCCACTGCCATGCTTGGGGTATTTGACAGTGCAGGAACCACCCTGATTAAAACCTTATCAGAAGGCCGCAGTTTACCGGTGCGTATTAACTCGGTAAACTATAACTGTGTGTTGCCGCCATCAAATGCCTGTGTAGATAAATATACCTATACCTATCTTACCCATTTGCCATTTCGTGCCGGAGGGTATACCATCGATTTTCAGCGCTGCTGCCGCAACAATACCATTACCAATATTATCAATTCAGGCAATACCGGGGCTACTTATTTTATTCATATCCCCGACCATGTTTGGGCAAACGGACACAATACATCAGCTGTTTTTAAAACATTGCCACCAAATTTTTTATGTGTGGACCGTGATTTTATTTACGACCATTCAGCAGCCGATGCAGATGGAGACTCTCTTGCGTATGAATTGTATGTACCTTTTGAAGGAGCCGATCCGGTGAATAACCGTCCGCAACCGCCATCAGGTCCGCCTTTTGCCAATGTGATATGGAGTTCAGGTTTTTCTACCAACGCCATGATGCAAGGCATTCCGGATTTACAAATACAAACACAAACAGGTTTACTTTCCGTAAAACCAAAGCTTACAGGGCAATTTGTGGTTGGCATTGCCGTAAAAGAATTCAGAAATGGAAAACATATCAATACCACGCGCAGGGATTTTCAGTTTAATGTATTGAATTGTGTAATTGGAATTGTAAGTGCCTATACCAAGGATATCAAAGTATGCAGTGATACGGTAAGGTTTGTTAATTCGAGTTTTGGAGCAAGCACCTATTTCTGGGATTTTGGAATTGATTCTGCGGATACTGATACAAGCACTTTGTTTGAACCAGTTTTTGTTTATCCCAAAACCGGAACCTATAAAGTGAAGCTTGTTTCTGCTGATGGAACCTGCAAAGATTCCGCCACGTCAGCCGTTACCATTGACAGGGATATTGGCCGTTTTGCCGGAAATGATACCACCGTTTGTATCGGCACCACATTTCACCTGGGCAATGGAGATAGTGCGGGATTTACCTATAAATGGAGCCCGGCCCTGTACCTGGATAATGATTCTGTTTTTAATCCCCTGTGCCGCCCCAAAACAAAAATTGTATACAATGTGCTAAGAAAATCGGAGGTATGCACCAACTACGATACGCTGATAGTGGATGTAAAAGAACTGAAAGCAAATTTCCATTTTTTATTGCAGAATTTATGTACCCATGCCGTGCTCTCATTGGATTCCCTTCCGCCAAGCGCCAATATTACCTGGGAACTTAACGGAAAACCTTTTGCCGGGGATTTATTTACTGCCAAAAAATGGGAGTATGACAGCTCGTATACATTAAAACAAATGGTAAACGACTCGGTATGCTACGATACGCTGGAAAAGGAAATTAAACCTGTGTATATAGATTCCCTGGAGTGGATTCCCAATGTATTTTCTCCAAATGATGATGGGTTGAATGATTGTTATTCGATAAAATATGTAGAGTTGGGGCCTGAATGTGATCATCTGTTCATCTTTAACAGGTGGGGAGGGTTGGTTTTCGATTCAGACAAACATGGCTCCTGCTGGAATGGAAAAATAAATGATGCCGAAGCTACCCCGGGTGTTTATTTTTATATTCTTCGTCACAGAAAAAAAGAATTTCATGGAACCATTAGTCTGGTCAGGTGAGGATAGAAATACCCGGGTTTTAGGAAGATAAAAACAGATAGATAAATATGGCTGATATTATTTCATATTATGCCACACATTGGTCACATCGTCATCGTCTTCAATTACTTCTAGCAACTTATTTACTTCTTCCTCCTGCTCTTCGGTAAGCTCCACATACGTGGTTGGCACCCGCTGCAATTCTGCATTAATAATTTCCAGTTTGCGGTCTTCCAGCGCTTTTTGCATAGCACCAAACTCAGTAAAAGGAACCTGTAAAATTAAATTTCCTTCCCCATCATCTTCCATATCCTCCATGCCAAAGTCTATCAGTTCCAGTTCCAGGTCTTCCAGATTTAAAGTACCTTTAGCAATACGGAAAACGCCTTTGCGTTCAAATAAAAAATCAAGCGAACCGGATACCACCATTTGCCCTCCTTTTTTATTAAAATAACTGCGCAGGTTAGCAACCGTTCTCGTTGGGTTATCCGTAGCTGTTTCAATAATAAGGGCTACCCCATGAACGGCTTTTCCCTCGTATGCAATCTCTTCAAAATCTTTATCCTGTTTGCTGTTGGCACGTTGTATAGCAGCCTCGATATTTGCTTTAGGCATATTTACCGCCTTGGCATTGGCTATTATAGCACGCAACCTCGAATTTCCTTCAGGATCAGGGCCACCGGCTTTTACAGCAATAGCTATCTCTTTTCCAAACTTTGTAAATGCCCGGCTCATCTTGTTGTACCGTGCAAACATTTTGTGCTTACGCTTTTCAAATACCCTTCCCATAATATAGTTTAATTAGTCATTTAATAACTAGTGCTCAGTGCTTGGTGCTCAGTGCTTAGTACTCGGTGGAAGATATTAAGTACTCTAACTCCCAACTGATAACTTCGAACTCATATTTAACATTTCACAAACCCAACTTAACACTTAACATTTAAAATTTAAAACTAAGAAATTTCAAACTGATAACTTCGAACTCCCAACTTCGAACTGATAACTTCGAACTCATAACCCAACATTTAACATTTTCCCTTACCACCTTCCATCACCATCAAGCATATTTCCTAATCCGCCCAAAATGCTTCCTTCTTCTTTTCTTGAATAGGTTCCGTATGCCATAATTCTTCCGGCAAGTCTGCTTATTGGCAGGGATTGGATCCACACTTTTCCGGGTCCCGAAAGGGTAGCAAAAAATACTCCTTCGCCACCAAACAGGGTGTTTTTTATTCCGCCCACAAACTGAATATCATAGTTTACTTCTTTGGTAAATGCCACAATACAACCGGTATCAACTTTTAATAATTCACCAGGTTGCAGCGTTCTTTCAATCACGTGCCCGCCTGAGTGTACAAAGGCCATTCCATCGCCTTCCAGTTTTTGCATAATAAAACCTTCTCCGCCAAACAATCCTGTTCCCAGCTTACGCTGAAACTCTATGCCTACGCTTACGCCCTTTGCTGCGCATAAAAACGAATCTTTCTGGCAGGTAATTTTACCCCCAAGGTGAGATAAGTCCATTGGAATAATTTTGCCGGGATAAGGTGATGCAAAGCTTACCTGTTTTTTGCCCTGCCCCATATTGGTATAGGCTGTCATAAACAGGTTTTCACCGGTAAGCAATCGTTTACCTGCTGAAAATAATTTTCCTAAAATACCGGTTTGCTGCTGCGAACCATCGCCAAACAGGGTTTGCATTTCAATACCATTATCCATCATCATAAAACTGCCGGGTTCTGCAATTACTGTTTCCTGAGGATCCAGTTCTACCTCCACACATTGCATTTCGTTTCCTAAAATGCGGTAATCAATTTCATGGTTAGTTCTCATCTGCTATTTAATTGAGGGGCAAAAGTAAGGTTTCTTAAATTCACTTCAAAAAGCCTGCTGTTTTAATATCTTCGTGCCATGAGAACAGCCGTTATTGCAGGAGCCTCCGGACTTACAGGTAAACTATGCCTTTATTACCTGCTGGAGCATGAGGAATACACAAGGGTGATTATTCTGGTGCGGAAACCAATACCCGTAAAACACCCTAAGCTGGAGCAGGTTGTAATTGATTTTAATAAGCCGGAACTTATTTCCGTAGCAGGTGATGATGTTTTTTGTTGCCTTGGAACCACCATTAAAAATGCCGGTTCTCAGCAAAACTTCCGTAAGGTGGATTTTGAATATCCGCTGGCTTTGGCCAAACAACTGTTAATAAATGGGGCTAAACAATTGATGCTCATTAGTGCCATGGGAGCCGATAAAAAATCGGCTGTATTTTATAACCGGGTAAAAGGAGAAACGGAATCGGCTGTATCGGGCCTCGGATTTAAGGCCGTGAAAATATTCCGGCCTTCATTGTTACTGGGTTCCCGGGATGAGTTCAGACCCGGAGAGCGGGTGGCTCAGATTATTCTTAAGCCTTTGAGTGTATTGTTTGTGGGGCCATTAAAAAAGTACAAACCCATTGCTGCCGAAACGGTGGCCAGGGCCATGGTAAAGGTGGCTCTTAATAAGGATGAAGGAGTACATATATATGAAAACGACCGCTTGTTTACTATGGCTGTTTAGCGGATATAATATGAAATACCAATAAGCAGGTTTCCGGATGTAATCAAGGGGAGTTTAGCCTCTGCGCTCAAATTGTTGCCTTTATAAGTTTTTGAAATTTTATCAATGTCTGTCGGGTATCCGCCTGCTGTTCCATTATTAATATATTCTTCAGTAACAAATTCTGTTGTAGCATAACTTACCTGAATAATATTGCCCAAACTTGCACCGGCCGACCAGTTTTTGTGAAAAAAATACTGAATACCTGGCGAAATGCCGAGGGTGATATCCATGCTATTGGGCAAAGCCGGATTGTCTTTTTCCCTGGAGCGATACTGAGGCGGACGACTTCCTGTGCCAAGTTTGCCGGGGTCGTAGGCATATACATCGGTTACGGTGTTTTTGGTACTTTCTAAAAACAAACTACCTGTGATATTCCAGAACCATTTATTTGCAGTACCTATTCCTACATATTTGCTGGCATATATTCCCACACCCCAGCTGTTTGATGATGCGCGGTTATCAAACAATACCGTATTAATATTGGCATTTTGCGGGGTAATCTCTGAAATTACTCCGGTGGTTTTATCAAAAGCCATTGGTGTTACAGAAGAAGCCGATCCAAATGCCCCCATAATCCCTATTTCCAGGTTTGGTTTAATAAAATAACCGGCAGATACATAAAAGGAAACCCCAATATTACTGGTACCGTCAGTGGTATAGTTTTTTTGTTGCAGCAACGGGTCGGTATACCCTTTTGTTTCTATTTTATCAGAAGTGCCGGAGTTAAACTGTGCACCGGCACTTAATCCAATGGTTCCCTTATCAATTTGTGCAAATCCGGTAATTGACAGGGCAATAAAGGCTGCAGTAAGAATAGGTTGTTTCATCATAAACTTATATTTCAATCAAATATACAAATACTTCATGCTTTCCAGCCTTCTTCACCTATGAGCGGGACAAAGGCAAAATTTTCGAGTTCAATTTTCTCAAATGTGGTGGCATCCTTTTTAATAATGCACCACATTTTTTGTTTGGTTTCATCGCCTACGGGGATTACCATAATGCCCCCTATATTCATTTGATTAAGCAAGGTTTTGGGCACCACCGGGGCACCGGCTGTAACTATAATTTTATCAAAAGGTGCCATTTCTGCCCATCCTTTGGTTCCATCCCCGCATTTCAGGTGCGGCTTATAACCCATTTTATGAAGCAAGATTTTTGCTTTCTCGTGCAGTTTTTCCTGTCGTTCAATAGAGTAGAGGTCAGCTCCAAGCTCCATCAGGATGCTTGCCTGATAACCCGACCCTGTTCCTATTTCAAGTACCTTATCTCCTTTTTTTACGTGTAAAACCTGGCTTTGATAAGCAACAGTGTATGGCTGAGAAATGGTTTGACCCTCTCCAATGGGAAAGGCTTTATCTATATATGCATGCGGGTAAAAGGTTTTGGTAAAGAAAAAATGCCGTGGCACTTTTAACATGGCATTTAAAACGCCTTTATCCTTAATCCCTTTTCCGGCCAGCTCTTCCACCAGTTTTTTCCGTGCTCCTTTATACTTGTAATCATCTATCATGGTACCTGCAATTAAGGCTGCTTCATTTAAATAAGCGTTGTTCTTTTCTTAACAGGTGTTTGGAACCGGTGTGGGTGTGTACACTTTTTTGCTTTTTTATGGAAATGCCTGCCTTAAATCGTTAATAAGTGAAAATGGCAGTAGCCGGCCCGCCCAATATCTTTGATTTATCAAATGATGATTAAAATAGGTATTATAGGAGCCAATGAGTTGTGCAGACAACATATCAGCCAGTTAATTCAACTGGAGGAGTTCGAAATCACCGGGGTTTTTGATCATCATGAAGACAATGCACAGGGTATTTGCACAGAGTTTAACCTCCCTTTTATTAAAGATATCAATGAACTGATTGCCTCTTCTGATGCGCTCGATATTTTATCTCCCGTGGGAACCCATTTCCGCTACGCCTCCAAAGCCATTATGCAATCCAGGCATGTATTATTAAACGGACTTATTTCAGAAGATATCAGGGAAGCCAAACAACTGAATGAACTGGCTATTGAGGCGAATGTAAACCTCAAAATATTGCACGAGGATAAATTTCATCCGGAAATTAAAACACTCAAACGGATTACCAAAAAACCTACCTATATAGAGTGTAACCGTTTTCAAAACAGGGTTTTAAGCATTTCTAACGATTCCCTTATTTTTGGCATGTTGCTGCATGATATTGATTTGCTCATTACCGTGGTAGGTTCCAATGTGAGAAAAGTAGTGGCCAATGCCTCCAAAATATTTAATGCCTATGTTGATTTTATTAATGTGCGCATAGAATTTGAAAACGGATGTATTGCAAATATCAATTGCGGTAATTTTGAAAAGGCCGATGCCAATAAAATAACCATCTACCAGAAAAACGATTGTATTACCCTGAATCTGGAAACTTTTCATATCAGCCGGCTGATGAAGCAGGAGGATGGAAAACTGGCAGATACACCTGTGAGTCAGTCGAAAACAAAATCGCAGGATATTATTAAAAACGAACTGAAACATTTTGCTGAAACCATATTAAACCGCCAGCGTATCACCCACGATACTTACCAGTCGTTTCAGTCGTTACGTATTGCACATCAGATTATAGAAAAGCTGCACCCCACCACCTTATTTGATGCATGACGCAGCCTTTTCTTAGGTAATTAGCTCTAATAAAATATTTTTGTACCACAGTGAGAATCAGATTAGGGTTTATTCTGGCAGTTTTATTTATTCAGTCATGTGCACTACTGGATACTGAAGAGGCAAGTGTGCCGGGTTATATTTACGTGCCCTCCTTCCGTTATTATACCGATGACACCAGCAGCCAGTCGGATGGTCCTTATGAGGGGCAGAATACACAAAAGTTTGTTGATGTGTGGTTGTCCCGTGAGGGTATTGCCTTAGGAACAATAGGCTTGCCTGCACTTATTCCTGTTACGGGCACAACGGATTCTGCCATTATTACCATTGATGCTGGTATCATGAAAACAGGGCAAAGTGATGAGCGGGTTCCCTATGCGGTGATCAAACCTTTTAAGAAAAAGATGAAGTTTACACCTGGAGTTGTAGATACAGTTATTCCCGAATTCCGCTACCTCTCCAATAGAAAGTTTGCGTTTATTGAAGATTTTGACCGCACAGGAATGCGTTTTGTGATTAACGACCTGTATAAAGTGGCAGGTGATACCATTCTAAAAGTGAATGATCAGCGTGCCCGCACTCCCGGGAAAAACTCAGGGATGCTCGCATTTAATCAGAACAGTTTGCGGTTTCAGGTAAGAACAGAAAGAATTGCCGGCCTGCCTGGAATGAACTCTCCTGTATTTCTTGAGCTCGATTATCATACCAATTTGCCACTGGATATCGGGTACTATTATTTTGAACCGGGTCAGCCTGCAAGTGGTGCAAACTCTGTGATACAACTATTTCCTTCCACAGGCTGGAATAAAATATATATCGCGCTTAATCTGGAAATAGCGCCCAGAAAAGCGGGTACTGAATTTATTTTCTATATAGGCGTATACAACCCATCGGCTGTGCTTCCTGAGGTATTTATTGATAATGCTAAACTGGTTTATCTTGAATAGAAGAAAAAAACAGCATACCATTTATTTTGCTGCACTGGATTATGCAGCCTCGGCAGTTGCATGGATAGTTTTTTTTCTATACCGCAAGTATTTTATTGATGCAAATGCTTCCGGAGGGTTTGATATACCGGTTGCACCGGATCAGAATCTGTATATGGGATTGTTTTTTGTACCTATATATTGGTTCATTATTTACTACCTGTCGGGCACTTATGAGGATGTGTGGCGTAAGTCAAGGTTAAAGGAAATCTCCACCACATTTGTTACGGCAATTGCAGGGGTTACCATTTTGTTTTTTATCTTATTGCTGGATGATCAGGTAAAATCGTATAAAGATTATTACAACACATTTGTGTTTTTACTTAGCCTTCATTTTGGCATTACCGTGCTGGAGCGCATTGTTATCGCTACGTTTATTAAAGGGTTATTGCTTAAGCGGGAAATTGGTTTTCCCACCATTATTGTTGGTTATAATGAGCGATCAAAAGCATTAATTGAAGAGATGAGCGATGCCCGTTTATCTCAGGGGTATATCCTAAAAGGTTATGTATGTTCCAATGAAGGGGAAAAGCCTGTTGCGGCAGGAATACCTTATCTGGGAACCTATGAGCAGCTTCCCGAATTGATTGAACAAACAGGAGTAGAAGAAGTAATCCTTGCCATTGAAAGTACCCGCCATATGGATATTATCAGGGTTAATAATATCCTGGAAGGGTTGAGAATAAACCTTAAAATTATCCCTGATATTTATGATGTGATCTCGGGCTCGGTGAAAATGAATAATGTGATGGGAACCGCCCTCATAGAGATAAAACATGAGGTAATGCCCCAATGGCAGCAGGTTTTAAAGCGTGGCATTGATATTTTTACTGCATTATTTGTTCTCCTTTTTTTATCTCCCGTGTTTATAGTTATTGCGGCAATTGTTAAATTGAGTTCTCCGGGAACCGTTTTGTTCAGGCAAATAAGAATAGGGAAATATGGCAAACCTTTTTATATCTATAAATTCCGTACCATGTTTGTTAATGCCGAGTCTGACGGTCCGGCTCTTTCAAAAAAGGATGATAAGCGGATTACACCTGCGGGTAAAATTTTAAGAAAATACCGGCTTGATGAATTGCCACAGTTTTTTAATGTACTGATAGGGGATATGTCATTGGTAGGTCCCCGGCCGGAAAGAAAATATTTTATTGATCAGATTGTTCAGGTGGCACCACATTATAAGCAGTTGCATAGGGTAAGACCGGGAATAACCTCGTGGGGGCAGGTAAAATATGGGTATGCAGAAAATGTAGAACAAATGATTGAGCGCTTAAAATTCGATATTCTGTATATCGAAAACATGTCAATAGCAGTCGATTTCAGGATCCTTATTTACACCATTAAGATTATTATTCAGGGAAGCGGCAAATAATTACTTTGCTCCAAAGCCTTTTAACCGGATACGTGTAAGGCGTCTTTTTGTATCTTCCGGGAAATCGCCCTGCATCATCCATTCGTAGTAGGAAGGCTCCGATTTTAATACATCTTCAACGGGTTTCCCTTTGTGTTTTCCAAAATTAAATACCACCTGTTTTTTGTCGTTGTAAACCATACGTCCGGCCAGATCCACATTGCCGGCTTGTCCTGTAAACTGGTGTATAAAATCTATATCGTTTTTTAATTGGGGGTATCGTTCAATTTGTGCCAGCAATACCTCAAATGTTGCACGCGTATCTGCCATAGCAGAGTGGGCATTTACTAATTCTTTATTGCAATAAAATTTTAAAGCTGCCGCAAGCGTGCGTTGTTCCATCAGGTGAAAAATGCGTTGTGCATCAATAAATTTGCGGTTCTCCATATCAAAATCAGTTCCTGCACGCAAAAACTCTTCCACCAGCATAGGGAAGTCAAATTTGTTGGAGTTAAAGCCTCCAAAATCACATCCGATAAAAGTCTGATTCAGTTCTGCTGCCTTAGCGGCAAAGGTTGGTTTATCAGCCACATCGTTGTCAAAAATCCCATGGATAAGTGAGGTTTCATATGGGATGGGAATGGTGGGATTAAAGCGCATTTCATCGCTCTCTTCGCGTCCGTCAGGGTGTATTTTGATATACGCAAGCTCTACAATTCTGTCGGTGGAAATATTTACTCCGGTTGTTTCAAGATCGAAAATAACCAGTGGACGTTTTAAGAATAATTTCATTTTAATGATCAGATTTCCTGCTCTTCATTCAGCTTTGATGCACCTTCTTTTTTCCTGTTGTGCCTGTAGTGGGTGGATTGCTCGCTGCTGCCTGATACTTTGTATCCACTGTATGCCAGATATGCCCAGCCTGCAATAAGGGCCGCTCCACCAAATGGAGTTACACCTCCAAGCCACCTGGTTCCTTCTCCACCTTCCCAAAGTGAACTGATGGAAAGGATGTATAAACTGCCACTGAATATTAATGTACCTGCCAAAAAAAGTTGCCCGGCTGTTTTTGCAGTCCGCTCATGTAAACGCCTGATAAAAACAGAAATAAACAATAGGGCAAATGCATGATAAAACTGATAGCGTACTGCTGTTTCAAAAATGGAAAGTTCGTAATCAGAAACACTTTCTTTTAAGTTATGTGCACCGAAAGCACCCAGTATTACTGCAACTCCTGCAAGGATACATCCGGTTTGAAATAGTTGTTTTTGTAGTGTATGGTTAGTCATGGTTTGCACAGTTTTCTGTGTACAAATAAACATAATGTTACGAATTGCCCTAACTAAATTTGAACAAAATCATTAAATCCCCTCTGAATGAGCAGATCCCTGATTACAGGTATAGTTGTTACTTTGGTTCTTCTGGCATCCTTAGCCGCAGTTTTTTATTATAATTTTATCAGGGTTAAAGACAGGGCTGCCATGGAAGCCATTCCGAATGATGCTGCCATCATTATAGAATCCAGTGGTTTGCCTCAATCATGGTCTAATCTGGTGAAGTCGGATTTTTGGGTTGATCTTCAAAACAATGAATCCATAAAAAAACTTACTGCAGATATCAGGTTTATCGATTCCATCATTCATCAAAACAGCGATCTGGCCTCGGTGGTATCCTCCGAGAAAATGATTGTGTCGTTTCATAAAAGCGGATCGGGAAGTGTTGAAATATTATCGGTATTGGAAACCGGTGGCAAACTTACCGGGGCTGAAACGGCTTCATGGCTGGCTTCGGTTTTAAATGCTTCTGTGCGCAAACGCAATTTCGAAAAAGTGGAAGTGTTCGACATCATTACAAGTGGCACCGCTCACTCCCTTTTTACCATTGCCGTTAAAGATCGCCTGTTGCTTTTGTCTCATGACGGCACATTGGTAGAAGAAGGACTCCGCAAACTAAAATACCAGATCCCATCAGATACCAGAGGACTTAACCAGGCTGTTTCACTGGCTAAAGCGGGGGCGGCATTAAATGTGTACCTCAACTATAAAAACCTCGAGCAGTTTACTTCCGTTTTTACCAGGTCAGAAAAGTTATCACTCATTGGTTTTTTTAAGTCGTTTGCAAACTGGAGCGTGCTTGATGTTGGGATAGAGAAGGAAAAATTTACCATATCCGGAATTACGTTTACCGATGATTCTTTGTTTCAGTTCCTCGATCTGTTTAAAACACAGGAACCGGTAATGCTTGATTTTGATAATATTTTACCTAAAAATACGGCCTTTGCCCTTATGCTTGGGATGAGTGATTACACCAGATTTAATACCGATTTAAATGAATACCTTCAGGTAAATAATAAACTTCAGTCATACATTCACTTTAACGATAGTCTGGAGAACCGTTATGAAATTGATATAGCACAGCAACTTGCCGCATTAACAGGAAAAAAAGCCGCCCTTTTTATGACAGAACCGGCTAATGATGATATTTCCAAACACCTGGTTGCCGCTATTCAGTTTACCAATGGAAAACAAACAGGAGATTTACTTCAACAATACATGCTGGCCATACAGAAAAGAGGTGAAGGAGATTCCATGCCTGATTCATACAACGGATTACCGCTAAACAGACTGATGCTGGGCAATTTTCTGAAACTTATTTACGGCAACACCTTTGAACATATTCATAACCCATACTTTTATGTATTGAATGATATCGTATTGTTTGCAAACGATGCCTCCGTACTTAAAATGACGGTAGATCAGATTAACTCTGGCAATGTAATGGGGGCAGATTCATCCTATATCGCATTTAGCAAAGGGTCTTCACGCTCATCAAATGTGTCTCTTTATGTTAGTCTTACCAGGTCATATCAGGTGCCTTCTGCTTTTGCCAATAATGAGCTGCTAAGCGCATGGAACAGGTTTAATAACGATTTTAAAAAGGCTGAACATTTTAGCATCCAGTATGCAGCAACCAGCAATAAGGCCTTTTATACAACAGTTAATTTAAAGTACAATCCTTCTTTTAAAGAAGAGAGCAAACAAATCTGGGCGGTAAAATTAGATACGGCAATAGCTGTACCGCCTGCTGTTGTGTTTAACTCAGCACTTAAGCAAAATTGTATTCTTGCACAGGATGTATTGAACAACCTGTATTATGTAAGTAACAGTGGTACCATTCTCTGGAAAACCAAACTGGGTGGCCGCATTAACAGCCAGGTATATCAGGTTGACGTAAACCAAAACGGAAGCACACAGTACCTTTTTAGCACCTCCGGCCAGATGATGATGATAGACGAAACAGGAAAAAACATGACCGGATATCCGGTAAGATTCCCAGGTAAAGCTACTTCAGGAATATCCCTGTTCGATTTTTACGGAGACAGCCTGCTTACTGTTTTTGTACCACTTGATAACAAACGCATCATGGGCTACCAGTTAAACGGTAAACCACTTACAGGGTGGAACCCGAAAATAGTGGAAAGTAAAGTGAATCAGCCTTTGAAATTTACAGGATCACCTGCAGGGCCGCTTATTTATGCATCAACAGAAAGTAATAAAACAATTGTGTTTAATGCAAAAGGAGAGAAGTATGCCCTGCTTCCTTTAGAAATCAGCTCTCAAAGCTTAAGCTTCCCGCATTTCGATTTGGCAGATTCATTAAACAGCTTTGTTTATTTTGTTGATTCTTCCTCTACCCTCAACAAGGTTAAAATCATTTCAAACCGGGTGGTTGATGATGTGGCCATAGCCCTTAAAGATACCCCGGTAAGGGTTTGGTATACCATTAACAGAAAGTCGGAACTGGTATTTATATACGAAACAAAAGGCAAATGTTTTGTGAGAAATCTGACTAATCCGGATCTGGAAGAAACAGCTTTTGTGTATGGCGACAGCACTTACGCAGGAGCTTCCATGATAAATACAGATGGTTTAACCTCGTTAATTACCCTTAACAATGGGGTTTTGGTATGGTACGAGCCTTCTAATGTAGAACCACAGCAGGCACTTCCGGTATCTTCCGGCAAGGTGGCAGGAATGGGTGATGTGCTGATGGACAGGAACAAATACGTTATTTATACAGACAATTTAAATAACCTGATCCTGTATAGGTTGAAATAATTCCGATTTTGTATATATTCGGAGAAAGATCCTTTAAATGATAACCAGAATCTTTTCCAGGTTTTTTCTGTTTGTTTGGCTATTTGGTTTGTCCGGATGCGTGGATGAGTCAATAGAGGAATTAGGTCAAATTGCAGGCATAAGTGGTGAACCAGGTCTTTCATTACCGCTTATCAATGCCAAAATTGGCATCAAGGAAGTGTATAAAAACTACTCAGACAGAGGTTTTGTTCAGGACGACCCAACCACCAGGTTTCTCACCTTTGTTTACGAAGATCGCGATAGTCTCGAATCCCAGCAGTTGGTTGATATCCCTGAGGTAAGTTTAAATTATGAGTTACGTTTTGATCAGGGAACTGCCACGCAGTTTAATGCGCTTGGCCGGATGAATAATACCTTCAGCAGTTATGCTGTATTGGTTACCCAAAATAATGAGAAAATAAAAAGGTATAAAATCAAAAGAGGCAATTTTATAGCCAATATTACCTTTGAATTTAAACACGATGCCAAGGTGATATGTACTTACCCAACCATTACCAAAAATGGCAAACAACTTATTGATACCATTGATGCAAAATACACAGGAACATTTCCTTTTGTGGTAAATAAAATTATTAATCTCGATGGATATGATGTGGATCTGTCAGACGGTGGTATCAGTTACAATGTGATTCCTTATTTATTTGAATTGGATCTTACCAAAAATCCAACAGAACAGGCAAGCACCAACGACAGAATTATTGTTGATGAAAAGTTTCAGGTAGAAGAATACAGCATTATCAAAGGTTATCTTGGAAAGTTTGATGTACTTTCCTATTCAGCAAATGAGCGGCTTGATATTTTCGACAAACAGATTGAAAACAACTTATTCCTGAGGGATCCTAAAATTTTGTTTAAGATTCAAAATTCAATAGGAATGCCCCTAACCGGTCGTATTTCAAATCTACGGGTGGTTAATCCGTCAGGTGTGGAAGTTCCGGTAACCATCGATCAGTTTAAAGATACATTTACACTTGATTACCCTACTGTTGAGGGGCAGGTGGTAAACGGAGAATACATTATTGATAAAAATAACTCCAATATCGACTCGATTATTTCCACTGCACCACAAACCATCAGATACGACCTTAGGTTTACTGCAAATTACAGGGAAGAGGAGTCTCAGGATAATTTTTTGATTTGGGACAACGCATTTAAAGTACAGGGAAATATTCTTATACCACTCGATCTTATTGTACTTAAATACGATTTGCTCTCAAGCGGAGATTTTGATCCTCCCAAGCAGGATGATACTTTAACCATCCTGTCGCTTTCAATGGCAACGTATTCAGAAAATTTTATACCGTTTGATACCTATCTGCAAATGTATTTTACCAAACCTGTTACAATTAATGGTGTTGATACGGTGGAGTTGGTTGATAGTTTGTTTGATGTTCCTATTACCATTCCCGGAGCTATTGTGGATGCCAATGGCAATGTACTTAGACCAGGTACACTCCAATCAGAGGCTGTTATTCCACAGGAAAGATTTGACCGCATTAAAGTTTGCGATAAGTATATGCTTAAAACCCGAACAAACACAGCTAAGGATAATGGAACCAGCATATTTGTGAAAGTTTACGGCAACCAATACCTCAACTTTAAGGCTGGGGTAAAGGGGAAAGTCAGGTTTATTCAAAAATTGTAAAGTAAAAAGGATATGCTTAAGAAAATAACAGCCCTTTTCCTTTTTATTACAGCAGGTTGCACCTTGGGATATTCTCAATCTGAAACCACTACTCCTTTTCTCAGGAGGATGAATCAGGCCACATTTGTGAATCCGGCTTTTATTCCGCAATACCGCACCAGTATCGGTCCACCTCTTCCTGGTTTGTCAAATTTTTATCTGAATGCAAACCTCAGAGGTATTGATTTAAAAAGTGTAACTGATGCGATTGATGATGGCACACTCAGTTTGCACAAACTAAGCGGGAATATCAATACCGAAGCTTTCGGGCTAAACCTCTTTCTTCATAAAGATCTTTTTCATGTTTGTTTTCCTGCAGGCAAGTTTCAGATGGGTATAAACCTGAGTACCCGCATCAATAGTTTTATAGAGATCGATAAAGACTTTTTAAACTTTGCTGCCAATGGGAATTATAACTTTATCGGACAGAAAGCAGATTTTACAGGCATGTCTGTTTACGCCAATGCTTATAATGAATTAGGGGTTAGCCTTGCCAGAGAGTATGAGCGATTTACGGTTGGAGCCCGCTTTAAATATTTGGCGGGAATGGCCAATGTAACTACAGATAATTTGTCGGCCTCGTTTACAACAGGAGTAAATGCATACGATCCGATACGTGTGCAATTGGGTGGGGAATTTAAGACTTCAGGCCCTATTCCTTATTTAATGGATTCTGTTAACGGACAAAAAGCAACAGATGAACAAAAGAAACCCAAATTGAGCGCTTCCAGTTTTACCGATAATATTGGTGGGGCAATTGATGTAGGATTTACGTATTGGGTAACTCCCAGATTAAATGTTCATGCCTCTATCATTGATCTTGGATTTATTAACTGGAAAGTAAATCCCAATGTGTACCGTTTTGATAATGTTGATATCACTTTTGGTGGACTCACGTATGAACAACTGGAGAATGCCGATGTAAGAGATGCTTATGTAGATAGTTTAACCTCTCTTGTAAAAGATGCTACAGTTAGTCAGTCTTCTTATATTTCATGGTTGCCATCAAGGTATTTTATAGGTGGAGATTACGACCTCACCCTCCGCGATAAGGTGGGGGTATTGTTTCAGGCACAATATTTTAATAAGCAGCTAAGGCCTGCTTTTACCATGGCGTATTCCAGAAAAATAGGAACCAATTGGGATATTACTACCAACTACAGTTATTTCAATGGCTCGTTTGCCAATATTGGTTTGGGTACCGTTGTAAAATGGGGTGCCTGTCAGATATTTTTTGTGCAGGATAATATCCTTGTTTCCTTGTTACCAATGACCACGCGAAATGTTTATTTACGTTTTGGCTTTAATCTGGTTTGGGGCGAACCCAATAGCAGGCCTACCAGAATTGATTAATCCGGTTTTTAGTTGAGCAAAAATGATGTAGGTTTGTCCCTTCACATGTTTATTTACATTTAAGATATGAAAAAAATACTGGTAGCTAATCGCGGAGAAATAGCGCTCAGGGTAATGCGCACGGCAAAAGAAATGGGAATAAAAACCGTTGCCGTTTTTAGTGAAGCAGATAGAAAAGCACTTCATGTGCAATATGCAGACGAAGCAGTTTGTATTGGTCCGGCTGCCTCCAGCCAGTCATACCTGAAAATGGATACCATTATTGAGGTTGCCTTGCAAACAGGTGCCGATGCCATCCATCCCGGTTACGGTTTCCTTTCCGAAAATCCGGTGTTTGCCGATAAGGTAAAAAATGCGGGGATTACATTTATCGGGCCAACCGGAGAGGCCATGCGTGTAATGGGCAGCAAAATAGGAGCCAAGCAGGCAGTAGAAAAATTTAATGTTCCAATGGTGCCCGGAACCAAAGAAGCCATTACTGATGTGGCCGCGGCTAAAAAAATTGCAGAGGGCATAGGTTTTCCAGTCCTTATCAAAGCATCAGCCGGTGGTGGTGGAAAAGGAATGCGTGTGGTAAATATGGGTTCTGAATTTGAGGAACAAATAAAAATGGCTCAAAGTGAAGCCATGTCGGCATTTGGTGATAGCGCTGTTTTTATTGAAAAATATGTAGGTGCACCAAGGCATATAGAAATTCAGATTCTTGGAGATAATTTCGGAAATATTGTTTACCTGTTTGAACGTGAATGTTCTATTCAGCGCAGGCATCAGAAACTGGTTGAAGAGGCACCTTCTTCCTGCCTTACTCCTGAAATAAGAAAACAAATGGGAGAGGCTGCAGTAAATGTGGCAAAGGCATGCAACTATACCGGAGCCGGAACAGTGGAGTTTTTGGTGGATGAAGAATTGCATTTTTATTTTCTGGAAATGAATACACGCCTCCAGGTAGAACATCCGGTTACAGAACAAATAGTGGGGCTCGATCTGGTTAAAGAACAAATCCGTGTGGCCAAAGGCGAAAAACTTGGCTATACGCAGGAGGATCTTGCCATAAAAGGACACGCCATTGAACTGAGGGTTTGTGCAGAAGATCCGTTAAATAATTTCCTTCCGGATATTGGAACGCTTAATACCTACAGAACACCTCAAGGTTATGGTGTGAGGGTTGATGATTCTTTTGAAGAAGGAATGGAAATCCCAATTCATTATGACCCTATGATTGCCAAGCTAATTACATTTGGTAAAAACCGTGAAGAAGCCATTCAACGAATGATCCGTGCTATTAAAGATTACAGAATAAGTGGAATTGAAACCACCCTGCCTTTTGGTTTATTTGTGATGCAACATGAAGCATTTATAAACGGAAAATTTGATACCAAGTTTATAGAAAAACATTATAAGCCGGAATTATTAAACAGGGGAGAAGAAAATGCAGAGGTAGCCGCTATTGCAGCAACCCTTTTTTCAGCACAACCGGTATCTGGTCAGCAGGCTGCACAACAACAAGAACATGTAGGATCGAACTGGCTTACGCAGAGAAAAAAGTATTAACGCAGCAAAAACAGACTAGGTTTAAAAGATTCACCATCCAGTTGTTTTATACCCGGAGCCGGAAAATGTATTTTGTCGGCAATATTTCGCAGGGCATGCAGGGTTCTGTTTTTAATCTTAATGGCACCCAGGTTATAATCGAGACCAATAATATAATCTCTTTTTATGGCGCCTGCCCCACTTCTGAAATCGGTTACACTGTAGCCACCACCAATATTTAAAAACTCAGGCCAGTATTTTTGATATGCTTTGGGCAACATATGGTGTACATTAAAAGTAATCCAGTAAATATGCCCGTCATAATCTTCCGTTAGCGACCAGCCTTTGTAATTATTGTGTGAGAAAGTGGTTGATGGGAAATAACTCATTTTAAAGTTGATGTTCTGAAAATAAGGAACCTTTTCCTGAAGCAACCCATAACCAATACCGGCAAGATTTGTTACCAGATCCTGTGGTGAAAAATTATACGTAGAAAACCCATCTCCAATCTCAATACTAAGCGCATAGGCAGCCGGCAGGGCAATACTGGTAATCAATCGGGTTTTTTCTTTAAAGTCAGCCCATTTCATGAGTTCGTTAATGCTGTGGAAATACATGTAAGAAATGTAAAAGTGACCTGCCTTATCCATGCCCAGGCTATAGTTCTGAAACCATTCATCAGAGTATATCACAAATGGGTGAGAGTTGCCTTCCCACCACCATTTATATTCAATATAAAAACTGCCTATTTGCTGAAGGGTAAGTGCTGTAATTACCGCATTTTTTTTGGTAAAAAGGGTGTTTTTTTTAGGTGGAATACTATCCCTGCTTTCCTGTGCGCTTGCAACAATGCACCAACACAACTGAAATAAAATAAGTAAAAAGAATCTCCGCATCAGTATTCAAAATATAACCCCAGGGTGGTAAAGTTCGTTTTCTGTTTGTAAAACTGGCCCCTTTCCTCGTATCCGGATGACCAACTGAAAGCAAGGCGTAAAGCACTTTCACTGGCTCCTGTAAATAAGATACCTGTTTGCAGGTTTTGGGTGGTACCATAATTCAGTTCGCCCCTTAATTTAATATCGCCTGCCCAGTACCAATGGCTTCTTTTTCCGGTAGCAAGTAACTGCTGGCTAAATCCTGCCTGAATTAATGGTTTGCCTGAGATATCAAAAGCTTGCGTGCCTTCTGTTGTTTTAAAATTGTGGTTGTAAACCAAACCGGAATATATAAACCATTTCTCTGTTTCGGGTTTGTAAATGCCATATATATGGTAATAATCCCTCACATAATTAATCCCATTATATTTCATTACCACATCATCGCTTAAATGGTGGCTGGTATGTCCTGCACCCGTGCGTATAAGCCAGCTGTTGGTCAATTTAACATCAAGAAACAGGTCTACATAAAAATCGGCATTCACCAGTGTGCCGGCTTTTAAATAGCGTGTAAGGGTATTATAAACATTAGAAGCTATGCTAAACTGCACCAGGTGATGGCGGTGTTTTACTTCAGCAATGCGAAAATGGCCGCCTATGCCTCCGATAAAATCATTACTTCCTAAACGATTGGCTATTGAAAGGCGGTATGCCCGCTGATCGGCCGTAAACACAGGTACCAGTTTTTTTACGGGTAAAAAGGTAATCTTAAGGGTGCTGTCCCTGTCTGACCCTGAGTAAACAAAGTTGGAGTGAAAAAACAAAAGCAAAAAACAGGCGATGGTTTTGGTAAACCCGGCCAATGAAAAAACAGGACGCATCGGGCAAAAATAGCGTTTTAGCGGTTTATAACTAATTTCAGGCTATTGGTTTCGGCTCCGTTTTTACCATTCACCCTCAGCACGTATATACCAGCACCAAGCCCTGATACATCCATCTGCATGCTAAGCGTGCGGTAATCCAAAGGAATTTGTACAAACCTTTTGCCCGACATATCATACACCTCAACAGTAGAACCTGCTTCTATATAATCGCTGAAAGTAAGCTGCGTTTGATTGGTTGCCGGATTTGGCATCATGGTCATTGTTTTCCTGAAATATTCATTGGTTAAACCGGTACGGGTATCATCCAGTTCAATTTGAAAATAACACGGTTTATAAAAATAGGCCGAAGCAATTTTACTGGTCTGGTTATAATTTACAAACCAGATATCTTTTCCGCTGAAACGTATCGGATATTCACCCGTGTGAAAATGGATCCAACCTGTGTCACCACAATATCCCCTGAATTGTTTGGTGGCTGTTTGTACATATTGAATATTTACAGGCACAGGGCTGGTAAATACCGTATCGTTATTGATAAGAAGGTAGGTTGCTTTCTGTACAAACAGATCAGCATTGGAAGCGCCAAAATCTGAGGCCCAAATGGTTTTTGCATTTGTTTGATATGATTGAGACAAGCCCGTTTGTGTTCCAACAAGGTTTAAGGGGTTATTTGTTGCCTGTGCTATCAGCACATCTTTATAGCCGCCTTCATTTATCGTTATTGATGAAGTTCCTGGAATTTGAAGAGAGAGAACAGGAATGGTATCACTGCCGAGGTTAGTATATGGCTGAAGGCATGATGTAAATACCGCTTCCTGTGCAGGTGCTGTTTTAGCTTCCAGGTAAGTATGGTTTTCTATTGATTGATAAATGTACTCGTGTACTCCTGTTTTTTTGGACATGGTAAGTGGTTTGTCGGCAAAAACAGCAGCAAATAATCCGGAATTGGCTCTTTTCCATGCAGCCCTTTTATTGTTAAGTATATCAGTAAAAAGACCTGTCTGGGTATTTCCACCTTCCAGCCCGTATCCGTGCAACAGATAGGAGAATTCGGCAGGTGTTGTTAGGCTGTTCATGTGGTCGGTAATAAGAAAATACTTTTTCCGTATATACATTACCTTTCTGTTCACATCCGTATTTTGATAATTGGTTCTTAATTCAGCAAATTCATTAATTCCGGAGCTGAAATCTTTTTCAATATAAGTTTCGGCTCCGTATGATTTACCTGGTACACCTGGTTCAGTGGCAAGGCCGTTTACCAAAAGCATATTGTAAGATACAGCTCTGGCAACGGTATCACGCATTTCATAACTCAGGTATCCCGGACTCAACGCCATGGTTTGCCCTTTTACCATCATCATAAAACTTCCGTCATCAGCATGGTTATGCGCTTCAGCAGAACTAAGGGGAACCCCATGTTTACCTTTAAGTAAAAAATATGTGGCAGCAGAATCGTAGGAAGAGCGCCAAACAGCAACCCCTGCCTCCGACATTACTTTAAACAAACTGTCGGGAACCAATGCCTCCGGAATATTGGCAGCAATATAATTTGCCCGGAAATCATAAACGGTCATTAGTTGCCTGCTTTTAGCGTTGTTCTGAGCGTGGGTAAGCTGGCTCAGGTGCAGGGGCCAGTTATATTTGGATTTACCCAAAACAGATAATTCAGGGAAACACCGGTATGTATAAGAGTCTTCAACTGATGGCATTCTTCCGTCTGGCATTCTGATGGAGTAAAACCAGTCATATACTTTATCATAATTGGTATCGTACCAGGGGTTTCTTATTTTTCGGGGTATATTGGCATATTTGTACTCTATGCTGGTATCTTTAAGAAAGTAACCAATGGATCTGAAAAAAGGCAACAGGTTCATAAAACCATATTTAAAATAGTAGGTACCCTCTGCATAGCCGGTATTACCACCGGGAACAGATTGTTTCCTGATATCCCACCACATCACATTATGAATATTCCACATGGCAGCATTGATCCAGTTCAGTGGTCTCAGGTTTACTGCGGTATCTGCAAGGTCATACAAAACCACCGCTGATAAGCCAATGGCTCCTGCTGTCATAAAAGCGTGGTTGTTTTTTGCTATCTGAAAAAAGTTGCCTCCAAATGAGTTAAACGATTTACTGGCTTCTCCGTACAGGTTGCCTACGTAAGTTTTCAGGCGGTTTTTGGCATTCACCAGTTCTGCATCCGATGCGCCACCACCTTTTAATAAATCATAGGCACAAACAAACTGAATAATTTCTTTTGAGTTCCATTGCCATTCAATATAGTTAGATACACTATCACTTGACATCTGATTAACAAAAGTGTTGATCTGTTCCAGTATGGTGATGGCTTTGTTTTTAAACTGATCGCGCTCTGATGGTGACAGGGCAACTGTTGTATTACCGGAGGGTTTAATATTAAGCAGGTAGAAAAAAGCAGCATTTTTTGCAAGAGAGGCTCTTGCTATCCGGTCTCCTATTGAGGTATTGTTAGGACTTACTGACTGAAGCGCATCATTATATACTTCTGTGAGCAAACTGCTGTTGGCTCCTGATTGAAGAGAATCTAGCAGCCTCGGAATTTCCGAACTGTGCAGAAGTGTTCTGGGGTAAGTAGTATCAGCACCGGGTGGCCTCCATGGGGCAGGCACTGATTGTGCAAATAAAGATAGCGGACTTAACAGAATTAGTAACAGGATTACTCTTCTCATATTACATTTATAATAGTCGAAATTAGATAAAATTGCTCAATTTAACCGCATATTTCTCTATTTTTCGCCACAAATGAAATGGTTGGGTAAATGGACAAAATTCCTGCTCCTGCTTCTTAGCGGAGTTCTGCTCTGCTACTATTCATTCAGGCAGCTCAACCCGTCTTCTCTCTGGGATTTATTAATTACGGGTAATTATTATATCATTATTCCGGTTTATTTTATTTCCGTAAGCGGGTATTGGTTCAGAACAAAACGCTGGCAGCTCATGATGGGATCAATGGATTATCAGGTACCGGCCCGCAACCTGTTTGCATCTCTTTGCACGGGTTATCTGGTTAATTATGCTTTCCCAAGATTGGGTGAACTTACCCGTTGTGTATTGATTAAAAAAACAGATGATGTTCCGTTTGATAAAACCCTTCTTACCATAGTTGCAGAACGCACCATCGATACCATTTGTTTATTCCTGCTATTGGTGCCGGCATTCACTTTATATTCCGAACGCACCTATGATTTTTTTTATGAGCATGTGATACATCCGCTTTATCAGAAAATTGGCTGGAAACAAATATTGGCCGGTGTTTTGGTGCTCGGTTTACTTGTTATATTGATAAATATACAGATAAAAAGAAGGGGTAAAGCACAATACCTTGCCGGAAAACTGGCCGACTGGAAAAACAGCATCAGATCCATTATTCATCTTAAACAACGGTCTTTATTTTTATTGTATACGCTTCTAATCTGGACTTGTTATTTTTTAATGACCTATTTATGGATGTTCACCTTTAAGGAAAGCGAGCCTCTGGGATTGGGTCCCGCATTTGTTGTAATGGTTATTGGCAGCATTGGCCGTTCTGTGCCTATTCAGGGAGGTGGCATGGGGGCATATCATTTTCTGGTTAGTCAAACCTTAAATATGTTTGGTATTTCCCTGGTAACAGGCAATGCCCTGGCCTTAATTATTCACGGGGCCCAGAGTGTGCTTACTTTTTTTACCGGAATTGTAGCTTATACATGGTTAATCATTCAATTCAATAAACGAACTTTGCCTAAATCAACTTTATGAGAGTACTTTTTTTTCTGCCGTTTCTTTTCTGTTTACATATAACAAAAGCACAGGTGCCAAAATTGGGTAACGATACCTTGTTGGATATTGCCTGCTGGAATACAGAGTGGTTGGGCAATACCAGTAACGGGCCGTCCGATGAACAACTGCAGTATGATAATGTGAAGCTGGTAATGAATAATACAGATATTGATGTATGGGGGCTTTGCGAGGTTTCTGATAACACCACCTATACCAATCTGGTTAATCAGTTGCCCAGGTATCAATCTGTAATTTCTACTTTCAGCCAGACACAAAAAACGGCTTTATTCTACAGAAGCAGTATGTTCGATATCATATCTACCCAACAGGTGCTTACTGAAAGCCAGTACAATTATGATTTTGCCGGGCGCACACCGCTTGAGGTGGTATTAAAAACCAAAAATGCAGCGGTTATTGATACCATTTATTTTTATGTGGTTCACCTGAAAGCAATTTCAGAGCAGGAGTCATACAACAGAAGAAAGAATGCAGCCGCTCATCTTAAAACATTTCTGGAAGTGAACCGGGCAGGGAAAAAAACAGTGGTAATAGGAGATTGGAATGATGACCTGGATATTGCCACATTTGGTTCACTGGAAACACCATTTAAGAATTTCCTGTCTGATACTGCACGTTATTTTTTCACTACTTACCCATTGAGTTTGGCAGGTAAAAAATCATATGCATTCATTAACGGATCCATGATAGATCATCAGCTGATCAGTAAACCGTTAAAGTCATTTTATGTAGAAGGTTCTTCTGTTGTGCTGGATCAAATGCCAACATTCATCAGTAATTTTTCCAACAACACTTCGGATCATTACCCTGTATTAAGTTTTTTTAACCTGAAGCGATATACCTCGAATGTATCAATTGATGAAAACAGGTTATTGCCTGTGGAGTTATTTATAAGCCCGGATGGCAATTATTTGTATATCAGAAATGTGATTTTAAAAGAGCTTATGCTGAGAGATATCACCGGAAAAAGATTTACGGTTCCGGTTAGCCTGAGCAATCAACAGGCCGAGGCCGATCTTACGGGCTTGCCTCAAGGGGTGTATATTACAGAAATAGATAACGGAGAAAACAGGGTGGTAAAAAAGCTGGTTCGTTTGGGTATTAAATAATAATCCACTCCAGGTTATCGTATATTTCTTTCCTGATGCTGTCAATGGCATCGTTAATAATATGTTCGGCTTCAACCACACTTATTCCCGGCAGGGCCATCAGCCGTGTTCGCATGGTGGTTTTTTGTATATCAATATGTATACGTGCCTGCTCTGTATCCATTTCTCCGGAATGTTTCATCTCATCCAGCCAGAAAAGCATTAGAATCAAGCTTTTAAACTCATTTTCAATATGTATTTTGTTTTTGCCGGCAGCAGTTTTATCAAGGCAGGTATGCATCATGGCATCAAGCAGCAAAAGTTGGCTCTTTTTCATATTAAGTGATCGTGGTGAAGGTAAAATCTTTCTACCCGTTGCGGCAATACGATACCTGTCGTATATTTTAATTTAAAGCTGCTTAATGGATGCCAAACTTTTGCTATACATTTGTGGCCCGATACTTCAAAGTATCTTGTAAGTATTTGATAATAAATGGCTTCTGATCTTAAGGGCTGCTTGTTCGATCAGGTCTTTTTGGGGCAAACGGCTTACAGGAAATATTTTTACGGTAGTCTTGGTTTTCAGCTTGGATGCCCATATCTTTGCCGTCCTTTAAACAAAACTAATTTTATATAACATGTTTGCAATAGTTGACATTGCTGGCCAACAGTTCAAAGTAGAAAAAGACCAAACGGTTTATGTGCACAGGTTGCCACATGCCGAAGGCGCCAGCGTTGAACTGGACAAAGTGTTGTTGATAAACAACAACGGAGCTATTAAAGTAGGTATTCCTACGGTAGCCGGAGCTAAAGTAAAAGCCAAAGTGCTTACTCATTTAAAAGGCGATAAAGTGATCGTATTTAAAAAGAAGCGCAGAAAAGGCTACAGAAAGAAAAACGGACACCGTCAGGCTTTCACCAAAATTCAGATTGAAGCAATTAATGCTTAATGTTTAACCGAAGAAATAATTACTAAATACAATGGCACATAAAAAAGGTGTAGGTAGTTCGAAAAACGGTCGCGAGTCGCATAGTAAGCGTCTCGGAGTTAAAATATACGGTGGTCAGTATGCAAAAGCAGGCAATATCATCGTACGTCAGCGTGGCACCAAACATCATCCTGGTGATAATGTTGGGTTAGGTAAGGATCATACCTTATTTGCTTTGATTGACGGAACAGTCGTATTCAAAAAGAAAGCAAATGAGCGTTCATTTGTTTCTATTCAGCCTGCCGCAGTAGCACAGGCGTAATAACCAGATTGATGCTTTCAATTCCCGCTTCTTTAGTGGGATTATGCTTAGCCGCGTATCATCTTACCAATGGTTCGCGGTTTTGTTTTGCCCTAAATTTTACCACATAAAAAATCCCCAACCCATTTAGGTTGAGGATCTTTACTTTTTCTAAGTCCAATTTTTTATCTGGCTTCTGCCTGCAGGTCCTTTACCGTAATGGTTTGGCTGGCTACATCAGATTTCTCGCCCTTTTCACCCTTTTTGCTTTCGAATACCGTACATTTTACGTTGTATGTTCCTGGCTTTTTGTACTCATGACTTTCTTCATGGCCGGTGGTTCCGTCTCCATATTCGAAAATCGTTCCCAGTGCATAAGCGTTCTCGCTGCACATGGTGCTGAAGTAAAAATGCTCACCCACTTTACCTGTGGTGGTTGGTGCCCATTTGCCTTCTTTGGTTTGTACTTCTACTTTAAAACATGCTTTTGGTTCTTTGCTGCAACTGCTCATCAGGGCAACAGTGGCAATAAGCATCAGGGGTAAAAATTTGCGTTTCATAATATTTGTTTTTGTTGGTTTTCTAAATAAGTAGCACGAATATAGTATAAGCTGCTAATTATAAAAATGAGCAGCAGTTAGATTATGTAAGTTGCTGTATTTCAGGATAAATATTTTTTAGTTGAAAGAGGGATGAATGAGCTAAATCATCAATGCTTTAATCTTGGTCTGGAGTTTTAACTTTTGTTGCTTATTGCTGCAGCATGCGATAAGTGTGAACTATGTAACATAATAAAAGTGTGATATAACATACATCACTCAATTAATACGGACTTTTGATGGTAGAATGGTTTTGATGCTACCAATGAGCCTGAACTGTTCTATAAACCACTTTTTAATCAAGTAGAAATGGATAACAGGGAAGTAGAAAGGTCGAAGGCTCTAATTATTGTTGAAATCATAGAATATATCCCAAATTCTGTGGTGAGTAAAACCATCATAAAAAAATCAACAGGTAATATCAGTATCATGTCGTTCGACTCAGGTGAGGCGCTAACTGAAAAAATATCTCCTTTTGACACCTTTGTTCAGATAATAGAAGGTACAGCAGAGATCTTCATTGATGGAAAATCGCATACCCTTATTTCTGGTCAGGGGATTGTTATTCCTGCTCATTTATCAAATATCATTAAGGCCAACGGGCGTTTCAAAATGATTTCCACCGTCATTAAAAGTGATTATGAATAACACTCAGGATATGAAAAGAAAAATAACAAGCACCTGGTTTCAACTTGGTTCAATAATAAAAATTTGGCTGAGGTGGCGTTTTAGCACACAATAAGGAATTTACCTTAGTCAGGTTAACAGATCTGTTCAGCAAGCGTGCGCTGGATGATCAAAAAAGTATGCTCAAAGTAAAAAAAGAAGGAATAATAATTAAAAGCAATAACAATGGCTTTGAAATAGCAGGTGTACTTAATCCGGCAGTAATCGCTCACCAACTGAAGATACACATGTTCTACAGAGCAGTTGCTTCCGGAAATTATTCAAGTATAGGGTATTGCAGGTTAAAAGGGCCGCTGGAAGTGGAAGAGAAAGGGGATAAGCCTGTTATTTTTCCTCAGTTCGATTACGAAATACATGGTGTGGAAGATCCCAGAATAGTTCAAGTGGATGGGTTATTTTATCTCGCTTATACAGCGTACGATGGAATAAATGCTTTAGGGGCTCTGGCTACGTCTGTTGATTTGATTCACTTTGAAAAACGAGGACTCATTACTCCGCAAATAACATTTAATGAATTCAAAAGACTGGCTGAATGTCAAAAACCACTGAATGAAAAATATTTCAGGTATAACAAACGGGATAATATCAAAACCAAACACAATAAACCGGTGTATCTCTGGGTAAAAAATGTAGTGTTTTTCCCAAGGCGCATTCACAATAAACTTTGTTTCCTTATTCGTATAAAACCAGATATTCAGCTGGTAAGTATTGAAAAGCTGACCGATCTGAGTAAAGAGTTTTGGGAAAATTATTTTCAGGATTTTGCAAGTAATATCATACTGGAACCTAAACACAGGCATGAAGTAAGTTATGTGGGTGCCGGTTGTCCTCCGGTTGAAACGCAGGAAGGATGGCTCATCATTTATCACGGGGTGCACGATACTCCTGCCGGATATGTATACACTGCCTGTGCGGCTTTGTTTGACCTGGATAACCCTTCTGTTGAATTGGCAAGATTGCCTTATCCGTTGTTCTATCCTGAGTTTGAATATGAAAAGGTTGGTGAGGTGAATAATGTTTGTTTTCCGACAGGCAGTGTTCTGGAAGGCGATACCCTCTATATCTATTATGGAGCTGCAGATGATCAGATAGCTTGTGCTTCGGTAAGCCTTAAAGAATTGTTATGCGAACTCTTATTAAACCCAACAAAGAATGAATGAAACAGAAATTCCTGAAGTAGTTGTTATTTCCTCTTATCCGCCAAGGGAATGTGGTATAGCTACCTATTCTCATGATCTGATATCAATGCTCAATCACAAATTTGATCATTCCTTTGAGATGACCATTTGTGCCCTTGAGACAGCAGGTGAAACAAATACATACCCTGCAGAAGTAAAATATGTATTACATACCTCAGATCCCCAATCTTACCATGAATTTGTTAATACCATAAACAATAACAGAAGGATTAAGCTCATCCTTATTCAGCATGAGTTTGGATTCTTTTATGGCAATGAGGAGAATTTTCTGGCTATGACTGAGTCTTTTGATATACCCGTGATAGTAGCATTTCACACGGTACTGCCTGATCCCGGTATAAAATTAAGGGAATATATTAAATACCTGTCGGCAGCATGTGATGCTATTGTTGTGATGACTAAAAATGCAGAATCAATTTTGATGAATGCTTATGGTATCCCGTCTGATAAAATAGCAGTAATACCACATGGAACTCATCTGGTGCCACATCTCGATAAATATCTGTTAAAAGAAAAATATTATTTAAATGGCCGAACCATTCTTTCCACCTTTGGATTAATAAGCTCGGGTAAAAATATCGAAACCACATTGGATGCCCTTCCCGACATAGTTAACAAATATCCCGATGTGCTTTTTCTGATTATTGGCAAAACGCACCCAACCATTGTAAAACATAGCGGAGAAAGTTATCGCTCTATGCTCCAAACCAGAGTAGAAATGCTGAATCTGAAAGAGCATGTGTGGTTTATTAACCAATATCTTCCGCTACCGGATTTACTGGAATACCTGCAGTTAACAGATGTGTATTTATTTACGTCAAAGGATCCAAATCAGGCGGTAAGCGGAACTTTTTCTTATGCGATCAGTTGTGGTTGTCCTATCATTTCTACACCTATACCACATGCAAAAGAAGTTCTTGGCAACGATGCCGGAATTCTGGTCGATTTTGAAAATGCAGAACAACTTACCATGGCTATTGACCGTTTGCTGGAAAATGGGGAATTAAAAAATAATATCAGATTAAACGGACTGCACCGGATAGCGCCAACTGCGTGGGAAAACTCGGCTATTGCACATGCCATTTTGTTTGAAAAGTTTACACAGCCGGAGGTACCTCTCAAATATAATCTCCCGGAAATAAATCTGAATCACATAAAAAAGCTAACCACAGATGTTGGCATTATTCAGTTCTCCAAAATTAATCAGCCGGATTTTAAATCCGGTTACACCATTGATGATAATGCCAGGGCACTTATTGCTTTTTGTCAGCATTATGCCTTAAGCAGAGATACCAGGGATCTTATTTATATCCACACCTATCTTCATTTTATAAAATTATGTGTGAAGGGAAATGGCAGTTTTTATAATTATATCGATATAGACAGGAACGTAACCGAGCAAAATGATCATTCGAATCTTGACGATGCCAATGGCCGCACCATCTGGGCACTTGGGTTTCTTTTGTCGCACGAACATATTTTACCACAGGAACTTTTAACTCTTGCAGAAGAGCTTATAGAAAGTGCATTCGTTTATATCAGATCAGTTCACTCCACCAGAGCCATTGCCTTTGCCATTAAGGGATTATGGTACTATCATCAGGTAAGGCCTTCTGAAGATAACCTGTTGTTAATGGAACTCATGGCAAACAGACTCGAAAGAATGTATGAACACATTCATGACGCTGATTGGAAGTGGTACGAAAATTACCTCACATACGGGAACAGCATATTGCCGGAAGCAATGTTATGTGCTTTTCTGGTTACAGGCAATGTAAGATTTAAAACCATTGCCAAAACCTCATTTGATTTTCTGCTTGCTCATACCTTTACCGATAAAACAATTAAACTCATTTCCAATAAACGTTGGCTGTCAAAAGGAGAAACACCATCAGATTTCGGTGAACAACCGATTGATGTGGCATATACCGTGATGGCACTTGAGCGTTTTTATGACGTTTTTGATGATTGCAGTTACCTCGACAAAATGCATATTTCTTTTAACTGGTTTTTAGGAAATAATCACTTGCATCAGATTATATATAATCCATGCACAGGTGGCTGTTATGATGGGTTGGAAGAAAACCATATTAACCTGAATCAGGGCGCAGAATCTACCATTAGTTATATCATGGCCCGTTTAACCATGGAGAAATACCGAATGGGAAAGCCCTCGGTTTACAGTGAACCTGGGCTTCTTCAAGCTACTGAATAATGTAGTCGCAGGCAGGATGCCCTAAGCGAAAGGTGTTGATTAATCAGATTCAACATTCCATATTATTGCCTTTTATTGTTAGACCATTTTATTTCTTGAGGTTATCAAGTGTAGAAGCTGAGAAACTGCTTATAGATATCTTTACTTATATAACCATAAGTTGAATTCTATATAAATAGATTGATAAAGGAGTGAGTTATGTAACAAATTAACATTGTTATATAACATTGGTACATGTTAATAAATCCACCTTTGTCAGGTGAAAAATTTATTCGCCAAATTAATAACCTAATTATGATAAAAATTATACAAAGTACTATTGTTATTGTTTCAATAATGATTTCGTTAACAGATGAGGTCTTAGCTCAGGTACCCAATTTGGGCCGAGCAGGATCCTTTTCGTTTTTTACTACAGCTGGTGCTTTTACCAACGGTGGAGCAACTAATATTACTGGTAATATAGGTACACATGCAGGTGCATTAACAGGTTTCCCTCCGGGAACAATAAATGGTCAGATACATATTGCTGATTCTGTTACCGCAGGTGCATCTGCTGATCTGGGTGTTGCATATACCTATATGAGTTCTATTTTGTGCGATACCGTAATTGGTACTACTTTAGGAAATGGTCAGATACTTACTCCAAGGGTATATTGTATCGGAGCGGCTACCACCCTCAGCGGAAATCTGATTTTAAACGGACAAGGTAATCCCAATTCCGTCTTTATTATAAAAATTACCGGAGCACTTTCTGCTACATCATTTTCCTCAGTTACACTTACTAATTCCGCCAATCACCTCAATGTTTATTGGCAGATTGACGGAGCTTTCACTCTTGCCGATAGTTCAGTGTTCAGGGGAAGTATGTTGGGTAACGGAGCAATAACCTTATTAAATGGTTCAACTTTATTCGGCAGAGCACTTACCAGGCAGGGAGCTATTAACTTAAGCAGCAGTTACAATCAACTGCCGGTTAATTTACTTCATTTTACTTCTTTTTGTGAAAAAAGTAAGGTTCGTTTAAGCTGGAGTACAGCTTCTGAAATGAATAATGACTATTTTACTATAGAAAGGGTATTTAACGATGACAACTGGCAGGTTGCCGGAATCGTAAAAGGAGAAATAAATTCAAGTACAATAAAGGAATACAGCTTCACTGATTATGTATCATCAGGCAGGGTTGCTTATTATCGCCTTAAGCAAACCGATAGAGATGGAAATTACACCTATTTCAACAGCATTGCTGCATGTAGTAGAATATTGGAAAACAATACCCTTGTGGTAAGCCCTAATCCGGCAAATGGTATTTTTCAACTTACCTTTGATAAGGAACTATGTTCCATCCAATCCATTGAAGTGTATAACGTGTCAGGTTTATTAATTTATAAGACACAAAAAGATTTTTCTGCTATTGACTTATCCGATAAGGTAAATGGTGTTTACCTGCTTCATATCCAATCTGCTGATGGCAGTATCACCAGAAAAATTCATATATATAAGTGATGTTTTAGCAATATGCAAAGGTTGTAAATCTTTGCTGATGTGTGATGCATACAAAACTATTGGGCGTGTTACCTGAAATAAAATAAATCAATAACACATATCTGCCAATTTAAGGTTTCTTTCAGACAACCCGATTCCACCAAACCAATTACATGATTTGAGTCATCAGTACTTACAACCAAACTATGGTTGCTAAGTAAATGCGGGCTTATAAAACTGATTATTATAACAATTAACTACAAACACAATGAATAGAATAATACATCTGATAATAGCATTTAGTATGTTATGGTTATCAGAAAAGACTCTTGGCCAGACACCTGTTTTAGGAAGAACGGCAAGCTATGTACTGTTTACATCAATAGGAGCAGTTAGCAATACAGGTATTTCTCAGATTACCGGAGATGTTGGAACAAATATCGGCTCCTGCACCAATTTTGGTAACGTAAATGGAGTGATGCATGCTCAGGATACATCGAGTGCAGGATGTGTAACTGATTTACTTATCCTATACGGCCAGTTAAATGCCGCAGTGCCAACCTTTTTTCCTGCACCAACAATGGGTAACGGTGATACCCTCTTAGCAGGTGTGCACCTGGTTACCGGTGCATCTTCGCTAAACAATACATTGTATTTAGATGCAAAGAATAATTCAGGGGCTGTCTTTATTATTAAAATTCAGGGGCCGCTTTCTGCAGCAGCAAACTCAAAAGTACAGTTAATTAATGGTGCGAAGGCATGTAATGTTTTTTGGAAAATTGAAGGTTTGCTAAGTATGGCAACAGGTACTACCATGAGGGGTACTATTGTAGTAAATAATGCCGCTATCAACATGAGTGCAGGTGATACACTGGAAGGACGCGCACTTTCTACAACAGGAGCTGTTACTGTTAATGGAGTGATGGCCTCAACATCCGTAGGTTGCGGAAGTCCTTTTCTTACTGGTCCACCGTTACCTGCTTTAGGGGCTGTAGCCTGCTTTACCTTGTTCTCCTCAATTGGACCTGTAACCAATACCCTTATAACAAACGTTACAGGAGATATTGGATCAAATAACGGATTAACAACGGGCTTTGATACATTACTGGTTACAGGAAAAGTTCATGCCATTCCTGACACCTCAACGGCTGCCTGCTCAACAGATCTGCATTCGGTGTATCTCAACATGAATGCCTTACCTTATGATATTGAGTTATTGTATCCGGCTCAGTTTGGGCGTAACCTCGTACTTACTCCTCATACATACATTATGAATGGGGCTGTTACATTTACAGATACTCTTTATCTCAACGGAATGGGTAACGCCAATGGGGTATTTATTATAAAAATATACGGAGCTCTTTCAACAAGTACCTTTTCGAGGGTGATTCTGATAAACGGCACACAGGCTAAGAATGTTTTTTGGCTTGTAAATGGGGCTGTTGATATTAATGATAATTCTATTTTCAGAGGAACAATTATTTGTAATAACGGTGCAGTAGATTTAAATAATGGTGTGCTGCTGGATGGCAGGGCATTAACAACTACAGGAGCGCTAAATACATCAGCAATCGTTGCAGTTATGCCACCAGGTTGTCCAAACGGCCCACCGAATATTACCGTTGAACCAACTATTCAGTCGGCATGTATTGGTGATACAGTGCGCTTTATTGTAACAGCCACCGGAAGTGCCCTTACCTACCAATGGCGCAGGGGGGCAGTTAATCTGATTAACGGTGGAAATATCAGTGGCGCAACGAATGATACGCTTAGCATATTTCCTGTTAATAATGCAGATACAGGTTCGAACTATAATGTAATTGTGAGCGGAACATACTTACCTAACGATACCTCTGTTGACGCAACCCTGAAGCTTAACACTCCGTTTATTGTAAATGAGCCGGCAGATAAAATTGTTTGTACAGGAGATACAGCCCGGTTCTTCGTTGCAGCCACTGGTGCAGGCTTACAATACCAATGGAGAAGGGGCACCGTTAATTTGATTAATGGTGTAACCATAACAGGTGCTACCACCGACACGCTTCGGATTTTTCCCGTAACCGCTTTGGATACTGCGTCAAATTATAACGTGGTAGTAAGTGGTGTGTGTGCACCCGGTGATACTTCTTCGAATGTTTTTTTGAGGTTGAATATACCGGTAATCACAACGGAGCCTGTAAATCAGAATGCCTGTATCGGTAATACCGTGAGGTTTGTTGTAAAAGCATCAGGCAGTGGTTTAACTTTCCAATGGCGAAAAGGAAACACTACACTGGTAAATAATGGTACCATATCAGGGGTTACCAATGATACCCTTACCATAAGCCCGGCAAGTACTGCAGACACCGCATCAAATTATCATGTAGTGGTAACAGGAGCCTGTGTTCCATCAGATACTTCGATAAATGTTTTTTTAAGACTTAATGAACCGCGTATTTTAGTACAACCAACCAGTAAAATAGTTTGTCTGGGTACTTCTACATTCCTGTCTGTTTCTTCCGGTGGTGGTGGACTTACCTATCAGTGGAGAAAAGGATTACTAAACCTTGTTAATGGAGGGAATATTAGTGGAGCCAATTCAGATACCCTGCGAATAAATCCGGTAGGTTATGCCGACTCATCTTCAGTGTACTCTGTAATAATTAATGGTTTATGCTCTCCAAATGATACTTCAGCATTG
This sequence comes from Bacteroidota bacterium, assembly GCA_051715425.1. Classification (GTDB taxonomy): domain Bacteria; phylum Bacteroidota; class Bacteroidia; order UKL13-3; family UKL13-3; genus JAJTFA01. The sequence goes on along the minus strand of JBPXJS010000041.1, from coordinate 390 downwards.
GTATCGTTGGCGGTAAATTCTCCGGTTGTAATTACCACCTCACCAGCCAATCAAAATGTATGTGTCGGCAGTGCAGCACTTTTTGTAACTGCTGCTACCGGAAGTGGATTAACTTATCAGTGGCGAAAAGGTTTAGTTAACCTGGTTAACGGAGGAAATATTTCCGGTGCCAATACGGATAGTTTAAAAATTAATCCTGCGGGCATTTCAGATGCCGGATCCAATTATCATGTAATCATTACAGGTACTTGTTCTCCAAATGATACTTCAGCTAATGTTTCCCTCTCGGTTGGTGTACCGGTGGTTATTAATACCATACCTTCAAATCAAATCATATGTGTTGGTGATAGTGCTGAATTTGTAACCGGTGCTACCAGATCGGAAGAGCGT